>CAWFKH010000003.1:0-1007500 GCA_963816355.1 uncultured Gemmatimonadales bacterium | reverse complement strand
TCACCAACTAGCTGATAGGCCGCGAGCCCCCCCTCGCGCGGCAGCTTCCATGGATAGGCCGCCTTTCCCGGAGTCTCCCCGCGGAGTCTCCGACCATGCGGTATTAGCCCGGGTTTCCCCGGGTTGTCCCCCGCACGAGGGTAGGTTGCTCACGTGTTACGCACCCGTCCGCCGGTCGGGTCAGTCCCGAAGGACTGCCCTCCCTCGACTTGCATGTGTTAAGCACGCCGCCAGCGTTCGTCCTGAGCCAGGATCAAACTCTCCATTAAGAAAGTCCTCTAGCTCTGCCCGAACACCAACTTCCGTTGACGTCCAGAATCACAATTCATCTTTCTCGTCTCCGCGTGCCGCCAAACCTCCAGCCCTTGGCACGTACCCGCGGGAAGATGCACCCGCAGCTCGGAGCCCACCCAAACCATCGACCCGAATTGTCAAACAGCGTTGGCTGCGATGATTCGCAGCGCAGCCCAAAATAATACCAGCCATGGGTTGGCGAGTCAAGGCCGACCCACCTCGATGCACCGCCTAGGAATCGAACCTAGAACCTTGGGATTAAGAGTCCCCTGCTCTGCCAATTGAGCTAGCGGTGCGAGCGCGGGCGGGTGAAGCCGCCCGGCAGGCGCCGGAGCGCCCGGCCCGCGGAAGAGGGCGTACCCTCGGTCGCCACGGGGGTTCCGCGGCCGGTGCCGGCGAGGCGGCTCGCGGATCCGGACCGCAGGGTGAGCGACCGGAATCGAACCGGCGACCTCCAGGGCCACAACCTGGCGCTCTAACCGACTGAGCTACGCCCACCATGAGAAAAAGCCCGTCGCAAGCGGATGAGCGCGCCCGATAGGATTCGAACCTATGACCCGCGGCTTAGAAGGCCGCTGCTCTATCCAGGCTGAGCTACGGGCGCGAACCCGGACCAGGCCGGGGAGTCGGGGCGCTCGGATTTGAACCGAGGACCTCCTGCTCCCAAAGCAGGCGCGCTACCGGGCTGCGCCACGCCCCGTCCAGCAATGTAATCCCTTGCAGCGCAACCACTTGTGGTCCCCGGCTGGCCGTTTCCTGCCGCTGCGAGGGCGCGAACTGTGTCAAAAACTGCGCGGAAACCCTTGCGCCCGTCTCAAACTGCGACGATCCCACAGGCACGGAGTCGATGCGACGGCCTGCCCTCGCTCGCATGAACAGCGAGCCGCCGACACCACACAGCCCGAAGGCCAGGCCGCGAAGTGTAGCCCAAGGACTCGGCCGGGTCAACCCTGAAAGAGGGACAGGTTGCACGCAAATGGAAGGGGCTCGCGGGAGGAGGCGGCGGAGGCGGCAACACCGCCCGCCAGTCGACCCTGGCGGCCCGCATTAACCGAACATGATGACGATGAATTCGACGATATCTGCAAGCCGGTGAGGGCCGGCTTGAGCATCAGGAAATCAAAATCTTGTCTGCCATGTGTTGCCGCCTCGCGCTCTGCCGGATTCCTAGGCCGCAACATGGGCCCCACCATCGGGTGGTGAAGAAATGAGCGACAGTGCCGCCTCTCTCGCAGAACGTGCTTCCAGGGCCCATCGGTTCACCGGGTGAAACCGATGGGCACGCCCCGTGAGGACCTGGCTTGATGTCTTCGGAATCATGTGGCCACCAGCGGTTTCAAGGATTGAATGGCTTCCATCTCGTCGCTATGAAGTGCTTGCCAGAGGTCGAAGTTCTGCTGCAGCTCGAGCCACCAGTAAGCGGGCTTCCCCAATGCCCTCTCGAGCCGTAGGGCCGTACTCGGAGTGACGGCGCGCCTTCCGCGGATCAGTTCGTTGACGCGAACCCTGGACACGTCGATCGCCTCCGCGAAATCGGTCTGCGTGATCCCTAGGTCCTCCAGAAAGTCCGCGAGCATTTCGCCTGGATGGGTCGGCGGACGGTTCTTTGGAAGCTGGCGAGCCATTTGTCTGTGCTCCGTCTAATGTCTGGGATCAATGGTAGTCAGTAATCTCCACATCCCATGCGTCATCGTTTTTCCACCGGAAGCAGATCCGGTATTGATCGTTGATCCTAATCGCCCACTGGTCCTCTCGGTCGTTGCCCAGGGCGTGGAGTCTGTTGCTCCTCGGGAGCTCGAGGTCCGACACCTGCCGCACTGCGTGCAGGTCGTCGAGCTTCCGTCGCGCCCTGCCCCAGACATCCTGAGGAATCCTTCTCGCAGCCTTCGTGTTGGCGCCGTTCCAGATGTCCTTCGTGGCTTTGTCCTTGAACGAGTGGATCATCCTCCTTCCCTCTCCTGGGATGCCGTACGAGATCTCTTTCAAAAGTAACGTGTCACGTGACGCATGTCAACGCCCGAGTAAAGACAGGGCGGGGGCGGAGCCGACGAGTCGTGCGCGGGGGCGGCGACGCCGCGTGGTCACGGCCGTCGCGAGATGTCGGCGGCGAGGGCGCGAATGGCGCGGGCGCGGTGGCTGACGCGGTCCTTGGTGGCCGGGGTGAGCCGACCGAAGGTGGCGCCGCAGGCGGCAACGAAGAAGAAGGGGTCGTAGCCGAAGCCGTTGTCGCCGTCGGCGTGGTCGAGGATGCGACCGGCGCAGGTGCCGATGGCGACCTCGCGCAGGACGCCGGCGGGGAGCGCGAGCGCGGCGGCGCAGACGTAGTGAGCGGCGCGGCGGTGAGCGGGCAGCCCGAGGAGGCGCTCGAGGAGGACGCGGTTGTTCTCGCGGTCGAGCGCCGCGCCGTGCAGGTCGTCACGCCCGGAGAAGCGTTTGCTCCGCGTGCCGGGGGCGCCATCGAGGGCGTGGACGCGCAGGCCCGAGTCGTCGGCGAGGGTGAGCAGGCCGGTGGCGCTCGCGTAGTGGAGCGCCTTGTGAGCGGCGTTGGCGCGGAAGGTGTCGAAGGGCTCCTCGGGCTCCGCCACGGGCCTTGGCAGGTCGGCCAGACCGAGGAGCCGGAGCTCGGAGGCCGCGAGAATGCGGCGGATCTCGCGGATTTTGTGCGGGTTCGCGGTGGCGACGAGCAGGCGGATCGGCACGAGGCGAGGTTCGGCGGGCGGGGGCGTGTCAGGTGGCGGCTCGGCGGAGGGTCGAGCGGCTCACGTCGCACCGATCGCGGCGCGCTGGTGCCGGTGAAGGCGTTCGATGCCGGCGATCGCGAGGTCGAGCAGGCGGTCGAGCTGCTTGCGGTCGAACGCTTCACCCTCGGCGGTGCCCTGCACCTCGACGAGGCGCGCGCCTTCGAGCGCGACGACGTTCATGTCGACGTCCGCGGACACGTCCTCGCGGTAGTCGAGGTCGAGGCGCGGCTCGCCGGCGACGATGCCGACGCTGACGGCGGCGACGAGCGAGCGCAGCGGCGAGCGGTCGATCGCCGAGTTGGCGAGCAACCACTCACACGCGTCGTGCAGCGCGACGGCGGCTCCGGTCACGGCGGCGGTGCGGGTGCCGCCGTCGGCGCCGAGGACGTCGCAGTCGACGATGATGGTACGCTCGCCGAGCGCGTCGAGGTCGACGGCGGCGCGCAGGGAGCGGCCGATGAGGCGCTGGATCTCCTGCGTGCGGCCGCCGACGTGGCCGCGCTCGCGCGAGGTGCGCCTGCGGGTCGAGCGGGGGAGCATGGCATACTCCGCGGTGACCCAGCCGGAGCGTCGACCTTCGCGCCACGGGGGCACGCCCTGCTGCACGGTGGCGGCGCACAGGACGCGGGTGTCCCCCGCGGTGATGAGGCAGGACCCTTCCGCTTCGGGGGCCGCGCCGCGCTCGAGTCGGATGTCGCGGAGGTCGTCGTTCGGCCGGTCGGTCCTCATCTCACCTCGTCGTGCGGGGGTCGCCGGGGTTGGCCGCAGCGGCGGCGCGGATTCGTTGCATGAGGGCGGAGCTCGAGTAGCCCTGGCGGAAGGGGACGATCACGACGCGGCCGCCGCCGGCCTCGACCTCTTCCCTTCCCACCACCTCTTCGGCGGCGTAGTCGCCGCCCTTCACGAGCACATTGGGAAGGAGGGCGGCGATCAATGCGCGGGGCGTGTCCTCGTGGAACGGAGTGACGACGTCGACGGCGGCGAGGCCGGCGAGGACGAAGGCGCGGTCGCCGAGGGCGAGGACGGGACGTCCCGGCCCCTTGAGGCGGCGGACGGAGTCGTCGTCGTTGAGCCCCACGACGAGGAGGTCGCCGAGGCCGCGCGCCGCGTGCAGGTACTCGACGTGGCCGGGGTGAAGCAGGTCGAAGCAGCCGTTGGTGAAGACGACGCGGGCGTCCCGCGGGCGCGCGTGGCGCGCGAGCAAGGCGTCCCGGGCCAGGATCTTCGTGCGCGGCGGCGGCGGGGCGTGTTTCACGGCGCGGCCGCCGGAGGGACGGTGCCGCGACGGATCGCCTCGAGGACGGCGTCGGCGCCGCGCTCGCGGAGCTGGTCGGCGACGCGCCGGCCGATGTCGGCGGCGCGGGCGGCGTCGCCGTCGCCCGCGGCGCGCAGGAAGGGGGATCCGTCGAGGGCGGCGACGAAGGCGTCGAGGTGGAGGCGGTCGCCGTCGAGGCGGGCGAGCGCGCCGATCGGGATCTGACAGCCGCCCTCGAGCGCGCCGAGCAGCGTGCGCTCGGCGGTGGTCGCGGCGCGCGTGGGCGCGTGTTCGAGGACGGCGACGCGCGCGGCGGTGCCGTCGTCGTCACGGCGGACGGAGAGGGCGAGAGCGCCCTGGCCGGCGGCGGGCAGCCATGGTGGCGACTCGAGCACTTCCGCCACGACGTCGGCGCGGCCGAGGCGGCGGATGCCGGCGTGGGCGAGGATGACGGCGTCGAAATCGGCGTCGGCGGCGCGGCGGAGCCGGGTGTCGAGGTTGCCGCGGAGGTCGCGCACGTCGAGGTCGGGCCGGCGTTCGAGGAGCTGGGCGCGGCGGCGGAGGGAGCTGGTGCCGATGGAGGCGCCGGCGGGAAGCGCGTCGAGGCGGCGGGGCCGGCCGGGTGCGACGACGAGGGCGTCGCGTGGATCCTCGCGCTCGAGGACGGCGCCGATGGCGAGGCCCTCCTCGACGGCGGTCGGCAGGTCCTTGAGCGAGTGGACGGCGAGGTCCGCCTCCTCCTCGACGACGGCGCGGTCGATCTCCTTGGTGAAGAGGCCGCGGTCGCCGATGGCGGAGAGGGGCGCGTCGGTGACGCGGTCGCCCTTCGTCTGAAGGACGTGGATGTCGACGACGAGGCCGGGGTGGGCGGCTTCGAGGAGCGAGGCGACGTGGCGGGCCTGCCAGAGCGCGAGCGCGCTGCCGCGCGAGGCGATGCGGAGCGGCCTCACCACTGGGACTGGGCGCCGTCGAGGATCTTGTTGACGACGTCCTGGAGCGCCTGCTGCTGGCCGACCTGGCCGCTCTCCGTCGTCGGCTGGTAGGTGCCCTGGCCGGTCACGTTCGTGTTTTCCCACAGGATCACGTTGCGCTTCACGTCGACGATGCGGGCGGAGACGACGATCTGGACCTTGTGCTGCAGGTCCTGGATGCCGCTCGTCTGATCGGCGCGGTAGTTCTCGGCGGCGTCGTCGTAGCGCACGATCTTGCCGCTGAGGACCGCGTCCGCGATGCCCTCGCCGGCGATCTTGAGGCCGAGCGAAGGCGGCACGCGGTCGAGCAACTGGTTGAAGAGCTCGCCCTGGAGCTGGAACTCCGTCGTCTCGTTGTCGAACGGCTGGATGTTCACCGTCCGGATGTCGGCCGGGAAGCCGCCGCCCCCGCGGAAGCCGTAGAGGCATCCGCCGAGCGCGAGCGGCAGCAGGAGCGACAGCCTAGCGGCTGTCCGGAGACCAGATGTCCGCGGGAAACGCATTGACGTCCGTAACGTTCTCGAGGGTCAGGACGAGCTCGCGGAAGGCGACCCAGTCGCGATAATCCGCCTTCTGCGGCACCCCGCCGTTCGCGGCGGGATCGAGCTCGACGGTCTGGCGGCTGCCGGAGGCGGGATCGAGGCGGGCGCTGCGCAGCGTGCCGTCGGACAGGACGAAGGTCCAGGTGCCCTCCGCGGAACGGTACCGCAGCGACAGTCCGGAGGATCCGCGCTCGGTGGAGACGAGGCGCGCGTCGTCGGGGGGGCGCACCACCCCGAGCGCGCTCCAGAGCAGCGTCTTCGGCGGCACCACGTCCGGATCGACGCCGGCCGGGATGCGGAGATCGTCGCCGACGAGCGCGGCCGCGAGGTAGCTCTCGCCACGCGGACCGAAGAGATCGATGCGCGCGCGGTCGGGGCCCTGGATCGCGGGCGACACCGCGGCCGCTGAAATGGCTGTTCTGGTCACGCAGCCGCCAGCTGAAGACGGCCTTGCGGGCGCCGGTGGGGCGCGTCGCGGCGATGGCGGCCTCCGCCGCGGCGCTGTCGGGCGGCGCACCCGCGGCGGCCTCCGGTGCGCCGGGCGCCGAGGCGCACGACGCGGCGAGGAACGTGGCGAGCGCGAGGAGCGGACGCGGCGCGCGCGGCGTCGCGGCGCCGATCGAATGGCGTGAGACGCTTCATGGAACGCTACTACCCGCGGCACGGCTCAGACGTTCGATGAGGGAGCGGGGCAGGCTACCCGGAACGCCATCGGGGCGGAGCGCGATGAGGTGGGTGGTCGCGGTGGCGAGTCGCGTTTCGGGGGCGGGCTCCTCGCGGACGAGGCGATAGGCGAAGTTGACGCCGCGGGAGCGCACGCGCTCGACGCGGGTCTCGACGCGCACGACGTCGTCATAGCGAGCGGGGGCGTGGTAGCGGACGGCGGCGTCGACGACGGCGAGGCGGAGGCCGCCCTCTTCGAGCTCGCGGTAGGGCGCGCCGAGGTGGCGGATCAGATCGGTGCGCCCCACCTCGCACCACACCAGATAGTGCGCGTGATAGGCGACGCCCATCTGGTCGGTCTCCGCGTAGCGCACGCGTACGCGCGTGTTCGTCGTGCCCGCGGTCGCTGCGGCCTCCATGCGTGCGCTTCCCTCCCTCCCGGCCGATGGAAGCGTGATCCTACCGGTGGCCGGAGGGGCGCGTCAACCGCGGCGGCGCCATTGCGGCGGCGCCCTTGTGGCACCGCGCGCGCGTCGTCTAGCTTGGCCGCCACATGGGAACCGACTACGTCGTCTCGGACGTGCACCTGGGCGCGGTGCCGGACGCGACGGAGCGGGCGTTCGTCGCCTTCCTCCGCTCGCTGCCGGGGCGCGCGCGCTCGCTGCTCGTCGCGGGCGACCTGTTCGACTTCTGGTTCGAATGGGGCGACGTGGTGCCGAGCCGCCATTTCCGCACGCTGGCAGCGCTCGCGGACCTGGCGGACGCGGGGGTGCCGGTCACGATGATCGGCGGCAATCACGACGCGTGGGGCGGCCGCTTCCTGCGCGAGCGCGTGGGGTTGGACTTTCGCGACGGCCCGATCCGCCTGCGTCTCGGCGGCCGCGCCGCGCTCGTCGCGCACGGCGACGGCGTGGGGGGCGGCGACCTGAAGTACCGCACCCTCAAGGCGGCGATTCGCAGCCGGGGCGCGATCGCCGCGTTCCGCGCGCTGCACCCGGAGCTGGGGCTGCGGTTGGCGCGCGCGGTGTCGTCGACGGAGGCGAAGGGGCCGGCAGGCGGCGGCGTCGGACGGGCTGCCTACATCCGCGCGTGGGCGGAGGCGCGGCTCGCGGAGGAGTCGGAGCTCTCGCTGGTGGTGTGCGGCCACGCGCACCGGGCAGAGATCACGGAGGTGGCGCCCGGCCGCCACTACGTCAACGCGGGCGACTGGCTGCGCGAGGCGGCCTACGTGACGGTGCCGGACGGGGCGGCGCCGGCGCTGCGGCGCTGGGAGGAGTGAGGAGGCGGCGGCGCGGCGCCCTCGACGTCGACCCGCTCGACATCGTCGATGATGCCGCCGACGAAGCGGCGGCCGATGTCGCGGAAGCGGAGTGGCAGGTCGCTCGCGGTGAAATGGCGCGTGACGGCAGCGCCCGGGGGCGCGAGGAGCGAGGCGGCCTGGAGCACTTCGGCGGCGTCGCGGGCCGTTTCCTCGGCGGAGTCGACGAGGGTGACGTCCGGGCCCATGATCCTGCCGAGCAGCGGGCGCAGCAGCGGGTAGTGGGTGCAGCCGAGGATCAGGACGTCCACGTCTACGTCGTGGAGCGGGCGCAGGTAGTCGCGCGCGATCATCTCCGTGGCGGCGTGTTCTACGAGGCCTTCCTCGACGAGCGGCACGAAGAGGGGGCACGGCTGCGCGTAGACGTGAGCGTCGGCCCTGGCGGCGCGGATGGCGCGGTCGTAGGCGCCGGAGCCGATCGTGCCGGCGGTCCCGATGACGCCGATCCGTCCCGTCCGGGTGGCGGCGATCGCCGCGCGCGCGCCCGCGTCGACCACGCCGATGACCGGCACGGGCGTCGACCGCTCCAACTCGGCGAGGGCGTGGGCGGTCGCCGTGTTGCACGCGACGACGATCGCCTTCACGTCGCGCGACAGGAGGAAAGCGGCGGCCTCGCGCGAATAGCGCACGACGGTCTCGGGCGACTTCGGGCCGTAGGGCAGGCGGGCGGTGTCGCCGAAGTAGAGGATCGACTCGTGCGGCAGGCGGCGCACCAGCTCGCTCACCACGGTGAGTCCTCCGATGCCCGAATCGAAGACGCCGATGGGGCGCGTGTCGGCTCCGCCCCGGTCCGCGTCGCCGATCGGCCGTTCGGCCCCGTCTCTCAACGGGGTCCCTTCCACGGCACGCCGATGCCGAACTCGACGCCGCCGCCGGCGCGCGGTGCGGCGCGCACGTCGACGGGGAAGTCGACGAGCTGGTTCGTCACGTACGCGTCGGCGGCGCCGGCGAGCGTCCAGAAGATCACCTGCGCGATCCAGTCCTGGCGCTGGCCGCGGCGCGAGTCGGCCAGCCGATGTTCGGCCGCCACGGCGTCGGTACTGTCGACCGCCTGCCGGAAGCCGAGCGGGTCCTTGATGCGGCTCGCCAGGGCGCGGTCGGTCTCCGCGGCGGCGAGGATCGAATCGCGCGCGAAGGCGCGGCGGATCGACTCGACCGTACGCGCCGAGGCGAGGTTGTCGTTGGTCTTGAAGACCATGATCCAGCTTCCGGTGACCGCCGCGAAGTAGATGCCGCCGCGGAAGTAGGCGCGGGAGGCGGCCTGTCCCCAGCCGGGTACGACGAGCGAGCGGAGCATCGCGCCCGCGGGCGACGGCGTGCCGGGCGGGACCCTGAACGCGTTGCTGTCCGGCAGCGCGGGCTGCTGCGCGGCGGCCGGCGCGGCGTGGAGCGCGGCGAGCGCGAGGAGCAGCGCGAGCGACGTCGCCGGCCCGCGGCCGGCGCGGCGGCGCGGCGGCGGCATCAAGCGGCGCCTTCGGCCGCGGGAACGATGAGCCGGAGCGCGCCGGGGAGCGCGGCGACGCGGGTGAGCGCGGCGGGGCCGACGTCGCACAGCTCGCCGTCGAGCTGCAGGACGAGAGAGGCGCCGTCGGTGCGCTCGATCTCGATCATCGTTCCCTTTCGCATGGTCACCGCCGCCATTGTTCCGTGCGTGCCCGCGAGGATCCTGGGGACGGCGCGCGCGACGCCCCACGCGCCGAGCCGGCTCACGATACAGAGGTCGAGGTGGCCGTCGTCGATGCGCGCGTCGGGGGAGAGGCGGAAGCCGCCGCCGAGGCGCGCGCCGTTGGACACGGCCGCCATCATGACGCGTCCCCGCCACTCCTCGCCGTCCACGCGCAAGCGCACCGGAACCGCCGAGAAGCCGACGAGCGCGCGGGCGAGGGCGAGGAGGTAGCCCGCGAGGCCGGGCAGCCGCGGCGACCGCTCCACCTGCCGCACCACCTCGACGTCGATCCCGAGGCCCATCGCGTTGACGAAATAGGCGTGGCCCCCCGGCCACTCGACCCGCCCGGCGTCCACGCTTCGCAGCGCGCCGCCACGCAGCGCGTTGTACAGCGCCAGCGCGTCGGAGGTCCCCGCCGCCGAGGTGACGAAGTCGTTGCCGGAGCCGGCCGGCACGACGCCGAACGGCGGCAGCGGTACCTGCTCCTCTCGGGCGCGCAGCAGGCCGTTGACGATCTCGTGCACGGTGCCGTCGCCGCCCACGGCGACGACCGCGTCCGCCCCGGCTCGGGCCGCCTCGCGGGCGAGGTCGAGCGCGTCGCCGCGGCCGGCGGTCTCGGCGAGGCGGAAGTCGACGCCTGCGCGCGAGAGTCGCCGCTCGATGGCGCGTGCGGCGCGGCGGGCCCGGCCGCCGCCGGCCGTCGGGTTCACGATGAATTGCACTCGGCAGGTCCTGGCGCGTGAGGAGAAGCCGGCCGGCGGAAGCGATGGCGGGAGCGTGTGAGAATCGAACTCACCTGCGCGGGTCTCAGCCACGCACGCACGTTTTGAAGACGTGGCCAGCCACCAGGCCAGATCCGCCCCCCCGTTCGGGTGTCGTCGCACGGGGCAGGAGGATGGCCGCCCGCGGCGCGCGCCGTCAAGGCGTGCGCCGGATCCGGCGGCTCCTCAGTCGGCCCTGCGCGTGCCCGGCGCCGCCGCGCCCTCGGGAGCGTAGAGCGCAAGGACCGGAGCGGCGGCGCCGAGGGGGACGCGCACGCGCCACGAGCGGCCGGGCGGCGTGCTGCCGCGCACGAGCTGCGGGTTGAGTTCGGCGATCGTGGCCGCGTCGGCGCCGGCGGCGCGGGCGACGTCGTCGAGCGAGGTGCCGCCCGCCACCGTGACCGGCTCGAAGCGGAGCGGCGTCTGGTGCTGCAGGTCGGCGAAGCCGTAGCGCGCGGGGTCCTTCGCGATGTAGCCCATGGCGAGCATGACCGGCACGTAATCCCTGGTCTCGCGCGGGAGGTCGGGCGCGATCTTCCAGTAGAGGGAGTCGTCGCCGCGGGCGCCGCCCGCCTTCTCGTCCAGGATCCGCGCGACGCGGTTCTCGCCGGTGTTGTAGGCGGCGGCGGCGAGGTACCAGCTGCCGAAGCGGTCGTGGAGCTCCTGAAGGTAGGTGAGCGCCGCGTCGGTCGCCTTGAGCGGGTCGCGCCGCTGGTCCACCCAGCGGCTCACCTCGAGGCCGTAGCGCTCGCCGGTCGGCGCGATGAACTGCCACAGGCCGGCGGCGTCGGCGGAGGAGTACGCGTTCGGGTTGAGACCGCTCTCGATCATGGCGAGGTAGAGCAGGTCCTCGGGCATGCCGCGCTCGCGCAGCTTCTCCCGGATCATCGGACCGTAGCGGCCGACGCGCTCGAGCCAGGCGCGCGTCTTGTCGTGGTTCTTCCCCATCAGGAACTCGATGAAGAAGTCGACGCGGTCGTTGCGGACGGCAGGCAGGTCCCAGCGCGTCGACCGCGCGTGCGCCATCTCCGCCTGCGGGTCCGGCTTCTTCCGCCTCGGTGCGGCGGCGGGCGTCGGGCGCGGGCGCAGCGCCATGCCAGCGCCGAGCAACCCGGACGCCGCGGCGGCCAGGCCGACCGCCAGCGCCTCGCGCGGCCGCGGTCCACGCCACCGCCGGCGCGCGTCGGCACGTTCGTCGCCGTCTCCGCCTTGCGGCTCCTCGCCTCGTCCGAGGTTCGGGCCTTCGCCGCGCCCGAGGTTCGGTCCTTCGCCGCGTCTGCCGCGCGCCTCGCCGCCGCGTCCGTCGCGCGTGTCGTCGCCGCGCTCGCGTTCCACCGACATCGTCACCTCACCCGAACGGGTCCACATACCGGGCGCGGGGCCCGGCCTCGTGTCCTACCGTAGCAAGGGCCGTGCGGGCGCGGCGGCGAGCGCGCGGCGGGCGCGGCGCGGAGCGCGAGACGGGCGCGGCGCGGAGCGGTCCCGCGGCGCCGGCGGCGCGATGTCAGGCGCGTGCGGCGACCACGTCGATCTCGACGCGCACGTCCTTCGGCAGGCTTCCCACCTGGACGGTCGAGCGCGCCGGCCGATGGTCGCCGAAGTGGCGGCCGTAGACCTCGTTCATGGCGGGAAAATCGTCCATGTCGGCGAGGAAGACGGTGGTCTTGATCGCTCGCCCGAGGGAGGTGCCGGCGGCCTCGAGGACCGCGGCGAGGTTCTTCAGGACGCGGTCGGTCTGGACGGCGACGTCGCCGGCGAGGATGTCGCCGCTGGCGGGGTCGATCGGGATCTGCCCGGCGGTGAACACCAGGTCGCCGTGGACGATCGCCTGGCTGTAGGGGCCGATCGCCTTCGGCGCCGCGTCCGTGTGCACGCGCTCGATCTCTGCCATCCTCATTCTCCTGTCGTGGTTGCAGTGTCGCGTGGCCCGGCTGGCGCCGCGCCGCCGCGGGGCTCAGCCGGCCGCGTGGTCGGCGATCGCGCCCAGCAGCTCCTCGCCCGACACCGTGGCGACGCCGAGCTTGCCGATCTCGACGCCCGCCGCGTGGTTCGCGAGCACCGCCGCTTCGAGGATCGTGCCCCCGGCGGTAAGCGTCGCCGCGATCACGGCGGTGACCGTGTCGCCGGCGCCGGAGACGTCAAATACGGAGCGGGCGACGGTGGGCACGCGCGCGTACTCTCCCTCCTCGGTCATGAGCGCCAGGCCGTCCTCGCCGAGCGTGACGAGGAGATGGCTGCACTCGAGGTGCCGGCGGGTGCGCTCGAGCCACGCGGCGTCGTCGGCGAGGACCGGCGCGCGCAGCGCGGCCGCGAGCTCGCCGCGGTTCGGCTTGAAGACGGTGGCGCCGCGGTAGTCGAAGAAGTGGTCCGCCTTCGGATCCACGACGACCGGCCGCCCGAGGCGGCGCGCCGCGTCGAGCGCGGCATCGATCACGGCGGGGACGAGGACGCCCTTGTCGTAGTCCTCGAGCACGATGGCGTCGCAGCGCGGGGCGAGCGCCTCGATGCGGTCGACGAGGCGGGAGACGGCGTCCGCCGCGAGCGGCTCGAGCGCCTCCTGATCGTAGCGGGCGACCTGCTGGTGGCGGGCCATGACGCGCGTCTTCGTCGTGGTCGGCCGGCCCGCGACGGCGACGACGCCGGCGTCGCCGATCCCGGCGTCCGCGAGGCTGACGCGCAGCGCGGCGCCGGCCGCATCCTCTCCGATGCAGCCGAGGACGTCGCACGCGACGCCGAGCGCGGCCGCGTTCGCGGCGACGTTGGCGGCGCCGCCCAGCGCGCGCCACTCCTCGCGCACGTGAACGACCGGTACGGGCGCTTCGGGCGAGACGCGGCTCACCTCGCCGCGCAGGTAGACGTCGAGCATGAGGTCGCCGACGACGAGGATGCGTCGCTGCCGCGCGCCGTCGAGGAGGACGCGGGCGCGGGCCGGATCGACGTGATTCACGCGGAGCGCCGCGGGGTGGTGTTCGGCACGGAACTTGTGTCTGCGGGGGGTCCGAACGCGCAATCGGGGCCGAACGTACGCGGGGCCTCTCCGCTTGTAAAGCGCACGCCGCCCGCCCTCGCCGAAGGAGACAGCGCGGATGCAACGGGTCGTCGCCGTCGTCGACGATTGGATGCGCAGCATCGCGATCGGCGTGCAGGAGTATTTCACGCTCGGCGGCCGCGCCGCGCGATTCGTGGCCGCGCGGCCGTTCTACTGGCGCGACACGGTGACGCAGATGGACCGGCTGGGCGTGGGCTCGCTGCCGATCGTGATGCTCACCGGTCTCTTCACGGGCATGGTGCTCGCCCTGCAGAGCTCCATCTCGCTGGCCCGCTTCGGCGCGCAGATCTACGTGGGAGCGCTGGTGGGCGCGTCGATGATCCGCGAGCTGGGGCCGGTGCTCAGCTCGCTCATGGTCGCGAGCCGCGTCGGGTCCGGCATCGCGGCCGAGATCGGCTCGATGCGCGTCACGGAGCAGATCGACGCGCTGCAGAGCTTCGGCACGGATCCGATCAAGAAGCTGGTGACGCCGCGCCTCATCGCGGGCGTCCTGATGATGCCGCTGCTCACGGTGGTCGCGGACGTCGTGGGGATCTTCGGTGGACTGCTGATCGCGGTCTTCCGGATGCAGATCCCGGCCGACATCTACCTGACGAGCATCTGGCAGACGATCGCGCAGTCCGGCTTCGTCTTCGGCGTCTTTCCGCGCGACTTCGTGAGCGGACTCGTGAAGCCGCTGGTGTTCGGCGCGATCATCACGCTGACCGGGTGCTACTACGGCCTGGCGACGGAAGGCGGCACGGAGGGCGTGGGCGAGGCGACGACGCGTGCCGTCGTGATGTCGGCGATCCTCATCCTGGCGGTCGACTACTTCCTGACGCAGCTCCTGCTCGAGCTGCTGCCGCCGCTGTGAGAGAGGGCCTGGTGGAAGAGGAGCGGACGCGGGAGCCGGCGGCAGCGGACGGTGGGCGGGATGAGCCCGGCGCGGACGCCGAGGGTCCGCCGCAGGTCGAGCGCGAGCGTCACATCGAGGCGATCCGCTCGGAGCTTCGCACGCACGAGCCGCCGCGCCCGGTGCAGGCGAAGGAGCTGGCCGACCAGCCGGTGGTCATCGCGCTGGAGGACGTCTGGCTCTCCTTCGAGCGGCCCGTGCTCGAAGGCATCGACCTGCGGGCTCGCGAGGGCGAGACGCTGCTCGTGGTGGGCGAGTCCGGCACCGGCAAGTCGACGATCCTGAAGCTGATCCTGCGCTTCCTGCTGCCGGACCGCGGCGACCGTCGAGGTGTTCGGCCGCGACGTGACGGAGATGAGCTTCGACGAGGCGCTCGAGCTGCGGCGCGGCATCGGCATGGTGTTCCAGAGCGCGGCGCTCTTCGACTCCCTCACCGTGTTCGACAACGTCGCCTACCCGCTGCGCGAGAGCAAGGAACTGGAGGAGGAGGAGATCGTGCGAACGGTCCGGGAACGACTCGAATTCGTGGACCTCGATCCGGACGAGGTGATGGGGCAGCTTCCGAGCTCGCTGTCGGGCGGCATGAAGAAGCGGGTCGGGATCGCACGCGCGATCGCGACCGACCCCAAGATCGTGCTCTACGACGAGCCGACTTCCGGCCTCGATCCGCTCACCGTCGGCACGATCAACAAGCTGATCCGGAAGCTGCAGACGGAGCTCGGCGTCACGTCGCTCGTGGTCAGTCACGACATCCGCGCCGGCTTTCGCGTCGCCACGCGGGTGAACCTGTTGAAGGAGGGGGAGATCCGCTTCGACGGCACGCCCGAAGAGATGATCGCGGCGAACGATCCTTACATCAACGCGTTCCTGAGCTGATGGCCAGCGCCTCCGCCCGGGCCAGGGACCGCGCCCGCATGGTGCGCGTCGGGATCCTCGCCATTGTCGGCCTCGTCGTGTTGGCCGTCGCCGTCTACGAGGTGGGCAAGGTCTTCGATATCTTCGCCTCTCGCTACCGGCTCACCACGGTCGTCTCCAGCGCCGCCGGGCTGCGCGAGGGCGCCCCCGTCACCCTCGCCGGGCAGCGCGTGGGCCAGGTGAGCGCGATCGACTTCCTGCCCCTCGAGGAGCAGACGGAGGAGCGCCACGTGGCCGTCGGCGTCGCCATCGACGAAGGCGTGCGGCGGCAGATCCGGCGCGACTCGCGCGCCTTCATCCGCTCGCAGGGCCTGCTGGGCGACAAGTACATCGACATCTCGCCCGGCACGCCGAACACGCCGATCCTGCGGGAAGGCGACACGCTCACGGCGGCGGCAGTCGTCGACCTCGAGAACGTGCTGCAGACCGCCAGCAGCGCGCTCGACAGCGCGCGTCTGGTGGTCGGGGACCTGCACCGCGTCACCGCGGCCATCGCCGGCGGTCGCGGCACCGTCGGACGGCTGCTCCAGGACGACGGGCTCTACCTCCAGATGACGTCCGCCACCTCGGAGCTCGCCGACGTGCTGCGCCAGATCCAGGACCCGCACGGCACGCTCGGCCGCCTCGTCCACGACCCCGCGCTCTACGACCACGCCGCCGCGGCGATCGCGCGCGTCGACACGCTGACCGCCGTCGCCCTGAACGGCGACGGCACACTCGGCAAGCTGCTGCACGATCCGGCGCTCTACGACCGCGCGGTCGGCACCGTCGGGGCGCTCGATTCCGCGCTCGTCTCCTTCAACCGCGTGCTCGGCGCCGTGGAGGGGGGCGACGGGACGATGGCCCGCCTCATGAACGATCCGGCGCTCTACGAACAGCTCCTGAAGGCGGTGGTGGATCTGCAGACGCTGATCGAGGATGTGAGGAAGGAGCCGGGGAAGTACAAGCCGAAGATATCGGTATTTTGAGGGTTGGGATGGAGGTGGGTGGGTGAATCGGTCTGGGGTCTGGGGAGGGGGTCTGCGGGGGGGTGTGGGGTTCGGGGGTCTGCGGGGGGTCTGGGGGTCTGGGGGTTAGGTTCGCAGGGCGCGGCGGAAGAGGGTCCAGCTTACGGCGAGGGCGATCGCCATCCACAGCACGCCCCAGACGACGACGGGGATGTGGGTCATCTGGGCGAGGAGGCGGGCGTCGGAGGGCATGCCGGGGCGCTCCAGAATGTCGCTCTTGATGTCGAGCGTGGCGTACATGCAGCTCGTCAGCCCGACCACCAGGAGCAGCCACGCGACGGCGCGATGCGGCAGGGTGCGGCCGCCGATCAGCAGCACGGCGCCGAAGAGGAGCCCGAAGGCGAAGCCGAAGAGGCTGCGGACGTAGAGCGCGGTCAACGCGAGCACGCCGACGCCGAGGGCCATGGCGACGATGCCGGCGCGGCGGGAGCGGGCTGCGGCCAGGATCGCGACGCCCCAGGCGAGGCTGCCGAGATAGCCGGCCGACAGCGTGAGAAAGGCGTTGCCGCCGCGCGTGTACGTGAAGCCCCCCTCGTCAGGGGTCAGCACGATGCGCTCGATGCGGCCCCCGGTCGCCAGAGCGGCGAGGCCGTGGCTCGCCTCGTGGAGCAGCACCACGAAGATCCGCAGGGGGTAGAGGATCGGGGTGTTCCACAGCAGCACGATCCCCACCGCCGTGGCGGCGAAGAGCGCGAGGCGACGCGTGCGCGGCGAGAGGGCCATCCGGTCTCCGGTCCGGGGTTTCTGCTTCTTCTACGCTCGCGGAGCCGGGGGCGTTTCACGCTCGCGGAGCCGGGGGCGTTTCACGCTCGCGGGCCCGGGGGCGTTTCACGCTCGCGTCGCCACGGACGCCCGCCGCTTCCACCGCCAGCCGCGCTCGAAGAGGAGGTAGAGGGCGGGGGTCACGGTGAGCACGAGCAGCGTCGAGCTGGTGAGGCCGCCGATCAGCGCGTAGGCGAGCGCGTTCCAGATGTTGGAGTCGGCGGAGGGGCTGAAGAGGACGAGCGGCAGGAGGCCGAAGACGGTCGTGGCGGTGGTCATGAGGATGGGCCGCACGCGCTCGAGGGTGCCGCGCAGGATCGCGGCGTCGAGCGCGAGGCCGACGCGTCGTCGCAGGCCGTTGATGTGGTCGATCAGGAGGATCGCGTTGTTGACGACGACGCCGCCCATCATGATCACGCCGACGTACGCCTCGCGGGTGAACGCCGCGCCCGTGTAGAAGAAGAGGAGGAAGACGCCGACGAGCGCCATGGGCACGGCCAGCAGCACGCAGAGCGGCTGGCGCAGCGACTCGAAGAGCGCCGCCGTGACCATGAAGACGAGCACGATGGCGACGGCGAGCACGGCGTAGATCTGCTGCTTTTCCGCGGTGGACCACGTGTAGGCCTGCTGCTTCTCGATCGAGTAGCCGGGCGGCAGCGCGGTGGCGCCGACGACGGCGTCGCGGACGCGGTCGCCGAGTTTGGCGGGGCCGCGGAACTCGTAGGCGACGAGGCGCCGATACTGCTGGTCCTCGCGCTGGATGCGGCTCATGACGGGACGCTCCTCGACGCGGGCGACGTCGGCGAAGCGGACCGCGGGGCCGCCGCGCCGCCCGAGCGCCAGCTCCTGCAGCGCGTGCAGGTCGAGGGTCGAGGCGCCGGCGAGCTTGACGGTGTATTCGACCTCGTCGCCGTCCAGGTCGGTGCGGCCGGGGAAGCCGCGGCCGGCGAGCGCGGCGGCGATGTAGCCGATCGCATCGCGCGTGGTCAGGTCGTAGGCGGCGAGGCGCGCGCGGTCCAGGTGCACGACGAGCTCCGTCGCGGGCGTCGGGTCGAAGAAATAGCCGCTGGAGTTGGTGTCGACGTCGCGGATGCGGGAGAAGCGCTGCAGCCGCCGGCCGAGGTCCTCGGCGATGTCGCGCACGCGCTCGTAGTTGTAGCCGAGGATCGAGATCGAGTAGTTGGGCGGCGAGCCGCCGCCGCCGTAGAAGCTCGGGCCGTAGCCGTAGACGCGGACCTGCGCGCCGCCGAAGAGATGGCTGTAGGCCTCCATCTGCTCCTTGATCGCGACCGGTACGTTGGTCTGCTCGATCGCGGCCGGGAAGGTCACCTTGATCATCGCCGCGCGGGGGTAGACGCGCGTGACGAAGCGGGCCACCTCCGGCATCTCGCGCAGGCGGTCCTCGAAGTGGCGCGCCAGCTCGTCGGTGCGCGCCAGCTCCTCGCCGCGCGGCTGCGAGATCTGGATGCTGATGTAGGTGTCGCTTCCCCACCAGCGGCCCCACACGACCCCCTTGGTCACGTAGTGGTCGAAGAGCTGCCACGAGCCCGCCAGACACAGCACCGCGACACCCACGGTCACCCACGGGTGCCGCAGCGTGAAGGAGAGCAGGCCGCGGTAGAAGCGCATGTAGAGCGGCGGGCGCGCGCCCGCGGCGTCGGGGCCGCGCCCGCTTTCCAGCTCCCCGAGCGCCTCGCGGCCGAGCCCGCTTTCGCGCGCCTCGCGGCCGAGCCGGCCGAGGATGCGCGCGCCGACGGCGGGGATGAAGGTGAAGGCGACGAGCAGGCTGGCGAGGAGCGCGAAGCCGACGACGATCGCGAGCGGCACGTAGTAGGCGCGCAGTTCGCCCTGCAGGTAGACGAACGGGACCAGCACGACGACGGTCGTGAGCGTGGCGGCGAGGACCGGCAGCACGACCTCGCGCGCGCCCTCCTCGGCGGCGAGGGCGGCCGCTTCCCCGCCCCGGCGGCGGCGGTACACGTTCTCGAGCACCACGATCGCGTTATCGACGATGAGGCCGAAGCCCATCGCCAGGCCCATCAGCGTGAGGATGTTCAGCGTGAGGCCGCCGAAATAGACGAAGTTGAGCGTGATCAGGATCGAGAAGCCGATCGTGGCGAAGACGATCGCGGTCGAGCGCAGCGAGCGCAGGAAGAGCAGCAGCACGAGGAAGACGGCGAGCGCGGAAGCGAGGGCGCGCGTGCGCAGGTCGGCGAGCTGCTTGCGGATCGTGGCGCTGCGGTCGTCGTCGAGGATGAGCCGCACGCCGCTCGGCAGCCCCGCCTGCAGCGACGCGACGCTCGCCTTGACCGCGTCCGCGGTGGCGACCGCGTTGCCGCCGCTCTCCTTGACCAGCGCGAAGGAGACGGCCGGCTCGCCGTCGACGCGGTAGTACGACGTCGGCTCCTCGTACGTGTCGTGGACGCGCGCGACGTCGCGCACGCGGACGACGCGGCCCCGCGCCTCGAGGATCGGCAGCGCGCGCACCTCCGCCACGGAGCGGACCGGGTCCCGGATCGACAGCGTTCGGCGCTCGCCGCCGCTGAACACGGCGCCCGCCTCGCCCACCAGGCTCATGTCGCGCAGACGGCGCGCGACGTCCTGCGGCGCGAGCCCGAGCGCGAGCGCGCGCTGCGGATCGAGCTCGATCTCGAGCAGCCGCGCGCGGCCGCCGGCCACGCGCAGCGCCGCCACGCCGCGGATCTGGCGCAGCTCGGGCGCGATCGCGTCCTCGACCCGGGCGCGCAGCGCCTCCAGCGTGTACGGCCCCGTCACGGTGTAGGAGAGGAACGGCCGGTCCTGGTCCTGGAACTCCTGCGGCACGTACGGCTGGACGAACGGTCCGGCGACGCCGTCCGGCAGTGCGCTCTCGAGCGCGCCCAGCCGCTCCGACAGCTCGAGGCGCGCGAACTCCATGTCCGTGCCGGGCGCGAACTCGATCGTGATCGTGGCGTCGCCGCTGCCGTTCGTCTCCTGCGACATTGACGTGACCTTCGCGACGCCCCGCACCTGCTCGACCGCCTCCTCGAGCGGCGAGGTGAGCAGCGCTTCGGTCGTCTCCGGCGAGGCGCCGGGCCAGGTGGCGTGGACGGAGAGCTTCGGCAGCTCGGTGTCCGGCAGGAGCTCCAGCGGCACGTTGCGCCACGCGGCCACGCCGAGCAGCGCCACCGCGAAATACAGCATCGAGACGGCGATCGGGCGCCGGATCGCCAGGCGGATCACCGCTCGCCGTCCCCCTCGACGGCCGGACCGAGGACGACGACGCCCGGCGCCGCGGCGTCGTTGCCGCGGTGCGCCGCGAGGCCGGCCGAGGGGCCGACTCCGTCGCGTCCGCGTCGTCGCAGCCGCGACAGCCAGCCGGCGCCCGCGAGGTCGACGCCGGTCGCGACGCGCAGCCGCTCGCGCGCCTTCTCCGCCAACTCGTAGGCGACGGGGATCACGATCAACGTGAGCGCGGTCGCGGTGAGCAGGCCGCCGAAGACGGCGATCGCGAGCGGCCGCTGCAGCTCACCGCCTCGTCCGAGTCCGAGCGCCATCGGCAGCACGCCGAGCAGCGTCGTGACGGTGGTCATCAGGATCGGGCGGAGCCGCGCGTGGCCGGCGGCGAGCAGCGCGTCGCGCACGTTCAGGCCGCGGGCGCGCGCCTGGTTGACGAAGTCCACCTTCACCACTGCGTCGTTCACGCCGATGCCGACGAGGACGACGATGCCGATCAGGCTCAGCGTGTTCAGGCCGGCGCCGGTGACGCCGAGCGCGAGCAGTGCGCCGAGCACGCCGAGCGGCACGGTGAGCAGCACGACGAACGGGTGGAGCAGCGACTCGAACTGCGCGGCGAGGATCATGTAGACGAGCAGCAGCGCGAGCAGGAAGGCGAAGCCGAGCGCGCGGAAGCCCTGCCGCAGCTCCTCGTTCTCGCCGCCCACGCGCACGCCCAGCCCGTGCGGCGGCGGCAGCGCGGCGAGCGCATCCTCGACCGCCGCCGTCGCGCCGCTCACGCCGCCGGAGACGACGTCGGCGAGCACCGACACCTCGCGGTTCTGGTCGACGCGGCGGATCTCCGCCGGCGCCGTCGCCTCCACGGTGCGCACGAGGTCGCGCACCGGCACGCCGTCGATGCGCAGCGCGCCGAGCGCGTCGAGCGAGTGGCGCTCCGAATCCGGCAGCCGCACCACGACCGGGATGCGGCGGTCGAAGTCCGCCAGGCGCGTCGCGACCTTTCCCTGCATCGCCGCCTGCACGACGTCCGCGACGCGACGCGCCTCGATGCCGTACGAAGCCGCGCGCTCGCGGTCCACCTCGACGCGCACCTCCGGCTGCCCCAGCTCGGTGCCGAGGCGCACGTTGCCGAGCTGCGCGACGCGCTGCAGCCGCGTCGCGACCCGGTTCGCGTACGCCAGCGCGCCGTCCAGATCCTCTCCTCTCACGCGCACCGAGAGGTCCGCCTCGCCGCCGCCGAGAATGCGGCCGAGCGCCGTCGCCGTCCCCGTCTCGATCGCCACCTCGCCGGGCGGGAACGCGCCGAGCCGCGGACGGATCCGCGACAGCGCCGGCGCGGTGTGCGCCCCCTGCTTCAGCCGCACCGAGAGCAGCGCGGTGTTGAGGCCGCTCTCCTCGTCCTCGTAGCCCTGCACCGCCGCCTGCCGGCCGACGCGCGTGAAGACGGCCGCCACGGCGGGATCCGCGCGCAGGATCGATTCGAGCCGCGTCGCGGCGTCCGCGGTGCGCTCGAGCGGGGTGCCGCGCGGCAGCGTGAGGCGCACGTCGAACTCGCCCTGGTCGACGTGCGGCAGCACGTCGCGTCGCAGGCCGACTCCGACGGCGCCCGCGACGACGAGCAGCGCGGCGCACGCGAGCAGCACGCGGCCGGGGTGCGCGAGCGACCACGCGAGCGACCTCTCGTACGCCGCGGTGAAGCGTTCGAAGGCGCGGTCGAACGCCTCGAGCGGGCGGCGGAGGAAGCCGCGGCGCCGGCCGGCGGAGGCGGCGACGTCGCCCTTCCAGCGCGCGGCCATGGTGGGCAGCAGCGTGAGCGCGACGACGAGCGAGGCGAGCAGCGAGAACGTGACGGCGAGCGAGAGCGCGCCGAACAGCTCGCCGGCCACACCTTCCACGTAGACGATCGGGCCGAAGACGGCGATCGTCGTGAGCGTGGAGGCGGTGATCGCGCCCTGCACCTCCTCGGCGCCGACGGCGGCCGACTCGACCGCGGCGCCTCCCGCTTCGCGATGGCGGAAGACGTTCTCGAGCACGACGATCGAGTTGTCCACCAGCATGCCGACGCCGAGCGCGAGGCCGCCGAGCGTCATCACGTTGAGCGAGATGCCGGCGGCGTCGAGCAGCGCGAAGGTGACGACGACGGAGATCGGGATCGCGAGCGCGATGGCGATCGGGTAGCGCACGTCGCGCAGGAAGAGGATGAGCACGAGGAAGGCGAGGATGCCGCCCCACAGCAGCGCCTGCACGACGTTGGCGATGGCGGTGGCGACGAAGCCGGCCTGGCTGGTCGCGACGGCGAGGTCGACGTCCGGGTAGGAGGCGCGGAGCTGCGCGAGCACCTCGTCCACGCGCCGCGCCACGCGCACCGTGTTCGCGCCGGACTCCTTGTAGACGAGCAGGCCGACCGCTTCCCTGCCGTCGTAGCGGGCGACGGACTCGCGGTCGCGGAAGCCGTCCTCGATGCGCGCGACGTCGCGCAGCGGAACCGGCACGGCGGCGGAGTCCGGCGCCGCCGAGGGGCGGATGAGGACGGTGCCGATCTCGTCCACCCCCGCCAGCTCGCCGAGGGTGCGCACGGCGTAGCGGTAGCGGCCGCGGCGCACCGTGCCGCCGGGGGCGCTGACGTTCGCCGCGTCGAGCGCGGAGGCGACGTCGTCGAGCGTGAGTCCCTGCGCCTCGAGGCGCGCGGGATCGACGTCGACGTGGATCTCGCGCTCGAGGCCGCCGGTGACGGCCGCCTGCGCGACGCCGTCGATCTGCTCGAGGCGGCGGCGGAAGACGGATTCGGCGAGGTCCTCGAGCGTCCACAGGTCGCCCTTGCCGGCGACGCTGATGGCGAGGATCGGCTCGGCGGCGGGGTCGGTGCGCAGCACCGCCGGCCGCTCTGCGCGCTCCGGCAGGCGGTCGCGCAGGTTGTCCAGCTTCTCGCGCACGTTCAGCGCGGCGAAGTCCATGTCGGTGCCCCACGCGAAGCGCAGCGTGACGACGGAGAGGCCGTCGCGCGAGGCGCTCTCGACCCGCTCGACGCCCGGCACCGCGCTGACCTCCTGCTCGATCGGCTCGGTGACGAAACGCTCGATCTCGGAGGGGCCCACGTTCTCGTAGCGCGTGAGCACGACGAGCTTCGGATAGGCGATCTGCGGCAGCAGGTCGATGGGCAGGCGGCGGAACGAGATGGCGCCGAGGAAGGCCGCCGCGACGAAAAGCATCGAGACGGCGACGGGACGGCCGATCGAGCGGCGCGGCAGCGACATCAGGCGCGCGCCTTCACCGCGCCGCCGGTGGCTCGCCGACCAGGCGCTCGAGCCGGACCAGCGCGTTGGCGAAGGCGAAGCGAGCCGCGATCGCACCGCGCTCCGCCGACGCCGCCTGCGTGATCATCTGCTGCAGCTCCGTGAAACCGAGGCCGCCGGCGCGGTAGCGCTGCTGCCCCAGCTCCACGCGCTCGCGCGCCAGCCCGGCCGAGCGGTCCGCGAGGCGCACCGCCTCGTACTGGTTCCGCAGGTCGATCAGCGTGCGCCGCGCGTCCGCCTCCACCTGCAGCCGCCGCCCCCGCGACGCTTCGTACGCCTGCGTCGCCGCCGCCTCCGCCTGCGCGATGCGCGCCGACGTCTGGAAGCCGCTGAAGAGCGGCACGTCCACGCTCACGCCGAAGGTGAAGCCGCGGTTCAACGCGCCGCCATCGAAGAGCGCGGCGTAGTCGCTGGCGGAGGTCGACCGGTTGAAGCCCGCGCTCGCGACGACGCTCGGCCAGCGGCCCGCGCGCGCCGCGTCCGCGTTCTCCGCCGCCGCGCGCTCCCGCGCCGCCGCCGCGATCACGTCCGGACTCGCGTCGCGGGCGCGCGCTACGAGCGCTTCCGCGTCCAGCGAGTCCGGATCGAACACCGGCAGCTCCGCGCCCGCCGGCAGCGCGAACCTCGCTTCACCGGACACGCCGACTGCGCGCGCCAGCGCGAGCCGGTCCTGCTCGAGGCGGCCGCGCGCCGCCGCGCGCGCCTGCTCCTCCGTCGCCACGTCCACCTGCGCGCCGAGCACGTCGACCGGGTCGCGCGCGCCCACCGCCAGCAGCCGCTGCGTCGCGTCCAGCCGCTCCCGCGCCGCCGCGAGCAGCGTGTCCTGCAGCACGAGCAGGGCGCGGTCGTTCAGCGTCTGGTAGTAGGCGGTCTCGACCGCCGAGCGCGCTTCCGCGAGCGCCGCCGCCGCCGCCGCGCCGGCCGCGTCGCGCGACGCGCGCGCGCTCGACAGCTCGGAGAAGCGGCGTCCGCCCGAGAAGAGCGGGAGCGACAGGCTGAGCGACTGCGACGTCGAGCTGGAGCGGTTCACCCGCAGCGAGTCCGACGGGATCGGCTGGCCGAAGAAATCCGTGCCGGAGAGCGCGCGCGTCGCCGCCCCGCCGGTCGACAGCGCGGCGCGCAGCGTGGGCAGGAAGCCGCCGTACGAGGCGCGGACCTGCATCGCCGCCGAACGCACCGCCGCGGCGGCGCCGCGGTAGTCCGGATTGTAGCGCTCCGCCAGCGCGAGCGCGCCGGCGAGCGTCAGCGTGTCGGGCAGGGCGGCGGTGTCGGGGGCGGCGGCGGCGACCGGCGCACCGCTCGTCTGCGCCGAGGCGGCCGGCGGCGCGATGCAGGCAGCTGCGATCGGCAGCGCCGCCGCCCAGGCGGCCGCCCGGAGGCGAACCCGCGGCCGGAACCGAACCCGCGGCCGGAAGCGATCCCGCGGCCGGAGGCGTCCGCTCACGAGCCCCTCCCGCCGGCGGTGTCCGCGTCGGCGACGAGACGCACGTGCGCGTCGTGGATCAGCGTGTAGTGGCCGCCGGTCAGCACGGTCTCGCCCGGCTCGACCATGTCGGTGCCGTCGCCGGGGACGATCTCGACCAGCGAGTCGTTCTGCAGGCCTGTGGTCACGTAGCGCCACTTCGAGAGGCCCACGGTCGAGTCGTCCGGGCTCGGCTCGAAGACGAAGAGCATGGTGCGCCGGTCCCGCTCGAGGATCGCCGAGCGCGGCACCAGGATGCGGTCCGGGAAGCGACGCGCGGCCAGCGCGACGCGCGCGTACATCCCGGGCAGGAATCGGTGCTCGTGGTTCGGCACCAGCACGGTCACCCGCGCCGTGCGCGTATCCCCCTCGACGAGCGGATTCACGGTCGCGATGCGGCCCTCGACCGTCTCGCCCGGGAAGGCGGAGAACGTGACCTGCGCCCGCGCGCCCGGCCGCAGCCAGCCCACCTCGCCTTCCAGCACCCGCACCTCGACCCGGATCGGGTCCAGATCGACCACGTTCACCAGCGGGTCCCCCGCCCGCACCCACTGCCCCGGCACCACCTCGAGCGACGCGACCCGCCCGCCGAACGGCGCCCTCACGCGCGTGCGCCGCAGGTCCAGTCGCGCCTTCTCGAGCTGGACCTCCGAGGCGTCCAGCCCGCTCTTCGCGCGCGCGACCCGCTCCCGCTCCGCGCGCACCGACGCGTCCGCGATCCGGTCGTCGAAGAGCGTCTGCTCGCGATACGTCGCCCGCGCCTGCTCCAGGTGCGCCGCCGCCTCGCGCACCGCCAGCGCGTACTCCGTCGTGTCCAGCGCCACCAGCGCCGCGCCCGCTGCGATCCCCTCGCCTTCCCGCACCGCGACGCCCATCACCGGCCCCTCCAGGCGCGCCAGCAGCTTCGTCTCCCGGTTCGGCGCCGCCTCGCCCGACGCCGTCACCGACAGCACCAGCGTGTCCTTCACCGCGCGCGCGCCCTCCACCGGCACCGGCACCTCCGTCGAGAAGGTGCCCGACGCCGACGTCGCCACGCCCTCCGCCGCGGCCCCCCGATCGCTTCCCTGCGCCCCCTCCTGCGCGCTCCGCGAGGCCGCGATGCGCGCGTACACGCCGGCGCCCAGCACCCCCACGACGACGATGCTGACCGCTGCGGTCACGAGCGCACGACGCGTGATCTTCATGGATACCCGCTGGAGAAAGGACCTGAACCGTACGTGGGACGCCGCCGCGGCCGGGCAGGTTGCTTCTACTATCTACACAGTAACTCGATCCGACACGATCGGCCACCGCCGTGGTTCGTGCAATCTCGCGCGACGGAATACGCGTCTCGACCGGGTAGGGGAACGCGAATTACTAGGAATACAGTAACACGGCCGGCGCTGACGCGCTGTCGGCACGAAGTGCAGCAAGGCGGCTACGACGCCGGATCGGAGCAGCGGGACAGGCGCAGCGAGCAGGTGGTCGGAGTCCTGCTGGATCGCGAATTCGCCGTGCAGCCGGAAGAAGTTGCTGCCGGGAGTCCGGCCGCTCCGCTCGGCGTGGCAGGCAAGGAAGGCCATTCCGCAGAGCACCGTCGCGATCCGCAGGAGAAATCGCAGCCGAACGGCGAACTGGCCGATTCGGTAGCCGTGTGCTGCGCCGCTGCGTAGCACGATCACGCGCCTTCCCTCACTGATGCGCGCGGCCGCAGCATGGGGTTGCGGAACCGTCCAAATCGCGCCGCGGACACTTCATCGCACGCGCATGCGCAGACGCGCCACGACGTCCTCGTCGGTGTCGGGGTCCTGGTAGGAGGCGAGGAGGTCGCCGTTGCGGGCGAGGTTCCAGACGACGTAGCCGCGCGGCAGCGTCGTCTGGGCGAGAAGGTTTCCCGCGGGCGAGTATACCTGCCAGATGGAGCGGTACTCGCGGCGGATGGTGATGACATTGAGGATGCGATGGTCCGCCAGCTCGAAGACGCCGCGCGACTGGGGGAAGAACCAGCGGAAGCGGGTCGACGTGGGCCCCTTGATCATGAAGTCGTCGCCGATCGGATCGAGGATCGAGGGATCGGCGGCGAGCGTGTCGGCGCGGCCGTCGGGGTGGTAGCGGAGGATGAGGTGCGGTGCGGCCTGGGAGAAGAGGAAGCTGTGGCCGCTGGCCGCGGAGAGGGCGCCGCCGGCGACGTACCAGCCGGCCCTCGGGTCCTCCGTCTTCGGCACGTCGTACCATTCGGCGACGAGCTTGCCCTGCGCGTCGAAGCGGTGCATCGCCGTGGACCTCGCCGGGACGCCGCCGCTGACGAGGAGGTCCCCGTTCTCCAGGACCGCGAAACCTTTCGGATTGATGACGTAGAAGGGAAACCGCACAAGCCGCACGAATCGCACCATCGGGGCCGAAGAGGAGCGTGCCGTTGTGGCTGTTGTCGTAGAGCGCGATGCCTCCCTCCGGCCTTGGAACGAGGAAGGCCGGATGATCGACCTCACCGGGGCCGTTGCCGCTGCGGAGAAGTCTGCCGCCGCCGAGCCGTCTCCCGCGATCGAGAGTACCTGTCCGTTGCGTGAGTCGGAGATCCAGATGTGTCCGTCGGGGCCTTCCGCGACCCCCGCCACGAAAGAGAACTGCTCGCCCGGCGGCCCCTTCGTGTGCCACAGCTCGCGGACCTGGACGGTCTGCGCGCGCACGGGGGCCGCGAGGACGAGGAGGACTATCATAAGAGATGTATATTTCATGATCATACCGATGCGCCCGGAGGAGGTCAGATGAAGACGTGCTTATTGAGCCGCGCTAGACGGCAACAACCCATTTTATCCTATGCCACTCGTCTGATGATATATTGGGCATCACTAGGAGTTCACCGTTGTTATCCTGCCGTATTCACGAGTGAGGTAGCGGAGGGATAGTGTGGCCGGGAAGCCACATGGCGCATCCTTCGAAGTGGCAGTAAGATGCGGTTGCGAGACAGCATTGTTACCTGCTCCGACGAAGAACACGCCATGGGTGAAGAACAAGGTACGCTTTTCCGGCTGGATTTCAACCGTTCGGTGCGGGTGGAGGCGCGGCCGGAGCGGCTGACCTCGGACGCGGGCGCGGTGCTGCTGCGCTCGCTGCTGGGGCGGCTGGGCTTCCCCGCACTCGTGCGGCGGCACCTGCAGGATCTGCGGAACGCGGGGCGCGTCAGGCACGACTTCCTCGAGCTGGTGCTCACGCAGGTGCTCCTCTTGGCGCAGGGCTGGACGGACCAGCGGGATGCGGACCTGCTACGCGCCGATCCGGCGCTGCGCCTGGCGGTGTCGCGGCGGCGGGGGACGGCGCCGGTGCGGGGCGGGGCTGCGGGGGCGGCCTCGGGGCTGGCCTCGCAGCCGACCTTCTCGCGGCTGCTCGCAATGCTGGCCGGCCTGCGCAACCGGCGGGGGCTGTCCGCGCTGCTGCGGGCGGGGGCAGAGCGGCGGCGGGGCCGCCACGCTCCGCGCCTGGCAGAAGTCACGCTGGATCTGGACTCCCTGCCGGTGGAGGTGCACGGGCTACAGCCGGGGAGCGCCTGGAACGGGCACTACGGTTATCGCTGCTACCATCCGTTGGTGCTGCGTTGGGAACTGGGGGACTTTCTGGCGGCCGAGCTGCGGGAGGGGAACGCGCACACGGCGCACGGGGCGCTGGCGTTCGTGATCCCGGCCGTGCTCTGGGCCAGGACGCAGGCGGAGCGGGTATGGCTGCGCATGGACGCGGGGTTCCCGGAGAATGAGCTGCTCGCGACGCTGGAAGATGAGGGCGTGCGCTACGTGGCGCGCCTGCGCGGCAACGCCCGCCTGGGGAAGCTCGCGGCGCCGTACCTGAGGCGGCCGCCTGGACACCCGCCGGCCGAGGGTCGGGTCTGGACGCACGAGCTGGTCTACAGCGCGGCGCGCTGGGACCGCTCGCGCCGGGTGGTGCTGGTGGTGCTGGAGCGCTCCGACGAGCAGGGGGAGCTCTTCCTCGATCATTTCTTCCTGCTCACCAACGCGAGTGCCCAGGAGGTGGATGGCCCGGCGCTGCTGGAGCGCTACCGGGCGCGGGGCGAAGCCGAGCGCGACTTCGGCGACTGGAAGAGCACGCTGGCGCTGGCGCTCTCGTCCGCGCCGCGGCCCAAGCAGCACTACCGCGGGCGGACCATCGCCACCCCCGAGCCGCAGACCGACAGCTTCGGCGCCAACGAGGCGCGCCTGCTGCTGAGCCTCGTCGCGGCCAATCTGCTGCGCGCCGGCGCCGAGCTCGCCTCTGCGGACGAACGCCATGTCATGACCCGGCAGCGCTTCCGCCAGCTGGTGCTCAAGGCGGCCGGCCGCGTGCTCCTTCATGGCCGGCGCATCACGCTCGTCATCGAAGCCGCCCGCGCGCACGTGTGGCAGCGATTCTGGCGAGAGCTGAACCGACGTCACCCGGCACGCGGCTCCCCCGCCACCCTGGCCCTGCCCACGCCGGCGTAGCACCCTTGGGCGGGGAGCTGAGGAGCAACGAGCCGTCGGCGGCGCGCCCGGGGGAAAGGGGGCCTGTCCCCGAAATCAGCCTCGCCGCCACGTCCGCGGCGCTCCAAACTCGAAATCACGCCCTCAGACCCCTCAAGCTACGCGTGGTGAATATGGCAGATTCATTTGAATGACGCGGGGTCCACGTCGAGCATCTTCGCGGCATCGTTCATTACCAGAATGCAGAAGCCATGGCCGTTTTGACACTCGCCTGTCTGGTCGATCTGACAGGAGTCGGCAGCACTTTGATCGATCAGCTCACATTTTGTTGGCGTTGTGCACCAGGGACAGCCGCTTTGTGCCTCCACGGGGTCGAGGTATTGCGATCGATGTGGCACACGCAAGGAGCACAGCGAGCATTACGTAGCGCATGATTGTCGTCTCCTTTGGTTGAGGTCACACAGGCGCATCGGCTGGACCACGAGCCTGTCACGGTCGGCGGCAGCGGCAGGTCGGACTACCCTCTAACGTTCAAGCTCCGGCCGGGAGCCGCAACCGCCAATTCTGTTCACGGGCGGGGGCAAATCGTCTCACTCTGTATGCCGGCGCGGCGTGTCGTCATGAGGGAGTTCGAGGTCCTTGAGCTGCGGAACTTCGCGTCCACGGACGCAGGAGCGAACGGCTCGCGGTTCGTGCAGGCGCGGCCGCACATCGCTCGATCCCCGCTCTGCTCCTTGATCGCGCACGGGCGCCGCGGCCTCGCGATGGCGACGAACGCCAAGAAGGCCAGGAGCGGCCGCGCCGTCACCGCACGCGCATGCGCAGGCGCGCCACGACGTCCTCGTCGGTGTCGGGGTCCTGGTAGGAGGCGAGGAGGTCGCCGTTGCGGGCGAGGTTCCAGACGACGTAGCCGCGCGGCAGCGTCGTCTGGGCGAGAAGCTTCCCCGCGGGCGAGTACACCTGCCAGATGGAGCGGTGCTCCTCGCGGATGGTGATGACGTTCAGGATGCGATGGTCCGCCAGCTCGAAGACGCCGCGCGACTGGGGGAAGTTCCAGCGGTAGCGGATCCAGCGCGGCCCGTTGCTGATGATGAAATCGTCGCCGATCGGGTCGAGGATCGAGGGATCGGCGGCGAGTGTGTCGGCGCGGCCGTCGGGGTGGTAGCGGAGGATGAGGTGGGGCGCCGCCTGGGAGAAGAGGAAGGTATGGCCGCTGGCCGCGGAGAGGGCGCCACCGGCGATGTAGACGCCGGTCCGGGGATCCTCGGTCTTCGGCACGTGGAACCACTCGGCGACGAGCTTGCCGTTCGCATCGAAGCGATGGATCGCCGTGGGCCTTCCGGTTACTCCGCCGCTGACGAGGAGGTCGCCGTCGTCCAGGACGGCGAAGCCTTTGATGTTGTCCGCCTGGAAGGGGAATCGGATGAGGCGCACGAACGCGCCGTCCGGTCCGAAGAGGAGGGCGCCGGCGCGGCCGTAGTCGAAGACCGCGACGCCGCCCTCCGGAGTCGGCGCGAGTCTGTCGGGGAATTTCACCTCGCCGGGACCGCTGCCGGTGCGAAGGACGATCTTCCCCTTCGAGCCGTCGGCGGCGATCGCGAGCACCTGGCCCGCGGGGGTGTCGGAGACCCAGATGCGGCCATCCGGAGCTTCCGCGACGCCGCCGACCGCGGTGAACTGGTTGTCGTGCGGGCCCGTCGTCCTCCACAGCTCATTGACGTGGACGGTCTGCGCGTGCGCGGGGGCCGCGAGGGCGAGGAGGAGGGCGAAGCGTTTGGACGGTCGAGAGTCATGCCGATGCGCCTGAATGAGTGCAGTGGAGGAACGGGGGCGGGGACGCGGCCAGGCGCGCGCGGGCGCGCTGGAAATCCTTTGGCGACGACCAGCCGCTGGCGCGAAGCGCGTCGTGGCGTGCCTCGCCGTTCGCGACCCGGGTGTCGACCGCCGCCACGCGGGCGTGTCGCCACAGCACCCCCGGCGACGGCATGCGGGCGTGGTCGAGCATCCGATAGGCGGTCGAGCGCGACCATCCGGACTCGCGCAGCGCGGCCGGGAGCGACCTGGCGCTCGCACCCGCCGAGGCGATCGTCAGGAGCACGGGAGCAAGCTCCGTGGGCGGCTGCCCGAGCGCGTCCTCCCACTGCTCCAGGATCCGCGGCACGACCGTGCGGTCGATCAGCCCGTCGACGAGCTTTCGCGGCACGCCACCGGCCACTTCAGTGGGCTCGATCAGTTCCACCTTGAGAGCCTCCATGAGAAGGTCGCGCAACGCCGGCTCCTCGATCGCCGCGACGATGCCGAGAGGCAGGTGACGGCGCTCCGCGCGCACGTCGCGAACCCACCGCACGGTGCGGCGCAGCCCGTCGCGGCCTCGGCACGCCAAGATGGCGCCGGTGAAGCGACGGTCCGACGGCGGCGGCAACGTCGACAGCAGGCGCACTCCGGGGCGCGGAGCCGTCGGCCGGATCCCCACGAGGATGATCATGCCGCCAAAGGTGGGATGGAAAAATCATCTGAAAATCATCTGAGGATTATGGCACCCCGTAACCGCCGCTGCGGCATGGGGTTGCGGAACCGTCCAAATCGCGCCGCGGACACTTCACCGCACGCGCATGCGCAGGCGCGCCACGACGTCCTCGTCGGTGTCGGGGTCCTGGTAGGAGGCGAGGAGGTCGCCGTTGCGGGCGAGGTTCCAGACGACGTAGCCGCGCGGAACCGTTCAAATCCAAATCCTGCCGGCGGGGCGCGGCGGCATGGACGCCGGAGTGCGTAGGTCAGCTCAAACCGGGTCGCCGGCCGCGGCCGGGACCCTGTCCCCGGGGCCGCCGTCGGCGGCGCGATCGCGCTGGAAATAGCCGCGTGTCTCGCGGAGGATGACGGGCGAGAGGATGAGGAGGCCGATCAGGTTGGGGATCGCCATGGCGCCGTTCATGACGTCGGAGAAGTCCCACACGAGCTGGAACCCCTGGCGCTGCTGGGCGGCGAGCTGGAGGACGGCAGCGCCGAGGAAGGCGCTGGCGATGAAGACGACGCGGTACGGCTTGATGGCGCGCTCGCCGAGGAGGTACTCGATGGCGCGTTCGCCGTAGTAACCCCAGCCGAGGATGGTGGAGAAGGCGAAGAAGGCGAGGCCGAGGGCGACGATGGCGTCGCCGAAGGTGCCGGGCAGGCCGGTCTCGAAGGCCTGTGCGGTGAGCGGCGCGCCGGTGAAGGCGGCGCCGGTGATCGGGTCGACGCGGGTCCAGGCGCCGGTGGCGATGATGGCGAAGCCGGTGATGGAGCAGACGACGATGGTGTCGATGAAGGTCTGCGTCATGGAGACGAGCGCCTGGCGCACCGGCTCCGTGGTCTGGGCGGCGGCGGCGGCGATGCCGCCGGTGCCGAGGCCGGACTCGTTGGAGAAGACGCCGCGCGCGACGCCCCAGCGGATGCCGGCGCGCACGCCGGCACCGGCGAAGCCGCCGATCGCCGCGGTCGGCGTGAAGGCGCCGCCGAAGACCGCGCTGACGATGGCGGGCAGGCCGCGCCAGTTGACGGCGAGGACGATCAGCCCGCCGACGATGTAGAAGACGATCATGATCGGCACGAAGAAGCCGGTGACGCGGCCGATCGAGCGGATGCCGCCGAGGATCACGAGCGCGGCGAGCGCCGCGATGACGGCGGCGGTCCACAGCGGCGGCACGCCGAAGGCGCTCTGCAGCGCGTCGGCGACGGAATTCGACTGCACCATCGAGCCGATGCCGAAGGTGGCGAAGGCGGCGAAGAGCGCGAAGAGGAAGCCGAGCGTCTTGCCGAACCAGCCGCCGACGCCGTCGCGCAGGTAGTACATCGGGCCGCCCGCCATGTTGCCGCGCGCGTCGACCTCGCGGTACTTCACGCCCAGCACGGCCTCGGAGAACTTGGTCGCCATGCCGAAGAGGCCGGTCATCCACATCCAGAAGAGGGCGCCCGGGCCGCCGGCGGCGATGGCGGTGGCGACGCCCGCGATGTTGCCGACGCCGACCGTCGCCGCGAGCGCGGTCATGAGCGCCTGGAAGTGGGAGATGTCGCCCTCGGCGCCTTCCTCCTTCCGCTTGATCAGCGCGTAGTACAGCGACGGCAGGAGCTGCCGGAACTGCAGGCCCTTCAGCAGGAGCGTGAGGTAGATGCCCGTCCCCACCAGCAGGATGAGCATCGGCGCGCCCCACACGAAGCCGCTGGTCGCGGAGATCACGTCGTGGATCGTTTGCATGGATCTTCGTCGGTGTGGAGGACGCGGAAGGACGGTGGGCCGGGGTCGAAGCTAGGCGCGGTGGGAGGGCGCGGCAAGCGTAACGATCGGCGAAACCGCCGAGCCCCTCCGCGTCCTCACGAACGTGGATTGCCGCCGCCTCCGCGCCCCCGCATCTTCGGACGACGCCGCAGCCGAGCTCCCCTCGCACCGCCGGAGACCGCGATGAAGCCGCCCCGGATGGCGACCGCCTCCCTTCCCTCCCTCGCGACCCCCGCGTTCCCGCGCGTCGCCGCGCACGCTCGGGCGCTCGCTCGGCTTGCCGCCGCGGCCGCGATTCTCGCCCTCGCCGGGCCGCTGGCGGCGCAGGCACGCCCCGCGACCTCCGCCCCCGCGATCGCGGCACCCGCCGCCGCGGTCTCCGGCTCCGTCGCCGACACGTCGCTGTTCCGGCCGCTCGACCTGCCGGCGCCGAACGCGTACCGGAGCGGCTCGGGCCGGCCGGGGCCGGGCTACTGGCAGCAGGAGGTCGACTATCGGATCGACGCGACGCTGGACCCGGCGGCGAACCGCGTAAGCGGGCGGGAGACGATCCACTACGTCAACCGCTCGCCGGACACGCTGCGCTACGTATGGATGTTCCTGGAGCAGAACATCTGCGCGCCGGAGAGCGTGACGAACCAGCTCAACCAGCCGCCGCTCGTCTTCCAGGACGTGAGCTTCGACTTCTCGTGCGAGGGATTCCGTGGCGGCGACGTGCTGGAGTCGATCCGGGCCGGCGGCGTGGACCTCGATCACGAGGTGAGCGGGACGACGATGCGCGTCGAGCTGCCGCGCGCGCTCGCGCCCGGTGAGGCGGCCGACATCGACGTCGCATGGCACTTCGACGTGCCGGCGTACGGCGCGGGACGCATGGGCCACGACGGTCCGCTCTACGAGATCGCGCAGTGGTATCCGCGGCTCGCGGTGTACGACGACGTGCGCGGCTGGAACCCGGAGCCGTACATTGGCGCGGGCGAGTTCTACCTCGAGTACGGCCGCTTCGACGTCGCGCTGACGGTGCCGGCGAGCTACCTCGTGGCGGCGACGGGGCGGCTGAAGAACCCGGAGGCGGTGCTGACGGCGGAGCAGCGCAGCCGGCTGGCGCGCGCGGCGAGCAGCGAGGAGCCGGTGGCGATCGTGAGCGCGGCGGAGGCGGGCAAGCCGACGTCGCGACCGACGACGTCCGGCACGCTGACGTGGCGCTTCACCGCGGACAGCGTGCGCGATTTCGCGTTCGCCGCGGGCCCGAACCTGCGCTGGGATGCGGTCGGCTACGACGGCATCCGCGTGGAGACGCTGTACCGGCCGTCGGCGACGCGGTGGACGGAGGCGATCCGCATGGCGCGCGCGGCGATCGCGCACTTCAGCGAGCGCTGGTACCGCTATCCGTACCCGCACGCGACGACGGTGGAGGGGCCGATCGAGGGGATGGAGTACCCGATGCTGACGTTCGTGCCGGCGGGCGGCACGCGGGAGGATCTGCAGTGGACGCTGATGCACGAGTTCGGACACGAGTGGTTCCCGATGGTCGTCGGCTCGAACGAGCGGCTCTACCCGTGGATGGACGAGGGCTTCAACACCTACATCGACATCGGCGGCGCGCAGGCCTACTTCCGCGGCACGCCGTACGGCGATACGCTCGCCCTCACGCCGCTGCACCTGTACGCGTCGCACGCGATTCCCGGCGAGGAGCAGCCGCTGATCGATCGGCCGGTGGAGCAGCGCGACCTGTTCTGGACCGGCTACCGCAAGCCGGCACTGATGATGCAGATGCTGCGCGAGCAGGTGCTCGGCCCCGCGCGCTTCGACCGTGCCTTCCGCGCCTACATCCGCGCGTGGGCGTTCCGCCATCCCACGCCGGCGGACTTCTTCCGCACCATGCGTGACGAGTCCGGCGTCGATCTGGACTGGTTCTGGCGGGAGTGGATCTACGAGACGGCGCGGCTCGATCAGGCGGTCGACTCCGTGACGCGCCGCCCCGACGGCGGCTCCGACATCCACCTCTCGAACCGCGGCCGCATGGCGATGCCGCTCGAGCTCGGGCTGACGTTCGCGGACGGCACGAAGCGGACGGTGCGGCTGCCGGTCGACGCCTGGAACCTGGGCGACCGCTTCGTCTACCGCGTGCCGGGAAAGGTGCCGGTGACGGCGGCCGTGGTGGATCCGCGCTCGGCGCTCCCGGACACGCAGCGAGGAAACAACGCGTGGAGCGGCGGGTGAGCGAGCGGCGGACGCGCTTCTCGCGGCATCGCTTCGCCGCGGGATCCGTTCTTCAGTGAGAGGAGGGGCTGATGTCCGCAGGTGAGCTGGAAGGCAAGGTCGCGATCGTGACGGGGGCGGGGTCCGGGATCGGGCGGGCGGTGGCGCGGCTGTACGCGGCGCGCGGGGCGCGCGTCGTCGTCTCGGACGTCGACGTGGAAGGCGGCGAGGAGACGGTACGGCGCGCCGGCGAGGCGGGCGGCGAGGCGACGTTCACGCGGGCCGACGTGTCGCGCGCGGAGGAGTGCGAGGCGCTCGTGCGCTCGGCGGTGGACGCGTACGGCCGGCTCGACATCGCGTGCAACAACGCGGGGATCGGCGGCGAGCAGAACCCGACGGCGGAGTACACGCTCGACGCGTGGCAGAAGGTGATCGGCGTGAACCTGTCGGGCGTGTTCTTCTGCATGAAGTACGAGATCGCCGCGATGCTGGAGGGCGGCGGCGGCTCGATCGTCAACGTCGGCTCGATCCTCGGCAAGGTCGCCTTCCCCACCGCGCCCGCCTACGTGGCGGCGAAGCACGGCGTGGTCGGCCTGACGGAGGACGCCGCGATCGAGTACGGCGCGAAGGGGATCCGCGTCAACGTCGTGGCGCCCGGCTTCATCCGCACCCCGATGATCGCCGGCCTCGACGCGGACCCCGCCACGCACGACATGCTCGTCTCCCTGCACCCCGTCGGCCGCCTCGGCGAGCCCGACGAGGTGGCCGAAGTCGTCGCCTTCCTGAGCTCCGACCGCGCCTCGTTCGTCACCGGCGCGTGCTACGAAGTCGACGGCGGCTACCTGGCCCGCTGACCCCCCAATCCCCACCGACCCGCCCACCCTTCCCGCAGTTAAATCCCGCAGTCCAATCCCGCAGTCCAATCCCGCAGTTAAATCCCGCAGTTAAATCCCGCAGTCCAATCCCGCAGTTAAATCCCGCAGTTAAATCCCGCAGTTCCCAGTTAAATCCCGCAGTCCAATCCCGCAGTCCCACACCTCACCCCCCCAGCATCTGCGTCAACGCCGGCACCCGTCCCAGCTCCCGCGCGTAGACCGCGATCTGACCCCGGTGATACGACTCGTGCTCGATCGCGAAATGGAGCATCGCGAAGCGGGTCACGCTCTGCCCGAATATGCCGGTCATCGTGCCCAGCATGTGGTCCGCGCCGGCCGCGCGCAGCAGCCGCTCGTTCTCGGCGCCGCTGTCGCGGAGCAGCGCGACGAGCGCTTCCCTGCCGGCGTCGGGCGCGGCGCCGGTGGCGTACTCGGCGTACAGCACGGGCGGCGGTACCCGCGTGAAGTCGCCGTTCGCGCGCGACACCTCGCCCGCGAAGGCGCGGCCGGAGTCGGCGATGTGGAGGACCAGCTCGGCGAGCGTACGGCTCTCCGGCGCGGGTCGATAATCGAGGCGATCGCCGGGGATGTTCTCCAGTTCGGCGATGGTCAGGTCGCGGCAGACCTTCCAGCCGCCGAGCGCCTCTTCGAAGAGCGTACGGTGATCCGACATGGGCCCCTCCTTTGGGGACGAATTGTGAGCGAATCGCGACGAATTCGCGACGCTCTGGCCGAAGTCGTGCCGAGCGAGTAACTTAAAAAATTCCGTCATCTCGTCCCGGCGTCGTAATCCACCTCGAGCTACAGGTCATGGCCACGTCCGGAATGGTCGCTCGCCTGATCGATGAGCTGAAGCGACGACGCGTCTTCCGCGTCCTGCTCGTGTACGGCGCCGTGTCTTACATGCTCGCGGAAGGATCGAGCATTGTCCTTCCGGCGCTGGAGCTGCCAGCCTGGACGCTCACGTTCGTGATCGTGCTGCTGATCCTGGGTCTGCCGATCGCGCTCATCCTCGCGTGGGCCTACGACATCACGCCGGAAGGGATCCAGCGTACGCCGCCCACCCACTTCAGCGACCTCGCCGGGCACGGCGACGCGGGGCACGCCGCCGTCACGGCGCCGGAGCGGCCGGAGACGGCGAGCCACGCCGGCGGCCACGCCGGCGGCGCCGGGGCCGACGCCGCGGTGCCGGCAGGAGGCGCGGGCGGGGGTGGCGTCCCCGGCTCGGCCGCGGACGGGGGCGGCCGGCGCGGCGCTGCGGGCGCGGCGTCGCCACCGCGGCAGGAGCCGGGCGGCGCGGCCGGAGCGGGAGGGGGCGGGGGCGGCGACCCGGAACGGACGCAGCTCATCGTGCTGCCGTTCCGCATGCTGCGTCCGGACGAGGAGACGGAGTTCCTGTCGTCCAGCCTGCCGGACGCGATCAGCTGCTCGCTCGCGGGGCTGCGTTCGCTGGTGGTGCGCTCGATGATCACGAGCAGCCGCTACGCGAAGGAGGCGCCGGACCTGGGCGAGCTGGCGCGGCACGGCGTGAACGCGGTGCTGAGCGGCACGCTGCTGCGGATCGGAGACCAGCTCCGACTCACCGCACAGCTCGCGCAGGCGCCGGACGGCACGATCCTGTGGTCGGAGGTCACGGTGGTCGGTCTGGAAGACCTCTTCGCGCTGCAGGACGAGCTGTCGCGCCGCATCCTGGAGTCGCTGTCGGTGTCGCTGACGGCACGCGAACGCATGCGGCTGCACCGGGACGCGCCGGGCAGCGCGCACGCGTACGAGCAGTACCTGCGGGCGAACCACCTCAGCCACCAGACGGGGCGCTGGGAGGATGCTCGCAAGCTTTATCTCGAGTCTTTGCACGAGGATGCGAAATACGCGCCCGCGTGGGCACGGCTCGGCCGCTGTTACCGGCTGCTGGCCAAGTGGTCGCTGGACCCGGCGGTGCGGGACACGATGCGGGCGGAGGCGGAGGCGTCGTTCCAGCACGCGTTCGACCTGAACCCGGACCTGCCGATCGCGCACCATCTGTTCGCGCAGCTCGAGGTCGAGCTGGGCCGTGCGCCGTCCGCGATGACGCGCCTGATCCAGTGCCTGCGCGACAGCGACGCGGATCCGGAGCTGTTCGCCGGCGTCGTCCACTCGTGCCGCTTCGCGGGTCTGCTCGAGGCGTCGGCGGCGGCGCACCTGCGCGCGCGCCGGCTCGATCCGGAGATCGCCACGACGGTGGGCAACACGCTCTTCATGCTCGGCCGCTACGACCGTGTGGTCGAGGAAGCGTTCGGCGACATCGGCTACCTCGCGCCGCTCGCGCTGACGATGCTCGGCCGCAAGGCGGACGCGCTGCGCCTGCTCGGCGAGAGCGAGACGCGCGCCGCCGGCACGACGGCGAGCCACCACCTGGCCTCGCTGCGTGCCATCCTGGATGGCGACGACGAGCGGGCGCTCGCGGCGGCGAACGAGGCGCTCGAGCACGTCCGCGACCCGGAGGGCCGTTTCTACGCCATCCGCCACCTCGCACACGTCGGCGACGCCGAGGGCGCGCTGCGGCACCTGGACGAGGTGCTGGAAATGGGGTACTGCTGCGCGTACCAGCTCCGTCAGGACCCGTGGCTGGAGCCGGTGCGCGCGCTGCCCGGCTTCGCCGACGTCGTCGCGCGCGCCGAAGCGGCGGTGAAGCGGGCGGGGGTGCAGTTCGTCGAAGCGGGCGGACCACAGGTGGTCGGCCCGATCGCCGTCGCCGCCTGAAGCACCGCCGCTGAGCGGGACGTCGCCGCCTCCCGGCGGGGCGCCGCGGCCGCGGCTCACGCGTCGAGCGGCTGCGGACGCGACACCGGTCCCCCCACGTGCCGCGGGCCCTTCACCTTCCACCCGGCTTCGGCATCCTGCGGCTGGCACGGCGGCACGGTTCCGGCCGCGCACGGATCGGTGAAGCTGCTCGGGTCGATCCAGTCGGCGTCGCGGACGAAGACGAGGTAGTCGATGAGCTGCAGGTTGTGCGCGGTGACGGACTGGGCGTAGTTCGACTCGGAAAAGAGCACGCCCACCTGGTCCTGGTTGAACCAGACCCAGAAGAGCGACATGACGTCGTCGTCGCGCGGCATCATGCAGTCGATCAGGTTCAGCGTCTCGTCCGGCTTCAGGCCGAAGTCCGGGTTGCCGCTGATCGACGCCGCGACGCCGCCGCCGAACGCCTGCACCGCGGCGCTCACCCAATCCGGGCGCGGGACGCCGATGTTCGGGATCCTGCTGCAGCAGTTGACTGCCCAATCGCCGTTCTGCAGGTAGTACTGCGGCACGTTCGTGTAGGTGGGATAGAGGACGCAGTCCTGACGGTCGTCGTAGCTCCCCTGCCCCGCCTCCTGACCGAGCCCGATGAAGACGCTCTGCTGGCGACCGTAGCTGTAGAAGTAGCTGACCAGGGTGACGTACGGAATGAAGTCGGTGCCCAGCGTCATCGCGAAGATGCCGGTCCTGTCGGCCCAGACGGGGAGCGTCACGCCGCTCGGCGCCGCGACGAAGCCGGGAATCAGCGCCTGCAGGTCGGCCGCCGTGCAGGTGGCCGGGGGCGAGAGCGGCGCCGCCATGACGCTCTGGATGTCGTTCTGCGTGACCAGCGGGTTGCTGAAGCCGGTGGGCGCCGCCTCGACCTTGCCCGCGCGCGCCGCAGCGACGAGCGCGGTGAGCTTCGCGGAAGCGGCCGGAAGCGGGGCGAAGGTGGGGAGGTGCGCCAGGTAGTACGCGCCGAGGATCGGGAGCTGGAGCGCGTTGGTCGAGTCGAAGGTGAAGATGCGATAGAGCGAATCGTCGCTCCGGCGCGTCGCGAACCAGCTTCCGTGCGCGGGGACGCCCGGCTCGTTCGTCGGGATGACCCAGTGGTTGCACGCGGTGCCCGTGATCCCCCAGTTGCCGCCGTACGTCGACTTCGACAGCAGGTCCGGCCCCGGCACCTGCAGCGTGGTGGCGAACGGCCCCAGCAGCGTGTCCGGCGTCCCGCCCGCTCCGATCTCGACCCAGTACCACGCGCCGTCGAGGAAGAAGAAGCGGAAGACCTGCAGGCTCTGCGTGAGGTACAGGTCGAGCACCATCGCCCCGTAGGTCCAGTCGTACTCGACGTCGGCGATCACGAGCTGGCGGTAGTTCTCGAGCGCGGACGTCTCGTCGCCGTACGGCGTCAGCAACACCGTCGCCTCCCACCGCTCGGGCAGGAGAGGCGGAGCCCCCGGATCGCTCTCCTTCAGCCGCTTGACGATGTCGGCGGGGCTCGGCAGGGTGAGGGGCTGCATGGTGGTTCCTTTCGCGTGCGGGTGGCGGTGCGCGAGCGGGCGGGCGGTCAGCGCCGGCGTGGCGGGTCAGGGAGCGGCGTCGTCCGGCGGCTGGCGAAAAAATCCTGAAAATGAGAGGGAGCGTTGCAGAACGGCCTCGTCCGCGGGTGCAGGATGGGGTCGGCCCGTCGAATCGGCAAGCGGCGGCTGTCAGAAACGGACGTTTGGACGCGTCTTCTGTACGGGCGGATCTGCCCGTCGCTACCGAATCCAGAAATTCTTCCCATAGAGGGCACATGAACGCGTCCCATTTCCGGTCGTGCTCGCTGGCGCTCATCGCGGGCTTCACGTGTGCCCTGTTCGCGGCGGGTTGCAAGGACGATGCGGGGCCGCCGGAGGCGCGGGTGGCGGCGGTCACCGTGGTGAGCGGCGAGGGGCAGCAGGCGACGGCCGGGACGGCGGTGGGGCAGCCGCTGGTCGCGCGGGCGGCGGACACGCAGGGCGGCGTGGTCGCGGGGGCGACGGCCGCGTGGGAGGTGGTGTCGGGAGCCGGTTCGGTGGAGGCGGTGGGCGCGGCGACGGACGCCGGCGGTCTCACGCGGGCGAACTGGACGCTGGGGCCCGGGGCGGGCGAGCAGAGCGTGCGGGTGACGGTCGGCACGGCGTCCGCGCTCTTCCACGCGAGCGCCGCGGCGGGGCCGGCGGCGTCGATCGAGGTCACGCCGGCGACGCTGCTGCTGGACGCGATCGGCGCGACCGGCGCGCTGCAGGCGGCGGCGAGCGACGCCAACGGCAACGCGATCACCGGCCGTTCTGCGGAGTGGACGTCGAGCGCGCCGGCGATCGCGAGCGTGAACGGCACCGGCACGGTGACGGCGGTGGCTCCCGGTGACGCGACGGTGCGGGCGAAGCTGGATGGCGCGAGCGGCGAAGCGACGGTGACGGTGATGCCGCAGCCGGCTTCGATCGACCTCGCGCCGGCGACGGCGCAGCTCACGGCGTTGGGCCAGACGGTGCAGTTCCAGCCGACGGCGCTGGACCGGACGGGCCACGCGGTGGCGGTCACGGCGGCGGAGCTGACGTGGACGTCGTCGGACGAGGCGGTGGTGACGGTCGACGGGAGCGGCGTGGCCACGGCGAAGGGGGCGGGCGGCGCGCAGGTGCGGGCGACGAAGGGCAGCGCGGTGGGCGTGGCGCAGGTCAGCGTGGTGCAGAACGCGGACAGCGTGAAGGTGAGTCCGTCGGCCGACACGCTGAGCACGGCGATGCCGACGCTGCAGCTCACGGTCGCGGCGTTCGACACGAACGGTCAGCCGATCGCGGCGCCGGCGCTCACGTGGAGCAGCTCGAACGCCGCGGTCGCGACCGTCTCGGCCACGGGTCTGGTGAGCGCGGTGGCGAACGGCGTCGCGCGCATCCGGGTGACGAGCGGCAGCGCGAGCGACTCGGCGACGATCACGGTGCGGCTGAACCGGGCGCCCTCCCCGAGCGCGGACACGCTCGCGACGGCGCAGGACACGCAGCTCGGCGTGCCGGCGCCGGGGCTCCTCGCCAACGACACGACGGCGGTGCCGGCGGCGCCGATCGTCTCCTACGGCGGGGGCAGCCTCGGTGCGGCGGTGACGGCCTTCCCCGCCGGGACGACGACGACGTTCGGGACCGGCGGCTCGATCCGCGTGGGCGCGGACGGCAGCGTCGCGTTCATGCCGAGCGCCGGCTTCGTGGGCACGTTCACGTTCAACTACCGGGCACAGAACGCGGCGGGTGTCGGCGACGCCACCGTCTCGATCGTCGTCGGCCACGCGCCGACCGCGGCGGACGACGCCTTCTCGACGGCGGCGGGCACGCAGCTCGACGTGGGTCCGCTGGGCGTGCTGGCGAACGACGACCGTGCGGCGCCTCTCGCGAGCCTGGTCAGCTTCGGCGGCGGCAGCCTGGCCGGCACGGCGACCAGCTTCGTCGCCGGTCAGAAGGTGGGCTTCGGCGTCCAGGGATTCCTGCGCGTCAACGCCGACGGCAGCTTCAGCCTCACGCCGCCGATCGGCTTCACTGGCGACATCACCTTCCAGTACCGCATCGCGAACGGCCTCGGTACGAGCGACGCGACGGTCACGATCACGGTGCTGTAGGGGGCGGCGCAGAGGTGCAACGCGTCCGTCGGTCGGCTACGTTGGCGCGCGGCACGAGGCGGGGCATCTCGGGCCGCGCGCAGCCGTAGCCGCACGGAAGCGGGTGGAACCGGCGGGCGCCTCTTACGTAATTAGCCCCGAACCCAGCCATCCAACCCAGACGCGGAGAGGCTCCCCATGCGGAAATGGTTGTTCGTGCTCGGCATCGGCGCATCGCTTGCGGCGGTGGCTCCCGCGGCCGCCCAGCGGCCGCGACGCGCACCCGCCGCCGGCGCCGACAGCTCCGAGGCGGTCGCGCCGGTCGAGAAGGTGTCGACCACGAAGCACGCGATCACCATCGACGGCAAGTCGATCCCCTACACGGCGCACGCCGGCACCATGGTGCTGCGCGACGACAACGGGAAGCCGGCGGCCACCGTGTTCTACATCTCCTACACGCGCGACGACCAGGACGCGGCCACGCGCCCCGTGACCTTCTTCTTCAACGGCGGACCGGGCTCGGCGTCGATCTGGCTCGACATGGGGATCATGAGCCCGAAGCACCCGAACATGGGACCGAACGGCTCGCAGCCCGCGCCGCCGTACGACCTGGTCGACAACCCGTACACGCCGCTCGACGTCACCGACCTGGTGCAGGTCGACGCGATGATGACCGGCTACTCGCGGCCGGGACCGGGCGTCAAGGCGTCCGACTACACCGGCGCCGTGAACGACATCGAGATGTTCGGCCAGTTCATCCGCAACTACCTCGACAAGTACGATCGCTGGGCATCGCCGAAGTACCTTTTCGGCGAGAGCTACGGCACGTTCCGCTCCGCCGGTCTCGCCTCCGAGCTGCAGCGCAGCGAGGGGATCGAGCTGAACGGGATCATGCTGCTCGGCACCGTGCTCGACTTCCAGTACATCGCGCCGTCGCCGACGAACGACATCGGGTACGCCGCCTTCCTGCCGACGTACACGGCGACCGCCTGGTACCACAAGAAGCTGCCCGGCGACCTGCAGAGCCAGAGCCTCGAGCAGGCGGTGCAGCAGTCGCGCGACTACGCCTTCGGCGACTATCTCACCGCGCTGGCGAAGGGGAACGAGCTGACGGAGGCGCAGCGCAGCGACGTCGCACAGAAGCTGGCGCGGCTGACCGGCGTGTCGCAGGCGTTCGCCCTGAACACGAACCTGCGCATCGACCCGGGCACCTACCGCACCGAGCTGCTGCGCGACCAGCGCGAGACGGTGGGCCGCTACGACAGCCGCATGATCGGCATCAACGGCAACGCGACGAGCACGCGCGAGGACTACGATCCGTCCGACGTCGCCCCCTCCGGTGCGTTCATGTCCGCCTTCATGCGCTACCTGCACAACGACCTCGGCTACCGCAGCAACCTGCAGTATTACATGGGCGGGCACACCGGCCGCTGGGACTACGCGGGCGGCGGCTTCTTCGGCTATCCGAACGAGGTCGAGTCGCTCCGTCTCGCGATGGCGAAGGATCCCTACCTGCACGTCATGGTCGGCGCCGGCTATTACGACATGGCCACGCCGTTCGCCAACGCCGAATACACGTTCCGTCACCTCGGCTTCGACAGGACGTACCAGGACCGCGTCGAGTTCAAGTACTACGAGAGCGGCCACATGGCGTACCTCAACCAGGCTTCGGCGCGCCAGCTCAAGGAGGACATCGCCAACTTCATCGCCTCCACCAAGCACCCGACGCCCGCGAAGGCGAGCGCCGCAGCCACCTCCTGAGCTCGGGGGCTCGCCTCGCCTGAAGCTGGGCTGGGCGTGAGGATGGGAACGGCGGGGCGGCGCGAGGACGGGAGGGGGGGGGATGCGCCGCCCCGCCGTTCCGGCTTCGGGAGGGCGACGATACGTCCGGGTCGCGGAGGCGCTCGGTTGGCGGGCGGCGGCGTCGAAGCGAACGGCGGTGACAGCGCTGCACCGCGTGGCGCGCCGGTGACGGCCATCGAAGCGCGCGGCAGTGACTTCTTCGTCGAAGCGCAGGGCGGGCGGTGTGCGCTCGCGAGGTGGGGATCGTTTCCGACGGCAGAGAACCCTACCAATGGGTGGCCCGCGAACCTGGATGGGAGCGTTGGCCGCGCGATTCGCGGTCAACGCTCCCATTGTCCGGACGGTCGAACGACGCGGGGAGTGTTTGCTGCGCCAGGCGCGGCAAATCCTCCATTGATGCATTGGGTGAGCAGCGACCGGCAGGGTTTGCTACGCGATGCCGGGATGGCGCCGGGGCCCCTGCCGCCGGGCGCGACGTCGCCCGCGTGCGCGACGTCGCCCGCGTGGCGCGACGCCGCCCGCGGCGCCCGCCTGGCGCGACGCCGCCCGCGCGCCGCCCGCCTGGCGCGACGCCGCGATTTTCGGCGTCGGCAGGGTCGTCCGCGTTGCGGCCGACGCGTGGGCGGCACCGCCGTTCGCGACACGCTCGCGCCCCGCGCGGCGGGGGGCTATTGTGCGCGCCTGGCAGGTGACTGCTGGAGACCCTCCCACCGACAACACACGATCGACAGGCATGATGAAATCCGCGACGATGCGCCCGCTTTCGACCTCCATCCGAGCCGCCGCTGCCGGGGCCGTCCTGCTGGTGGTGGCGTTGCCCGCGCGCGCCGCGCCCGCACCCGTGCCGGCTGCCACCCGGTCGCCTTTGCCGGCTGGCGCTCCCGCACCCGTGCCGGCTGCCGCCCGGTCTCCTGCGCCGGCTGGCCCGCGCGCGCCCGTGCCGGTCGCCGCCCGGTCTCCTGCGCCGGCTGGCGCCTCGCCCGCCCGCGTCGCTTTCGCACCTGCGTCGATCACCGCTCTCGAGCCGCCGCCACCGGACTCCGCCGCCAAGGTACTCACGGTGGACGACTATTCGCGCTGGCGGACGGTCGAGGACGCGGGCATCTCGAGCGACGGGCGCTGGGTCACGTGGGTGTACCGCCACACGAACGTCGCGCGCGACGACGAGAAGCCGGAGCTGCACATCCTGAACCCCGGGACGGGGCGCGACACGGCGATCGCGGGTGCATCGAACGGCGAGTTCTCGCCCGACGCGAGGTGGATCGCGTTCGAGGTCGACTCGACGGCGGCGCGCGGTCGCGGCCGGGGCCGGGGCGCGGACTCGACGGAGGCGCCGTCAGGGGGCGGAGCGTGCGCCGACGGGCGGTCGCGGCGCCGGCCGGGGTCCGACGGTGCACCACCGCATGGCGCTCCGCGAGCTGACCACCGGCAGGACACGGGTCTGGCATGACATGCAGTCGGCGGTCTTCTCGCGGGACTCGAAGTTCGTGCTGCTGCGCGACCGTCCGGCGCCGCGCGGCCGCCGTACCGGCGGCTTCGGCGGCGGCGCCGGTGGCGGGGCCGGGGGCGGGGAGCCGCCCGCGCACGGCTCCGACGCGATCCTCGTCGACCTGACCACCGGACGCAGCCAACTGCTGGGCAGCGTGGGTGAGGCGGCGTTCAACCGCGCGGGCACGCTGCTGGCCTACACGGTCGACGCGGACGTGAGGGACGCCAACGGGCTGTACGTCATGGACCTGGCGAGAGGCGCGGCGCAGGCCGTGGACAACGGCGCGCGCATCTACGCGCGCCTGGCGTGGAACGAGGCCGGGAACGGCCTCGCGGTGCTCAAGGGCGAGGACGTCGCGAAGATGCTGCAGCGGGACAACGTGCTCCTCGTGGTGCCGGACGTGCGCGCGGCGCTCCGCGACCCGAAGCTCGCGCCGGCGACGCTCGATGCGACGTCGTCCGGCTTCCCCGACGGCTGGGTGATCAGCGACCGCGCGCCGCTCACCTGGAGCGCGGACGGCGCCCGCGTGTTCCTGGGCGCGATGCCGCAGACGCCGGCAGCGGACACGGCGGCGGTCGAGAGCAGCGATTCCACGGCGAACGTGGATGTCTGGCGCACGGCCGACCGCTTCATCCAGTCGGCGCAGATGATCCGCGCCCGGCGTGACCGCGACTTCACGTTTCGCGAGGCGTTCGACGTTGCGCGGCGCAGGTACGTCGCGCTCAGCGACTCCACGATGCGCGGCCTGGAGGTCTCGACGGACGGCACGTGGGCCGTGGGCACGGACGATCGGCCCTACATCTCCGACTGGAAGCCCGGCGGCAGCGGACTTCTACCGCGTGAACACCGCGACCGGCGAGCGCACGCCGATGCTGAAGGATCAGCTCACGCGCGGCGGGGATTTCGGCATCTCGCCGGACGGCCGCACGTTCCTGTACTGGAAGGACGATCGGTTCCACGCGTACGACCTCGGCAGCGGCGTCTCCACGCCGCTCGGACGGGGCGCGCCGAGCTTCGTCGACACGACGTACGATCATCCCGGGCCGCATCCGCCGTGGGGCGTCGCCGGCTACACGAGCGACGGCAGGAGCGTCATCGTCGAGGACCGCTACGACCTGTGGACGCTGCCGCTCGATGGGGGTCAGGCGCGCGACATCACCCACGGCTACGGCGCGAAAAACCGGATCGTGCTGCGGCTGGTGCGGCCGGAGCCGATCGACTCGCTGGCGAGCCGGCCGGTGCGCACCGGCCGCGTGTACGACCTCTCGAAGCCGCTGACCCTTTCGGCGTTCGGCGAGCTGACGAAGAAGGCGGGATTCTATCGGCTCGCGGGCGGCAAGCTGAGCGAGGTGGTCTACGACGACGCGCAGTTCAGCGTTCCGGACAGGGCCGCGCACGCCGAGCGCTTCCTGTTCACGCGCGAGACGTTCACGGAGGCGCCGGACCTGCGGGTCTCGGGGCCGGACTTCGCGACGGCGAAGCGGATCACGGATTCGAATCCGCAGCAGGCGGAATACCGGTGGGGCCACAGCAAGCTGTTCGACTTCACGGACCGCCGCGGCCACGCGCTGCAGGGCATGCTCTGGCTGCCGGACGACTACCAGCCCGGCGAGAAGCGGCCGATGCTCGTCACGTTCTACGAGAAGAACTCGCAGAACCTCGACCGCTACCCGATGCCGGAGCTGCTCGTAAGCATGGGTCGGCCGGCGATCGAGGCGGTGAGCCGCGGCTACATCGTGATGCTGCCGGACATCTACTACAACACCGGCTCGTCGCACGACGACCAGCTCGACTGCGTGGAGGCGGCGACGCGAAAGGTGATCGCGCTGGGGTACGCCGACCCGGAGCGCATCGGGCTGCATGGCCATAGCTATGCAGGCGAAGGGGCCGCGTACATCGGCACGCGCTCGAAGCTGTTCGCGGCGGTCGGCGAGGGCGCCGGGGTGACGGACCTGTACACCGACTTCAGCCAGGAGTGGGGCTGGTCCTACCAGGTGAGCGGCGGCTCGGGCGAGAACGGCAACCAGTACTACATCTACGGCCAGGGCCGCTGGGGCGTCTCGCCATGGCAGAAGCCGGACGTGTACCGCGACGAGTCCGCGCTGGCGCACGTCCCCGAGGTGAGGCAGCCGTTCCTCATCCTGCACGGCACCGCCGACCCCACCGTCTCGTTCAACGAGAGCCTGAAGTTCTACAACGCGCTCCGCTTCAACGGGAAGAACGCCATACTGCTCGCGTACCCGGGGGAGGGCCACCACCTGAGCAAGCTGGGGAACCGGAAGGATTTCACGACGCGCTTCTTCCAGTTCTTCGACCACTACCTCAAGGGCGCGCCGGCGCCGGCGTGGATGACGGCGGGCGTGCCGTACCTGAAGAAGGCGGCGCGGGAGGACCCGGGGCCGGAGCGGCCGCGGCCGGAGCGGACGGAGCGGCCGTAGCGCTCACGCGTGACGCGCGGGAGCGACGTGCTCCGCGGCCGGGAAGCGGGCGACGAAGAGGGCGCCGCCGGCGGGCAGGTTGGCGGCGGTGATGGCGCCGGAGTGGGAGAGCGCGATCGCCTGCGCGATGGAGAGCCCGAGGCCGGTGCCGCCCGCCGCCGCTTCCGGCGTGCGCGACTCGTCGAGCCGAAAGAAACGCTCGAAGAGACGATCGATGCGAGACGCCGGCAGCCCCGGGCCGGTGTCCTCGACGCGCAGCTCGGCGCCGTCGCCCGCCTCGCTCGGCCGCACCACGACCCGGACTTCGCCGCCGGCCGGAGTGTACTTCACCGCGTTCTCGACGACGTTGTATGCCAGGCGCGAGACCAGCTCGGGATCGAGCGGCACCGGCGGCGCTCCCTCGTCGCGGAAATCGAGGCAGAGGTGCTTGGCCTCGGCGCGGCCGCGCAGCCGCTCGCAGGTCCGCCGCACGACGGCGGCGAGGTCCCCTTCGCGCAGGTGCGGCCGGAGCACGCCGGCGTCGGCGCGGGCCAGCGTGAGCAGGTCCCCGGCGGTGCGTGCGAGTCGCTGGGCCTCCTCGAGGCCACTCGCGATGACGCGGCGGTACTCGTCGGGGGAGCGCTCGCGACGGAGGGCGAGCTCCAGCTCGCCCTGGAGCGCGGTGAGCGGCGAACGCAGCTCGTGGCTCGCGTCGGCGGTGAAGCGCCGTTGCGCCTCGAAGGCCTGGTCGAGGCGCTCGAGCATCGTGTTCAGCACCTGCACCAGCCGCTGGTACTCCTGCGTGTCCGCCCGGGCGTGGATGCGCCGGCCGAGGGTGTGGGCGCCGATCTCCTCGGTCTGGTCGATGATCTCGTCCACCGGGCGGACGACCCGAGCGGCGAGCCACCAGCTTCCGGCGAACGTGCCGACGCCGGCGAGCACGATCAGCGCGAGGAGGAGCAGCGAGAGACGTCGCAGCGTGGCGTTGCGGGACACCAGCGGGGCCGCGACCTGAAGCACGTGGTGGAGGTGCGCCGGGCCGAGGCGGACGAGCGGATAATAGAGCGATCGGACCGGGATGGCGCCGAGGCGCTGTTCCTTCCACACCAGCCGGCCGGTGCCGGCTCGTCTCAGCGCGACCCGATCCAGCGGCAGGTCCCGCGTGAGGTAGCGGGTGCGCAGCAGGCTCCGGCCATCGGAGGTCCACACCTGCGCGTAGCGGTTCAGGTCCAGCACGGACGCCGCTTCGTCCGGCGTCAGCGCCCACTCGTGGAACGCCATCCCGCCCGACGGCGCCGAGGTTACCGAGGCGGCCTGGATGGAGGCGATGTTGATCAGGCTCGCGTCGATCTGGCGGTCCAGCGAGCTGCGCATCGCCGCGTAGCTCAGCGTGCCGATCGCCGCGAGACCGACCGTCACCGTGGCGGCCACCCGCGCCGCGAGCTGAAAGCGGAAGGTGCGGATCACGCCACGGCGTCCTCGCGCAGGATGTAGCCCACGCCGCGCACCGTGTGGATCAGCGGCGAACGGTCCCCTTCCCTGAGCTTGCGCCGCAGGTTCGCGATGTGCACGTCCACGACGTTCGACATCGGATCGAACGACAGGTCCCACACCTTCTCGAGCAGCTCGGTCCTGCGGATCACTTCCTCCGGGTGCAGCAGGAAGTACTCGAGAAGCTCGAACTCCTTCGCCGTCAGGTCCAGCGCCTCGCCGCCGCGCCTCGCCGCGTGCGCGACGCGGTCCATCTCCAGCTCCCGGTAGACGAGCCGCGTCAGCCGCGCCGCGCCGCCCCGCCGCACCAGCGCGCGTACGCGCGCCAGCAACTCGTCGAGGCTGAACGGCTTCGTCACGTAGTCGTCCGCACCCGCGTCCAGCCCGCGCACGATGTCCTCCGTCGCGTCGCGCGCCGTGAGCATCAGGATCGGCACCGTGCTGCCGCTGCTGCGCAACTCACGGACGATCTCGTAGCCGTTCTTGCCTGGCAGCATCACATCCACCAGGAGCGCGTCGTAGTCGTATACGTGCGCATCGAGGGCGCCTTCCGCACCGTCGGCGGCGAGGTCCACCTCGTAGCCGTCCTCCCGCAGCCCGCGCTGCAGAAAGCTCCCGACCTTGCGATCGTCCTCGATCACGAGCAGGCGCATCGTCGACCTCCGTGTGTCTTCCGCCCGCGCCGGGGGGACGCCCGCAATGTCGCGTGCGGGCCGTGAAGCGATCATGAAGTGGAGATGAAGAGGCCTTCATACCCCGCCGCGAGCCAACGCGATCCGCGGCGATTTCTCCGCGATCCGCGGCGATTTCTCCGCGCGCGGCGATTTCTCCGCACGCCGTGGCACCCGGCCCAGCGGGGTGGCGCCGCCGCGCCTCAGAGGACCTGCAGCGAGTCCGTCTCCGCCGACAGCGCGTCCAGGAACGCCTTCATCTCCGCGACGCGCCGCTTCCCTTCCCGCTTCGCCGCCTGCGACTGCAGGCGCGCGGGCATGTCGATCATCTGCTGCCGGATCACCTGAATGGCGCGCGGCAGGTCCGGCACGAACGGCTCCCGCTTGGTGAGAGACAGGATGCGCGCCACGTCGATCACCCCCATGAAGTCCAGGATGTCCGCGTCGCGAAAGAGCACGGCGATCCGCAGCGTGTCCGGCGGACGGTAGTACTGGTGATGACTCACGATCTCCTGCACCAGCGGGATCTTTTCCATGGGGAACCCGGTGCCGCGCAACACGCCCTCCACCAGCTGCGCGGAGCGATCGCCGTGGTCCACCCCTTCCCGGGCGTAGGGCGGCAGGCCGCCCATGTCGTGCAGGTAGGCCGCCGCGTACAGCGCGTCATCGTCCAACGCCAGCCCCTCGGCGCGCGCGAGCCGCAGCGTCATCTCGTAGTCGCGCCGCGCGTGCGCAGGCCCCCACGCGGTGTGCTGCAGGTTCTTTTCGGCGAAGGCCCGAACGCTGTCGCGCCACTCCGCGCCCGAGCGCTCCGGGCGTGGCGCGGCTGCGGGCGCAGCGGGCGCAGCGGAAGGCGTGGCCGGCGACGCGAAGGCGACGCCCAGCGTCGCTGCCGCCACCAGCGGGACGCCGAGCAGAGCCAGGCGCAAGCGGCGAGAATGCACGGTCTGGAGCATTTCAAACCCCGGGGGCGAGAGGGTGAACGGGGAGCGGCCCGAAGTGCGAAAGTAACACGCCCGATCAGGGCGACGAAGGCGCCAGCACCACCTTCGCCCAACCTTCCTCCCGCGCGGCGAGCCGCCGGTACGCGTCGACTCCTTCGGACAGCGGAAGCCGGTGTGAGATCAGGTCGCCGAGCAGCGGCGCGTCGCGCCGCGCCATCTCGAGGGCGGCCGGGAGGATGCGGCGCGCCGGACAGCGTCCGGCGGCGTACGTGAGGTTGCGGTCGTACAGCTCGCCCGGAGAGAGGGCGAGCTGCGGCTCGGTGTGCACGCCGACCGCGGCGATGGCGCCGCCGGGCGCGACCAGCTCCCAGGCCAGGCGCGTCGCTCGTGGCGAGCCGGCCGCTTCGAGGACGCGATCGACGCCGTGCCCGCCGGTGCGCGACCGGACGCGCTCCACCGCGCCGGCAGCGCCCGCGTTCACCGGCGTCGCGCCGAAACGCCCGGCGAGCGCGAGCCGCGAGGCGACCACGTCGAGGGCGAAAATCTCCCGCGCGCCCCGCGCGAGCGCCGCGCGGATGGCGAGGAGGCCGACGGGGCCGCAGCCGATCACCGCGACGACGTCGCCGGGCGCCACACGCGCCAGCTCCGCAGCGTACATCGCGGTCGAGAGGACGTCGCCGGCGAGCAGCGCCACGGCGAGGTCCGGAAAGTCGTCCGGCACGGCGACGAGCGTCGTGTCCGCCAGCGGCACGCGTACGAGTTCCGCCTGCGCCCCGTGCAGCCCCCGGCCACCCGCGACCCAGCCGAAGAGTCGACCCCGGGGGCAACGCGAGGTCAGGCCGGCCTCGCACGCGCGGCAGGCGCCGCAGCTCGTGGTGAACGGGGCCACCACCCGGTCCCCCTCGCGGAACGTGCGTACGCCGGCTCCGACCTCCACCACTCGGCCCACCAGCTCGTGGCCCATGACGGTTCCCGGGTCCAGCCCCCGCTCGTGACCGAGGTACGGGTGAAGGTCGGAGCCGCAGACGCCCGCCAGCTCGACCCGCACGATCGCGTCGCCCTCGGCGATGAGCTCCGGGTCCGCCACGCGCTCGAAGCGCAGGCTTTCGACGTCGACGAAGGTGATGGCATACATGGGAGGCAAACTCCCGCGGCGCGTGCCCCCGTGGCCATACCTAGAGCTATTATGTATAATGCCGCCATGCACGCGAACGCGGCGGCACGATGAGCATCAACAAGGAGCTGGTGGCGGCGTCGTCGACGCCGCTGGTCCTGGCGATCCTGGCCGAGGGGGACAGCTACGGCTACGCGATCCTGCAGCGGGTGCGGGAGCTGTCGGGGGGCGAGCTGGAGTGGACGGATGGGATGTTGTATCCGGTGCTGCATCGGCTGGAGCGTTCGGGGCTGGTCGAGTCCCGGTGGGAGACGGCGGAGACGGGGAGGAAGCGGAAGTACTACGGCGTGACGGAGGCGGGGCGCGCGCAGTTGGACGAGGAGCGTCGTCAGTGGAGGACGGTGGACGAGACGCTCCGGAAGGTGTGGTCGGCGCGGTCGAAGCTCGCGCGCGGGGGCGGGCGCCTCGAACCTCAGCGGAGCTGAGCTCAATGGATCGGGAGCGGAGGGACGTCGCGGGCGACCCGCTCGAGGTGCAGATCGAAGCGTGGCGTGCGCACCTGCGAAGGAGCCGTGCGATCACGGGCGCGGATGCGGCGGAACTGGAGGATCACCTTCGGGAGCGGATCGCGTCGCTGGGGGAGCAGGGGCTTTCCGGCGACGAGGCGTTCCTGGTCGCGGTGAAGCGCATGGGCGCCGTCGACGCCGTGACGCGGGAGTTCGCCCGGGAGCATTCGGAGCGGCTGTGGAAGCAGCTCGTCCTGACGGGCGGCGAGGGGTCGGGCGGCGAGTCGTGGGGATCGGCCGGGTCACGGAGGATGTGGGTGGCGCTGGGGCTGGCCGTGGCGGCGGCCGTGGCGATCAAGGTCGGCGCGTTCTTCGCCGTCCCGGAGGGCGGCGACCCGAGCCTCTTCTACCTGCTGGACTTCTCCTTCTTCAGCCTGCCCTTCATCGCGGCGTATTTCGCGTGGGAGCGGCCGCTGCCGGCGAGGAGCCGGGCTGGGCTGGCCGCGGTGTTCGTCCTGGCGGCGATCGTGGCGAACGCGTTTCCGTTCTCACCCAGGCCGGGGCGCGAGCCGGACACCCTGATGCTGAGCGTTCTGCACCTGCCGCTCGCCCTCTGGCTGGCGGTGGGCGTGGCGTACGTGGGCGGGAGCTGGCGCGGGAGCGAGAAGCGGATGGACTTCATCCGGTTCACCGGCGAGCTCTTCATCTACCTGGTGCTGATCGCACTGGGCGGCGGCGTGCTCACCGGGCTCACGCTGGCTCTCTTCCAGGCGATCGGCCTCGACCTGCGGATCCTGGTGCAGAACTGGATCGTGCCCTGCGGCGTCGCCGGCGCCACCGTGGTGGCCGCGTGGCTCGTGGAGGCGAAGCAGAGCGTCATCGAGAACATGGCGCCGGTGCTGGCTCGGGTCTTCATTCCCCTCTTCGCGCTGGTGCTCCTCGCCTTCCTCGCGACGCTGCTGGGAACGGGGCGGGCGATCGACGTGGAGCGGGAGATCCTCATCGCGCTGGACGTGCTGCTGATCGTGGTCTTCGGGCTGCTGCTGTACTCGATCTCGGCCCGGGACCCCCTGGCGCCCCCCGGAATCTTCGACTGGCTGCACCTGACGCTGGTCGGGACCGCGCTGGTGGTGGATCTCCTGGCGCTCCGGGCGATCGGCGCCCGGATCTCGGACATGGGCTGGACGCCCAACCGGTTCGCGGCGTTGGGGATGAACGTCGTCCTGCTGGTCAACCTGGCGGGCTCCGCCGTCCTCTACGCCGGCTTCCTGCGGGGCGGCAAGCGCTTCCCGCGGCTCTGGGACTGGCAGGTGCGCTACCTGTACGTGATCGCCGCGTGGGCCGCGGTGGTCGCGTTCGTCTTCCCACCGCTGTTCGGCTTCCGCTGAGTCTTGACGCGGCGCTCCCTGGCATCGCATCATGCGGCATGAATAGACCGATTGGTCTAGGCGGCCGCACCTGCGATGCACGAGACGAAGCAGCGGCTGATCGACGCCGGTCTCCGCCTCATGCTCGAGCGCGGCTACAATGCCATGGGGATTCAGCAACTGCTGCGGGAGACCGGAGTCCCCAAGGGGTCGTTCTATCACCATTTCGCGTCGAAGGAAGACTTCGCGCTCCAGGTGATCGAAGCCTACGTGGCCGACGTGCACCAGCTGCTCGACGCGACGCTCGAGGACGGACGGCACCCGCCGCTGCAGCGCGTGCGCCGCTTCTTCGAGGGCGTACGCGACGCCTATGCCGTCGAAGGTTATCTCGGCTGCTTCCTCGGCGCGCTCGGACAGGAGCTCTCGGGGGCGAGCGAGGTGTTTCGCCGGAGGATCGAAAGGTGTATCGGCGCCATCGCGGAGCGGCTGGCCGCCTGTCTCGAGGAGGCGCGTACACGCGGTGACCTGCCGGCCACGACGGACCCGCGACGGATGGCCGACGTCCTCGTGGACGCCTGGGAGGGCGCGGCGCTCCGTACGCGACTGGTGCGCACCGGTCGGCCGCTGGATGGGTTTCTCGACTTCTATTTCGCAGCCGCGGCGCCTCGCTGATCCATTTTTATTTTCGCCGTGACTGGACCGATCGGTCTAGTAACCGCACGGCGCGAACCACCCTCACGCGGAGGTCCCCACATGCGGTCGATTCTGCTGTCCACCAGCGCGTTGCTGGCCGGCCTCGCCGGCGCCGCCGCAGGCCAGACGTCGGGCGCTCCGGCGCATCCGGGGGCGGACCCGGCGGCGGATCAGGCGCTGATCGCCAACGCCCTGAGCGCGGCGCCTGCGTCGCTCGCCGCCGGTGCGACGGTGATGGCGCACGATGGTCGCGTGCTGCGTCCGGGGACGAGCGACTGGGTGTGCCTGCCGGACCTGCCCGACGTCCCCAACAACTCGCCGATGTGCCTGGACGCGCCGTGGCGCGCGTTCATCGACGCGCTGATGCACGAGCGGGCTCCGACGATACCGCGGATCGCCTTCGGGTACATGCTTCAGGGCGATATGCCGGTGAGCAATACGAACCCATTCGCCACGGAGCCGGCGCCGGCGAACCAGTGGCTGGAGAACAGCGGCCCCCACGTGATGATCCTGATTCCGGACCCGAAGCTTCTCGACGCGCTTCCCACGGATCCGGCGAACGGCGGTCCCTACGTGATGTGGAAGGGCACGCCCTACGCGCACCTCATGGTGCCGGCGACCTCGCCGCGGAAGTAGCCGATGGGCGGGACGCCCTCGGGCGCGGCGGCGCGGAGGTGTTCGGCCTGACCTCCGGATTCCACGCCCTCTCCCTGCCCCATCGCACGTCCTCACGATCGGCTTGACCGACCGATCGCCGTCGACCCATGATGCGCGAAGGTGCCCGGAAGTGCCATTGGATCTCCTACCCTCGAGAGCGGCATGCGCAGAAAAGGACTGCAGATCGGCGTTCGAACGAGGTGCCTCTTCCTCATCGTGGCGAGTGTGGTGTTCGGCAGCCGACCGGTGCAGGCGCAGGACAAGGCTCCAGCTCAGGCGAAGGCCGCGGTGCCGGTGGCGTCGGGTGGCGGCATGGAGCGGATCGAGCGCGGGAAGGCGGCCGCGATCCTCGACGACTCGGCCTTCGCCGCATATCACGCGAAGGACTACCTGAGAGCGGGCAGGTTGTGGCAGCGGGCCGCGGATAACGCGGCCGACCCGAACGAGACGCTGCTCAACGCGGCGTACGCATTCGCGCTGGGCGGCCTGAAGGCGGAGCCCATGCAACTGCTCGAGCGGTTGGCGAAGCGCGGGTACTGGAAGGTCAGCGAAGTGGCGGACGAGCCCGCTTTCGATCCACTCCACGAGCTGCCGGCCTGGAGGGCGACCGTGAAGGCGGTCCGTGCGAACCGAGCCGTTTACGAGGCGGAGAGAGGGGATCCGGATGCGGCCCGGCTCGTCACTTCCGACATCGACCACTTCTGGGAGGCGTACGACGACGCGCAGAAGGCCACGACGGCCGCCGAGAAGGAGGAGATCTACGAGCGCGAGTACTTCGACCGGGCGAGCGACGGGCTGGTCGACTATTTCCTGCTGAAGATCCCTTCGGTGACGCGGTTCGTGGCGACCCTTGACAAGTATGCTGCATACTACGCGACGCTGCGGGCGAGCAGCCTGAAGATCGCTTCGCAGGCGGGCGAGATACGCGCCTCGTTCCACAAGCTGAAGGAGCTGTATCCGGATGCGGTGTTTCCGGACATGTACTTCGTGATGGGGATGATGACGTCGGCGGGGACGACGTCGAGTCGCGGTCTGCTGCTGGGTGTCGATCAGATGACGGCGACGCCGGAGTCGCCCAGGGAGGCGCTCACCCCCACGCTGCGGGCGTGGGTGCGGGGGGTGGAGGAGGTGCCGCCGGTCGTGGCGCACGAGCTGATCCATTTCGAGCAGGGCCATGCCGGCCATCGGGACCTGTTGCGTGGTGCGCTCGTGGAAGGCGGCGCGGATTTCCTTGGTGAGCTGATCTCGGGGCGCCAATCGAACCCGGCGGCGTACGCGTTCGGCATCGCGCATGAAGCCATGATCTGGCGGCGCTTCCAGAAGGACATGCACGGCACGGACGAGCGGGATTGGATCGCCAACGGCGGATCGGATCGGGTGGGGCCGGAGTGGGTGGCCGACCTCGGCTACTTCGTCGGCTATCGGATCGCGCAGGCGTACTACGAGCAGGCCCAGGACAAGAAGCAGGCGATCCGCGACCTGCTCGCGTTGAAGGATCCGGAGGCGATTCTCCAGGCGAGCAAGTACGGCTCTCGCTTCGGAAGCTGATCGGACCGGGTCGGCGGCTCGATCCGCCGCTCGACCCAGGGGATCGTCGCCGGAGCGCAGCCCGGAGCGGCGAGGGGTGCACCCTATGCGCCTGCGGCAGGCGGGTCCGATGGGCCTGAGCATGGTGGTCGCCCACCGGCCGGGGCGGGAGGCGGCCGCCGCCGCGACGCTGCGCCAGGCGGTCGCCGCGCTGCAGCCCGCCATCGCTGAGCCCCGGCGAGCGCCTGACGGCGGCCGCCCGCGGCTCAGACCCCCGCCGCCGCGGCCAGGCGCGTGTCGGCGGGCTCTGCGGCCGCCGAGCGGGCCTCCCGGCGCAGCAGTGCCTCCTGCCACAGGGAGTAGACCGCGGGGATCACGAGCAGCGTGAGCGCGGTGGCGGAAACCATGCCGCCGACCATGGGCGCGGCGATGCGCTTCATGACGCTCGCGCCCGTGCCGTCGCCCCAGAGGATGGGCAGCAAGCCGGCGATGATGGCGGTAGCCGTCATGACGACCGGCCGGAGCCGCTGCCCGGCGCCCTCGCGCACCGCGTCGAGCAGGTCATCGGTGCCGCGCAGCCGCCCCTCCTCACGCCGCCTGCGGTGCGCCTGCTTGAGGTAGACGAGCATCACGACGCCGATCTCCGCGGCCACGCCGCCGAGGGCGATGAAGCCGATGCCCGTGGCCACGGACCAGTTGTAGCCCAGCAGCGCCATGAAGAACACGCTGCCGACCAGCGAGAACGGCAGGGAGAGGAGCACGATGGCCGTTTCTCCCGCGCTCCGGAAGTTGAGGTAGAGCAGCAGCGCGATGATGAGCAGCACCGCGGGCACCACGAGCATCATCTTCTGCCGCGCCCGCTGCATGTACTCGTATTGGCCCGACCACTGGATGGAGTAGCCGGCCGGCAGCGTCACCATGCGCTCCACCATCGGCTTCGCGTCGGCGATGTAGCTGCCGATGTCGCGGCCGGTCACGTCCACGTTGACCCAGGCCGTGGGGAACGCCCCCTCCGTCTTGATGGCCATGGGCCCCTTCACCATGCGGATGGTGGCGACAGCGCCGAGCGGGATCTGTGCGACGCCGGGCGCCGGCGGCGCTCCGGTGCCGCCGCCGGCCACCGTCGCCGCCGATGAAGTCCCGTCGGACGCGCCGCCGCCCATCGCCTCCATGCCGCTGCCCGCCGGATCCATGGAGGCCCGACCGCGGGAGATCGGGACGAGCACGTCGGCCAGCTTCTCGGGCTGGTCGCGCAGTTCCTGCGGGTAGCGCAGGCGCACGCCGTAGCGCTCGCGCCCCTCGACCGTCTGCGTGATGGTCATGCCGCCCACGGCCGAGCTGATCACGTTCTGGATGTCCTGGATGTTGAGCCCGTAGCGGGCGGCGGCGGCGCGGTCGATGTCCACGTCGAGGTAGTAGCCCGACACCGCGCGGTCCGCGAACACCGAGCGCGTCCCCGGCACCATGCGGATCGCGCCTTCGATGTCGCGGCCGATCCGCTCCAGCTCGCCCAGGTCGGGGCCGAAGATCTTGATGCCGACCGGCGTGCGGATGCCCGTGGCCAGCATGTCGATGCGCCCCTTGATGGGCATGGTCCACATGTTGGCGAAGCCGGGGTACGCGATGGCCGTGTCCATGGCCGCCACGAGCCGCTCCATGGTCATCCCGTGGCGCCACTGCGTCTCGGGCTTCAGCACGATGGTCGTCTCCACCATGTCGAGGCCCGCCGGGTCCGTGGCCGTCGTGGCGCGTCCCGCCTTCCCGAACACGCTCTGCACCTCGGGGAAGCTCTTCAGGATGCTGTCCTGGCGCTGGACGACCGCGCGCACCTGCGCCACGCTGATGCCGGGCAGCGTGCTCGGCATGTACAGGATCGAGCCCTCCCCGAGCGGCGGCATGAACTCGCTGCCGATGCGCGAGAACGGGATCCAGGTCAGGATCAGCACGGCCAGCGCGCCGCCGATGACCGGCCAGCGCCAGCGCAGCACGAAGTCGAGCACGGGCCGGTAGAGGCGGGTCAGCACGCGCGAGATCGGGTTGGCGTCCTCCGCGTGGATGCGTCCCCGGATGAACAGCCCCATGGCCACGGGCACCAGCGTCACGGCCAGGACGGCCGCCGCGCCCATGGACAGCGTCTTGGTCCAGGCGAGCGGCTTGAAGAGCCGGCCCTCCTGCGCCTCCAGGGTGAAGACGGGCAGGAACGAGACGGTGATGATCAGCAGGCTGAAGAAGAGGGCCGGCCCGACCTCCTTCGAGGACTCGACCACCGCCTTCCAGCGCTGCACGCTGCTCAGGCGCGGCGCCGATCCGTGCTCCCCGCCTTCCAGCTCCGCCTGCGCCCGCTCCAGGTGCTTGTGCATGTTCTCGATCATCACGATCGCCCCGTCGATCATGGCACCGATGGCGATGGCGATGCCGCCCAGGCTCATGATGTCCGCGCCCACGCCCACCATACGCATGGCGATGAAGGCCATGAGGATGCCCACCGGCAGCGTGACGATGGCCACCAGCGCGCTGGGCGCGTGGAAGAGGAAGAGAAGGCAGACCAGCGCGACGACGATCGACTCCTCGACCAGCTTCTCCTTGAGCGTCGAGATACTGCGCCGGATGAGGTCCGAGCGGTCGTAGACCGTGTGCACCACCACCCCCGGCGGTAGCCCCTCCTCGATCGCGGCCAGCTTCTCCTTCACGCGCTCGATGGTCGCCAGCGCGTTCTCGCCGAAGCGCATGACGACGATGCCGGCCACGGCATCGCCGCGGCCGTCGTAGTCGGCCACACCGCGGCGCACCTCCGGCGCGAGCTGCACCGTCGCCACGTCGGCCACGCGGATCGGCGTGCCGCCGGCCGTGGAGCCGACCACGGTTTCCTCGATGTCGCGCGTGCCCTTCAGGTAGCCGAGCCCGCGCACCATGAACTCCCGTTCGGAGAGCTCGAGCGTCATGGCGCCCGCGTCCTGGTTCGAGCCGCGCAGCGCGGCCATGACGCGGGTCACCGGCACGCCGTAGCCGCGCAGCTTCTCCGGGTCCACGGTGACCTCGTAGCTCTTCTCGAAGCCGCCCACGGAGGCCACCTCGCTCACCCCCGGCACCGCCGTGAGCTGGTAGCGCAGGTACCAGTCCTGGAGCGAACGCAGGTCGGCCAGCGAGCGCGTGCCGGTGGTGTCCTCGAGCACGTACTCGTAGACCCAGCCGAGTCCCGTGGCATCCGGCCCCAGCGCCGCGTCGGCGCCTTGCGGCAGCTTGCCGCGGATCGCCGACAGGTACTCGAGCACCCGGCTCCTCGCCCAGTAGAGGTCGGTGCCGTCCTTGAAGATGACGTAGACGAAGGAGACGCCGAAGAAGGAGTAGCCGCGCACGGTCTCGGCGCCGGGCACCTTCAGCATCTCCGTCGCCACGGGATAGGTGACCTGGTCCTCGACGATCTGCGGCGCCTGGCCGGCGTAGTCCGTCTTGACGATCACCTGCACGTCCGACAGGTCGGGCAGCGCGTCGAGCGGCGTGCTCCGCATGGCGAGGATCCCGGCAGCGGCGATCGCCAGCGCGCCGAGCAGGACGAGGAAGCGGTTCGCGACGGACCACTCGATGACGCGCTTCAGCATGGCGCCCTCCTCAGTGGCCGGGGTGGGCGGTCGGCTGCGCGCCGCTGTCGCCACCGCCCGGCGCGCCCATGTCCATGCCCGGCATGGACGCCATGGTGGAGCCGAGGTTCGATTCCGCGTCGATCAGGAAGGTCGCGGAGGAGACTACCACATCGCCCGCGACGAGGCCCTCCCGGATCTCGATCAGGGTGTCGTTCGCCAGCCCGACCCGCACGTCGCGGGGCTCGAGCATGCCCCGCGCGTCGCGCACGAAGACGAGCGAGCGCTCGCCGCTCCGCAGCACCGCGGTGCGCGGCACGACCAGGGTCCTCGTCGCCGGGACGGCCAGCGAGATCTTGGCGTACATGCCGGGCTTCAGCGCGAGGTCCGGGTTGCGCAGCGCCACGCGCACACGACCCGTGCGGCTCTCCACGGACACGCTCGGATAGATGTAGGTGACCACACCCTCGTACGCGCGGCCGGGCTGGCTCTCCAGCGTGAGGTGCGCGTGCTGCCCCAGCGACACGAGCGAAAGGTCCTTCTCGTACACGTCGCCCTCCACCCAGACCGTGGAAAGGTCCGCGATCCGGTAGAGCGTCATGCCGGGCATGATGCGCGCGCCGCGCACGACGTTCTTCTCGACCACCACGCCGTCGGCAGGAGAGCGCAGCGTGAGCGTCTTGCTCGGCACTCCGTTCCTCTCGATGCGCGCGACCTCGTCCGCCGGGATGTCCCAGTACGCCAGGCGACGGCGCGAGGACGCCAGCAGCTCGCGCGCGCTCGCCGCCGCTACGCCCGCGGGCGCATCGGCAGACTCGTCCACCAGCCGCCGCGCCAGCAGCAGCTCCTCCTGCGCCGTGACCAGCATCGGGCTGTACACCGTGAGCAGCGGCTGCCCCTTCTTCACCGGCGCGCCGGTGAAGTCCACGAACAGCTTGTCCACCCAGCCTTCGACCTTCGGGTCCACCTCCGCCAGCCGCGTCTCGTCGTAGGTGACCGAAGCCACCGTGTGCACCGTTCGCTCGAACGGGCGCACCTCCGCCGCGGCGTAGGTCACTCCGATCCGCCGCGCCGCTTCCGGCGTGAGGTGCACGGGCTGCGCCCCCTCCGCCGCCGGCGCGCCCATGTTCATGGCCGCCATGCCGCCCTCGACACCCGCGCCGGCGCCGAGCGCGGTGCTCCCCGTGTAGAGCACCACCACCACCACCGCCAGCGCCAGCGCCACGAGGCCGCCGGCCACTCCCATCTGCTTGCGCGTGCTCACTGGACCTCCGCCAGGTTGCCGGCCGCCGGAAGCGCGCGGCCGAGGGTCGTCTCCAGCTCCGCGACCGCCGTTCCGTAGTCGGCCAGCAGCCCGTAGTAGTCCTGCTCGTACCGGTTCTCCGTCATCTGCGCATCGACCAGCGTCATGAAGTCCACGTGTCCCACGCGGTAGGCGGACAGCGAGGATTCCACCGTCGCGGACGCCTGGGGCAGCACGTCCGTCCGGTACAGCCCGACCAGCGTGCGCGCGCGGTCGAGCTGCGCCAGCAGCGTCCCGATCCGCGCGCGCACCTCCGCCCGCATCCCCGCCAGGTCGGCCGTGACGGCCTGGCGCTCGGCCGCCGCCTCTTCCCGCTCCCGCAGCTGCCGGCGCCCCGCGAAGACCGGCAGGCTGAAACCGATCATCGCGCTGCCCATGTGCTGCGTCCCCGTGTCCGTGGCGCGCTGGCCGTACTGGATCCCTATGCTCAGATCCGGCCAGATCTGCTTGCGGGCGAGCGCGAGATCCGCGTCCGCGCGCTGTACGCCGCCGCGCCCGGCTTCGAGCAACGGCCGCGTCGCCTCCGCCCACGCCAGCAGCGTGTCGGCAGGCAGCACCGCATCCGGGAGCGGATCGAGAACGGGGGTCGGAATCGGGGTGTCCGCGGGACGGTCCAGCACCGCGTTCAGCTTGGCCGCCGAGACGCGGCGCATCGCCTCCATCTGCGCGACGTCCGCCTGCATGCGCGCCACCTCGACTCCCGCACGCAGCACGTCCGCCTGGTGCCCCTCGCCCGCGCCGTACATTGCCTGCGCCACCTTCTGGAAGTCCTGGAGCAGACGCAGCGTGCGACGCATCACCTCGAGCTGCCGGTCCGCGCGGTACAGGTCGTAGAACCCGGTCGCCGCCGTGGCGCGCACCTGCCACCACGTCTCCGATGCTTTCGCTTCCGCGATGCCCGTGCTCGCTTCCGCGACCCGCCCGCGCAGCCCGAGCTTGCCCGGGAAGGGTAGCATCTCCATCACCTGGACCGACGGCGCCATGGACGTCGGCATGTTCGTGGCAAAGCCCGGCAGCGTGAAGTTCATGACGCCCAGCTGCAGCGTGGGGTCGGGAGGCAGCGCGGCGCCCGACTCGCGCGCCGCCGTGGCGCGCGCCAGCGCTTCCGCCGCGACGATCCCCGGGTTCCGCTGCCGCGCCAGCGCGTAGATCTCGCCCAGGCGGATTCCCTCCGCAGGCGACGCACCCGTCGGTGCCGCCGCTCGTGCGCCCTTCGCCGCCGCGGTCCCGGCGCCCACCGGCTGGGCGGCCGCGGGCGACGTCGCCTGGCGTGGCGTCTGTGCGGCGGCGGAGCCCGCCGTCAGCAGCGCAAGCAGGAGAGCCGGCAGCCGCGCCCGGCCTGTGTGGTGCATCGAAGCATCCTCGTCCGTTGTGGACTTCAGCGTCCCGACCGCAAGTCTAGCGGAGCGCTCGTGAACGTTTCGTGAAGTCCGGATGAAGAGAGCTTCATTGTGCCGGCCACCGCCCGGCGGCCGTGACTGCGCGGGTACCCGCCGCGAGGACCCTCCCGTTCCGTGTCCCAGCGCCCGTAGTGCAGCTCGCGAAGCCTGGCAGCAGCCGCCCCTGCGCCGCGGCTCTCCGGCAGATGCCGGGCTGCCCGCTCCTCCGGCTCCGCCTCCGAGGCAGCACTGCCCCCGCCGCAACACCCGCCCCGCGCGTGAGATGCACATGAGGGGTGCTTCACGCGCCGGGCGGTCGGGTGAAGATCTCTTCACCCAGACTTCACGGGCATTTCAGGTGTATGCGTCTACGTTGGGGTGATGAGCGCCCGGTCGGAGGTGTCCGGTGCGCGTGCCGGCCGGGCATTCCGGGGGCGCCTCGATTTCTCTCATGGAAGGAGCAGGCAATGGCGGAGAAGGAAAAGGATCCGGTCTGCGGGATGCAGGTGGATCCCGAGACGGCGGCGGGGACGAGTGTCTACCAGGGCCGCACCTACTACTTCTGCAGCGCCGGGTGCAAGAAGAAGTTCGACGAAAACCCGGGACAGTTCACCGCGTAATCGATCGCATCCGGAGTACGGCGAGCACCGAGCCGGCGAATGCCACCGCCACTTCGGATGAGGTCCACCAGGCGGACACGCCCCGGCGGCCGCGCCGCGCCAAGCGCTGGCGGCGCCGCCGGGGCCGGCCAGACAAACGAGTCGAGGAGGGCCCAGATGGCGAGGAGGACGGCGAGCGAGCACGAACGCGGCGGGGCGGTGGGAGACACCTTCCACGCCGGGACCATCGACCCCGTCTGCGGCATGACGGTGGACCCGGATGGCCCGCTCCGGCACGAGCACCACGGCACGACCTACGTCTTCTGCAGCGAGCATTGCCTGGAGAAGTTCCGCGAGGACCCGGAGCGCTACCTCGAGGAGGATGGTCCGGCCGACGCGCGGCCGGCACCGCCCGGCACGATCTACATCTGTCCCATGGACCCGGAGGTGCGGGCCGACGCGCCCGGGCCCTGCCCCAAGTGCGGCATGGCGCTCGAGCCGGAGACGGTCGCGCCGCCGGCCACACGGATCGAGTACACGTGCCCGATGCACCCGGAGATCGTCCGGGACGAACCGGGCTCCTGCCCGATCTGCGGCATGGCCCTCGAGCCGCGCACCGTCACGCTCGAGGAGGAGAATCCCGAGCTGGCCGACATGCGGCACCGCTTCTGGGTGAGCCTCGCCCTTACGGCACCGCTGCTCGTTCTGGCGATGGCCCGCTCGCTGCCGGGCGACCCGCTCCAGCAGCTCGCGCCGCCCCGACTCTGGTCCTGGCTTGAGCTCGTGCTCGCGTCGCCCGTGGTGCTCTGGGGCGGCTGGCCGTTCTTTGTGCGCGGCTGGCGCTCGGTCGTGACGTGGAACCTCAACATGTTCACGCTCATCGGCCTCGGCGTTGCCGTGTCCTACGGCTACAGCCTGGTCGCGCTCTTCTTCCCCGGGATCTTCCCGCCATCGTTCCGGAGCGTGGAGGGCGAGGTCGCGCTCTACTTCGAGCCGGCTGCGGTGATCACCGTGCTCGTGCTGCTCGGGCAGGTGCTGGAGCTGCGCGCCCGCAGCCGGACGGGCGCGGCCATCAAGGCGCTGCTCGGCCTCGCGCCGAAGACCGCCCGCCGAATCGCCGAGGACGGGACCGAGGGCGACGTCCCCCTCGATCAGGTGCAGCCGGGCGATCGGCTGCGCGTGCGTCCCGGCGAGAAGGTCCCGGTGGACGGCGTCGTGGCCGAGGGTCAGAGCTCGGTGGACGAATCGATGATCAGCGGCGAGCCCATGCCCGTCGAGAAGAGCGTCGGCGACCGGCTGGTCGGCGCCACGGTCAACGGCACGGGCTCCCTCATCATGCGCGCGGAACGCGTCGGCGCCGAGACCCTGCTCGCGCAGATCGTGCGCATGGTGGCCGAGGCGCAGCGCAGCCGCGCCCCCATCCAGAAGCTCGCCGACCGCGTGGCCGCCTACTTCGTCCCCGCGGTCGTGGGCATCGCCGTCCTCACCTTCATCGGCTGGGCCGCCTTCGGCCCCGAGCCGCGCCTGGCGCACGCGCTCGTCAACGCGGTGGCGGTGCTCATCATCGCCTGCCCCTGCGCGCTCGGGCTCGCCACGCCGATGTCCATCATGGTCGCCTCCGGCAAGGGCGCCACCGTCGGCGTGCTGTTCAAGAACGCCGAGGCGATCGAGACCCTTCGCCGGGTGGACACCCTCGTGCTGGACAAGACCGGCACGCTCACCGAGGGGAAGCCGATGCTGGTGACGGTCGAGGCGCTCGGCGGCACCGTTGAGGCCGACGTCCTGCGCCTGGCCGCCAGTCTGGAGCGCGGCAGCGAGCACCCGCTGGCCGCGGCGATCGTGGCCGGCGCCGGAGAGCGGGACGTCGCCCTCGACGGCGCCCGCAACTTCGAGTCGCTCACCGGACGCGGCGTGCGCGGCGAGGTGGACGGGCGCAGCGTCGCCCTGGGCAACCGCACGCTTCTCGACGAGCTCGGCGTCGATGTCGGCCCGCTGGCCGCGCGGGCGGAGGCCCTCAGAGGAGAGGGGCAGACGGTGATGTTCGTGGCCGTGGATGGCAAGCCCGTGGGGCTGCTCGGCGTGGCCGATCCGATCAAGGCGACGACGCCCGACGCCATCCGCCGGCTGCACGCCGAGAACGTCCGCATCGCCATGCTCACCGGGGACAGCCGAACCACGGCCGAGGCCGTGGCCCGCACGCTCGGCATCGACGAGGTATTCGCCGAGGTGCTTCCCGACCAGAAGGCCGACGTGGTGAAGCGGCTTCAGGCCGAGGGCCGCATCGTCGCCATGGCCGGCGACGGCATCAACGACGCACCCGCCCTGGCGCAGGCTCAGGTCGGCATCGCCATGGGCACCGGTACGGATGTCGCCATGGAAAGCGCGGGCGTGACGCTGGTGAAGGGCGACCTGCGTGGCATCGTGCGCGCGCGTCGCCTGTCCCACGCGACCATGGCCAACATCCGCCAGAACCTGTTCTTCGCCTTCGTCTACAACAGCATCGGCGTGCCGATCGCCGCGGGCGTGCTCTACCCGGTCTTCGGCCTGCTGCTGAGCCCCGTCATCGCCGCCGCCGCCATGAGCTTCAGCTCCGTGTCCGTGGTGGCCAACGCGCTTCGGCTGCGCGCGGCGAGGGTCTAGGCCGACGGCGGGCGCACGCGGTCGCGGCGCGGCGCACCGGCGAGCGCAGCCACTCGAAAGGAGAACGACTCCACGCAAGAGGCCTGTCGCAGTCGCTTGACCATTCGGGCACCCGCAGCACACCTTTCACTCAGCGCGGTGCAGCGCTGCGTCCTCGCCGCCCGGACGCCACCGTCGCTCCCTCCAACGACGCATGCGCCGAAAGGCCGGCATGGAGTTCCAGCTTCGCACGCTGGGCGCGGTCGATCTCCGCACCGCTGAGGGAGTCGCGGTGCAGTCCCTGGTCGCTCAACCGAAGCGACTGGCCCTCCTCGTCTATCTCGCTCTGGCCGCACACCCCGGCTTCGTTCGGCGGGACGTACTGATCGGCCTCTTCTGGCCGGATCTGGATCAGCAACATGCGCGCACCGTTCTTCGCAAGACGATCTTTCACATCCGACAATCGCTTGGCTCAGGGACGGTAGTCGGTCGGGGCGAGGACGAGGTGGCTCTCGGCCCGGGAGCGGTCTGGTGCGACGTAACGGAAATGAAAGAGCTGCTCCGGGATGAGCGCGCCGCTGAGGCCCTCGCTCTCTACCGCGGCGACCTTCTCGAAGGTTTCTTTCTCCACGACACTCCAGGATTCGAGCAGTGGCTCGAGATCGAGCGCGCCGACGCGCGGCGCCGTGCGGCGACGGCGGCGTGGAAAGCGGCCGGGGCTGAAGAGGCGGCCGGCAGGATCGAGCCCGCCCTTGGGCTGGCTCGACGGGCCGTCGCTCTCTCGCCGGACGACGACACGGCGGTGCGCAGGCTGCTTTCGCTGCTCGATCGAGCGGGGGACCGCGCCGGGGCGCTCCGCCTCTATGAGGACCACCGCTGTCGGTTGGATGCGGAGTTCGGCATGGAGCCGGCGCCGGAGACGAGCATCCTCCTGGAGTCGATCCGGTCTCGCGATCACGTGGCCACCCGGGTCGCGCGGCTCGAGAACGGGGGGCCGGACGCCGGTCACGGCGTGGATCCCGAAGCAGAGGCAGGGGGGGCGACGCGAGCGAATACGTCCGACGAGGGCGTCCGCCCGCGCGCCGCGGGCTCTGCGGTCGGGATGCGAGCCCGGTGGCGGGCCGGCCCCTGGGGGCTTGTGCTCGCCGCCGTGCCTGTGCTGGCATTGCTCGCGACGGGTATCGCACTGACCGTGCGCGACGACCGCCTGCCAACCGACGCTGTGCTCGCCATCGGGGACGTGAAGGACTTCGGACCGTCGGATCAGGATCTGGTCCCCGTCGTCCGGGAACTGCTCTCGACGCGGCTGTCGCAGGTGCCCGGTCTGAGCGTCGTGAGCAATGCACGCCTCTTCGAGATGTTGGGCGGCTACGGATACGACGGTCGCGCATCTCTGCTGCAGGCGGCGCGGCGCTCCGGCGCGACCGAGGTCGTCGAAGGGGCCCTCTACGAGCTGCCTGACGGGCGCCTGCGTTTCGATCTGCGTCGAGCCGCGCTCGGCGACGGCGCCGTATCCGGCGCGGTCTCGGTGGAAGGTGCGGACGTTTTCGCTGTCGTCGACGCCGCGGCGAACGAACTCGCCGAAGCCTTCGGGCTGAGCGCGCCGCTTCCGACCGCGCGCCGCACGGCCCCGCCGCTCGCGGCCTATCGTCTCTACGAGCAGGGTCTGCGGGCGTACTATCTCCGAGGTGACGCGACGGCCGCGCTGAGTCTTTTCAAGGCCGCGGTCGCTACGGACTCCACGTTCGCGATGGCGGCCTACTACGCCGGGGAGGCATGCCTCTGGGTCGAACCGTCCTGCCACGCCCTGTATCTGGGCCGGGCGCGCAGAATGGCGGACCGGGCGACGCCCCAGGAGCGACTGCTCATCTCGGCCACTTTCAGTGAGGACGCGGACGATCCGGCGGTTCTGGCCGTCGCCGACAGCCTCGCGAGTCTCTATCCCGATCTGCCGGAGGGCCATCGTATTCTCGGCGTCGCCCTCAAGTGGGATGGCCGGTTCCTGGAAGGGGCGCGCCATCTCCGGGAAGCGTTCCGTCTCGATTCCATCCCGATGCTCGGGCACGCCCCTCGGTGTACCGGCTGCGATGCGCTGGCGGAACTCGCCGCGGCCTACATGATGGCGGACTCCATGCCCGCAGCCGAGCGGGCCGCTCGAACCTACGTGCGCATGTTGCCGGGCTCCTCCTCTTCCTGGAACGTGCTGGCGAGTGTGCTGGACGCCGAAGGCCTGCGCGAAGCGGCCTCCGAGGCGAGCAGGAAAGCGCAGGAAATCGCACCATCACCTCCTCTCAACTACGCGTTGGCCAATGCGGGCAGGGCGCTTCGCTTCGGCTCCTTCGCTGATGCGGACGAAATCCTCGCGAAGGTAGCGGCAGGCGGCGATCCGGCGCTCGGCTGCGAGGCCGAGTGGTGGAGAGTCTACAGCTATCGCGATCAGGGACGGCTGCGGGATGCGCTGGCCTCGGCGCGACGACTCGCGGTGTGCGGAAATCCGGGCGACCCCCTCCTTCCCCTGACCGGCGTGATCGTGCTCTTCGCCTCAGGGCGATATGTGGAGGCTGCCCGGAAGTTCAGAGAGATGGCGACCGTCTTCGGACGCGATACCGTCCGCAGCAAGGCGGCACGGAACCGTGGCTGGTTCCTGACACAGGCGGCGGCGTCCCTCGTAGCGGCGGGACACCTGGAGGAGGCGGCAGCGCTGGCCGATACCATCGAGGCGCTGGGACCGTTCAGCGCGTACGGCCGAGACCGGCTGCTGCACAACCACGTTCGCGGCCTGATCGCGCTCGCGAAGGGACGTCCGGACGAGGCGGAGGCGCTTCTGAGACAAGCGATCTACTCGCCCGTCTCCGGCTATACGCGCACCAACCTGGCGTTGGGACGACTGCTGCTCGCTCGCGGGCGAGCTACAGAAGCAATATCCATCGTGAGACCGGCGCTGTCCGGACCGCTGGACGCTTCAAACCTGTATGTCAGCCGCACGGAGCTACACGAACTGCTGGCGCTGGCTTTCGACGCCGCAGGAGAACCGGACAGCGCCGCAGTCCATTACGCCGCCGTGGCGAACGCATGGCAGCGTGCGGATCCTCGCTTCCAGACGCGCCGCGCCGCCGCCTCTTCACGGCTCGCCTACATTCGCTCGCCATCGCCCCCGCACTGATCGGCTGTCACTTCCAGCTCCATCTCCCCTGGAACCTGCGGGAACTCCGAAGGAACGTCAGAGAAACGTACGCCCCGCATCGTACTCACGCGCCCACCCGGAGGGCATCGTGAGGATTCGCATCGGACTCCGCTTCTCGCTCGTGGTCACGACGGCGTTTGCCGGCTGTCGCGATCCGCACGCTCACCGGAGGGCGCCGGAAGGCACGGCGCCGGCCGCTTCGGCGGGCCGTACGGTTCGCATCGGCGACGTGGCCGTCGCAAGGGCCGTCGACGGTCTGTCTCTGGGCAGACCTGGTGTCCTGCTGATCGCGGTTGCGGACCTCGAGAGCGCCGTTGACGGTGACGAAGCGACACGGCTCCGCGTGCGGGGAGCTCGACTGTTCGCTGTTCGCACGGGCGGATGCGGCCGCTGCCGGCTGCGGGTGCGCAGAGCCGTCCTGATCTCATCCCGAGTGATCGGATCCCAAGACGGCGGCTATCTGCCCCTTGCCGATCTCGTGGCGGCCCTCGAAGCCACAGCGGTGGACAGCGCCGCTTCGGGTGCGATCGACATCGGCGTCGGCCGGTGCGGGTGGTGCATACTCGAGCTTCGCGCGCACTGAGAGAGAGTTCGCTCACCCCCGGAGCCGCGGATCGAGCGGGTCCGGGCCCGCGCACTGCGGACCCGGACCCGGACATGGGCGATCGCGAAAGCAGCCTGTGAGCGCTGCCTGCTACCTGATGCGCGTGCCCACGAACGCGTACGACTCGCCGCCCAGGATGTACGCGCCGACCACGTCGCCGCGCGCGTTCACGCCGAAAACGCGCGTCTGGGCTGCCCCTGGGTAGTCGAGCAGCTCGTAGCCCGCATCGGTACGGATGAAGCCGTGGACGCCCTCCTTCACCACCACACCGACGATGTCGCCGCGCGCGTTGACATCCCAGGCCGCCGTGCTGCTGGAGCCGGGCACCATGAACGGGGTTACCACGCCGCTGTGGATCGTGTAGCCCTCGTTGTGGCCGGAGTTGTTGTAGAAGCCCACCACCTGCCGGCCGTCCGGCGAGGCGCCGTTGTTCATGGAAAAGCTGGGCGTGCCCACGATGGTGCCCGCTGCCGTGATCGTCACGCCGTACATGCTGGACGAAGTGTTATGATCGTGGCCGCATCCCAGGATGGTGCCGTCCGGCAGGATGCGCTGCAGGATCTCGTAGAGGTAGCCTTCGGCACGCACGGGCGCGAATTCGCCGCTTACATTCGTGCGGTAGCCATGATACGCAGCCATCTCCTCCGAGGAGCTGGCGAACGTGCCGACCAACTCCCCGTTCGGCCCGATCCCGCGCACGTCCGTGTAGTCCGCACCCGGGTAGTCGATTGTTCGGAGATCGCCGCCGCTCAGCACGAAGCCATGCTCGTGGTCATCTTCGGTCCAATACCAGCCGACGACCTGTCCAGCCGCGTTGATCCCCTGCGCGGATCCGGAAAAGCCTGGCACGTCGATGGTGCGGTAGTCGTACGTCGGCGCCATCCGGCTGAAGGCCGGGCCGGCGACGTCTGCGTCCGATTCCACCGGTGTGGCCTCGGCGCACGCGCCCAGGGAGACGCCCGCCAGCGCCGTGAAGAGGGCGCGGCGCAGATTGCGGCGGCGCACGGGGTGCGGCCTGGTGTCTCCTCTGTCGCAGTGGTGGCCCTGGAGCGAACCGGCGAAGCGAGTGCCGGCCGGTCGTTCGCCGCAGTGCTTCAGATGCGTCACACCTGAGCGTTTCATTGGTGCATCTCCGTGAGTGGAATGCCAGCCGAACGGGGTCGCGGCCTCCGCGTCGAGTGCCTCGTGAGTCGCCGCTTGCCTGCTGAGCAGGGCCGGAGCTCCGGCCTGCGGTAGTAGGATCGCGACCGCACGTTCCTCAGGCGTTCCCCGGCCGTCCGGGCGGCCTCCAGCGTCCTCGGCTCGGCTTCCGCCCCCGCGTCAGCGCGCCGGTGGCGCCGGACGGAACAGGCGGCGCAGCCCCCGCGTGAGCCCCACCGTCGGCACCGACGTGTGGGTCTCGCCTTCCAGCGCCTGGAAGGTGACGTCCAGCGAAGGATAGCCGCGGCTCTGCAGCCGCTCGACCAGCGTCCGGGCATTCGAGATGAGCCGGTACTGCGCCAGGAACGGCAGGTGCGCCGGCTCCTCCAGACTGCCGGCACCCAGGAACAGCTTCACCGGCAGGTCTTCGCGCTCGGCGGCGGTGCGCGCCTCGAGCGCGAGCACCGCGCCGTCGTCCCACCACAGCGCCGGGCTGATGGCGACGACGTGCTCGAAGCTCCCCGGCTCCGCCAGCACCGACCACGCCGCGAACAGCCCCCCCAGCGAAGAGCCGAACAGCACCGAGCGCCCGGGTGCGGTCTCGAACCGCGCCTCCACGTACGGGCGCGCTTCGTCCACCAGGAACCGCAGGAACTCCCGTGCCCGTCCCATGCGGCGGCCCTCCGGCAGCGCCGACTCCCGGTCCGGGTTCATCCGCCGCCCCATCTCCTCCATGGCCGCGCTCGCCGTGGGCGTCAGGTCCCGATTCCGTATCTCACCATGCATCTCCACGCGGTCGTGGCCGTACGCCACGCCCACGACCAGGATCGGCGGCAGCTCACCGTACAGCCGGTGCATGAGCCGGGTGGTGTCCACGGCCGCGCCGAAGAACAGATCCCCGTCCAGCACCCACAGCGTCACCGGCGGCTCCTGTGACGGCCGGAAGCCGGCCACGGGCGGCGCGATCCACAGACGGAAGTCGTCCTCCACGTGCTCGGAATGCAGGACGTGGTCCTCGGATCGATGGATGGTCACCGGCTCGGCCATGATTTCCGCTCCCTCCTACTCAGCGGTCTCCGTCCCCTGGATCCAGCCCGAACGAGAGGGAAGCTACACGCTCACGCTGCGTGAGGGTCAAGGCCGGGGCACGCGTCTGTCCGGCGTCGAGCAATCGCGTCCTCTCGCGTCTGCCGTTCGAGCGTGCGACGTCAGCGGTCCTCGCCGCTCGGCCGCGCCTTCGATCCCGGCGGCCGAGGCCGCGGCGGCGGGGTTCACGTAGGCGTTCGCGGCGCCGTGCACGTAGACGAGCTCGCCACCGGCCTTGCCCACCTGGACGCCCGCGCCGACCAGGCCGATCGCGCCGATCGTCGCCACGATCCGCGCCGCCGTGCCGATCGTGCCGCCGACGAGACCCGCGGCCGCGACGGCCAGCAGCACGCCGGAGAGGACCAGGAACCGCTCGGCCGCCTCCTCGTGCTGCGCGAGGACCTGCTCGGAGAGCACCGCCTCGACGCGCTCCTCCTGCGCCGCACCCGTGCGCAGCGCGACGAACGCGCTCAGCGAAAGCGCCGCGCACAGCGCCAGCGGGATCGACCACGCCTTCCGCGGCGTCGCGCCGCGCCGGATCGCCCAGAGCGCGGCCAGCGCGGCAATCGGAACCAGGATCATCAGCACCATCGGGAAGTGCACGACCATCGGGTGGAGCGGAACGGATGACATGGGGTACTCCTTCTTCTTCGAGAGTCTGTGGACGTTCGCCCGGAGAGTCATGTCGACGTTCGCCCGCGCGGCCTCGAACCGGTATCCGACAGACGACGCGGCTGGCTCCGGATCCCACGAAGCGTATCCGACGGATGACTGACCCGCTGGAGACTCACGAAGAGGAGGAGCGCCGGCTGCGGCTGCTCCTGATCGTGGCCGTCCTGTCCGTCCTGATCGGCGGCACGGTCGACCTGGTGCTCGACCGTCCGCAGAACTGGCTGTCGTTCCACGTGGTCTTCGAGACCCTGATGGTCGCGGCGGCCACGGTCATGGCCGTGACGCTCTGGCTGGGGTGGTGGCGTAGCGCGCACCGCGCGGACGCGCTGCTCCATCGCCTCGAGCTGCGGAACCTGGAGCGCGACGCGTGGCGCGACAGCGCGCGCCGGGCGCTGGAGGGGCTGGGGGAGGCGGTGGACGCGCAGTTCCGCGCGTGGGGCCTGACCCCCGCGGAACGCGAGGTCGCGCTGCTGCTGCTGAAGGGGTACAGCCACAAGCGCGTGGCCGGGGCGACGGACCGCAGCGAACGCACGGCGCGCCAGCACGCGGCGGCCGTCTACCAGAAGGCGGGCCTCTCCGGCCGCGCCGAGCTCGCGGCCTACTTCCTCGAAGACCTGATGCTACCGCAGGGCGAGCGGGAACACGTCCTCCCGCAGTGACCCCATTCGGTGCCGCCACGTTCGAACGGGATCGTGGCGCCGGCGGAGCGCCCGCGACTACATTCGCTGCGTCCCGGGGTCGAACTCCCCCCTCCTCCGAGCGACCAGGTGTCCGCAGTGCTCGCTCTCTGGCGACGTCTCCCCGTCGCGATCCGCGCCGTCGTGCTCGGGCTCCTCGCCGGCTCCGCCGGTACGCTGCCGTGGGCGTGGCTCGGCACCATGAACCTGCGCCACCTGCCATCGGTGCCGTGGGGCGCACTGCTCATGGCGCCGTACCTGTGGCTGTACTGGCGGTACGCGTCCGGCCGCGGCTGGCCCTCATCGACCTCCGCGGCGCGGCGCGAGATGATGCGCGCGCGATCGCTCTCGCCCGACGTATGGGGGATGGCGATCCTCGCCGGGATCCTGGGGATCGCGACGTCGCTCGACCTGATGCGTCTGGTCGGGCGACTCATCGTGCTGCCGCACGAAGCCGCACCGAATCTGGGCCGCGCCTCGGGCGTGACGATCCTCGCTTCGTTCGTCATGGCCGCACTGGTGGCGGGGATCGTCGAGGAGACCGCGTTCCGCGGCTACATGCAGGGGCCGATCGAGCGCCGCCACGGGCCGGTCGCGGCGATTCTGGTCGTCGGCGTCGTCTTCGGTCTCGCGCACGGAAGCCACAGCTTCTTCACCCTCGCCCTGCTGCCGTTCTACATGGCCGTCGCCGCCACGTACGGCGCGCTCGCGTTCATAACCGACTCGGTCCTGCCATGGACCTTTCCATCGTGCCACTCACGGCCGCGCGCCAGCTCCGCCTCGTGCGCGGCCCACCCTCCGTGCTCACCTCGAGCGAGGACGCCGACGACGCGCCCACGCTCGTCCAGGCGAGGGGTCCGGGCCGGTAAGGAGCCAATGGGAGGAGCTTCGCACCTGCGCCGGCTTCAGGTCGTCGTCTCCACGATGAGCGCGTCGCCGACCGCACTTTCCTCCCATGATCCTTCGCTCACCGCCGACAGCTTCTTCATGGTCGGGATGAGCGCGGCGGCGATGGCGGTGCCGATCACGGCCACGATGCCCAGCTTCGTGAAGAGGCTGGTGTAGAGAGGGAGCGTGGCCACGGGGTTGGTCACGTCCTGCGGCACGCTCGCGAAGGTGGCGACGTAGCTTCCGAGGTACTGCGAGATCCCGGTGGCGAGAAACCAGACGCCCATGATGAATCCGCGCAGCGACGGCCCGACGTAGCGGGCCACGACGGCGAGGCCGAGACCGCTGATGAGCAGCTCGCCCAGCGACTGGAATCCGTAGCCGGTGACCATGCACCAGAACGGGACCTTGCCCGCGTCGGCGAAGCGGCCGCTGAAGCCGTAGATGAAGAAGCCCAGGCTCAGCACAGCGAAGCCCATCGCGAACTTCGTCGAGATGTGGAAGTCGCCGCCCTCGCCCCGGCCCAGCCGGGTGTAGAGCCAGGCGAGTCCCGGGCTCAGGAGAAAGATCCAGATCGGGTTCAGCGCCTGGACCTGCCCCGCGGGAACGTGATAGCCGAAGAGGTCGAGGTCGACGTTGCGCAGCGAGAAGAGCGTGAGCGACGTCGACATCTGCTGGTAGAAGATGAAGAAGAGCATGCCCAGCCCCGTCAGGATCAACACGGCGATCAGCCCCTTGCGCTCGCGCTCGCTCCCGCGTTGCATCATGATCCAGAAGATCGCGAGCATCGTGAGGAAGCCGACCACGACGCTCGCGCGTGCGACGACGAGGTTCTGGACGATGAACGTCACGGCAGCCACGCCGGCGGCAATGCCGATGAGGACGAGGATGAAACGCTTGGCGTCGAGCGGGTGGAAGTCGGGCTCGGAGCCGACGTGGCGGAGGTATCGGCTCATCGCCAGGTAGTTGAGGATGCCGACGACGAGCCCGGCCGCGCTGACCGCGAAGGCGACGTGCCAGCCGAACCTGATCGCGATGAGCGGCGTCGCCAGCTGCGACGCGGTCGCGCCGATGTTGACCGCCATGTAGTACATCGTGAACGCGCTGTCGATCCTGGCGGGGTCGCCCTCGTAGAGCTTGGAGATCATGTTGGCGGGGTTCGCCTTGAATACGCCGCCGCCCACCGCCACGAGCGCCAGCGCGGGAAAGAGAAGCCCGGGATGGTTCGGTACCGCGAGACCGATGTATCCGATCGCCAGGATGATGGCGCCGAGCAGCATCGTGCGGCGGCTCCCCAGCAGCTTGTCGCCGATCCAGCCGCCGACCGCCGGAACGGTGTAGGCGAGCGCCGCGAAGGCGCCGAACGTGAGGCTGGCCCGGTCGTCGGTGTAGTCGAGCTTCTGCACCATGAAGAGCACGACGACCGCCGTCATGCCGTAATAGCCGAACCTCTCCCACAGCTCGATGAGGAAGAGCGTCGTGAACCCCTTCGCGCGTGAAGGCGTCTTCGCCTCTGTCGTCATGATTTCCTCGAATGAAGGTGGGCGATCCGCACGTCATTATCTGCTGCGGAGGTCCGCGGCGCCACCTTCTCCAACCCTCTGATTCCCCGGGAGTTCGCCATGCACGCCTTCGACGACCCCTCGATCATCCTGGACCGGACGCGCATCGTGGAGCGCTTTCTGGCCTACGTGCGCCTGGACACGCAGTCGGACGAGACCCGCGACACGTGCCCGAGTACGGCCAGACAACTCGAGCTCGGAAACCGGCTGGTGGACGAGCTGAAGGCGCTGGGACTCCGCGGTGTCGGCGAAGACGACGTCGCCATGGACGAGAACGGCTACGTGGTGGCGGAGCTGCCGGGCAACGCCCCCGGCCGCATCGGGCTGTGCGCGCACGTGGACACGGCGCCGCAGTTCACCGGGGCCGGCGTGAGCCCGCAGGTGTTCGAGGACTACGACGGCGGAACGATCGACGTCGGCCACGGCATCGTCCTCGACCCCGCCGACACGCCCGAGCTGAAGGAGTGCGTCGGTGACACGATCATCACCACCGACGGGAGCACGCTTCTCGGCGCCGACGACAAGGCCGGGATCGCCGCCATCATGGGCGCCCTCGAAGTCCTGGTGCAGCAGCCCGACGTCCGGCGGCCCACCGTGCGCGTGTGCTTCAACCCGGACGAGGAGATCGGCCGCGGTGCCGACCGCTTCCCTCTGGAGCGCTTCGATTGCCCCATTGCCTTCACCATCGACGGCAGCTTCGCGGGGGAGATCAACGTCGAAACGTTCTCCGCCGACAAGGCCGTGGTCACGTTCACCGGCGTCTCCGTCCACCCCGGCACGGCGCGCGGCAAGATGGTCAACGCGCTCACGTGGATGGGCAAGCTCCTGGACCGGCTGCCCATGGGCGAGGCCCCCGAGACCACCGACGGCCGGGAAGGCTTCTACCACCCGGTGACCGCTTCCGGCGACGCGGCCTCCTGCAGCGTGCACATGATCCTGCGTGACTTCGACACCACCGTGCTCGAGGAGCGCGGCCGCCGCCTCGAACGCATGTGCGCCGGCCTCATGGCCGAGGAGCCCGCGCTGGACGTGAAGGTCGAGATCACGAAGCAGTACCGGAACATGTACGACGTGTTGAGCCGCTACCCCGACGTCGCCGGCAAGCTGGAGCAGGCGGTGCGGTCCGCCGGGATCGCGCCCAGGATGGAGCCCATCCGCGGCGGCACGGACGGCTCACGCCTCACCGAGATGGGAATGCCCACGCCGAACGTCTTCGCCGGGGGCGTGAACTTCCACGGACCCTCGGAATGGATCTCGACCCGGGTGCTCGCGCTGTCGACGTGCACGATCCTGAATCTGGTGCAGCTGTTCGGGGACGAAGAATGACAGGGGTGACCTCATAGGGCATGTCGCGTATCTTGGCCTGACCCCGCAGCGCGAGACGTCCCCTCCCCGAGAGGCCCCCCATGCCGACTCGTTCGCCCAGCACGCCTGGCGTGGACCTCCACGACGCGGCTCTTGCTCGGGCCACGCTCCGCCGTGCCGGTCGAAGGCTGCTCCCGTTCGTCTTCATGCTGTACCTGGTCAATTTCCTCGATCGCACCAACGTCGCCATCGCGGCGCTGCAGATGAACCGCGACCTCGGCTTCAGCGCCACGGCGTACGGCTTCGGCGTCGGCATCTTCTTTCTCGGCTACACACTCTTCCAGGTCCCGGCCAATCTGGTGCTGACGCGAATCGGGGCGCGACGCTGGATCGCCGCGATCCTGGTGGTGTGGGGCGTCATCGCCGCCGGCATGCTGCTCGTGCGCACGCCAACGCAGTTCTACGCCTTCCGCTTCGCGCTGGGCGCATCGGAAGCCGGCTTCTTCCCGGGGATCGTCTTCTATCTCGGCCACTGGTTTCCGAGCGCGCAACGCGGGCGGGCGATGTCCCTGTTCATGCTCGGCATCCCGGTCTCTTCCGTGGTGGGTGGGCCGCTGAGTGGCTGGCTGCTCGGGCTCGATGGACATTGGGGGCTGCACGGCTGGCAGTGGTTGTTCCTGCTGGAGGGACTCCCCGCGGTGCTTCTCGGGCTGGCCACTCTCGTCCGGCTGACCGACCGGCCTGATCAGGCCCGCTGGCTCACCGACGATCAGCGCGCGTGGCTGGTCGCGGCGCTTCGGCGCGAGCAGGACGCGCACCCGACCGCCGGCAACGTGCACCCGCTCCACGCGCTCACGAACCCTCTCGTCTGGCTGCTTGCGATCCCCTATTTCCTCATCGTCATGACAGGCTACGCCTACACGTTCTGGATGCCGACCTTCATCCGGGACACGATGCACACGACCGACCTCGCAACCGGTTTCATCGTCGGCGCGCTGGCGGCGATCGGAGCCATCGGCATGGTCGTGGTGGCGGCCGCATCGGACCGCAGCGGCGAGCGCGTTCTGTACGTCGCCCTGAGCGCGGCGTTGTGCACCGTCGGCTTCGTCGGGGCCGCGCTCCTCCCGACGGCGATCGCCCGGGTCGCGGCACTCTCGCTGGTCGCCATCGGCGGGACCGCCTTCCTCCCTCCCTTCTGGTGCCTGCCGACGCGATTTTTGCGGGAAGGGGCCGCCGCCGCGGGAATCGCGGTGATCAACTCGGTCGGCAACGTCGGCGGGTTCACGGGTCCGTACCTGGTGGGGTTTCTCAAGGACGCGACCGGCGGCACGGGCGAGGCATTCATCGCGATCGCGGCACTGGCACTGGCTGCCGCGGTCATGCTGGTCGCGCTGAGCCGCCACGCCTCGGTTCGGCGTGTCGCGCCGGTAACGATCCCCGCCGATGCCGCGGTCGGCGTCACCGCTTCCGGAGCCTGAGCGGCGGGCCTCCCGTCCCGTTCGGCGGATCCGCCGCTCACGCGTCGACACGCCGGTGACCGCGTCGGGCCGAGGCGGCCTCCTGCAGCGTGCAGATGATCCTGCGCGACTTCGACTGGCGCTGTCGACGCGCGCGACCGCCTCACGCTCACAGGGGGCTTACACCCTCGGGTGAAAGGCCTTCGACGAAACACCCGTTGGCGACACTGTTGAATATTACGTGGTATGAACGAACCGCACCGTTCCTTTTGATCATCGTGACGACGGCGCTCGTTTCCTGATGCCGACGTCTGTTCACACCGCTCTCCACAAGCACGGGCCGATCACTTGCTGAAAGGCCGCCGTAATTATCGATCGTAAAGAAATTTCGCACCGGCAGCCCCGTACGCTCATCTATCCAGTAGCCGAGTTTGTCGTTGTAGATGATCAGCACGCCGTCTGCAAATGCCGCACTTATCAGATCGTCCTGAAACTGCATGCTCCACAGGGCATGCCCATCGCGCTTGCGTACGAGATACGCCGTGCTCGGATACGGTGCTCGGCCGAAGTCGATCTTCGCGACCAGCAGGTTCTCGTCGTCTTCGGCAATGCGGATGGTCGTACCGACACGCGAGAGATCGTAGGCGAGATGTGCTGGCGGATGAACTCCTTCCGCGAACGTGTCGCAAGATGCCGGCAGCTCGACGCTCGTGCGCGTGAACGCAGGATATACGGCATAACGCACGACGAACCAGACCATGGCGATCCCGAGCACTGCGCCAATGGCGATGAACCCTTTTCTGTGCACAGGCTCTCCTGAATCATCGGATCGTATCGCTCGTCCTCCATCTTGGCGGCCTATCCACGCTTTGCCGTCACGCCGCTCACTCGATTTCGATCCCCAGGGCGCGCGCCGCAGCCCGCACCGCGACCGAGTCGAGATCGAGCGCTTCCGGGTCGCCGAAATCGAGGTCGCCCTCCTCCAGCCGATCGCTGAACAGCGCGACCGTGTGCCACTCGCCGAAGAACGCCGACCACCAACGCAGCCCCGGTATGGCGGCATCGTCGTGCAGCGCGGACGCGATGGCGCGCGTGACGTTGCGGTCACGATACGCCAGCCGGTCGGGGGCGACGCCGCGACGCGCCAGCTCGTCGGCGTCGCACAGATCCGGCGGGGCAGCGCCCGCGTACTCGGCGGCGACGACCGCCAGCCGACGTCCACGCTCGAAGAGCGCCTCGTCGAAGAGCACGCCGTTGCGCAGGTCCTGGATTCGCTCGCCGATCGCGTGCTCGGGCGACTCGGCGAAATACCACGTCGAAACGGCGGCACGGCGCGGCAGATCGAAACGGCCGTGGCCCGACTGCGGCGGGAGGTGGGACGGGGAGAACGCCGCGCCGGGTTTCGCGGCGGCATCCCAGGGGAAGACGCGCCAGAGTCGCATGGAGGGTTCGGGAGCCGTGAGCCTGGGCTGGGACGTCGCGAGCCACCGCTCGCGGCCCGCGCGTCAGGCGAATGCGCCGGCCTTCGTCGCCTGGATCACCGAGATCACCGCCCCGGTGTCGCCGTGGCGGATGACGTAGAGCGGCGAGCGGTCGCCCAGGTGCGCGTTCGCGCCCTCCAGCCACGCTCGGATCCGCCGCGGCGCGTAAAACCCCTCGAGCTTCTCCACGACCGCGAACAGGTCGACCAGCCGATCCCACGCCGCGTTGGACGGCTCCTGCCCGCGCCGCCAGCGCGACAGCTGCGACGGCGATACGCCCGTCCGTCGCGCGACCTCCGCGTCCGAGCCGAAGATCTCGCGCAGCCGGTCGAGCATCATGACCGTGCGCTCGGTGGCGTGTTCCTCGACGACCGTGGCCATGCGCCTGCCTCCGCAATGAGGTTTGTTGCGCAACGAAAGTTATTGCGTGACGAAACGCAGGTCAAGAGCGGGGCGCAGTCGCCGTCCTGCAACGCGCGGTCCGGGGGCCCGATGGCAAAGCGCCCGGCCCTCGATCGAGGGCCGGGCGCCTCCATGGAGAGGGCGCCGTTCTACATCGACGGCGGAGCCAGGTTGGCACAGGCGATGATCATGTCCGCGTTCGCGGGCGATGCCGTCACGCGCACCGCGTACCTGCCGGACGTCGGCGTCTGAATCGCCACGTTCGCCGTCGAGCCGGCCGTTCCGTCGCCGCCTACCGTGATGTCCCGGTAGGATGAGCGCTCGCCCACCAGCCCCTCGTCGTAATCACACTGGCCCCGATGCAGGCCCCATGGGTGCACGCCGCCCGGCGACGCGTTCGCGAGCTCGATCGACACCCGGGTCGTCCGGGCATCCTCGCCCGGCACCATGGTCGCCGTCCCGCTCATCTGCACCACCCCCGCCAGGTTGGACGGACTCGCCAGCGTGCCGTGCCACCGCGTGTTCAGATTCACGTCCGACGAGCTGACCTCCACGGCCTGTGATCGGCCGAAGGGAAAACAGCCAGCCAGCGTCGCCACCGCGACGGCGCCAACCGCGAGAGATCGATACGCGTACATGGAACCTCCAGGGTCCGGGGATCCGCGGGGCCCGCGCGGGGAGGCCACCCTCATCTGCGCGTATTTTCGACCGCTCGGCACATGAAGCATCGCACGTATTGAACGTTTGGTCAATAGCTGCGCCTCTCGTCGGCGCGTTCGGACCGGCGTGCAGTCCGCTGAGATGCGCGTCCGCTGCCGCGCGCCGCTCAGCCTTCCGGTCCCGCATCGGGTGGCCCGGCGAGCAGCGTCCTCTGCGCGTACTCCTCGCCGAACATGTCCCAAAGCACCAGGAATAGCGCGGCGATCACGGGGCCGGCGACGAAGCCCGCGACCCCGAAGGCCGCGATCCCGCCGAGCGTGGAGAAGAGGATCAGGTAATCGGGCGTCTTGGTGTCGCGACCGACGACGATGGGCCTCAGCACGTTGTCGACGAGGCCGATCACGAACACGCCGCCGAGCAGCACGAAAAGGCCCTGCCACACCTGGCCCCCCGCGAAGAGGATCACGGCCGCCGGCAGCCAGACGAGGCCGGCGCCCACGGCGGGCAGCAGCGAAAGCACGGCCATGATGGCGCCCCAGAACACCGCGGTCTGGATGCCGACGACGGCGAACAGGATGGCGCCCAGACCCCCCTGCACCACTGCGACGATCAGCGTCCCCTTTACGGTCGCCCGCGCGACCTCGGCGAATTTCCGGAGCAGCCGTTGCTTGCGTTCCTCGCCCAGGGGGAGGACCCGCATGACATGGTCCACGATGCGCTCGCCGTCCCGGAAGAAGAAGAACAGCACGTAGAGCATGAGCCCGAACAGGAGTGCGAGCAGCATCACGTTCTGCCCGGCGGCGAGGGCCCACCTGGCAACGGACTCCGTGACCCGCGCCGCCACCTGCTGCAGGGAGATCCGGAGCTGCTCCGCGTCGATCCCGTAGCGCTCGAGAAGCCGCCCCACCGCCGGCAGCCACCGCTCCATGAGGTCGATCGGCGCTTGCACGCTGATCTCGCCGGAAGCGAGCCCCTGATACAGCAGCAGCCCCTGCCGGGCGAGGGCGGCGACGACGGCGGCGAAGGGGAGCACGACGAACAGGACCGTCGCCAGCGTCGCGACAAGCGCTGCGGCGGCCCGCCGGCCGCGAAAGGCCCGAAGCAGGCGGGCGTGCATTCGCTGGAAGAGGAGGGCGAAGACCGCCGCCCAGAACAGCGGCGAGAAGAACGGGTGGATCACCCAGAAGAAGAGGCCCGTCGCCAGGAGGACGACGGCGAGGAACGTGAAGGTCTCGAGCTTCCGGAGCCGGAGATCGGAGGCGGTCATGGCCCTTCGAGTGCATCGTCTTCTCTGCGCAGGCGGGGGAGCCAGAAACGGAAGGTACTGCCGCTGCCCAGCTCGCTCTCCACCTCCACGTCCCCACCGAGCAGCCGACTGTACTCCCGCACGGCGGCGAGGCCCACGCCCAGCCCGCCGGACGTCCGCGTGTGGCCTCCGTCCACCTGCCAGAAGCGCTCGAAGATCCGCTCGTGGTGCTCGGCCGCGATCCCGATCCCCGTATCCGTCACCTCGAACACGAGGCGCCCGCCCTCGGCGTGCAACCGGAACCGGACGTCGCCGGTCTCCGTGTACTTGACGGCGTTTCCACACAGGTTCATCAGGATCTGGCGCACCTTCACGACGTCGGTCTTCAGCCGGACGGCTTCCGCGGGCACGTCGAGGGTGAACGTCAGCCCTTTGGCGGCCACCATCGGCGCCATGAGGGAGTGCGCCTCCCTCATGACCGCCCGGGCGTCCAGTTCCTGACGATCCACCGCTTCCCGTCCCATGTCCATACGCGTGAAGCTCAGGAGGCCCTCGATCATCGCGGCCAGGTGGTCGGCGCCCGCCCGGATCCGGTCCACCCTGTGGTTCTGCTCCGCGTTGAGCGTCCCATCCATCTGGAGGATTTCGGCATAGCCCAGGATCGCGCTCAGCGGCGTCCGGAGCTCGTGCGAGAGCGTGCCCATGAACGTGGTCTTGGCGCTGCTCGCCGCTTCCGCCACGGCCTTCGCCTCTCGCAGCTCATCCTCGATCGCACGCCGGGCCGTGTGGTCGAAGAACGTCAGTACGGCGCCGTCGACCTTCCCATCCAGGGAGCGGTAAGGGTTCATGCGGACGATGTAGGACGCGCCGCTCTCGCTGATCACCTCCCGCTCGATCCGCTCCAGCGACTCGAGTACATGCGTCACGTCCGCCACCAGATCGGGATAGGCCAGGCGGTGCGTGATGTGGGCGAAGGGCCGGCCGTGGTCGGTGACGACGAAATTGAAGAGCGCCGCCGCGGCGGGCGTGAAGCGACGGATCCGCATGGCGCGGTCGAGGAAGATGGTGCCGATCTCCGTCGACTCGATGAGGTTCTGCAGGTCCCCGTTCGTGTGCTTTAGCTCCTCGATGGTGCCCTGGTGCTCCTGATTGATCGTCGTCAGCTCTTCATTGATCGACTGGATCTCCTCACGGCTCGTCTCCAGCTCCTCGGCGGCCGCCTTCTGCTCCTCGTTGATGGATCGCAGCTCCTCGTTCACCGCCTGGAGCTCGGCCACCGTGTGGTCGTAGGACGCGCTCGTTGCCTCCAGTTGCTCCCTCGTCTGCCACAGCTCCTCCTCCAGATCGCGGGCGTCCGACCGGTCCGCACCGGCGTCTGCCTCGGCGGGAACGGCCGTCGGCGCGCCGTCCACGTCCCCGAAGAGCAGCAGGGCGAATCGGCTTCCCATCCCGCTCGGAGAGCCCGGCCGGACCCGAACGCGAACCTGCCCATCGCCGTCCGATCGGACCACCCGCGTCGTGGCCGTCCCCTTCGTGAACGCCTGGTGCAGCCCGGTGCGCAGCGCCGTCCGCAGGTCGGCGGTCGTCAGGTCCAGGATGCGACGGCTCGGCTCCCCTTCCCGCAGACGGAGGAAGCGGCCGACGCCGGCCGACAGATGGACCACCTCCCAGCGCTCATCCACGACCGCGCTCGGCTCCGCATACTCCTCCAGCATGTGCATGTGGACGGCGCCATAGGAGAACGCGTCCGGCCGATCCTCCGCGGCCGCACCCGTCCCCGCGCTCGTGCGTGCCACCGGATCCACCGCGGACAATCGCGGCATCCGGCCCGGTACCAGGCTTCGGCGGAAGATCCGGTGCACCGGCGGCCCGAAGGCGGTGAAGAGGCCGTCCCCTCCCGCGGATTCGGACGCACCGAGGAACAGGAGGCCCTCCGGGTTCAGCGCATAATGCAGCGTCTCGAGCGCCTGCTGCTGCGCCTCCGGCTGCAGGTAGATGAACAGATTCCGGCAGCTGACGAGGTCGATCCGCGCGAACGGCGGATCCCGCAGAACGTTGTGCACGGCGAAGAGCACGAGCTCACGCAGCGACTTGCTGACCCGGTACCCGCCCGGCTCTTTCGTGAAGAACCGCCGCAGCCGCTCCGGCTCCACGCTCGCCACCGCCGCCGACGAGTACAGCCCTTCCCGGCCCCATGCGTACCCGCGCTCGTCGATGTCAGTGGCGAACATCTGGATCGCCGGCGGGTCCAGCAGCGTCGCCGCGTGCTCCGCCAGGATCATGGCGATGGAATAGACCTCCTCCGCCGACGCGCACCCCACCACCCAGATCCGCACCGTGTCCGCCGGACCCTTCCCCTCGAACAGGCCGGGCACCGCCTTCGCCAGCCCGTCGAACGCCTCGGGATCGCGGAAGAACGAGCTCACAGAGATGAGCAGGTCCCGAAGCAGCGCCTGGCGCTCCGCCTGGCTGGACCGCAAGAGCGTCACGTATTCCGCCAGCGTGTCCAGTCCGTTGAACAGCAGACGACGCTCCAGCCTGCGCAGCAACGTCGACCGCTTGTACATGCTGAAATCGTGGCCTGTGCCCCCCCGCAGCGCCGCGAATACCGGCGCCAGTTCCTCCTCCACGTCCCCGCCATTTCCCGCCGAGACGACCGGCGGCGGCCGCCGCTCCAGGCGATGCAGCTCCGTCGGAATCCGGGACGACGGCAGGATCAGGTCGACCAGTCCCGTGGCGATCGCGCTCGCCGGCATCCCCTCGTAATCCGCCTCGCCGGGCGACTGCGCCACCGTGATCCCGCCTGCCTCCCGGATCGATCGCACCCCCGCCGCCCCGTCCGATCCCGTGCCCGACAGCACCACCCCGACCGCCTCCGGACCGTACGCCTCGGCCAGCGTCCGGAAGAACAGGTCCACCGGCGCCCGGTCCGCGCGCTCGCCCCGCTCCCGCACCCCGATCACTCCATCGCCCATCTCCAGGTCACGGTCCGGCGGGATGACGTAGATGTGGTCCGCTTCCACCACCGTCGGCTTGCCGACCTGCGACACCGGGATGGAAGCACGGTCCTGAAGGAGCTCCGCGATCCGGCTCTCCCGATCCGGGTCCAGGTGCATGATCACGACATACGCCCTGCCGCTGTCGGCCGGGATCGCGCCGACGAGATCCTGAAGCGCCTTCAGACCGCCCGCGGACGCGCCGATGGCCACGATCGGCACCCTCCGATCGCGTCCTCGCCGGGTGGGCCGATCCTTCTGGCTCGTTCTCTCCATCGTGGAGCCTTCGCGTGGCGAGTAGGAGAGGGCACGTCGAAAAGCAGCTGCGGCCCGAGTCTTGACCCGCGGCCACGACATAACATACACTGTTCTGGACATGTGGTCAATAACAGCGGCGCGTTGCCGGAGCGGGGCCGCCGATCCCGGACCGTGGAGCATGGATGCCGAGACGTCTGCCGGAGGAGACCCGCCGCGCGCAGCTGCTGGCCGCGGCGTTCCGCGTGGCCTGCCGGGATGGAGTCCGGCGCCTGACCGTCCGGTCCGTGGCGGCGGAGGCTGGGGTCAGCCACGGACTGGTGCTGTTCCATTTCGGCCGCAAGGACCGGCTGGTGCGGGGGCTGCTCGACTGGCTGATCGAGACCACGTCGGTCCTGCACATCACGGAGGACATCGCGCACTTCCCCCGAGCGCTCGACCGGCTGCACGCGCTGTTGCAGCAGGAGATGTCCCGGCTGGCTCGCCAGCCCGAGCACACGCGGCTGTTCCTGGAGTACTGGGCACTGGGTGCCCAGCACGCCGCGATCCGGGCGCGGATCGGCGCGGAGCTGGAACGCTATCGCGGCGCGTTCCGGGAGACCATGGCGGAGCTGCTCCAGACGGAGGGGTGGGCCTCGGCGGGGGTCACCGCGGAAGGTCTCGCCGGCGTCGCCGTGAGCTGGATCCACGGCTGCGCCGTCCAGGCGATGGTCGACCCGCAGAACTTCGACATGGACGAATTTCTGGTCGCGGTGCGGGCGATGGTCGGGCGGCTCGGCTGAGTGGACGGCAAGGCGGAGTCCGGAGCTCTCCCGGGTGGATCGGGGCGCACGGGCGCACGTACGGGTACTGCGGCGGTGTGCCCACCTGGCAGGAGAGCGGCGACAGATCAGTGGTGAGCGAAGGTCATTCGCCCTCGCGGGTGAGCGTTACGGCCCCGCTGATGCGGCCAGTGTATCCGTCCAGATCTCCACCGACGACGAAGCCGGTCTCTGTGATTTCGTATTCCCTATACGCCTTGCTGTGCTGGCTCCCGCGCATCTTCACTATGGCCGCGACCTTCTTGAGCGCCCTGTCCACCTCGACGTAGCGGAGTGAGATGAGGTCGTCGGCGAGGAAGGAGATCACGTTGGGGGTGAACCGGAGCTCGTCCTGCCCCTGGGCGACCTCCATGGTGGTCAGCACAGCGATCCCGACGCCGGTGAGGGCACCGACGAGCCGGTAGAGCGACTCGCGAAAGTCCGCCCGGAAGGTGGGGGCGAGGGCGAGTTCGAAGCCCGACATCGAATCGATGACCACGCGCCTGGCCCCCACGCGCGTCACGGCTTCCCGGATCTCGTGCAGGGTCTCGTCCGGCGTACTCTTTTGGATGTTCTTCGAAGACGACGAGCACTCCCGCCTCGCCCTGCTTCGCGCCTTCGGCCATGAACTGTGTGGCGAGCACGGATTTGCCCGAGCCCGACGGGCCGGTGACCAGCACCGAGTGGAATCCCGGCATCGGCGCCTGCCCCCGGACTTTCACGACCTGCAGCTTGCGAACGACCGAGTTGTTGTCGACGGCCTGCTCGAGCCAGAGGATCGTGTCCGCGATGGTGAAGACCGGATTCCCCTTTTGTCCCCCTCCTCGTACTCCCCCACCAGGAACGACGTCACCTGCCAGGTGGTAAGGTGCATCGCGAGCCGCTGCAGGACGCCGGGCAGTTCGGCTGGGGCGTCGGGGCTCGCCGCCACGATCCCGACCAGCGTGCGAAAGAAGTCGACGACCACGATGCCGGCGTCCGTCCGTTCCACTTCCTCAGGTAAGGAGCCAATGGCAGGAGCTTCGCACCTGCGCCGCACGCTGCGAACCGTGGCAGCGGCCGGCGCGGCGGTTTTCGGGCTCGGCGCCGATGCCGACGCGCAGACGCCGGACTCGCTGAGGCGTGCGCGCGCCGATACGGCGGGCGCGCCCATCTTTTCGGTCGAGGGCCTGGTCGTGCAGGTGGCGCGGCCGACGTCGACGGGCGGGGTCAGCGCCGTCGAGGCGGACCTCGACTCGCTCGAGGTGCCGCCGGCGCCGACGCTCGAGCAGGCGTTGCGAGCCTTTCCGCTGGTGCAGGTGCGCGCGAACTCGCGCGGCGAGACGCAGCCGGCGCTGCGCGGGTCGGGCGAGAGGCAGATCGCGATTCTGGTGGACGGCGTGCCGATCACGCTCGGCTGGGACCACCGCACGGACCTGTCCATCGTGCCGCTCACGGCCGCGCGCCAGCTCCGCCTCGTGCGCGGCCTGCCCTCCGTGCTCGCCGGACCGAACGTCCTCGCCGGGTTGATCGAAGTGGAGGTCGCGCGCGGGGATGTCGAGGGCCGGATCGCGTCGTCGGCCGCCGCATCCGTGGACGACGTCGGCGGCCGCAGCGCCAGCGGGTCCGGCGGCGGCACGGCGCTGTCGGGCATGCTCCGCTTCCGGGCCGGGCTCGGCCACAAGGGCCGCCCCGGCGTGCCGCTGCCCGACGTCCCGATCGAACCGTGCGCCGCGGGTGAGGGTGACCCGTGCGGTACGGCGCAGCGCGCGCTGCTCGAGGGCCCGAATGGTCTGCGGCTGAACAGCGACGCGGAGCGCTTCGACGGCTTCATCTCCGCCCGCTACGGCGGCACGGAGGGCCCGCGGCTGTCGTTCATGGCATCCGGCTTCACGGCGGAGCGCGGCGTGCCGCCCGAGGCGCACGTCAGCGATCCGCGCTTCTGGCGCTACCGGGAGCAGCGGCGCCTGCTCACGGTTGCCACGCTTGGAGCCGGCACGGCGCTCGACGGCGCGGCCACGCTGAGCCTCGGCGCGGACGTGGGCCGGACCGTCATCGATGCCTACGACTCGGCCGAATACCGGGACGTGGTGGAGGGCGAGTCGGACAGCGACCGTACGCTGACTGCGCGGCTGCTGGGCGAGCGCACCTTCGGTGCGGCGGCGTTGCGCGCGGCCGCGACCTTCGCGGACGTGCGGCACGACGAGACGCTGCTCCACTCCGGCGGCGGCGCGTATCGCCAGCGGCTCTGGAGCGTCGGCGGCGAGGCGGAGCTGCGCGCGACGCGCCAGATCCGGGCGAGCTTCGGCTTGGCCGTGGACGGCGCGGACACGCCGCTGAGCGGCGACAAGCCGCCGCTCGGCGCGTTACGCGACTGGGGCGCCCGCGCGGGCGCGAGCGCGCTGCTCGGCGGGTCGTGGATGGCGCACGCGGCCGCCAGCCGGCGGGCGCGCTTTCCTTCGCTGCGCGAGCTGTACTCGGGCGCCCTCGGCCGGTTCGAGCCGAACCCCGCGCTCGAGGCCGAAGTGCTGACGGCGCTCGAGGCCGGCTTCACGGCGCGGCTCGAGCGCGCGGAGCTGCAGGCTGTCGCGTACGCCCACCGTCTGTCGGGCGCCATCGCGCGCACGCGCGTCGACGCCGATGGGGCGAGCAGATTCAAGCGCGTCAACCAGGACGAGATCCGCGCGGCCGGGCTCGAGCTGCTCGCGCTGTATGGCGGGCCGCGGCTGTCGATGAGCGCCGATGGGACGCTGCAGCGCGTGCGCCTGGTCGGCGCGGCCGCGGGCCAGCACGTCGAGTATCAGCCCCGCTTCACCGCGGGAGCGACCGCGGAGGCGCCGATCGCGTTCGGCCTCCTCGGCGGGCTGGAAGCGAGGCACGTCGGCGCACAGTACTGCGTACATCCGAACCGCGAAGGGATGCAGCGCCTGGGCGCCAGCACCCGCTGGAACGCCGAGCTGCGCCGCACGGTGTCGCTCGGCGGCGGGGCGTTTCGCAGGCTCGCCGGGCTCCTCGCGCTCGAGAACGTGACGGACGGCGTCGCCTACGACCAGTGCGGCCTGCCACAGCCCGGCCGCACGGTGCGCGTCCAGCTCCGCCTGAATTGACGCGAGACGCTGAACGGGCGACGACGCTTCAGCGCGTCCCGAAGCGCGGCCGGACGCCACGGCTGGCCGGGGGAGACGAAGCCCCCGGCGCGCAGCGCTGGGTACGTTCGGTCGAGGAGGTTGCGGATGCCGACCAGCACGCGCACGTCGCCGTAGGTCACGGCTGGGGAGGCGTGCAGCAGCGCGTACGGATCCAGCACCACGCCCGGCTCGTCGAACGGCGTGTACGGACCCACGACGTTGGTGCTCAGCCGCAGCAGTATGTCGCGCACGGGCGCGTAGCGCGCGCCAATCCGCATCTCCAGGGGGTGGATTCCGAGGCCGGGCACGGCTGCGTCCTACCGGGGTCCACGGTCTCGAGTCGTCTGGACGGGGCGCCGCGGGATGCGATACCATTCGCCGGACAATCTGCACCTGGACGTCGGAAATCCTCCCGCGCACGAGCAGAACCGAAGCATGAGCCCCGAAGAGAACCCCGCGCGCCGGGCCGCTGCCGACGCGCTGCCCGTCGCGCCGTCCATGGAGCCCGCGCTGGCGTCCGTGCAGGCACCGGCGGAGAGCGCGGCGCTCGAGCCGCGGGTCGTATTCATCTCGGCGGTGGCGGTGGCGGTAGCCGCGGCGGCCGGCTTGGTCGCGGTGGGGCTCATCCGGCTCATCGGGCTCATCACCAATCTCGCCTACCTCGGCCGCCTCTCCACGAACTTCGTCGCACCGGACATCAGCCGACTCGGTGCGTGGAGCATCCTGGTCCCCGTGGCGGGAGCGCTCGTCATCGGCGTCATGGCGCGCTACGGCAGCGCGGCCATCCGCGGCCACGGGATCCCCGAGGTCATGGAGCGCGTGCTGCTGGCCGGCAGCCGCATCTCGGCCCGCGTCATGTTCCTCAAGCCGCTCTCCTCCGCCATCGCCATCGGCACCGGCGGCCCCTTCGGAGCCGAGGGGCCCATCATCGCCACGGGCGGCGCGCTGGGCTCGGTGGTCGGGCAGGCGCTGCGCATCACCGCCGACGAGCGCAAGACGCTGCTGGCCGCCGGCGCGGCCGCCGGCATGGCCGCCACCTTCGGCAGCCCCGTCTCCGCGGTCCTGCTCGCCGTCGAGCTGCTGCTCTTCGAGTACCGCGCCCGCTCCCTCGTGCCCGTCGCGCTGGCCTCCGCCACCGCGACCGTGGTGCGCATCGCCTTCTTCGGGAACGAGCCCATCTTCCACGTCCCCACGCTCGCGGCGCCGGACTGGACGGGGCTCACCGGCTACGCCGGCGTGGGCGTCCTGCTCGGCCTCGCCGCCGTGGGGGTCACGCGCGCCGTCTACGGCGTCGAGGACGCGTTCGAGCGGCTGCCCGTCCACTGGATGTGGTGGCCCGCCTTCGGCGCCGTCGCCGTGGGCGTCATCGGCTACATCGAGCCCCGCACCCTCGGCGTCGGCTACGCCCACATCGAGGCCATCATCGATGGCCGCCTGGTGGGCCGCGCCCTCTTCCTGCTGGTCGCTCTGAAGTTCGTCTCCTGGGCCATTTACCTCGGCAGCGGCACCTCCGGTGGCACGCTCGCCCCGCTGTTCATCATCGGCGGCGGCCTGGGCGGACTGCTGGGCGAGCTCGGAGCCCGGCTGTTGCCGGGGCTCGGCCTCGATCCCCACGCCGCGGCGCTCGTCGGCATGGCCGCCATGTTCGCCGGCGCCTCCCACGCCCTGCTGGCCTCCGTCGTCTTCGCCTTCGAAACCACCCGCCAGCCCATGGCCCTGCTCCCCATCCTCGCCGGCTCCGCCGTCGCCTACGGCGTCTCCATGCTCCTCATGTCCAGCTCCATCATGACCGAGAAGCTGGCCCGCCGCGGCATGCACGTGCGCACCGACTACGCCGCCGACTTCTTCTCACAGGTGCTCGTCGCTGCCGTCGCCACCCGCGACGTCACCACCCTGAGCGCCTCCGTGCCCGTCCAGACCGTCCGCCAGTGGCTCACCCGCGACGCCGACGCGGCCGCGCACCAGGGCTTTCCCGTCCTCGACGCCCGGGAGCAGCTCGTCGGCGTCGTCACCCGCAGGGACATCCTGGAGAGCGACGGCGTCGCCACCATCCGTGAGCTGGTCCGCCGGCCGCCCGCCATCGCCTACGAGGACAGCACCCTCCGCGAGGCCGCCGACCTCATGGTCCGCGCGGGCGTCGGACGCCTCCCCGTCGTGCGCCGCGACCGGCCCTCCCACCTCACCGGCATCGTCACCCGCAGCGACCTCCTCTCCGCCCACACGCTGCGCCTCGAGGCCGCGGGCCGCGCCGAGCGCGCCTATGGCCGCCGTCCCGACGCCGGCCCGTAATTGTCATGGTGAATCCCTTGCCAAATAGCCCGCGCCCGCGCATCCTGAGACAGCACGATGCATTCACCACGGCCGCGACGACGCGGCATGGCAGACCCCGGAGGAGCAGATGGCGCACGTGGCGGACGAGGGACTCGGCAGCCGCACGGTCGGCGAGCTGGTGGCGGAGGACTACCGGCGGGCGGCGGTGTTCCAGCGGTTCGGCATCGACTTCTGCTGTGGCGGCGGTGTCGGCGTGCGCGCGACGTGCGAGAAGAGCGGCGTCGCCTGGGCGGAGCTGGAGCGGGCGCTGGCGGCGTCGGACGGCTGGAGCGGAGCGGAGGAGCCGGACCCACGGGACTGGGAGCTGGACGTGCTGGCGGAGCACATCGTGGCGGTGCACCACGACTACGTGCGTGATGCGCTGCCGGCGCTCCTGCAGTTCTCTGACAAGGTGGCGAGGGTTCACGGCGAGCGTCATCCGGAGCTGGGGGAGATCCGCCGTCTGGTGGCGGAACTGGCCGCGGCGCTGACGGAGCACCTGGAGGAGGAGGAGCGGGTGCTCTTCCCGGCGGTGGCCCGGCTGGTGTCGGCGGGCGACGCGGCCGGAGCGTCGTCGTCGCCCGACTCGGTGGTGGCGCCGCTGGCCGGGCTGGAGGACGACCACGAGCGGGCGGGCGACATCATGCGCCGGGTCCGCGAGCTGAGCGCGGACTTTGCCGCGCCGGCGGACGCGTGCAACACGTACCGCGCGCTGTACGCCAAGCTGGCGGAGTTCGAGGCGGACCTGCACCGGCACGTCCACCTGGAGAACAACGTGCTGTTTCCGCGCGCGCGGGTGCTGGCGGGCTCGACGGGTGGAGCGGCGGAGGCGTAGGCGTGGCGGGCCGTCGTCGTCGTCCCGGGCTGGAGGCGCCGGGGCTCGGTGAGAGCCGGCGCGCGATCCTGTCCGTGCTGAAGCGGCTGGGCAGCGCGACGATCCCGGTGCTCGCCGAGCGGGTCGGGCTGAACGTGGAGACGGTGCGCGGGCATGTGAAGAGCCTGGCGTCGCAGGGGCTGGTCCGGCGCGAGGGCACGCGCAGCAGCGGGCCCGGTCGCCCGGAGGTGGTGTACGCGCTGGGCGACGAGGCCGAGAAGCTGTTTCCCCGGCGGGAGGCCGAGCTGCTGCGCGGGCTGGCGTCGCATCTGAGGGAGTCGGGGCACGAGGAGGTGCTGCGCTCCTTCTTCGACCGGCTCATCGAGGCGCGGCGCGGCGAGGCGCTGGCGCGGGTGGAGGACCTGGAGGGGCGCGAGCGGCTGGAGGAGGCCGCGAGCATCCTCTCGGAACAGGGCTTCATGGCGGTGGTGGAGGACCGGGGCGGGCACGCGCGGCTCCGCCTCTGCCACTGCCCGTTCCGCGATCTCATCGAGGAGACGACGATCCCCTGCCGTGCCGAGATCGGCTTCGTGCGCGAGCTCGTCGGAGAGCGTCTCACGCGCATCCGCTACATGCCCACGGGCGATGCATCCTGCTCATACGAGGCGGAGGGCGGATGCTGACGGAATCCCGAGCCGCGGAAGGCCCCGGTCCGGGCGCGGCGTCGCGGGTGGCTCCGCCGCGCCGGCCCGCCGGCGCGCCGACCGCCCCGGGCGTCGGGCGGGCCGCCAGGAACGCGCCGCCCTTCCGGCTGCCGGGCGAGCATTTCGCGGCCGCGCTGATGTTCCTGCTGCTGGGCGCCGCGGGGCTGGTGGTGGCGGCGCCGCTGCTGGCCTCCGGCTTCTACCCGTCGCCGCGGGTGGTGGGCGTCACCCACCTGTTCACGCTGGGCTGGATCACCACCTCGATCATGGGTGCGCTGTACCAGTTCCTGCCCGTGGCGCTGGGCGAGCCGATCCGGTCCCGGCGAATGGCCCACGCGACGTTTGCGCTCTACGTGCCCGGGCTCCTCGTGTTCGTTGCGGGGCTGCTGTCCGGCCACAAGGACGCAATGCTGGCGGGCGCGTTGACGTTCGGCACGGCCATCGTCCTGTTCGCGGCCAACCTGGGCCGCACGCTGGTCCGCGCGAAGCGCAGGGACGTGACCTGGTGGGCCCTCGCCTGCGCCGACGTGTTCCTGCTTGTGACGCTGGTGTTCGGAATGGCGCTCGCCGGGAATCTGCGCTGGGGCTACCTGGGCGGGAACCGGCTGACCGCGCTGGCGACGCACCTCCACGTCGCGCTCGCCGGCTGGGTGCTGCTGGTGATCATCGGCGTGGCGCACCGCCTCCTGCCCATGTTCCTGCTGAGCCACGGCGTCGGCGACCGCTTCGCGCGCGCCGCGGTGGCGCTCGTCGCCTCGGGCGCGGGCACACTCGCCGTGCTGCACCACGCGTCCGCGCCCTTCAGCCGCTGGCTGCCGGGGGCGCTCATCGCCGCGGGCGTCGTCTGCTTCCTCATCCAGGCGCGGCGCTTCTACGCGCACGGCAACCGCCCCGCGCTGGATCCCGGGATGCGCCTGGCGGCCGCGGCCCTCGCCCTGCTCGGCGTGGCGCTCGTGCTGGCGGCGCCGGTCCTCGCGGGCGTGGCGGCGCCGCGTGTCGCGACGGCCTACGTGCTGACGCTGGTGCTGGGCCTCAGCCTGTTCGTCGCGGCGCACTACTACAAGATCGTGCCGTTCCTCGTCTGGTATCACCGGTTCGGCCCGCTCGCGGGCAAGCGACCGGTGCCGCGCGTCGCCGAGCTGTATTCGGCGCGGCTGGCCGCCGTGGCCGGCGCGCTGCTGCTCGCCGGCGTCGTCGGCCTGGCCGGCGCGGTGGCGGCCGGCTCGCCTGGATTCGCGCGCCTGGCCGCCATCGCGTTCGCCGCCGGCGTGACGGTGGAGGCGTTCCAGATGCTCCAGCTCGCGAGGACGAAGCCATGAACGATGAAAGCGCGGACCGTTACGACGCGGCCCTCTCCCGGCTCGACGCCGCGCCCGCGGCCGGAGCCGCCGCGTCGCCCGCGACCGCCGGACCGTCCGAATCCCTCGTGCGCGACGCGCTGCGCATGGTGATCGATCCCGAGATCGGCCTCGACATCGTCACGCTCGGGCTGGTCTACGACTTCGCCATCCACGGCGGCACCGTCACGGTGACCTACAGCCTGACCACGCCGGGCTGCCCCTTGGAGGAGCACATCACGCGCGGCATCCGCGACGCGCTGTCCTGCGTTCCGGGCGTGCGCGAGGTCGAGCCGAACCTCGTCTGGGAGCCGGCGTGGCACCCGGGCATGATCCAGGAGGGAGCATGGTGATCCGCAACGAGATGATGAGCCGGCTGAACGCCGGCGGCGCGCGGCGCGACGGCGAGTCCATCCCGGCGCCGGCCGACGGCGCCCCGAATGCGCCGCTGCCGCCCGCGCTTGCCGCGCTGCCGGCCGACCGCGTAATCGACCTCGACGTGCGCGAGGACCTGCGCAACGGCCGCGAGCCGTTCAGCCGCGTCATGGAGGCGCGGCGCGACGTGCCTCCCCGCGGCGCGCTGCGCCTGCGCGCCATCTTCGAGCCCGTGCCGCTCTACGCCGTCCTGGCGAAGCAGGGACTGTCGCACCACACCGAGCGCCTCGCGGCCGACGACTGGCGCGTCTGGTTCTACGCGCCGGAGGACGCGGGGGCGGCGAGTACCGCTGCGTCGCCCTCGTCCGCCGCGGAGGCCGAGGCCGCGGACGCAGGTGCCGAAGACGACGTCGTCGTGCTCGATGTGCGCGGTCTGGAGCCGCCCGAGCCCATGGTCCGCACGCTCGCCGCCCTCGAGTCGCTGCCACCCGATGCGACGCTGGTCCAGATCAACGTCCGCGTACCGCGCTTCCTGCTCCCGCTGCTGGAGGAGCGGGGCTTCACGCACGAGGTCCGGGAGCAGGAACCCGACCTGGTGCGCGTCTTCATCCGGCGGGCTCTCTCGCAGCGAGCCGCCGACTCGCCAACCCGGGAGAAACGAGAGACCGAGCCCATGTCCGATCAGCGAACCCTCGACGTGCGGGTGATCCCGCCCCGGGAGAAGCATCCCACGATCTTCCGGACCTTCGCGGCGCTGGCGCCCGGCGAGTCCTTTGTGCTCGTGAACGACCACGACCCGAAGCCGCTCCGCTACCAGTTCCAGTTCGAGCACGAGGGCGAGTTCGGCTGGGAGTACCTCGAGGAGGGGCCGGAGACCTGGCGCGTCCGCGTCTGGAAGACCGTGCCCGGGGGAGCAGCCTGATGCCATCCATCGACCGACCCCTCTCCGGCGACGTGCTGGTCTTCGACCTCGACGAGGAGCGCGACCACGCCGCCGACCCGGCACCGCTCGAGCGCAGCGGCCGCAACGCCCGCACGATCCTCAAGAGCGATGCGCTGCGCGTCACCGTCGTGGCGCTCGCGCCGGGAGGCGCGATCCCGGAGCACCAGGCCGAGGGACCCATAACGGTGCAGCCCATCCGGGGGCGCATCCGCTTCACCGCAGGCGGTCGCGACTACGAACTGGCACCGGGCCAGCTCCTCTCGGCGGGCCCCGGCGTGCCCCACAGCGTGCGCTCCGAGGAGGGCGGCGCCTTCCTGCTCACGGTGGCCGCCCCCGGCGCCTGAACGCGGACGCGAGACCCGGCGGCCCGCACGGAGTCCGCGCCGGCCGCGCCGCCGCCCCCACACAGCACAGCGACGAGCTGTCCATCCCGGCCCCGCCCGGCGCCAGCACCCTTGACCCGTCGATGCCACACACCGCATCCTGCCGGTGATTTCACGCTCGAAAGCACGGGCGAAAGCCAGTTGGCGTTTGTTTCAGGCACCGGCAATATCCCCGAACCGGCTCGAACGCGCTGGACCGACAGACTCTCGCTCAACCTCACTCCGGACTGCGGATGGGCGTTCGTCGCCAATGGGGGCCAGCCGGTCGTGAAGAAACAGGATCGCCGTGATCGCATCTACCGCATTGCTGCTCGCTACCCTCGTGTCCGCCGTTCCGCTCCAGCAGCCGTTCGGCCGGCCGGAAGCGATCGCGCCGAAAGGATTCACGCGCGTGAGCGGTGTGAGCGAACTGCCCGACGGCCGCATCGTGGTGGTGGACGGGGACGAACGACGGATCGCCCTCGTCGACCTCACCGCCCGTACCGAGACCCCGATCGCGCGGGCGGGCAGCGGCCCGAACGAGTACCGGAGTCCGTTCGGACCGGTGCGGCTCCCCGGCGACACGCTCGCCGTCTACGACGTCGTCAACCGCCGGCTGCTGCTGCTCGATCGCGCGGGGCGTCCGGCGGGTACCGTCCCTCTCCCGGACGCCCTGTTCGCGGGTCGAGGCGTCTCCGTCCCCCGGGGCGGCGACCGGGACGGTTTCCTCTACTTCGAGACGACGGTCTCCCAGGTGCCGCCGCCCGTGCGCGGCGCGATCCTCCGCTGGCAGGTGGGCGCCGCAGGCGTCGACAGCGTCGGCGACCTCCTCGTGCGCGATCCCGCCCGTCGGCGCATCCTGCGGCCGTTCCTGCCGCGCGACGGCTGGGCCGTCACGTGGGACGGCCGCGTGGCCCTGGTGGAGAACGAACCCTACCGGCTGCGCTGGTTCGGTGCCCGCGCGGGCCGGCCGGTCGCGATCGACCGTCTGCCACTCGGCCAGGGCGAGATGGACGCCTACTGGGACGGCCCCGGACGGCGAGGCGCGTCGGGCACGTTCTCCGGAGGCGGCGGCGGATCGAGCGCGTCCCAGGCGCGACGCCGTGCGTGGGAATACCCCGATCGACTGCCGGCATTCGACCCCACCGGGATCGTGGCGGCACCCAACGGCGACGTTTGGGTGAGCCGTTCGCACCGCTGGAACGACCGCGCCGTGACGGTCGACGTGTTCGGACCCGACGGCGAGCGCCGGCGGACCCTCACCCTGCCGCCCAGCCGCCGGCTCGTGGCATTCGGCACGCGCTCCGTCTACCTGGTGCGCGTGGACGACGACGACCTTCAGTGGCTGGAGCGCTATCCGTATCCGCATCCGCGCTGAGCGCGCTTCACGACGCGGGAGCATCTCCGAGAGCGTCGCCCTTCCAGTGTGCTGGCGCTGAACCGCACCATCCTGACCGCGTGGCTCCGGCAGAGCGTCCCCGCCGTGCGCCAGGAGCTGCTAGACCTCACGGCCGTGCGGCAGGGACTACCCGGGATCCTAACCCGTCGTCTGGCGCCCCCCGCGCCCGTCTCGCCGCGGTCACGCGCAAGGCAGCCGGCGCGTACGGCATCACGCAGGAGCTCGTGACCATGGTGCCGTACGACCTCCCCCGTCGCTGGGCCGCCGCGTTCCGCTCTCACGGCTTCGACGGGATTCGTCACCAGCTCCGCCACGACCCGCGCTCGCGGCCAGCAGGCGTCTCGCTGTTCGGTCCGGCCGGCGAAGGCGGCACGCCTAACGGCACGCGTGCGCCGCTGGATGCGGCCGACGTGCGGTCGGCCGATGTCCCGGTCATTGAGCCGCCGGACTCGAGAGTGTTGACGGTCGTCCCGTGACGCTGCCTTGACGTAGTAATCCTTCCCCCGCGCCCTCCGCGCTCCGCGTCAGACGTGCAGCAGTTCAACCGCAGACTCGCGCTCACCCCCATTGACTTCCTCCCGCTCGACAATTTAGACTCTCAATAGAAACTCTAAACCCGGGGACGCCCGATCATGCCCGCACTGCCGCTCATCAAGGGGACCCTCGACCTGCTCGTGCTGAAGGCGCTGGCGTGGACGCCGATGCACGGGCTGGAGATCACGAACTGGCTCGAGGAGCGCTCGGGCGGCGAGCTCAGCTTCGACGACTCGGCGATCTACCAGGCGCTCTACCGCATGGAGGAGCGCGGGCTGGTGGAGGCGGATTGGGGGGTCAGCGACAACAACCGAAAGGCGCGCTACTACACGGTCACGCGGAAGGGCAAGGCGCACCTGGCGGAGGAGACGGAGAAGCTGGTGCGCTACGGCGAGCTGGTGAGGGGGATCCTGACCGCGTCGGTGAAGGCGTGAAGGCGGCTTGCGTGAGACGCGCACGGAGGGGCCGGTGATTCGGCCCGGGATCCGTCGCCTGTTCAAGCTCGGCGTGCGGCGGTGGGACGTGATCGAGCGGGAGACGGCGGAGGAGATCGAGGCGCACATCGCGCTGCGCGCGGAGCAGCTCGAGGCGCGCGGCTTCTCACCGCAGGCCGCGCGTGCGGAGGCGGAGCGTCGTTTCGGAGCCACGCCGGAGACGCGGCGCGGGCTGATGCGGCATGCACTACAAAGGGAGCGGAGGCTTGGCGTGCGGGAGCGGATCGAGGGTCTGTGGCAGGACGTGCGACAGGCGGCGCGCTCGCTCGCGGGCGAGCCGGGGCTGACGGCGATAGTGGTGGTGGTGATCGCGCTCGGGGTGGGCGCGAACGCGGCGATGTTCGGCATCCTGGACCGTCTGCTGCTGCGCGGTCCGGAGCACGTCGTGGCGCCGGATCGGGTGACGCGGATCTACTACTCGGCGGACGTGCCGGGGCAGGGGCGGTTCACGGCGGCGACGCTGGGCTACGTGGCGTACGTCGCGGTGCGGGACCGCACGCGCTCCTTCGCCGGGGTGGCGGCGCATACGTACGTCCTCGACGCGACGATCGGCCGGGGCGAGTCGGCGGGCAGGATCCGCACGGCGGCGGCGACGTGGGACTTCTTCCCCACGTTGGGCGTGAAACCGGCGCTGGGCCGTTTCTACGGCGAGGTCGAGGATCGGCCGGGCGATGCGCGTGCGGTCGTCGTGCTGGGGAACGGTCTGTGGCGACGTCGTTTCGGCGGCGACGCGGACGTGATCGGACGGCGCGTCTCGATCGACGGCGTCGCCTACACGGTGGAGGGCGTGGCGCCGGCGGGGTTCACGGGCGTCGAGCTGGAGCGGGTGGACGCGTGGATCCCGATGTCGTACCGCAGCGCGACGGTCGCGCAGGACTGGCCCACGTCGTGGGACGCCCAGTGGCTGAAGGTCGTGGCGCGGTTGAAGCCCGGTGTCACGCCCGAGCAAGCCTCGGCGGATGCGACGCGTGCGTTTCGCGCCGCCTACACGGGGGACAGTGCGGTGGTCAAGTCGATGCGGGTAGCGGCGGACCCGATCTGGTTCGACGAGGAGGGTCGCGAGGCGCTGCGCGTCACGGTGGCGCGCTGGCTGGTCGGCGTGTCGCTGATCGTGCTGCTGGTGGCGTGCGCCAACGTGGCCAACCTGCTGCTGGCGCGTGCGATAAGGAAGCGGCGCGAGATCGCCGTGCGGTTGGCGCTGGGCATCCCGCGCGGCAGGCTGTTCCGACTGCTGCTCGCGCACAGCCTGCTGCTGGCGTTGCTCGGGGGCGCGGCCGCGCTGGCGGTGGTGCCGTTCGCGGGACGCCTCGTGCGCTCGGCACTGCTGCCGGACGTGGCGTGGACCGCATCCCCGCTGGACGCCCGCGTGCTGCTGGTGGCGGCGGGGCTGACGCTGCTCGTGGGCGTGGCGACCGGGTTGCTGCCGATCTTGCAGGTGGGGAGGGGCTCGCTACGCGACGCGCTGCGCGGCGACGCGCGCGACGGCGGGGAGCGCGGCTCCCGATTGCACTCGACGCTCGCCGTGGCACAGGCCGCGTTCTCGGTGCTGCTGCTGGTGGGCGCGGGGCTGTTCGTGAGAAGCCTTCGCAACGCGCGCGCTGTCGACCTGGGCGTCGAGCCGGAGCGCGTGCTCGCGGTCTCCGCCGACTGGCCGCGGCTCGACACCGACGGTCTGTCGCTGGACGAGTCGATCGCGCTGCACAAGGCGCAGCGCGCGCGCTTCTATCCGCCGGCGCTCGAGCGCGCGCGGGCGCTGCCCGGAGTGGAAGCCGTGGCGCTCACCATCGGCGCGCCGTTCCGCTCGCGTTTCTCGCAGAAGCTGCGCATCCCCGGAATCGATTCGATCCCGCGCCTGCCCGGCGGTGGCCCCTACATCCAGGCGGTCACGGACGGCTACTTCCGCACGGTCGGGCTGAAGCTGCTGGAGGGGCGCCGCTTCGAGACGGGCGACCGCGCCGGCAGCGAGCCGGTCGCGATCGTGAGCCGGACGATGGCTCGCACGCTGTGGCCGGACGGCTCCGCACTCCGCCACTGCCTGCGCACTGGTCCCGGTGACGGGCCGGAGGAGCCGCCGTGCGCGCGCGTCGTCGGCGTGGTCGAGGACGCGCACCGCTTCGAGCTGCGCGAGCGCCCCGCCATGCAGTACTACGTCCCGTTCGGGCAGGAACGCGGCATGGGCGGCACCACGCTGCTCGTGCGCCCGCGCGGCCCGGCCGCGGACGCGATCGGCACGATCCGCTCCTCGCTCGCCGGCGTCGACCCGTCCGTGCTGTGGATCGACGTCGAGCGTCTGTCCGACTCGCTCGATCCGCAGCTCCAGCCGTGGCGGCTCGGCGCCACACTGGTCGGCCTGTTCGGCGCGCTCGCGCTGCTCATCGCCGCCGTGGGGCTGTACAGCCTGATCGCCTACATGGTGGCCTCGCGCACGCGCGAGATGGGCGTGCGCCAGGCGCTCGGCGCCACGCCGGGCCGCATCGTCTCGCTCGTGCTGCGCCGGGGCATCGCGCTGGCCGGCGGCGGCATCGCGCTCGGCCTGCTGCTCGCCTTCGCCGCCGCGCCGCGCCTCGGCGACATGCTCTTCGACGCGTCGCCCCGCGACCCGCGCGTCTACCTGCTCGTCGGGGCGACGCTGCTCGCCTCCGCGATCCTCGCCTGCGTCCTGCCCGCGCGCCGGGCCTCGCGCGTCGATCCCGCCCGCGCGCTTCGCGCCGAGTGATGCTTCTCCGCTCTTTCGGCGCGCTCCTCGGGTTGCCGAACTGAATTCTCCGGATCCTGCCACCCGCCCCGCCGCCGCCCACGGCCACGCCCGTCTACGCCATCGCCCTGCTCACGCCAGACCCTGCTTACGGCCTCCCTCTCACGCCTTCGATCCAGCGCCCACGGCGTGCCCGTGCGTGGCGAGCGCCTCCTCCACGCTCCCCACCAGATTCTCCTCGCCCAACTCGTCCAACAGGCGCGAGCGGCCGATGGCCATCATCGGCTGCGCGTGCACGCCCGCCAGGATGACGCGCGTGCCATCGGCGCGGGCACGGCGGACGAGCTGCGTGAGCGCGTGCAGGCCCGTCGAGTCGATCGCGGGCACGTCGCGCATGCCGAGCACGAGCACGCGCGGTCGGTCGGCCACGTGGTTCACCTGGTCGCGGAACTTCTCGGCCGCGCCGAAGAAGAAAGGCCCCTTGATGTCGTAGATGGCGACGCCGTGCGGTATCTCCAGACGAGGTGCGGCGTCCGTCTCCGCGTCGCCGAACTCGCGCTCGATCATGGTGATGTTGGTCACTTCGGACATGCGCCGCATGAACAGGAGCGCCGCGAGCACAATTCCCACCTGGATCGCGACCGTCAGGCCGACGACGACCGTCAGGCCGAAGGTCGTGACCAGCACGGCCACGTCGCTGCGCGGAGCGCTGAACTCGTCCTTGAAGACGCGCCACTCGCTCATGTGGTACGCCACGAGCACCAGGATCGCAGCCAGCGCGGCAAGGGGCACCCACGCGATGTAGCGCGCAAAGAAGACGCCGATCAGCAGCAGAGTCAGTGCGTGCACCATCCCGGCGATGGGCGTGCGGCCGCCGTTCTTCACGTTCGTCGCCGTGCGCGCGATCGCGCCCGTCGCCGGGATGCCGCCGAAGAAGGGCGTCGCGATGTTGGCCACGCCCTGCGCGACCAGCTCCATGTTCGAGCGGTGGCGGCCGCCGATCATGCCATCCGCCACGACGGCCGACAGCAGGGATTCGATGGCGCCGAGCAGCGCGATCGAGAAGGCGGGCGCGATCAGCGAAGGGATGTCAGCCGCCACCACGTGCGGCAGGCGCGGCGCAGGGAGGCCGAGCGCGAGGTCCCCGAAGCGACTGCCGATCGTTTCGACGTGCAGCCCGGCGATGCGGACGAGCAGCGTCGCCCCGATCAGCGCTACGAACGGCGCGGGGATGCGACGGCTGATCCGCGGCCAGCCGATCAGGATCGCGAGCGCGAGCGCGGATACTCCGACTGCGGCCGGCGAAGCGGTGTGGATCGCATCCGCGTAGGCGCGCCACTTCGGCACGAACTCGGCGGGCAAGGCAGTCATCCGCAGCCCGAGCAGATCGCGCACCTGTCCCGAAAGGATCACCACGGCAATGCCGCTCGTGAAGCCGGTCACGACCGGGTGCGGGATGAACTTGATCGCACCACCCAGCCGGGCGACGCCGAGCGCGACCAGGATCACGCCCGCCATCAGCGTCGCGACCGCGAGACCGTCGACGCCGTACTGCGCCACGATGCCGTAGATGATGACGATGAACGCGCCCGTCGGACCGCCGATCTGCACGCGCGAGCCTCCCAGCGCGGAGATCAGCAACCCACCGACCACTGCGGTGATGATACCGGCCTGCGGCGTCACTCCGCTCGCAATCGCGAACGCGATCGACAGCGGCAGCGCAACCACGCCGACGATGACGCCTGCCAGCACGTCCCGCAGCAACTGGTGGCGGTCGTACGACTGCATCGTCGTAAGAAGCTTCGGCTTCAGCATCAGGCCGGATCGCGCAGATGGAATACCGGCAGGATCGGGAGAGCGGGCAGCCGGCGGCGTTCGGGACAGGGCTGCCACAGCTTCGGCTGAGCGCAGCTTCCTCCGTTCTGGAGGAAATCTGACTCCGGATGACACGCTCTGCAATCCCGACAGGATGCCGTGACGGCGGATGACTTCGACCGGACCCCCGCCCTCGACGCGGCCGACCCCGAGCCCGTACCCGAGCTCGACCTCGACCAGGCCCGCGGAGTCTGAACGGCGAGGCACGCCCAGCAACCGGTCCAGGCGCCGGCACGGTGGTGATGACGGTGGTCGGACGCACGTGGCCGCATCGAATGCCGAGGCGCCGTGTCGCGGGTCCGTCAGACGGTTGCCTCCAGTGCCCCCACCACGTAGCCTTGCCCTCCGGACAGGGAGGCGAGGTGACGCGAACCACCGTGCGCAGTCCCGCCGCGGCTTCCCCGCCGCGGCGGCCGCCGACGCTCGCACGGCGGCCGCAAACCCGAGGAGAGCGGCCGTGGGGGAGGACTTCCGAAACGAGATCGAGATCGCGCTGGCGGGCGACGCGCCGGTGCCCGGCGCGGACTACGCCGCATGGACCACCCGCGGCGACCTGGAGAGCCGCGCGCGCGCCTACGCGCTCTCCGCCGCGGGATGGTCACGCATCCGGCCGGAGCCGAGCATGGAGGCGCAGTGCGATTTCATGGCGCGCTACCTGCTCGACTGCATCGCCGCGGACCCGCCGACCGACGGGTTCGTGCACGCCGGCTTCCAGGCCGCCTACGAGCTCGCGGCGTGGCTCAAGCACATTGCCGCCGTTCCCGCCGCCTCCGCCGTCGTCGTGGACGTGGCCGCGCGTCTGGCTTCGCTCTACCGCGCGGGCGACGCGGCGCTCCGGACGCGGATCGAGACGGGAGCGCTCGAGCACGCGCTCGAATCCGGCGCCGTCCGTCCTTTCTTCGAGAGCTGGAGCACGGACCCCGTGCTCGCTGGCGCCCACCGCTTCGCCCTCGCGTGGGGCCTTGCGCATCCGGACGGCGCCGACGGAGCGGGATGATCGGCTGCGGCCGCTGCCGCCCACGCTACCCCCCCGGAGCGATGGAAGCGGCCGGGGCCGAGGCGAGCGAGGACAAGCCACTCGCCTGGATCCGGCTCGAGACCGACCGCCAGACGTTCCGCCACGAACTGACCGTGCGCTACAGGCCCGGCGGCGAGGCGGCGGTGCAGCTCGCCGAGGTCCATCCGCACGGCGCGTGGGTCAAAGCTGGATCAGCGTCCGCAACGCTGAAGCACTAACCGCTGCCCCTGCAAGAAGTCCGACTCCAGGTTTGAGGATCGCTATTGCCATGCTGATATCGGTGATCGTCACCACCTATAATCGTCCGAATGCGCTGTCCGCAGTGATGGATGCGCTGCTGGATCAGACCGATGCAAATTTTGAAGTGGTGATCGCGGACGATGGCTCATCGGAACCGACGCGGGAAACGATTCGCACGTTCCAACAGTCGACGCTAGCGCGAGGTCCCCAAAGGATTGTGCATGCATGGCAACCGGATCAGGGTTTCAGGGCCTCCGCAGTGCGAAATCTCGGTGTATTTGCGTCGCAGGGCGATTATCTGATTTTCCTAGACGGCGATTGCTTACCGCGCCCCGATTTCGTGAAACGTCATCGTTTGATTGCAGAAACTGGCTTCATGGTTTCCGGCAGCAGGGTACTGTTGTCCGAAACATTCACCAACAAGTTGTTGGCCGGCTCCGAACCGGTTCCAGTCTATGGCCGCAGTTTTCTGTATTGGCTGGCGCAGCGCCTGTCAGGAAATGCCAATAAGGTCGTGCCACTGATTCATCTGCCTGACAGCCGGTTGCGGCACTATCGCGCGGTTCGCTGGAGCCGAATCAAGAGTTGCAATCTGGCGATCTGGAGAAATGATTTTTCGGCGGTAAATGGCTTCGATGAAAGCTTCGTCGGATGGGGGCATGAAGATGCTGATCTTGTGTTACGTCTGTCGCGGTATGGCGTCAGGCGCAAAGGGGGCGCCTTCTCCACCGAAGTGTTTCACCTGTGGCACCAGGAAAACACACGGGCCGCAGAAACGGAAAATCGCCGACGAGTTGAAGATCGCATGCAAAGCGGATTGATTGAAGCAACGGTCGGCTTGTGCAACCATCCGCTGCCCGACGAGCGTATTACCCGATAAACGCGTTGCACGAACAGTGCAGTCTGCGTCACTGATATTCGACATCCGCGTCGAGCGCGCCAAGGTGCTCGACCAGCGTTTGTTTCAAATCACATCTCTTCGCGCTCACCTGTTCCGGGTCCTATCCCTCCTTGATCGGGCAGATTCTCAGGGACCGGCGGAGCTTCGCCGCGTGAAATGGCGCGGGCGCGGTCGACAAGGGCGGCGATCGCGTCGAACGCCTCGTCCTTGTCATCCGGCGCGATCGCTTCCCGCGGTCCATCGCCCCACACGAGCCAGTCCAGCCGAACGCCATGCCCCGGTGGCCGGCCCCGGCGTGAGCGCGTGGTGGCCGGGCGCGCCTCGGTCGCCGGGCATTTGCCGAACCACCCACGGCGCGGGTTAGATTATCCTTTGCACATGACCCTCGACCCGAATCAGACTCCGCCTCCGGCCGCCGTCTCGGCTGCCGAACAGAGCCCCATGGCCCGCGCCGGCGCCGTGCTCTTCCGCAACCGCGGCTGGCTCCCCGTGCCCTTCATCCTCGTTCCGCTGCTCGTTCCCGGCACCCAGAGCGCCCGGCAGTGGCTCGTGGGGGCGCTGGTGCTGGCGCTGGGCGAGGCGGTGCGGCTGGCCGGCGTCGCGGCGGCGGGCACGGTCACGCGCCGGCGCTCCCGCAATGTGCAGCGGTTGGTCACCTACGGCATCTTCGCCTGGGCGCGGAACCCGCTCTACATCGGGAACTTCCTGATCTGGATCGGCTTCGTGGTGATCTCGGGCGTGTACTGGTTCCTGCTCGTCGCGGTGGTCCTGTTCGCGGTCGAGTACACGTTCATCGTGCGGTACGAAGAGGGCGTGTTGGAATCGATCTTCGGGGAGGAGTATCTGGCCTACAAGCGCGCCACTCCGCGCTGGATCCCGCGGCGGCCGGCGCATCCCGAATCGGGCCCGCACCACTGGGGCGAGGCGTGGAAGAGCGAGATCAGCACCTTCCTCCAGTACGCCGCGCTGGCGATCCTCTTCGTCCTGAAGGCGCGGTACTACTGAGCACAAACGGCGACCCGTCGTCGCGACGCGTCGCCGTTCCGGCCCCGAACTGTCGGACCGCTATGGTGTGGGCTTGGGTGTGGGCCGCCAGGTTCACCGCTGACGGCCGCCGCGTCGTCCCACTCCGCCACGGTGGTGCCCCGGGTCTCGTCGAACCCTCCGGGCCATGCCCACCGTCGCACGCCCCCGATCCGTTTGGGCCCCGCCGCAGGCGCAGGCGCACCGCCCAGGGCACTCCGCAACGCCAGCCGGCCGCTCCGCCGTTTACCGCCGCCGCCGACCCGCGGCCTCGCCCCTCTACCCCATTGTCCACCACCACCTCGAGACCTTTCTGGCCCGGGCCGCCGAGGCCGATCCGTGGGGCGAGGGGGTGGCGAAGTGGGTCGAGGAGGACTTCCGGGCCTACCTCCGCTGCGGCATCCTGGCTCACGGCTTCGCCCGCGTCCGCTGTGACGACTGCGCCGCCGAGCGCCTCGTCGCCTTCTCCTGCAAGGGCCGCGGCGTCTGCCCCTCCTGCAACGCTCGGCGCATGGTCGAGGTCGCCGCGCACCTGAACGACGCGTCCTGCCGCCGCTCCCGATCCGCCAATGGGTCCTCTCCGTCCCGAAGCGGATCCGCCCCTTCTTCCACCACGATCCCGCCCTTGCCGGCGCCGTGCTCCGGATCCTGCTCCGGGCGGTCCGCACCCGCCTGCGCCACGCCAGCCCGGGCGCCGGTCCCGACGCCCAGATCGGCGCAGTCTCCTTCCTCCACCGCTTCGGCTCCTCCCTCAACGCCCACTTCCACTTCCACGTCGTGGTCCTCGACGGCGTCTTCACCGAGACCGTGGACGGCGAAGTCCGCTTCGACGAGGCGACCGCCTTCTTCGCCGCCGATGCCACCACCCTCACGCCCGTCCTCCAGCGCCGCATCCTGCGCCTCTTCCAGCGCCGCGGCCTCATCGAGGAGCACACGGTGAACGACATGCTCACCTGGCAGGGCACCGGCGGCTTCAGCCTGGACGCCTCCGTCCGGATCCACGGCTCCGACCGCGCCGGCCGGGAACGGCTCCTCCGCTACTGTGCCCGACCGCCCTTCGCCCTCGACCGCCTGCGGATCGAGCGTCCGTCCGGAGGGCGGGCCGACGACGACGCGGGGGTCCGCCGCGTGTTCTACCGACCCTCCCGGCCCACCTCCGACGGACGCGCCCTCCTCGCCCTCTCACCCCTCGAGTTAACCGTCGGCTTCACCGCGTTCATCCTGCTGATCCCGCTGGCGCTCACCTTCACCGCCGCGTCCATTCGGCGGCTCGGCGGGAAGCGGTGGCAGCAGCTTCACCGGCTGATCTACCTCTCGGCCGTGGGTGGCGTGCTGCACTATCTCTGGCTGGTGAAGAAGGACACCCGGCCGCCACTCGCTTTCGGAGCGGTGCTGCTGTCACTTTTCGCCCTGCGCTTCGTGGTGAGCCAGGGCGCCGCCGATCGGTCGCCGCGGTCCCGGGCGGGCGGCGGCGCAACGGTTTCCGCGGGTCGTGTGTCCGAGGGCTGACGAGACAGTCTCTCCTCACTCCAACCGAGGCTTCGATGCGCATTGCCGCGATCTGCGCCGTACTGGGTCTTGCGCCGGGCGCTCTGATGGCCCAATCCGGTGCCTCCGCTTCCGGCGATTCCACGCCGGCACCCAGCTGCGCGGCCGATCTCGCCGGCGTCCGTGCCACACTTGAGGCCGACTACGCCGGCTTCCGCCTTGAGGTGGTCGGCGACCGATTGGCCGCCTACGAGCGCATGTATGCCACGCTCCGGCGCCGCGCGTCGGCGACCGGCGGCGATTGCTACCGGCTGTTGGACGAGTTCACCCGGTGGTTCGACGATCCCCACCTCTTCATCTACCAGACCACCCGCCTGGACTCCGCCGAATCGGCTCGCCGTGCCCGCGCGGTGCGCATGCTCCCTCTGACCGAGGACCAAGCCCGGGCGTACTTCTCGGCGGCGCCGCGGCTCGACCCGATCGAGGGCATCTGGGACGACGGCCATCTCCGGGTGGCCGTGATGCCGGACTCGGGTGTGCACCGCGAACGTTTCGTGGCGGTGGTGCTGCGGCCCGATACCTCGACCTGGGCGCCGGGTGCCGTGCGCGGCACCTTCACGCGCCTTCCCGATGGGTCCTACGACGGCGAGTTGTACGGTGCCAACTACGTTCATTGGCACCGCCACGCACACGTCTACAAGGATGTGCTCCTCCGGCTCGATCCCGGCATGTGGGGCAAGGTGTTCCCGGTGCCTGCGGCCGACAGCGGCCTCGTCGCGGCGGGAGACCCGCACCGGCCGACGCTCATCGTCCGGCAGGGCGCCGTTGTGGTGTCGATTCCGTCGCACGATCCGTCGCTCAAGCCGCTGCTCGACAGCCTGATCGCAGCCAACGCCGATCGCATCCGGTTGAGCGACCTGCTGATCGTCGACTTGCGGGGCAACGAGGGCGGGGCCTCGTTCATGTCCTCCTCGCTGGACCCGTACATCGCCAGCCGCACGCGACGGCCGGCACCAGCGGTGCACCGGCACATGGTGATGCTGTCCTCTCCGGATCAGATCGCCTACGCCAAGCAGCTGTTTGGTGACGACACCACCACGTCCAGGCGGGCGCTCATCGCCGACCTCGAAGCGCATGTCGGCGAGTTCGTGCCGTTCACGCTGTGGCCGGCTGCCCCTGATAATCCCTCGTCGATCATGGACAATCCGCGCCGTGTCGGTGTTCTGATCGATCGGGGCACGGTGAGCGCGTCGGAGGTGCTCGTTGAGGAGGCGCTTCGAAGCACCCGTGCGACGGTATTCGGGCAGCCGACCGCCGGCGCCCTCGACTATGAACAGGTCAACGTCGTTTCGATCCTGCCCGGGGAGCACCGCTGGTACCTCGGATACCCGACGATTACTCGGGACATTCACCTCCCGCAGGGCGGCATCCGGGGAACGGGCATCCAACCGGACGTGCTGGTGAATTGGGACACCATTCCTGATCCGATCGGGTACGTCATCGACGCGTTGCGCCGCTGATCCGAACGGCGGGCCGGGGTGACCCGACTTCCTGCCGGGCTGGTTGCAGGTGAGCTTCTGGCCTCAAGCCGGCCCGCTTCCGGCGTTTCCGGCTTGTTGCAGTCCTCGCGCTCCTGGCCGGTCCCGGTCTGGGGGCGACTTGGCTGCCCTGGTTCCATCCGTGCGCCATGGCGGAGTGGGCCCGATGAGCGCCGCATGAGGATCGAGACGGGCGGCACTCGGCGCCGACCTCCCAGCACAACTGTCATTGCGCCGGCTGCTGCCACTCGGCCTCCGCGCGTCCCGTGCGCGAGACCACGCCGCCGATCGCGGTTCGGCTCAGGCCCGCATCCCGCGGCAACGGTCTCCGTGTGGTCCGTTTGCGGCCGCGCAATCCTGGATCATCTCCCTCCCGCCACCGCTCCTCCCCTCGTCTGACCCGCCGGCGCTTCGTCGCCGGCCACTCGCTCCCTACTCGCGCCCCGGACTGCCGGGGCTCCGTTCGTGTCACGTCCCGCCCCCGGCTGATCGGCCGCGTCGTCGAGCCGATTATCTGGGTGGCGGCCTTCGGTCCGCTGCAGCGCCCGATCGGACTGCTCGCCTTCCTCTACACAGGCGGCCCCACCCTCCGGCCGATCGGGTGAGGGGACGTCACCGGGACGGTTGCGGGCGTAGTCGCGGGTCGTAGAGCCAGCGGCGCACCTTCCGGAACGCGATCCGATCGAAGCCCCGCCCAAGCGGATTCAGCAGGACGTTGGTCTCCTCGGGGACGATCGCCGACGGCACCTCGGCGGCCGCGGCCACGCGCGAGCGCGCCCACTCCGTGCCCCAATCGAGGGAGACCTGGCCCGGCGGCTCCGCATCCCAGCCGACATGGTCCTCGGCCACGAAGCGCGTGCGCGCGTCCCACAGCGCCTGCGGCAGCGCGATCGAGACGAGATAACGATTGAGCGGAAGCGAGCGGGTGCTGCCGAAGTGCGCGAGGGTCTCCAGACACGCGAGGGCCCGGGACGTGGAGGCGTACAGCAGGGGAGTGCCGGGTCGGTTCCACCGGCCCCCCTCGAGCTCGGCGCCTCGGCCCGTCGCGTCGTCGGCCTGGTAATCGGGGGTGTCCGCGGCGACGCGCCAGCAGAGGAAGACCGCGGCCACCTCAGGCGTACGTTCCGGCCTGCATCTGGCCGACGAAGCTGAGCACCAGGGCGCGTCCCTCGGCCGTGTCCATCAGGTCGGCCGGACGGCGGCCGCCCAGCGCCGTCAACGGCTCATCCAGCCAGTCGGCCACCCAGCGCGCGGCATCGAAGTCGGTCGGGTCGCCCGATTCCTCGACGATCTGCTGAACGCGTCCGATCAGGCGGGCCAGGCCGAGGACCCGTTCGCTCTGGTCCGCGTCCAGCCGCGCGCCCTCGCGGACCTTGCGCTCGCCCGTGGAGCGCGGCAGACCGATGGTGTGGTAGAGCCGGTCCTTGGAGACCTCCATGGCCTCGCCAAGGAACGGGAGCACCCCGGCCGGTACGCCGTTGCGAACGAGCTCGACCCGCTCGAGCATCGTCATCTGCTCGAGGTCCAGCAGCCGTCGCTCGCCGTCCAGCAGGTCGGCCCAGAACGCATCGCCCGTCCCGGTTCCCGCCAACGCCTCTGCCGTCGCCCCGCGTGCTGCCGCCATGGTTCCGCTCCAGATCATTTGGTACACTCAATCTAACCAAGTGGCGGGTTCGGGTCCAGCCCCTCGCTCGACGCGGGACGTGCGTGACGGGCCCGGGCTTCAGCGGCGTCGGCCGGGCCCCGGGAGCGTTACCGCCTGCCCATAATGCACATTCCGGGAACGTGTAACGCTACGGGAGCACCCCGCCTTCAGCTCGGGCCTCCGGTCGAGAGCACACGCCCGGCCCGCTCCGCTCGCTCGTGCTCCGCGGCCGGCTCGATCACCGTGGTGGCGAACAGCCCGTCCATTAGCGCCGAATCCCCGGCCATGGGCTGCCAGTTCAACGCTCCGACGCGGCCCGGCCCTTCGTCCAGGACGCCGCCGCTGCGGACGATGGGCGCCATGCCGATCCGGCCCGCCTCGGTCGTGCTGACCGACGCGACGAGCGCTTCCGAGCGGTCCGGGTCCATCCACGGATGGATCCCCTTGAGCGGCAGCTTGAACGGCTCGGCCTCGCCCTCGAGCGACGCCTCGCTGACCCAGGCCTCCGCGACCGCAACGACCGCGAGCACGTCCAGGTCGCGCGCGATCACCATGTCGCGCACGGCGGCCTTCCGGGCGGCCATTTCGTTGGTCCGCCGGCGGTCGTGCGTCGAGGAGCGCGGCACGTCGTGGATCGGATAGGCGAAGGACTTCCCATCCGCCGTGAGCAGGATGACGTGGCCCAGGAACGGCTGGCCCCTGCGAATCTCCGAGCGGGCCGCGGCCAGCACCGTGTCCACGATCCCGCCCTTGCCGGCGCCGTGCTCCGGATCCTGCTCCGGGCGGTCCGCACCCGCCTGCGCCACGCCAGCCCGGGCGCCGGTCCCGACGCCCAGATCGGCGCAGTCTCCTTCCTCCACCGCTTCGGCTCCTCCCTCAACGCCCACTTCCACTTCCACGTCGTGGTCCTCGATGGCGTCTTCACCGGGACCGTGGACGGCGAAGTCCGCTTCGATGAGGCCACTCACTTCTTCGCCGATGCCACCACCCTCACGCCCGTCCTCCAGCGCCGCATCCTGCGCCTCTTCCAACGCCGCGGCCTCCTCGAGCCCCACCGTCGACGACATGCTCACCTGGCAGGGCACCGGCGGCTTCAGCCTCGACGCCTCCGTCCGGATCCACGGCTCCGACCGTGCGGGTTCAGCGTCGGGTTCGGCGCCGCCACAACGGTCCTGGTCGCCAGCCGCATGGGGCTGCCCGTGTCGACGACCCACACACTGGTGGGCGGCGTCATCGGCGTCGGCTTCGCCCACGGCATCGGCGCCCTCAACATCCGCATGATCCGCAACATCGTGAACTCGTGGCTGGCCACGATTCCGGCTGCCGCCCTCGTGGGCGCGCTGTTGTTCGAGCTGTTCCGCTGGATGGCGCTGTAGGCGCCAGGTCCGAGGCGGTATCAGCGGTTCGCCCGCACGAAAAGCTGGAAACGCGTTGCCCGCCGGTGTAAGATCAGGCGGATAGCGATCCTCACCGCGTCGTTCCGTGTCCGGTCTCGCAGGCTTCCGGCGGTAATGCGGCGCTCCCCTGTGCCCCGGCGTTCATGGCGACCCCTCCAAGGCTCCTCGACCGGCTTCGCCGCCTGATCTCGGAAGCGCACCGCCGCTCCCTATGGCAGGTGCTGGGTCTCTACGTGGTGGGCTCCTGGGTCGGATACCAGGTGATCCTCGATCTGACGCAGGGCGTCGGCCTCCCCGACTGGGTGCCGCCTTTCGCGATCGTCCTCTTCATCATCGGTCTTCCCGTCGTGCTGGCGACCGCGTTCGTGCAGGAGGGGCTGCCACTCGATCGCTCGAATGAAACGATGCCACTAGCGCCGGTCGCGGCGGATCCGGAGCCTGACCAGCCCGAACACCGCCGCCGCGCCGCGTCCGAACGTCCGAAGCGCCGGCTGCTGACCTGGCCGAAAGCGATCACGGCGGGCGTCCTGGCCTTCGCGCTTCTCGGCCTCGGCGCCACCGGGTTCCTGGCCATGCGCACCCTGGGCATCGGGCCGGCCGCGACGCTCGTTTCGAGCGGATCGCTGGACGAGCGCACGCCGCTCGTCATGTCCGAGTTCGTCGCATTGAGCGGCGACTCGTCGCTCGCTGCCGTCGTGACGGAGGGTCTGCGCGCGGACCTGGAGCAGTCCACGTTCGTCACGGTGGCCGACCGCACGCGGATTCAGGAGACCCTGCGGCGCATGGTGCTGCCGGCCGACTCCCGGCTGGATGCCGCGACGGCTCGAGAGGTCGCGCTCCGTCTGGGATTGAAGGCGCTCATCGAGGGAGAAGTGGGCCGTGCCGGCGGCGGCTACATCCTGACGTCGAGCGTAGTCACGGCCGACTCGGGCCGCACGCTCGCGACGTTCCGGGAAACGGCGGACGACTCGACGCAGATCGTGCAGGCGATCGGCGCACTTTCGCACGACCTGCGGGAGGGCATCGGCGAATCGCTGAAGACCGTCCGCGCTTCCTCGCCTCTCACCCAGGTCACCACGCCGTCGCTGCCCGCGCTGCGACTGGCCGTGGAGTCTTTCCGGGAGGAAGTCGCCGGAGACCGGCCGCGCGCGATACGGCTCGCCGAGGAGGCGCTGCAACTCGATTCCACCTTTGCCTGGGCCTGGGTGAACCTCGCCATCTATCGCTACAACAGCGGCAACATCGCGGCGGCGCTGGATGCCGTCGACCACGCCCTCGCGCACAGGGACCGACTCGACGACAGCCGCGTCATCTACGTGCAGGCGCTGCGAGCCGGAATGGTCGGGGATCACGATGCGGCGATCGAGGAAGGCAGGGAAGCCGTGCTTCGCGACAGCCTCAACGCCAGGGCCTGGATGGGGCTCAGCGATGCGTACTGGAACGCGGGCGAGTGGGACCAGGCGGCCGCGACGGCGGAGCGTGCCGTTGACACGGCTCCCGAGAACTGGGTGGGACACTGGAATCTGGTAGTCGCTCGCCTCGACGCGGGCCGCGTCGAGGCGGCGGACTCGGCCGTGCAGCGTGCACTCTCCGACCTGCCCGGCAGCCAGAACGTCGCGGTTCTCCAGATGTTGGCCCTGGCGGCGCGGGAGCAGTGGGACTCGGTGCACGCGCTGGGGCCCGGCGTGACTCAGGTGATGTCCGACCGGGTCCGCGGCCACTGGAAGGAGGCCGCGCATCACCTGGCGGAGAGCGACGCTCCCGGTGCAGGCCAGCTGGCACACTGGTTCGGTGTCGTCGATCCGATCATCGTTCTGGGGGACACGAGCGGACTTGCATGGCTGCGGGCCCGGGTCGACAGCGCGGCGGCCGGCGAGCTCGCGCTGCACGGTCAGGACCTGGCGCAGGTCGCGCTGGCCACCGCGGTCGGCGGAGACACCGAGACGTCCCGCAGGGCACGCGCACTCTACGACGCGGAAGTGCCGGAGCCGGCTCGCTGGAGCGACGCGTGGGTGCTCCATGCGGCCGACGCGTTCCTGGCGCTGCGGCAGAGGAACCCTCAGGTCGCGGTGGCCGATCTCCGGCAGGCGCGACAGAGCACGACCTGGCCCGCGCCCGTCGACGCCCTGCTCGGTCGGGCCTACGACGCGCTCGGGCAGCGTGATTCGGCCATCGCGGCGTACGACCGGTTCCTCGTCAACGCCGTGGTCGTATGGTGCACTGCCCGACCCGTTGGTCCTGACCGACGCGACGCTGCTGGTGCCGGTGCACGCGCGCCTCGCCCAGCTCAACGAAGAGGCCGGCGACCAGGCAGAGGCGGCGAAGCACGCCTCCGCCGTCGTCGAGCTGTGGGGCGGCGCCGATGCCGAGCTGCAGCCGCGCGTCGAGGCCGCCCGCCGCATCCTGGCCCGGGCGGCGCGGGAGTCGGGCGGCACCTGACGACGGGACCTGACGACGCGTCCGTCGCCGAATCCCGTCATGACAGCGCGCGGCGTGTGGCCTCAGGTGTGGGCAACGAGACGAGCCCCGATGCAAAACCGCCCGGCCAGAATTTTCGCAATTCTGACCGGGCGGCTGTCCTTCAACCTGCAGGTCCTGTCAAGTGGAGCCGGCGGGAGTCGAACCCGCGTCCGTGAATCGATCCGCCGTCGCGTCTACGTGCGTAGTCCGCCGTTTGATTTCTCGCCCGATCGGCGGCCGGTGGACCGCCTCCTCACGAGCCAGCCGCTGTGAATCTCGCCTCCGGCGAAGCGGCCACGCCGGAAGCCAGCCCGATTCAGTCGTCGCCTTCCACCTCACCTCGGGCCCGGTGCAGTGAAAGACGGGTGCGCAAGGTTACTTACGCAGCCAGCGCCATTTGAGAGTTGGCACTTGTACTTTGTTTCCGTTGATTTACGAGGTAACGGAACCTCGGCACGCAGCGCCGACCTCACCAAACACGTCGAATCCAGTGTCGGCCCCGGATACTGCCCTAAAGCTAGCCGTTTCCGTGGTTTAGGTCAAGCCGCGACGCCGTTCCGGTGGCGGCTCGCCGGCCCCGTCCTTCACGGCTCACCGGCCCCGTCCTTCGCGGCTCGCCGGCCCCCGTCCTTCGCGGCTCACCGGGCCCGCGTCGTTCACGGCTCGTCGGCCGCCGTGGTCACCCGGTTCCGCCCCTCCTCCTTGGCGCGGTAGAGCGCCGCGTCGGCGGCGGCGATCAGCTCGGCGGGGTCCTCGACGCTTTCGGGGCAGGCGGCGACGCCGATCGAGACGCGGACCGGCACGGGCTTGCCTCCCCACTCGACGCGCAGCGCCTCGACCGCCTGGCGGGCGCGTTCGGCGAGCCGTGCGGCCTCGGCGAGGCTCGCCTCGTGGGCGAGGATGGCGAACTCCTCGCCGCCGAAGCGGGCGGCGAGGTCGGTTTCGCGGACGCACGCGGCAAGGGCGCCTGCGGCGGCGCGCAGCACGGCGTCGCCGGCCTCGTGACCCAGGCTGTCGTTGACCCGCTTGAAATGGTCGAGGTCGAGGAGGAGGAGCGCGAGCGGCCGTCGATAGCGCCGGAAGTGGGCGGCGGAGTCGGCGAAGCGCTCGTCGAAGGCGCGGCGGTTGGCGAGGGCGGTGAGCGGGTCGAGGACGGCGGAGCGGCGGGCGGAGGAGAACTCGACGGCGTGCTGGAGCTGCAGCGCCGCGTAGGGCGCGATCGAGCGGAGCGCGTCCAGGCCCGCCTCGTCGAGGCGTCGTGCGGATGAGCTCCAGGCGGCGACGAGGCCGAGCACGCGATTGTGGGCGTCGCTGAGGGGAACCACGGCGAGGGTGAGCGGACGGCCGGCCCAGCGCTCATCGCGCGTCGCCAGCGGAGGCGCGGACGCGCGGCGGCGTGGATCCTCGCGCACGATCGGGGCGCCCGCGCGGGCGGCGAGGGCCAGCTCGGTGTCGGCCTCGATCGTCGAGCCGACGCGCGGACCGCCATCCTCGCCGGCCGTCGCCACGACCTCGCCGGTCGTCTCACTCCAGATGGCGACGAGGGCTCCGGTCCCGGCGACGAGGCGCCGCGCGGCGTCGGCGAGCTGGGGCGCGACGCGCTCGGCGGCGAGGTGGCGGGGCAGGTCGCGCACGGTCGCCAGGATGTCGTCCAGGCGACGGCGCGCCTCGACGGCCGCGGTCTCGCGCCGCAGCGCGGCGAGGGCGGCGGCGACGAGCGCCGCGTAGGGTTCGAGCGACGTCGCTGCGTCCGGCGTGGCGGCATCGGCCGCGTATTCGAGCGTGAGCAGCGTGGCGACGGCGGTGGAGGGGGTGAGCGGCAGGACCCACGTTCCGCCGTCGGTCGCCGTCCAGGAGGGCGCCCGCTCGAGGCGGATCGGAACCCCCTCCTGCCACACCCAGTGCAGCGGATCGCCGCGCAGCGGCACGGGTCCGGGAGGCGGGCCGCCGGCGACGAACGCGGGGCGCGCGCGCAGCCCCTCGGGATCGGTGTCCCAGAGGACCGCGCGGGCCGCGCCCGCCGCGGCGCGAATGCGCTCGAGCAGCCGGCGCAGCTGCTCGTCGGCGCTCGTCTCGCCGGCGGCGGCCGCGAACCACGCTTCGCCGGGCTGCGTGTCGGGGCGCGGCGGCGGCCGTTGCATCAGCGGCCGGCGAGGTGGCGATGGATCTGATTGATGCGTGTGGCGGCGAAGGCGGCGCCGAAGCCGTTGTCGATGTTGACCACGGTGAGGCCGGCGGCGCAGCTCGTCAGCATCGAGAGGAGCGCGGCAAGGCCGCCGAAGCTGGCGCCGTAGCCGACGCTGGTGGGGACCGCGATGACCGGGCCGGCGACGAGGCCACCCACCACGGACGGCAGCGCCCCCTCCATGCCCGCCACCACGATCGTGACGGCGGCGCGGCGGAGGACGTCGGTGCGCTCCAGCAGCCGATGGAGGCCGGCGACGCCGACGTCGTAGAGCCGCTCGACGTCGTTGCCGAGCGCTTCCGCCGTGACCGCCGCCTCCTCGGCCACCGGCAGGTCCGCCGTGCCGGCGCTCACCACGGCGATCGGGCCGATCGTCTCGAGCGGCCCCTCGGAGGCCGAGGTTTCGGCCGCGAGGTGGACGGTGCGGGCGACCTCGCTGTGCGCGGCCCCCGGGAAACGGGCGAGCAGGGCGCCGGCGACGTCGGGCGACGCGCGCGTCACGAGGAAGGCGCCGGCCCGCTCGCGCAGGCGATCGCAGATCTGCACCACCTGCGCGGCGGTCTTCCCTTCCGCGAAGACGACCTCGGGGTGGCCCTGGCGCGCGCGGCGGTGGTGGTCCAGACGCGCGAACGGCTCCGCGTCCGGCGCGGCGGTCACAGCCTCGACCGCCAGTGCCGCGACGCGCTCCGCGGCGACCGCGGGCGCGATCTCGCCCCGCGAGACCGCGTCCATGAGCCGCCGCAGCCCTTCCGGACTCAAGCCGCCACCGCCTCGAAGCGCGCGAGGTAGCCCTGGAGCAGCGCTTCGGCCTGCGCGAGGGTCGTCACGTGGAAGAGCTCCTGGCGCAGCACACGGCCGTCCGGAAGGCCCTTCGTGTACCAACCCAGGTGCTTGCGGAAATCCCGCATCGCACGCGCCTCGTCCGCCTCGAACGCGATCGCGTTGCGCGCGTGCTCGAGGACGACGCGGAACCGCTCCTCCACCGCGAGCGGCGACGGCGCCGGCTCGCCCCGCAGCGCAGCACGCGCCTCGGCGAAAATCCACGGCGCCCCGTGCGAGCCGCGCGCGATCATGACGCCGGCGCAGCGCGTCTCCCGCCACATGCGGCGCGCGTCGTCGCCCGTGCGGATGTCCCCGTTGCCGACGACGGGGATGTCGAGCGCGTCGACCACAGCCGCGATCTCCTCCCAGCGCGCCTCGCCGGAGTACATCTCGGTGCGCGTGCGCGGGTGCAGTGTGAGGACGCGCGCGCCCGCGTCCTGACAGCGCAGGCCGATCTCCACCGGATCGCGCAGCGCCTCGCTCCAGCCGCTGCGGATCTTGACGGTGGTGGGAAGCGGCGTGGCCGCGTCGACCGCCCGCACGATCCGCTGCACCAGTGGCAGGTCCCGCAGGCAGCCCGAGCCGCCGTTGCGCTTCACCACCTTCTTCACCGGACAGCCGAAGTTGATGTCGATGAAGTCCGGGCCGTACGCGTCCGCCACCAGCGCCGCCGCTTCGCCCATCGCCCGCGGGTCGGAGCCGAAGATCTGCACCCCGATCGGCCGCTCCACCTCGTGAAAGCGCAGGTACTCGTGCGTGCGCGCGCTGCCGCGCCGGATCCCCTCGGCGCTCACGAACTCGCTCACCACGACGTCGGCGCCGAAGCGCCGACACAGACGCCGGAACGGCGACTCGCTCACGCCCGCCTGCGGCGCGAGGTAGAGCGGGACGTCCAGAGGGTCCCGCAGCCGGTTCAGAAGTGAGTCGAACACGGGCCGAATCTAACCGGTGCCCACCACCCCATCAATCGCGGCCCCCACCCCCTCTCCGAAGCGAGAAACCGTTCCCCGCCCCGCCGGGCGCTCCCCTTCCCGCCCCTGCTCCACGCTTTTGACACCGCCGAGAGCGGCGGCTTATCTTTGCCCCGCCTGTCGGGTTACGTCGAATCAGATGTCCGGAGGCTGGTATGGAATTGAGGGAGTTCTTCAATAAAGATGTGGTCACGCTCGACCTCGAGGGCGACACCAAGGACGAGATCCTCAAGGAGCTCATCTCCCTCCTCGCGCTCGACGAGAAGAGCGAGGGGATCCTCTTCAAGATGCTCAAGCGACGCGAGAACCTCGGTTCCACCGGCATCGGCCGCGGCATGGCGATCCCCCACTGCCGCTCCCTCGTCGTCAGCCGCCTCCGCGTCGCCTTCGGACGCAAGCCGCGCGGCCTCGACTTCAAGGCGATCGACGACCAGCCGGTGCGCTACTTCTTCCTCATCGTCGCCCCGCCGCTCGAGGTCAGCAACCAGTACCTGCCCGTCCTCGGCAAGATCGCGCAGTTCGCCAAGGACCCGGACGTGCCGAAGCGGCTTGACGCGCTCCAGACACCTGAGGAATTCCTCGAGCTGCTACAGTCCAAGTCGCTGTAAGATCAGTAGTTGGGTCTAGACCACCGAGGCGATACAAAACGAGAGCGCCGGCGGTTTCCCGCCGGCGCTCTCCTCTTCTCGAACAAGGATGTGGTGCGTTTCTCTCCCCCTCCTATTTGGCGACGAGCATCTTGATGACGACCGGCTTGAGGCCGTCGACCAGGACCTGGGCGAGGTAGATTCCGGACGGAACCTGACGACCGGTCCGGTCGTTGCCGTCCCAGAACGCTTCCTTGCGACCCGGCGAGGCGTACTCCAGGTGCTCCACCGGCACCGCGCCAAGGGGGTGATCGAGTGCCGTGGGCACCGCGACGAGCTGGTGGAGAACATTGTAGATCCGAATCGTCACGATGACGCGTCCGCGTTCGAACAACTCCTGCTTCAGAACGAACGGGATCTTCGTCTGCGGGTTGAACGGATTCGGATAGTTCTGCCCGACGCTCAGCCCCCCGTTGTTCGTTGTGGGAGGGCCGTTACCCCCGACCTGCGCGCGTAACCTTCCGGGAATCGTCACCAGGAGGAGGATGACACCGACGCCGAAGACGCGTCGCATGGTCACCTCCGCACAGTGCTGTGCAGTAGCTGAGGTTGCTATAGCCCTCCAAGAAGGCGGTGAACGTACCCGTACTACATCAGGTCGAACGTACCCGTTCCAGCGGTCGGGTGTCAAGGGAGACGAGGCCGCCGAGGGGTCTACCCCGCCCCCTCTCGCAGGGACCGGCGGTCGCCGCGCCGGAGGGTGACGCCGGTGGCATCGAGGTACTCGAGCAGCGGGATCAGGTACTTGCGGGAGAGATCCGGCAGGGCGCCGCGGAAGTCGGCGGGGGTCAGGTTGTCGCGGCCGGCGAAGCTCGCGCGCAGCGCGCGGGTGGCTTCGCGAAGGGCGTCGGCATGGACGACGAGGTCGGCGGTGATGCGTCGAATGCGGCCGGCGCGCTCGAGGTGGTCGAGGAGGTCGTCGAGGCCGTCGAGGTCGCGCAGCTCGGCGGGGAGATCGCCACGGAGGGGGGGCGTCAGTCCCGCGTCGCGGAGGAGGGCGAGCAGGTGATCACGGGCGCGCTGCTGCTGCGGGTCGAGGCGGGGTTGGTGGTCGGGGGTCGCGAGGCCGTCGGCTTCGCGGCGGAGGCTGCCATCGTCGATCAGGGCCTGGATCGAGCGTTCCACGAGGGGCGGGGGCGCCTCGTCGGGAAGCGCGCCGCGGGCCACTTCCCAGGGCACGGCAGGGCGGATCGGGCGACGGCGCTGTTCCGCCGCGACGGCGTCCAGAATGCGGCGGCGGGCGTCGTCGGCGATCCCGGGGGCGAAGAAGCGGCCGCCGGCCTCCGTCAGCCGCGCCGTCGAGGCCGTGGCGGCGGCTCCCTCCCCGGCGGCGGCGGTGGCTCCTTCGTCGGCTGCGGTCGGGAGCGATCCGGGCCGGCGGCGGACGGGGCGTCCTCGTCACGGCGGGGCGTGGAGATCAGCCGCAGCGGCAGGCTCTCCGCCTCGAGGCCTCGCCACGCCTCGAGCCGGACCAGGCGCTCGGCGGCGTCGGGGGCGGCGGCGAGCACCGCGTCGAGGGCGGCGCGAGCGTCGTCGTCGAGCCGCTTGCGCTTGGGCGGGAGCGGCTCGGCGACGGTGCCGCCGCCGAGCGTGGTCACGGGCGAATAGGAGCGGAGGACGAAGCGGTCGCCGGCGCGGGCGACGAGCGGCGTCTCGAGCCGGAGCTGTGCCCACGCCTCGTCGCCGGGGCCGAGCTCGCGGGTGCCGAAGAGGATCGCGCGGCCCATCACCTCCGCCGTGCCCAGGTGGATGCGAAGGCGCTGGCGGTTGCGCACGCGCCACTCCGTGCCCGGGATGACGCGGATGCGCGCGCTCAGCATCGACGTGGGGCGCCAAGGGGCGTCGCTCGATACGACGACGTTGCCGCGCCGCACGTCCGCGTGGTCGACGCCGGCGAGCGCGAGCGCGGCGCGGTGGCCTGCGCGGGCGTTTTCGGCGACGGCGCCGTGGACCTGAACGCCGCGCACGCGCGCCACGAGGCCTGCGCCGAGGCCGTGCGCGGTCGGGCCGGCCGCGATCCGCGCGGCGGGGCCGGGCAGGATGCGAACGCTCGCACCGTCGTGAACGCCACCGGAGACGATGGTGCCGGTCACCACCGTGCCGGTGCCGCGGATGGTGAAGACGCGGTCGACTGGGAGGCGGAAGAGCCCCGCGGCGTCGCGCTGTCGTGCGCGCTGGGCGGAGTCGCCCAGCGCCGCGCGAAGCGCGTCGAGGCCCGCGCCGGTGCGCGCGGAGACGGGAACGATCTGCGCGTCGCCGAAGGGGCCGCCGGCGAGCTGCTCGGCGAGGTCGTCGACGACGAGATGGAGCCATTCGGGCTCGACGAGGTCCGCCTTGGTGACCGCGACGACGCCGGCGGCGACGTCGAGGAGCTCGACGATGGCGAGGTGCTCGCGGGTCTGGGGCATGACGCCCTCGTCGGCCGCGACGACGAGCAGCATGACGTCGATGCCGGTGGCGCCGGCGAGCATGTTCCGGACGAAGCCTTCGTGGCCGGGGACGTCGACGACGGCGAGGGCGGTGTCGTCGTCGAGCGGCAGCTCCGCGAAGCCGAGATCGATCGTGATGCCGCGGCGCTTCTCCTCGGCGAGGCGGTCGGTGTCGACGCCGGTGAGCGCGTGCACGAGCGTCGTCTTGCCGTGGTCGATGTGGCCGGCGGTCCCGAGGACGAGGCGGCGGGCGCTCACGAGGCGAGCGCGCGGGCGAGGAAGTCGAGGGAGCGAAGGCCGCGGCCCTCGAGGACGTGCATCGACAGGAAGCGGGCGAGGAGGTCCCAGTGCGCGGTGGTGCGCGGCAACGGCTCTGCGTCGCCGGCGATCACGGCGGCGAGCCGCGCGCGGGCGTCGGGGGGCAGCGCGCGGCCGTGAAGCGCGCCGCCGCACGCGCCGCAGCGGATGCCGCCGGCGGCGTAGTCGAAGAGAACGTCCTCATCGCGGGCGACGCCGCGGCCGCAGGCGAGGCAGTGATCGAGGGCGGGGGCGAAGCCGAGATGGGCGACGACGCCCCACAGCGCGCACAGGGCGGCGGTCTCGAGGCGTTCGGGCGGCTCGCGGGCGAGCGTTCGCAGGGAGCCGCGCACGCGCTCGAAGAGGAGCGGATCGGGTTCGGGGCTCGTGGCGTGGAGGACGAGCTCGGCGAGGACGGATGCGGCGCCGAAGCGGACGAGGTCGTTGGCCAGCGCCTGGCCGCTGTGGGCCAGGTCGAAGCCGCTCATCGTCTGGAGATCGCGCGAGTCCTTGATGTAGATCGTCGCCACACCCACGGTGAACGGCTCGAGCACGCCACCGTAGCGGTTCCTCGGTCGACGTGCGCCGCGGACCATGGCGGAGACGACGCCGTGCCCGCGGGTGAGCAGGCGCAGAATCTTGCTGGTCTCGCTGTAGGGGAACGCCTGGAGAATGATCGCGTCGTCACTGACGAGCGGCATCGACTTCCGCGGGGGTCGGGCCGGTGAGGCGCGCGTGCAGGCGCGCGCGCAGGTGCTCGTAGCGCGCCCTCTCGCCGGCGTCCCCGCCAGCGCCCGGGTCGCCGAGCGCGTCCAGCCGCTCCTCGACCGCGGCGAGCTCCATCAGCGTGCGGCGCCATTCCGGCGGCGCCCCTCGTCGCGCGGGACGGCGCAGCAGCAGGAAGGCGCCGGCCGCGAGCGCGAGCAGCACGATGCCGGCCCAGAAGCGGGTGGCGTTGCGCTGCAGGACGGGCTGCGGCACCGGCGCCGCCGGCTCGGCCTGCGGCGAGGTGACGGGACCGAGGTTCACCGCGTTGGCGCGATTGCCCACCTCGATCTCGTAGTCGTTCCGGGGCATCGCCGCCTCGAGCGGCTGCCCCACGTAGAGCTCGCCTTCGTAGCGAACCGCGGCGAAGAGCACCTCGCCGGGCCCGGTCGAAACGGCGGCGAAGTGGAAGCGGCCTTCGGCGTCAGTGGTGTCCACCCCCACCTGCGTGCCGCCCGCGGGGCCGACGCGGTGGAGCGACACGGCGATGTCCGGTACCGGCTTGCCGGCGGTGTCGAGGATGCGGCCGTCGACCGGGGTGGCGGCCCCCTGCGCTGCGGCGGCGGGCGCGGCGGCGGAGCCGGACGGCGCCGACGCACTCTGCCCCGCCTGCGCGGCCGCGGCCCCGGCGGGCGGCGCGCAGAGCGCCGCTACGACGATCGCGATCGGCGCGAGCGAGGCGGGTGAAAGGCGCACGGCGGCACGGATCGAGGTCATCGCGTCACATGTTGAAGCGGCCGAAATCCTCCGGATTCAGCCGCCGCAGGTATTCGTTGAGCTCCTGCGCGCGCAGCCCCTGCTCCTCCGCCTCCTTGCGGGCGCGCTCGACGTCGAAGCCGGACTCCTCCTCCTCCTCGACGTCGATCTCGTCGCCTTCGGTGGCGCTCACGTCCGAGATCTCGATGTGGGTGTTCTCGAGCAGCTCGTCGTCGGTGAGGATGGTAGCGTCGAGGCGGAGCGCGATGGCGATCGAATCGGAGGGGCGCGCGTCGACGCTGATCAGCTCGCCGCCGCGCTGAATGATCAGCTCGGCGTAGTAGGTGTTGTCGACGACCTTGGTGATGAGGACGCGCTTGAGCGCGCCGCCGAGCCCGACGATCACGGAGCAGAAGAGGTCGTGGGTGAGCGGGCGGGAGAACTTCATGCCGGCCAGCTCCATCGCGATCGCGCTCGCCTCGCCGGGCCCGATCCAGATCGGCAGGACGCGCGATCCCTCGCGTTCCTGGAGGATGACGACGGGCGTGTTGGACGACCGGTCCAACCCGAGACTCTGCACCTTCACTTCGATCATCCGGTCCTCCAGAGCGCGATCCTGCCGACGGGCGGGTCAGGTGCCCATGTCCCACGAGGCGAGGTAGCGCTTCTGCTCCTCCGTCAGTACGTCGATCTCGTTGCCCATCGCAGCGAGCTTGAGCCGCGCGATCTCGCGGTCGACGTCCTCCGGCACCCGATACACCTGACGCTCGAGTTCGCTCCCATGCTGGACGAGGTACTCCGCACCGAGCGACTGGTTCGCGAAGCTCATGTCCATGACAGAGGCGGGGTGCCCTTCCGCCGCGGCGAGGTTGATGAGACGGCCCTCGCCGAGGACGTTGATGCGCCGGCCGTCGACGCGGTACTCCTCGACGAACTCGCGGACGCTCGTCGGCCCCGTCTCGGCGATGCGGGCGAGCGCGTCCAGGTCCAGCTCGACGTTGAAGTGGCCGGAGTTGGCGACCATCGCGCCGTCCTTCATCGCGCGGAAGTGCTCCTCGCGGATCACGTGGATGTTGCCGGTGAGGGTGACGAAGACGTCGCCGATGCGGGCGGCCTCCTCCATCGGCATGACGCGGAAGCCGTCCATGCCGGCCTCGAGCGCCTTGACCGGGTCGATCTCGGTGACGACGACGTTGGCGCCGAGCCCGCGCGCGCGCATCGCCACGCCGCGGCCGCACCAGCCGTAGCCGGCGACGACGAGGACGGAGCCGGCGAGCAGGTAGTTGGTCGCGCGGATGATGCCGTCGATCGTGCTCTGGCCCGTGCCGTAGCGGTTGTCGAAGAGGTGCTTCGTGTAGGAATCGTTGACCGCGAGGACGGGGAACTGGAGCACGCCGTCGGCGGCCATCGCCTTGAGGCGGATGACGCCGGTCGTCGTTTCTTCGGTGGAGCCGATGACGTCCCGGGCGAGGGCGTCGCGGTCGCTCTCGCCGAGGGCGCTGGCCCAGCTCCGGACGGGGGCGGCGAGGTCGTCGAAACGGCCGAGCGCGATCATGTGGAGCGCACCGACGAGGTCGGCGCCGTCGTCCATCGTGATGACGGGACGGTGCGCGAGCGCGGCGCGGATGTGCTCGTAGTAGGTGGCGTGGTCCTCGCCGCGGACGGCGAAGACGCGGACGGCGTGGTCGCGGACGAGGTGCGCGGCGACGTCGTCCTGTGTCGAGAGCGGATTGGAGGCGCAGAGCGCGACGTCGGCGCCGCCCGCCTTGAGCGTGCGCATCAGGTTCGCGGTCTCCGTGGTGACGTGGAGGCAGGCGGAGACGTGCAGCCCGTCGAGGGGTCGCTCGCGCTCGAAGCGCTCCCGGATCTGGCGGAGCACGGGCATCTGGCGCTCGGCCCACTCGGTGCGCTGGCGGCCGCGGTCGGCGAGGGCGATGTCGCGGATGTCGTGATCTGTGGCGGTCGTCGTAGCCATGACTCTCTATGGTTAGAGGCCGAGCGCCGTACGGAGCTCGTCGGCGCGGTCGGTGCGTTCCCAGGTGAAGAAGGTGTTGCCGCTTCCGGGGCCGTCGTCCGCCGTGTAGGAGCGGCGGCCGAAGTGGCCATAGGCGGCGGTCGGCCGGTAGATCGGCCGGGCCAGGCAGAGCTCCTGGATGATGGCGCGGGGCCGGAAGTCGAAGACGTCGCGGAGCGCTTCCGCGATGCGCGCGTCCGGCACCACGCCGGTGCCGAACGAGTCGACGTGGACGGAGACGGGGTCGGCGACGCCGATCGCGTAAGCGATCTGGATCTCGCAGCGGCGCGCGACGCCGGCGGCGACGATGTTCTTGGCGGCCCACCGCGCGGCGTAGGCGGCGGAGCGGTCGACCTTGGAGGGGTCCTTGCCGCTGAACGCGCCGCCGCCGTGGCGGGCGGAGCCACCATAGGTGTCGACGATGATCTTGCGGCCGGTGAGGCCGGCATCGCCGTGCGGGCCGCCCACGACGAAGCGGCCGGTCGGGTTGACGTGGAACACGCACGAGGCGGGGTCGAAGAGATCGGGCGGCATGACCGGCGTGACGACGTCGCGCACGACGCGCTCGCGCACCTCCTCGATCGAGACGTCCGCCGCGTGCTGCGTGCTGACGACGACGGTGTGGACGCGCACGGGCCGTCCATCCTCGTACTCCATCGTGACCTGCGCCTTGCCGTCCGGCCGCAGCCACGGGATGTCGCCGTCGGCGCGGAGCCTGGCGAGGCGCTTGGTGAGGCGGTGGGCGAGCCCGATCGGCGCGGGCATCAGCTCCTCCGTCTCGTCGACCGCGTAGCCGAACATCATGCCCTGGTCTCCGGCGCCGCCGCCGTCGACGCCCTGCGCGATGTCGGGCGACTGGCGGTCGAGCGCGACGAGCACGCCGCAGCTGTCGCAGTCGATGCCGTACGCGGCGTCGGTGTAGCCGATCGAGCGGAGCGTGCCGCGCACCGCCGCGGACACGTCGACGTAGTCTTCCGTCGTGACCTCGCCGGCCACGATGACGAGGCCGGTGGTCACCAGGGTCTCGCATGCGACGCGACCGCCCTCGTCCTTCGCGAGCACGGCGTCGAGGATCGCGTCGCTGATCTGGTCCGCGATCTTGTCGGGGTGCCCCTCCGTGACGGATTCGGAGGTGAAGAGGTAGCGGTCCAAAGTTGCTCCTTAGCAGGTCGCTGAAGAACGGCCAGCGGGCATCCGACAGGGCGCCGCGAAGTTAGTCGGTCACTGAAGAGGCGACAAGTTCCAGCGGCCTGAGAAGACGGAGAGGTCCAGCCACTGCGACGCGGCGCCCGTGAGGATCTCGACGGTCTCCGCCGCGCTCGCCGCGTGCAGCGCTTCGCCGGCCGCCTCGCGCGCCGCGGAGGCCGGCACGCTGCGGATCACCTTCTTGATCTCCGGCAGCGCGGACGGTGCGACGCTGAGGGCGGGCACGCCGAGGCCGACGAGGACGAACACGCCGAGCGGGTTGGCCGCCATCTCGCCGCAGACGCTCACCTCGACACCGCCGCGGCGACCCATCTCGACCGTGCGCTGCAGCAGCTTCAGGACGGCGGGGTGGAACGGCGTCGAGCGGGAGGCGAGGCGCGCGTTGCCGCGGTCGACCGCGAGCGTGTACTGCACCAGGTCGTTGGTGCCGATGGAGAAGAAGTCGGCGTGGCGCGCGAGGTCTTCGGCGATCAGCGCGGCGGCGGGCGTCTCGATCATCACGCCCAGCTTGTAGCCGGGATTGTACTCGACCCCGTCGCGGACCAGCTCCTGCTCGATCTCCTCGAGCAGCTCGCGGGTGCGCTCGATCTCCGCGACGTCGTTGACGAGCGGAAGCATGATGCGGACGTCGCCGTGGGCGGTGGCGCGCAGCATCGCGCGGAGCTGCGTGCGGAACAGCTCCGGCATGTCGAGGCAGACGCGGATCGCGCGCCAGCCGAGGAACGGGTTCTCCTCGGGCGGCATCTGGAGGAAGCGCGGGAATTTGTCGCCGCCGAGGTCGTACGTGCGGATGAAGACGGCGTCGTCCGGGAAGACCTCGACCGCCTGCCGGTAGGCGGCGTACTGGTCCTCCTCGCCCGGGAAGGCGCTGCGGCCGACGACGAGGAACTCCGTGCGGAAGAGGCCGATCCCCTGTGCACCGTGCGCACGCGCGTTCTCCGCCTCGCCGGGCAGGTCGATGTTGGCGCGGAGCTGGACCGGCTGGCGGTCCGGCGTGACCGACTCCATGTGCGCGAGCAGCACCAGCTCCTGCTCCCACTCGCGGACGTGCACGTCGCGCTCCCGGTAGACCTCCTTCTCCTCCTCGCTCGGCGCCACCACGACGCGGCCCGTGCGGCCGTCGAGGACGAGCTCGTCGCCGTCGTCGACGACCTGCGAGATGTCGCCGAGCGCGACCACAGCGGGGATGCCGAGGGCGCGGGCGAGGATGGCGGAGTGGGACGTGCGCGTGCCGGTGTCGAGCGCCACGCCGCGGACGACGGCCGGATCGAGCTGGACCGTCAGGCTGGGCGGCAGGTCGTTGGCGACGAGGATCCAGCGACCTTCCGTGGGCGGGGCAGCGGCCTCGCCGTCGTCGTCGCCGCTCAGCTCGCGGACGAGGCGGATCTCGACGTCGAGCAGGTCGTTGAGGCGGTCGAGCACCATCGGGTGTCCCGCCCGGCGCCACTCGGAGCGCAGCTCGAGGACGCGCAACTCGATCGCGCGCGCGGCGCTGTAGTGGTTCTCCCGGATGGAGCGCTCGGCGGGCTCGACCAGCTCGGCGTCGTCGAGCATCAGGATCTGCGGCTCGAAGATCTGCGCCTCGACGCGGCCGAGGCGCTCGCCGGCGTGGGCCTGCACCTCGCGGATCCGCTCCTGCGCGGCGGCGCGCGCGGCGTGCAGGCGGCGGATCTCGCCTTCCACCTCGTCCGCCTCGATGCTGGCGCGCGAGGCGCGTGGCACCCCCCAGCGGAGCAGGCGCGCCGGCGCGATGACGATCCCGGGCGACGCCGGGATCCCGTCCCGGATCAGCTTCATCAGCCCCCGTCCCCAACGCCGTTCATCGGCTCAGTCCTCTCCGAACCCGTTCTCGACGAGCTGCGCCAGCTCGCGCAGCGCCTCGTCGGCGTCCTCGCCAGCGGCGTTGATCTCGATCTCGCTGCCGCATTCGGCGGCGAGCATCATGACGCCCATGATGCTCTTGCCGTTGACCTCGAGGTCGTCCTTGCGGACGCGGAGATCGCAGGCGAAGCGGCTCGCGAGCTTGACGAACTCGGCCGCGGGCCTGGCGTGCAGACCGTAGCGGTTGCGAATGCGGAGCTGGATGCTGCGCGCCTGCTCCTGCGTCATTCGATCCAACCCATCAGCAGACCCGTCGTTGCGAGAATCGCGATCAGTCCGAAGAGCGGGAGGCGCACGCTCTCACCGAGCCGGAGAGCGACGACGCCGCTCACCGCCGCGGCGATCACCCACGGCGCCGTGAGTCGGTCTCCGGCGAGGCCGCCGACGGCGGCCAGCGGCAACAGCAGCCCAACGAGGAACGGGCCGATGGTGCCGGTGAGGCGCTGCGCGGGCACGACGAGCGAGAGGCGAAGCTTCTCGCCGACGCGGAGTCCGTTCTCGACGCCCATACGGAAGCTCCACAGCCGCAGCCCGATGTGGCCGATGTTGTAGACCGTCAGGAACGCGGCGACGGCGACCCACCACGGCGCGCCGGCGGCGAGCAGCGTGAGCGCGATCAGCAGGCAGAGCGGCCGCCAGCCGGCCCACACGAGGCGGTCGCCGAGCGAGCCGAGCGAGCCGCGGACAGCCGTCTTGAAGCGGTCGACGAGCGCCGGATCGGTGGACTCCACCTCCATCCGCGCCACCGCGCCAAGCGCCATGCCCGCTAAATAGGGATGGCTGTTGAACAGCCCGGCGTGACGGCGGATCGCGCGGTCGAGCGCGGCCGGATCGTCGTGGAAGCGGCGTTGCAGCACCGGCAGCAGGGCGAAGACGAAGCCGGTGCCGATGAGGGTGCGATAGTTCCACGATCCCTGGATCGCGAACGAGCGCAGGAGTACGGTCGTGGGCACGCCGTTGCGGCTCATCGTGCGAGCAGCAGCGCGAGGCCGCCGAGCAGGCCGAGGAGGAACGGCGTGCGCCGCTCGCGGAAGCCGCCGAAGACACCGAGCGCGGCCGCCACCATGCCGGTCGTCGCGACGCCGAGGATGCCGCCCGCCGCGGGACCGAGCTGCGCCTCGATCGGGCTCGCCGCGCGCAGAGCGGCGACCGCGAGGAGCCAGCCCACGACCGTCACCGCGGCGGCGCGCAGGAAGTCGACCCCGATGGCGAGCATGTGGCGGCGCACGATCCAGGCGGCCGTGACCGGCTCCGAGCGGGCGGGCACCGCGGCAATCCGCTCGTTCAGGTGCCGAATGCGGTCCACGGTGAGCCCCGTGACCCATTGCCAGACGAGGCCGAAGAGGACCGCCACGAGCACGAGCTCCGGCTCCACGGCGGGCCCGACGACGAAGGCGTAGCCCGCCGCGGCGGCGACGGCGGCGGTGCCCGCCTCCGGATTGCGCGCGGCGCCGATGGGCAGCGCGCAGAGCGCGAACGTCTCGAGAACGGCGCCGACGATCGCGCCCGCGACCGGATTCCCCAGAAGCAGCCCGGCGAGCGCGGCCGCAGGAAGCGGCCGCGACACCATGACCTGAAGGAGCGAGGTGCCGTCGAGCCCGACGAGGCCACCCCACGCCGCGACGAGGAGCCACCCCATCACTCAGCTCCCGCCATCGCCGACGAGGCGCTCCAGGGGGACGGCGCGCGAGGTGGGAAGGTCGCGCGCGCCCACCGTGACCCGTTCCTCCGATAGGCGCTTCAGCTCTTCCGCCTCGCCGGCGTCGAGAAAGACGTACGGCAGCACGGGGTGGCGCCCGGGCGCGTCGTGGATGCCGCCGATGTTGACCTCCTCCCCCGCGAGCAGGCCGCCGCCGGCGAGGCGCAGCATGCTGTCGATGTCGCGCGTGAGCAGGATCGTACGCCGCGCCGACCCTCTCCACTCGTCGAGGTGCTGGCGCGCGTCGCGCACGCGGGCGAACATGGTCTCGATGTTCGAGGGCAGCCCCATGACGTAGAGCTCCTGCTCCCAGTCGGAGGCGGCGAGCTCGTCGTCGACGACGACGATGCGGTCCGGGTGCAGGACGGCGCCCCAGCCGACGACGACCTGACCGTGGATCAGACGCTCATCCACCCGATACAGCACGACCGGCATCCGTCCTCCCGTCCGGTAAGACCACGCACATGCCCTGCTGGCCCCGGCTGAGCGCGCGCTGCGCGAGCTCGGCGGCGGGGAGCTCCCGGTTCACCACGAAGTCGAGCAGCATGGGAAGATTCGCGCCGGTCACGACCACGAGGTCGCCGCGGCTGCGGCAGAGCCGGCGTGCGGTGAAGGCACAGCTTCCGACCTGCATATCGGTGAAGACGACCCACCTCCCCTCGCGCACGCACGCCTCGATGTCGGCCGCGAGTTGCTCCGGCGAGCGGCCGGTGTTGCTGAGCGCGACGAGGGCGTCCTCGTCCGCACCGGTGATGGCGCGCACGGCGTCGATCAGGCCACGCGCGAAAGTGCCGTGGGCGACGATCAGTCCCCGGCAGGGGCGGACCTCACTCATAATCCTCTTCGAGGTAGTCGCGGACCGGGCGCATCGCGTCGCGCAGCCGCTGATCGAAGCGGTCGGCGGCGTGGACGCCCGAATACTTGAGGAGGTGGTTCATCGCGACCACCTCCGAGATCACGGTGATGTTCTTACCCGGATTGAGCGGCAAACGTACCTTCGGCAGATCGACGCCGAGGTACTCCGTGGTCTCGGCGTCGAGGCCGGTGCGGTCGTAGGTGGCCTTCTCGGACCATTCCTCCAGCTCGACGACGACCTCGATGCGCTTCTGCTGGCGGATCGAGCGGATGCCGAAGAGCGACGGGATGTCGATGATGCCGATGCCGCGGATCTCCATGTGGTGGCGCTGCAACTCGTGGCCACGCCCGAGCAGGATGTCGTTCCCACGCCGCGTGACGTAGACGATGTCGTCGGCGACGAGGCGATGCCCGCGCTCGACTAGGTCGAGGACGCACTCGCTCTTGCCGATCCCGCTCCTGCCGATGAAGAGGAGACCCACGCCGTAGACGTCCGCGAGCGATCCGTGCACGACCGTCGTCGGCGCGAAGCACTCCTCCAGGTACGGCTGCAGGCGGCGGTAGAATTCGCCGGTCTTCAGCTTCGAGCGCAGCAGCGGCACGGCGTACTCGTCGGCGCGCGCGACCATGATCGGCGGCGCCTCCTGCCCCTTGGTCACGATCGCGGCGGGAAAGGAGAGCGCGAAGAAGTCGGTGAGCACGGCGTCGAGGCGTTCGGCGCCGAGACCGCCGAGAAAGCTCATCTCGGTCTCGCCGAAGACCTGGATGCGGCCCATCGGCAGACGCTCCGTGTAGCCGGCGAGGACGAGCCCGGGGCTCGATATGCTCGATTCCTCGATCTCTCGCCGCAGGTGCGCCGGGTCGTTCAGCACCTCCAGCTCGAGCGCGCCGCCTTTCGCGCGCAGCAGGTCCTCCACCGCCACCCGCTTCATGGTCTCCGTGCGTTCCTTTCCGGGCCGCCTCAGACGCCCACTGCGGCGCCGGAGTCGAGGTCGGCGATCCCCTCGCCGCGGTGTCGCAGGCGGCGCTCGCGGGCCCGCTTGAGCTGGCGAGCGAGCTTCGCGATCACGCTGTCGAGTCCGATGCGGAACTCGTCCGCGGTGGCGTGGGCGATGAGCGGAGCGGTGGCGGGCACGTGCAGCCGGACCTCGACGGTCGTCCTCCCCCTGTCCTCCTCGCAGATCAGCTCCGCCGTGAGAATGCGGTCGTCGAAGCGGCTCAGGCGCGCGATCCGTTCCATTGCGCGGCGGCGCATGACCGTGGTCAATGAACAGTGGCGTGCCGTGATGCTCACGTTCATGATCCCCCCAGGTTCGGCGGTCGGTTTCGGGACGAGCGTCACGCTCTCCTCACTCGTTCGGACCCCGCGACGTGCTCCAGGTGCCTCTCCGTCAGATCGGCGGCGTGTTCCCAGCTGTGCCGTTCGGCGAATTCGCGCGCCTGCGTGCCGAGGCGCTCGCGCAGCGCCGGATCCTCGACGATCGCGCGGACGCGGTCGGCGATCGCGGCGACGTCGCCGTGCGGCACCAGGAAGCCGGTGCGGCCGTCGGCCACGGAGTCGCGCAGGCCCGGCGAATCACTGGCCACGCTGGGCGTGCCGCACGCGGCCGCCTCCAGGTTCGAGATGCCCCACCCCTCCTTCGGCGACGTGAGCAGGTGCACCCAGCTCCGTTGCAGCAGGCGGAGCTTCTCGTCCTCGCTGACGTAGCCGGCGAAGTCGACCGCGTCATCGACGCCCAGGCGGCGGGCGAGCGCGTGCAGGCTGGCGTCGTAGTCCCCGCGACCGCCGACGACGAGCCGGATGCCGGCGTGCCCCGAATCACGCAGGCGGGCGAGCGCGCGGATGATGAGGTCGACGCGCTTGTACCGCTTGAGTCGGCCCATGTAGAGGAGCGTGGGCGTCTCGAAGCGCTCGCCCGTGCCGGGGCGGAAGAAGCGCGTGTCCACGCCGTTCGGGATGATCTCGATCTCGGAGCGGAAGCCGCGCCGCCGCAGGTCGTCCGCCGTGCTCTGCGAGACCGCCTCGACCGGAACGCCGCGGTAGATCCACGGCAGCGGCTGTTCGAGGAGCCAGGTAGGGGCCGCGATGTAGGGGGCGACCTCCTGAAAGGCGACGAGGCCGAAGAGGTGGTGCACCAGCAGGACGAGCGGCCGGCGCACCCACAGGGGCGTGTATACCGGAACCTTGTTGAGATCCTCCACCACCACGTCGAAAGCACGGCCGCGCAGGTGCCTCCGGTAGTAACGAGGGGCCACGACGTTGAATGTATAACGCCGTCCGGTGCGGTGCACGTCCATCCCGTCCACCGTCTCGCGCGGCGCCGAGCCGGGCCAGCCGGAGGTGAGCAGGGTGACGGCGTGGCCGCGCGCCGCGAGGCGGCCGAAGATCTCGTGCAGGTGGGTCTCGGCTCCGCCTCCGAGCGGGTTGAGCCGATCCTGCCAGTTGAGGACGAGGATCTCCAACGCGGCCCCTTCCGTCAGGAGTCGCGGGCGGCCGGCTGCGCGCGGCGCATCAGCGCGTCGAGCACGCCGTTGACGAAGCGGGGGCTGTCGGCCGTGCCGTACTTCTCCGCCAGGTAGATCGCCTCCTGGATGGCGACGCGGGGCGGGACGTCCGGCATGAAGAGGATCTCCGCGGCCGCGATGCGGAGCACGTTGCGATCGATCACGGCGAGCCGCTCCATGCGCCAGTTGGTGAGGCACGCCTCGACCGCGTCGTCGATGCCCGCGCGGCGTTCGGCGAGGACGTCGGTGAGGCGGCCGATGTAGGCGCGGCTCGCCTCGCTGATGCGGCGGTTCTCGAAGAACTCGCGGCGCACCGCCTCGATCGGCTCGGCTCCCGCCCTCACGTCCCATGCGTACAGCATCTGGAGGACCCAGGCCCGGGCCCGGGACCGCGATCGCTTCACGGGCGCGGCTCCCGCCGCAGATCGGCGGCGACGCCGGCGATCTCGAGGGCGGCGAGGGCGGCCTCGCGTCCCTTGTTGCGCTCCCCTCCCCCGGCGCGGGCCCACGCCTGCTCGGCATCGTCGGTCGTGAGGACGCCGAAGACGATCGGGGTACGGCGGCGCACGGCGAGGGCGGCGAGCTCGCGCGCAGTCGCGCCCGCGATGTAGTCGAAATGCGGCGTCTCGCCGCGGATGATGCAGCCGAGTGCGAGGATCGCCGCGTACTCGTCGCGGTCGGCCAGGAGGGTGGCGGCGAGCGGGATCTCCCAGGCGCCGGGCACGTGGACGACCAGGACGTCGCCGGCCGCCACGCCGTGCTCGCTCAGCGTGGCGCGGGCAGCCTCGAGCAGCGATTCGGTGATCGGCGCGTTGAAGCGGCTGACGACGATGGCGAAGCGCTGACCGGACCCATCGAGATCCGCGCGGAGCTCGGCCATCAGGCGCTCTCCGCGCGGTCCGGCGCGTCGGCCTCGCGACGCTCGATCTCGAGGTCCGTGAGCAGGTGCCCGAGCTTCTCCCGCTTCGCGACCAGATAATCGCGGTTGTGGTCCGTCGGCTGAGTCTGGATCGGCTCGCGGCCGGTGATCTTCAGACCGTAGCCCTCGAGCCCCACGACCTTGCGCGGATTGTTGGTCAGGATGCGGATCGAGGAGAGCCCCAGATCGAGCAGGATCTGGGCGCCGATCCCGTAGTCGCGCAGGTCCGGCTTGAAGCCGAGCGACTCGTTCGCCTCCACCGTGTCCTGCCCATTGTCCTGCAGCGAATACGCGCGGATCTTGTTGCCGAACCCGATGCCGCGCCCCTCCTGGCGCAGGTATACGACGGCGCCCTCGCCTTCCTCGTCGATGCGCCGCATCGCCGCGTGGAGCTGTTCGCCGCAGTCGCAGCGCAGCGAATGGAAGACGTCCCCCGTCAGGCACTCCGAGTGCATGCGTACGAGGACGTCCTCGTGGCCCGCGATCTCGCCCTTCACCATCGCCACGTGCTCGCGGCCGTCGATCTGGTTCTCGTAGGCGATGATGCGGAAATCGCCGTGCTTCGTCGGCAGCACCGCCTCCGCGATGCGGTGGACCAGGCGCTCGGTGCGCAGGCGGTAGGCGACGATGTCGGCGACGGTGACGAAGCGCAGGTCGTGCTCCGCGGCGAAGCGCTCGAGCTGCGGCCGGCGCGCCATGCTACCATCCTCGTTCATGATCTCGCAGATGACGCCGACCGGCGGCAGACCGGCGAGCCGGGCGAGGTCGACGGACGCTTCGGTCTGACCGACGCGCCGCAGCACGCCGCCGGGCACCGCGCGCAGCGGGAAGACGTGGCCGGGCCGCCGCAGGTCGGTGGCCGAGGTGTCGTCGCCGGCGAGCAGCGCGATCGTGCGGGCGCGGTCGCGCGCGCTGATGCCGGTCGTGACGCCGAAGCGGGGGTGGGCGTCGACCGAGATCGTGAAGGCGGTGCCGAAGCCCTCCTTGTTGATCTCCGTCATCAGCGGCAGATCGAGCGCGTCGGCGCGGTCCGCCGTGAGCGCGACGCAGATCAGACCCCGCCCGTGGGAGGCCATGAAGTTGACCATCTCGGGCGTGATCTTTGCCGCGGCGGCGACGAGGTCGCCCTCGTTCTCGCGGTCCTCGTCGTCGGCGACGATGACGAGGCGCCCTTCGCGAACGTCGCGAATCGCGTCCTCGACGCGGTCGAGTCCCATCGTTTTGCGCCCCTGCGCTGTGATCCCGGGTGTCATCCGGTCGCTCATACCCGCGAGCCTCCGGTTCGCTTCAGATAGTCGACCACGAAGCGACCGAGCATGTCGCCCTCGAGGTTCACCTCGTCACCCGACGAAAGGGCGGAGAGCGTCGTGTGTTCCCGGGTGAAGGGGATGAGCGCGACCTGCGCGACGCCCGCGGCGGGTCGCGCGTTCACCGTCAGGCTCACGCCGTCGACCGCGATCGAGCCGTGCAGCACCGCCACCTCCGCCACGAGCGGCGGCAGCGCCACGTCGACGAGGACGTGCTCACCCGCCGCCTCCACGCGCACGACGCGGCCCACGCCGTCGACGTGCCCCTGCACCAGATGCCCGCCGAGCCGCGCGCCGAACGCCAGCGCCCGCTCCAGGTTGACGCGGTCCCCCGCCGCGAGCGCGCCGAGCGTGGTGCGTGACAGCGTCGTCGCGATCGCCTCGACGGTGAACGAATCCGCGTCACGTGAGACCACGGTCTGGCACACGCCGGCGATCGCGACCGACTCGCCATCCACGAGCGCGGCGGCGAAGCCGGCAGCGATGCGCAGGCGGCGCCCGTCGCCTACGTCTTCGACGCCCGCGATGGTGCCGACTTCCTCGACGATGCCCGTGAACATCAGCGCTCCCGGAGGCGGTCGTAATCGACGCGCAGGTCGGTGCCCAGCTCGCGCACGGCGGTGCGCCGCCAGCAGGGCGCGGCCGCGCCCTCCATCGCCGGGAAGCCGCCGGGGAACGCCGCCACCGCCGACTCGCCGAGGAGAAGCGGCGCGGCGTAGAGGTGGAGACGCTCGACGACGTCGCGGCGCAGCAGGCTCGCGCCGAGCCGGCCTCCGCCCTCGCACAGGATCGAGGCGACGCCGTCGCCGGCGAGGTCGGCGAGCACCGCGGCGACGTCGAGGCCGTCCTCGCCGCGCCCCACCTGGCGCACCGTGGCGCCGCGGCGCTCGAGCGCGCTGCGCCGCTCGGCCGGAGCGTCCGAGCCGACGTAGACGCGCAGCGGCGCATCACGGGCGGTGGAGGCGAGGCGGGAATCGGGCGCCAGGCGTGCGCCGGCGTCGAGCACGACGCGCAGCGGGGGACGGCGCGGCCGCACGTCGCCGCGGACGGTGAGACGCGGATCGTCGGCCAGCGCGGTGCCGCGCCCGACGAGGAGCGCATCGTAGCCGGCGCGCAGCCGATGCGCGTCCCGCCGCGCGAGATCGCCCGTGATGTCGGTGGGAGCGTCCGCCGTACGGGAGAGGCGCGCGTCGAGCGACAGCGCGTACTTGAGGGCGAGGAACGGGCCGCGCGCGGCGGCGGCATGGAAGAAGATCGCGTTCTGCGCCCGCGCACGCTCCGGCGCGAGAGGCCCCACGACATCGATCCCTGCGGCGGCGAGGCGGCCCGCGCCGCCCCCGGCGAGGGCGGTGGGGTCGGCGGCGGCGAAGACGACGCGGCGGATGCCGGCGGCGGCGATGGCGTCGCAGCACGGCGGCGTCTTGCCGTGGTGGGCGCACGGCTCGAGCGTCACGTACAGATCCGCGCCGCGGGCGGCGTCGCCGGCGTCGCGCAGCGCCTCGATCTCGGCGTGGTCGCCGCCGAAGCGGCGGTGCGCGCCGCGGCCCACGACGGCGCCATCGCGGACGACGACGGCGCCGACGAGCGGATTGGGGTGGACGGCGCCCCAGCCGGCCTCGGCCAGATCGAAGGCGAGATCGAGGAAGCGGCGCTCGCCGTCCGCGGCCATCACAGCGTGAGGCGGAGCGCCAGGCCGCCGAAGACGGCGCCGTCGCGGGGCGACAGCGTGGCGCCCTGCGGCAGAGGGACGGCGGGCAGCGAAGTGCCCGCCTGCCAGCCGACCTCTCCGACCAGCGTGAGCACGACGAAGTTGAGGCCGACGTCCGCGAAGACGGAGGCGCGGTGCGTCGTCAGGCGCGTCGCGGGGATGCGCACCTCGAAGCGGCTCACGGGCGCCGCAACCGTGGCGACGGCGCCGAACGCGACATCGCTGCGCCAGGAGTCGTAGCCGGCGCCCGCCGTGAGGGAGAGGAAGGAGAGGCTCTTGCCGGCGACGGCGCGCAGGCTGACGCCGCGCAGGTCCGATTCGAAGAAGGCGTCCTGCCGCTGCAGCGCGGTGTCGCCGTAGAGCACGTTCCCCAGGGAGCGGTACATGGCGCTGACGGAGATGCCGGGCGCGGTGAACGACTCGCGCAGCAGTCCCAGGCGGGCGCCGATCCCCCACGTGACGGGCACGCGGGCGGCGAAACCCTGGTCGTTCGGCACCGGGATGATGCCGATGCTTCCCAGCAGATCGAGCGATCCCACGCCGCCCACGGTCGGCGCGGGCGAGAAGCCGGAGTAGAGGCCGATCGCCGCGTCCGCGTCGATGCTGCCGAGCGGGAACGTGAGTCGGCCCTGCGCCGACTCGGTGCGGATGTCCGGGATGCGCGTGACCACGACCGTGCCGCGCACGCCCACGGCGACGCGCGGCGAGCCCAGCCGCATCCCGAGAGTGCTGGCGCTGCCCGCCACGGGGTCGCCTCCGCTCAGGCCCAGACCCAGCCGCGGCTGCGAGATCTCGACCGTCTGCGCCACGAGGTTGCAGTAGCGCTGGACCTGCTCGAAGCCGCCGGAATGGCTCGCGCACTGCTCGACGAGCTGAGCGGCGCCGCGGACCGGCGTGAACGCGAGCGCGGCCGCGGCGAGCGCGGCCGTGCCACGGAGAACTCGTTTCGTCGAAGGCACCTTCGACCCTCCTCCCCTCAGTCGAGGACGACGCGCCGCTCACCCGCGGCGACCTCGCCGATCACGTGCGCCCCCGTGGCGCTGCCGGCGAGCCGCTCCAGCGCGGCGCCGCAATCGGCGGGCGCAACGGCGAGGATCATGCCGATCCCCATGTTGAAGGTGCGGAACATCTCCTCCTCCGGCACCTGGCCGGCGCGCTGCACGGCGCCGAACTCCGGTGGGGGCCGCCACGCATCGCGGCGCACGTGCGCGCTGAGGCCGTCCGGAACGACGCGCGCCAGGTTCTCCGGGATGCCGCCGCCGGTGATGTGGGCGAGCGCGTGTACGAGGTCCTCGTCGAGGAGGGGCGCGACCGCCTCGAGATAGCTCGGATGGACGCGCAGCAGCACATCGGCGACCGATGCGTCGAGGTCCGGAAAGCGGTCGTCCGGCCCGAGCGCGAGCCGTTCGAAGAGGATGCGGCGCAGCAAAGAGTAGCCGTTAGTGTGAAATCCGGTGCCGGGAAGGCCGATCAGCACGTCGCCGGATCGAACGCGCTCCGCGCCGGGGCGACGCTCGCCCTCGACGGCGCCGACGACGAAGCCGGCGAGGTCGTACTCGCCGGGCGCGTAGAAGTCCGGCATTTCCGCGGTCTCGCCGCCGAGGAGGGCGCAGCCGTTGGCACGGCAGCCGCGCCCGATGCCTTCGACGACCGCCGCCACGGTCCCCTCCTCGAGCTGGCCCATGCCGATGTAGTCGAGGAAGAAGAGCGGCCGCGCGCCCTCGACCAGGATGTCGTCCACGCAGTGGTTGACGAGATCCTCGCCGACGGTGTCGTGGCGGTTCGCGCGCATCGCCACCTTCAGCTTGGTGCCGACGCCATCCGCGCTCGCCACCAGGACGGGATCGCGCAGACCGGAGGGGGCGCGGAAGAGGCCGCCAAAGCCGCCCGGCTGCGACAGCACGCCCGGCGTGCGCGTCGCGGCGACGACGTCAGCGATGCGGGCTTTCGCGCGCGCGGCCGCGTCGCGGTCGACGCCGGCGTCGCGGTAGCGGATCCCCGGCGAGCCGGTGGTGGCGCGCTCAGGCACGGGCGTCGGCGGGGATCGGTTGCTCGAAGGCGGTGATCTCCCGGAACGCGGCGAAGCGCGCATCGATCCCCGCGGGCGTGAGGTCGCGGAAACGGTCGATGCCGAATCGTTCGACGGCGAAGGACCCCATGGTGGAGCCGTACACCATGGCGCGCCGCAGCTCTTCGGGCCGCGTCGAGGCGCTGCGCGCGATGTGGCCGAGAAAGCCGCCGGCGAACGCGTCCCCCGCGCCGGTCGGATCGAAGATGTCCTCCAGCGGGAAGCCGGGCGCGAAGAAGATCAGATCCGGCGTGAAGAGCATCGCCCCGTGCTCGCCCTTCTTCACGACGACGATGCCGGGACCGCGCCGCTGCACCTCGCGCGCCGCCTTGAGCAGGTTGTGCTCGCCGGTGAGGGCGCGGATCTCGGCGTCGTTGACGAGGAAGACGTCGACGCGGCGGAGCAGCTCGAGCAGCTCGTCGCGGCGGCCATCGATCCAGTAGTTCATCGTGTCGCAGGCGACGAGGCGCGGCGCGCGCACCTGCTCGAGCACCTCGAGCTGCAGGACCGGGTCGATGTTCGCGAGGAAGACCCACTCCGCGTCGCGGAACGCCTCGGGGATCCGGGGCCGGAAGTCCGCGAAGACGCCGAGGCGGGTCTCGACCGTGCGCGCCGTGTTGAGGTCGAAGGTGTACTCGCCCGCCCAGCGGAAGCTCTCGCCGGATACGCGCGACACGCCCGCGAGGTCGACGCCTGCGGAGCGCAGAAAGTCCAGCGCCTCGAACGGGTAGTCCTCTCCCACCACGCCGACCACCTTCACGCCGCTGAAGTGCGAGGCGGCGGCGCTGAAATACGTGGCGGAGCCGCCGAGCGTGTTCTCGACGGCGCCGAACGGGGTCGTCACGGTGTCGAGCGCGATGCTCCCCACCACCAGCAGACTCATTCCGCTTCCTCCCTCTGCATCACGTCGGGGGCTTCGAGGCCCAGAAGGTGGAGCCCGTTGCGCAGCACGATCTGCACCGCGCGCGCCAGCGCGAGGCGGGCGCGCCGCAGCGCGTCGTCGGCCGCGAGCACGGCGAGCTCCGGGTTCCGCGACGGGTTGCCGGCGTGGTACCAGGAGTTGACGGCCCCCGCGGTCGCCTCGAGGTACTCGCACACGAGGTGCGGAGAGCGGACCGCGGCGGCGCGCGCGACCACCTCGGGGAACGCGTCGAGCTGCTTGATCAGCTCGCGCTCGACGTCCTCTTCCAGCCGCACCACGTCCGCGTCGCCCGCGCCGATCCCCTCCGCCTCCACGCCCGCCTTGCGGAAGATGCTCATCATGCGGGCGTGCGCGTACTGGATCTTGTAGACCGGGTTTTTCTCCGAGTGGTCGAGCGCGAGGTCGAGGTCGAAGAGCATCTGCGCGTCGCCGCGGCGCATGAGGAAGAAGTAGCGCGCGACGTCGCGTCCCGTCTCTTCGACCAGCTCCCGCAGCGCGACGATCTCGCCCGCCCGCTTGCTCAGCCGCACCTCGCGGCCGCCGCGCACGATGCGCACGATCTGCACGATCTCGACCTCGAGAAGATCCGCGAGCCCGAGCCCGGCGAGGGCGGCCTGCATGCGCGGGATGTAGCCGTGGTGGTCCGCGCCCCAGATGTCGATTGCGCGGTCGAAGCCGCGCATCGCCTTGTCGCGATGGTACGCGATGTCGGGGAGAAAATACGTCGGCGTGCCGTCGCCCTTCACGAGGACGCGGTCCTTGTCGTCGCCGAAGGCGCTGGTGCGCAGCCAGCGCGCGCCGTCCGCCTCGTAGAGGAGCCCCTTGTCGGCCAGGGCGGCGAGCGCGTCCTCCACCAGGCCCTCCGCGTAGACCCGGCTCTCCGGATAGTAGACGTCGAAGTGGAGGCCGAAATCCGCCAGGTCGCGCTTCTGCTCGTCGAGCAGGCGCGCGACCGCCCATTCCCGGAGCCGTTCCAGCCGCTCGCGCCGCGCCTCCGCCGGCTCCCCGTCGCGCGCCGCGGAGCCATCCGCGGCGGCGGCCCGTTCCGCCGGCGCGCCGAGGCCCGCCGCCTCCGCATCGGCCGCGAGGGCGACGAGGTATTCGCCGTGATAGCCGCCCTCGGGGATGTCGGCGGCCTCGCCCGCGCGCTGGCGCAGCCGCACGTCGATCGACTCGACCAGCTTGTCGATCTGGGTGCCCGCGTCGTTGATGTAGAACTCGCGCGTGACGTCGTGGCCGCTCCACTCCAGCAGGCTCGCGATCGCATCGCCCAGGGCGGCGCCGCGGCCGTGGGCAACGTGCAGCGGTCCGGTCGGATTGGCGGAGACGAACTCGACGTCGACGCGCAGGCGCGGGTCCGCCGTGGTGCGGCCGAAGGCGCGGTCCTCCCGCAGGATCCTCGCGAGGCGCTCGCCGACGGCGGCTCGGGCGAGACGGAAGTTGATGAAGCCGGGGCCCGCGATCTCGGCGGCGGCCACGCCCGCCGCTTCGAGGTCGAGCGTGGCGACGATGTGCTCGGCCAGCTCCCTCGGCTTGCGCCGGAGGCGGGAAGCGAGCGTCATCGCGAGGTTCGTCGCGAAGTCGCCGTGCTCCGGATTGCGGGGGCGCTCGAGCTGGATCTTGGCGACGTCGCCATCGCCGCCGAGCTCGCGCGCCACGCGCGCCAGCTGCTCGCGCAGTCGCTCGATCGACATGTCAGTCCGAGGACTTCCGCTTCGAGCCCGGCGCGCGCCCGGATGAAGAGCTCGAGGAAGACGCCCCTCCCGCTGCGGCGGCCCCGCCCGTGCCGGAGGCGCCGCCGTCCGCGGCCTTCGCGCCCCCCGCCCCGTCCTTCGAGCCTCCCTCGGCGCCACCCTTGCCCTCGGCGCCTCCCTTCCCCGCCCCGCCTTCCTTGCCGGCGGAGCGTTCCTTCTCCGCCTGCTTGCGGTAGCCCTCGCTGCGGTAGTCCGTGATGTAGAAGCCGGAGCCTTTGAACAGGAGGCCGGCGCCACCGGAGAGCTGGCGGGATGCGATCTCGCCGCACTCCGGGCACTCCGCCTCCGGCGGGTCGCTCATGCGCTGGAACTTCTCGAACTCGTGCCCGTTCGGGCAGCGGTACTCGTACGTGGGCATCGTGCTCAGCCGGTCGGAACGTGACGCTCAGCGCGGGCGGTAGACGCCCCACTCGGCGCGCAGCAGATCGCTGATCTCGCCGAGGGTGGCGCCCGCCTTCACGGCGGCGACCATCGGCGGCAGCAGGTTGTCCGTGCCGCGCGCAGCCATTCTAACCGCATCGAGACGCTCCTGCACCTCCCGGACCGCCCGCGCGGCGCGGCGCTCCGCGAGCCTCCGCTTCTGCTCCCGCTCGAGCGCGGAGTAGTCCGGCTGTTCGATGCGGGGTGGCGGGTCCTCCTCGGTGTAGGCGTTGACCCCCACGATCGTGCGCTCGCCGCTCTCGACGGCGAGCTGGTGGCGGTAGGCGGCACGCTGGATCTCCTCCTGGAAGAACTCGATCGCCGCCGCCGCGCCGCCCAGCGCGTCGACGCGGTCGAGGTAGACGCGCGCGGCGCGCTCGAGGGCGTCGGTCAACGCCTCGACGTAGTAGCTGCCGCCGAGCGGGTCGACCGTCTCCGTGACGCCGGACTCGCCGGCGAGGATCTGCTGCGTCCGCAGCGCCAGCTTCGCGGAGGCCTCGGTCGGCAGCGCCAGCGCCTCGTCGTACGCGTTCGTGTGCAGCGACTGGGTGCCACCGAGGATCGCGGAGAGCGCCTGGACGGTGACGCGGACCACGTTGTTCAGCGGCTGCTGGGCGGTGAGCGTTACGCCACCGGTCTGCGTGTGGAAGCGCAGCTTGCACGCTTCGGCCGAGCCGCCGAAGCGCTCGCGCACGAGGCGCGCCCACAGGCGGCGCGCCGCGCGGAACTTCGCCACTTCCTCGAAGAGGTCGTTGTGGGCCGCGAAGAAGAAGGAGAGGCGGGGCGCGAAGGCCTCGAGGTCGAGGCCGGCGTCGAGCGCGCAGCGGACGTACTCGAGCGCGTTGGCGAAGGTGAAGGCGACCTCCTGTGCGGCCGTGGCGCCCGCCTCGCGGATGTGGTAGCCGCTGATCGAGATCGTGTTCCAGCGCGGCACCTCCGCCGCGCAGAAAGCGAACAGGTCCGTCACCAGCCGCAGGCTCGGCTCGACCGGGTAGATGTAGGTGCCGCGCGCGATGTACTCCTTCAGGATGTCGTTCTGTACGGTTCCCGAGAGCGCGTCGCGCGGCGTGCCTCGCTCGTCCGCCAGGGCGACGTAGAGCGCGAGGAGGATCGGCGCCGTCGCGTTGATCGTCATCGAGACGGAGACGCGATCCAGGGGGATGGCGTCGAAGAGGGCGCGCATGTCATCGAGCGTGTCGATCGCAACGCCGACGCGGCCCACCTCGCCGGCCGCCATCGGCGCGTCGGAGTCGTAGCCCATCTGGGTGGGCAGGTCGAAGGCGACCGAAAGGCCGGTCTGGCCGTGCTCGAGCAGGTAGCGGTAGCGGCGGTTGGTCTCCTGCGCCGTGCCGAAGCCCGCGTACTGGCGCATCGTCCACGGCCGCCCGCGGTACATCGTCGCATAGACCCCACGCGTGAACGGCATCTCCGCGGGGTAGCCGAGGTCACGCGCGTAATCCAGCGCGGTGTCGGCAGGATCGTAGAGCCGCTCGATCGGGATGCCGCTCGTCGTCTCGAAGCGCTCCCGGCGCTCCGCGTGGCGCGCGAGGAACGGCTCCACCGTCTCCCGTGTCCAGCGTTCCTTCCCGGTGTCGGCCACGACCTCTCCCTCCTCCTACTCGGCCTCGAGCTCGACGAGCAGCGCGCCCTTTTCGACGGCGTCGCCCGCGCTCACGTGGATCCGTGCGACGCGCCCGGTGCTCTCCGCCTTCAGCTCGTTCTCCATCTTCATCGCCTCGATGATCGCCACGCCGTCGCCGGCCGCCACGCGATCGCCCACTTCGACCTCGATGCGGATGACGAGGCCGGGCATCGGTGCGCGCACCGGCCGCGGACCACGCTCGCCGGCCGCGCCGCCGGTGAGGGAGCGGATGGCGCGGGTGCGCTCGTCCGCGACGTCGGCCTCCAGAGGGACGCCGTCGATGCGGAGACGCCACGCTCCTCGCCGCTCCTCGCGCGCCGCCTGCACGAGGTAGGAGCGGCCGTCCACGAGCAGGCTGCGCAGCTCGCTGCCCGGCAGTGCCGCGAGGTCTGCGCTCAGCTCGACGCCGTCGACACGGACGACGTCGCCCTCCACGTCGACCTCGAGCGTCCTCTCGCCGAAGCTCACGAAGTAGCGCATGTCAGCTCCGCGACCGTCTCCACGTGGGCCGTCTGGGGAAAGAGGTCGAAGCAGCGCAGCGACCGCAGCGAGAACGCGGGCGCCAGGCGGGCGAGGTCGCGCGCCAGCGTCGCCGGATCGCAGCTCACGTAGACGAGGCGGCGCGGTGGCGTGCGCCGCAGCGCCTCCGGCACCCTCTCGTGCAGACCCGCGCGCGGCGGATTGAGCACGACGACGTCGGCGGGCAGCGTCTCCGCCAGCCGCTCCTCGACGGCGCCCTCCAGGAACGTCGCGCCGGGCGCGCCGCGGCGCGCTTCCGCGACCGCCACGGGATCTCGCTCCACTCCCACGACCCGGGCGCCCAGCCGCTCGAACCGGCGCGCGTGGAGGCCGACGCCGCAGTAGGCGTCCACGACGCGCGCGCCGTCCACCGTACCCGCCGCATGCACGACATGCGCCTCGAGGAGAGCCGCCGCTTCCCGGTTTACCTGCAGGAAGACGCCGCCGCTGAGGGCGAGCTCCTCGTCGTTCCACGCCTCGGTGAGCCGCTCCTCGCCGGCCAGGCGGGTCGCCGGCGCGTGCGCGGCGGCGCGGATCCACACCGCGGCGAGGCCGGGTACGTCGCGCAGCAACGCGGTCGCACCCTCGGCGTTCTCGCCCCCGCGCGCGCCGCCCTCCACCAGCAGCGCGGCCTCTCCCGCCGCCGCCACGCGCAGCGTGAGGCGGAGGCGGCGGCCGGCGGGGAGACGGCCGGCGGCCGGCCCCCACGCGGCGCGCAGCGCGTCCCAGACGCGGGTGAGCGCCGCCTCGGGCAGGAGGCAGCGCCCCTCGACGTCCACGACGCGGTCGGGGCGGCCGATCTCGTGGAAGCCGGCCACCACGCGGCCCCCTCGTAGCCGCAGCAGCGTGAAGGAGACGCGGTTGCGGTAGCGCAGCTCGCGCGGCGAGGCGACCACCTCGGGCGGCGGCCGATCGATGCCGCCGATGCGTTGCAGCGCGTCGCGGACGATGGTCGCCTTGGCGTCGAGCTGCGCGGCATAGGCGAGGTGCTCGAGGGTGCAGCCGCCACAGCGGCCGTAGTGCGGGCACGGCGGCTCGCGGCGCCCCGGCCCCGCTCGCAACACCTCGACGAGCTCCGCCTCCGCCCAGCTCCGCCTGGAGCGGACCGTCCGCACACGTACGAGGTCGCCGGGCGCCGTGCGGTGGACGAAGACGACGCGTCCATCGGCGAGCCGGCCGACGCCCGCGCCGCCCGCCGCGATGCCGGTGATCTCGATCCCGGCCGCGCCTTCCGCCGGGCCGTTCACGTTCGCCAGCCGCGCCGGTGCCAGCCGCCGCCCTCCCCGGGCTCGATGCGCCGCACCACGCGGCGCCGGCGCTCGGCGTCCTCGAGGAGCGCGGCGGCGGCGGCGGCGGCGCGCCACGCCTCGTCGTCGAGCGTCGCCTCGAGAAGCCCCGGATGGCGGTCGATGTAGTGGATGTCGAGGTCGCCCGCGCGAAAGTCCGCCTCGCGCATGACGCGGCGCAGGAACGGTGCGCTCGTCTCGACGCCGGCGACGCGCAGCTCGCCGAGCGCCCGCTCCATCCGCTCGATGGCGCGCGCGCGGTCCTCGCCGTAGGCGATCAGCTTGCCGAGCAGCGGGTCGTAGTGGAGCGCGACGTCCGCGCCGGCGAGGATGCCGCCGTCCCAGCGGATGCCGGGGCCCGCGGGCAGCTCCAGCTCCGTGATGTGGCCGGTCGAGGGGAGGAAACCGTTCCACGGATCCTCGCTCGTGATACGGCACTCGACCGCGTGGCCGTGCAGCGCCACGTCTTCCTGCGCGATCGGCAGCGCTTCGCCCGCCGCGATGCGGATCTGCCACTGCACCAGGTCGAGGCCCGTGACCAGCTCCGTCACGGGGTGCTCCACCTGCAGCCGCGTGTTCATCTCGAGGAAGAAGAAGTCGCCCGCCTCGTAGAGGAACTCGACCGTGCCCGCGTTGCGATAGCCCACCGCGACGGCGGCCGCCACCGCCGCCTCGCCCATGCGCCGGCGCAGCTCCGGCGTGAGCACGGCCGACGGCGCTTCCTCGACCATCTTCTGGTGCCGCCGCTGGATCGAGCACTCGCGCTCGCCGAGGCTGAGCGTGCGGCCGTGCGCGTCCGCGAGCACCTGGATCTCGATGTGACGGGGGCCGCTGAGGAACTTCTCCAGATAGACGCTGTCGTCGCCGAAGGCGGAGCGCGCCTCGCGCCGCGCCGCGTCGAGGGCGCGGCCGATCTCGGCGGCCTCGCGCACCACGCGCATCCCCTTGCCGCCGCCGCCCGCCGCCGCCTTGAGCATGACCGGATAGCCGACGTCGCCGGCGACGGACGTCGCGTGCTCGGCGTCGCGCAGCGGCTCCGCCGTCCCCGGCACGACCGGCACGCCCGCCTCGATCATGCGGCGGCGTGCTTCGGTCTTGTCGCCCATGGCGCCGATCGCCGCCGCGGGCGGCCCGATGAAGACGAGCCCCGCGGCTTCGACCGCCTCCGCGAACGCGGCGCGCTCGGCGAGGAAGCCGTAGCCGGGGTGCACACCGTCGCACCCCGCGCGCACGGCGGTCTCGATCAGGCGGTCGGCGCGCAGGTAGCTCTCGGCGGAGGGCGGCGGGCCGATGCGGTACGCCTCGTCGGCTTCACGGACGTGGGGCGAGAGGCGGTCCGCGTCGGAGTAGACCGCGACCGCATCGGCGCCGAGCTCGTGGCACGCGCGCACGATCCGCAGCGCGATCTCGCCGCGGTTCGCGATCAGCACCTTCTTCAGCACCGGCGGCGCCTCACAGCGGGATGTTGCCGTGCTTCTTGGGCGGGTTGGCGTCCCGCTTGTTGCGCAGCATGTCCAGCGCGTTGATCAGGCGCGGACGCGTCTCGCGCGGGTCGATCACGTCGTCGATGTAGCCGCGCCCGGCGGCGATGTAGGGGTTCGCGAACTGCTCGCGGTACTCCGCTTCGCGCCGCGCCGCCTCCGCCTCCGGATCCTCCGCGTCCGCGATCTCCTTGCGGAACAGGATCTCGACGGCGCCCTTCGGGCCCATGACCGCGATCTCGGCCGTCGGCCAGGCGAGGTTGACGTCGCCCCGGATGTGCTTCGAGTTCATGACGTCGTAAGCGCCGCCGTACGCCTTGCGCGTGATCACCGTGATGCGGGGTACGGTCGCCTCGCAGAAGGCGTAGAGCAGCTTCGCGCCGTGGCGGATGATGCCGCCGTGCTCCTGCGCGACTCCCGGCAGGAAGCCGGGCACGTCCTCGAGCACGACCAGCGGGATGTTGAAGGCGTCGCAGAAGCGGACGAAACGCGCCCCCTTCGTCGCGCTGGCGATGTCGAGCACGCCGGCGAGGACAGCGGGCTGGTTCGCCACGATCCCCACCGCGCTCCCGCCCAGGTGCGCGAAGCCGACGACGATGTTGGCGGCGAAGTCGCGATGCACCTCGTAGAAGTCGCCGTCGTCGACGATGCTGCGGATCACCTCGTGGATGTCGTACGGCTTCGCCGGCTCTTCCGGCACGATCGACAGCAGCGCCTCGTCCTCGCGGTCGAACGGATCTTCCGTAGGGCGACGCGGCGGGTCCTCCCGGTTGTTCTGCGGGATGTAGGCGAAGAGGGCGCGGATCGACTGCAGACACTCCAGCTCGCTGTCGCAGGCGAAGTGCGCCACGCCGGAAGTGCCGGCGTGCACGTCCGCGCCGCCCAGCCCCTCCATGTCGATGTCTTCGTGCGTGACCGTCTTCACGACGCTCGGTCCCGTCACGAACATGTAGCTCGTACCCCGCACCATGTAGACGAAATCGGTGATCGCCGGCGAGTAGACCGCACCGCCCGCGCACGGGCCGAGGATCGCGCTCACCTGCGGCACCACGCCGGAGGCGAGCGTGTTGCGCAGGAAGATGTCCGCGTAGCCGCCCAGGCTCACCACCCCCTCCTGGATCCGGGCGCCGCCCGAATCGTTCAGCCCGATCAGCGGCGCCCCGTTCTCCAGCGCCAGCTCCTGCAGCTTCACGATCTTCTCCGCGTGCGCCTCCGAGAGCGAGCCGCCGAAGACCGTGAAGTCCTGGCTGAAGACGTAGACGGGTCGGCCGCCGATCGTCCCCCACCCGGTCACCACCCCGTCTCCGAGGAACTTCTTCTCCTCCAGCCCGAAGCCGACGGTGCGGTGCGTCACGAAGCGGTCCATCTCGACGAAGCTCCCTTCGTCGAGCAGCACGCTCAGCCGCTCGCGCGCCGACAGCTTCCCGCGCGCGTGCTGCGCATCCACCCGCTTGCGGCCGCCGCCCAGCTCGCTCCGCTGCCGCAGCTCCTCCAGGTGCGCCAGCTTCTCCCGCATCGTCATCGTCCTGACGTCCTCCGCCGTCCCGTTTCCGCCTCCGCGCCCTCCGGCACGCTCCCTCCGGCAAGCTCGGCAAGATACCCGGGCGATCCGGGCGACAAAAGGGACGGGGCACGGCCTCGCCGCGCCCCGTCCCCGCTCCAGCCGTCCTCGCCCGTCAAGTCGAGGGCTGTCGCTCCCCCTCCTCCTCGGGCTCCGCTTCGGCCTCCTCGGCCGGCGCTTCGGCCTCCGCCTCCGCCACCGCGGGCTCGGCCTTCGCTTCGGCTTCACGCGGCCGGCGCTTCGGCCTCCGCCTCCACCACCGCGGGCTCGGCCTCCGCTTCGGCCTCCTCGGGCGGCGCTTCGGCCTCCGCCTCCGCCACCACGGGCTCGGCCTCCGCTTCCGCCTCCTCGGCCGGCGCTTCGGCTTCCGCCTCCGCTACCGCGGGCTCGGCCTCCGCTTCCGCCTCCTCGGCCGGCGCTTCGGCTTCCGCCTCCGCCACCGAAGGCTCTGCCTCTGCTTCAGCCTCCTCGGCCGGCGCTTCGGCTTCCGCCTCCGCTGATTGCTCGGCTGCCTCGGCGCGCGGCTCCGGGAGCCCCTCGGGCATCTCCGTCAGCGTGAGCACGATACGGCGGTTGACCGCGTCGGACTCGATGACGCGCATCTTGAGGCTCATGCCCTCGCCGAAGCGATCGGCGGGCGCCTTGCCATCGGCGCCGAGCTGGCTCGCCGGTACGAAGCCCTCGACCTCGTCGCCGAGATCGACGACGACGCCGTCGTCCAGCACGCGCACGATGGTGCCCTCCGCGTCGACACCGGGCGCGTATTCCTTGACGAGGTGGTACCACGGGTCTTCCTGCGTCTGCTTCAGCCCGAGCGAGATCCGCTTGTTCTCCGCGTCGACGCCCAGCACCACCACCTCGACGTCCTCTCCCTTGCGCAGGACTTCGGAGGGGTGCTGCACGCGGCGCGTCCAGCTCATGTCGGAGATGTGGATGAGGCCGTCGATGCCCGGCTCGATCTCGACGAACGCGCCGAACGAGGTGAGGTTGCGGACCTTCCCGTTGACGCGGGTGCCGGTGGGATACTTCACCGGCAGCGCGAGCCACGGGTCCTCCTCCGTCTGCTTCATGCCGAGGGAGATCTTCTCCTCGTCCCGGTCCACGCTGAGGACGACCGCCTCGATCTCGTCGCCGATCGCCACCATCTGCGACGGATGGCGGACGTTGCGCGTCCACGACATCTCGGAGACGTGGACGAGGCCCTCGACGCCCTTCTCGAGCTCGACGAAAGCGCCGTAGTTCGTGATCGAGACGACGCGGCCGCGCACGCGCGAGCCGACCGGGTACTTGCGCTCGATGTCCTTCCACGGATAGGGCAGAAGCTGCTTCAGCCCCAGCGAGATGCGCTCGCGGTCCCAGTCGATGTCGAGCACCTTCACGTCCAGCTCGTCACCGATCGACACGACCTCGGAGGGATGACCGACACGGCCCCAGCTCATGTCGGTGATGTGCAGCAGGCCGTCCATGCCGCCGAGGTCGATGAAGGCGCCGAAGTCGGTCACGTTCTTCACGATCCCCTTGCGCACCTGACCGACCAGCAGCTCCTTCACCAACTGCTCCCGCTTCTTCTCCCGCTCGCCCTCGAGGATCACGCGCCGGCTCACCACGATGTTGCGGCGGCGCTTGTTCAGCTTGATGATCTTGAAATCGTACGTCTGGCCGATCAGGTCCTCGATGTTCGGTACGCGACGCAGCGCGATCTGCGATCCCGGTAGGAACGCGTCCACGCCCATCAGATCCACCGTCACGCCGCCCTTGATCTTGCGCATGAGCGTGCCCGGCACCACGTCGTCCTCTTCGTGGGCGGCCTTGATCTTCTCCCACACGCGCAGGAAATCCGCCTTCTTCTTCGAAAGGACGACGACGCCCTCGTCGTCCTCCAGCGCCTCCAGGAAAACCTCGACCTCGTCGCCCGCGCTCAGCTCGTCCGGATTCTTGAACTCGTCGCGCGGCACCGCGCCTTCGCTCTTGAAGCCGACGTCGAGGATCACCGCGTTGTCCGTCACGCGCAGCACGTGCGCCTTGACGATCTGCCCCTCCTCGACGTTGGTCAGCGTGCCCTCGTACATCTCGAGCATCGCCTGGTACTCCTCCGGGGAGTACTCCTCGTCGTAGAGGTCCGCCCGCACGCCAACCTCGCGCGCCTGCTCCGCGAGCTCCTCCTGCGTCAGCTCGGTCGTCGCCATCGTGTTCAGCGCTTCGACCTGCTCCTTCTGCTGCTCGATCTGGCTTTCCGCCATGGGCTGGAGTTCCTCCGCTTCGCGCCGCCGACCCCCGTGGCCGACGACCGGTTGAGTGAATGTTCCGCGAGCGTCGCGCGCCCGCGAATGAACGCCCCCCGCGACGTCGCGAGGGGAACCCATAATGGTATCAGGACGCCTTCTCCCGCGCCAGCCGTACAATGCGCTCGACCTGCTCCTCGAAGCCGAGCCGCGTGGTGTCCACGACCACGGCGTCCCGGGGGCGGCGAAGCGGCGCGACGGCGCGCTCGGAGTCGAGACGGTCGCGCGTGGCGAGGCGGCCGATCTCGGCGCGCAGCTCGGCGGGAGTCGGCGAATCCACGCCGTGCTCGCGCAGCCGCCGCCGCGCGCGCGCCTCCGGGTCCGCGACGAGAAAGACCTTCAGGTCCGCGTCGGGAAAGACGACCGTGCCGATGTCGCGGCCCTCGGTGACGACGTCGGTCGAAGCGGCGATGGCGCGCAGCCGCGCGTTGACCCAGTCGCGGACGGCGGCGATCGCGGCGACGCCCGAGACGTGGGCGGTGACATCGGGAGCGCGGATCTCTCGCGTGATCTCGCGCTCGCCGCACCACACGCGCACGGCGTCGCCGACGAAAGCGGCGCGCAGTTCGAATCGGTCGAGAGTCGCGCCGTCGAGCTCGTCCCACTCCCTCTCGGGCACGCCGTGCTGCAGCGCCGCCCACGTGGCGGCGCGGTAGAGGGCGCCGGAATCGAGGTGGTGGAAGCCGAGGCGTCGGGCGACCGCGCGCGCGGTGGAGCTCTTGCCGGAGCCGGCGGGCCCGTCGATCGCGACGATCATGGAGCCACGCCCGCGGCACCCGGCGCCGCCGATCCCGCTCGGGCCGCCGCCGCCGCCGTCACCGTCCCGCCGCCGCGCCCAGCACCGCCAGCCGATCCCAGAAGCCGGGGTAGCTCACGGCTGCGGCGGCGGGATCGTCGACGGCGATCTCGCAGCCGGGCGAGGCGCCGAGGACGCCGAAGGCCATCGCGATGCGGTGATCCGCGTGCGTCTCGACGCGCCCGCGCAGCGGCGCGTCCGTGCCGACCACGACGAGGCCATCCTCCAGCTCCTCCGCCGCGACGCCCACGCGCCGCAGACCCGCGGCGAGCACCGCGAGGCGGTCCGACTCCTTGACGCGCAGCTCCGCCGCCCCGGTGATGCGGGTCTCTCCCTCCGCTCGGGCGGCGAGAATGGCGAGGATCGGGACCTCGTCGACGAGGGCGGGGATGTCGTTGCCCGTCACGGTGGTGGCGCGCAGCGAGGCGGGCTGGACGACGAGGTCGGCCACCGGCTCGCCGGCGTAGGCCGCCGGGCGCTCGGTGGCGACGCGGGCGCCCATGCGCGCGAGAACGCCGAGCAGACCGGTGCGGGTCGGGTTGACGCCGACCGCTTCGACGCGGAGCGGCACGCCGCGCAGCAACGCGAGCGCGAGCAGGAACGCGGCGGAAGAGAAGTCGCCCGGCACGTCGATGTCGAGCGGATCGAGGCGCTCGGGTGGAAGCAGGCGGATCCATTCCGGCCCGCGGTCGATGCGCGCGCCGAGCGCCGCCAGCATGCGCTCGGTATGGTCGCGGGAGCGGACCGGCTCGCGCACGCCCACCTCCACTCCCGCGCACGCCCCGGCGAGGAGGAGCGCGCTCTTCACCTGTGCGCTGGCGCGCGGACTCGCGTAGTCGCGCGCCCGCAGGGCTGCGCCGCGGATCCGGATCGGGAGGCGGTCCCCCTCGCCGAGCTCCTCGTAGCTCGCGCCCATCGCGGCGAGCGGCGTCGTCACGCGCCGCATCGGCCGGCTCCGCAGCGAGGCGTCACCGGTGAGGATCGCGTCGATCGGCTGCGCGGCGAGGACGCCCAGCATCAGCCGCGCGGTCGTTCCGCTGTTGCCGCAGTCGAGTGGCGACGCGGGCGCCGCGAGGGCGCGCAGGCCGCGTCCCTCGACGCGCACTTCGTCGCCATCGAGGGTGGTGATGGCGACGCCGAGGCCGGCGAGGACGCGGGCGGTCGAGCGGACGTCGTCGCCGGTGAGGATGCCGCGCACGCGGCTCGTGCCGCTCGCGAGCGCGCCGAGGATCAGGGCGCGGTGAGAGATCGACTTGTCGCCGGGCACGCGCGTCGCCGTGGAACCCATCAGGAAGGCTCGACGGGAAAGGGGATGTCGATCTCCATGCCGTCGTGCGCGACGACGGTGCGGCGGAATACGCCTCGCGCCTCGCGCTCGAGGCCGCGCGGATCGTCCGCGTAGCGCGACGAGATGTGCGTCAGCACGAGGCGGCCGGCGCGCGCTCGGCGGGCGACGCTCGCCGCTTCGCGGGCCGTGGAATGGCCCGTGGCCCGGGCGCGCGGCGCTTCTTCGTCGGCGAAGGTGGCGTCGTGGACGAGCAGGTCGGCGCCCGCGGCGGCCTCGACCGTCTCCGCGCAGGGGCGGGTGTCGCCGGTGTATACGACGCGGCGGCCGCGGCGCGAGGGGCCGACGACGTCCTCCGGTCGGACGGTCCGCTCCCCCACGACGACCGGCTCACCGCGATGCAGCCGGCCCCAGGCGGGACCCTCGGGGACGCCGAGCTCGCGGGCGCGCTCGGGGTGGAAGCGGCCGAGGCGCTCGTGCTCGACGAGGGCGAAGCCGATCGAGCCGCCGCCGTGCCGTGTGGCGTAGGGGACGATGTCGTATTCCGCGCGCTCGACCTTCTCTCCGGGCCGCAGCTCGAAGATCTCGATGCCGAACGGAACGCGCTCGACGCCCAGGTGAACCGCTTCGCGAAGGATGCGCGCCCCGCCCTCCGGCGCCCACAGGCGCATCACCTCCTCGCGGCCCTGCAGGCCCATCGTGCGGAGCAGCCCGATCACGCCGAGAAAGTGGTCCGCGTGCAGGTGCGTGAAGAAGATGTCGTGAACGGAGAAGCCCGTTCCGTAGCGCATCATCTGCCGCTGCGTCCCCTCGCCGCAGTCGAAGAGAAGGAGCTCCCCTTCGCGGTTGAGGACGAGCGCGCTCACGTTGCGCCCCACCGTCGGCCGGCTCGCCGCCGTGCCGAGGAATGTGAGCCGCATCAATCGGCCGACCCGGGCCGGCCGCCCCGGAGGCGCAGCGGCGGGGCGAGCCAGAGCATCGCGCAAACGGCGTAGATCGTCGTGGCCATGTCAATCAGGGGAGGTATCGCGAGCAGCGCGAGCCAGAAGAGCAGCGCGCCGCCGGCGCGCAGGCGAGCGCCGCGCGCCCGGCGGCTCGTCTCCTCCGCCTCCGCGAGGCCGGTGAGGTCACCGCGCCGGGCGCGCACATCCGCGGTCTCGCGTGAGAGGAAGGAGTCGACGCCGCGCCGGAGCACCGCGACCGCCGCGCGCCCCGCCCGCCGCAGCAGCGCGATGAAGCCGAAAACGGCGAATAGCCGCACGAAGTCTTCCATGCGGCCAAGCTACCGCGGCGGGCGGGCCCGGGCCATGCGCGGCCCGGGCCGCCGCGGTTCACCAGATCTTGACGCGCTGGTCGGGCGCGAGGTACATGCCGTCGCCCGGCTGGACGTCGAAGGCGGCGTAGAACTCCGGCATGTTGCGCAGCACGCCGTCGGTGCGGTACTCGCCGGGCGAGTGCGGATTCGTCATCAATTGCTGGCGCAGCGCCTCGTCGCGATACAGGCTGCGCCAGATCTGCGCCCAGCCGAGGAAGAAGCGCTGATCGGCGGTGTAGCCGTCGATCACCGGAGCGGCCTTGCCGTTCAGCGAGCGCTTGTACGCCTTGTAGGCGATGGTGAGGCCGCTCAGGTCGCCGATGTTCTCGCCGAGCGTCAGGCGTCCGTTGATGTGCTGTCCCTCCATCGGCTCGAAGGCGCTGTACTGTGCCGCGAGCGCGTCGGTGCGCGCCTTGAACTCGCGCTGGTCCGCGTCGGTCCACCAGTTGCGGAGGTTGCCGTCGCCGTCGGAGCGGGCGCCCTGGTCGTCGAAGCCGTGGCTGATCTCGTGGCCGATCACGGCGCCGATCGCGCCGTAGTTGACCGCGTCGTCGGCATCCGGGTTGAAGAAGGGCGGCTGCAGGATCGCCGCCGGGAAGACGATCTCGTTCATCGACGGATTGTAGTACGCGTTCACCGTCTGCGGCGTCATTCCCCACTGCTGGCGATCGATCGGGCCGCCGAGTCGGTCGACCATGCGCTGCCAGCCGAATGCACTCGCGCGGCGCAGGTTGCCGAAGAGGTCGTCGCCCGTGATGCGCAGCTTCGAGTAGTCCTCCCACTTGTCCGGATAACCGATCTTGACGGTGAACTTGGCCAGCTTCGCCTGCGCCTGCTCCTTGGTCTGGGGGCTCATCCAGGTGAGCTGCTCGATCCCCTCGTGGAAGGCGTCGAGGAGGTTCGAGACGAGCGCCTTCATGCGCGCCTTCTGCGCGGGCGTGAAGTGCTTCTCCACGTACAGCCGGCCGGTCGCCTCGCCGAGGATGCCGTCCACGACGCCCACACCCCGCTTCCAGCGCGGACGCTCCTCCTGCTGCCCCGAGAGCACCTTCCCGCGGAAGTCGAAGCGCGCTTCCGCGAACGGGCTGCTCAGGAAGGATGCGGCGTCGTCCAGGACCTTGAAGGTGAGATAGGTCTGGAGCGCCGGCAGTGGCGTCGTCGCCAGAATCGAATCCGCCGCGGCGACGTAGTCCGGCTGCCGCACGACGACGCCGGGCGTCTTCGACGCGCCGGCAGCATCGATGAAGCGGGGCCAGGAGAAGTTCGGCGTGAGCGAGTCGAGGGCGGCCACGCTCATGCGGTTGTAGGTCGCCTCCCGGTCGCGATTGCGCGCGCGCTCCCACTGCTTTGCGGCGAGGCGCGTCTCCAGTGCGATCACCGTCTTCGACGCGTCCGTCGCGTCCTCACCGGCGAGGCGGAAGAGGCGGTCAATGTAGTCGGCGTAGGCGGAGCGGATCTTCTCGAAATTCGGCTCCGTCTTCAGGTAGTAGTCGCGATCCGGGAGGCCCAGCCCGCTCTGGCTGACGTAGGCGATGTAGCGCGTCGCCTGCTTCTGGTCCTGCGTCACGAAGAAGCCGAACGGCGTGGAGACGCCCTCCATCGCCAGCGCCGCGAACAGCTCCGGCAGCTGCGAGCGGTCCTTCAGCGCCGCGATGCGCTCGAGCTCCGGCCGCACCGGCGTCAGGCCCGCCGCCTCGATGCGCGCCGTGTCCATGTAGCTGCGGTAGAGATCGCCCACCTTCTGAAGGTCGCTGCCCGGCGCGCGGTCCTGCGCGGCGGCCGCGGACTCGACGATCTGGCGCACGGCGACCTCGCTCTCGTCCGACAACGCGTCGAAGCTGCCGTAGCGCGAGCGGTCGGCCGGGATCTGCGTCTCCTTCAGCCAGCCGCCGTTGACGAAGCGGTAGAAGTCGTCCTGCGGGCGGACACCGTGGTCGAAGTGGGTCGTGTCGACGCCGAGCGTCGGGGAGGCCTGCGCACGGGCCGCGGGCGCCTGTGCCGCGAGCGGCGCCGCGAGCGCGAGCGCGAGCAACGATACGCCGGCGACGCGGCCGGCACGGAGCATTCCAGTGGGCATGGGATCCAGGGGTGCGAGGGTTCGGTGCGACTGCGCTCGATGCTACCGGGCGGACGCGGGTGGGTTCCCTCGACGGCGCCCGGAGCGCGCCGGGTGAGGGTCCACCCGCGCGCTCCGGGCCGAGCTGCCGGGACGGCCGCGGCCCGCGGCCCGCTCCGGATGCGGCTAGCGGAAGCGGACGTACGCTGGAGCGCCGTTCTCCAGCGACCACTGCGACGCCGCCTGCATCGCCTCCCGCGAGGCTTCGCGCGACGCGGCGTCCGCGTCGAAGGCGCCGGACGGCATCGCGGCGGAGGCGCTCGCGCCGGTGCCGCCCGCTTCGGAGGCGCACGATACGGTGATCATCATCGGCGAATAGATGCCGCCGGTGAGAATGTACGCGACCATGTTGAGGAAGCTGTGTTGCGTCTCGACCTTGGCGACGCCGCTCGGACACTCGGACGCCGTCTCCACCACGTTCGGCGGCACCAGCCCGTAGAGGAAGCTGTGCGCCCACTGTTTCTCGATCGTCTGTCCCGATGCCGGCCGACCGGTGTTGATCACCGCGTGGTAGCAACCGGGCAGCAGGAGGAGCAGGGCCAGCGCACCGGTGATGCGGAAGCTCTTCCTCATCTTCCCTCCTCGGAGACGGATGGATTTCCCGATGGATCCGTGCCGACGGCACGTCGCTGAGGATTGCGAACGGACCGGGGATTCGCAAGAACGCTCGCCGGCGGCGCGGAGCGGAAGTCTTTCATCGGCGCCCGCGACGGCGTAAGCTACAGGCCTCATGGACAACCCGATTTCCGCGCACGCCGCCGCCAGCGAGGGCGATCACCGGTCGCTGGACGAGGTGCGCGCCTCGCTCGGCGCCGACTACGACGTCGTCCGGCCGCTCGGCCGCGGCTCCATGGCCACGGTGTACCTCGCCAAGGACCGCGCCCTCGGCGTGTCCGTCGCGGTGAAGGTACTTCGTCCGGGCCGCGTGAGCGACGACACGGCGCGCAAGCGCTTCGAGCGGGAGGCGCGCGCGGCGGCCTCGCTCGGCGAGCACCCGAACGCCGTCACGGTCACGCGATTCGGCCAGCTCCCCGACGGCACGCCCTTCCTCGTCATGCAGTACGTGAAGGGACGCACGATGGAGGAGCGGCTGATGGCGGAAGGGAAGCTCCCGGTCGCGCAGGGCGTCGCCGTGCTTCGCGAGGTCGCCTCCGCCCTGGCCGCCGCGCACGCGAACGGCATCGTCCACCGCGACGTACGACCCGGCAACGTGTTGTGGGACGAGGAGAACGGCCGCGCCCTGCTGACCGACTTCGGCATCGCCGCGGTGCTCGACCCCGATCCCGGCGCGCCGCGGCTCACGCAGGCCGGTCAGCTCATCGGAGACCCGCACTACCTCAGCCCGGAACAGCTCGCCGGCGGCGAAGCGACGGAGTTGGCGGACATGTACCTCTTCGGCGTCCTCGGCTACGAGCTGCTCGCGGGAGAGAGCCCGTACGAGGCGCGCAGCACCGCCGACTGGATCCGCGCGCACCTCCAGCAGGAGCCGCGCGACCTTCGCGCGATGCGGCCGGAAGTGCCGGCCGCGGTCGCCGACCTCCTGCGGCGGTGCCTGGCGCGAGAGCCGCTCCACCGCCCCTCCGCCAGGGACGTGGTGCGCGCGCTCGGCCCCCAACACGCGTCGACCGCCGCCGGCTCGGCGGTATCCGCTGACGGCGGCGACAGCGACCTCACGAGGCTGCTGCGGCGGCGCGTGCCGCAGGTCGTCCTCTTGGTCGCCGGCGCGTGCGCGGGTCTCATCCAGCTCGCCGACGCCCTGGAAGACATGCTGCCTCCGAAGACCAAGCTCCTTACCGTGATCTTCGCGGTCGCCGCCGTCTCGGCGTCCGCCGTCGTCGCCTGGTTCCACGGGGAGCGGGGACGGCAGCGGGCGACCCTCGTCGAGTACGCTCTCCTCGGCATCATCGGCCTCGGCTGGCTCGTCGCTTCCGCCATCGCCGTGCTCCACTGACGCCGAGACGGCCTTGACTCCATCCCCCGAACGCCTCGCCGCCGCCCTGGCCGACCGCTACCGGATCGAGCGGGGGCTGGGGCAGGGCGGCATGGCGACCGTCTACCTCGCCGAGGACCTGCGCCACCAGCGGCAGGTCGCCATCAAGGTGCTGAAGCCGGAGCTCGCCGCCGTGCTGGGTGCCGACCGCTTCATCCAGGAGATCACCACCACCGCGCAGCTCCAGCACCCGCACATCCTGCCGCTCTTCGACTCCGGCACCGCCGACGGCTTCCTCTTCTACGTCATGCCGTACGTCGAGGGCGAAACTCTGCGGGACAAGCTGAATCGGGAGACGCAGCTCGGCGTCGACGAGGCGGTCCGGATCACGCGCGAGGTGGCCGACGCACTGGACTACGCGCACCGCCACGGGGTGATCCACCGCGACATCAAGCCCGAGAACATCCTGCTGCACGACGGCCGGCCGATGGTGGCCGACTTCGGCATCGCGCTGGCCGTTTCAGCCGCGGCCGGTGGGCGCATGACGGAGACAGGGCTCAGCCTCGGCACGCCGCACTACATGAGTCCGGAGCAGGCGACGGCGGAGAAGGAGATCACCGGGCGCAGCGACGTCTATTCGCTGGCGAGCGTGCTGTACGAGATGCTCACGGGCGATCCGCCGCACACGGGCAGCTCGGCGCAGCAGATCATCATGAAGATCGTGACGGAGGAGGCGGCGCCGGTCACGAAGCTCAGGAGATCGGTGCCGCCGAACGTGGCGGCCGCCGTCGCGAAGGCGCTGGAGAAGCTGCCGGCCGACCGGTTCGACAGCGCGAAGGCGTTCGCGGACGCGCTGGCGGATCCGCACTTCTCCACGGCCACCGCAACGGGTGCGCTCCCGAGCGGTGCCCTGACCGTCCGCAGGCTGACCCGTCACCCCCTCGTTCTCGGCCTGGTGGCGGCACTGGTGGCCACCGTCGGCGTCGCGGCGTCGCAGTGGCGTGCCGCGCACCGCGAGGCGCCGCGCCCCGTGGTGCGGCTCAAGATCCCGTTGCCGTCGACGATGCTCATCACCAACGCAGGCCTCGGCACGAACGTGGCCGTCTCCCCCGACGGAAGCGCGGTCGCCTATGCGCTTTCCGATTCGACGGGTACGTCGCGGCTGTACGTTCGGCCGCTCAGCGAGCCCGATGTCCACGTGATCGCCGGAACGGACGGAGCGCAGCAGCCCTGCTTTTCGCCCGACGGCAAGTGGATCGCCTACTTCGTCGGCACGACGGTCCGGAAGGTCCCGACCACCGGTGGCACACCGGTGCAGGTCGGAGACGCCGGGGCCCCTTCCATCGGGATATCGTGGAGCGCGTCCGGTCGGATCATCGTCGCCGCCGCGCCCGGCCTCGTCGTGTTTCCGGCGGACGGCGGCGCGTCGCGGTTACTGGCTAGCGTGGACTCCACCACAGTTGAATTCTACAGGCAGCCGCTCGCGCTGCCGGACGGAAAGACGGCGCTGTTCACCATTACGCCGGCGGAGGGGCTGGCCGAGACCCGTCTGGCCGAGGTGACGCTGGAGACGGGAGCAGTCCGACGATTCGACATGACGCTCCGGGACGTGCTCGGCTACGTGGACGGGACCCTCGTCTACGTCCTGCCCTCCGGCGCCCTGATGGGCGTTCCCTTCGATCTCGACGGCGGAAGGGCGACCGGAACGCCGGTGGCGCTCGGGCCCCTCGTCGCCACGACGCTGGCTGCAGCCGCCACCGCGGACCTGTCGCCTACCGGGACCCTCGTGTACGAGCCGGCAACCCGGGAAGGGACGCTGGGTTGGGTGGAGCCGAGCGGTCCGTTCACTCCGGTCCTGTCCAAGCCCGAAGCCTACGCCTTTCCTCGGCTCTCTCCCGACGGGAAGCGCATCGCCGTGGCGGTGGGGACCGAAGGACGCTCGGACATCCTGCTCTACGACCTCGCGTCGCGTACGCCGACGCGGATCACCAACTCCGGCACCCAGAACGATCGCCCCGAGTGGACCCCCGATGGGCGTCGCGTGCTTTATCGCTCGGATCGCAGCGGCCGGACGGCGATCTGGTGGCAGCCAGCCGACCAGAGCTCGCCCGCGACGCCGTTGCAGGCGGCCGAGTCGCACGGCTTCTTCGAGGGCGTGATCACACCGGACGGCAGGACCCTCGTATATCAGGTGGACGATGGGGGGGTGACCCAGGCCGACATCCTGTATCGGGCGATCGAGGGCGACACGGCGTCCCACCCCGTTGCGGCGACGCGATTCGCGGAAGCGCAGCCGCGCGTCTCCCCCGACGGGCATTGGGTGGCCTTCGTGACCAACGCATCGGGAACGTCGCAGGTCGTGGTGCAACCGTTTCCGGGCCCCGGCGGCCAGGTGCAGATCTCGGTCTCGGGCGGCGCCGAGCCCGTGTGGGCGCGGGACGGGAAGCGGATCTTCTACCGCGATGGTCGCGACCTCGTCGCCGCATCCGTGAGCACCGCCGGGGGATTCACCGTCACCGGTCGGACCGACCTCTTTGCCGACACCTACGCCTTCGCCCCGAACCCACACGCCAACTACGACGTTTCGCCGGACGGCACCCGGCTACTGATGGTCCGGAGTGTCCGGACCCCGGAGTACGACATCGCCTACGGATGGGGCACCGAGCTGGCCGCGCGGATGCGCGGCTCCGGAGGTCGATGAGACGATGCGGATGAGCCTCCGTGGATAGCGTCGCCGAGCGACTGGCTCAGGCCCTCTCCGATCGCTACCGCATCGAGCGCGAGGTCGGTGAGGGTGGCATGGCCACGGTGTACCTGGCCCAGGATCTCCGGCACGACAGGAAGGTCGCGCTCAAGGTGCTCCGCCCCGAGCTGGCCGCGGTCATCGGCGCCGAGCGCTTCCTGGCCGAGATCCGCACCACGGCCAACCTCCAGCACCCGCACATCCTCCCGCTCTTCGACTCCGGCGAGGCCGAGTCCTTCCTGTTCTACGTGATGCCCTACATCGACGGGGAGTCGCTGCGGGACCGCCTCGACCGGGAGAAGCACCTCCCGGTCGCCGAGGCGCTGAAGATCGCCGTGGCCGTGGCGTCGGCCCTGGACTACGCCCACCGCCGGGACGTCATCCACCGGGACATCAAGCCCGAGAACATCCTCCTCCACGACGGCCAGCCCCTGGTGGCGGACTTCGGCATCGCCCTGGCGGTGAGCACCGCCGGCTCGTCGCGCATGACGGAGACGGGGATGAGCCTGGGCACGCCCACCTACATGAGCCCCGAGCAGGCCATGGGGGAGCGGGAGATCGACGCCCGGGCGGACGTCTACTCGCTGGGGTGCGTCGTCTACGAGATGCTCACCGGCGACCCGCCCTTCACCGGCTCCACCGCCCAGGCCATCGCGGCACGCATGCTCACCGAGGCTCCGCGCTCCCTCACGGGGCAGCGCCATACGATCCCTCACCACGTGGACGCCGCGGTGCTCACCGCGCTGGAGAAGCTGCCCGCCGACCGCTTCGCCACGGCCCAGGCGTTCGCCGAGGCGCTGGAGAACCCGGCGAGCGCTCCGGCTCTCGCGGCACGAGGGGCGCAGGGCGGGGCGCCGGCCACGGGTTGGAGGGCGAACCTCCGCAACCCGGTTGTCTGGCTGCTCGCCCTGCTGGCGCTGTCATCATCGGTGATGACGTACGGGGCGCGCGGGGGTCTGCGGGGCGCTCGCCCCGACGCCGTGGTCCGCTTCACGGTGGCGCTGCCCGAAGGCTTTCAGCCGCATTTCACGGATGCCGGAAGCTCCGATCTCGCTATCTCCACGGATGGGTCCATGGTGGCCTTTCCGGCCCTCGACCGGCAGGGTACACAGAGGATCTACGTGCGCCGCCTGGACGAGGCGGCCGCGCGCGTCGTGCCCGGATCCGAGGACGGCTTCACTCCGGCGTTCTCGCCCGACGGGACGACGATCGCCTTCTGGTCGGCCGGCCGGGTCGAGAGGATCTCCCTGGACGGGGGCGCACCCCAGGTGGTCGGCGAGTACGGCAACGTCTCTTCCCCGCTCGTGTGGACGAAGAGTGGAGACCTCCTGTTCAACATCACAGGCGTCCCGGAGATCCAACGCACGTCCGCCGCCGGCGGGGCCGCGCGTCCGGTCGCACCGCTGGACAGTGCGGCCGGGGAGACGCTGCAGCTCCTTCCGGTGGCCCTGCCGGACGGGAAGCACGCGCTGTACGAGAGCTGGGGCGCGGGCGCCGTCGAGGAGGCCCGCATCGGGATCCTCGACCTGGCGGCGGGCCAGGCCCGGCGCCTGGATCTTCCCGGGACGTCGCCCCTGGGGATGCTGGACGGTCGGCTCATCTACGCCGATCAGACGGGGACCCTGTTCGCGGTGCCGTTCGACGTCACGTCGGGCAGAGTGCAAGGCCGGCCCGTGGCGGTGGCGAGCGGCGTCGTCGGCGCGCCGTGGGGAGCGGCGGTGGCTGCGCTCTCCCCCGGCGGGACCCTCCTGTACATGGGGGGCAGCCAGAACGCGACGTTGCTGCTGGCCGACGCCACCGGAGACACCCCGCTGCTTGCCCTGTCCGACGCGCGTGCCTATCGGTATCCGCGTTACTCCCCCGACGGGACCAGGATCGCCCTGACCATCGCCACGGGCACCGCTTTGGACGTCTGGGTGGAGGACGTCGCGTCGGGGAACATGACCAGGCTCAGCAGCGGGGGCTCCGTCAACGAGCGCCCCGAATGGTCTCCCGACGGAAAGCGGGTTCTCTTCCGCACCGTTCGCGGCGCCCGGTCCTCCATCTGGTGGCAGCCGGCCGATCAGAGCGCTCCGGCCGCGCCCCTCCTCGCCGACGACAGCACCGACTATTTCGAGGCCATGCTGACCCCGGACGGTGCGGACATCGTCTACCAGCAGGACATGGGACAGGCCGACGTGTTGATGCGGGCCGCCGACGGCAGCCGATCCCCCGTACCGATCGCGACCGCCCGCGCCGGCGAGGACCAGCCGCGGGTATCGCCGGACGGCCGGTGGATCGCGTACGTGACCACGGCGAGCGGGGGCCCCCAGGTGGTGGTCCAGGCTCTGCCGGGTCCGGGTGCCAAGGTGCAGGTGTCCGTCCGCGGCGGGAGCGAGCCGGTGTGGTCCCGCGACGGCCACCGCCTCTTCTACCGCTCGGAGGGAAAATTCAAGGTGGCCGAGGTGTCCGGGACGCCGACCTTCCACGTCGTCTCCCAGAAGGACTTCATGAACGACACCTACCTTCCCTACACGGCGCCCCACGCGAACTACGACGTGACCCCGGACGGGAAGAGGCTCCTGGTCCTCAAGGGAGACAGCCCGCAGCTCTTCGTGGTGCACGACTGGGCGGCCGAGGTGAAGGCGACGCTGGAGCAGGCCCGGGGAGGCGGCCGGTAGTGGATCGCCTCACCGCCGCCCTCGCCGATCGCTACCGCATCGAGCGCGAGCTCGGCGCGGGCGGCATGGCCACCGTCTACCTGGCCGCGGACCTCCGCCATCAGCGCCAGGTCGCCATCAAGGTGCTGAAGCCCGAGCTGGCCGCCGTGCTCGGCGCCGAGCGCTTCGTGCAGGAGATCACCACCACCGCCCAGCTCCAGCACCCGCACATCCTGCCGCTCTTCGACTCGGGCACCGCCAACGGCTTCCTCTATCTACGTCATGCCGTACGTCGAGGGCGAGTCGCTGCGCAGGACCAGCTGAACCGCGAAACGCAGCTCGGCGTGGACGAGGCGGTGAAGATCACCCGGGAGGTGGCCGACGCGCTGGACTACGCGCACCGGCAGGGGGTGATCCACCGCGACATCAAGCCCGAGAACATCCTGCTGCACGACGGCCGGCCGATGGTGGCCGACTTCGGCATCGCGCTGGCGGTCTCCGCGGCGGCCGGTGGGCGGATGACCGAGACCGGGCTCAGCCTGGGCACGCCGCACTACATGAGTCCCGAGCAGGCCACGGCGGAGAAAGACATCACGGGGCGCAGCGACGTCTATTCGCTCGCGAGCGTGCTCTACGAGATGCTGACGGGCGACCCACCGCACACGGGCAGCTCGGCCCAGCAGATCATCATGAAAATCGTGACGGAGGAGGCGGCGCCGGTCACGAAGCTGCGCCGCTCCGTACCGCCGAACGTGGCGGCGGGCGTCGCGAAGGCGCTGGAGAAGCTGCCGGCGGACCGATTCGAGAGCGCGAAGGCGTTCGCTCAGGCGCTCGCGGATCCCCATTTCACGACGGCGAGCGCGCAAACTGCGGGGCGGCGCGCAGCGGCCGGCGCCGGGCGGCGGGCCGCGAGGGCGCCCTGGAAGGAGCGCGCCGCGATCCCGCTGGCCGGCACGGCGGCCGTCCTGCTGGTGGGTACCCTCTGGGGATGGCTCCGTCCGGGTCCGACGCGGGCTCCCGCCTCGCGCGATACCGTCGTCCTGAGCCCGACGCTTCCCGGCATGATCGCCGGGGGCACGGCCATCGCGCCGGACGGCTCCGCCATCGTGTACACCGATACGGTGGGCGGTCTGAAGCTCTGGATCAAGGAGCGCGGAGAGCTCGATCCGCGCCCGCTCGCCGAGCTGACACACCAGGCCGGTGGCTTCGAGGCGGCGCCATCGTTCTCGCCGGACGGGCGATGGGTCGTCTACGCCGACCTCAGGCTGCTCCGCGTGGCACGCGGTGGGGGCGCCCCCATCGCGATGTCGGACTCCGCGGCGGGCTATGGCACCGCTTGGCTGGACGACGGCACCGTCGTCTTCGGCGGTCGCTCGGGCTTTCGGCTCTTCCGCACCTCCGCAGACGGTGGGGCGACGACGCTCCTGACCGACTCTCTCGGCGGAGCCCTCATCTTCAAGCACATCACGCCGGTACCCGGATCCGACGCGGTCATGGCGGCGGTGGGCGGAGGAACGCGGGGCACGAGCGAGGTCGTCGTCGACGTCGGGACCGGTGCGGTGCACACCCTCGTCCGGGGCGCCACGGGAGCCTGGATCGTGCCCGGCGGGGACCTCGTCTACGCCAGCACCGACGGAGGGCTCTACGCCGCCGCCTTCGACGGGACGAGGCTCGAGTTGGCCGGTCCGTCGGTGTCGCTCATGGCCGGCATCGGCAACATCGCTCTCGGCCGGGACGGCACCATGCTGTACGTCCGGGGCGGGACGACCACCGAGCAGACTTCCGAGGTGGTCGCGGTGTCCCGCGACGGGTCGGAGGTGGTCCCGCTCGACGGTGGCTGGAGTGCGCCGGTGGTGGCGCCGGGCGGCCTGGCTCTCTCGCCCGACGGCTCAAAGGTCAGCCTCAGCGTGCGGGACAGCACGACCGGCCGGGCGGACCTCTGGGTTCTGCCGGAGTCGAACGGTCCCGCGACGCGTCTCACGTCCCAGGGAGCGGGAACCAACATCCGACCGTCATGGTCACCTGACGGCCGCAGCGTGCTCTACGCCTCGGCCCCGGGAGACGGCACGGCCCGCCTCTGGGAACGCAGCGCGGACGGCGGCGGGCGGCCCGCGCCCGTCCCGATGGCGGAGAAGCGTGCTGTCTGGGAGGGGCTGTGGTCCCCCGACGGGCAGTGGATCGTCTACCGCACCAGCGACGGAGACGCGGGCAATGGAGACATCCTGGCCGTGCGCACCAGCGACGACACCACGCCGGTGCCCCTGGTCGCCACCGATGCCCAGGAGTACGGTCCCGCGCTGTCGCCCGACGGCCGCTGGCTCGCCTACACGTCGTCGTCCTCGGGGCGGATGGAGGTCTATGTGTGTCGGTTCCCCGCCGCGCGGGACGGGCTCTATCCGATCTCCAGCGACGGCGGTACGGAGTCCGAGTGGTCCCACGACGGGCGCCAGCTCTTCTACCGCAACGCCGCCGGGGAGATGATCGCCGTCGACGTCACCACCGGCTCCACCTTCTCCGCCGGAGCCCACCACCGGCTGTTCGACGCGCGCGGGTACGCAGCGAACTTCCAGAGCCACTTCTACGCGGTCACGCCCGACGACCGCCGGTTCATCATGATCCGTCCCTTGGAGGGCTCGGCGAGCGCCGCGCCGCCGGCCCGGCTCGTCCTCGTGCGCGACTGGTTGCCGGAGTTGCGGGCGAAGTTGAAGGGGGCGGGGGGCTCGTGAGCGTGCCCGTGGACCGCCTGGCCGCCGCCCTCTCGGACCGCTACCGGATCGAGCGGGAGCTGGGGCAGGGCGGCATGGCCACCGTGTATCTGGCCGCGGACCTCAAGCATCAACGCCAGGTGGCCATCAAGGTCCTGAAGCCGGAGCTTGCGGCCGTCCTGGGCGCCGACCGCTTCGTCCAGGAGATCACCACCACCGCCCAGCTCCAGCACCCCCACATCCTGCCGCTGTTCGACTCGGGCACGGCGGACGGCTTCCTCTATTACGTCATGCCGTTTGTCGAGGGCGAGTCGCTCCGGGACCGGCTGAACCGCGAGACGCAGCTCGGCGTGGACGAGGCGGTGAAGATCACCCGGGAGGTGGCCGACGCGCTGGACTACGCGCACCGGCACGGCGTGATCCACCGCGACATCAAGCCCGAGAACATCCTGCTGCACGACGGGCGGCCGATGGTGGCCGACTTCGGCATCGCGCTGGCGGTCTCCGCGGCGGCCGGTGGGCGGATGACCGAGACCGGGCTCAGCCTGGGCACGCCGCACTACATGAGTCCCGAGCAGGCCACGGCGGAGAAAGACATCACGGGGCGCAGCGACGTCTATTCGCTCGCGAGCGTGCTCTACGAGATGCTGACGGGCGACCCGCCGCACGTCGGCAGCTCGGCCCAGCAGATCATCATGAAGATCGTGACGGAGGAGGCGGCGCCGGTCACGAAGCTGCGCAGCTCCGTGCCGCCGAACGTGGCGGCGGCCGTCGCGAAGGCGCTGGAGAAGCTGCCGGCAGACCGGTTCGAGAGCGCGAAGGCGTTCGCTCGACGCGCTGGCGGATCCCTCGTTCCGGGTGACCGGGGGCGGGGGGATGGGCGCGGGAGGCGCCTCCGGGGCCCGGACCGCTGGCTGGCGCGGGCGTTTGCGCGATCCGTTCTTCGTCGGGGTATCCCTGGTGGCGCTCGCCGCGCTCGCGCTGGCCGCGCTCGGGTGGCGGCGCCCGCAGCCGGCACTCCCCAGCAGCGCGCAGCGGATCGTCCTGTGGCAGCACTCCCTCGGCAGGCTCCTCGACCCGGGCCAGCGGTACGAGGCAACACAGGCCGCCATCGCCCCGGACGGATCGAGCATCGTCTTCGTCGATTCCACCGGCGGGACCTTCCATCTCATGCGCAAGCTGCGCGGCCAACCGTCGGCCACCCCGCTGGCGGGGACGGGCGGCGCGCTGTCCCCGTTCTTCTCCCCCGACGGCAGCTGGATCGGATACGTCAGCACCGACGGCAAGCTGAAGAAGGTCCCGGTCGCGGGTGGGGGCTCCGTGACCCTCGCGGACGTCCCCGAGGCCCCTTCCGGTAGCGGGACGGCCGCGGCATGGCTGGACGACGACAGCCTGGTCTTCGTGGGGAGCGCCGGCATCGCGGAGGTCGGCGCGTCGGGCGGTCCCGCCCGCCTGCTCCTGGCGAACGCCTCGTTGAAGAACGCAACCGTCATCACGATGTCGCCGCTGCCGAAGAGCCGGGGCATCGTGTACACCAGCTGTCCGGGCAACTGTGCCTTCGAGTCCTCGATCCATGTCCTCGATCTACGGTCGGACAGTGACAGGGTGCTCGTGCCGAACGCGGCTGGCGCGTGGTACTCCCCCACCGGGCATCTCCTGTACACGGACCACGCGGGCGGTCTTTACGCCATGGCGTTTGACGTGGGTCGCCTCGAGGCGACGAGCGGCGCGGTTCCGGTAATCCCCGACGTGGTGCCCGGCACGTTCACTCTGTCGACCTCGGGCGCCGTCCTCTACACGACCTCTGCAGGCGCGGGCTCGTCCTCGGAGCTGATGTGGGTCTCGCGGGACGGGAGCGCCGTGCCGCTGGATTCCACATGGAGGGCCGACTTCCAGTACCCGGCGCTTTCTCCCGACGGGAAGAGCCTCGCGGTGAGCGTCGTCGGCGCGACGACGCAGCTCTGGATCCGCCGCTCCGACGGCACACGCCAGCAGCTTACGCAAGAAGGAGCCGTGAACTGGAGGCCGGCCTGGACCCGCGATGGCCGTTCGGTGGTGTTCGCGTCGAACCGCCGGGGCCCGGATCAGCCGAACGCTTACGCTCTCTATGAGCAGCCGGTAGACGCAAGCGCGGCGGCCAGGATGCTGCTGGACGACGATCGCTACAGCATCTGGGAGGGAGAGCTTTCGCCGGACGGACGCTGGCTCGCGTTCCGGTGGGACTCTAGCGCTGTGTCCCAGATCGGGGCCCGGCGCCTTGAAGGGGATACCGCGCTCGTGCGTCTCCCCGACGCCACGGAGTTGGGAGACGACGAGATCGCCCTGTCCCGCGACGGAAGGTGGCTGGCCTTTTACCAGGGGGGAAGCGGTATCGAGGTAGCGCCATTCCCGGCCCTGGCCCCCACCCGGGTCGTCTCGCACGGCGGTGGCACGGAGCCACGCTGGGCGGGCGACGGGCGCATGCTCTTCTACCGGAGCGGCGACCGCTTCATGGCCGTCCCCGTCACCCCGGGCTCGACACTCCAGTTCGGGTCCCCGCGAGAGTTGTTCTCCGTGGCGGGCTACCGCTCGGCCCGCAACCGGCAGGAGTACGACGTCGCGCCCGACGGTCAGCACTTCGTGATGATCCGCGACCTGCCGGACACCTCCAGCGCCATCGTCTACGTGGAGAACTGGTTCCCCGAGCTGCTGGCGAAGGTGAAGAAGTGAGCGACACCTCGGAGCGCCTGACCGCCGCGCTGGCGGACCGCTACCGGATCGAGCGGGAGCTGGGCGAGGGCGGGATGGCCACAGTCTACCTGGCCGAGGACCTCAAGCACGACCGCAAGGTGGCCATCAAGGTCCTCAAGCCCGAGCTGGCGGCCGTCCTGGGCGCCGACCGCTTCCTGGCCGAGATCAAGACCACCGCCTCGCTCCAGCACCCGAACATTCTGCCGCTGTTCGACTCGGGCACCGCCGACGGCTTCCTGTACTACGTCATGCCCTTCGTCGAGGGGGAATCGCTCCGCGACCGTCTGAACCGGGAGAAGCAGCTCCCGGTGCGGGAGGCGGTGGATCTGACCTCCGAAGTGGCGGACGCTCTGCAGTACGCCCACGGGCACGGGGTCGTCCACCGAGACATCAAGCCCGAGAACATCCTCCTCCACGGCGGCCGTCCCATGGTGGCGGACTTCGGGATCGCGCTGGCGGTCTCGGCGGCGGCGGGCGGCCGCATGACCGAGACCGGGCTCAGCCTGGGCACGCCGCACTACATGAGTCCCGAGCAGGCCACGGCGGAACCCGACATCACGGGGCGCTCGGACGTCTACTCGCTGGCCAGCGTGCTGTACGAGATGCTGACCGGCGAGCCGCCCCATACGGGCTCCTCGGCGCAGCAGATCATCATGAAGATCGTGACCGAGGAGGCGGCGCCGGTCACGAAGCTGCGGAAGTCGGTGCCGCCCAACGTCGCGGCGGCGGTGGCGAAGGGGCTCGAGAAGCTGCCGGCCGACCGCTTCGACTCCGCCAAGGCCTTTGCCGATGCGTTGAGCGATCCCGGGTTCGCGACGCCGGCGAGCGCCGCCGGGTCGCTGGCCGCCATGCCCGCCCGCCGACCGCGCGTCGTGCTCGCCGTGGCCGCCACCGCCGTGGTCGTGGCGCTGACGGCCGGATGGATGATCGGCCGACGCGGTGGCGACCCCGGCAGCGTCGGTCCATCGGACGTCGTGCACGCCACGCTGGGGCTGCCGGACAGCGTGACCGTCCCCCAGATCCTGACGCTGCGGCTGGCGATCTCACGATCGGGGCGGCGCCTCGCGTTCGTGGGCCAGAAGGCCGGGGTCATCCAGCTATGGGTCCGCGAGCTCGGCGAGGACGCGGCGCACCCGTTGACGGGCACTGAGGGGGCCGGCGATCCCTTCTTCTCCGCGGACGGAGAATCGATCGGGTTCTTCACCGGCAGCGGAGCGCGCGCCCAGCTCCGCGTGGTGCGTTTCAACGGCGGCGCGGTTCGCACGGTCGTTCGCGATTCTCTCCAGTACTACGGCGGTGGTTCGTGGGGGGACGACGGTCGGATCTACTTCGTATACGGCGCCGGCCTCGCCTCCGTGGCCGCCACGGGGGGGCCTGTGACGACCATCGCGCGGCCGGACTCGGGATCGGGCGCCTTCCAGTACGGCTTTCCGGAGGTGCTCCCCGGAAGCCGGAAGGTTCTGATCATGGTCTACCGGGGATCGCTCGGCGCGTCACGGATCGGCGTGGTCGATGTGGCGACGAGGGGCGTCACCGAGCTCACTCCCGGTACCGTCCCGCGCTACGTGGCGCCGGGATATCTGGCGATCGGGCTGCCCGACGGCCGCATCCTCGCCGCGCGCTTCGACGCCGCGGCGGCCCGTCTCACGAGCCCCCCGATCCCCGTCCTGCAGGGCGTTCAGAGCGATATCACGAACGGCTCGGTGCAGTTCTCGGTGTCGTCCACCGGCGTCCTGGTCTACGAGCGCCAGGCCGGCGGCATCGGCGGACCGGTCTGGGTGGACCGGTCCGGCGAAATCACGTCGGTGGACACGAACCTGACCGGCGCGTACCAGGATCCGGCGCTGTCCCCGGACGGCACCCAGTTCGTCGTGTCCCGGCAGGAGGCCGGGGCGACGCAACTGTGGGTGAAGCAACTCCCGACGGGCGCGTTCACCCGGCTCACCTCGGATGCAGAAAGGGCGGATCGCCCGGACTGGTCGCCGGACGGGCGACGCGTGGCATACCTCGCCACGGTGAACGGGGTGCGCAGGGCCTTCATCCGTCGGGCCGACGGCAGCGGCGACGAGCGTCCTGTCATGCCGAATCTGCCCGAGCTGGACGAAGTCCAGTTTGGCCCACGCGGGCGCTTTCTGCTCTTCCGCACCTTCGGTGCCGGGATCGACAGCCGCCATCTCCTCGTCGCGGAGACCGGCAGGGACACCGTGCCGCGGCTGCTCCTCCCGTCGCGCGTCGACCACTACGCGATGAGACTCTCACCCGACGGACGCTGGCTCGCGTACGTCTCGGAGGCCTCCGGAGTCGCGGAGGTCTACGTCCGCCCGTTCCCCCATGTGGATTCGGCGCGAATCGCGATATCGGTGGGAGGTGGCATCGAACCTCTCTGGAGCCGCGACGGCACCGAGCTCTTCTTCCGCGGCCAGCGCGGCGAGATGTTCGCGACGCCCGTGACCCTCGGCGCGCGCTTCACGCATGGGACGCCGAAGCTGCTGTTCACGCTCCCCGGCCTCGTGCAGGATCCCTACCATCGCGCCTACGACGTGACCCCGGATGGCACGCGGTTCCTGATGGTTACGAGCGCCGGCGACGACGCGTCCGACCTGAACGTGATCTTCAACTGGCGCGTCGAGGTCGAGCGGGCGATGGAGAACGGGAAGTGACGGGAGCTCCCGACCGTCTCGCCGTCGCCCTCGCCGACCGCTACCGCATCGAGCGGGAGCTCGGCGCGGGCGGCATGGCCACGGTCTACCTGGCCGAGGACCTCCGCCACCTGCGCCAGGTGGCCATCAAGGTGCTGAAGCCCGAGCTGGCCGCCGTCCTCGGTGCCGAGCGCTTCGTGCAGGAGATCACCACCACCGCCCAGCTCCAGCACCCGCACATCCTGCCGCTCTTCGACTCCGGCACCGCCGACGGCTTCCTCTTCTACGTCATGCCGTACATCCAGGGCGAAACGCTGCGCGGCCGGCTGAACCGGGAAACGCAGCTCGGCGTGGACGAGGCGGTGCGGATCACCCGGGAGGTGGCCGACGCGCTCGACTACGCGCACCGGCACGGCGTCATCCACCGCGACATCAAGCCCGAGAACATCCTGCTGCACGACGGCCGGCCCATGGTGGCGGACTTCGGCATCGCGCTGGCGGTGTGCGCGGCGGCCGGTGGGCGCATGACCGAGACCGGGCTCAGCCTCGGCACGCCGCACTACATGAGTCCGGAGCAGGCGACGGCGGAGAAGGACCTCACCGGGCGCAGCGACGTCTATTCGCTGGCGAGCGTGCTCTACGAGATGCTGACGGGCGACCCGCCGCACACGGGCTCCTCCGCGCAGCAGATCATCATGAAGATCGTGACGGAGGAGGCGGCGCCGGTCACGAAGCTGCAGGAAATCGGTGCCGCCGAACGTGGCGGCCGCCGTCGCGAAGGCGCTGGAGAAGCTGCCGGCCGACCGGTTCGACAGCGCGAAGGCATTCGCCGACGCGCTCGTGGATCCCGCCTTCCGACTGACCGACGCCGCCCCCACGGGCCCCGTGGTCAGCTCCCGGAAGGCCTGGGCCGTCGCCGCGGCATCCCTGATCGTCGCGGTGCTATCTCTGGCCGTCGCGGGCTGGGCGCTGATGTGGCGTCCGGCGGGAGTTCGGGACATCGGAACGCCGCCGACGAGCGCGGTCAACGTCACCACCGAAGATCGGGCTTTCTCTGTAGCGCCGGACGGGTCGTTCGTGGTCTATACCGCGCAGAAGGGGGCTACGACCGAGCTGTGGTACCAGAGCCTCAGGACGGGAGAGGGTCACCCCATTCCGGGCACGGTCGGGACATTCACCGCGCCGTGGATCTCCCCCGACGGCAGGCGCGTGGCGGTGGGCGTCCCCGCCGGCAGCGGTTATCAGCTGAAGGTGGTGGGGATCGACGGGGGGACCGTGTCCCCCGTCGCTTCCATCACGCTTCCATTCGGCGGGACCTGGACGGATGACGGGAGGATCTTCTTCAGCGACGACAACGGGCGTCTGCTCCGCTGGGTCGACCCGCTGGGCGGCGACGCGCGTGAGATCACGGTTGGAGGATACTGCCTGAATCCCGTGCTCCTCGGATCCGGCGGCCAGGTGATCTGCGGAGGCGGCGCCGACAAGTTCGCCTCCAGCCGCAACCTGGCGGATCCGGGCCGCATCCGGTACTGGCATCACGCGGCCGACGGGCGCGGCGGGAAGGCCGCGCTGCTGCGCGGCGCGGACTTCCGTGTGGTCGATGGCCGGTACCTGGTTTACATGGGCGTCGACGGAACCATCATGGCCACGCGCATCCAGAGCCTCGACTCGCTCACGGTCGGCCGATCCGTCTCCCTCGTACCCGGCGTACGCAATGGAGACTACAGCGGCACCGGCCAGTTCGACCTGACCCGTGACGGCACCCTCGTCTACCTGCCGGGAACCAACGCGGCCGTGGGCCGCCTCGTGCGCGTCGGCACGGATGGGCGCATCGAGCCGCTGCCGGTGGAGCAGGCCGCCCACCTGCGCTTCCGCGAGAGCCCCGATGGCCGGCGGTTGGCAACGGTGGTTGAAGGCCTCGAGCAGCAGGAGCTGCGCGTCTACGATCTGCAGGCGGGCACACACGAGACCGTGGCCGTCGGCTCGTTCATCGACGTTCCCGTGTTCAGCCCGAGTGGCGACCGTATCGCTTACACGATCAGCGAGGAACCGGGTCGAGAATCCCTCGTCTCCCGGCTGCTCGACTCCTCGACGAAGCCTCGGGTACTCGCCACGACCGCGCCCCCTACCACGTTTCGGCCGTCCATGTATCTGGCCGATGATTCCCTCCTCGTTGGATTCCCGGGGGGCGAATCCGCGATGATCGTGGGTTCCGACGGTGGAGTCGACTCGCTCGGGCTTGCCACCGGTCAGTTCGTGTCGATCTCCCCGGGCGGTCACTGGATCGCGTACCAGGGGAATTCGTCGGGAGATCTGCGGGTCCAGCCGTGGCCGGCGCTCGATCGGCGCTATTTCGTGGATGCTCGCGGCATCGAGCCGCAGTGGGTATCGGCGACCGAGCTGGTCTATATCGCCCAGACGGACGAAGGCGACTGGGAGTTCCACAAGGTGACGATCCATCCTGGCGCCGATCCACCTTTCGACGCGCCCGAGCTCCTCGCCCTGGCCCCGCAGTTCAGCCAGACGCCCGGCTGGTCCTGGGCCGTTGGCCACGACGGAGGCCTCATCTACCTGCAGTCTCCGGCTGAGCGAGCGGAGCACTACTTCCGGGTCGTCCCGGGGTGGGTGAAGCGTATGGAGCGCGCCGTGGACCAGGCGAACCGATGAGCGCGAGCTCTGCCAGCGCCTGAACCCACCATATGCCGGGGGCGGGACTCGAACCCGCACGGGCCGAAGCCCAGGGAATTTTAAGTTCCCCGCGTCTGCCTTTCCGCCACCCCGGCGGATCGAGCTGTTCGGATTTCCGCCGGTCGCCGGCCGACGATCGCGGTGGACGAGCACACGTTCCTCCGCGCGGGCTCCGGTGACCGACCGGCAAGCGGCTGGCGCGAGCGACTAGGCGCGCGCCTCCCGCGTCACGCGCGCGGCGGCACGAAGCGCCGCGATGTTGGCCGCCACGTCGCCGCGGCTGTTGAACAGGGCGGCACCGGCGACGAGGATCGACGCACCCGCGCGCACGGCCGCGGGCGCGGTGTCGGGGTCGATGCCTCCGTCCACCTCGATGCCGACGTGGGCGAGTTCGCGGGAGCGGAGCATGACGTGCACGCGGCTGACCTTCGCCGTGCTGGTCGGGATGTAGCGCTGGCCGCCGAATCCGGGGTCGACCGTCATGACGAGGACTTGGTCGACGTAGGGCGCGATCTCCTCCAGCGCGGCGAGGGGCGTGGCGGGGTTGATCGCGACGCCCGGTCGTGCCCCCAGCTCCCGGATGCGCTGCACGACCCGGTGGAGGTGCACGCACGCCTCCGCGTGCACGGTGAGCAGGTCGGCACCGGCGTCGATGAAGGCCTCGAGGTACGCCTCGGGACGCTCGATCATGAGATGCGTGTCCAGCGGCAGGCGGGTGGCGCGCCGCAGCGCGGCGACGACCGGCGGACCGATCGTGATGTTGGGCACGAAGTGGCCGTCCATCACGTCGACGTGGATGCGGTCAGCGCCGGCCGCTTCGGCCTCCGCGACGGCGTCGGCGAGGCGGCCGAAGTCCGCGGAGAGGATCGACGGCGCGATCTCGACGCCCATCATGCGCGCTCCATGCTCATCGTCTCATCACCTCCGTGCGGCCGTCGTCGCGACCCACGACCACCGCGTCCGCCATCCCGAGGAAAAGTCCGGTCTCGACGACGCCCGGACGCATGCGCAGCGCCGCCTCGAGCTCCTCCGCGTCCTCGATCCCGCCAGCAAATCGGCAGTCCAGGATGTAATGGCCGCCGTCGGTCCGGTATGGAGCACCGCCCTCCTCGCGGAGCACCGGCTCACCGCCCGCAGCACGAACGGCGCCCAGGTGCGTCCGCCAGCCGAACGGCACGACTTCGACCGGCAGCGGTGCGCGCTCCCCGAGGCGACGCACGAGCTTGCGCTCGTCGACCACGACGACGAAGCTCGCGGACGCGGCGGCGACGATCTTCTCCCAGAGCAGCGCGCCACCGAGCCCCTTGATCAGGGCGAGCTCGCCGTCGACCTCGTCCGCGCCGTCGAGGGTGAGGTCGAGCTGATCGACGTCATCGAGCGTCGTCAGCGGGATGCCCAGCCCGGCGGCGAGGTCGGCGGTGCGCCGGGAGGTGGGGACGCCGACAATGCGGGCGAGCTCGCCGGCGGCGCGGCGCTCCCCGAGGACGTCGAGCACGTGGCGCACGGTGGAGCCGGTGCCGAGCCCGAGTCGCATGCCATCCTCGACCCGTTCGACAGCCGTTTCCGCCGCCGCGCGCTTGCCGGACTCCGCTGCGGTCAAGCGGGGAAGCCGCGCATCAGATCCTTGATGCGGTCCGTGACGGCGAGCGCCTCGTCCATCGGCCGCTGCCACATGTTGCGGCCGAAGATGAGGCCGGTGGCGCCGTTCTCCATCGCGAGCCGCGCTTTGTCGAGCAGGTCCGCGTCACCCATCTTGCTGCCGCCGCTGAAGAGCACCATGGAGCGGCCGGCGCTCTGCACGACGCGCCGCACGCCGTCGGCGTACTCCCACTCGAGGGAGGCGTACGCCTTCGGCTGTTCCGCGTCCTTCTTCCCCTTCTTCGGCACGTTGAGCTTGATAATGTCGGCGCCCAGCTCGTGGGCGAGACGCGAGGCATAGTCGACGGCGTAGAGGGAATCACGGCCGCCCTTCTCCTCGATCGCCGCGCCGCGCGGATACGCCCAGACGATCAGCGGCATCGCCCATTTCTCGCACGCCTCGCGCACTTCCATCATCTGCACGATGTCCTCGTCCTGGCGCGGCGAGCCGACGTAGAGCGTATACCCGACGGCGTCGGCGCCGAGTGAGAGCGCGTCCTCGACCGTCGCGGTGAGCGTCGAGAACGCCTCGTCGTCGCTCGGGATGTTCGTCTTGCCGTTGATCTTCAGGATGAGCGGAACGCGGCCGGCGTACTTCTCCATGTAGCCGCGGGCGAGCCCCCAGTGGCAGGCGATTGCGTTGTAACCGCCCTCGGCCGCGAGGCGCCACTGGAACTCCGGATCCTTCGAATCCGGATTCGGGAAGAAATCGACCGGTCCGTGCTCGATCCCCTGGTCGATCGGGAGCACGAGCAGCGTGCCGTTGCCGATGCCGTGCTCGTAGAGGAGGCGGTGCAGCCGAACGCGCTTCCCGAGCGGCAGGTCGAGGTCCTCGATGCGGGGGCGTTGAACGGCGATCGGCTCGGCGGTCGCAGTGCCATTCGGGCTCATCGTATGCCTCCACTCTTCTGAATGCGACGCAGGATTCCGGCGGCCTTCCAGGGCTGGGCGCGAATCTACCCGCCCTCCATCCGCGACGCAAAGAGCACACCTCGCAGCGACGTCAGCCGCCTCCGCCCCTGCCGCGCCCGCCGTGCACGAACGCCTGGAAGACGCAGCCGGTGCGTCCGAGCGGCAGGTAGAGCGCGCTCAGCCGGGCGAACGCGGCGCGCAGCGCGGGACGTCCGGTGAGCAGCGCCTCGAGCTCCGGCGCGGATTGCGCGGCGAGCGCGTCCCGCCACGCGGACGCGTCCGCTGCGACCTCGAGCCGGTCCGCGAAGACCGGCACGCCGCCCACCGTGCCGATGAACGAGAGCGCCGCCTCGTCGACGCGGCGCGGTCCCTGATAGGCGGCGAAGCTCGCCGTGGCGCCGTCCTCCCGGATGCGCAGCGGCTCGCCCGCCGCGTACCACTCCGCCTGCGGCACCGTCCGCACGCCCGCGAGTGCATCGCGCAGCGGCAACCGCCGGCCGTCGACGTCGACCAGCGTGTCCTGACTGCTCGGGCGGTAGTAACCCTGCATCGTGCGCAGCCACTGCGGCGAGGCGGGGTCGATGGCGCAGAACTCGACGCGCTCGAGGCGCGACGGAAGCGGCTCCGGGCGTGGCCGCGGACGCGGCGCCGGCTCCGGCGCGAACGGCCCCGCCGCGGCGCCGCCGCCCCCCACGTCGAGGCCGACCCGCAGCGCGACGCGCGCGTAGAGCCCCTGCACCAGCTTGCCCGCGCGCGCTCCGGCGAGCGTCTCGTCCGCCGGCCCCGGATCGAGCCCGTATACCGGCGCGCCGAACATGCGGTCGCCCACCTCGAAGCGGATCCCGACGTTGCGCGTGAAGTCGTAGTCCGCGCCGGCGCCGACGCCGAGGAGCGGCCGGGTCTTCCCCGCCAGCAGCCACCGTCGACCCGACTGCGTGGTGAACGCGGCGCCCGTGAAGCGGTCCGCCGGATGAACGCTGGATGGAAAGTTCGATTCCGCCGCCGGATCCACCACCTCCGCGCCGACTTCTGCGCTCACGTACGGCGTGAGGCGTGCGCCGCTCCGGTTCGGGTCACTCAGCCGGTACTCGACGCCGGCCGCCAGGCTCCAGAGCGCGACATCGAGGCTCTGCGCGGGGAAGAGCGGCTCCACGTGACGCAGCGACGTCGCCGCGCGGCCGATCTCACCCCGGACGCCGAGCCTCCCGCTCAGCCACCACGTGCCGCCGACGTGGTACATCGCGGCCGCGCGGAAGCGGGGGGCGCCTCCACTTCCCGCGTCGCCGCCGGAGAGGAGCGCCGTCCAGTAGTCCGCCCCGACCCCGGCGTCCAGCCCCAGGTCCGGGCGCTGCGCCGTCGCCGGCGCGGCGAGCACCAGCAGCAGTCCGAGCGCGGCGAGCGCCGCGCCACCCTCTCCCCGACGATTCGGCTTCATGCGTGGCTTCCCGACTCCGTAGATGTTGCGCGGGGGCGCGGCGGCCGGTCACGCTCCCGCGGGAGTGTGAAACGACGAACGGCGCCCGGCAAGGGCCGGACGCCGTTCGGTGATCGTGCAGTGAAGAGCGTCGTCAGCGCTGCTCTTCGCCCCTCGACTTCCGCACCTCCTCGACACGCTGGAGGCCCTGGAAGACGCAGCCCGTCGACGCGACCGGAACGTAGGCCAGCTGCAGCTTCTCGAACGAAGGCCGCAGGTTCGGATTGTTCTTGAGCAGCGTCACCAGATCACGATCGGTCGCCGCACCGACGACCTGCCGCCACTGGTCCGCACTGTCGAGATCCTGCGTCGCCGCGTAGACCGGCAGACCGTTGACGGTCCCGATCAACACGACCTGGTCCGCGTCGATCGTGCGCGGCACACCGTACGTCACGAACTCGACGCGACGCCGGTTCGACGTGAACGCCAGAGGCTGGCCCGCGACGTACCAATCCGCCTGCGGCGCGAGCATGACGCCAGTCACGGTCGAGGAGAGCGGCTGCCGCTCGCCGTTCACCGTCACCAACGTGTCGTTGCTCGCGATCACGAGCGTCGCATCCACCATGCGCGTGCCCGTAGCCGTCGTCGGATCCACCACGCACACCGAGATGTCCCGCTCGGTCGGAGCCGGCGGCGGCGGCGGAGCCGGGGCTTCCGGCGGCGGCGGCGGCGCGACGACCACCTGCGGCGCCGCTTCCTTCACGCCGAACAGCGCGTGCAGTCCGACCTCACCGTAGATCTCGTTGACGTGATTGCCGACATCCTCGTTCCCGGGCGGGAAGGCCGAGAAGCCGCCCGCGGATGGGATCAGCAGGTCGACCGGAGCGTCCCAGATCCGGTCCCCCGCCTCGAGGCTGATGCCGAAGGCGCGCGACACGCGGACCAGGGCTCCGATCCCGGCCAGCACCTGGAACTTCGTCTTGTGTTCGAGGAAGTAAGGCCCGGTGTTGTTCGTCGTCACCGGGTTGAGGACCGCGCCGCTCACGTCGCTGTTGTTGACGCCCGTGTTCTCGGCAGGGTTGATCCACTTGGCCCCGGCACCGAGGGCGAGGTACGGCAGGAACTGCGTTCCGTCGAAAGCGTCCGGGACAGAGGTGAGACGGATGATCAGGTCACCGGTGCCATCCCACAGATTGATCGCGTTCGCGAGCACGGCATCCGCCTGCTTCACCTCGCGATCCGTGTAGCCGAAGTTCGCCCGGACCCCGAAGCGGTTGCTCAGCCAGAGCGTGGCATCGGCGCCGGCCCTCCAACCCGGCTTGAAACGAACACTGGCTTCGTCGGTTCCGAGCTGCCCTTCGTTCAGCATCGCCGACATCCAGGAGAAACCGCCCTTCAGGCCGAAATCGAACCTGTATTGCTGCGCATTCGCGTGTCCGGCCCACGCGAACACAAGGAATGCGGCTGCGGATACCGCCAAACGAGCACGTTTCATTGCCTCCACTCCTCCTCATCAGGTGTAGTTGGCGCCGCGTCGGAGCCGCGTCCAACCGCGCCGGTCCTTCACCCCCCGCCTGCAGAATCCACACCAGCCGCGCCGAAGTCAACGGTTCAGTGGGCGCGGCCGAGCACATCGCCGTCACAAAGACGGGCAGCGACCGCGGCTCGCTCGTGCAAGAGCCGTACCCGGAACCATTTACGGCGGACGTGGCGAGGGGGGGCGTGGCCGCCCCCGGCCAAAGGGCTTCGAAACGCCGTCGCCGCTGACGACCGATGCTCAGCGACTGCGGGAGGAGGGCGGCTGCGGCGTTTCGTGGGCGCGCAGGCGCGCGATCTGCTTCTCGCCGATCCGCGCGAGCGAGAAATAGTAGACCACCTCGGCGATGCTGTCCCGCACCTCGAGCGCCTCGAGATAGAGCTCGACGGCTTCGTTCGCGGCGATCTCCTCGCGCAGGATCTCGCAGAAATGGAGCGAGTTCTCGACGTGCGTCTCGAGCACCGCGACCTCGGCCCGGGCGGCCTGCAGCTCGATCAGCCGTCGCAGGTCGTCGTGCACGCGGCCGCGCATGCGCTGCCGCAGGTTCTCGAGGATCGATCGCCGGTCGCGCGCCGGATCGGCGTCGTCGGCCGCCAGCAGCTCCGCCGTGTCGAGCCCGGTCTGTTCCGACCGCTCGCCGAGGCGCGCCAGCGTCTGCGTCGTCACGATGCGCGCCTCGTCCTCCGACAGCCGCAGCAGCCGCGTATAGATGTCCAACGCAGAGTCGAACGCGATCTGGTCTCCGACCAGGTCGATCAGCCCGAGCGCGTGCTCCACGTGGGTGTTGAGCAGCCGCTCCTGCGCCATCGCGACCGCCAGATCGACGCGGCGTCGCGCAGCATCCGACAGGTTGCTGGAGGCGAAGGGGTTCTTCACGAAGGCGTGTCCTCCTCGTCGGCGATGTCGTCGAAGGGCGGGATTCGCCCGACCGGCCGGGTGCAATTTCTGTTCCCCGCTTGGGATGCGCAAACGACGCCTGCGGCCCCGACGTTCCGGCGCTCGCCACCCACGCCATCGCGCGCGGAACGGCCGTACCAGCCGCGTCCGGCGGCAGCCGGCCAATTCGTTACTCGACCGCGCAAATTGTAGCGGAATCGAGACCGCTCCGCGGAGGCCAAGTCGTTGACACCATGTAAGATCGGGTATTCGGCACGAAAATGGCTTCGACCGCGCGCATGGCGATTCCACGACGACGACGGACAACGGAAGGCCCCATGGGCGAGTTGTGGGAAATCGAGCACGTTCCCGTGCGTTCCGTGGTGATCTCGGCCGCGGCGCTGGCGATCCCGGTCACGAACAGCTTTTTCGGCTCGGACGGCGGTCAGGAGTACGAGATCCTGTTGTGGCTGCTGGCTCTCGTGCCCGCCTTCCTGCTCGCCTATCACCGCGGCTGGCGCGGCGCAGCCACGGCGCTGGCGGCGGGGATGGCCACGCTGTCGGTGACGCAGGCGGTGGCGAACTACCGCGGCGGCCCGGCGATCTCGTGGCCGCTGCTGTTCACGCTGGTGGCGCTCTTCATAGGGCTCTGCCTCGGCATCGGCTGGATGGCGGAGGCGCTGCACAGGGAGCGGGCGCGCGCGCATGCGCTGGCGCTGACCGACGACCTCACGCGGCTGCCGAACCGCCGCTACGCGCGGATGATCCTGGACCGCGAGTTCGCGGCCGCGATACGCGGCCGGCCGCTCTCCGTGGTGCTCTTCGACATCGACCACTTCAAGGCGTACAACGACGTGCACGGCCACCAGGCCGGCGACGACGCCCTGCGCGCCTTCGCGGCGGCGCTCGACGACTGCACCCGCCGCATGAACCTGTCGGCCCGCGTGGGCGGCGAGGAGTTCCTGTCGATCGTGTCCGGCGCGGGAGTGGAGGGGACGCTCGTGTTCGTCGAGCGGGTGCGCAACGCACTCGAGCGGAAGCAGCCGGCGACGGGCCGCGTGACGGTGAGCGCCGGCGTCGCCACGTTCGCGCCGGGGGTGCGCACGGTCGACGACCTGATCGCCGCCGCGGACTTCGCGCTGTACAAGGCGAAGAGCCACGGGCGCAACTGCGTCCGCGTCAGCGCCGCGCCCGCCGCCGACGAGAGTGTGTCCGCGCAGGGCGCGCTGGGCGCGATGCTGGCGCCCGCAGGGTGAGGCGATTGAAGACGCGCGCGCGATCGATCATCACGTGGACGAAGGTCGCCGTGAGCTCAGGACATTCGCGGATCAGGTCCGGGAAGTCGCGCTGGTGGAGCGAGAGCGTCTCCACCGGCGCGTCCGCGATCGTGTCGCCCGGCGTCGCCGCCATGCGTGAAAAGGGGAGGATGCCGGAGACGTCTCCCGCCTGCCACTCCATGACGCGTCGCGATCCGGCGCCGCGGTCGACGTGGATCGCGAACCGGCCGCTCAGCACGATCTCGAGTCCGAAGCCGGTGTCCTCGACGGACTGTCCGCGGCGGGCGAGGTACTCCCCGGCGGCCAGGCGGCGCATGCGGCCGTGGGCGGCGAGCCATTCGAGTTCGGCACGGGGCGCGCCGCCCACGGTGCGGTGACGCGCCAGCCGTTCCACGATGTCGGGGGGCGGCGGTTCGAAAGACATGGGGAGTCCTGGAGGATGTAAGAGGCCCCGGGCGGATTCGAACCGCCGATAGAGGTTTTGCAGACCTCCGCCTTACCACTTGGCTACGGGGCCGGAAACAAAAAGGGGCGAGGAGGCTCCCGCCCGCGTCGAGAGCGGGAAACCGGGTTCGAACCGGCGACCTCCACGTTGGCAACGTGGCGCTCTACCAACTGAGCTATTCCCGCACGCAGGAGGGGAAGCTAGGCGGGGCCGCGGAACGCGTCAAGGCGGGGTGGAGGCCCAAACCGGGTGGCGGTACGAAGATTTCTTGACCTCTTCTTCACGGCGCCGGTATCTTGCCAGCACACCCGTCCCCCCTCCCGCCGATCCTGCCGGGGGGCGGTCCGGGAAGCGTGGCAACGAACCGACCGACGGGGCCCGCGCCGCGAGCCCCCTTGATCCGACGCCGAGAGGAAGAGATGCCGTCACGATTGGCGAAGCGCGCCATCGCCGCCCTCTTCGGGGTGGCCCTCGTCGTAGCTCCCCTGTCCGCGCAGACCGGCTCGGTGACCGGCCGGGTGACGGATGCAGAGTCCGGGAAGGGACTGGACGGCGCGCTGGTGAGCGCGATCGCCGTCGGCAACACGGTCGCGGGACAGTCGGCCACGGCGGCGGACGGCGCGTTCCGCATCGACGCTCTTGCCCCGGGCAGCTATTCCCTGCAGGTCGACATGGTCGGCTACCAGTCTCAGCGCGCGGCCGCCGTGCGCGTCGTGGCGGGCCAGACCACCATCACGTCGATCCAGCTCAAGATCGCCGCGTTCGCGCTCAACCCGGTCGTCGTGTCCGCATCCAAGAAGGCGCAGAAGGCGACGGACGCGCCCGCATCCGTGTCCGTGATCGGGCAGCGCGAGATCGAATCACGGCCGGTCGTGACGCCGGCGCAGTACCTCCGTTCCACGCCGGGCGTGGACATCATCACGCAGGGCGTGCAGTCGACGAACGTGGTCGTGCGTGGCTTCAACAACATCTTCTCCGGCGCGCTGCACATGCTGACGGACTACCGGTTGGCGAGCGTGCCGTCGCTGCGCGTCAACGTCATGCACTTCATCCCGACGACGAGCGAGGATCTATCGCGCATCGAGGTGGTGCTCGGGCCCGGCTCGGCGCTCTACGGTCCGAACACGGCGGACGGCGTGCTGCACTTCATCACCAAGTCGCCGCTCGCGGAGCAGGGGACCTCGCTCGCCGTGGAGGGCGGGGACCAGAGCCTGTTCCAGATCAGCGGCCGCACGGCGCAGCGGCTGGGCGACCGCGTCGGCTTCAAGGTGTCGGGACAGTACACGACGGCGAATGAGTTCCCGTTCATCGACCCCGTCGAGGTGAGCGAGCGGCAGAAGTTCCAGGACAACCCGGTCTTCCGGCAGAACCTCATTCTGGCCCTCGGCGGCGACGCCGCGGCGGTGGCGGAGGCGAATCGGCGCATCGCCCTGATCGGGACGCGGGACAACGCGATCGAGCGGTGGAGCGCGGACGGCCGGCTGGACTGGCAGGCGACCGATCGACTCACGGCCGTGTTCCAGGCCGGCACTTCGCTGGAGGGAAGCGGCATCGAGCTGACGGGACTGGGCGCGGGGCAGGCGAAGGACTGGCGTTACAGCTACTACCAGGCGCGGGCGAACCTGGGCTCGCTCTTCGGCCAGGTGTACCTGAACACGAGCGACGCCGGCGACACCTACCTGCTGCGCACCGGCCAGCCGATCGTCGACCACAGCCGGCTGTGGGTGGCGCAGATCCAGCACGGCCTGGCCCTGTGGGACGCGCGCCAGAAGTTCACCTACGGCTTCGATTACTATTACACCGATCCCCGCACCGAGGGGACGATCAACGGGAAGTACGAGAACGAGGACCAGACCACCGAAGTGGGCGGCTACGTCCAGTCGGAGACGACGCTCTCGCCCCGCCTCGAACTCGTCCTCGCCGGCCGCGTCGACCACCACTCCGCCCTGCCGGACGCGATCTTCTCGCCGCGCGCCGCGCTCGTCTTCAAGCCGCTCCAGGACCAGTCGTTCCGCATCACGTACAACCGCGCGTTCTCGACGCCGACGTCGCTGAACCAGTTCCTCGACCTGGCGACCGCGATTCCGGATCCGAATGCGGCGGCGCTCGGCTTCAGCGTCCGCGTGCAGGGCACCGGTACGACCGGCTTCCACTTCCAGCAGCCGGGCGGCGGCTACCTGATGCGCGTGCCGTCCGTACTCGGCGGCCCGAGCTCGTCGATCCCGGCCGATGTCGCGCCGTTCTTCCCGGCCGCGGTGGGCGCGCTGGCGAAGGCGGGCAAGATCCCGGCGGACCTGGCGCAGTACCTGTCGCAGCTCCACCCGAGCGCGGCCGACGTGGGCACCATGGCGATCGTGCAGGGGCAGCCGGTCCCGGTCCAGGGGCTGGCGCTGCCGGACATCGCACCGATCCGGGAATCGCTGAACTCGACGGTCGAGGGCGGATACCGCGGCGTCATCGCGAACCGGCTCTCGCTCTCGGCCGACCTCTGGTTCGAGCGGCGCAAGCAGCTCGTGACGCCGCTCACGGTGACGACGCCCCTGCTGACGATGAACGGCCAGGACCTGGCGGCCTTCCTCGTGCCGCACCTGATTCAGGACCTCGGCATGTCGCAGCAGGAGGCGATCGCGACCGCTACGCAGCTCGCGACCGGGCTCGCGCAGGTGCCGCTCGGCGTCATCACGTCGCCCGAGGTCGACGCCACGGGCGCGCAGCTCCTCGCCACCTACACGAACGTGGACGAGTCGATCGACCTGTGGGGGACGGACATCGGCGCGACCGCCCTGCTGACCGACAACTGGTCGTTGCGCGGCACCGTCTCCTTCGTCAACAAGGACCACTTCGACACCGACAAGGTCGGGCTCGTCACGCTGAACGCGCCGAAGCGCAAGGGAAGCGTCGAGCTGATCTATCGCGAGGCGGGCAGGGGCGGCTTGAGCGGAGACGCGCGGGTACGCTTCAACTCGCGCTTTCCCGTGCAGTCCGGTGTCTACAACGGCACCGCGTGCATCAACGAGGGCGAGTTCGTCACGGATCCGTGCGTGAAGCAGTACACGCTGGCCGACCTGACCCTCGGCTACGCGCTCTCGGGGCCCCGTCAGGCGGCACTGCAGCTCTCGGTGCAGAACATCTTCGACACGTCGTACCAGAGCTTCCCGGGCGTCCCGACGTTCGGCCGCATGGCGGTCCTGCAGCTCAAGTACGGCTTCTGATTCCCGAGCGGCGGCGGCCGCCCCCCGCCGCCCGCGCTGGCGCCGCCCTCAGCGGACGTCGAGCAGCTCACGTGCGCGCTCGACGTTCGCCTCGCTCTCCGGATCGGCGCCGAGCATGCGGGCCAGCTCCGCGACGCGCGCGTCTCCCTCCAGCGTGACGACGCGTGTCGCCGCGCTTCCGTCGGAAACCGCCTTGTCGACGCGCACGTGGTGGTCCGCGCGGGCCGCGATCTGAGCGAGGTGGGTGATCACGAAGACCTGGTGATCGGCGGCGACGGCGCGTAGCGTCGCCGCCACCTCGTTGGCGGCGCGACCGCCGATGCCCGCATCGATCTCGTCGAACACCAGAGACGGCACCGCGTCGAGGCGGGCCAGCACCGCCTTGATGGCCAGCATGACGCGAGAGAGCTCGCCGCCGGAAGCGACGCGGGCCAGCGGCCGCGGCTCGAAGCCGCGGTTCAGCGTCACGCGGTACTCGACGTCCTCGGCGCCGGCCGGCCCGATCTCCCGTAGCGCCGGGAGCGCGACCACCAGACTCCCCTCCGGCAGCCCGAGGCCGGGGAGCATCGCGCTCACCGTTTCGGCGAGCCGGGCGGCGGCCTCGACCCTCGCCGCGCTCAACCGTTCGGCGAGGCTCTCCACCGCGCTCCGCGCCTCGGCCGCGCTCCGCTCGAGCTGCTTCCGCGACAGGCGACCGCCCTCGAGCGTATCCAGCTCGGCGCGCGCTCGCCGACCCGCCTCGATCACCTCGTCGCTCGACTGGCCGTACTTCCGGAACAGACGGAAGAGAACGCCCTGCCGCTCCCGCAGCGCCTCCAGTGCGCCCGGATCGTACTCGATCGAGGCAGCGTAGTCGCCCAGGCGGCGGCCCGCCTCCTCGATGGCGTAATAGGCCGACTCGAGGAGCTCGGCGGCGCTGGACTCCGCCGGATCGATGCGGAGCATGCGCTCGAGCTGGCGGCGCGCGGCGGCGAGGCGCGCGGCCAGCGCCCGCTCCGACGCATAGAGCTCGTCGTGCAGCCCCGCGGCGAGCGAAGCGAGCTCCTCGGCGTGCTCGAGACGACGCACCCGGTCGGCTAGGGCACGCTCCTCGTCCTCCTCGAGCCGGGCGGCTTCGATCTCCTCCGCCTGGAAGCGAAGCGAGTCCGCACGCTCGGCCACCGCACGGCTCCGCGCCTCGAACGCGGCGAGTTCGGCGTCGGCGGTGCGCCAGGCGGAGAAGGCGTCGCGCAGCGCGGCGGCCACGTCCACGGCGCCGGCGTACGCGTCGAGGATGCTGCGCTGTGCCTCGCCGTGGAGAAGGGTCTGGTGCTCGTGCTGCCCGTGCAGGTCCACGAGGAGGCCGCCGAGCTCGCCCACGAGCGTCGCGGTCGCGGCGGCGCCGTTGACCCAGGCGCGGTTGCGACCTTCGGCGGCGACTTCGCGCCGCAGGATCAGCAGACCTTCGTCGGCGTCGATCCCCTGTTCGCGGAGCCGCGCGAGCACGACGTCGTGATCGGCGATGTCGAAGACCGCCTCGACGACCGCGCGGGCCGCGCCCGGCCGCACCACGTCGGCGCTCGCGCGCTCGCCGAGGAGAAGGCCGAGCGCGCCGACGATGATCGACTTCCCCGCCCCGGTCTCACCGGTGAGGACGGTGAGGCCCGGCTCGAAGCGGAGCGCGAGCGCGTCGATGACCGCGAAGTTCTCGATGCGGAGTTCGAGCAGCATTGCGGGAGTATACCGACCGGCCGACGGGCGGTTCAATAGCTGGAGGCGACGGCGCGAGACGCTGGGGGGCCGCCGAGCGGCGACGACGCACGAAACGGAGAGCGTCCTACGAGCGATTCTCTCCCCGCTCGATGCCCCAGTTCAGCTTCCGCCGCAGCGTCGAGAAGAAGGTCTGGCCGGGAAAGCGAACGAGCGGCACGCGCGGCTCGCCGCTGCGGAAGGAGATGCGATCCGCCGCCGTCAGGGCGCCGCCGTCCTGACCATCCACCGTGAGGATCAGCCCCTCCGTCGGCGACAGGAACTCGACGGTGAGCACCGAAGAGGCGGGAAGCACGAGCGGCCGCACGGCGAGCGTGTGCGGACAGATCGGCGTCGCGAGGATGCAGTCGACGGTCGGCGCCACGATCGGTCCGCCGGCCGAGAGCGAGTAGGCGGTCGAGCCGGTGGGTGTGGAGAAGATCAACCCATCGGCGCTGTAGCTGCCGATCTCCTCGCCGTCGTCGCCGATGTGAAGCGAGATCCGCAGCATGCGAGCGAAGCCGCCCTTGTGCAGCACGGCGTCGTTGAGGGCGACGAAGCGCGGCGGAGCATCGTCGCCGTCCGTGTGCACCCACGCCTCGAGCGTCATCCGGCGGTCGAGGATGTAGTCGCCGGCGGCGATCCGATCGAGCGCGTCGTCGAGCCCGGAGGGGGTCGTGGATGTGAGAAAGCCGAGGTGGCCGACGTTGACGCCGAGGATCGGGATCTCGAGGTGGGCGACCCCGCGCGCGCCGCGGAGCAGCGTACCGTCGCCGCCCAGGGTGACGAGGAGGTCGAGCCGCTCGGCGCCCGCTCCGCCCTCACCCAGCGGCTCGCCGCCGAGCCGCTCGGCCAGTCCGGCTTCAGCGAAGAGCGCGAAGCCGTGCCGCGCCGCCGCGCGCCGCAGCGAGGCGATGGAAGGCTCGACGCGCTCGTCGTGGGTACGTGCGACGACGCCCACTCGACGCGGCGCGGCGGACGCAGCGCTCATCCCGCCAGCTCGCGCATCGGCTCGACGCCGCCCCTGGCGGCGAGGAAGCGGGCGCGCTCGGCGATCCTTGCGGGGGTGAGGCCGACCTCTTCGAGCTGTTGCGCGCGCGTGGCGTGCTCGACGATCCGGTCCGGCACGCCCATAACCTCGATCGCCGGCACGGGAGCCTCGGTTTCGAGGATGCGGGCCATCATCGCGCCGAAGCCGTTGACGACGGTGCCTTCCTCGACGCTCAGCACCGCCTGATGGGTCGCCCGCACCCAGGCGAGCACGTCGCGGTCGTACGGCTTGAGGAACCGGCAGTTGACGACGCTCGCGTCGAGGCCGTCGGCGGCGAGCGTCTCGGCCGCCTCGAGCGCCGGGAGCACCATCGTGCCGACGGCGAGGAGCGCCAGGCCGCGGCCGCGGCGCAGCACCTCCCAGCTGCCGTAGGCGACCGGCTCGATCTGCGCGAGCGGCGGCACCGCCGACGGCACGCTGTCGCGCGGGTAGCGCAGCGAGAAGGGGCCGTCCGACCACTCGACGCCGAGGCGCAGCAGCGCCGCCATCTCCGCGCCATCCTTCGGCGCGGTGACGGTCATGTTCGGTACCGCGAGCAGATAGGCGATGTCGTAGAGGCCCATGTGCGTCGGGCCGTCGTTGCCGACCAGGCCCGCGCGATCCATCGCGAAGACGACCGGAAGCTTCTGAATCGCCACGTCGTGGATGATCGAGTCGTAGCCGCGCTGCAGGAAGGTGGAGTAGATCGCCGCGACCGGACGCAGCCCCTCTGCGGCGAGTCCCGCGGCGAAGGTGACGCCGTGGCCTTCCGCGATGCCGACGTCGAAGTAGCGCTCCGGGTACGCGTCGCCGAAGGCGCCCGTGCCGGTGCCGGTCGGCATCGCCGCGGTGATGACGACGAGGTCCTCGTGGCGTGCGCCGAGCTCGACGAGGGCGGCGCCGAAGACCTTGGTGTAGGCGGGGTGGCCGCCCTTCTTCTTGGTGATCTCGCCGCTGATCTTGTCGAACGGCGTGGCGCCGTGCCACACGACCGGGTTCTGCTCGGCGAGCGCGAAACCCTTCCCCTTCCGCGTGACGACGTGCACGAGACGGGGGCCCTTCATGCGGCGCACCTTGCGCAGCACGTCCACCAGGGCGTCGACGTCGTGGCCGTCGACCGGACCGAAGTAGCGGAAGCCGAGCTCCTCGAAGAGGGTGCCCGGGACGAGCATGTTCTTTACGCTCTCCTCCAGCTTGATCGCCCACTCCTCGACGCCCGAGGGGCTGCGCTGCAGCACGCTCTTCAGCTCCTCGCGCAGCCGGTTGTAGATCGGGTTGGTGGAGAGCCGCGTCAGGTACTTGTGCATCGCGCCGACGTTCGGCGAGATCGACATCTCGTTGTCGTTCAGGACGACGATCAGGTCGCGGTGCGTGTGGCCGGCGTTGTTGAGGGCCTCGTAGGCGAGGCCGCAGGTCATGGCGCCGTCGCCGATCACGGCGGCGACCTTGTAGTCCTCGCCCTTCAGGTCGCGCGCCGTCGCCATGCCGAGCGCCGCGGAGATCGAGGTGGCCGCGTGACCGGCGCCGAACGTGTCGTATGCGGACTCGTCGCGGCGCAGGAAACCGGAGAGGCCGTCCTTCTGCCGGATCGTGCCGAGGCGGGCGTTGCGGCCGGTGAGGATCTTGTGCGGATAACCCTGGTGGCCCACGTCCCACACGATGCGGTCGCGCGGCGTGTCGAGCACGTAGTGGAGCGCGACGGTAAGCTCGACGACGCCGAGGCCGGGCGCGAAGTGGCCGCCGACCTGGCTGATCACATCGATCAGCCGCTCGCGCACCTCGCGCGAGAGATCGCGCAGCTGCGCCTGCTCCAGCCGCCGGATGTCCTCCCCGCCCTGAATGCCGTCCAGCAAGGACACTTCCCGCCTCCCCTTCTTCAGCGATCACGCCGCACGGCGCGCCGCGCGAGCACGCGAAGCGCCGGTGTCTCGAGGTCCGCCGCGCCCAGCGCAAGCACGCCCCGGTCCAGTTCCTCCTCCGCACGACGCCGCGCTTCGGCGACGCCGAGCAGCGCGGGAAAGGTGGCCTTCGCCCGCCCCGCGTCGCCTCCCGACTTTCCCGTGACCGCCGGCGCTTCCGTCACGTCCAATAGATCATCCGTGATCTGAAATGCAAGTCCGATCGCGGCCCCGTAGCGGGTCATCGCGGCGAGCGCCGCATCCCCGCCTCCGCCCGCGCGAGCCCCGATCCGGACGGCCGCCACGAGCAGCGCTCCCGTCTTGCGCCGGTGGATGGCGGTCAGCTCGGCGAGCTCCGAGGAAGCCGCATGCGGCGAGCCGTGCGCGGGTCGGCGCCCTTCGGCGGCGAGATCGAGGACCTGCCCGCCCACCATCCCCGCCGCGCCGGCGCCGGCGGCCAGCTCGCGCGCGAGCGCCGCGCGGACATGGGCGCCGAGGCCGAGCTCGCGGGCGGCCTCGTCCAGCAGCAGGAACGCCTCGCCGATCAGGCCGGCTCCCGCCAGCGCGGCCGGCGCCGCGCCGTATACGCGGTGGGGGGTCGTGCGGCCACGGCGCAGCGCCGCGTCGTCCATGCAGGGGAGGTCGTCGTGCACCAGCGAATAGGTGTGGATCAACTCGATCGAGCAGGCGAGGGCGACCGCCGCGCGGGGGACGTTCTCGGCCGCTCTCACGGCGCGGTAGGCCGCGAGGCAGAAGAGGGGGCGGAGCCGCTTGCCGCCGGACTCGAGCGCGTGTCGCGCCGGAAGCGCGAGCACGGCGGGCCACCCGGCCAGCCGATGCTCCATCCAGCCCGCGAGCACGGCGTCGATGGCCGCGAGGTCCCGCTCGATCTCCGCGGTCGCCGCTTCGGCCGCCGCGCTCACGGCTCGTCGTCGAGCGGCTCCACGACGGCGTCGCCCCGCGCGTCGGTGAGGAGCCGTTCGATGCGAAGCTCCGAGTCGCGGACGATGCGGCGCGCCTCACGCAGGTGGGCGACGCCCTCCTCGAAGAGCGCGAGGGCGTCGTCGATCTCGAGGTCGGAGCCCTCCAGGCGGGCGACGATGTCGTCCAGGCGCCGCAGGCGCTGCTCGAGCGTGGGCCCGTCCTCACTCATCGCTCGCCCTCACCGTCGCGCGAGGTGCCGCCAGCGGAGTCCGCCCCGTTGCCGGCGGCCGGGGCGCCGCCCGCCGCGTCCACGACCGGAGCGCCGTGCACGCGGCACGACACGCTGCCGTCGACGACGCGCAGGCGGAAGTCGTCGCCGTCGTGGAAGGCGGATGCCGAGCGCAGCAGGCGGCCGGCGCCGTCGAGCGGCACCGCGTAGCCCCTGCCCAGCGCCGCGAGGGGGGAGAGCGCCTCCAGCCGTCCGGCGAGCGCACCGAGCCGATGGGCGCGGCGCTCGACCACGCGGCGGATCGCGCCGGAAAGCCGCTCGCCCGCGCTCTCGAGCCGCCGCCGCCGCTCCACGACGCGGCCGGCGAGAAGGGAGCGCATGCGCAATTCGGTCGCGTCGAGCTCACGCTGGACGGCGTCCCGGTCGAGGACCGCGAGCTCGGCGGCGGCCGACGGGGTCGGCGCCCGCACGTCGGCGACCAGGTCGGCGATCGTCACGTCCGTCTCGTGGCCGACGGCGCTGATCACGGGCACCGCCGAGGCGAGAATGGCACGCGCGACGGCCTCCTCGTTGAACGGCCACAGGTCCTCCACGGATCCGCCACCGCGGCCGACGACGAGCACGTCGACGAGGCCGGAGCCGGCGAGTCGCGCAATGGCGGCCGCGATCTCGGCGGCGGCGCCGTCGCCCTGCACGCGGGCGGGAGAGAGGATCAGGCGCGTCCACGGGGCACGGCGCTCGACGACGTGGCGGATGTCGTGGAAGACGGCGCCGACCGGCGACGTGACGACGCCGAGCGCGACGGGGCAGCGAGGCAGGGGGCGCTTGCGTGCGGCGGCGAGCGCGCCCTCCTCCTCGAGGCGACGTCGCAGGCGGTCGAAGGCGAGACGCCACAGGCCGTCGCCGCCGTCGCCCTCGATGCGGCGGACCACCATCTGGTAATCGCCGCGCCGCTCGTACAGCGTCAGGCCGCCGAGGGCGCGCACGTGCATCCCTTCCTCGGGATCGGTGGGAAGCCGTGCCGCGTCGGCACGGAAGAGCACGCAGCGGAGCTGCGCGTCGGCGTCGCGCAGCGTGAAGTAGCAGTGACCCGACCCTCCGTGCCGCTTCCAGCCCGTGACTTCGCCGCTGACCCAGAGCGGAGGGAGGCCCTCTTCGAGCAGTCGGCGCGCGAGCGCGTTGACGGCGGAGACGCTCAGCGCCCGCGTCTGCTCGACGCGGGTGATCGGCTCGTCCGCGGGAGCCGGGGCGCTGCTGAAGAGGTCGTACGGCATCGCGATCTCAGCGCGCGAAGTCGATGGCGCGCGTCTCACGGATGACCACGACCTTGATCTGGCCGGGGTACTGCAGCTCCTCTTCGAGACGACGGGCGATCTGCTCGCTCAGGCTCGCCATGGCCGCGTCGTCGAGGCGCTCCGGGTTGACCATGACGCGCACCTCGCGGCCGGCCTGGATCGCGAAGCAGCGGTCCACGCCCTCGAAGCCCTGCGCGATCGCCTCGAGCTTTTCCAGCCGCTTCACGTAGGTCTCGAACATCTCGCGCCGCGCGCCCGGGCGGGAACCGCTGATCGCGTCGGCGGCGGTGACGAGAAACGTCTCGGGGAAGCGGTGCGGCTCCTCGTCGTGGTGGGCGCGGATCGCGTTGAGCACCGGCTCCGGCTCGCCGAACTTGCGGCACAGCTCCCAGCCGAGTTCGACGTGCGTCCCCTCGTGCTCGTGGGTGAGGCCCTTGCCGACGTCGTGGAGGATGCCCATGCGGCGGGCGAGGGTGGCGTCGAGGCCGAGCTCGCTGGCCATGTTGCCCGCAAGGATCGCCACCTCCTTGGCGTGCTGGAGCTGGTTCTGGCCGTAGGAGGTGCGGTACTTGAGGCGGGCGAGCACCTTCACCACATCCGGGGCGATGCCGTGGACGCCGAGCTCGTAAAGGATCTCTTCGGCGTTCTGGATCATCGACTCCTCGACCTCCTTGCGGCTCTTCTCGACCACCTCCTCGATGCGGCCGGGATGGATGCGGCCGTCGGCGATCAGCCGCTCCAGCGCGAAGCGCGCCGTCTCGCGTCGGATCGGGTCGAAGCCGGAGAGGATCACCGCCTCGGGCGTGTCGTCGATGATCACGTCGATGCCGGTCGCCTGCTCGAACGCGCGGATGTTGCGGCCCTCGCGGCCGATGATGCGGCCCTTCATCTCGTCGGACGGCAGACTCACCACGGAGACCGTGCTCTCGGCCGTGTGGTCGGCGGCGATGCGCTGAATGGCGAGCGAGACGATGTTGCGTGCTTCCCGCTCCGCCTCCCGTTTCGCGCTCTCGCGAATCTCGCGCACGGTGTTGGCCGCGTCCGCCCGGGCCTCGTCCTCGATGTCGTGGACCAGTTGCCGCCGCGCCTCGTCGGCGGTCATTGCGGCCACCGTCTCCAGACGACGCCGCGCCTCCTCGCGCAGGCCCCTCTGCTCGTCCGTGGCGCGGTCGAGCTCCGCGGAGCGCTCCTCCAGCGTCCGTTCGCGCGCCTCGAGGGCGTGCTCCCTTTCACCGAGCACGTCGAACTTGCGGTCGAGGCCGGACTGGCGCTCCTCGAGACGGTGTTCCTGGCGCTCCACCTCTTCGCGCCGCCGCACCTCCTCGCGCTCCCATTCCTCCCGCGCCCGGAACGCCTCTTCCTTCCCCTGCAGGGTGGCGGCCTGGCGGATTCGCTCCGCGTCCGCCTCGGCGTCACGGCGCAGGCGCTCCCCCTCCTCCTCGGCGGTGGCGCGGGCGCGTCGCTGTCGCAGACGCTCCCCCCGCCGGCCGAGCAGGAAGCCGAGAATGGCGGACGCGGCTGCCGCCACGACCGCTACGACCCAAATCACCATGTTCACTCCGAGAAAGGCGCGCGGGGGCGCCTACGGCAGGCGATGCGATTCGTCACCCGTCCGGAGAGCGCTGGAAACACGCGTCCGGCACGGCGTTCCGCATGTTGGAAGGTATCCGGGGTCAAGCACCGGATGCAAGATCGTCCGCCCGCAGCGCCGCCTCGAGGTCGGAGGCGAGGCGCCCCGCCAGACGGTCCCGGTGGTCGCGTTCCGATTCGGCGGTGCCGCGCTCGCGCAGGAGCTGGTCGGCGATGGAAAGCGCCGCGAGGATCGCCGCCTTGTGCGCCTCGACGAGCGCGCCACGGCCGAGCACGTCGGTGATCGCCTCGTCGACCAGCGAAGCGCACGCGCGCGCGTGCTCGGCGCTCGCCTCGGTGCGGATCGTGTACGGGTCGCCGGCGATCGTGACCGTGACGCTGTTTTTCTCCCCGTCGCTCATCGTCGCCTCCGGCGCTCAGCGGCTCTCGTCCAGGAAGCGCAGCCGCGCGATGATCCGGCGCACGCGTTCACGCGCCTCGCTCAGGCGGCGCCGCAGCTCGGTGTTCTCGCGCTCTGCGTTCTGCAAGCGCTTCTGCAGGTCGACCGGGTCGATCGTACCGTGGGCGACCTCGCGCAGGGCGCCCTCGAGCTCGCCGACGCGGGCTTCGGCGCGGCGCGCGCGGCGGCGGAAGTCGGCATGCTCCTGGAGCAGGCGACGGGCGCTCAGCTCGAGCCGGTCCCATTCGGCGCCGCCGCCTGGCGCCCCCGCGCGCTCTGGGGGGCTATTCGCGTCGGCCGACATCGAGTCGCTCCTCGAGCGCCCTGAGGACGCGTCCGATCCTGCCATCGGCCTCCTCGTCCGTGAGGGTGCGTTCGGCCGATCGCAGCCGCAGTCGGTAGGCGATGCTGCGCCGTCCCGCCGCCACGCCGGCCCCGGTGTAGAGGTCGAAGGGGTGCACCGCCTCGAGCAGGTCGCCGGCCGCCTCGCGGATCGTCTCCTCGACCACGGCCGCGCTCACGCCGGCCGGCACGAGCAGCGCCAGGTCGCGCTCGATCGCCGGGTACTCCGGCAGCGGCCGGTAGCGCGCGTGCGGCCGCTCGGCCATCGCAGGCGTGAGCACGACCTCGAGACCGTAGACCGCCGGCGCCCAGCGCGGCGCGTCGATCGCGGCCGCGGCGATCGGGCCCGCGAGCGCGACCGGCGCCACCCCCACCGACGGACCGGCCACGGTGTAGGCGCGTGGTGCGTCGAGGTAGGCGGGGAGATCGGCCGCGGCGCCGGCCGGCGCCGGCGGCTCCAGACCGAGCGTCTCGGCCAGCTCCGCGAGCAGGCCGCTCGCGTCCCACACGTCGAAGGCAGGGGCCGGTCCGCTCCAGTGCGGCGGCCGTCGCGCTCCCGCCAGGACCACTGCGAGACGACGCGTCTCGAGCGGCAGCGTCTCCCCAGGCGCGAACGCGGTGCCGATCTCGAAGAGTCGCACGTCGCCCGTGCCGCGGGCGAAATTGTGCTCCACGCGGTGAATCAGGCCCGGCAGCAGCGCGCGGCGCAGCCGGCTCTCCGCGGAGGAGAGTGGGAGCACCAGGGCGACGTCACCTTCCGACTCCGGCGCGAGGCCGCCGAGATGCGCCTCGAGAAAGCCGCGGCCCACGAACAGCGCGCGCAGGCGATCCTCCAGTCGCGCCATCTCGTCATCCGGCACGGCGCTCGGCCGGAACGGCCGCAGCTCGTCCGGGAAAGACTCGTAGCCGTGGTGGCGCGCGACCTCCTCGATCAGGTCGACCTCGCGCGTCACGTCGTAGGAGCGGCTGCCGGGTACACGGAAGAGCGGCGGATCGGAGCCGTCCGCCTCCACGCGGTCGAAGCCGAGCGCGGCCAGGCGCGCCACCACTTCCCCCTCGCTGAGTGGCACTCCCAGCAGGTGCGCGGCGCGCTCCGGCCGGAGCGGCACCCGCGCCGCCGTCCACGGCCGCGGCTGTGCGTCCGCCACGCTCGCCGCCGCTTCGCCGCCGGCCGTGCGGCCGATCAGCTCGACCGCGCGCCGCAGCGCCCGCTCCATTCCCTCCGGGTCGACCCCGCGCTCGTAGCGGTAGCTGGCGTCCGTCGAGAGCCCGAGCGAGCGCCGGGTCGCACGCACCGAGCGCGGTTCGAAGAGCGCGCACTCGATCAGCAGATCCGTGGTCTCCGGGCGCACCTCGGAATCCTCGCCGCCCATGACGCCCGCCACGGCCACGGCACGCTCCGCGTCCGCGATCACCAGCATCGAATCCGTCAGCGCGCGCCGCTCTCCGTCCAGCGTCACCAGCGACTCGCCCCCGCGTGCGCGCCGCACCACGATCTGCTCCCCGCGCAGCCGCGCCAGATCGAACGCGTGCAGCGGCTGCCCCAACTCGTGCAGGACGTAGTTCGTCGCGTCCACCACGTTGTTGATCGGCCGCACCCCGATCGAGCGCAGCCGCCCCCGCAGCCAGTCCGGCGAGGCACCCACGCGGACGCCCCGCACCACGGCGCCAAGGTAGCGCGGGCACAGGTCCGGCGCCTCGATCCGCACGCTCACACCCGCGGCCCGCGACTCCGACTTCCCCGCCTCCAGCCGCAGCGAGCGCTCCCCCTCCGGCAGCCGCAAGCGGCCGAGGTCGAACGCCGCCAGCTCCCGCGCCACGCCGGCGTGCGAGAGCAGGTCCGGACGGTTCGCCGTCACGTCGACGACGAGGCGCGCGTCGTCGAGGCCCAGCGCTTCGACGAAGCGCGTGCCGGGCGCAGCGTCGCCGGCGATCTCGAGCAGGCCATCGTGCGAGTGGCCGAGCTCCAACTCGCTCTCGCTGCACAACATACCTTCGCTCACCTCACCTCGAATCTTGGCTCTTCCGATGCACATGCCGCCCGGCAGCGCAGCGCCGACGGGAGCGAACGGATAGAGGCCGCCGGCACGGACGTTGGGGGCGCCGCAGACGACGGAGAGCGGCTCGGGCCCGCCGGCGTCCACGACGCAGAGCGAGAGGCGGTCGGCGTTGGGATGGCGGCGGACGTCGTCGACGCGGGCGACGACGATGCCGGCGAGGCCGGCGCCGAGGTCGACGATGTCGTCGACGGGCGCGCCGGAGGCGGCGAGGCGGTCGGCGACCTCGGCCGGCGAGGCGGTGAGGCCGTCGAGCAGGTCCGTGAGCCAGCGGTAGCCGATGTTCACTGCGGCCTCAGGAGAACTGGCGCAGGAAGCGGACGTCCGACTCGTAGAAGAGACGGATGTCAGGGATGCCGTAGCGCAGGATGGCGATGCGCCCGGGCCCCATGCCGAAGGCGAAGCCGGTGTAGCGTTCGGCGTCGTAGCCGACGCGCTCGAAGACGGCGGGATCGACCATGCCGGCGCCCATGATCTCGATCCAGCCGGTCCCCTTGCACGTGCTGCAGCCGGCGCCGCGGCAGAGGGTGCAGCTCACGTCGACTTCGGCGCTCGGCTCGGTGAAGGGGAAGTAGGACGGCCGGAAGCGGACGTGGACGTCGGGTCCGAAGAAGCGGCGCGCGAACTCGGCGAGGGTGGCGCGCAGGTCGACGAAGGAGATGCCCTCGTCCACGGCGAGTCCCTCGATCTGGTCGAAGGCGGGTGCGTGCGAGGCATCGTAGGGGTCGCGCCGGTAGCACATGCCCGGGATAGCGACGCGGATCGGTGGCTGGAATGCCTGCATCGTCCGGATCTGGACCGGCGAGGTGTGGCTGCGCAGGACGACGCCGTCGTCGATGTAGAACGTGTCGTGCTCGTCAGCGGCCGGGTGGTCGAGCGGCGTGTTGAGGGCGACGAAGTTGTACCACTCGGTCTCGGCCTCGGGGCCGCGGGCGCGCGTGAAGCCGAGCGAGGCCAGGACGTCGCAGATCTCGTCGATCACCTGGAGGACGGGGTGCACGGCGCCACGCCAGGCGCGACGGCCGGGCAGCGAAAGGTCGAGCGAGGATCCGGCGTCGACTTCGTCGGCGAGCGCGGCCTGGCGCGACTCGAGCAGCGAGGTGACCGCCTCCTTGACACGGTTCGCCTCGGCGCCGACGGCGGGGCGCGCATCGGGCGGGAGCGATCCGAGGAGCTTGAGCACGCCGGTGATGCGGCCATCGCGGCGGCCGAGGAAGCGGACGCGGATCTCTTCGAGCGAATCGGCGGAAGCGGCGCGCTCGATGGCGGCCGCCGCTTCGGTTTCGAGCGACTGCAGCTCTTGGACGAGGTCGCGCGTCATCGTTCGGATGCCGTGGATGGGGCGGGCGTATCGGCCCGCGAGGCGGGCAGAGGACGCCGGTGGACGGGGGCGAGGGGCCGCGGGACTTCCGCGGCCCGGTCGCGGCGCCGACCCCGCAACTCAGCCGAGGTGCGCCTTCGCCTGCTCGACGACGGCGCCGAACGCGGCCGGATCGTGCACCGCGAGATCCGCGAGCACCTTGCGATTGACCTCGACGCCCGCCTGCTTCAGACCGTTGATGAGGCGGGAGTAGCTGACGTCGTGCTGTCTCGATGCGGCGTTGATCCGCGTGATCCAGAGGCGGCGCATCTCGCGCTTGCGCTGCTTGCGGTCCCGGTACGAGTAGGCCCAGCCGCGCTCGACCGCGTTCTTCGCGATCCGCCACAGCTTCGAGCGCGCACCCCAGTAGCCCTTTGCGGCCTTCAGGTAGCGCTTCTTCTTGCGGTGCCGTGCGACGGCGTTCGTTGCGCGAGGCATCCGCTACACTCCGAGCATGCGCTTGACGCGCTTCTCGTCCGCCTTCGCGACCATCGCGCCGCCCCGCAGGTGGCGCTTCCGCTTGGCGGTCTTCTTGGTGAGGATGTGGCTCTTGTTCGCCTGAAAGCGCCGAACACGCCCCTTCCCCGTGACGCGGAAGCGCTTCGCGGCGCTCCGGTTGGTCTTCATCTTCGGCATGCTTCCTCCATTCGATCGCTACCGCCGCGGCGCGACGATCATCGTCATGTTGCGGCCCTCGAGGGCCGGATCGCTCTCGACCTTGCCGACGTCGTCGAGGACGGCGGCGACGCGGGCGAGGACCTGGCGCCCGATGTCCGCGTGAGCGACCTGGCGCCCGCGGAACATCATCGTCGCCTTGACCTTGTTGCCTTCCTCGAGAAAGCGCCGCGCGTGCCGGATCTTGAACTCGAAGTCGTGCTCCTCGATGCCGGGGCGGAACTTCACTTCCTTGATCTGGACTTGGTGCTGCTTCTTTCGCGCCTTCCGGGCCTTGCGCGCCTCTTCATACTTGAACTTGCCGTAATCCATGATCCGGCAGACGGGCGGCCGCGCGGTCGGCGCCACCTCGACGAGATCCAGGCCACGCTCCTCGGCGAGCGTGACCGCCTGCTCGACGGGCAGAATCCCCAACTGCTCCCCTTCCTCGTCCACCACGCGAACGGGACTGATCCGGATCTGTCGGTTCACGCGTACGCGCTTGTCCGTGGATATGACGACGCCTCCCGGAAAAGAGACAAAAATTGCGGACCCGCACACGCGGGCCCGCGAAGAGATCCGCCCGGGAGCCTTCCGAGGCGGGAACGACGTCGCAGACCCGGCAGTGCCGCGCGAACGCGGACCGAAAGGTGGGAAGGCGCGGAGCCCCCCGCTTCGCATCGTACAAGGGCGGGAGTTTAGGCGAGAAGCAGTCCTTTGTCAAGACGTGGAGGGCGCTGAGCGAGGGGCAGCGAGCGCCCTCCCTACCCGAGGGCCCGGCTCGACACCTCGGCGCGCAAGCGCTCCAGGAACGCATCGCGCGAAACGACCTCTTGTTTGGCGCCGGCGCCGTGGCGGCGGACAGCGACCTGCCCGGATTCGGCCTCGCGCTTCCCCACGACCGCCATGTAGGGGATCTTCTGCGTCTCCGCCTCGCGGATGCGGTAGCCGAGGGTCTCGGAGCGGTCGTCGAGATGGACGCGGATGCCGGCGTCGCGCAGCGCGTCGGCGAGCTCGCGTGCGGAAGCGGCGACGTCGTCCGTGATGGGCAGCACGCGCACCTGCTCCGGCGCGAGCCAGAGCGGGAAGGCGCCGGCGAAGTGCTCGATGAGGATGGCGATGAAGCGCTCGAAGGAGCCGAAGATGGCGCGGTGGATGACGACGGGCCGGTGCTCGTGGTTGTCTTCGCCCGCGTAGGTGAGGTCGAAGCGTTCCGGATTGCCGTAGTCGAGCTGGATCGTGCCGAGCTGCCACTTGCGGCCGAGCGAGTCGGCGACGTCGAAGTCGATCTTGGGTCCGTAGAAGGCGCCCTCGCCGGCCTTCTCCTCGTAGTCGAGGCCGGTGGCTTCGAGCGCGCTGCGGAGGTCGGCTTCGGCGCGATCCCACGTGGCGTCGTCGCCGATACGCTGTGCGGGGCGGGTGGAGAAGTTGGCGGTGTAGGCGAGGCCGAGGGTCTCGTAGAAGTAGTCGAGGAGGCGCACGAGGCGCTGCACCTCGTCCACGATCTGGTCCGGGGCGAGGAAGATGTGGGCGTCGTCCTGCTGGAACTGGCGCACGCGGGTGAGGCCGCTGAGGGCGCCGGTTACCTCGTTGCGGTGCAGCACGTCCTGGGTGGCGTAGCGGATGGGCAACTCGCGATAGGAGTGCTTGCGCGAGGCGTAGAGCAGGTAGTGCGACGGACAGTTCATCGGCTTGAGGGAGAAGTCCGGCTCGCCGCTCTCCTTGTCGAGGACGAGGAACATGTTCTCGCGGTACTTGCCCCAGTGGCCGGAGATCTCCCAGAGCGCCTTGTTGTAGAGGAGCGGGGTCTTGACGATCCGGTAGCCGTTGTCGGCGAGGGTGGAGCGCATCCATCCCTCGAGGAGCATGAAGATGGTGGTGCCGCGGTCGGTCCAGAAGGCGGCGCCGGGCGCGAAGGGGTGGAAGAGGAAGAGGTCGAGCTCGCGGCCGAGGCGGCGGTGATCGCGGCGCTTCGCCTCCTCGATGCGCTCGAGGTACGCGTTCAGGTCCTTGTCGCTGAACCAGGCGGTGCCGTAGATGCGCTGCAGCATCTGGCGCTTCTCGTCGCCGCGCCAGTACGCGCCGGCGGTCGAGAGCAGCTTGACGCTGCGCACGCGCCCGGTGGAGGGCACGTGCGGACCGCGGCAGAGGTCGAGGAAGGGGCCGTTGCGGTAGACGGTGATCACCTCGTCGTCGCCCAGCTCCTCGAGCCGCTCGAGCTTGAGCGGGTCGTCGGCGAACAGGCGCCGGGCCTCCTCCTTCGTGACGGCGCGCCGCTCGAACGGCTCGTCGCGCGCGCCGATGCCGCGCATGCGCTCCTCGATCCGCTCGAGCTCCTCCGGCGTGAACGGCTCCTCGACCTCGAAGTCGTAGTAGAAGCCATCCTCGATCGCCGGCCCGAAGCCGATGCCGGCGCCCGGCCGCACCTCCCGAACGGCGGCCGCCAGCACGTGCGCCGCGGAGTGGCGCAGCACGTCGAGCGCCTGCGGATCGCGCTCGGTGAGGATGGCGAGCGACACGTCTCGCTCGATCGGCTGGAACAGGTCCACGACACGCCCGTCCACACGCGCCGCGAGCGCCGCACGGGCCAGGCCGGGGCCGATGCGCTCGGCCACGTCGCGGGCGGTGGCGCCGCGCGGCACCTCGATCACCTTGCCGTCCGGGAGGGTGACCCGGATCATCTCGTCGGTCGCGGCGCTCATCGTCTCACCGGTTCGGACCGCGGCGGCGGTCGGGGCTCTGCCAGGGATCGCGTCGGCCGCCGAAAGCGGCCGCGGACGTGGGGAAAGTAAACGACGCCGCGCGGCGCCAGCAACCGGCGGGCACCGACGCCCGCGGCGCCCTGGCGAGGCTCCGCCGAGGGCGCCGCCGCGAAGCGCTCGCCAGCGGACCGCGGTGCCCGGCCGGCGGCACCGCGGCAGGGGCCGAAGGCGGCCCGGCGCTCAGCCGAGGGCGCCGCGGATCTCGCGCGCGAGGGGAGCGGTGATTCCCGGCGTGCCGCCGATCTCCTCCTCGCCGGCATGGCGCAGCTTCCAGAGGGTGCCGAAGCGGTCCACGAGCGCCTCACGACGGCGGGGGCCGAGGCCGTGCACGCCGAGGTGCTCGAGGAAGCGGGCGAGGCGCGCTCCCTCGAGTCGGTGGCCGATCGCGTCCGGATCGCTGGTGTCGTAGCCCTCCGCGCGCAGACGGTCGAGAAAACCGCTCCACGCCTGATGGCTCCAGCCGTCCGGGTGGTCGTCGAGGAAGGCGCGGATCTCGCGTTGCATGTCCAGCGCGCGCCGGCGTGGATGCGGGCCCTTCTGTGTAGTTGCCACGGCTCACTCTCGCTGCGAGGTTCGATCGATGGAAGGAATCGTAGCCTTCGTACGGACTGCAAGCCGCGTGCGTCCGCGTCGGACGGGCCGCTCGCACGGGCGGGAGGAGGAGGAGTGAGCGAGGAAACCGGCGGCTTCGCGACGGACCCGACGCAGGCCGGCGGGGACGTGCCCACCGGCGTCGCTCCGCGCACGATCCCGGAGCGCTTCGAGCACCGCGTCGAGATGACGGTGCCCGGATCGGCACAATCCCAAGCTGCGACGGCTTCTGGAGCTGATCAACGCGGACGACGAGCTGTACGCGCTCTGGCTCGTCGCGAACGTGAACGCGATGGAGCGGCTCGGGATGACGGACCACGGCCCGGTCCACGTCAAGATCGTCACCAACATCGCCGTGAAGCTGCTGCGGCTGCTGGTCGACGCCGGCATCGAGCCGTCGGTCGCGCGCAACTACGCGCTGTCGACGCAGGACGCCGAGGTCGTCGTCGCGCTCGCCTCGCTGTTCCACGACCTCGGCATGTCGATCCACCGCGCCGACCACGAGGGCTTCTCGCTCTTCGTGATCCAGGACAAGCTGCGTGAGCTGCTCGCCGAGATCTACGACGTCCGCACCGCCACCGCGGTGCGCTCCGAGATCCTGCACGCGATCATCGCGCACCGCTCGGGCGGCAAGCCGTTGACGCTGGAGGCGGGCGTGGTCCGCATCGCCGACGCGCTCGACATGGCGAAGGGGCGCTCGCGCATCAGCTTCCGCGCGGGGTCGACGAGCATCCACTCGATCTCCGCGGCCGCGATCGAGAGCGTCAGCATCGAAAAGGGTGCGAGCGTGCCGATCCGGCTGGTGATCGAGATGTCCAACTCGGCGGGCGTCTTCCAGGTCGATCAACTCTTCCGTGACAAGCTCGCCGGCAGCGGCCTCGAGGCGTACTTCGAGGTCGAAGCGCACATCGAGGGCGAGAGCGAGAAGCGGCTGCTGCAGAGCTTCCGGCTGTAGCGGATCGCGCCGTTCGACCTGCCTCGTGCCACCCGAGGGACCCGCGCCCGCGACGCCGGGACGACGACGCTCCCCGGACCGCCCCCGCGCTGCTACGCGCCGCTACGCACCGCCCCCGGAGCCGGCCGCCGAGCCGGCGGCGCCGGGCCGCGCGCGCCCGGTCCAGATGACGACCACGCCGCAGCGCGTGTTGCGGCCGCCGCTGAACTGCGCCGGGACCTCGCCGGGCTGGTAGACCTCGATCGACTGCACGTCCACCATGCTGATCTGGAGGTCGATCGCGTTGAACTGGTCGTCTATCGGGAACGGCAGGCCGTCCACGTAATACTGCACCGGGCAGCCGGTCTTGGCGTCCATGAGGAAGGTGCCCGGCTTGGTGAAGCCGCCGCCGGCTCTGCCGACGCCCTCCGGCGTGAAGAGGGAGTCCTTCCTCGCATTGACCTGAAGGCCGCGCATCGGATCCTGCATGCCGACCGTCTGGCGCGCGCCGGCGAAGCGGACCATGCAGGCGTGCGAGACGTCGACGCTGTAGTTGCACTCGCGCTTGACGCCGGGAGCGGCCACGAGCATCTCGCTGATCGACGCGGGGTGGCGCGCCTCGATCATCGTGCGGTCGATGAAGAAGCCGACGCCCCGGCGACGGCGGTCCTCGAAGTGCTCGGCGATGGTGCGCACGTGACCCGGGCGGGAGCTGACGACGCTGAGGCCGGCGATCGAGACGGGATGGATCGGCAGCGTGGCGTCGACGCGGACAAACTCGCCCGCGGCGAGGTCGAGGCTGATCGAGCGCGCGTCGTAGCCGATCTGCCGCACCGCGAGGACGCGCTTGCCCGAGGGCACTCCGGGCAGCGCGAAGTGCCCGCTGTCGTCGCTGACGACGCCCACCTCCCTGCCGACCGACGCGTCGAGCACGATGGCCGCCTGGGCGCCGGCGATCGGCTGCCCGTCGGTGTTGACGACCGTCCCCTCGATGGTGGCGGTGCTCCCCCGCCCCACCGTACGGCCGGCAACATGGATGCCGCCCGCGGCCGCGCTCGGCGCCCGCGCGAGGCGGGCCGGGACGGCGAACGCCATGCGGGTCGTTTCGCCGGGGTTCAGCTCGATGGGCCGCAGCGGCGGCACGATGCCGAGGCTGTCCAGCTTCGGGTGCGACACGGAGACGAAATAGGTTCCATCCGGCAGCCCGTTCGCGCGAAAGGAGCCGTCGGCGCCGGTCTCGATCACGTGCTGCGTGCCGAGCAGCGCGATCTTCGCACCCGCCAGCGGTCCACCGCCCGCGCTGTCCCAGGCGACGCCCGCGAGCGTCGCCGTGCGCGCCGCGAACTCCTTGGCGCCGTCGCCCGCCACGACGCCGCCGACGATGCCGCCCTTCTCGTCGATGCCGACGAGCCGCGCCTCCTGAAACGCGATGCGCCCGCCGGGGAGGCGGCTCTCCTTGCGGTCCTGCAGCTCGACGACCGGCATGCGGATGCGCCAGCGCGAGATGATGTGGAGACCGCTGACGAGGCGCTCGACCTCGAGGCGCCCGCCGACCGCCTCGCGCGACACGTTCCACGGCAGCTTCGTGTAGCGGAAGTCGACGCGCCGCAGCTCGGCGGAGTGGGGATCGAGCCACATCACGCCCTCGATCTCGGGCACGTCGCGGTCGTGCGCCGGCTCGAAGGCGAGTCCGACCAGCGAGTCGCCCGCCTCGGCGTGGAAGCAGTGGTCCCCCTGGAACACGCTCGAGAGCAGGACATCCGCGTCCGGCGCGTAGTAGTAGAGCTGTCCGGAGCGCTCCTGGATGAAGCCGCCCTGAGAGAGCTGCTCCGCGGTCAGCTTGCTGCCGAAGGGGTGGCGCGCGTACTCCGTGCGGGGCTTGCGCTGCTCCGAGCGCACGGCGAGCTGGTGCGGGTCGAGCTCGCGCTCGTACTCGACGACGTCGTAGCGCACCAGCCGCTTGCGATCCGCCAGCTTCGCCGCCTCGAGCGCCTTGCGCGCCTCCTCCCACAGCGCGAAGGTGCGGTCCGCGGATTCCGGCTCCAGCTTGCAGCGCCGCTTGCCCGTCGCGACGATCCCCTCCAGCGCCACCGCCTTCGAGGTGGATGCCATGCGGATGTCCCGCGTCGCTCCGGCCGTCAGCTTCAGGCCGCCGGTGTTGGTGTCCGCGAAGCCGATCCGCTGCGCGCGCAGCGAGTAGGTTCCGGCCACCGGCGCCGTGAGCAGGAAGCGCCCCCGCTCGTCCGTCAGCGCGCTGGCGACCTCCACGCCCCCGGGGCCACGCAACGTGACGACGGCGCCCGCGATCGGTGCGCCGGCCTCGTCCACGAAGACGCCCACGACCGATTGCGCGTGCGCGGCCGACGGAGCGAGCGACCCAAAGGGCGAGCGCGGCCGCCGCGACGGCGACAGCGGCCCACGGAGAGCGCGGCGAGGCGAGAGGCCCGGCGGCTCGGCCGCGACGGTCGGCGTGCGACATCGGAAATGCTTCTCCTGCGAGAGGATGCCTGCTTCTCCAGAATGAAGGCGGCGGCGAAAAGCGTCAAGGCGGAACGGCGACTTCGCGGGCAGCCTAGGGTCCACGGGTGCGGCCGCGGACGCGACGCGTAGGTCGCCGGGGGACGACCGGAACGACGAACGGGCGGCGCGACCGAAGTCGCCGCCGCCCGTTCGCGAGGCGCGGGGGCCCGGAGCGATTCCGGACCCCTTCCTCGACGCCGCCGCTGAAGAGAGCGGATCAGTACATGCCGCCCATGCCGCCCGGCATGCCGCCGCCGGCCGGCGCCTTCTCCTCCTCCGGCTTCTCGACCACGACGCATTCCGTGGTGAGGAGCAGGCTGGCGATCGACGCCGCGTTCTGCAGCGCCGTCCGCGTCACCTTCGTCGGATCGATGACGCCCGCCTCGACCAGGTCCTCGTAGGTGTCGGTCTGGGCGTTGTAGCCGAAGTTCGGCTCCTTGTTCTCGCGCACGCGCTCGACGATGATCGAGCCCTCCGCGCCCGCGTTCTGCGAGATCTGCCGGATCGGCGCCTCGAGCGCGCGGAGCAGGATCTGCACGCCGATCTGCTCGTCCGCCGCGTCGACGCGTGAAGTCCTTCAACGTCGCCTGCACCCGCAGCAGCGCGACGCCGCCGCCGGGGACGATCCCCTCCTCGACCGCCGCGCGCGTGGCGTGCAGCGCGTCCTCGACGCGCGCCTTCTTCTCCTTCATCTCCGTCTCGGTCGCGGCGCCCACGTTGATGACGGCCACGCCGCCCGCGAGCTTGGCGAGCCGCTCCTGCAGCTTCTCGCGGTCATAGTCCGAGGTGGACTTGTCGATCGCGACGCGGATCTCCTCGATGCGGCCCTTGATCTTCTCCGGCGCGCCGGCGCCGTCGATCAGCGTGGTGTTGTCCTTGTCGACGACGATCCGCTTCGCCTGCCCGAGGTCGCCGACCACCGCGTTCTCCAGCTTGAAGCCGAGCTCCTCGGAGATCACCTGGCCGCCGGTCAGCACCGCGATGTCCTGCAGCATCGCCTTGCGCCGGTCACCGAAGCCCGGCGCCTTCACGGCGCACACCTTCAGCGTGCCGCGAAGCTTGTTCACCACCAGCGTGGCGAGCGCCTCGCCCTCCACGTCCTCGGCGATGATCAGCAGCGGACGGCCCATCTGCGCGACCTTCTCGAGCACCGGCAGCAGATCCTTCATCGCGCTGATCTTCTTGTCGTGCACCAGCACGACCGCGTCCTCCAGGACCGCCTCCATGCGCTCCGGATCCGTCACGAAGTAGGGCGACAGATAGCCGCGGTCGAACTGCATCCCCTCGACCGTCTCCAGCGTCGTCTCCAGGCCGCGCGCCTCCTCGACCGTGATCACGCCGTCCTTGCCCACCTTCTCCATGGCATCCGCGATCAGGTCGCCGATCTCCATGTCGTTGTTCGCCGAGATCGCGCCCACCTGCGCGATCTCCTTCTTCCCCTTCGTCTGCGTCGACAGCGACTTCAGCTCCTCCACCACCTTCTCCACCACCCGGTCGATCCCGCGCTTGATCGCCATCGGGTTCGCACCCGCCGTCACGTTCTTCAGCCCCTCGCGGAAGATCGCCTGCGCCAGCACCGTCGCCGTCGTCGTGCCGTCGCCCGCCAGGTCGCTCGTCTTCGTCGCGACCTCCTTCACCATCTGCGCACCCATGTTCTCGACCGGGTCCGACAGCTCCACCTCCTTCGCCACCGTCACCCCGTCCTTCGTCACCGTGGGCGAGCCGAACTTCCGGTCCACCACCACGTTGCGACCCTTCGGGCCGAGCGTCACCTTCACCGCCTCCGCGAGCTTGTCGACGCCCCGCTTCAGCGCCGCCCGCGCCTCGGTATCGAAATGCAGTTCCTTCGCCGCCATCTGTATTCTCCTCCTCTATCGCGTGGTTGTCTGCTTCGCATTCCGTTCCAGCGGACCGCTCAGGTCCGGATCACCGCCAGCACGTCCGACTCGCGCAGGATCAGATACTGCTCGTCCTCCACCGTCACCTCCGTGCCGCTGTACTTCCCGTACAGCACGCGGTCCCCCGCCTTCACGTCCGGCGGAATCCGCTTGCCGTCGTCCGTCAGCTTCCCTTCGCCGACCGCGACGATCTCTCCCTGCTGCGGCTTCTCCTTCGCCGTGTCCGGAATGTAGAGACCCCCGCGCATCTGCTCCGTCTCCTCGAGGGGCTTCACCACGACCCGGTCCGCCAGAGGCCGGATCTTCGTCGCCGCTGCAGTCGCCATAGCAGTCCTCCTATTGGGTAAGGTTCGAGTCGGCGCGGTCTGCTAGCACTCAACGCCGCCGAGTGCTAATGCACGTGTGAGTATGGGGCGGCGGACGGTGCCTGTCAAGCGGCCGCGGCCGGGGGCGGGCGAAGGCAGACGGCGTGCCCGGGCGAAGTGCCAGAGAGGCAGGTCCGCGTTGTCAAATTGGCAGCGGTTCAGTCGCCGGCGAGGAGGGGGTAGGCGAGGCGGAGGCCGTGGAGGGTGAGGAAGGGCTCGACGCGCTCGACGCTGTCGCAGTGGGGGCCGAGGACGGAGGCGAGGCCACCGGTGGCGACGACGAGGGCATCGGGGCGTTTCCACTCCTCGCGGATGCGGAGGACGATGCCGTCGATGGCGGCGACGGCGCCGAAGAAGATGCCGCTGTGGAGGGCGGCGTCGGTGCGGCGTCCGATGACGGAGCGGGGCCGTTCGAGATGGACGTGAGGGAGTTTGGCGGTGCGGCGGACGAGGGTTTCGGCGCCGGTGCGGACGCCGGGAGCGATGATGCCGCCGATGAAGGTGCCGTCGGCGGAGATGCAGTCGAAGGTGGTGGCGGTGCCGAGATCGACGACGATGGTGTCGCGGTGGAAGAGGCGGGCGGCAGCGAGGGTGTTGACGACGCGGTCGGCGCCGACGGTGAGGGGCTCGTCGATGTCGATGCGGATGGGCAGCGGGGATGCGGCGGAGACGACGACGGGGGGCCGGGGGGCGAGGCGTTCGCAAACGGCGACGACGGTGTGGGTGACGACGGGCACGACGGAGGCGACGGCGGCGCCGTGGACGGCGTTGGGGTCGGCGCCGGAGTCACGGATGAGGCCGCGCACGAGGAGGGCGAGCTCGTCGGCTGTGCGATCGGGGTTGGTCGAGATGCGCCAACTGCGGTCGAGGCGATCGTCGTCGAAGAGGCCGAGGACGGTCTCGGTGTTGCCGACGTCGAAGACGAGGATCATGACACCTCCGTGGAATCGCCGGTGGACGCGCGGGCGGCCGGGCGCACGCCCGCGTCGGCCACGCCGGCCTCGGTGATGTAGCGGGTGCGGCCGTCCGCGTCGAGTACGCGCAGGGCGCCGTCGGCGGCGAAGCCGGCGCCGACGCCGAGTGGGGCGCCGTCGGCGGCCTGCAGCGGGCGCGCGTGCAGGAGGTCGCGAGCGGCGAGCTCGGCGGCGACGTCGCCCTCGAGGGGACCGAAGCCGTCGCCGGCGAGGCCGCGCAGCTCGTCGAACAGGCGGCCGGCGAGCGCCGCGCGGGAGACGGGCGCGCCGGTGAGGATGCGGAGCGAGGTGGCGCGCTCGCGGAGCTCGGGCGGGAGTTCCTCGAGGCGGAGGGCGACGTTGATGCCGATGCCGACGACGACGTAGGCGCCGGCGCCGGCGGTGGCCGCCTCGCACAGGACGCCGCAGAGCTTGCGTCCGTCGACGAGAAGGTCGTTGGGCCACTTGAGGCCGGCGCGTACCGGGGCGGTGGCGGCGACGGCGCGGATGGCGGCGAGGCCGGCGCGCAGGGGGAGCGTGCCGAGCCAGGGCGCGCTGGCGGCGGGCGGCCGCACCAGGACGGAGATGAGGAGGCCGGTCCGGGGCGGCGCGTGCCAGCGGCGGCCGCGGCGGCCGCGGCCGGCGGTCTGTTCGTCGGCGATGACGGTGGTCCAGGCGGGCGCGCCGCGCTCGGCGAGGTGTCGGACGGCGTCGTTGGTGGATCCGATCGAAGCGACGATGCGCAGCGCCGGCACGGACCACAGCCGCCGCCACGCGTCGACCGGCCGGCCCTCCCAGAGCGTGAGGTCGCGGGCGTCCACGGCGTCAGTCGAGGAGCATGGAGAGGTCCAGCGCCGGCGCCGAGTGGGTGAGGGCGCCCACGCTGATCGCGTCGACGCCGGTCCCGGCGATGGCGCGCACGGTCTCGAGGGTGACGTTGCCGGAGGCCTCGAGGCGGAGACCGGTGCGGGCGCGCGCGCGTCGGACGGCTTCGCGCAGGGTGGGCGGATCCATGTTGTCGAGGAGGAGGTGACGGGCGCCGGCGGCGATCGCCGCGTCGAGCTCGTCGAGCGAGCGAACCTCGACCTCGACGGGAAGGTCAGAACCGGCGGCACGGACGCGCTCGAGCGCGGCGGCGATCCCTCCGGCGGCGGCGATGTGGTTCTCCTTGAGGAGAACGGCGTCGAAGAGGCCGAAGCGATGGTTGTGCCCGCCACCGGCGCGAACCGCAGCCTTCTCGAGGAGGCGCCACCCGGGGGTGGTCTTGCGCGTGTCGAGGATGCGCGCACCGGTGCCGGCGACGCCGTCGACGTAGCGGCGCGTCAGCGTCGCGATGCCGGAGAGGCGCTGCAGGAAGTTGAGCGCCGTGCGCTCGCCAGTGAGGATCGAGCGGAGCGGCCCGGCGACGCGCAGCACGACGGAGCCGGGCGCCAGCACGTCACCGGCGCGCGCGAGGCTCTCGACGCGGAGGGCCGGATCCAGGCGGCGGAAGACGGCGGCCGCGATGTCGAGCCCGGCGAGGACGCCGGACGCCTTGGCCCGGATCGAGGCGGCGCCGGTCGCGTCCGCGGGGACGCTCCACAGCGTCGAGCGGTCGCCGTCGCCGATGTCCTCGCGAAGCGCGGCGTCGACGAGGTCGGTGGTCGCGGCGTCGACGAGGTCGGCGGTCGCGGCGTCGACGAGGTCGGCGGTCGCGGCGTCGCGCGCGGGCGCGGGTGCAGCAGGGGCGCGGTCGGCGCTCACCGGGCGAGGGCGAGCCAGGCGAGGTAGGCGAGGCCGGCGGGCCACAGGTAGTAGGCGAAGCGGTGGAACTCCTGGCGTCGCAGCAGCCACACGAGCGCCTGGATGGCGAGGACGCCGGCGACGAGGGCGGTGAGGAAGCCGACGACGAGGGGCGTCGCGCCGATGAGGCCGACGTCGGCGCGCAGGTTCCCGAGCTGGAGGAGCGCGGCGCCGCCGATGGCGGGGATCGACATGAGGAAGGAGAACTCGGCGGCGGCGGCGCCGGGCATGCCGCCCCAGAGGCCGGCGGTGATGGTGGTGCCGGAGCGGGAGATGCCGGGGAGGATGGCGAACGCCTGGGCGAAGCCGATGAGGAGCGCGAGTCTCCAGCCGGGCTCGGCCGGTCCCTCGGGACGGGTCTTCTCGAGCCGCCGGGTGCTCCACAGGATCGCGCCGGTGAGGAGCAGCATGACACCCGTGAAGGCGGGCGCGTCGAAGGCGGCCTCGACGCGCTTCTCGAAGCCGAAGCCGACGATGGCGGCGGGGACGCTGGCGAGGGCGAGCAGCCCGACGTAGCGGAGCGCGGCGCGGTCGCCGGCGAAGACGCCGACGAGGAGGCGTCCGAGGCGGCGGCGGTAGACGACGACGACGGAGAGCAGCGTCGCGACGTGGAGCGTGACCTCGAGGAAGACGCCGGGCTCGCGGACGCCGAGGAGCTGCTGGGCGATCACGAGGTGGCCGGAGCTGGAGACGGGGAGGAACTCGGTCAGGCCCTGGACGAGGCCGAGGACGATCGCGTCGTATGGGTTCACGTGTCGAGCACCTCTTGATAATACGCCTCGTAGAGCGGCACCACTTCGTCCGCGTCGAAGCGGGTGGCGGCGGCGCGGGCAGCGCGGCTCGCGGCACGCCAGCGTTCGGCGTCGGAGAGAAAGTCGACGCCGGCCCGGGCCATGGTTTCGACGTCGCCGACGGGCGCGAGCACGCCGGCGGTGCCGACCGGGACGACCTCGGGGAGGCCGCCCACGTCGCTGGCGACGACCGGCACACCGCAGGCCATCGCCTCGAGCGCGACGAGCCCGAAGGACTCGGACTCGCTGGGGAGGAGGAACAGGTCGGCGCACGCGAGCAGCTCGGCGACCGACTCCTGCTTGCCGAGGAAGAGGACGCTGCCCTGGACGCCCTCCTCTTCGGCGGCCTGCAGGGCGCGGCCGCGCTCGGGGCCGTCGCCGACGAGGATGAGGCGGGCGGGCACCTCCCGGAGGATGCGGGCGAAGACGCGCACGACGAGGTCGACCCGCTTCACGGGCCGGAAGTTGGAGATGTGCATGACGATCTTTTCGCCGTCGGCGACGAAGCTCGAGCGGTGGCACGGCTGGCGGTCGCGGTTGTAGCGGTCGAGGTCGACGAAGTTGGGAATTACGCGGATGCGCTCGGGCGCGATGCCGAAGACGCGCACCGTCTCGTCGCGGAGGTAGCGCGAGACGGCGGTGACGCCATCTGCGTGCTCGATCGAGAAGCGGGTGATCTCTTTGAAGGAGGGGTCCTGCCCGATCAGCGTGATGTCGGTGCCGTGCAGGGTGGCGACCACGCGGGTGCGGGTGTCGCCGAGCATCTGACGGGCGATCCACGCGGAGGTGGCGTGCGGCACGGCGTAGTGCGCGTGGATGATGTCGAGGTCGCGGCGCACGGCGGTGCTGTGCATGGCGGCCGCGAGGGCGAGGCTGTAGGGCGGGTGCTCGAAGAGCGGATGGGAGGGCAGCTCGACCTCGTGGTAGAAGACGCGCTCCACGAAGTACGGCAGACGGAACGGCTGCGCGTAGCTGATGAAGTGCACCTCGTGGCCGCGCTGGGCGAGCGCGAGGCCGAGCTCCGTCGCGACGGCGCCGGAGCCGCCGTACACGGGGTAGCAGGCGATGCCGATCCTCAGCACGACCCCTCCTCCTCCCATCGTTGCGCGACCTTCCGGGCCGCCTCCTCAACCGGGCGCGTCGCGTCGAGGCGAACGACGTCGTCCGGGAGCTGGTGCCGGAACCAGGTGATCTGGCGCCGGGCGTAGTTCCGGGTTTCGCGCTGGATACTCTCGATCGCCGCCGCGAGGTCCATCTCGCCGCGCAGGTGCGCGGCGAGGTGACGGTAGCCGGCGGCGGAGAACGCGGGCGCGTCGGCCGTCCAGCCGCCGTCCAGCAGGGCCCGCACCTCCTCGAGCCAGCCCGCCTCGAACATGCGGTGTACGCGCTCGTCGATGCGACGATAGAGCGCCTCGCGCGGCAGCTCGAGCAGGAACGCGAGCGGCCGCAGCGGCGGCTCCAGCGGGGGTGCGTTGCGGTGCCACCACGCGAGCGGCCGGCCGGTGAGGAGCACGACCTCGAGCGCGCGCAGCACGCGCTGGCGGCCGCCGGCCGTGGCGAGCGTCGCCGCCGCGCCGGGATCGAGACGTTCGAGCCAGCGGCGGCGCTCCGACGCCGGCAGCCGCTCGAGCCGCGCGCCGAGACGCCGCCGCACGTCGGGCGGCAGCGGGGGTTCGGCGAAGAGCGGCGTCGTGAGCGCCCGCAGGAAGAAGCCGGTGCCGCCGACCAGGATCGGCGCGTTGCCGCGAGAGCGGATGTCGCCGACGGCGCGGCGGGCGTCGCGCGCGAAGGCACCAGCGCTGTAGCGCTCGTCCGGACTCACGACGTCGAGGCCGTGGTGAGGGACGGCGGCGCGCTCGGCCGGCGTCGGCTTGGCGGTGCCGATGTCGAGGCCGCGATACGCCTGGCGGGAATCGACGGAGACGATCTCACCGCCGACGAGGCGGGCGACGTGGACGGCGAGCGCGGTCTTGCCGGTGGCGGTCGCGCCGACGATCGCGATCGCCTCCCTGCCCTGCTCAGCCATGCCGGCCGAAGCGACGCTCGAGCTCCTGCAGCGAGAGCCGGATCACGGTTGGGCGCCCGTGGACGTCGTGATACGGCAGCGCGGTGTCGAAGAGGCGATCGAAGAGCTCGCCCATCTCCGAGGGGGAGAGGCGCTGCCCCGCCTTGATCGCCGCCTTGCACGCGAAGGTGGAGGCGACGCGCTCGTGCTGATTCGTCGCGGCGCGCGTGAGATCGCTGCCTTCCGCCAGCTCGGCGACCATCTCGCGCAGGCACCGCTCCGGCTCGAAGCGGCGGTGCGGCGCCGGCACCGCGTGCACGATCACCGTGCGGCCGCCGAACGGCTCGATCTCGAAGCCGGCGCGTCGGAAGAGCTCCTGATTCTCCTCGAACACGGCGAGCTCGGCCGGCGACAACCGCAGCGTGAGCGGGAAGAGCAGCCGCTGGCTCGCCACGCCGCCGCCGGAGAAGCCCCGCATGATCTCCTCGAAGAGGATGCGCTCGTGCGCCGAGTGCTGGTCGATGATGATGAGGCCGCTTCGCGTCTCGGCGAGGATGTAGCTGGAGTGGACCTGCCAGAGGAGCGGCGCCGTCCCCGCCTCGCGCCGCGAGGCCGCCCGGCCGGCGGCGGTCGCCGCGCCCGCTTCACCCGTGGCCCCGTCCGCTTGACGCGCGGCCGCGCCCGCTTCCCCCGTGGCCTCGCCCGCTTCGGTCGGGGCGCCCGCACCCGGCTCGGCGGCTTCGACGAAGAGGGCGAACTGGGAGCGCGGCGACGCGTCCACGGGGTCCGGCGCCGTCGCGGTGGCGTCGTCGACGCGCGTCAGGCGCTGGAGGACGGGCCGGCGCTCCAGAGGGGCGGCGCTGTCCAGGGTGCCGAGCGCCTCGCGGACCGCGACCTCGACCGACTCCTCGACGGCGGCGCGGTCGCGGAACTTCACCTCCGCCTTGGAGGGGTGGACGTTGACGTCGACGGCGCCGTCGGGCACCTCGAGATAGAGGAGCAGGGACGGCCGCGCGGCGTGCGGCACGGTGGTGCGGAAGCCGCGCTCGGCGGCGTAGACGATGCCGCGATCGCGGAAGGGGCGGTTGGCGACGTAGAGGTGGACGCGGCGGGGACCGGCGGTGGCCGCGTCGGGGCGGTCGACGAGGCCCGCGACGAGGGCGGCGTCGGAGCGTCGCGACAGAGGCAGCAGGCGCACCGCGGTCTCCTCGCCCCACAGGTCCGCGACGCGGCTGATCAGGTCGCTGGCGGGCGGCAGCTCGATCAACTCGCGGCCGTTCGACTCGAGGCGGAAGCCGCACGAGAGGTTGGCGAGCGCGAGCGAGATCACGACATCCGCCACTGCCCGCGTCTCGACCGCCGAGCTCTTCAGGAACTTGGCGCGGGCGGGGACGTTGAAGAAGAGGCTGCGCGCGGCGACGGTCGTGCCGCCCTGACGCGCGCACTCCTCGACGCCGTGGATGCGTCCCCCCGTGACGCGCACCCGCGTGCCGACCTCGCCCGGCTCGGCCGTCTCCAGCACGAAGCGCGACACCGAGGCGATCGACGGCAGCGCCTCGCCGCGAAAACCGAACGTGCGCACCGCGATCAGGTCGTCGCTCGTCGCGACCTTGCTCGTGGCGTGGCGGTCCAGGGCGGTCAGCGCGTCGTCGCGCCCGATGCCGCAGCCGTCGTCGGCGACGCGGATCTCCGTCTTGCCGCCGTTGCGGATGGAGACATCGATGCGCGTCGCCGCGGCGTCCAGCGCGTTCTCAACCAGCTCCTTCACGACCGACGCCGGCCGCTCGACCACCTCGCCGGCGGCGATCTGGTTGGCGAGCGCATCGGGCAGCACGCGGATGCGGCGCGCCACCTCACGCCTCCAGGCGGTAGAAGGCGCGCGCGTTGCGCACGGTGCGCGCGCCGACGGCGTCCGGCGGCTCATCCAGGTGGCGGGCGATGGCGGCGACGACGTCCTTGACGAAGGCGGGCTCGTTGCGGCGTCCGCGATGCGGGACGGGCGCCAGGTAGGGGCTGTCGGTCTCGGCGAGCAGCCGGTCGGGCGGCACGCGCCGCAGGCGCGCCGCACCGTCGTAGCGGCGGAAGCTGACGAGGCCGGAGAAGGAGACGAACCAGCCGGCGTCGAGCGCAGTGTCGAGGAGGGCGTCGCCCCCCGCGAAGCAGTGGAGCACGCCGCGCACGCCGGGGCCCGCGGCGGCGATCATCGAGGCGACGTCGTCGTCGGCATCCCGCGCGTGGACGACGACCGGCAGCGCGGACTCGGCGGCGAGGCGGAGGTGGCGTTCGAAGGCGCGGCGCTGGAGGTCGCGCGGGGCGTTGTCGTAGTGGTAGTCGAGGCCGGTCTCGCCGAGCGCGACCACGCGGGGCGCAGCGGCGAGCTCGGCGATGCGGCGAAACGCGTCGTCATCGGCGCCGTCGGCGGCGTGGGGATGGATGCCGACCGAGGCGCGCAGCGGCGCGTGCTGTTCGGCGAGGCGGACGGCGGCGGCGGCGTCGTCGGCATCGGAGGCGATGGTGACGAGTCCGACGAGGCCGGCGTCCGCGGCGCGGCGGAGGACGTCGTCGAGGTCGTCCGCGAAGCGGGCGTCGGTGAGGTGGCAGTGCGAATCGAAGAGCATCACCGGTGGCCGAAACGGGCGCGAGTCGCCGCGGGCGGACCCGGGGCGGCGCGCAGCGGCTGTCGCCGGGGCGGCCTCCGCGGATCGCTCAGCCGCCTGCTAGACGCCGGCGCCGGCGCGCGAGGTGCGGGAGGTACGCTTGCGGCCGCCGGACTTTCGCGCGCCCCACCGCTTCTCGATCTCGAGGAGGGCGGGCGAAGCGACGAAGATCGAAGAGTAGGTCCCGAAGACGATGCCGACGATGAGGATGAGGGCGAACTGGCGGATGATCGCCCCACCGAGGATGAAGAGCGCGAGCAGCGTGGCGACGGTGGTGCCCGCGGTCAGGACGGTGCGCGGCAGCGTTTCGTTGATCGAGCGGTTGAGGATCGTGACGGTGTCCTCGCGGCGGCCGGTCGCCTTCAGGTTCTCGCGGATGCGGTCGAAGACGATGATCGTGTCGTTGAGCGAATAGCCGATGATGGTGAGGACGGCGGCCACGGTGGTGAGCGAAACCTCGAGGCGGAAGCCGGCGATGAGCCCCATCGTCAGGATCATGTCGTGGAACGTGGCGATGATCGCGGCGACGCCGAAGCGCCACTCGAAGCGGAAGGCGAGGTAGATCAGGGTGAAAGTGAAGGAGAGCAGGATGGCGAGCAGCGCCTTCTGCTGCAGCTCGCTGCCGATCTTCGGCCCCACGGCCTCGCGCCGCTCGACTTCGAAGCTGCCCTGCGGATAGCTCGCGCGCATCGCAGCGACGATCTCGTCGGCGACGTTCTGGGTCCCTTCCACGAACTGGGGCGCGCGGATCAGATACTCGTTCTCGCCGCCGAAACGCGTGACCTCGGTGCCGGCGATGGCCTTCTGGACCGCGGCGCGCAGGGTGGATACGTCGGTCGGCTGCGTGAAGCGGACCTCGACCAGCGTGCCGCCGGTGAAGTCGACGCCGTAGTTGAGCCAGGAGCCTTTCGTCACCTGCCACGCGAGGGCCATGACGATCGAGAGCACGAGCAGCGTGCCGCTCGCGACGTACGCCTTGCGGCGCGCGCCGATGAAGTCGAAGTGGGCCTGTAGGAAGAGTCGCATGGGCGTCGCCCTCGTCAGATGCTAAGGGTGTCGGTCGCGCTCTTCCGCCCCAGATACAGCAGGAACAGCGTGCGGGTGATGAAGACGGCGCTGAAGAAGGAGGCCAGGATCCCGATGGAGAGCGTGACGGCGAAGCCGCGCACCGCGCCCGTCCCGAACTGGTAGAGGATGAGCGCCGTGATCAGCGTGGTCAGATTCGAGTCGATGATCGCCGACATCGCGTGCTCGAAGCCGGAGTCGACGGCGCCGCGGATCGTGCGCCCGAGCGCCAGCTCCTCCCGTATTCGCTCGAAGATCAGGACGTTCGCGTCCACGGCCATGCCGATGGAGAGGATCATGCCGGCGATGCCGGGCGCGGTGAGGGTCGCGTCGAAGCCGGCGAGCCCGCCGAGCACGAGGAGCACGTAGGCGCTGAGCGCGATCACCGAGAGGAAGCCGGCGAAGCGGTAGTAGGCGATCATGATGACGACGACGAGCAGGATGCCGACGATCCCCGCCATCTTGCCCTGCGAGATCGAGTCGGCGCCGAGGGACGGGCCGACGGTGCGCTCCTCGATCACGTGCAGCGGAGCGGGCAGCGCGCCCGCGCGGAGGACGAGAGCGAGGTCGCGCGCCTCCTCGATCGGCGCCTGGCCGAGCCGGATCTCGCCCTGTGCACCGATGCGCGACTCGATCACCGGGGCGCTCACCACCTCGTTGTCGAGGAGGATCGCGAGGCGGTCGTTGACGTGCTCGCTCGTGACCCGGTCGAAGATGCGGCCGCCGGCGCGGGAGAGAGTGAAGGAGACGATCGTCTGGTTGAACTGGGTCTCGCGCCCTGCCGTGGCGTCCTCCAGGTACTCGCCGGTCATCACGGGCGGTGTCTGGAGGATGTAGAGCGTGCGATAGAGCTGGGCGCCGCGCCCCTCCTCTTCCGCCGCCCAGCGCAGGTCGACGCCGCGCGGCAGCAGCGCCTGCACCTGCGGCAGCGCCAGGTATCCCTTCACCCGGTCGACATCTTCCTTCGCGACAACGAGCTCACCGTCCTGGCCGGACTGCAACAGCGCCGCGCTGAGCGGCCGCGATGCGGCCTGCGCCGCCTCAGCCGCGCGCGCCTGCGCCGCGAGCGTGTCGGCGGCGCCCGCGGCGGTCGTATCGTTCGCGGCGCCGCCCGTGGTGTCCCTCGCGGCGCCGCCCATGCTGTCCCTGGCGGCGGCCGTGTCACTCGTGCCGAAGAGGAGCTGCCTCACCTGCTCGCTCGGACGCGCCCCGGCGCCGGTGTCGGCCGGCAGGGCCGCGGCGCCGAGCGTGTCGACGATCGCGCGGTCCATGCGCGGCAGCAGGTCGAGCAGCTTCTGACTCGATCCGACGATCTGGAACTGGAGGAACGCCGCGCGCTCGATCACGGACTTCGCGCGGCCCTCGTCGCGGATCCCGGCGAGCTCGACGATGATGCGGGAGTCGCCGACTTTCTGGATGATCGGCTCTTCGACCCCGAATTCGTCGATGCGCGTGCGGATGATCTTGAGGGCACGGTCCGTCGCGTCCGCCCGGGCGGCGAGCGTCATCGTGCCGTTCGGATCGGAGACTTCGAGGACGAGGTGCATGCCTCCCTGGAGGTCGAGACCGAGCTTGATCCCGTGGATCCAGAGGTAGGCGCCGGCGGCGGCGAGCACCACGACGATGATGAGCAGTCGGCCCTTGAGCGTGCCGAGCATCGAGCGCTACTCCGTGCGTCCTGTGCGAATGAGACGGCCGGCGGCGAGCCGGCCATAGCGCAGTAAGGTCGCCACGCTGGAAGTCGTTGTCAACGCGACGCGGGCGCCGGCACGACGCGCCAGATGCGGCCGCCCTGGTCGTCGCTGATGTAGAGGGCGCCGTCGGGGCCCTGGGCGAGGCCGGTGGGGCGGTGCGCGGCGTCGCGGGGCGAGAGGCGGCCACCGGCGAAGCCGTCCGCGAAGACGGTGAAGTCGCCGGAAGCGGCGCCGTCGCTCATCGGCACGAAGACGACCTTGTAGCCGGCCTGCGCGAGCGGCGCGCGGTTCCACGAGCCGTGGAAGGCGATGAAGGCGCCGCCGCGAAATCGCTCGGGGAAGAGGCGGCCGGTGTAGACGAGGAGGCCGTCGGGAGCCCAGTGCCCGGGAAACGCGGCGATCGGCGCCTTCCTGGTCGCGCAGCGGCCCACCTCCTGGCCGTCGCCGCCGTACTCCGGTGCCAGGACGAGCTTGCTCTGGTTCTGGTCGTAGTAGCAGTACGGCCAGCCGAAGTCGTCACCGGCGTGCACGCGGAGCAGTTCCTCGGCGGGCAGCTCGGCGCCCTGCTCCGCGGTGTAGCGGTCGCCCCAGTTCTGGAAGAGCTGGTCGCGGCCGTGCTGAGTGGCGTAGAGGGTGCCGCTGCGCGGATCGACGGCCAGCCCGACGGCGTTGCGGATCCCGGTGGCGAAGCGCGTGCCGTCGGCCTGCGTCTGGCCGGTGCGGTCGAGGGCGAAGCGCCAGATGCCGGCGCGCGTGTCGAGCTGCGGGCACGGGTCGAGCCCCGGCGAGCCGTTCGAGCGGTCCTCACGCTGGCAGGAGTTGCTGGGCGAGCCGATGTTGACGAAGAGGGTGTCGCCGAGGAGGGCGATCGACTTCGCCGAATGGCCCGGGCGGGCGGGCAGGCCGCCGACGATCGTGTCGGGCGGACCGGACGGCTGGAGCGAGCCGCTCGCGCGCGGGTAGCGCAGGACCGCGTCGTTCGCCGCGAAGTACAGGTAGCCGTCCCGCAGCGCGATCCCGGTGCCGCCGCTCTGCGGCCAGCGCACGCGGACGTCGGCGTGGCCGTCGCCGGTCGTGTCGCGCAGCGCCAGCACGCCCGCTTCGTCGCCGCCGCCGATGGCGACGAAGACGTCGCCGTTCGGCGCGACCGCGAGGTGGCGGGCGGCGCCGACGTCGTCCGCGAAGACCGTCGCGCAGAAGCCGGCGGGCAGCGTGATGCCGCCGTTGTCCGGATCGCAGGCCGCGGGGGCCGCGGCAACGGTGGTGGCGTCGACGGCCGCGTCCGGGCCGGAGCAGGCGAGGGCGAGAGTGGAGACGGCGGCAGCGAGAAGCGTAGCCGCGGCGGAGTGGCGTCGCACGGGTCCTCCTCGAAGGGCGGCGGTTGTCGACCGGGATCTCGGCTGCCAATCTGACGGCGGCCGGCGTCGCCGTCAAACGGGTGCGAGCCGCGTGGAAACGCGCCGGCGGGCGCGGAGAATCGGCGCTGGAGCACGGGCCGCAAACGGAGGAGCGAGCATGTTCGGAGGGTGGACGTGACGGGTCGACTGACGCCGCGGGGTCAGGCGAAGGTGACGAAGCTGGCGGACCTGCAGAAGCGGGTGCAGACGATCCACGCGATGACGGAGCGGCTGGCCACCGCGCACACGGGGCAGACCCAGCTCGCGCAGGCGCTGAAGCGCACTTACGGCCGGCTCAAGCTGCAGCTGAGCGCCGACGGCTTCGACTCGATGGCGCAGCTCGCCGCCGGCATGGAGATCGCCTCCGGGCGGGGCGGGTCCATCACGACGAAGACGCGCATCCTCCGCGAGGGCGTCGCTTCGCTGCGCTACCAGATCGAGCTGGAGGATCGCCTGACGCGCAGGAACGAGGAGGCGCCGCCGAAAGGTCCCGCGTAGGGGCGTGGCGAGGCTGTCGCGCTCCGTCGCGCTCGCGCTTCAATCCTCTCCGCGCAGCGCTTCCACCCCCTCGTGCGCGATGATCGGCACCATCACCAGCGCGGCGGCGGGATCGGCCCACCACCAGCCGAAGAGCGCGTTCAGCGCGAGCCCGCCGAGGAGGATCGCCGAGAGGTAGCCGCACAGCGAGGATTGCCGGGCGTCGGCGCGCAGCGATGCGCTTCCGAGCGACGCCGCGAGGCGCCGTTTCGCGCGGGCGAGGAGCGGCATCGCGACGACCGAAGCGGCGGCGATCGCGATGCCCGGCAGGCTGGGTCGCGGCGCCTCGTGAACCACGAGCGCGCGCACGGCCTCGTAGGCGATCCACGCTGCGAGGAGCAGGAACGAGCCGCCCACGAGGCGCAGCGCGGCGGCCTCGCGGCGTTCGTGGTCGTCGCCCTCCTGGAGCCGCCACAGCAGCGCCCCGCCGGACGTGCTCTCGATGGCGGAATCGACACCGAAGCCGAGCAGCGCCGTGCTGCCGGCGAGGGACCCGGCGACAATGGCGACGACGGCCTCGATCGCGTTCCAGCCGATGGTGAAGTACTCGAGGCGGCGGCCTCGGCGCAGATCGCTCATTCCGCTGCGACGACTCCGTCTGGAGGGCGTGCTGCGATCGTCTTGGCGGGAGCGCCGGGCGGCGGCGGCCCGCCCTTCGAGTGGGCCCGCTGGGACTCGAACCCAGGACCTCGCGATTATGAGTCGCTCGCTCTGACCGACTGAGCTACGGGCCCGCGGTCACGCTCGATCGGCGGCCGCGGGTGGAACGTAAGCACCGCCGCCGACGGCGACAACGGCGGCCTACGCGCGCGAGAAACGGCGCGCGGCTCCTCCGCGACGCGCTACCGCGTGCCGAAGAGGCGGTCGCCCGCGTCGCCGAGGCCGGGCAGGATGTAGCCGTGCTCGTCGAGCTGGCGGTCGAGCGATGCGGCGTAGATGGGGACGTCGGGATGCGCCTCCTGCAGGCGTGCCACGCCCTCGGGCGCAGCGACCAGGCACATGAAGCGGATCTGCGCCACGCCCCCTTCCTTCAGGCGCGAGACCGCGGCCGCCGCCGAACCACCGGTGGCGAGCATCGGATCCAGCACGATGAAGTGGCGGGACTCCGGCTCGGGCGGGATCTTGAAGTAGTACGCGATCGGCTGCAGGGTCTCGTGGTCGCGATAGAGTCCGATGTGCCCGACGCGCGCGGAGGGCACGAGCCGAAGCACGCCCTCGACCATGCCGAGCCCCGCCCGCAGGATCGGCACGAGGGTGAGCTTCTTGCCCCTGACGCGCGGGACGCGCGCGCGCTCGAGCGGCGTCTCGATGTCGACCCACTCGAGGGGGAGGTCCTTCGTCACCTCGTACGCCATCAGCATGGCGATCTCGTCGACCAGCTCCCGGAACGCCTTCTTCGAGGTCGTCGCGTCGCGCAGCAGCCCGAGCTTGTGCTGGACGAGCGGGTGCTCGATGACGGTGAGGTTCGAGAGTTCGGGCACGAGCGCCTCCGCAGGTTCCGTGTCAGTGGCCGCCGAGCGGCGAGCGATCAGCGGCCGCCGATCTGGAAGGCGAAGCCGGCGAGGATCAGGAACGCCCGGTTCTTAATGTCGCCGGGATTGGAGGTGTCGTCGATGGTGCCGAGCCCGAGATCGTAGCGGCCGTCGAGCACGAAGCTGCTGGTGGTGCCGAGCCGGATGCGGGCGCCGGCGCCGAAGGCGAGGCTGTAGTCGACCGACTTGACGCCGGCGCCGCCCTCGTCGCAGCCGGAGGCGCTGGTCGTGGAGCCCTGTTGCTCGAGCGAGAACTCGCAGCGCGTCCGGAGCGCGATCGCCGGGCCGGCCATCAGGTAGGGGGTGAAGGCGCCGTCGGCGCTGGCGGGGATGTCGAACGTGAGGAGGAGCGGGACCTCCACGTAGTCGATGAGGGACTTCGCCGTCGCGCTGCCCACCGTCGCCTGCGCGCCCTTGCGCACGTACAGCACCTCCGGCTGCAGCCCCAGATACCGTCCGAGACCGACGTGCGCGAAGGCGCCGCCGGTGACGCCGGTGTGGTAATCGGTGCTGATGAGGTCCGGGCCCGCGAGCGTGGAGATGCTCACGCCGCCCTTGACGCCGATCGACGCGCTTTGAGCGGCCGCCGGGGCGGCGAGCGTGAAGCCGCAGGTCAGCAGCGCGGCGGAGATCCTGGCGAAGCGCATGTGGGCGTCTCCTGCCGGCGGAGCGGTCGAACCAGAGGGATATCCCTGAGGATACATGGGGCGCGGTCCGGACCATGATATCAGGGGGCAAGCGGGTCGAGCAACGAGCCGAGTCGCGAGCGAGCGTGAGGCGTGTAGGGCGAGGCGCCGCGCGCCGGATCGGGGAGGCACCGCGCGCCGGATCGGGCGAGGCGCCGCGCGCCGGACGGCGGTGCGTCGGCGCGCCCGCGCCGCAGGTCTCCGGTGCGCGGCCCGACGATCAGCGGCCGCCGATCTGGAAGGCGAAGCCGGCGAGGATCAGGAACGCCCGGTTCTTAATGTCGCCGGGATTGGAGGTGTCGTCGATGGTGCCGAGCCCGAGATCGTAGCGGCCGTCGAGCACGAAGCTGCTCGTGGTGCCGAGCCGGATGCGGGCGCCGGCGCCGAAGGCGAGGCTGTAGTCGACGGACTTGACGCCGAGGCCGCCCTCGAAGAACGGGTCGTCGCAGGCGAACGCGCTGGTCGTGGAGCCCTGTTGCTCGAGCGAGATCTCGCAGCGCGTCTGGAACGCGATCGCCGGGCCGGCCATCAGGTAGGGGGTGAAGGCGCCGTCGGCGCTGGCGGGGATGTCGAACGTGAGGAGGAGCGGGACCTCCACGTAGTCGACGAGGAGCTTCCCCGTCGCGCTGCCCTGGGTCGACTGCGCGCCCTTGCGCACGTACAGCACCTCCGGTTGCAGCCCCAGGTACCGTCCGAGACCGACGTGCGCGAAGGCGCCGCCGGCGATGGCGGTGTGGTAGTCGGCGTTTACGATGTCGGATCCCGCGAGCGTGGAGATGCTCACGCCGCCCTTGACGCCGATCGACGCGGTTTGAGCGGCCGCCGGCGCGGTGAGCGCGAAGCCGCAGGCCAGCAACGCGGCGGAGATCTTTGCGATGCGCATCTGGGTGTCTCCTGTTCCGGGATCATCACGCAGGGGACCCGGTCGCAGCGCGCCGTCCCTCCCCCGTGGGCCGCGTTCGGATGGGCCCCGAAGCGAAGAAATGGCCGGCGTAGCGGCCAAACCAGAGGGGATTTCCCTGCGGAGGCGTGGGGAAAAGCCCACGCAGGGACCGGCTGAAGCGGCCGGGCCTAGGGCGAGCCGGCCTGCGCGGCCTCGACCCAGCCTTCACGGCCCTCGGGGGTGCGGACGCGGATCCAGCCACGCCGGCGGTCCTCGACGGCGAGCACGGTCCCGTCTCTCAACCGGTCGAGCGGATCGCTGTGGAAGTCCGGGTCCGGCCGCAGCGGTGCCTGCGGCGTCAGCACGACGGCGGTCGGCGCGAGGCGGCCGGGGAGGAAGACGGCGGCGAGCACCACGAGCGCGAGGCCCACCGTGACGAGCACCGCCCAGCCCGCCGTGCCGCGCCGTCGCGCGATACGGAGCACGAGGAGGCCGCCGCCCAGAAGCCAGAGCAGCGACGCGACGAGGAGCGCTTCCTGGCGGCTGAGCGGGAGCGCCGGAACGACGCGGCGCACGAGCGCCGGCGCGACGTCCGCGGCCGCGAGGTTCGCGCGCGCGTCGGCATCGCGCGGCGCGAGCCGCAGCGACCGGAGCCACGCGCGCACGGCTTCGCCGCGGCGCCCCGTCCGCATCGCGGCCAAGCCGTAGTCGTACCACGCCTCCGCGTCGTCCGGGTGCGCCCGCAGATACGCCGCGAAGTCGGCGCGCGCGGATTCGAAGCGACCTGCGCGATAGGCGGCGACGGCACCGCCGAAATCGGGAAGGGCGGGAGCGCTCGCCTGGAGCGCCCGCCCACCGGCCGGAGCGAGGAGCAGCAGGACCAGGGCACCGGCCGCCGCGGCGCGGGACGCGGCCGACCCGGGCGCAGCGCGGTCGAGCGCGCGCAGCGCTTCACGCGCCCCATCCACGAGGCGCCGCCGCTCCTCGGCCGAAGCGGGAGCGGGCGCGAAGCGGGCCTGTTCGATGCGCTGGAGGAGCCGCTGCAGCGGCCGAGCGACTTCGGGGCCGATGCCCGCGCGCAGCAGCGCGTCTTCGAGGGGCGCCGCGGCGGCCGTACGGAAAACCGGATCGGCGAGGCGCCGCGCCAGCCAGCCCCGGACCTCCCGCTCGAGCGCGGCGAGGAAGGCTGGATCGTCGCTGGCGGCCCGGGACTCGAGCGCGGCGAGCGTCGCGTCGAGGCGACGTCGCAACGCGCGGCGCGACGGCGCCCGCCGCTCCCTTCGCCGGCGGCGCGTGCGGACGAGGAGCCCGAGGCCGGCGAGCAGCGGAAGGAGCTGCAGGGCGGCGAACCAGGGGGCGAGCGTCCATGCGAGCGGAGGATCGGGCTGCGGGGCATCGTGGAGCGGGGCGAGGGCCGCGTCCGCGTCCGTCGCAGCGACGGCCGTCGCGGCTCCTCGCGTGGAACGCAGCACGAGGGGAGCCGAGCGCAGCACGCGATAACGCCGGGCGTCCGGATCGAAGTAACCGTAGAGGACGCTGCCCAGCTCGATGGCGCCCGGCTTCTCCGGCACGACCATCCACTTGAACGTCTTCGTTCCAGCTACGACGCCCCCCGAGTCGTCGACGCGCGCTTCCTCCGAGGGCGGATAGAACTGGACGCCGTCGACGCCGCTCAGGCGCGGGGGCGGGAGCGCACGGATGTTGCCCTTCCCCGTCACGTGGACGCGCAGCACGGCGCTCTCACCGGCGGGGACGGAATCCGGCTCGAGGCTGGCGTCGAGGGCGTAGTCGCCGACAGCGCCGGTGAACGAGCGAGGACGGCCGGCGTCGGGCAGCGGCAGCACGACGAGGGGGATCGAGTCGGAGTCGATCTGCCGGGGCACGCTCTGGCCGAAGAGACCGGAGCGCAGGTCGTAGGAGAGCTGCGCGGGCGGCAGCAGGTAGCGCCCCGGCGAGAGCGGGAAGTAGGCACGCGCGTAGCGGTGGACCTCGGACGTGACGCGCCGCCCCCGCACCCGTGTGCTGACCGACGTGCCCCCTCCCAGGTCCTGGATCCAGAAGCCGGACGGGTTCGGCGGCACGTACTCCGGCGCCCAGCTCATGCGCATGCGCAGGTCGCCGGCGAAGCTCGCCTCGGCGCGCAGCGTCGCCTGCTCCCCCACGTAGACGGTGTCCGGCTCCATGCGGGCGTGGAAGGTCACGTCCGCGTTTCCGCCGGCGCCCGCGTCGTCCGACGCCGGCGCGCCGACGACCGACAGGGTGAGCGAGGCGGTGCGGTATTCACGGCCGCCGACCTGGACGGAGATCGGCGGAATGCGGTACACGCCCGGACGCGTGGGGGCGAGGATGTAGCTGCGCGTGAGGGTGACGGAGCGGCCGCCGGGAACGCTGAACTCGATCTGGGTCTGGTCGCTCGAGCCGACGACCGACAGCCCGGTGGGCAGCGGCGGCACACTCCAGCGATCGATGTCCGCGCCGCCCGACAGGATCGACACCTCGAGCTGCGTCGTCTCGCCCGTGCGGATCTGCGCGTCGGAGAGCTGCGCCGAGACGCGGACGCGGTCCTGCGCGGACGCCGGCGCCGCGAGCGCGAGCGCGAGCAGGGGGACGAGCGAAGCGCGCATCACCAGTTCCGCAGCGTGCTCCGTTCCTGCCGCCCCTTCTTCAGCGCGTCCTTGTAGAGCTCGCGCTCGTTCTGTTCGATCGCATTGAGCAGTCGCGCCGCCTCCTCCTGCGTCATCGAGCCACCGCCGCCGCCGCTGGGCCCCTGGGCACCGCCCTGATCCGGATTGGCGGGTGCGGCTCCGCCACCACCGCCGCCGCCGCCGCCCTGGGGCTGCTGCTGCTGTTGCTGCTGCTGGTTGCCGGACGACTGCGGATTCTGCCGCTTCTGTTCGTCGCGCTCGCGCAGCGCCAGCTCCAGGTTCCATTTCGCCGAGCCGTCGGCCGCCTCGAGGCGGAGCGACTGCTTGTACGCGTCGACGGCGGCGTCGTAGAGCTTGCCGCTCGCCTGCGGGTTCCGGGAGGCGCGCGCGTCCTGCAGGAAGCGGTTGCCCATGTTGTAGAAGGTGCGCTGGCGCAGGGAGGGGTCGACGGCGGTGAGGGCGTCCTGGAAGGCGCGGCCGGCGTCGTCGTAGCGGCCGAGCTGCAGCAGAGCGGTGCCCATGTTGTAGTAGAGGGCGGGCGACGCGTCGCCGTCCGCGACCGCCTGACGATATGCCTGCACCGCTTCCGCGTATCTGCCGTCGCGATAGAGCCGGTTGCCCTTCTCGACGCCGCCGTAACCCGCGGCGAGCGAGACGAACAGCACCGCGATCACTCCGATCATCCTGCGCATGCCTCCTCCTATGCCTCCGCCGCGCGTGCCGCGGCTGGCGGGGCGCTTGCGCGAGCGCGTCTGGCTCGCCGGTCCGCGAGCGCGTCGAGCGCGAGCAGCAGCAGCGCGACACCCACGAACCACGCGCTGCGATCCTGCAGCTCGATGCGATTGCCCGCGGCGTCCGTCACGCCGCGCCGCATCGAGCGCAGGACGGAGAGCAGCCGCTCCGTGGCGCCCGCCTCTCCGAGGTGGATGTAGGTGCCTCCCGTGATGCGGGCGATGCGGCGCAGCAGCGGCTCGTTCAGCTTCGACACGACGACGCTGCCATCCACGTCGTGCGCCCAGCCCGCGACGCGGCCCGTTCCGGGGTCGATCTCCGGCACGCGGCCGCCGGCGGGGGTGCCGACGCCGACCGTGTGTACGATTACGCCCGCCGCCTTCGCGCGTTCCGCGGCCTGGATCACGGCATCCTCGTCCTCCAGCGCCTCGCCGTCGGAGACGAGCACGACCGCCTGGTCGCCGGCGGCCTGATCGGTCGCGATCAGGTCGGTCGCCTGGCGCAGCGCGGAGGAGAGCGCCGTGCCGCCGGCGGAGAGGATGTCCGGGTCGAGCGCGTCGACGTAGAGCTGGAGCGCGCTGTGGTCCACGGTGAGGGGTGAGAGAACGTAGGCCTGGCCGGCGAAGCCGATGAGGCCGATGCGGTCGCCGCCGAGCTCGCGCAGGACGCGCTCGGCGAGGAGCCGTTCGCGCTCGAGCCGGTCGGGCGCGACGTCGCCGACGCGCATCGAGTTGGAGGCATCGAGCGTGAGCACGAGGCTCAAGGCGCGCACGTGGCCGGTGGCGGCGGCGTAGCCCCACTGGGGCCGCGCAGCGGCGAGCCCGACGGCGGTGGCGGCGAGGGCGAGGAGCGCGAGGCGGCCGGCCGGGAAGCGGTCGAGGTCGCCGGCGCCGAGGCGGAGCGCCATGGCGCTGCCGCCGAGGGCGCGGGCGACGCGGCGGCGGCGGCGGGCGTAGAAGACGACGGCGACCGCGACGACGAGCGGGAGCGCGGCCGCGAGCCAGAGCAGGTCGGGGCGTGCGAAGCTCACGGCAGGCTGCCCCAGCGGCTGGCTCGCAGTGCCCACTCGCCGGCGAGGAGCAGGGCGGCGAAGAGGATGAAGGGGAGCCCGTGCGGCGTGTAGTCGACGAAGCGGCGCACCTCGAAGGGCTCGCGCTCGAGCTGATCGATGCGGCGGTAGATGTCCTCGAGGGCGCGGCCGTTCGTGGCGCGGAAGTACTGGCCGCCGGTGAGCGTGGCAATGTCACCCAACAGCTTCTCGTCGATGTGGACCGGGACGTTCGCGTACTGGTAGCCGAACGGACCGCGCGCGATCGGCATGCGCGCGATCCCTTCGGTGCCGACGCCGATCGTGTAGATGCGGATGCCGAACGCCTGCGCCGCGCGCGCCGCGGTCATCGGATCGATCTCGCCGCGGTTGTTCTCGCCGTCGGTGAGCAGGATCAGCACGCGCGACTTGCCGGGCACGCGTCGCAGCCGGTTGGCCGCCGTGGCGATCGCGGTGCCGATCGCGGTGCCGTCCTCCAGCATCCCCGGTTGCAGCCGCTGCAGCGCTTGATAGAGGATGCCGTAGTCGACGGTGAGCGGGACCTGGGTGAGCGCCTGACCGCTGAAGGCGACGAGGCCGATCCGGTCCGTCTCGCGCCCGCGGATGAAGTCCGCTGTGGTGCGTTTGGCGACCTGCAGCCGATTCTGTGGCGCGAAGTCCTCTGCGAGCATCGAGCTGGAGATGTCGACCGCGAGCACGATCGCGATCCCCTGCGCGTCGATGTTGACGGAGGAGACGCCGGTCCGCGGCCCGGCGAGCGCGACCACGAGCGCCGCCACGCCGACCGCACGCAGCACGCCGGGAAGGCGCGAGAGCGCCGCGGTGCCCTTCCCGGCCAGCCCCTCGAGATGGCCGGCGCGCGAGAACGCGACGGCGCGGCGGCGGCCGCGGCCGTTCCACCACGCGTAGAGGGGGACGAGCAGCAGGAGCGGCAGCGCCCACACGTGCTCGAAGCCGAAGCTCATGCCGCGCGCTCCGTCTCGGGAAGGGGCGCCGGCGGATAGGCGTGCACCCACGCCTTCATCGCGTCCAGCTCGGCGTACGCCTCGGCCGCGGTGGGCGCCCGCCGCGCGAACTTCACGAGGTCCGCGGCCTCCAGCAGGCGCACCAGCTCCGCGGCTTCGCCGGCGCCCACGGAGCGCCGCATCAGTGCGCCAATCTCGCGCGTCGTGTACTCGGCACCGAAGGGCGGGTGCAGCTCGTGCAGATAGCGGCGCAGCACGCCGGCCGCGGCGGTGTAGAGGGCGCCGGCGCCCTCGCGCTCGAAGAGGCGCTCCTCGCGCAGCCGCTCCAGGCGCGCGAGAGCGCGCTGGCGGGCGGTGAGCGGCGTGAGGACCGGCGCCGCGGGCGCGCGCCGGCGTCGGCGCATCAGCCAGTAGGCGAGCGCGGCGAGCAGGCCGACGGCGAGGAGGGCGAGCAGGAGCCACAGCCACGGAAAACCGAAGCCGCCGACCACACCCTTCGCCGGCTTCGGCTGGATGCCGGCCGTGTCCGGCGGCAGGACGGAGGCGACGCGCAGCGAATCGAAAGCGGCCGTGATCGTCGTGTCCACGTCCGGCCCGACGATCCGCACGGGCACGCCGGGCAGTCCGACCGCTCCGGGCCGCCACGTGGTGAGGGGGTAGATCGCCGTCACCACGTGGCGGCCGCCGGCCGTGTCCTCGACGACCTCGCGACGGGCCGCGTTTTCGACATCGCCCCTCACGTCGAGCGAATCGGGAAAGGCGGCGCGGTAGCCGGGAGGCAGCTCGACGCGCACGGCCGCGTGGAAGACGTCGCCCACGGTGAGAGTGTCCGGCGCCACCGCGGTGCCCACCCGCTGCGCCGCGAGCGGGGCGGCTGCGGCCGCGAGGAGGAACGCGAGGGCCAGCGCGGCGCGGCTCATCCCCCTTTGCGCCTCTCGCGGCGGCGGAAGAAGGCGAGGAGCGGCCCGATATATGACGCGTCCGTGTGGATCTCCACGGCGTCGATGGCGAGGCGACGCAGGAGGTGGCGTACGGCGGTCCGGTCCTCGGCCGCGCGCCGGCGGAACGCCTCGCGCACGGCGGCGCGGCCGGTGTCGACCGGGAGCAGGGCGCCGCTCTCCGGATCCTCGACCACCAGCAGGCCGGCGTCCGGCAGCGACTCCTCGCCGTGGTCGACGAAGTCGAGCGCCACGAGGTCGTGGTGCTGCGAAAGGATGCGCGCGTTGCGCTCGAAGGCGGCGCGCCGCTCGCCGGCCGGGATCTGGAAGTCGCTGAGCAGGAAGACGATGGCGCGGTGGTGCAGCAGCCGGCCCGCGTAGTCGAGGGCGGAGGCGACGTCGGTGCCGCGGCGTTCGGGGCGGAAGGCGAGCACGTCGCGGATCAGGCGCAGCACGTGGCGCCGGCCCTTCTTGGGAGGCACCAGGTACTCGACGCGGTCGGTGAAGAGGAGGAGCCCGACGCGGTCGTTGTTGCGTACCGCGGAGAGCGCGAGGACCGCCGCCACCTCGGCCGCGACCTCCGCCTTGAAACGGCCGTGGGTCCCGAACTGCTCCGAGCCGGAGAGGTCGACGGCGAGCAGCACCGTCAGCTCGCGCTCCTCGACGTAGCGCTTGACGTGCGCCTGCCCCGTGCGGGCCGTGACGTTCCAGTCGATGCTGCGTACGTCGTCGCCGTGCTGGTACTCGCGCACCTCGGCGAACTCGATGCCCTGCCCCTTGAAGACCGACTGGTACTCGCCGCTGAAGACGGCGTTCACCCAGCCGCGCGTGCGCAGCTCGATCATCCTGACCTGCCGCAGCACCTCGCGCGGCACGCCCTCCGACGTCGACGTGCGCGGGCGCGGCGTGTCCGGCGGCGCGGGCGCGGCGCGGCCGGGCCAGCCGATCACGGCACCTCGATCGTGTCGAGGACGCGCGTGACGATCGCGTCCGAGCTGACCTCCTCCGCCTCCGCCTCGTAGCTGGTGATGATGCGGTGGCGCAGCACCGGGAGGGCGATGGCCTTCACGTCGTCCGGCAGCACGTAGCCGCGGCCCTGCAGGAAGGCGTGGGCACGCGCGCACATAGCCAGGAAGATGCTGGCGCGGGGCGAGGCGCCGTACTCGATCAACGCATCGAGGTCCGCCAGGCCGTGCTCGGCGGGCTCCCGCGTGCAGTGCACGATCTCGACGATGTAGTCGGCGATCTTGTCGTCCATGTACAGCTCGTGGATCTCGCGCCGCGCCGAGAGCACCTCCGCCTTGCCCGCGACCACGTTCAGGGGGACCGGCTCCCGCCCCGCCATGCGCCGGATGATCTCCTTCTCCGTCGCCCGATCCGGATAGCCGACGCGCAGCTTCAGCATGAAGCGGTCGACCTGCGCCTCCGGCAGCGGATAGGTGCCCTCCTGCTCGATCGGGTTCTGCGTCGCCAGCACGAGGAACGGCTCCTCCAGCGGATACGTCTCGCCGCCGATCGAGACCTGCCGTTCCTGCATCGCCTCCAGCAGCGCCGACTGCACTTTCGGCGGCGCGCGGTTCACCTCGTCCGCGAGCACGACGTTGGCGAAGACCGGCCCCTTCCTCGGCGAGAACTGGGCCGTCGCCTGGTTGTAGATCATCGTCCCGACGACGTCGGCGGGCAGGAGGTCCGGCGTGAACTGGATGCGCTGGAACGAGGCGTCCATCGTCTCCGCGAGCGAGGAGACCGTGAGCGTCTTCGCCAGCCCCGGCACGCCCTCGAGGAGCACGTGACCGCCGGCGAGCAGGCCGATCAGCAGCTGCTCGATCATCGGCTCCTGGCCCACGATCCGCTTGTGCAGCTCGCGCGTGATCCGCGCCGCCAGCTCGCGCCCCGTCCCCGCTCCCGTCGACTCCGTTGTCGTGCCCAATGACCCCCCTGCCGTGTGCGTGATGTGGGCGCTCCCGCTGCGTGCTACGCGCAAAGGCCGCCGCAGGATCCGCGCTCGCGGCCGCGATCCGGCGGCTGCGGAAGGGCGGCGAGCCGCGTTGCGGGCGCGACGGGCGCGATCGCGACCGGCGGCGGCGACGCGACGTCGGGCCTCAGCGCTTCAGCCGCTCCCCGTGGTCCTCGGTGCGGAAGACCCACGCCGCGAGGCGGCCGGGGCGCAGGCGCAGGCGGCGCGGCGCCGCCTCCGAATCGGCGCGCGAGCCCTCCTCCGGGCCGGGCCCCGTGCGCTGCTCCTGCAGCATCGCCTGCAGCCGCCGGGCCCAGTGCGACCAGTTGGCAGGACGCAGGTCGACCCAGCCGTTCTCGGCGAGTCTCGGATCGTCCGCGCGCTGAGCGGGTTCCGGCGCGACCTTCACGACCGGGCCGCGCAGCAGCTCGCGGCCGCCCGGCAGCAGGATGGCGAGGCCGATCGAGAGGATGCGGACGCGCAGCTCGTGGTCGTCGCGCAGCAGCGCGTCCGCGGCGAGCGCGGTGGCATCGGGGTCGAGGGCGGCGGCGGCGGCGAGGTCCTCGAACAGGCGCTCCAGGATCGCCGCCTCGAAGAGGAGCTTCGAGAGGCGCGGCGGCCCCAGCATCTCGTAGGCGACGGGGTGGGAGGCGTGCTCCTTCTCGAGCGCCTCGAGCTGCTCGATCGCGACCTGTCGCAGCACCCCGGCCCGGTACGTGGGCCCGGACGTCGAGGCGTCGAGCGCGGCGACGACGTCGCGGCCGGTCGGCTGTCCGCGGATCTCGCGCAGCACGTTGTCGGCGATCTCCTCCGGCGTGATGTACTCCATCAGCCCGAGCGACGTGAGCACCTCGAACTCCGGCAGGCTGAAGAGGCCGTTCTCGCCGGCGTCGAGATAGACGCCCTCCAGGGTGCCTCCGGCGGGGCGGCAGGCGGAGGCGACGTCGGCGGAGAACGCCTCCGCGAGCGGCAGCGGGCGCGTCGCATCCCAGCGCTCGAGGGGACGGCCGCCGCGGCGGATCTCGCCGAAGCCGATGCGCTTCCAGCTGATCGCCGCGGTCGGCTTGATCTCCTTCACCACGGGAGCGCCCGGTGTGCGCGCCATGAGGAAGAGCAGCAGCGTCTGCGCGCCCGCGAGGCCCGACTTGGAGAGCAGCATGCGGCTCGGCCGCTCCTCCGAGTGCGTGAACGGGATGTTGAGCCCCATGCCGCCGGTGCCCGCGGTGCCCACCTTCAGGTAGAGCTGCGTGCCGGCGCCGCGCAGCGCCTCGAGCAGGATCTGGATGTGGCGGATCAACTGCGGCAGGTAGAGCGTCGTCAGGTGGCGCTCGATCGCCTCGCGCTCGACCGCGCCGCCCGCCGCCTCCGCGCGCAGCCGCCGCGCGCTGTCGTACACGTTCTGGTAGGCGAACGCAGTGGCGGTGTTGATGCAGTCGACGACGATCGCCGGCGCGTGCTCGGCGACGATCGCGCCGAGCGCCGAGCGCGCGACGAGGTCCGGCGTCAGCTCGCCGTAGAGATCGTCCAGCAGCGCGCCGCGCGCGGCCGCATCCTCCAGGAGGTCCCGGCGCGCACGCTCCTTGAGCGCGTCGGGGATGAAGACGTCACCCCACGCCGCGCGCACCGCGACGCCGTCGGTGAGCCCCTCCGCCTCGAGAGAGGCCGCCGCCGCCTCCGCCTCCGCGCGCGTGAGGGAGGTGACGACGAGCGCGGCCGGGCGGTGCTCCAGGATCCGCCGCGACACCGCCATGCCGACGAGGCCGGCGCCGCCGAGGATCAGGACCGTGCGTCCCTCTATGTCCATTCGCTCTCCCGCTCCAGGGCCGCGACCTCGCGCGGCTCGAGTCTGCGCCACGCGCCGCTCTCCAGCGCGCCGAGTCGGATCGGGCCGTAGCGACGACGCACCAGCCGCCGCACCGGGTGACCCACCGCCTTCATCAGCCGCCGCACCTCGCGCTTGCGGCCCTCCCGCATCGTCAGCTTCAAGCGCGTCCGGCCCGGCCGGCCGAAACGGAGCCGCTCGACGGCCTCCGCGCGCGCCACGCCGTCGCCCAGCGCCACGCCGCCGCGCAGGCGAGCGAGCGTGGCCGGGGCGACGTCGCCCTCCGCCACCACCTCGTAGACGCGCTCCACGCCGTAGCGCGGGTGCAGCAGCCGGTGCGCCAGCACGCCCTCGTTGGTGAGCAGCAGCAGCCCCTCCGTGCCGTAATCGAGGCGGCCGACGTGGAAAAGGCCGCGCAGGTCCGGCGGCAGAAGGTCGTAGACGGTGCGCCGGCCGCGTGGATCGTCCCGCGTCGTCACGCAGCCGCGCGGCTTGTGCAGCGCGATCCACAGCGCCGCGCGCGGTGCCACGACGGCGCCGTCCACCTCCACGCGGTCGCGTTCCGGGTCGACCTGAACCCCCATCTCCGTGACGACGCGGCCGTTCACGCGCACGCGACCCGCCGCGATCATCACCTCCGCCCGCCGCCGCGACGCCACCTCGGCGCGCGAGAGGAACTTCTGCAGCCGCACCGGTTCAGCCACCCGCTCACGCCTCGTCGGGCTCCGCGGCGGACCCATCCTGCGCCGCGGCGGCACGCGCGGCGAGGACGACCGGAAGCTCCTCCGGCCGCGGCAGGTCCTCGGCGGAGCGGAAGCCGAAGTGCTCCAGGAAATGCCGCGTCACGCCATAGAGCAGCGGCCGGCCCAGGCCTTCGCCGCGGGCGACGACCTCGACCAGAGCGCGATCCTGGAGCGTGCGCAGGACCGCCGACGATCCGACGCCGCGGATCTCCTCGATCTCGATGCGGCCGATCGGCTGCCGGTAGGCGACGATAGCGAGGACCTCGAGGGCGGGCACCGACAGACGGTTGGGCTGCGGAATCGTCTCGAAGCGCTCCAGGTGCGGCGCGTACTCCGGCCGCGTCAGCAGCTGAAAACCGCCGCCGACCTCGTAGACCTGGAAGGCGCGGTCCGCCTCGTCGTAGTGGAGGCGCAGCTCCTCGATCGCCGCGACGACGCGGTCCTCGTCCAGGTCCTCGTCGATGGCCGCGAGCTCCGCCGCGCCGAGCGGCGCGTCGCTCGCGAACAGCAGGGCCTCAATGATCTGCGTCGTCCGCATGCGTCGTCCTGCTCCTGCGTCGGTAGAGCCAGAGGGGCGCGAACGGCTCGCGCTGGCGGAGCGAGAGCTCGTGGCGCTTCGACAGCTCGAGCCCCGCCAGCAGTGTCACGGCGGTGTGCAGCCGATCGTGGAACGGCTCGACGAGGCGGGAGAATTCGACGCGCGTCGTCTTGGCGAGGGCGCTCAGGATGAGGCCGACCTTCTCGTCCAGGGTGACCGGCCGCCGCACGACGCGATGCTCCAGCGTCGGCCGCGCCCGGTCCTGCAGGGAAAGCGCCGCCTCCCACAGGTCCGCCCACTCCAGCTCGAGCGGCTGCTCCGCCGCGTCGTCCCGCTCCACACGCGGCGGCACGTACCCGCGGGCGTAGTGCCGGGAGCGGTCGCCCTCCGAGTCGGAGAGCCGCCGCGCCAGCTCGCGGAAGTGCTCGTACTCGAGCAGGCGACGCACCAGCTCGGTGCGCGGGTCCTCGCCTTCCGCTGCGCCGCCCGAGCGACCCGGAAGCAGCATCTGCGCCTTGATCCGGACCAGCATCGCCGCGGTCTCGAGGAAATCGCCCGCCCGGTCCAGACCCAGCACATCCAGGCCCGCGATCGCCGCCAGGAACTGCGACGTGATCTGCGAGATCGGGATGTCGAAGATGTCGATGTCCTGCGAGCGGATCAGGTGCAGCAGCAGGTCGAGCGGCCCCTGGAAGCGCTCCAGCTCGACGACGAAGCCGACGTCGTCGAAGGCCGCCTCCGGCGTCGCGACGGAGCGGGTCACGGCTGGCATGGCGGCGGCGCGGCCGCGGAGCGCGGAATCGTCTCGTGCATGGCGGCGAAAAGGTAATGCGCCGCGGGAAGCGGACGCCACCCCCGCGGAACCGACGTTTCGCCCCGTTGACAGGAGACAGTCCCGTGCGTAGCCTTCATGATTACGTTCGGGATTCTACCACGGAGGCACGTTGCCGAATACGAAGAGCGCCGAGAAGCGGATGCGGCAGCAGGAGCGGCGTCGCCAGCAGAACCGCACGCAGCGGTCGCGGCTGAAGACGTCGCTGAAGAGGGTGATGACGGCGGACTCGGCCGAGACGGCGCTCGAGGCGTACCGCGAGAGTGCGGCGATGCTGGACCGCTTCGCGACGCGCCGGCTGATCCATCCGAACAAGGCGCGGCGCAAGAAGTCGCAGCTCGCGCGCAAGGTGATCGAGCTCGGCGGCACGCCGTAGCGGACCCGTCCGCGGGCGGGGGCGGACGGGCTGCGAGCGGTCCGACGGCCTCCGCGAGATCGGGAAGGGGCGGCGCCACACGGCGGCGCCCCTTTCGCTTCCCTACTCCTCCTCGAACATGTCGATCGTGAAACGGTCGCGGCGGGCCGCCTCGGCGGCCTTCTCCTCCTCGCTCGGCGCGCCCGGCGGCAGGTGGCGCAGCAGCTCGCGGCCGAAGGAGCGGTCGTAGGGTGTCCATCCTTCCTCGACGCGATCGAGCAGGCGCATGGCCTGCTGCATCTTGGCGTCCATGTCGTCGGCGTAGTGGAGCAGGATCGCCTCGAGGACGAGCGGCTCGCGCGGGCTCTGCCACTCGTAGCGGCCCTGGTGGCTGGCGACGAGGTGCAGGAGGAGGCGGAGCCGCTCCGGCCGCAGGGACGGCACCTTCGCGGCGGCGGCGCGCACCATGTCGAGGCCGATCAGGATGTGGCCGAGGAGCTTGCCGTCGGTCGTGTACTGGAAGCCGGGCTCGAGGGCGATCTCACGCGTCTTGCCGATGTCGTGGAGGAGCGCGCCGGCGAGGAGCAGGTCGCGGTCGACGTCGGCGCCGTAGTGCTGGGCGAGGCGGTCGGCGACACCGGTGAGGGAGAGGGTGTGCTCGAGCAGGCCGCCGACGTACGCATGGTGGTTGTGCTTCGCTGCGGGCGCGAGGCGGAAGGCGCGGGCGTGCTCGCCCCCGGCGCCGATGAGCCGCTCGACGACGGCGCGCAGGCCGGGGTCCGCGATGGAGCGGATGCGCGCGGCGAGCTCCGCCTCCATCTCCTTCGAGTCCCGCGGCGAGCGCGGCAGGAACAGCTCGAGCTCGTCCTCGGCGAGGCGGAGCGGCGCGATCGCCTCGATCTTGAGCTGTCGCGTGTCGCGGAACACCTCGACGCGGGCGCGGACGCCGACGAAGGCGCCGGCGCGGGCGGCGGGCTCGGCGGCGTCGACGTCGTCCCACACGCGCGCTTCGACGGTGCCGTGGAGGTCGCTGAGTTGCAGGCGGAGGAACGGCTTGTCGTGGCGCGTGGTGCCGAGCTGCGCGCTGGCGACGCAGTAGCAGCCGACGAGCAGCTGGCCCTCCTCGACGTCGTGGACGGACGGCCAGGGGAAGGCGCCCGCGCCGATCCACTCGCGAGCGGTCCTCGCGGCGTCGCTCATGGCAGCGCGAAGGCGACGCGCCCGCCGACGAGCGTCAGCGTGGCGCGGCCGACGAGGGTGCGGCCGGCGAACGGCGTGTTGCGGCTCTTGGAGAGGAAGGCGCGCGGCTCGACCGTCCACTCCAGCGCCGGGTCGAAGACGGTGACGTCCGCGGGGGCGCCGCGGCGCAGCGTGCCGCCGGGAAGCGAAAACGCGCGCGCGGGGCCGCAGCTCATCCGCTCGACGAGCGTGGGCAGGTCGATCAACCCTCTCGCCACCAGCTCCGCGAGGGCGAGGCCGAGCGCGGTCTCGAGGCCCACGAGGCCGAACGGCGCCTCGTCGAAGGCCTGCTCCTTCTCGTCGTAATGGTGCGGCGCGTGGTCGGTCGCAATCACGTCCAGCGTGCCGTCGGCGACGCCGGCGCGCACCGCCTCTCGGTCCGCGGCCGCGCGCAGCGGCGGATTCACCTTCGCCTCGGTGCGGTAGCCGTCCACCGCCTCGTCGGTGAGCGTGAAGTGGTGCGGCGTCGCTTCCGCGCTCACGCGCACGCCGCGCGCCTTCGCCGCGCGGATCAGGTCCACGCCCTGCCGGGTGGAGACGTGCTGGATGTGGAGGCGGCCTCCGGTCAGCTCGGCGATCAGCAGGTCGCGCGCGATCATCACGTCCTCGGCCGCGTTCGGGATTCCGATCAGGCCGAGGCGCGTCGATACGACGCCCTCGTTCATCGAGCCGCCGCGCGAGAGGCCGCGCTCCTCGCAGTGGCTCGCGACCGGGATGCCGAACGCCTGCGTGTACTCGAGCGCGAGGCGCATCAGCCCCGCGTCCGACACCGGCAGCCCGTCGTCCGTGATGGCGACGGCGCCGGCCTCGACCATCTCGCCGATCTCCGTCAGCCGCTCCCCCTTCTGGCCCACCGAGACCGCGCCGGTCGGGTAGACCCGGGCGCCGCCCGCGCGCAGCCCTTCGGCGCGAACGAAGCCGACCGCCGCGGGGTCGTCGATCGGCGGGTCCGTGTTCGGCATCGCGCACACCGCCGTGAAGCCGCCCGCCGCCGCCGCCCGCGCGCCGGTGCGGATCGTCTCCTTGTGCTCGCCGCCCGGCTCGCGCAGGTGGGCGTGCAGGTCGATCAAACCGGGGCAGACGACCTGTCCGGCGACGTCGCGCACTTCGGCGTCCGCGGGCGCCTCGACGCGCGCCGCGACCTCGGCGACGGCGCCGTCGACGAGCAGCACGTCGCGCACCTCGTCGATCCCCTGGCTCGGGTCGATCACGCGCCCGCCGCGCAGCAGCAGCGGCCGCGCGGCGATGGCGCGCCGTCCGTCTTCCGCGCGCGCGGCCGCCTCGCCCCCCGGCGTCCACCGCCGCCCGATGCCGTCGGCCACGCTACGCCTCCCTCGCGCCCTTCGCCGCCTCGGCCCGCTCGGGCGAGCCGCCGGCGAGCAGGTAGAGCACGGCCATCCGGATGGCCACGCCGTTCGTGACCTGGTGCAGGATCACGGAATGCTCGCCGTCGGCCACGTCGCTGTCGATCTCGACGCCGCGGTTCATGGGGCCGGGGTGCAGAATGAGGAGCGGCTCGGGCGCGGCGTCGAGCCGCTCCCGCGTCACGCCGAAGATGCGGTTGTACTCGCGCAGCGTGGGCACATAGCCGCCCTGCATCCGTTCCAGCTGAAGGCGCAGGATGTTGAGCACCTGCGCCCACGCGATCGCTTCCTCGACGCGGGCGAAGACGCGCACGCCCAGTTCCTCGATCGCCGGTGGCAGAAGCGTGCGCGGGCCGCACACGGCGACTTCCGCGCCGAGCTTCGTGAGGCCCCAGATGTTGGAACGTGCCACGCGCGAGTGCAGGATGTCGCCGACGATGCAGACGCGCACGCCCTCGATCGCGCCGACATGGTCGCGGATCGTCAGCATGTCGAGCAGTCCCTGCGTCGGGTGCTCGTGGCGGCCGTCGCCCGCGTTGACCACGTTGGAGCGGATCCGCTCGGCGAGGAAGCGCGCCGCGCCGCTGGCGCCGTGGCGGATCACCACCATGTCGATGCGCATCGCCTCGAGGTTGCGCGCCGTGTCGACCAGCGTCTCCCCCTTCGAGACGCTCGAGCCGCTCGCCGCGATGTTGACGGTGTCGGCGGAGAGGCGTTTCTCGGCGAACTCGAAGCTGACGCGCGTGCGCGTGGACGGCTCGAAGAAGAGGTTGACGATCGTCTTGCCGCGCAGCACCGGCACCTTCTTGATCTGGCGCTCGCTGATCTCCTTGAACGGCTCGGCGGTGTCGAGGATCGTCCGGATCTGCTCGGCCGACAGCGGCTCGAGCCCGACCAGGTCCTTGCCCAGGGAAGAAGCGGCCGGCATCACGCCTCCTGCGGAGGGTTGTCGGCCAGCTCGACGGCGAGGCGGCCGTCGAAGTCCGGCACGAGCACCTCGACCCGCCGCCCCGCGCCCACCTCCAGGACGCGCCCCGCCACGTCCGGCTGGATCGGCAGCTCCCTGCCGCCGCGGTCGATCAGCACGCACAGGATGATGCGCGCCGGCCGGCCGAAGTCCGCCAGCTCGTCCATCGCCGCGCGCGCGGTGCGGCCGGTGTAGGCGACGTCGTCCACGATCACCACGACGCGCTCGTCGACGCCGCCCTCGGGCAGCCGCGTCTCGCCGACGACGGGCCGCGGCCCGATCGCCATCAGGTCGTCGCGGTAGAGCGTGATGTCCAGCGAGCCGACCGGAGGGCGACGCGACTCCGCGCGCTCGATCTCCGCCGCGATCATCTCCGCCAGCTGGACGCCGCGGCGCTGGATGCCGACGAGCACCAGCCGATCGACGCCCGCGTTCCGCTCGACCAGCTCGCGCGCCATGCGCGCGACGGTGCGCTCGACCGCGCGCGCGTCCATGAGAAGCTGTCGGTTCGGATCGGCCATGACGAGGTGCTCGAGAGCGGTGGGGGTCGACGGGGCGGGAAGCTAACCGGGGCTGCGGCGGGTGTAAAGGCGGAACGGCGGGACTGGAGGGCGGGACGGAACTACGGGACGGAACGGCGGGACGGAACGGCGGGACGGAACTGCGGGACGGAACGGCGGGACCGAACGGCGGGACGGAACGGCGGGACGGAACTGCGGGACCGAACGGCGGGACGGAACGGCGGACCAACTTCGAGGGGAGGGGTGGCGGATCATCGGGACTCGACGCTGTTGATCGCGCTGGCGAGCATGCGCATCAGGGCGCCGGCGAGGGCGTAGGGGCGCTGGCTCTCTCGATGTGACAACAGGTTGCCGACCACCAGGCGCCGCAGCGCGGCGCGAACCTCACCTGCTTCACGGTGCGCCACGCGATAGCAGGAAGTCTTCGTTCCCGGGCTGAACGCCGCCGCGCCCTCGCCCGTGTTGAAGAGCACGGACTCGGCGGAGCGCCTGAGGTGGTCCGCCGCGTTCGGCGCCTTCCACCGGACGCGTGACACCCGACGATCCACCTCCCCCACCAGCGCCTCGGCGGCGTCCAACATCCGCAGTCTCCCGTCCATACCCGGACGAAACATCTTCTGCCGGGGCAGATCCATGCCCCAACAGGCCATCCCCGGACCCAACCTTCTCCCCCCTCCCCGCCCCGCAGTCCAATCCCGCAGTCCATCCCGCCTTCTCCGTTGCCTCCCGCCCTCCCCCGCCCTACCTTCGCAAACCCGCTTCCTCCCGGCGACAGACAGCACGAGGACGACACCGTCATGAACCCGCTCCTGCGCAGGAAGCCCATCGACGTCGAAATGGGCGAGACCGAGCACACGCAGCTCAAGCGCACGCTCGGCCCCTGGCAACTCACCGCGCTCGGAATCGGCGCGATCATCGGCGCGGGCATCTTCTCGGCGACCGGCACGGCGATCGCGGGCGGCGGTGGGCACCTGGGCGCGGGACCCGGCCTGATGCTGTCCGTCGTGCTGGTGGCCGTGGCCTGCGGCTTCGCCGCGCTCTGCTACGCCGAGTTCGCCGCGATGATTCCGACCGCGGGGAGCGCCTACACCTACTCGTACGCGACGCTGGGCGAGCTCGTCGCGTGGATCATCGGCTGGGACCTGATCATCGAGTACGCCGTCGGCAACATCGCGGTGGCCGTGAGCTGGTCCGATTACTTCCAGACGCTGCTGCGCGGGCTCGGCGTCTCCCTTCCGCGCTGGCTCGGAGTCCCGACGCTGTACGCGTTCCGCGCCGCAGGCCAGGTCCGCGACGTCGTCGCGCAGGGGGGCGACCCGGCGACGCTCTCCGAGCAGGTGCGCACCGCGGCCGAGACGCTGCAGGGCGCGCCGCATCTCTTCGGCATGCCGATCGTGTTCAACCTTCCCGCCGTCGCCATCGTCGTCCTGATCACCTGGGTTCTGGTCGTGGGCATCCGCGAGAGCGCGTGGTTCAACACCGGGATGGTCGTCGTCAAGCTGGTCACGCTCACGATCTTCCTCGTGGTCGGCATGCGCTTCGTCCGGCCGGAGAACTGGCGGCCTTTCGCGCCGAACGGCTTTCACGGGATCTGGACCGGCGCAGCGTTGATGTTCTTCGCCTACATCGGTTTCGACGCCGTCTCCACCGCGGCCGAAGAGAGCCGCAATCCGCAGCGGGACATGCCGTTCGCGATGATCGCCTCGCTCGTGATCACGACCATCATCTACGTCGCCGTCGCCGCGGTGCTCACCGGTCTCGTACCGTGGCACATCCTCGACACCGCCGACCCGCTCTCCACCGCGTTCTCGGCGCGTGGACTCGATGTCGGCGCGGGCCTGATCGCGTTCGGCGCCGTCGTCGCCACGACGTCCGTGCTCCTCGTCTTCCAGCTCGGCCAGCCGCGCATCTTCTTCGCGATGGCCCGCGACGGGCTGCTGCCGCCGTGGGCCGCGCGCGTCCACCCCAAGTACCGGACGCCCCACGTCACCACGATCCTCACGGGCGCCTTCGTCGCATTTTTCGCCGCGTTCGCGCCGATCGACTGGGTGATCGAGCTCACCAACATCGGGACCCTCTTCGCCTTCGTGCTCGTGGCGATCGGCATCCTCGTGCTGCGACGCACCGACCCGGACCGGCCCCGACCGTTCCGCACGCCGCTCGTCCCTCTCGTCCCCGTGCTCGCCGTCGTCTCCTGCATCGGCCTCATGCTCGGTCTGCCGTGGGAGACGTGGGCCCGCTTCGCCATCTGGCTCATGATCGGCCTCGCGATCTACTATTTCTACGGCCGACGCCATAGCGCGCTGCGCCGCCGCGACCACCGGGCGTCAGCGACGACCGACTAGGCGCTGCCGCCGGTAAACGGCCGGCGTCGCCTCGCCGGCGCCGGGAGGCCGGCGGAGGAGATCGCCGCAGCCCACGTCGGCCGCCGCGGCCGACGTCGTCCGACCCAACCGATGTCGCTCGCGCTCCCTCGTAACGCTCTGTTCGCGAAAAGTGTGGGTGGCGCCCGCCCCCGGGCGATCGCCCGCATGTGACCCAGGCACGCATGCGCTCGCGCTCGCCACGCCGACCATGCCGGTGAGGCGGTCCCGCAGGATCCGCGGCGCAAGGCGCTCCTCCACCTGCGGATCCTGGAATCGCTGTTGGCCTGAGAGCGCGATCGGCCGACCCACACTTTCCGCGAACAGAGCCGCACGCGCCGGAATGGCGGGGTTCGTGGGGGCTGACCCACACTTTCCGCGAACAGAGCCGCACGCGCCCGGAATGGCGGGGTTCGTGGAGCCGACCCACACTTTCCGCGAACAGAGCCGTACGCGCCCGAAATGACGGCAGCTCGCGGGCGCAGGGGCGATTCGAGACCGGCGGGGCGGACGCTCTCCGGGCGGGCTTCCCTCAGCGGCGTTCGGCGAAGAAGCGGCGCAGCAGGTCGGCGGAGGGCCCGGCGAGGACGCCGGTAGTGACTGGCACGCGGTGATTCAGGCGGGGGTCCTGCACGATGGAGCCAAGGGAGCCGCACATGCCGGCCTTCGGATCCGCGGCCGCGAACACGAGGCGTCGTACGCGGGCGAGGACGAGGGCGCCGGCGCACATGGCGCACGGCTCGAGCGTCACATAGAGCGTCGCCTCGAGCAGCCGCCAGTTGGGTGAGCGCGCGGCGGCGGTCCGCAACGCCACCATCTCGGCGTGCGCCGTCGGATCGTTCCAGGCGCGGGTGCGGTTGCGCCCCTCCGCCACGAGACGGCCGGCCACGACGAGCACCGCACCAACGGGGACCTCGTCCTCGAGCGCGGCGACGCGGGCCTGCTCCATCGCGCGCGCCATCCACATCACGTCCTCGGACGCCGGAGCGCGAGCGCCGTCGGCGGCCTCGATCAGGTGGCCTCGCCGGCGATCGGTGTCTCGGTCCGGGAGCGCTGCGGGAACGGCCTCCAGCAACCGACGGCGCGCCCGAGCACCTGCAGGCCCTCTGCCGGCTCCGGCAGCAGCGACAGTGGCTCGGAGGAGAGGCCCTCGAGCCGCAGGCCGTCCGCGCCGGCCACGCACCGTCCGGCGGCGACGACAGCGCCATAGCGGGCCGCGACGATGTCGCCGTCGTCCAGCGGCGCGTCGTCCAACCCCTGGACGAATAGCAGATCGCCCGTGCGACACCCGAGGTCCGAGAGGCCCGGGGCCGTGGTCACCACGCGCAACGCGCGGAAGACCGCGGGGTCGAATGCGGCGTCGCCATCGCCCGTTCCAATGGCGATCACGTCCGCAGCCACGCCGCCCATGCGGAGATCGACGCCGAGCAGGCGGACGCCGCGCGAGCGAGACGGGTCGCGCTCGACCCATCCCTTGCGCGCGAGCGCCTGGAGGTACTCCGACACCGTCTTCGTGCTCTTGATGTCGAAGCGGCGGCCGATCTCGCGGATCGAGGGCTGATACGTGTTCACCCGGAGGTACTCAATCAGGTACTCGAGGATCCGGTGCTCCAGATCCGTCAACGGCTCAGGCATCCCAATCTCCCCGCACACGAAAAAAGCGCGGCCGACCGCACCCTCGGGCGTTCGGACCGCGCATCGACCTGGAAAACCGCATAGGGCATCGGCTTCGCCAGCCGCCTCCCGCGAATTGCCCCTCCTGGGCTCGAACCAGGACTCTCCTGATCCAGAGTCAGGCGTGTTGCCAGTTACACCAAGGGGCAGGTTGTCGTGTCTGTTTGCCGCAAGATAATCCGGCGCGCCGGGGGCCGTCAACGGCGCTCGAGGCCGTCAACGGCGCCGGAGGCCGTCAACGGCGCTCGAGGCCGTCAACGGCGCCGGAGGCAGTCACCGCGTCACCGCTCGCCAGCGCCGGCGGCGCCGAGCCGTTCGCGGCCGGCGCCTACGTCTCCGACGCGCCGAGGCGGGCGAGCGCCGCGTCGAGGCGCGCGCGCGTCACGACGGGTCCCACCGCGGCGAGCACCTCGAAGATGCCGGGTGATACGGCGGCGCCGGTGAGCGCGACGCGGAGCGGGTGGATCAGCTTCCCCGCGCCGACGCCCAGCTCGTCCGCGAGGCCGCGGAGCGCGGCCTCGAGCGCAGCCTCGCCCCACGGCTCGACGCGCGCGAAGCGGTCGCGCAGGGCCGCGAGGCGCGACGCCACGGCCCCGGCGTCCTTCCAGTGCTTGCGCACCGCATCCTCGTCGTAGTCGACCGGTCCCGGGAAGTATGCGCGCGCCTGTGGCACAAAGTCGTCCAGCCTGCGCGCGCGCACCTTGAGCAGGTCGATCAGGTGGAGGAACCACGCGCGCCGGCGCCGCAGTTCCTCGGCGTCGGCGAGACCCGCGGCGACGATGCGGGGCGCGACGAGCGGCTCGAGCCGTTCCGCCGGCGTGCGACTCATGTGCTGGCCGTTCAGCCACTCCAGCTTCTGCGGGTCGAAGACGGCGCTCTTCTTGTTGATCGCGCCGAGGCCGAAGCGAGCGATCAGCTCGGCCACGTCGAAGATCTCCTCGTCGTCGCCGGGGGACCAGCCGAGGAGCGCCAGGAAGTTGACCAGCGCCCACGGCAAGATGCCTTCCTCGCGGTACTCGGAGACCGCCGCGGCGCCGTGGCGCTTCGACAGCTTGCGCCCGTCCTCGCCGAGGATCACCGGCACATGGCCGAAGATCGGCACCGGGTAGCCGAGCGCACGATAGAGCAGGATCTGCTTCGGCGTGTTGGAGATGTGGTCGTCGCCGCGGATCACGTGCGTCACGCGCATCGCGACGTCGTCGCTGACGACGGCGAGGTTGTAGATCGGCGTTCCGTCGCTGCGGAGGACGATGAAGTCCTCCAGCTCGGCGTTGGCGAAGCGGATCTCGCCGTGAACGGCGTCGTCCCACACCGACTCGCCCTCGGGAACGTGGAAGCGCACGGTGAACGCCTCTCCCGCCGCCGCCCGGCGCGCGGCCGCCTCGGGCGTGACGTGGAGCCGGCAGTGGCGGTCGTAGCGGAACGCTTCCGGCGCGATGCCCGCCGCGGCGCGACGCGCCTCGATCGCCTCCGGCGTGCAGAAGCAACGGTAGGCGGCGCCCGCCTCGAGCAGGCGGAGCGCTTCGGCGCGGTGGCGCTCCAGCCCGTCCGCCTGGTGCAGCGGCCCCTCGTCCCAGTCGAGGCCGAGCCAGCGCATGCCGTCCAGGATCACGCGCGTCATCGCGTCGCTCGAGCGCTCGCGGTCCGTGTCCTCGATGCGCAGGATGAACGCGCCGCCGTGGCGGCGCGCGAAGAGCCAGTTGAAGAGGGCCGTGCGGGCGCCGCCGACGTGCAGGTAGCCGGTCGGCGAAGGCGCGAAGCGGACCCGGATCGCAGCGTCGGAAGCCACGGCGCTCAGCCGCCCGCGCTCTCGGCGGCCGTGTCGTGCGGCTGCTCCGGCGTGCGGTTCACCACGTCCAGCAGCTCGACATCGAAGACCAGCGTCGAGTTCGGCGGAATCGGGCCGGACCGCTCGGCGCCGTACGCCAGAGCCGGCGGGATGACGAGGCGACGCCGCCCGCCGACTCGCATGCCGACGATGCCGCGGTCCCACCCCTGGATCACCCGGCCGTATCCGATCGCCACCTCGAACGGCCGGCCGCGGTCGCGACTGCTGTCGAACTTCCGGCCCTGCGGCAGCCAGCCGGTGTAGTGCACGGTGACGACGTCGCCCGAATCCGCGCGCGGGCCGTCCCCCACCTGCACGTCCTGCACGTAGAGACCGCCCGGCCGCCGCTCCATCCGCGACAGGTCCACCTGCAGCGACGGATCGTAGCTGCGCACGACGCGGTTGGCCGGCGGCAGGTCCGAGGTTTCCGGAGCGCCGGAGCACGCCGCCGCGCCGAGCAGCAGCGCGCCGAGCAGCAGCGCGAGGCGTTGCAGCGCAAGGCGCTGCAACGAGGCGATCAGCCGCATCAATGTCATGAAGATCCTCCCTCTGAGCGAGGGGCCAACGTAGTCCGCGATCGCGCGCCGCCGCCAGTGCCGCCGCCCTCCCACTGGACCGTCCCCGCCCGATCCCCTACTCTGCTCCGGTGCGCTCCGGACCTCCCGCGAGACGCCCCCCACCCGAGACGACGAGCCCGTGACCCCCACGAACCGCGGACCAGACGGCGCCGCCGCGCCACCGCCCGACGACGCGCCCGTGCCCGAGTCCGGCGCTCACGCATCCGGCCCCGCGCCGGCGCTCGAGCCGCGCGACTTCATCCGCCAGATCGTCGCCGACGACCTCGCCGCGGGCCGCTACGCGACGATCGTCACGCGCTTCCCGCCGGAGCCGAACGGATTCCTCCACATCGGGCACGCCAAGGCGATCACTCTCAACTTCGGCCTCGCGCTCGAGGTGCCGGGCGCGCGCTGCCACCTGCGCTTCGACGACACCAACCCCGAGACCGAGAAGCCGGAATACGTGCAGTCGATCCAGGACACGATCCGCTGGCTCGGCTTCGACTGGGGCGATCACCTCTACTTCGCTTCCGACTACTTCGGCCGCATGTACGAGATCGCCGAACGGCTCGTGCGCGGCCGCCACGCCTACGTCGACAGCCAGAGCGAGGAAGAGATCCGCCGCAACCGCGGCACCATCACCGAGCCCGGAACCCCCAGCCCGTTTCGCTCGCGCAGCGTCGAGGAGAACCTCGACCTGCTGCGCCGCATGCGCGCCGGCGAGTTCCCCGACGGCGCCCACGTGCTGCGCGCGAAGATCGACATGGCTTCGCCGAACATGCTGCTGCGCGACCCGGTCCTCTACCGCATCCGGCACGCCACCCACTATCGCACCGGCGACGACTGGTGCATCTACCCGCTCTACGACTACGCGCACCCGCTCGAGGACGCGATCGAGGGCGTCACGCACTCGCTCTGCAGCCTCGAATTCGAGACGAACCGCCCCCTCTACGACTGGGTCGTCGAGCACGCGAACCTCCCCGCCCGTCCCCATCAGTACGAGTTCGCACGCCTCAACCTCGACTACACCATCATGAGCAAGCGCAAGCTGCTCACGCTCGTGAAGGGGGGCGACGTCGCCGGCTGGGACGACCCGCGCCTCGCCACGCTCGCCGGGCTCCGCCGGCGCGGCGTCCCGCCCGAGGCGATCCGCAGCTTCGCCGAGCTCGTCGGCGTCGCCAAGACCAACAGCCGCGTCGACATCGGCAAGCTCGAGTTCACGATCCGCGACGAGCTGAACCGCCGCGTCCCCCGCGTGCTCTGCGTGCAGCGGCCGCTCAGGGTCGTCGTCACCAACTTCCCCGCCGACCGCGTCGAGGAGCTCCAGGCACCGCTCTATCCACACGACGTCCCGCTCGAGGGCTCGCGCCCGCTCCCCTTCTCCCGCGAGATCTTCATCGAGCGCGACGACTTCGCCACCGACCCACCCCGGGGCTGGCGACGCCTCTCGCCCGGCGCCGAGGTCCGCCTCCGCTACGCCTACTTCATCACGTGCGACGAGGTCATCACCGACGAAGCCGGCGACGTGATCGAGCTCCGCTGCTCCTACGATCCGGCTACACGCGGCGGCGCCTCGCCCGATGGCCGTTCGCCCGCCGGAACGCTGCACTGGGTCTCGGCCGCCCGCTCGCTGCCGTGCGAGGTCCGCCTCTACGATCGTTTGTTCACGGTACCCGATCCCGATGCCGTAGCAGCAGATACGAGCGGTGACTTCACGGACTTTCTCAATCCGGATTCACTCGTCGTGCTGCCCGACGCCCGCGTCGAGCCCTCCATCGCCGACGATCCGCCCGGCTCGCGCTACCAGTTCGAGCGCCTCGGCTACTTCGTCTCCGACGCCGTCGATTCGAGGCCGGACCACCTCGTCTTCAACCGGACCGTCACGCTGCGCGACACGTGGGCGAAGGCGCAGGCGGGCGCGGTCAGTATGGCCGGTGCGGCCGGTGCGGCGGGCGCGGGCGGTGCGGCGGGCGCTCCGACGGCAGGGGGCGAGACCAGCGCGGGGGCCGCTCCGGCGCGGCAGGCGTCGGCGCAGCGGGCGCCCGGAAGCGCCGGAGCCGGTCGCGAGGCGCCGGTCGCACCCGAGCGGTCGGCGGCGCTGCAGGAGCGGCGCGGTCGTTTCGAGACGGAGTTGGGGACCTCGGCGGAGGACGCGGAGATCCTGACGCGGGAGGAGGCGACGGCGGACTTCTTCGAGGCGGCGCTGGCGGCCGGTGCGCGGCCGCAGGGCGTGGCGAACTGGCTGGTGAACGAGCTGCCGCGGGAGATCGGCGAGCGCACGCTGGAGGACCTGCCGTTCTCCGCGCGCGACTTCGGCGAGCTGGTCCGCCTGGTGGAGGTGGGCGCGCTGACGAGCAGCGCGGCGCGCGAGGTGCTGGCGGAGCTTGCGCGCGAGGGCGGCCACCCGGAGGAGATCGTGGCACGGCGCGGACTTACGCAGATCAGCGACGAAGCGGCGCTCGCGCGGCTGGTCGAGGAGGTCGTCGCCGGGCATCCCGAAAAGGTCGCGGACTACCGCGCGGGCCACACGGGGCTGATCGGTTTCTTCATGGGGGCGGTGATGCGCGGGAGCGGCGGCCGCGCGAATCCGGAGATGGCGCGGCGGCTGCTGGAGACGCGGCTGGCCTGATCGGCGGCCGACGTTACGGCTGGCGGTCGTATTCGCCGAGGCGCCGCTCGATGCGGTCGATGCGGCGCTCCGCCCGATCGGCCGCCCGGCGGCCGACGCGTTCCCGGATCTCCTGCCTTCGCAGCTCTCGCCCACGGCGGCGGGCGTCGCGCGCGCTCTCCCCCGGCAGCCGCACCGTGACCGAGACCCCACCCAGCAGCGCGAGGCCGTCGACGCGCAGCACCGGGGCGCCGGCCGGCGGCGGCTCCGGCCGCGTGTCGTCCTCGTCGAAGCCGCCGAGCACGGCGAGGCCGTCGATCTCGACGCGGATCTCCGGTGGCACGATGATCTCCACGCCGCCGCAGAAGCCGAACGCGGTGACGTGGGCGCCGTGCTCGCCGATGGCCGCGTCGCGGAAGTCGAGCTCGGCGCCGCCCATGCACGCGATGACGGCCATGTGCTCGGGCGGCGTCCAGTGGCCGCGGCGGCGGTAGCCGCCGAGAACGGCCAGCATCATTCCGAAGCGGCGCCGGTTCTCGGGCTCGGCGACGGTGCGGCGCCGCCCCGCGGACGCGGCGGCCGCCTCCTGCTTCGCCATGGGGGCGAAGCGCTCCGCGGCCGGCGCGGCCGGATCGGCGGCGGTGGGCAGATCCCTCGTCAACGCGTCCAGCTCGGCGGGCGTGCGGGCGCGGTGAGCCAGGTCGAGCCGATGCTCCAGCTCGGCGACGTCGAGGCCGTCTGCGGCGAACGCGCGGCAGAGGATCTCGACGACGAGCTCGCGCCGACGGCCCAGGTCCGGCGCCGGCAGACCGGCGCCCTGCTGCTCGTTCATCGCGGCGCGGCCCCTCCTTCCATGGCCAGCGGTCGCTCGCGGCGCGCCCGGCGCGGGACGTCTCGCGGCCCTTTCAGTCTACACGCACCGCCGCTGGCGGAACACCCCTCGTTCCTGCTCCCGCGCCGCTTCAGCCGCTCCTGCCGCTCATCGCCTGGCGCAACTCGTCCACCGTACGCTGCACCCTCTCGTGCTGTTTCAGGAGGACGCGGACCTGATCGTCGCGGCCCGCCTCCTCGCACTCCTGGATCATGCGGCGGTAGCGGGCCAGCGCGTCGATCTGGTCCGCGAGCTCCCGCTCGAGCGGATTCTCGTCCGAGTCGGTGTCGTCGGCGTATTCCCAGAATTCCTCGATGCCACTGTTCGCGGGCTGATCCGCCATGATCCTCCTCCGAGCGGAATGACGACCGGACGATGCGAGCGGGGCCCGGGCGATTCCGACGTCGGCCCGGGCCCCGCGACTTCGCGCGCGCACGGCTCGCGTCGCTGCAAGTGGCGTTCCCTCCACCGCTTGCAGGAGCGCTCACGCCCCACGGCCGGGGTCCCATTCGATGCCCAGGCGGTCGATGAGACGGTCGAGCCGGGGTCGTGAGACCTCGAGCAGGCGCGCGGCCTTCCGCTTGTTGCCGCGCGTACGTGCCAGGGCGCGCGCTACCTGGGCCCGCTCGGCGCCGGCGAGGGTGAAGTCGTCGGCGATCGCGTGGGTCTCCTCCGGCGTGCGCGAGGGACCGCCGAGCGAAAGGTCCTTCTCCGAGATGGCCGCGCCGCGGGCGAGGACGGCGGCGCGGGTGAGCGCGTTCTCGAGCTCGCGGACGTTGCCGGGCCAGTCGTACTCCACGAGCACCCGCATCACCGGCTCCGGGATGACGGAAACCTCCTTGTGGATGTCGCGGCTGATGCGGCGCAGCAGGTGCTCGGCGAGGAGCGGGACGTCTTCGCGCCGCTCGCGCAGCGGCGGGACGCGGATCTCGAGGACGTGCAGGCGGAAGAAGAGGTCCTCGCGGAAGCGGCCGTCGCGCACGAGCGCTTCGAGGCGCTGGTTGGTGGCGGCGACGACGCGTGCCTCCGTGCGGCGCTGCGTCTCGCTGCCGACGGGCTGGAACTCGCGCTCCTGGAGCACCCGGAGCAGCTTCGCCTGCAGGCCGGGCGAGGTGTCGCCGATCTCGTCGAGGAAGATCGTGCCGGCGCCGGCGAGCTCGAAGCGGCCGCGGCGGTCGTGCACGGCGCCGGTGAACGCGCCGCGGACGTGGCCAAAGAGCTCGGACTCGAGGAGCGTCTCCGGGAGCTCGGTGCAGTTGACGGCGACGAACGGCTCGGCGGCCCATGTCGAGTTGTAGTGGATCGCGCGCGCGATCACTTCCTTGCCGGTGCCGGTCTCGCCCCGGATGAAGACGGGCGCGCGGTTCGTCGCGAGCGTCCCGATCAGCTTGTAGATCTGGATCATCGCGGGGCTGCGGCCCACGAGGCGGTCGAGCGCGTAGGGCTCGGCGGCTTCGTCGGTGAGCTGCCGGATGCGACGTCGGAGACGACGATCTTCCGCGCAGCGCTGAAGGACGACGGCCAGCTCATCGAGCTCGAGCGGCTTGACGAGGTAGTCGTACGCGCCGGCCTTCATCGCCTCGATCGCCGTGCGCATGTCCTCGTGGCCGGTCACGACGAGGACGTCCAGCTCCGGCAGCGCCGACCGCAGGCGGGAGAGCAGCTCCAGGCCGTCCATGCCGGGAAGCTGCACATCGGTGATCACGATGTCCGGCTCGAACTCCTTGACGATGCGGAAGCCGCGCTCCGCCGTCTCGCTCGTGGAGACGTCGTAGCCGCGGCGCGAGAGGAAGCGACGGAACGTCTCGCGCAACGTCGCGTCGTCCTCGACGATCAGGATCCGTTCGTTCACGGTGCGAGGCGGTGAAGGAAGCTCCCGCCCATCGTACGGCGATGCGGGAGCGGGTTCAACAGGCGAACGTCAAGCGGTGCCGCAGCCCGCGCCCGTCGGGAGCACCTCGGCGGCGCGCACGCGGTCGTCCTGCAGCAGCCGGTCGAGGGTGGCCGCGCCGTCCACGAGGCGGCCGAAGGCGGTGTAGGCGCCGTCGAGGTGCGGCTGCATGCTGTGCGTGACGAAGTACTGCGAGCCCTCCGTGTCCTTTCCCGCGCTGGCCATCCCCAGAGTGCCGCGGGCGTAGCGGATCCGCGTCAGCTCGCTGCGAATCGCGAAGCCCGGGCCGCCGAAGCCATCGCCGCGCGCGAAGTCCCCGCCCTGGACGACGAAGTTCGGCACCACGCGGTGGAACGCGACGCCATCGTAGCGACCCGCGTCCGCCAGCGCAGTGATGGTGGCGACGGTGAGCGGCGCCTCCTCCGCGTCGAGGACGATCCGCATCGTGCCGCGGTCGGTGGCGAGGACGAAGCATGGGTGCGCTCCGACGCGCGTGAGGGTTCGCCAGTCGACGCGGTCGTGCATCGTGGTGGCGGTCTCGCGGCTCGAGTCCGGCAGCGCCGCGCCGAGCGTCCGCAGCGCCGACCGCACCGCCTGCATCGCCTCCAGGTCCGCGGGCGGCGTCAGGGTGGCGTAGGTCGACGTCAACGCCGCCGCCGCGCCGAGCGCGCGGAACGCGCTGTCCGCCAGCGCCGACGCGGCGGCGACCCGGAGTCCGACGTCGCTCGCCCGCAGCCCGACGAGCGCGGCCGCGAAGAACCCTGCGTCGGAAAGCGCGCCGGCGCGGCGGCGTGCGTCGAGCGCGGCGATCGCGGCGGCGGCGGCGCCGGCATCGGCGGTGTCGGCGGCGATGCGCCGCAGCGCGGAGAGGGATGCCGGGTCCCGGGCGGCACCGAGCGCTCGCACGGCGAGGAGCCGCGCCGGCTCACGGTCCTGCCGCCGCAGCCAGTCCAGGACGTCGCCGCTCGCCCCGGTGCGGGCGAGCGCGGAGAGGAGCGGCCCCGATACGCGCCAGTCCTCGGCGTGCGCCCGCACCCACGGCCGCAGCACCGCCAGGTCCACGGCGTCCAGGGAATCGCTCGCGCCGAGCACGCTCGCGGCCTGCACCCCCACGTGCATCTCTGGACCGCCCGCCACCAGCGCGGAATCCAGGACGGATTCCAGGGCGAGACGCGCGGCGGGATCGCCGACGCGTCCGCCGAGTGCGCGCGCCGCGTTCACACGGCTGCGCCAGTCCGCAGCGTCGAAGAGCCAGCGCGTCAGGCGCGGCGTGTCCGCCGTCGCGCCGAGCCGGCCGAGGCCGAGCAGGAGGTGCATCGCCGCCGGTTCGTCGGGCGCGTAGGCGTCGAGCGCCGCGCGCACCGTGTCGGCCGCCCACGACCACGTGGAGGCCGGCCGCACGCGCCCGAAGAAGTACGCCGCCGCGAGTCGCAGCGCGGGGTCGCGCGCGCGCAGCCAGCCGGCCACGCGGGCGACCCCCAGCGAGTCCGTCAGAGCGCGGATGCCGAAGCGCGCGACCGCGACCGCCGCGGCCGGCCGGTCCGCCACCGGCACCCACGAACGATCGAGCGACCGTAGCGCGGCCCGGTCGCCCACCTTTCCCAGCGCATCCAGCAGCTCGCCCCGCACGGCCGGGTCGATGTCCGCGCTCCACGCCGCGAGGAGCCGCCGCCCCGCCGTGGAGTCGCCGCTCTGGCCGATCGCGAACGCCGCGTCCGCGCGGACTTCGGCCACCTCGTCGCGCAGCAGCGGCAGCAGCGGCGCGGCGCTCGTCGGCTGCACCGAGCCGAGAGCGAACGCCGCGCGCGCCCGGACCGCACCGTCACGGGAGGCGAGCAGCGCGACCAGCGCGGCCGTGTCGCGCGCCTCCTGCAGGTCGACCACGTGCCGCAGATCGGGCCGCAGCAGCAGCCGATCGTCCGGGCGATCCAGCGTCCGCAGCGGCCCCGGCGCCGGCGGCACCGGCGCGGCACGGGCCGCGGCCGACGTCGCCGCGGCGTCGGAGTCGGCCGCCACGCGCGGCGCGGACGGCGGAGCCGGCGCGGGCGCCGGGCGCGGTGCGGCACAGCCCGCGAGGGGCACGGCGACAGCGAGGAGGACGGCGGCAATCGAACGCTTCATCGCGAGTCGCGGAACGGGGTGGAGATGGCGATGCCGCCGCTGGACGCGGCGGGCGCGACGGGTAGCGGAGGCGTGGCGCGGCCGGCCGCACGCGAGCGGTGGCCGTTCGGCAAAACACGAAGCCCCCAGGAGCGACACGTCGCTGCCTGGGGGCTTCGATCCGCTGGCGAGATCGGACACCGTCGTTTCGACGTCGCCACGTGCGGCGACCGGCTCCGCTTCTCTTCCCCCACCGTGCGGTCCCGGTGAAGGCGCCCCACGATCGCGAGGGGCTTCACGTTGCGTCCAGCGACCTCGCAACGCTCTCGTCCGGGCCGAAATCCGGAACGAGCCGACCGGTTCGATGGCGTCCCTTCGACCGGTCCGACGATCAGGCTCGCGACCGCTCGCCCGACCACCGTGTTCGAAGAGTAGCGAATCGGTCGCGGGGGCGGCAAGTCTTTCGGCGGAATTTCGGGACCTACGCCCCTTCCGGCTCCGGTTTCGCGCCCGGCAGGTCGACGAGCGCCACGCGTCGCGTCGGATACGCGGCGACGATGCGGCCGGCGTGCTCCGGAAGCGAGAACGCCTGCGCCAGCGCCAGCGTCATGCGGCTCGCGCACGCGCGTCGCTCGCGGACGGGCACCAGGTAGCGGACGACGATGCTCGTCCACGATTCGCCGGGAGTGAGATACGCTTCCGGCCGCTCCGAGGCCTCGCCTTCGAGGCCCACGCGCGAGAGCAGCGCGCCGTACTCCGCCGACATCGTCGCCATCCAGTCGCCACTCACCTCGGCGGCGGCGCGGCGGGCGACGTCGGCGGCATAGGCGAGGTCGCTCTCGTTCGCGACGGCGACGCCCACTTCGTCCCAGACGGCCGGGAAGTCGCGCGTGTAGTTCACGATGCTGGAGCGCAGCACTTCCGAGTTCGGGAAGGTGACGAGCGCGCCGGTGGGCTGCGAGCCCTGCACCGGCTTGTCCGGCCCGCCGAGCTCCCAGACGGTCGTGGTGAGCAGGTCGATGCGGTAGACGTCGCCGAAGACGTCGCCGACGGCGATGCGGTCGCCCACGCGGTAGTAGAGACGGAAGGAGTTGAGCAGCCAGCCCGTGAAGCTCTCGATCGGCGCCTGCAGCGCCCAAGACAGCGCGAGGCCGAGGATCCCGACCGAGCCGGCGACGGCGCGTGCGTCGCCCACGATGACGGCGACGGCGCCCACGAGCGCGATGGTCCACACGACGATGCCGGCGACCGCCGCGAATGCGTCGGCCCGCTGCCACTGTTTCGCGATGCGCGCGAAGAGCGGCCGCGCGAGGCGGCTGGCGATCCACGCGAGGAACAGCAGCGCTGCGGCGATGGCGAGCTTCGGCAGCAGCGCGTAGAAGTTGTGCCAGAGCGCGCCGATCGTGCGCGTCGCCTCCTGCACCGAGGCGGCGGGGTTGGCGGCCGCCGTGTCCGCCGTGGCGTCCTGGGAGAGGGCCGCGCCCTCGGGCACGCCCCACAGGAAGAGCACCATGGCGGTGAGCGCCACCGCCAGGAGCGACGCGCGCCGGAAGCGGCGGAGCTGCCGCTGGGCGCGGCCGCGGTAGACGGCGACGCGGCGCGAGCGGGGGACGCGATTGCGGATCATGCGGGAAAGTGGCGCGGCGGAGGGCGGGGCCGCAACCGACGCGAGAGGGCGAGGCGCCCCCTGGCCCCGCGCGCGCATCGGCACGAACTTCCGGACGCTGCGACTTCACCCTCCAAGGAGGCAGGATGCCGACGCAGAACATCCCGTCGGGAATCAAGAACCTGTTCGGCCAGACGCTCTTCACGATCAGCAAGACCGACGTGACGCTCGTCACGATCATCATCTTCGTGGTGTTGGTCGTGGTGACGGCAGGCGCGTCGTGGCTGGTCCAGCGCGCGGTCGAGCGGGGGCTGCGGATGCGGGGCGTGGGCGACGTCGGCACGATCGGCATCACGAAGCGGTTGACGCACTACGTCGTGATGCTCATCGGCCTGGCGATCGCGTTCAACACGATCGGCATCCAACTGGGAGCGCTGTTCGCCGCGGGCGCCGTGTTCGCGGTCGCGATCGGCTTCGCGATGCAGAACATCGCGCAGAACTTCGTCTCCGGCATCATCCTGCTCGTCGAGCGCACCATCAAGCCGGGCGACGTGCTGGTGGTCGAGAACCGCGTCGTGCGGGTCGAGAAGATGGGGCTGCGTTCGACGATCGCGCGCAGCCGGGACGAGGAGGAGCTGATCATCCCGAACGGCACGCTCGTGCAGTCGACGGTGACGAACTACACGCTGCGCGACTCCCTCTTCCGGCTGCGGGCGCAGGTGGGTGTGGCGTACGACTCGGACCTGCGCCTGGTGCGCGCGACCCTCGAGGAGGCGGCGAGCGCGGTGGCGTGGCGCATCCACGCGCGCAAGCCGCGCGTGCTGCTGCTGGAATTCGGATCCTCCTCCGTCAACTACGACATCTCGGTCTGGATCGACAACGCGTGGGAAGCGCCCCTGCGCCGCTCCGAGCTCAACGAGGCGGTGTGGTGGGCGCTGAAGGAGGCGCAGGTCGTCATCGCCTTCCCGCAGGTGGACGTGCACTTCGACGCGCCCGTCGAGGCCGCGCTGACGCGCGTGAGCTGAGCCGGCCGCCGGCGCCGGCTACTGCGGCGGCCGGCGCCGGCTACTCCGCCTGGCGCAGCACGGCGAGCGGCGTCGAGCGCAGCACCTCGCGGCCGCCCAGCAGACCGATCGCCGTCGCGAGCGCCGCGACGGCGAGCGCGAGGAGGACGAGGGCGGCGATCGGCACGTGCAGCTCGATCTCGAAGAGGCGGGTGACCAGCAGGCTCCCCGCGGCGATCCCGAGGCCCGCGCCGGTCACCGCCGAGAGGGCGCCGAGCACGACGTATTCGGTGAAGAGCATCTGTCGTATGTGGTGGCGGTCGGCGCCGATCGCCTTCAGGAGCGCGCCCTCGCGCAGCCGCTGCTGCCGCGACGTGGAGACCGCGCCCACGAGCACGAGGAGGCCGGCGACGATGCCGAGTCCGCCGACTGCGCGCACGGCCGTCGTGACGTTGGCGGCGATGCGCGCGAGCACCTCCTGGACGCGATCGAGGTCGAGCACGGATACGTTGGGATAGGCGTGCACGAGCGCCACCTGGACGCGGGCGCGCAGCGTGTCGTCCGGCACGCCGGCGAGGGCGACCAGCATCTGGGGCGCGGCCTCCAGCACGCCGGACTGGAAGACGGCGAAGAAGTTCGGCTCGAAGCGCGCCCACTCGACGCTCCGCAAATTGGCGACGACGGAAGGGATCATGCGTCCCGTCACGTCCCACGTGATCGTGTCGCCGACCCCGACGCGGAGGTCGTGCGCGACGTCTTCCTCGAGCGAGACGCGCGCCGTCTCGCCCTCCCGCCGGGGGCCGTCCCACCAGCGCCCCGCGACGACGCGCTCCGTGCTCGTGAGCGTGTCCCGGTAGGTGTCGCGGTACTCGCGCCGCAGCGCCCACCGGCGCGGCGCGGCGTCCGTCGTATCGGCCAGCCACGCCTCCCGGCCGCGCCCCTTCACCGCCGCGATGCGCGTGGGCACGATCGGCGTGGTCGGGCCCAGCGCGATGCCGCGCGCGGCGAGCAGATCGCGCACCCCCTCCGCCTGGTCCGGCAGCACGTCGAAGAGCAGCAGGTTGGGCCGCGTCCCGGCGTCGTCCAGCCGGAGCTTGTCCAGCAGACTGCGCTGCACGACGAGCAGCGTCGCGATGACGAAGACGCCGAAGCCGAGCGACAACGTCACCGCCCGCGTCTGATTGCGCGGCCGGAACAGGTTCGCCACGCCCTGCCGCACCGCGTACCGCGCGCGCCTCGGGAAGAAGCGGCGCGTGGCGCGCGTGAGCAGCGTCCCGAGGGCCCACAGCAGTAGCACCGTGACGCCGATGCCGGCCGCGAAGGCGAAGCCCGCGGCGGGCGCGGGCGCCTGCCAGAGGCTCAACACGACGACGCTGGCCGCGAGCGTGCCGAGCGCCAGCAGCCGCGCCCCGCGCGTCGGCGCCACGGGCTCGAAATCGCGGCGCAACGCCTGCAGGGGCGCGACGCCGCGCACCTCGAGGAGCGGCAGCAGGGCGAAGACGATGGCGATCCATACGCCGACTGCGAGGCCCGCGAGCGTGGGGCCGGGGTGCACGTGGAAGCCCACGGCGACCGGCAGCGCGGAGCGCAGCGCGCGCGCGAGCAGCGGCTGCGCCGCGAGGCCGAGGACGACGCCCGCGAGCGAACCCGCGAGCCCGAGAAGCGCCGCCTGCAGGACGTAGGCGAGGAAGACCTGGCGCTGCGTTGCGCCGAGACAGCGCAGCACGGCGATCGTGGGGATCCGCTCGCGCGTATAGACGCCGATCGCGCTGCCGACGCCGATGCCGCCCAGCAGCAGCGCCATGACGCCGATCAGCCCCAGGAACTTGGAGAGCGACTCCAGGCCGCGCGACAGGCCGCGGGCGTGGCCCTCGGCGGTCTGGAACGAGACGTCCTGCGCTCGCAGCAGCGAGTCGTGCGCCTCGCCGAACGCGGCCAGGTCGGCGCCCGCGGGCGCGCGCACGAGCGCTTCGTAGCGCGCGAGGCTGCCCCTCACCAGCAACCGCGTGCCCTCGAGCGCCGAGCGGGAGAGATAGAGGCGGGGGCCGAGCGCCTCCCGGAAGCCGCCCCCGGGAGCGGCCTCCTCGACCGTGCCGGCGACCGCGAGCGGCTCCCCGCCGACGCGGAGCGTGTCCCCCACGCGCGCGCCGAGCTGCAGCAGCGCGCCCGGCTCCGCGAGAAGTGCTTCGCCGGTCCGGACGCGCTCCCACGCGCCCGCAGGCGCCGCCGCCGGCGTGCCGTAGAGCGGATACGCCGCGCTGACGGCGCTGAGCTGGAGGAGCCGCGCGACGCCGCCGGCGGGCGCCGCGACCATCGAGGGCAGCGTCGTGACGTAGGCGACGCGGGCACCGGCGTTCGCCAGGGAATCGAGCAGGCGGCGCGTCGGCGGCGGGAAAGGCCGGGAGCTGGCCAGGCGGGCGTCTCCGCCGAGGAGCTGGCGCGACTGCGCGTGGATGCCGTCGACGATGGACGCGCGCAGCGAGTGGATCGCGACCAGCGCGCCGACGCCCAACGTGATCGACAGGAGGTAGGGCCCTATGCGGCGTAGCGAGGCGCGCGTCTCGCGCAGCGCGTGCGCCGCGACGAAGCGACCGCTCACCGCCGCCGCTCCTCGGCGACGATACGGCCGCCCGCGAGCCGGACCACCCGGCCCGCGCGCGAGGCGAGAAGCGCGTCGTGCGTGACGAGCACGAGCGTGGTGCGGGACTCGCGGTTGAGCGCGACGAGCAGGTCGATGACGCGCTCGCCGGTCTCGGCGTCGAGGTTGCCGGTCGGCTCGTCGGCGAAGAGAATGCGCGGGCGGTTGGCGAACGCGCGGGCGAGCGCGACGCGCTGCTGCTCGCCGCCGGAGAGCTGCGCGGGGTAGTGTTCGGCGCGGTCGGCGAGGCCGACGCGCTCGAGCAGCTCGCGGGCGCGCCCGTGAAGGTCGCCGCTTCCTCCAGCGCCGTTTCCGTCGAGGCGCCCGCCGGCGAGCTCGAGCGGGACGAGGACGTTCTCCTCGGCCGTCAGCGTGGGCACGAGCTGGAAGGTCTGGAAGACGAAGCCGACCTTCGTCACGCGCAGGCGGGCGCGCCGGTCCTCGGTGAGGGAACCGAGGTCCTGGCCATCCAGTACGACCGTGCCGGCGCTGGGCAGGTCGAGCCCGGCGAGCAGCCCGAGGAGCGTCGTCTTGCCGCTTCCGGAGGGGCCGACGATGGCGAGCAGCTCCTCCGCCTCCACCGCGAGGTCGACGCCGTGGAGCACCGTGAGCGGCCGCCCGCCGCTGCGGTACGTCTGTGTGAGCCCCGTCGCCTGGAGAATCATGAAATCAGTCGCGCTGCTGTTGGCCGTGAGCGTTCTCGCGTGCGGCCAGGAAGCGGGGGAATCGGCCGCCGGCCACGCGCCTCCCGTGCTGGGAGGCGCCGCTCAAGCTACCGACTCGGTTCCGGTTTCTCCAGCCGCGGAGGAGCCCGTCGTGCTCTTCTTCGGCAACAGCTTGACGGCGGGCCTGGGCGTGACACCGGAGCAGGCGTTCCCCGCGCTGATCCAGCAGAAGATCGACTCCGCCGGCCTGCGCTTCCGCGTGCGCAACGCGGGCGTGAGCGGCGAGACGTCCGCGGACGGCGTGCGGCGGATCGCGTGGGCGATGCACGGGCCGGTCGCCGCGCTCGTGCTCGAGCTGGGCGCGAACGACGCGCTGCGCGGACAGGACCCGGACGCGATGCTGCGCAACCTGCAGCAGATCGTCGACAGCGCGCGGGCGCGCGTCCCGGGCCTGCCGGTGGTGGTCGCGGGCATGCTCGCGCCGCCGAACCTGGGGCCGGAGTACGCCGACCGCTTCCGCGCGGCGTTCCGCACGCTGGCGCGCCGCAACGGCGCCGCGCTCGTCCCGTTCCTGCTGGCGGGGGTGGCGGCGGACCCGGAGCTGAACCAGGCGGACGGCATGCACCCCAATCCTGCGGGCCACCGGATCGTCGCGGAGACGGTGTGGAAGGCGCTCGAGCCGGTGCTACGGACGGCGGCCGCCCCGGCCGGCGGCGGAGGCGCCTGAGCCCGCCGGGTGCTCGCCGTCCGGCGCGGCGTGCTCGGCCGCTTCCCTCAGGCGCGCGGCGCGGAAGAGTCCGTCGGCCGACTGCAGGATCTTCTCGCGCAGCTTCGGCGGGTAGCGGGGGTGTTCGGCCAGGAACGCCCGCACGATCGCGGCGGCCCGCGGCGACGAGTGGGCGTCGAGCGTGGCGTCGAGCCAGCGCCCCGGGAAGAAGATGTCGCCCGTCCGCTGGATCTCCTCGAGCACGTCGAGCGCGGGCCGGATGTAGCGGATCGCGTGGTCCGCGTGCAGCGGGTGGCTGACCAGGCGCATCCCGTCCAGCGCCCACGACTCGTGACGCCGCGCGGCGGGATCGCGGAGCGCGGCGAAGAAGGAATCGCGCACCGCCGCGTCGCGGGACACGGCCGGGAGCAGGTAGCGCAGCCGCGCGCGCCGGTCCGGATCGGAGACGGCGGTGAGCTGGGCCCGCAGGATCGAGTCGGAGGCGGGCGCACCCCGCAGCGCGAGCGCGAGCGCGACGGTCGTCCGGTCGCGCTCCGAGAGCGCGAGGCCGGCGATGGCGCTGTCGCCGCTCCACAGCCCGCGCAGGCGCTCGAGCGCGAGCGGCGTGGTCGCGATGTCGCGGAACGCATTGAAGTAGGTGGCCTTGAGGGTCGGCTCGGGCACGTCCCGCATGCGCTCCCAGAGCAGCGCTTCGAGCCGCGGCGCCACGCGGCTGCGCTGCGTGGGTGAGAGGAAGCGCCAGAATACGCCGCCGACGTCGGCCAGGATGCGCTGCGCGTCGAGCTCGGAGGTCTCGGCCGGCAGCGAGCGCAGGCCGAGGTCGACGAAGTCTGCCGGGGCGACGTCGCCTTCGAGCAGCGCGTCGTGGAGGGTGAGCCAGGCGACGGCGCGGACGCGCGCGTCGCGCAGCTCCGGCAGGCGCCGCAGCAGAGTCTCGCGACTGGCCGGGTCGAGTCGGAAATCCGCGTAGCCGAGCGCCCCGGCGCCGGGCAGCACGTACTCCGGCGCGGGCAGGCCGGCGGCATCCGCGACGACGGCGGAGTCGCCGTCCAGGTCGATGTCGAAGCCGCGCGCGCGACCCGCCCAGCCGAGCTGCACGCGCAGCCGCTGGGGCCACAGCCGCCCGCCGCGAGCGGGGTCCGACTGCGTGACGACGAGGCGGCTGATGCGGCCGGCGCCGTCGTAATCGAGGTGCGCGGCGAGGGTGGGGCGGCCCGCCTCCTCCACCCAGACGTGGCTCCAGGCCGCGAGGTCGCGCGGCGTGCGACGGTCGAGGATGGCGACGAGGTCGTTCCACGTCGCGTTGCCGAAACGGTAGCGGCGCAGGTACTCGCGCAGGCCGTCGCGGAAGCCGTCCGGGCCGAGCAGGTTCTCCAGGTGCTGCATCACGATCGGCGCCTTGTCGTAGATGATGGCGCCGTAGAGGGTGCCCGCGTCGCGCAGGTTGTCGAGCGGCTGGCGGATCGGGTTCGCGCCGGCGGTGCGGTCGATGGCGTACGCCGAGGGGAAGTGGGCGAGATAGAAGCGGAGCGTGTGGTCGACTTCCGGGAAGGCGGGGTTGACCACCTTGGCCGCCATGAAGTTGGCGAAGACCTCCTTCGTCCAGACGTCGTCGAACCAGCGCATCGTCACGAGGTCGCCGAACCACATGTGGGCGGTCTCGTGGGCGATGAGGCTGGCCCGGCCGAGGAGCTGAGACTGCGTGGCGCTCTCGTCGAGGAAGAGCGATTCCGCCCGGTAGTAGATCGCGCCGGGGTGCTCCATGCCGCCGAACTGGAAGGCCGGCACGGCCACGAAGTCGAACTTGCCGAAGGGGTAGTCGATCCCGGTGTACGTCTCGAGCCACGCCAGCGCAGACGCCTGCAGGTCGAAGATGCGGTCCCGGTTGCGGGCCACGCGCGCGCTGTCGCTCTCGCGATGGAACATGCGGAAGGTGCGACCGTCCCGCACCGCGGTCTCCACGCGCCACTTCCCTGCCGCGAACGTGAAGAGGTAGGTGCTGATCGGCCGCGTCTCGGCGAAGTCGTGGCGGACGGTGGGCGCCGCGGCGCTCGCGGAAGCGGACGCGGCGGCGTGGGACCGGGCCGCCGCGGCGCCCGCGCCGCCCACAGCGGCGGGCGTCGTATCGAGCTCGCCGCCGTTCGAGACCGCCACCCAGCCGGCGGGCAGGACGAGCGACAGCGTGAAGCGCGCCTTCAGGTCCGGCTGGTCGAAGAGCGGCAGCGCCACCGACGCCCGGTCCGGCACGAAGAGCGCGTACAGGTGGTCGGCGCTGCGGTTGAGCGAGCCGTCGCCCGCCACGAAGTCGATCGACAGCGTGTTGCGGCCGGCGCGCAGCGCGGAGGCCGGGACCACGATGTGGCCGGCGACGACGTCGACGTCGACGCTCCTGTCTCCCGCGCGGACGGCGTGGACGTGGTCGGCGCCCTGCTGGAAATCGAGGACGAGCGGCTGCGAGGGGTCGGAAAGCGTGAACTCGACGGTCTCGCTGCCGTCGATCGGCCGTGCGGCGTCGGCCGGGATCGCGAGCGAGATGCGGTAGCGGAGGTCCGACAGGATGGCGGCGCGGTGGCGCGCGAGGGCGTGCGAGACGCCGGGTCCGGGAGCCGGAGCGGGCGAGGCGGATCCGGGCGAGGCGCCGAGCAGCGGCACGAGCAGGGCGAGGCGGGCGGCGAGCGCCGTCACGTCCGCGTCACGCGTCGCGCGCCAGGCGGAAGCCGCTGAACTGCCACGTCGCGTCGGCCGGGAAGAAGTTCCGGTAGGTGGCGCGGACGTGGTCGCGCGAGGTGGCGCAGGAGCCGCCCCTGAGCACGAACTGGTTCGACATGAACTTGCCGTTGTACTCGCCGATCGCGCCGGCCGCGGGGCGGTAGCCCGGGTAGGGCGAGTACTGGCTGCGCGTCCACTCCCAGACGTCGCCGTAGAGCGCGGCGGGCGCGCCGTCGGCGGCGGGCGGGCCCGCGTCTCCCGTCGGCGCGGGGTGGAAGCGGCCGGCGTCGACGAAATTGCCGTCGATCGGCAGCGGCCGCGCCACGACTTCCCACTCCTCCTCCGTCGGCAGGCGCGCGCCGGCCCAGCGGGCGTACGCGTCCGCCTCGAAGTAGCTGACGTGGGAGAGCGGCTCGGCGGGATCGACCGGCCGCATTCCGCCCAGCGTAAAGCTCCACCATTCTCCGTCGCGGCGCTCCCAGTAGAACGGCTCCGTCCAGCCGCGCGCGTCCACCGTCGCCCAGCCTTCCGAGAGCCACAGCTCGGGGTGGCGGTAGCCGCCGTCCTCCATGAAGGCGAGGAACTCGCCGTTGGTGACCGGCCGGCTCGCGATCGCGAAGCACTCGAGGAAGTGCCGGTGACGCGGTCCTTCGTTGTCGTAAGCGAAGCCGCAGCCGTCGTGCCCGATCTGGTAGAGACCCTCCTCGACGTCGATCCAACGGAGCGGCGGCGCGGCCCGGCCGGTGGGCGCAGGCAGCGAGGTGTAGGCCGGGCGCAGCGGGTTGACGGAGAAGACGTGCTTGATGTCGGTGAGCAGCAGCTCCTGGTGCTGCTGCTCGTGGTTGAGGCCGATCTCGAGCAGCGGCGCGATCGTCGCCCGCTCGGCCTGAGCCGACGGCGCCGAGACGCGCTCGATCAGGCATGCCATCGCGTCGTCCACGTGGCGCCGGTAGCCGAACACCTCGGCGACGGTGGGCCGCGAGATGTAGCCCCGGCGGTCGCGGCAGTGGCGTTCGCCCGCCTGCACGTAGTACGAGTTGAAGAGGTAGGCGTAGCGATCGTCGAGCGGCCGGTAGCCGGGCAGGTGCGGGCGAAGCAGGAACGTCTCGAAGAACCAGCTCACGTGCGCCAGGTGCCACTTCGTCGGGCTCACGTCCTCCATCGTCTGGACGACGTAGTCCTCGGTGGCGAGCGGCTCGCAGAGACGCTCGGTGAGGGAGCGCACGGCCCGGAAACGGTCGAGGGCGCTTTCCATCGGATCGGCCTCGCTCGGATCGTTGAGAGTGTGGCGCCAAACCGGAGCACTTTGGAACCCCCGCGCCCGGGGTGAATGTTCCGCGGCGAGGCTGTTAACTTACACGCGAAGGCACCGCCCCACCCGCCGAACGGAGGCAACGTTGAGATTCGTCGACCCGGCTGCGCGCGCCGCGATCGCACTCGCGGTCATCGCGACGGCGACGGCCGCCGCGCGCCTCCCGGCGCAGGAGCCGCAGCGCTACGGCTTCGCCACGATCCGGGGCACGGACACCATCGCCGTCGAGAGCGTGCTGCGGCTGCCGACCCGCCTCACCGTCGACCTCCTGGTGCGCAGCGCCGGCGTCCGCGAATCGTTCACGGCGGAGCTCGCGGCGCCGCACCGCGTGCGCTCCATGTCGATCGAGGCGCGCCAGGCGAACGCGTCCAGCGACGCGCCGCCGCTGCAGAAGGCGGAGCTGACTTTCGCCGACGACAGCGTCACCGTGCGCGCGGAGGGCGGCGCGGGAGGGGGCACGCAGCGTTTCGGCGTAGCGGCGGGGACGCAACCTTTCGTCAACCTCGACTGGGCGCTGATCGAGGACGCGATCGCACACGCGCGCACCGCACCGGACCACTCGACGCCGCTGTTCGCGGTGGCCGGCGGACGCACGACCACCCTGACGACGGCGCCGCTCGCCGGCGACTCGCTGCGCGTCACCCTCGCCGGGATCGAGATGCACGCGGCCATCGACGCCGCCGGCCGACTCACGGGCGGCACCGTCCCCGTACAGGGACTCACGATCGTCCGCACCGGGCCGATGAACGCGCCGCAGGCGCCGCCACGGGATTACTCCGCGCCGGCGGGCGCACCCTACGTCGCCGACACCGTGCGCGTCCCCGCCGGCGATCACACGCTGGGCGGCACGCTCACGCTGCCGCGCTCGCACGCGGGCCCGGTGGCGGCGGTCGTGACGATCTCCGGCTCCGGGCTGGAGGATCGGGACGAGCGGCTGCCGGGGGTGCAGGGCTACGCGCCGTTCCGCGAGATCGCCGACACGCTCGGCCGGCGTGGCGTGGCCGTTCTGCGCCTCGACGACCGCGGATTCGGCGCCTCCACCGGGGACGCGCAGCCTGCGACGTCCGCCGACTTCGCCGACGACGTGCGCGCCGCGGTCGCGTGGCTGCGGGCGCGCGAGGACGTGGATGGGGAGCGCATCGTGCTGCTGGGCCACAGCGAGGGAGGCCTGATCGCGCCGATGGTGGCGGCGACCGATCCGGAGCTGGCGGGGATCGTGCTCATGGCGGGACCGGCGCTCAACGGCCGCGCCATCCTCGAGTATCAACTGCGGCAGGGCATCGAGGCGAGCGCGCCGCTCCCGCCGGCGAAGCGCGACTCGCTGCTGGGCTCGGTCGATCCCACGATCGACTCGCTCGCGGCGGCCAGCCCCTGGGTGCGCTACTTTCTCACCTACGATCCGCTTCCGACCGCGCGGCGCGTGCGCGTGCCGGCGCTCGTCCTGCAGGGTGGGACCGACTGGCAGATCCGGCCCGACCAGGCGCCGCAGCTCGCGGCCGCGCTACGCGCCGGCGGCGACGCGGACGTGACGCTGAAGGTGTTCCCGGAGCTGGACCACCTCTTCCTCCCGGACGTGAGCGGCAACCCCGCCGGCTACGCGGCGCTGCCGGACCACTCCCTGCCGGCAGCGGTCCTCGGCACGATCGCCGACTGGATCGTCACGCACACCTCGCCGGGAAGCTAGCCGCGCGAGCGCGGCCTGCCGCGGCGGCGCAACTCGGCCGCCCGCGCCTTCTCGGCGGCGGGTTCGAGCACCTTCGGCGGCACCTCCTGCACGCCGCGCGCGCGCGCCCTCCCGCGTGTGAAGGGCAGCTTGTCCTTGCGGTCCGTCTCCCGGGGATCGTTCGGAAGCGTCTTGTAATCGGTCGCACCGGCTTCGTCCGGCGCGATGCGGTACTGATCCGGCCTCTTTCCAGCCATGCTCCCACCTCCGTCGCGAGCGCCCGAGGCGCGACCCACCGTGTGCACCTGCATTTCTACGGCATGAGGCGAGAACCGGGTATCGGGGTTTTCCCGAGCTTTTCGGGCTTCTCCCTACGCCCGCGCTCGGCGCCGGATCCTATGCTTGGACGAAGCCAACCGCGAGGAACCGATGCTCCCGACTCAGCAGACCGTCGACGGACTCGTCCGCTTCGAGACCGGCGGCGCCAAGGCGCTCAGTCTCTACCTGTGGACCGACCCTGCGCGCGGCTCCGGGCGCAACCTCCGGGCCCAGCTCCAGGACCTCGAGCGCGCCGTCCACGCGGAGCTCGCGGCGCTCGGTGAGGAGGCGCCGCAGGCGTTCGATGAAGCGTGGGCGCGCGCCGGCCGGCTTCTCGAGGGGAGCGAGTCGCCGCCGCGAGCGGCGGCGATCTTCGTCTGCCCCGAACGCGGCCTCGAGGCGTTCGTCCGGCTTCCCGCTCACGTCGCGCCACGGGCCACGTGGTCGGATCGGCTGTACCTGCGGCCGCTGCTGGCCACCCTGGACGAGCACGAACGGACGCTGATCGTGCTGCTGGACAAGGAGAGCGCCCGGCTCATCGTCGATTACGTGGGCGAAGCGGAGGAGGTCGCGTCGCTGCACGACGACGTGCCCGGCCGCCATGCCCAGGGCGGCTATTCGCAGAGCCGCTTTCAGCGCGAGCACGACACACGCGTCGAGTGGCACGTCGGCCGGGTCGTCGACGCGGTCGCGCGCCTGTCGGAGATCGCGCCGATCGACCGCATCCTCGTCGGCGGTCCGCCGGAGGCGCGCGCGGTGTTCGACCGCGTCCTCCCGCGCCGCCTGCGCAGCCGCATCGGCGGCAGCGTGGCCGTCGGCGCGGGGGCCCCGATGGCGGAGGTCCTGAGCGCCGCGCGCCGTGTCGAAGAGGCGGTCGAGCGCGCGCACGAGGAGGAGCTGGTGGAAGACCTGCTCGAGCGCACCGACCGTTGCACCGCCGTCGTCACGGCGGACGACGTCGCAGCGGCCGTGAGCGATCGGCGCGTCGCGCTGCTGGTCTACGGGGAGAGCGCGCGCCGGCCCGGAGCGCGCTGCGCCGGCTGCGGCCGCCTCTTCGCCGACGCGACGCGTTCGACGTGCGCGTGCGGCGGCGCCGTCGCACCCGTGGCGGACACGATCGACCTCCTCCTCCAGAGCGTGCTGTCGGCCGGCGGAAGGATCGAGGAGGTGCGCGGCGAGGCAGCCGAGCGGATCGAGCGCGCGGCGGGCGGCGTCGTCGCCCTGCTCCGCTACCCGCGGACGGTGGCGATGGCGCCGGCGGCGGAAGCGGCGGCGCCCGACGCGGCCGGCCGCATCTTCGCGTACGAGTGAAGGACGCCTGGACCCGAGCCGAGGAGGTCATCATGCGCGCGCAGGAGCTCATGACCGCCGACCCGCAGGTCGTCACGCCTCACGAGCCGATCAGCATCGCGGCGCGGTTGATGGAGCGGCTCGGGCTGGCGCTGCTGCCGGTCGTGCGGGACCGCGAGAGCATGCGGCTCGTGGGCGTGATCACGGACCGCGACATCGCGCTGCGTCACGTCGCGAAACGCCACATCGAGGACTGCGACGTGGGGGAGCACATGACGCGCGCCAACCTGGACGTGGTCCATCCGGACGCCGACGTACGCGACGTCGTGGGGCGCATGCGGCGCACGCGCGCGCGACACGTTCCGGTGGTCGGCAGCGGCAAGCGGCTGCTCGGCATCATCTCGATCCGGGACCTCGCACGCCGCACGGACGCGCTGGGAGCGGGGGCGGTGACGGAAGTGTTGCGGGATGTGGCGCCGGAGCCGCGGCCGCGGGAGTGAAGGAGGCGAGGCGGCCGGAAGGCGCGCCTAGGCGGTGCGGGTGGCGACGAGGCGCAGGAAGTCCGTGGTCGTGACGACGCCGACGAGGCGCTCGCCGTCGATCACGAGCAGGCGGTGGATCCCCTCGTCGAGCATGCGCTGCGCGGCTTCGTGGATGTCGGCGTCGGAGGGAAGCGCGGACACGCGCCGGGTCATCACCTCCTCGACGGCGTGTTCCTCGAGCAGGTCCCACTCCGGGCTGTCGACCTGTCGCATGCGCTCGAGCACGTCGGCACCCGCGTCGTCCCACAGGTCGACGAAGAAGCTCGCGGCGCCTTCGTCGTCCAGCGCCTCCTCCCACTCGAAGTCGAGGTCCGAGCGGTCCGGCTCGTCCGGCTTCTCCGTGGGCACGCCGGCGCTGTTCGCCGTGAAGTCGAGGATGTCGGTGGCGGAGACGACGCCGACGAGGCGTCCGCCGGCGACGACCGGAGCGCCGCCGATGCCGCGGTCGCTGAGCAGCTCGGCCGCCTCGCGCAGCGTGGCGTCGGGGGCGAGCGTGACGAGCGTCGAGCTCATGATGTCGCGAAGCACGGGCATGGCGATCCACCTCCTTGGCGTCATCGGGCAATCTACGGCGGCCAGGAGGCGAATCTGTCGGGCGGGCGCCGACCGTGTGTCAGGGTTCGGAGGAACTTCCGCCGCTCACTCCTGCATCCACTCGGCGGACGAGACGACCGGCAGCTGCAGCGCGCGTTCGCGGTCGAGGTCGAGCGAGCCGACGTGCAGCGCGAGCGGCGCCTGCACCCACTTGTAGATGGAGCGGTTGAAGAGGCGGGCGAAGCGGTCGGCGTCCTCGCGCAGAGCGCCGGCGTCGCGCTCGGGGAAGATGGCGCGGAGCGCGAAGGCGACCTCGGACGGCGTCAGCTTCTCGCCCGCGTACAGGTGGAGGCACGCGTCGAGGACGGGGAACGCCATCAGCTCCGCCTCCGCTTCCTGATCGTCGGCCAACTCCGGGCCGGGCGCCGTCGCGAGGCACAGCTCGATGCCGCGGAAGCCGTGCAGCGCGTGCAGCCGCTCGAGCAGCGCGACGACGACCGTCTTCGGCACGTTGGCGATCACCGACAGGCCGCCCTCGAGGTCGCCGCCCACGGTGGTGTAACCGACCGCCTTCTCGCTCATGTCGCCGGTCTGCAGGAAGAGGGCGCCGGAGCTGTTGGACCAGTTCCACATGCGCGCCGCGCGGATGCGCGCCTGCACGTTCTGCCGCGTCAGCTCGTCGACCTCCGCCGCGCCGCCGAGCATCGTCGCGGCCGCCTCGACCTCGCCGTCGTACGCCTCGTCGATGGCGATCTCGACGAGCGGCACGTCCAGCTCCGCGCACAGCGTGCGCGCCGCCTCCCGCGTCGCCGCGGCGGAATGGCGGCTCGGCATGTAGAACGCCTGCAGCGGCGGCGCCTCGCCGCCCTCCCCCAGCGCACGCGCGACGCGCCAGCCGACGAGCAGCGTCAGCATCGAGTCGCGGCCGCCGGACACGGCCACACCGATGCGACGGAAGGCGCCGGTCTTCGCGTAGTAGTCCCGCACGCCGAGCGTGAGCGCGGCGAGCAGATCGTCCAGCACGCGCTCGCGCGGCGCGGCCCGCTCGCTCGCGGGCGGAAGGAAGAAGGAATCGCCGGCGGGAGCGGGGTAGGCGTCCGGAGCGGGCGGCTCGGCGGCACCCGGCGCGGCCCGCACGCGGGCGACGGCGGCGGCGCGCTCGTGGAACGCCTCGCGGTCTGCGCGCCACGTCGTGTTCTCGACGCGCAGGCGGTGCGTGCGGCCGAGGTCGACGACGACGCTCGACCATCCTTCGCGGAAGCGCTCGCCTTCGTGCAGCAGCCGTCCGTTCTGGAAGACGTAGCCGCCGCCGTCGAAGACGAGCCCGTCCTGCCCGCCCACGCGGTTGACGTAGACGAGGGCCGCCTGGTTGTCGGCGGAGCGGGTGGCGAGCATCTCGCGGCGCGTGCCGACGACGCCGACACGAAACGGCGACGCGGAGACGTTGACGACGATCTCCGCGCCGGAATAGCAGCGCCGGCGCATCGGCCCGTCCGGCGACCATGCGTCCTCGCACACCTCGACGGCGAGGACGCCGAAGGGAAACTCGAAGAGCAGGTCGCCGAGTGCGACGCCCGCCGAGGCGAGCGAGAGGCCCGCGGAGCCGCGCGACAGCGTGCGCGCCTCGTAGAAGACATTGTAGCTCGGAAGCTTCTCCTTCGGCACCAGACCCAGGATGCGGCCGCCCTGGACCACCGCCGCGCAGTTGAAGAGGTCGCCTTCGACATCCGCCGTCACGCCGAGCACGAAAGCGGCCGCCAGGTCGGACGTGGCGGCGGCGAAGCGCTCGAGCGCCCGGCGCTGCGCGGCGACGTAGGCCCGCCACTGCACGAGGTCCTCCGCCGGATAGCCGCCGACCGCCTGCTCCGGGAAGCACGCCAGCGCCACGCCCGCCTCCGCCATGGCGCGCGCCTGTCGCAGCAGGCCGTCCACGTTCGAGCGGACGGCGCCCACCGTCGGGTTCGTGCTTCCGATGCCGATGCGCAGGAGTCGCATGCGCGCAAATGTGCGCTGCGAAGCGAAATCACGCCACTGCGAGCGTCGCGAACGGGTGGCTGCGGAGCGAGCGAGCGCGGGCGGCGCCGTCGTCTCGAGCGCCCGAGCTGGCGCGCTACGTGCACGCGGAACCGGCAGAACTCCGTGCGGAGGAAGCGATGTGAGAACGCGGACACCGGACCGCGGCCGGTGAAGCACCGGGGAGTCGCGGCGCCCACGCAGGCCGAACGACCGCCGCGTCCTCGTACGCGCGGCGCGCGGCGGCTGTGGCGCGAGCCGTAGTCGTCGGCGCCGGCCCCAACGGCCTCGCCGCGGCCGTGGCGCTCGCGCGCGCCGGCGAAGAGGTGATCGTCTACGAGGCGGCCGACACGATCGGCGGCGGCGCTCGCACCGCGGAGCTCACGCTGCCCGGCTTCCAGCACGACATCTGCTCCGCCGTACACCCGATGGGCGCGGCGTCGCCCTTCTTCCGCACGCTGCCGCTGGCGGAGCACGGCCTCGAATGGGTGCATCCGACGACGCTCCTCGCGCACCCTTTCGGCGACGGCGGCGCGGCGACCCTCGAGCGCGCCACCGCGGACACCGCCGCCAGCCTCGATGCCCCGGACCGCGCGTCGTACCGCGCGCTCATGGACCCGTTCGTCGAGCGCTGGCGCGACCTCTTCGACGACGCACTGCGTCCGCCGCTGCACGTGCCGTCGCACCCGCTGCTGCTCGCGCGCTTCGGCCTGCTGGCGCTGCGCTCCGCGATCGGACTCGGCCGCGACCGCTTCGACGGACCCCGCGGCCGCGCGCTCCTCGCCGGCCTCGCGGGCCACGCCTTCGAGCCCCTCGAGCGGCCGCCGACCGCCGCCTTCGCCCTGATGCTCGCGATCGCCGGCCACGGCGCCGGCTGGCCCATCGCGCGCGGCGGTTCCCGTTCCATCGCCGACGCGCTCGCTTCCCTGCTCCGCGAGCACGGCGGCACCATCGTCACGGGCTCCCCCGTGCGCTCCCTCGATCCGCTGCCGCGCGCCGCGACCACGATGCTCGACCTGACGCCGCGGCAGGTACTGGAGGTCGCCGGCGAGCGCCTGCCCGCGCGCTATCGCCGGCAGCTCCGCCGCTGGCGCTACGGACCCGGCGTCTTCAAGATCGACTGGGCGCTCGCCGAGCCGATCCCGTGGTCCGCCGAGGCGTGCCGCCGCGCCGGCACCGTCCACCTCGGCGGCACCGCCGAGGCGATCGCGAGAGCGAACCGCCAGGCGTGGGAAGGCCGCGTCCCCGACCGCCCGTTCGTGCTCCTCACGCAGCCGAGCCTCTTCGACGCCACGCGCGCGCCGCCCGGCCGCCACACGGCATGGGCGTACTGTCACGTGCCGCACGGCTCGACGGTCGACATGACGCAGGCGATCGAGGACCAGGTCGAGCGCTTCGCGCCCGGATTTCGCGACGTCGTGCTCGCGCGCGCCACCCGCAACCCGTGCGACCTCGAACGCTACAACGCGAACCTCGTCGGCGGCGACATCAACGGCGGCGTGGCGACGCCGCGGCAGCTCCTCTTCCGCCCCACGATCCGCGCCCGACCCTACCGCACGCCCGTGCCGGGGCTGTATCTCTGCTCGGCGTCGACGCCGCCGGGCGGCGGGGTGCATGGGATGTGCGGGTGGAACGCAACGCGGGGGGCGCTCGCGCTGAGGCGCGAGGGAAGCTCGCCTGGCGGCGAGGGAAGCTCGCGCTGAGGCGCGAGGGAAGCTCGCCTAGCGGCGAGGGAAGCTCACGCTGGCGCGCGAGGGGGCCGCGGCTGCGCCGCGGGGAAGCTCGCCTGGCGGCGAGGGAAGCTCGCGCTGGCGCGCGAGGGGGCCGCGGCTGCGCCGCGGGGAAGCTCGCCTGGCGGCGAGGGAAGCTCGCGGCTGGCGCGCGAGGGGCCGCGGCTGCGCCGCGGGGGGGCTCGCCTGCGGCGAGGGAAGCTCGCGCTGGCGCGCGAGGGGCCGCGGCTGCGCCGCGGGGAGGCTCGCCTGGCGGCGAGGGAGGCTCGCGCTGGCGCGCGAGGGGGCTATCTTGGCGGGTTGGAGGGGTGGCGGAGTGGTTGAACGCACCCGACTTGAAATCGGGCGACCGCAAGGTCCGTGGGTTCGAATCCCACCCCCTCCGCTTTCCCATCCCTTGCGGGGGCGCGCGGCAGGTACGCCGGCGCGGTGGCGTCGGCGCGGTGCGTCTCAGTCCTTCCGCAGCGCCAGAGCCCAGATGGCGAAACCGAGCGCGAGCACGACGATCACGGGCACCCACGCCAGGTTCCAGTCGTGGCCGAGGCTGTAGAAGAACTTGCCGAGTAAGTGACCGAGCGCGGTGAACGCGTTGACGATCATCTTGGCGAGGTTGATCACGAATTGCGGCATGGTCCGATCTCCTGGGTTGGCCGGCCCGGTCAGCGTGTCCCGGCGGCGACATCCGTCGCCGCGGAGGCGCCGGTCGCGGCCGCGGGCGCTTGGATCACCACGACCGTTTGTGCGCCGGCGTCGAGGGCCGGCAGATCGATGCGGCGGCGCGTACCGTCGGCCAGGTCGGCGAGAAGCACGAGGCCTTCGACGCGAGCGGAGCCGTCGTTGACGACGACGGCGGTGCCGGCGTCCGCCCCGGACGTGACGCGGACGTGCGCGCGCGCCTTCCACCACGTAGCGACGTCGGCGGCGTCGGCCAGCCAGACGCCGGGGTCGTGCCGCAGGCCGTCGACGAGCGACGCGAGCACGCCCCGCAGCTCGGGGCTGCCGAGCAGATGGGAGTGGAAGCTGATCATGTCGAGGCCGCGGTAATCGGCGGTCTCGCGAACGCCGTCGAGAAAGCGCGCGAGCAGCTTCTCGCGGTCGCGGATCCCTTCCTGGGCCAGTAGGTGGTAGTCGTCGTGGTCGTCGCGCGCGAGGAGGATGATCGAGTCGTCGCCGAGCGGTATGATCTCGGGTGCGGCGGCCCGCATGTTGTTCGATGCGAAGACGTAGGCGCCGCCGGCGGCGCGCCACGCGCGCAGTGTGGCGAGGTCGAAGCGTTCCTCGGGCGGCCGCAGCCCGGCGACCGGGTGGCCGATGAGGGCGGTCATCTGGCGCTGGGCCCACTCGAGCTGGCGCACCTGCCGGTCGAGCGGCAGGCCTCCCAGCGCGCGGTGGTCGACCGTGTGCGTGCCGAGCTCCACGCGTCCGTCCAGCGACTTCGTCAGCTTCTCGTGCGCCTCGGCGTCGGTGCCGAGCAGAAAGAAGGTGGCGGGGGCGTGGCGCGCGTGCACCAACTGTCCCACCGGCTGCGCGTTCTCGAAGCCCATCTCGACGTCCTGCGCCAGAACCACCGCGAGGCTGTGACCGCTCGGCCACGGCGCGATCTGCAGCACCGGCTGCCCCGCCGCCCAGCGGATCGCGTTCGTCGCGACGGTGCGGCCCACCTCCGCGCTGAACCCCTCGACCAGGTGCGTGAGCGCGAAGCCGAAGGCGGCTGCGCGGCCGTCGCCCACGCGGATGCGGACCACGGCGCCGTCGTAGGGCTCGGGAGACGCCGCGGCGGATGTCGAGCCCGCGGCGGGCGCTGCGGACGTCGAGCCGGCGGCGGGCGCGGCGGGTGCAGCGCCGACACCGGCGGCGGATGCGACCGGGGCGCGCATGTAGTCGGCGTAGTAGATGCCGCGCTCGGCGCCGCGGAAGACGATCTGACGGGCGGGCCGGATCTCCATGCGGGCGCCGGGCGGGACGCCGGCGCCGAGCGCGCTCTCGCCGAGGACGACGGCGTAGTCGGAGCCGGAATCCGGCTGGGTGAGGAGGCGCATCGAGCCCGGACCGCCGAGGAGCTGGGAGATGAACGTATCGGGGGTCGGGTCGCAGTGCGCGCCGTAGCTGCCGATCGGGCCGGCCGTGACGACGCCCTTCCCCGCATTCAGGTGGCGGGCGACGAGGAGCCGCAGCGGCCAGCTCATGCAGAGCGCGTAGGGCAGCACGAGGACGTCGGCGGTGGAGACCGGCGCGTAGCGGGCGCCGCGATCTTCGAGCAGCCGCTTCCACGCGGCCACCTCGGCGGAATAGAAGCCGGGCGGCGTGACGCGCTGGTTCTCCGGGTCCTCGAGCACGGCGACCCGCACGCCGGCGAGCGAGCCGGGCCACGTCGCAGTGGGAAGCTGCGGCGGTCCCGCGCCGCGATCGGCGTACCACGACGGCGTGTTTCCGAGCAGGCCGGCGGTGGGTGGCAGCGAGGTCCAGAAGAAACCGGCCGAGGCGAAGAAGATCGCAGCGGCCCCAACGCTGATCGCCAGCGCGAGGAAGCGTGCACGGCGACCGCCCAATCAGGCCTCCGCGCTGGCGCGTGGCGTGACGCGGCGTCTGCGGGAGCCGTCCAATCAGGCCTCGGCGGAAGCGCGCGGCGTGACGCGGACCCGCTCGAAGAAGAGCGGTCCCTCCCGCTCGGTCGGCTCCGGCGCGGGTCGCCGCCGTTCGCGGATCTTGAAGGCGCCGTAGCTGACGACGGCGAGGGTCATCGTGACGACGATGGTCACGATGATGACGAGGACCAGCACATCGAGTACGCTCATGTCGTCCGTCCCACCCTTTCCAGCTTGCCCCAGCTCATTTCGAACTTGAACGCCTCCTCGACCGTCGCGAAGAGCTTGGTCACGTCGATGAAGAGGATGAAGAAGAAGCGGTAGATCACCGCCAGCGGAACGAGGCTGAGGTCCTCCTCCTCGATGGCCACGGTGTGGAGCGCGGCGGCGACGTCGAGCAGCGTGAGCAGCAGCCACCAGCTGATCAGATAGACGCCGGCGCCGTAGGCGAGGGCGATCAGGACGAAGAACAGGTGGCCGACCACGTTCATGAACGGCCAGATGACCGCCTCGAAGAGCATCATCGCGATGGAGAGCCAGACGGTCGCGTCCGTGGTGGGCCGCAGCAGCACCCACTTGCGCTTGCCGATCGCCTGCAGGATGCCGCGCGTCCACCGATAGCGCTGCTTGATGAGCGCCGGCAGGTCGACCGGCACCTCGGTGTAGGCGACCGCCTCCGGGGCGTACTCGATGCGATAGCCCGCCGTGAGGATCTTCAGCGTCAGGTCCGCGTCCTCGGCGAACGTGTCGGTGTCGTAGCCGCCCAGCTTCTGCAGCACGTCGCGGCGGAAGACGCCGATCGGGCCCGGGATGATGTTGACGGCGCGCATGAGGCCCTGGGCGCGCCGCGGCATGTTGAGGCCCTCGATGTACTCGAGCGCCTGCAGCCGCGTCCACAGGTTCGTCCGGTTCTCCACCTTGACGTTGCCGGCGACGGCGGCGACGCGCGGATCGCGGAAGTGGCGCATCGCGGTGCGGAGCGCGTTGCGGCTGAGCGTCGAGTCGCCATCGACGCACATGACGAAGGGGTAGCGCGCGAGCGCGATGCCGGTGTTCAGCGCCGCGGCCTTGCCCGCGTTCGACTTGCTGATGACGCGTACGACGGCGTTGCCGTGCCGCCCCTCGAGCGCCGCCGCCTTCTCGAACGTGTCGTCGGTGCTGCCGTCGTCGATGACGAGCACCTCGATGCGGGGGTAGTCCATGCGCAGGATCGAGCGTACGGCGTCCTGCACGACGGCGCCCTCGTTGTAGGCGGGGACGATGACGCTGACCGGCGGCAGGATCCGCATCTCGGCGCGATCCGGCTCGGCCACCTCCTCGGCGTGCTGCAGGTAGCCGAGCCAGAGCAGCACGACGTAGCGGAAGACGAGCACGCCCAGGAACGCCATGAGCAGCACGACCGTGGCCCGGATGATCGCGTTCTGGATCTCCGGCGGCGCCTCGAGCGACCAGATGATGCTGACGATCAGCCCCGCGATCCCGACGATCGCGATGACGCCGGATGCGAAGAGCAGGACGTAGCGCGGTCTCCTGATCACGGCCACCTCACATGCGGCGAGAGCCAGGCCCGCAGCGCCGCGGCACGGTAGCCGGCGTCCAGCGCGCCGCTCCAGTCGGCACTCACGCCGAAGTCATAGCTCGCGGGCGAGTAGATCACGTCGAGACCCGCGCCCAGGAACGGTACCCGCTCCCGATCGAAGCGGATCTCGCTGCCCGGCCGCTCGCGTACGAAGGCGTAGCCGGGGTTGACGCGCAGCGTCGCGTGCACCGCCTCGTTCAGCGGCCGCTCGAGACGGATGCCGACCTGCGGGGCCACGTAGTATTCGGGCGTCCAGTACAGCGAGCCCCAGCCGGGAAGCAGCGGACTGGCCACGTCCGCGCTCACGAATCCGAGCCCCGCCACGCCGTAGAAGCCCCGCGCGAGCAGACGCTGCACCGTCACGCTTCCCGCCACCCGGTTCGTCCCGCCCAGGTAGGAGGAGAGGTGCTCGTATTCGACGTCGCTCGCGACGCCCCACGCCGCACCGTAGTGCTCGGCCACCGCCTGCAGCCGCGCCGAGCGCACGTCCGCTTCCAGCGCGGCCGCGGTCGCGACGCGCCGCACCGCCGGGCCGTAGGCCGCGTTCAGCTCGAGGCGCGTCGGATAGCTGTGCGCGAGCGCGATCGACGCCGCCAGCGACGGCACGGCGCCCACGCCGCTGAAGGCGCGCAGCCCCGCCTCACCGGACAGGACGACGTCGCGGCCCGCGGCGATGCGCCCCCACGCGCCGAGCCCCCAGCCGGTCACCTCCGGCGAACCGGCGCCCAGGCGGGCGCCCTGGCTGAAGCCCTGCGCCGCGCTCAGGCCGACGACGCCGCTGCCCGGCCCCGCGCCGAGAATCCTGCCCCAGCGCGCCGTCGTCTCGTACCAGCGGAACTCCTCGCTGTCGCCGAACGCCTCGCCGTTCACCGACCACGCGACGCGCGGCCGCACCGCCACCGTGTCGCGCGACTCCGCCACCACCGCGAGCATGTGCTCCGCGTCCGAGATGCCGACGGCCACGCCCGCGAGGTCCGGCTCCACCGCCTGCGCGCGGCGGTAGAGGTCGAGCGCTTCCTGCCACGCGCCGTCCCAGCGCGCGACGTCGCCCAGCAGCTTCAACGCCTTCGCATCCCGCGGCCGCGCCGCGACGACCGCGAGCAGGTCCGGCCGCGCGCGCGGCCACTCCGACGTCGTCGTCAGGACGGTCGCGCGCTCGAGCCGGAGCTGCGGGTCGTCGGAGCGCCGCAGCAGCCGCGTGTACTCCGCCACCGCGCTGTCCGGGCGCTCCGCCCAGGTGTAGACGCGGGCGAGACGCAGGCGCGCGCCGGCGTCGTCCGGATGCGTGCGCAGGTACGCCACCAGCACGCGCGCCGCCAGGTCGAGCGAATCCGCAGCGATCGCGACGTCCACCGCCTCGAGGCGGACCGAATCGGCCGGCGCGGCGCGGGCGGCGGCCGCGGTCATCGCCGCGCGGTAGACGGGCAGCGCCTCGGCGTAGCGCTCCTCGCGGGCGAGGGCGCGGGCGAGCGTCAGCTCGGCACTCGGCGTGGGGTCGTCCTCGAGCCAGCCGCGCGCCACGGCGACCGAAGGCGCGACGCTGCGCCGCACGTCGCGGCGGAGCGCGCGCGCGGTCTCCAGCGACGGATTCAGGGCGAGCGCGCGGCTCAGCGCGGAGTCGGCCGCCCAGGTGGCGCCCGACCACCACAGGAACTGACCGCGCTCGAACTGGAGCGCGGCGTCGCGGGGCCGGCCTTCGAGCACCGGGACGAGGGCATCGGCGGCGAGGTCCGGATGGCCGGACCAGGCGAGCACGCGCGCGCGCTCGATCGCGAGGGCGTCGTCGTCCGGGTGCGCACGAAGCAGGGCGTCGTAGCCGTGCAGCGCGCGGTCCCATTCCTTACGCGCCGCGTGCGCACGGGCGATCTCGAGCGGCGTGGGCGGCGGAGGCGGCGTCGGTTCCGGCGCGGCGGGCGCCTGCACGCGCGGCTCGTCGGCGATGTGGATGTCGCCTTCGCGGACGCGGGCGATGTCGGTCGGGCGGATGGGCAGGTGCGCGGCCTCGACCATGGGCGCGCGGGTCGGCTCGCCGAAGACCTGCTCGAGCGAGACGACCTCCGGCCGCCCGTACAGGTAGTAGAGCGCCGCGATCGCGGCCGCGGCTACGGCCAGGATGATGAGGCCCAACGACAGGCCGTAGCGCCGCTTTTCTTCCGGCATGTTCAGGCCACCGGCGTCCCGACGCCGATCTCGACGGGCACCGCTCCCCTGCCGCTCAGCCACGCGCCGACGGCGTCACGGTCCGCCGGATAGGAGAGCACGACGGTCGAGCCGAGGTCCGCCAGACCGGGGTGCGCTTCCACGAGTCGCGTGAGCAGGTCCTTCACCTGCTTGCGGTGGATGTCGTGCAGGTAGACGGCGAGCTGACCGTCCTCGAGCTGCGCCACCAGGTCCCCGTCCTTGATGCGCAGCCGCTGCTGAAGCACCGACCACGCCTCCGTCGCGTCCTGCTCCCCCGCGCCGAGCAGGACCAGCGCGAAGAACGCCTGCGCCGCGTCCTGCTCGGTGTGCTCGCGCAGCACCTGCCGGAAGAGGTCCGCCGGCATCAGCAGGTAGCGGTCGTCGTCGTCGATCGGCTGCGAGAACGGCGCCGCCGCCGCCACCGTACCCGGCGACAGACGGCGATGACCGCGCTCGCGCGCGTTGTCGATGCGCGCCAGCAGCTCCGTCGGCGTCAGCGCGTCCGTCAGGAAATCGTCGCCACCCGCGCGCAACCCCTGCGCCCGCGTGTGCGCCCGCAGCCCGCGTACCGGCGAGACGAAGAGGATCGGCGCGCCGTTGCCCGCCTTGCGCAGCTCCCGCGTCAGGTGCAGGACGGGCTCCGGCTCGAGCGGGTTCATCGCGATCAGCAGCGCGCCGTACTCCGCCGACGCCAGATCGCCGAACGCCTCCTCCATCCCCTTGTACAGGCTCACGTCGTAGCTGCCCAGCGCGTCCGCCCACTCCGCCGGGAAACGGCCGCCCATCGTCAGCAGCACGACGCGCCGACGCTGCTCCTCCGAAAGCTCGTCGTGCGAGCGCAGCGCCAGGTCCTCCACGACGCCCGCTCCGGGGCGGATCACGAACCGGATCGGCTCCTGCGACGACACCGACTGGCGCAGCTTGCGCACCGTCATCTGCCGCACGCCGCCCGCCAGATTCTCGAAATGGAAGATCCCCGCCGCACCCGACGTGATCTGCGTGTACATGCGGCGGTAATAGCTCTCGCTCAGGTCCCCCGGCACCGTCAGGTACGTCGTGCACGGGATCTCCTCGAGGAAGCGCGCGAACGCGTCGATCGCCTCCTCGGCCGCGAGACCCCCCTCCAGCAGCGGCAGGATCGAGTCGATCGCGAAGCGCGACGGCACCCGCTCCCACAGCATCGCCTTCAACTCCTCGAAGACGTACTCCGGCTCCGCCACCCGCGAATAGTGCCGCTGGAAGTCCAGGCGGTAACGGAACAGCAGCAGATGATCCGTCTCCGCCGCCGGCTGGAAGTCGTACCCCAGGTAGACCCCCTGCGCGATCAGATCCGATGGATCCTCCTGCGTCAGGATCGCCACCGTCTCCCCCGCCTCCAGCCCCGCTCCCAGGAAATGCAGCGCCGACGATGTCTTGCCCGAGCCCGGCGAGCCGCTCAACACGTAGTAGCGGCCCTCCGTCAAACCCCCGATGCGATGGTCGAAGGCCTCGACACCCGTCGAAATCACGGTATCCCGGCTCTCCGCGGTCTCGACCCCCATTGGCTCACCCGCGCTTGATCTGTTGGAATGGGAGGAATGCATACGACACCCGGTGTAGGACAATTCCCATGCCACGCCGGGTCAAATCGCTAAGTTGTTGGAATTACGTCACTTCGATATGATGCGACCCCGCAACGACTCGCCCGGCGCAATAAAATGTTACGGGCGTGCCGTAACGCGTGCCGATCCCGCAGCCCATCCCGCAGTTGAATCCCGCAGTTGAATCCCGCCGTCCGCAGTCCCCCCCTCACCCCCCCGTCGTATCCGCCGCGACCGTATCCACCGGCGTCCCAGCGTCCTCCTCGGAGAGCACGAGATTCGGCTGGCCGAGCTGGTCGACGCCGAGGCCCGCCTTGGTATTGCCCTGGCGGTCGGCGAACAGGACGGTGGCGGACTGTGCGGAGACGCCGAAGACGGCGCGGGCGACGCCGGCGCGGTCGGCGAAGACGAGGGTGCTGGTCTCGTCGGGGAGGTAGGCGAGGGCGACGCGCGCGGTCCCGCTCTCGTCGCTGAGCGAGAGACCGGGGGAGCCGCCGTCGGAGAGGACGGAGAAGCTCATGCGCTCGTGGCCGGCGGAATCGGAGAGGACGAATCGGTTGGCGCCGTCCTGATCGACGCCCCAGTAGCCGCGCACGTTGCCGGCGGCGTCGGCGAGGGCGAAGCGGCGCGCGGTGACGGTGTGGGCGGCCCACGCGGGGCGGCCGCCGCGGGTCATCGTGTAGATGATGGCGGCGCCGCCGAGGGCGAGGAGCAGGTTGAGCACGACGAAGCCGAGCACGGTGGCGCGCAGGCGGCGGTTGCTGGCCTCGACGCGGCTGAGCCGCTGGACGACGACGTCCTCGAACTCGCGCGCGAGCTCTTCGACGGTCTTGCGCCCGGCGGGGGTCTCTGGGGAAGGCCGGTAGTCGGCGGGGTTCCAGTCTTGCTCGCTCATGCGTCGGCGCTCTCCGCGTCGGACTTGGAGCCGAGCGTGTGCTGGGCGGGGCGTGCCATCGTCGGGCCGCGCATCTTGTCGGCGGCCATGACGAGGAAGTACGACTCGGCGGCGTGGTCGATGAGGTCCGGCGAGAGGCCGGGCTCGCGCTCGTGGTAGCGCGCGAAGTCGCAGAGATGGTCGGTCAGGTCGCGGGGATGGCAGCCGCGCGGCTCGATGCCGAGGCCGTTGTAGTACTTGCGGTAGATGTACTCGACGGCGCGGGGATCGAACTTGATGCCCTTGGAGTCGCAGGCGCGGCGGAAGATCTCCTCGTACTGCTCGCGCACGGGGTTGTGGACGCGGACCTTGTAGTGGATCCGTCGCATGAACGCCTCGTCGACGAGGTCGGACGGATCGAGGTTGGTGGCGAAGATGAGCAGGCAGTCGAACGGCACGGGGAACTTGACGCCGGTGTGCAGCGTCAGGAAGTCCTTGCGCTTCTCGAGCGGCACGATCCACCGGTTGAGCAGCTCGTGGGGCGGCACGCGCTGGCGGCCGAAGTCGTCGATGATGAGCACGCCGCCGTTGGCCTTCACCTGGAAGGGTGCCTGGTAGAGCTTGGTCTGGTGGTCGAACTGCATGTCGAGCTGGTCGAGCGTGAGCTCGCCGCCCGTGACGACGACCGGCCTCGTGACGCGGACGTAGCGGCGGTCGGTCGGGCTGCGCTTGCGGAAGAGCATGGACTCGACGGAAGCGCGGCCGCCCTCGTCCGTCTCCTCGGCTTCCTCGTCGAGGTCGATGCGGCGGTGGTGGACCGGATCGTAGAAGATCATGATCTGGCCCTCGATCTCGACCGCGTGCGGGATGTAGACGCCGCCCTCGCCCATGAGGCGCGCGATCGTCTCCGCGATGTGCGTCTTGCCGTTGCCCGGCTCGCCGTAGAGGAAGAGCGACTTGGCGGAGTTCACGGCGGGCCCGAGCATCTCGAACATGTGCTCGTCGAGGACGAGGTCCGGGAAGCCGCCGCGGATGCGGTTCCGCGTGATGGTCAGGCCCGCGATCGTCTGATTGAGCACCCATTCCCGATACTGGCTGAGCGGGACGGGAGCGGCGCCGGCGTACTGGTTCTGCTCGAGCGCTTCCTTGGCGCGCCGGCGGCCGTCGCCGCCGATGTCGTACATGTAGCCCTCGCGGCCGTGGCCGTGCGTGCCGCGCACCTCGATGAAGCGGCGCTGCTGCAGCTCGAGCAGGATGTCGTCGACGATGCCGAACGGCAGGCAGATCGTCTCCGTGAGCTGATTGCCGGTACGAGCGCCCTGCACGTAGAGGATCTTGAGCAGCAGATCGCTGATCATCTCGCGCGAGAGTCCCGTGTCCTTGATCGACTCGGGGATCGGCGGCGACGAAGGTCGCTCCATCGTCTCGGTCTCGTCCAGCAAAGCCTGGGCAGCCATCGCACTCATCCGATCACCTCCCGTTTCGAAGCCACGTCGTGCGACTGCGATACAGGGGGAGAATCCTGTCGCTTCGCCTCATCGTTTCGTATCCGCTCCGGCCTGGAGCCCTGCCCGGCGCCTTCGCCGGGGAGCCACGCGATGACATCGCCGCGGCGCGTGCCGGAGGCGCGCAGCGTACCCGCCGGCAGCTCGAGCGTCGAAGCGGCGTGGCGGTTCCAGCGCAGGCGCAGCCCGGGCTGGAGGTCGTGGAAGGCCGCGCGCACGACGCCGCGAGCGTCGAGGAATACGACGTCGAGCGGAAAGCGCAGGCCGATCATGTGGATCCCCCGGCAGGGGATCAGCAGCAATCCTTCGCCCGGCAGCGGCGGCGTGCTTCCGAGCAGGCCGAGCGTCCGCGAGCGGAAATCGTCGGCGATGCGGATCCTGCCGCCGAGCACGGCGTTCCGGGTCGTGTTCATCACCCGGACGAAGCGCGCCATCAGAGCTGCGTGGTGAAGGTCTTGTAGATCTGGATCGCACCCGGCCCCAGAATCACGATGAAGAGGGCCGGGAAGATGCAGAACACCAGCGGCACCACCATCTTGATCGTCGTCTTGGCCGCCGCCTCCTCCGCGCGCTGCTTGCGCTTCTCCCGCAGCGTGTCCGACTGGACGCGGAGGGCCGTGGCGACCGAGGTGCCGAAGCGGTCCGTCTGGATCAGGATCGTGGTGAGGGAGCGGATGTCCTCGACGCCGCTCCGCTCGCCCAGGTTGCGCAGCGCCTCCTCGCGCGCAGCGCCGGCGCGGATCTCGAGGTTCACGAGCGCGAGCTCGTCGCTCATCAGCGTGCTCACGTGGCGGATCTCGTCGGAGACGCGGAGCAGCGCCTGGTTCAGGCCGAGGCCGGCCTCGACGCAGACGACGAGGAGGTCGAGCGCATCCGGCAGCGCGAGCTGCAGCTCCTTGACGCGCTTCTTCTTGCGCTTGCCCACGTAGAAGACCGGCAGGATCCAGCCGAAGATCGCGCCGCCCGCGGCGCCGAGGATGGCGACGCGCGGCTCGTGCGAGGCGACGAGCAGGATCGCGAAGAGCAGCGTGCCGAGCGCGGGCGGAAGCAGCGCGCGCGCGCCGAGGTAGACGCCGACCGCGCCGGGCTGGCGGAAGCCGGCGTGCGCGAGCAGCTCGCGCGTCGCGGCGGAGGAGCGCTGGCGGCCCTCGATGACGGTGCCGACGACGGAGAGCAGACCCTGGATGCGCCGGCCGCGCTCGCGGCGACGCTCCTTGCGGGTCGCCTCGATGGCGGGGCTCGGGCTGGCGATCCGGCGCACTTCCTCGAGGCGGCGGCTGACCGCTCCGGAGCGCGCGGGCACGGCCTGGATGGCGAGGCCGACGATGAGCGCGATCGAGGTGGCTGCGAGTGCGACGATGAGGTAGATCAAGACGTTCCCCCTAGATCTCGATGTTGACGATCTTGCGGATCCAGAGGAATCCGATGAACTGCAGGATCACGCCGCCGAGGATCATGAAACGACCCGCGGGCTCCGTGAAGAGGAGGCGCATGTACTGCGGGTTCAGGGTGTAGATCGCAAAGGCGACGAAGAACGGGATGCCCGCGAGGACGTAGCCGCTCATGCGGCCCTGCGCGGTGTAGGTGCGCAGCTGGCGCCGGATCGCGAAGCGCATGCGGATCATCCGCGACAGCTTGTCCAGGATCTCGGCCAGGTTGCCGCCCACCTCGCGCTGGATCAGCACCGCGGTGACGAAGATGCGGACGTCGACGAGGTCGTTGCGATCCGCGAGGGAGAGCAGCGCGTCGGGGAACGGCAGGCCGAAGCGCTGCTCCTCGAAGACGCGGCGGAACTCGCCGCCCACCGGGTCCGGCATCTCCTCGGCGACCATGCGGATGCCCGAGGAAAGCGGGTGACCGGCGCGGATCGCCCGGCCCATGAGGTCGATCGCCTCCGGGAAGAGCGTCTCGAAGCGGTTCGTGCGACGCCACTTCTTGAACTTCACGTACCCGTACGGCAGCGCGGCCGCGCCCGCGGCGGCGATGACGGCGACGATGAAGCTTCCGGTCGCGAGCAACAGCGTGAGGCCACCCGCGAGCGCCATCCCGACCGTAAGCAGGATGAAGGTCTGCACGCTGAAGGTGACGTCGCCACGCTCCATCAGGACGGCGAGCTCGCGGAAGCGCGGCATCTGCAGCGCGGTCGCCTCGATCCAGCCGAGCTGTCCGGAGCGCGCGCGCCGGATCAGGTCCGTCTCCGCGGTGGCCTCCTGGCCGAAGACGTCCTGCTCGATGTTCTCCAACTGCTTGACCGCACGCCGCCGCTGCTGCGACTCGCGCAGCATCTCCCAGCCCACCGCCAGAGAGACGGTGACGAGGGCGATGGTGACGAAGACGAAGAGGGCGGGAAGGAGCGTACCCATCGCTACCACCTCCGCTCCGTGCGCGTGACGACGGACTCACCGCGCTCGCCGCGCTCCGAGCCGCGCTCGACGCCGACGGCGCCCGGCTCCGGCTCCGAAAAGAGCATCGTCGAGAGCTGGATCCCCTGCGCCTTCAGCTTGTCGGCGAACTTCGGCCGGATGCCGGTGGCGCGGAAGCGTCCGATGATGTTGCCGTTCTCGTCGAGCCCCTCGCGTTCGTAGACGAAGATGTCCTGCATCGTGATGACGTCGCCCTCCATGCCCACGATCTCGGCGATCGTCATCAGCTTGCGGGTGCCGTCGGAGAGGCGGGCGCCCTGGACGATGACGTGCACGGCGCTCGCGATCTGCTGCCGCATCGCCTTCTCCGGCAGGTTCAACTCCGCCATCGAGATCATCGTCTCGAGACGGCTGAGCGCGTCGCGCGGCGTGTTCGCGTGCAGCGTGGCGAGCGAGCCGTCGTGGCCGGTGTTCATCGCCTGCAGCATGTCGACCGCCTCGGCGCCGCGGACCTCGCCGAGGATGATGCGGTCGGGCCGCATGCGCAGCGCGTTGATCAGCAGATTGCGCTGCGGCACCGCGCCCTTGCCCTCGATGTTGGCCGGGCGCGTCTCGAGGCGGACGACGTGCGGCTGGCGCAGCTGCAGCTCGGCGGCGTCCTCGATGGTGACGATGCGCTCGCGGGCCGGAATGAAGCTGGAGAGGATGTTGAGCAGCGTCGTCTTACCGGAGCCGGTGCCGCCGGAGATGAGGACGTTGAGGCGCGCCTGGACGATCCCCTTCATCAGCTCGAGCATCTGCTCCGTGCACGAGCCGTAGCGCAGCAGGTCCTCGCCGGAGAGCGTGTCGCGCTTGAACTTACGGATCGAGAGGTGCGGCCCGTCGAGCGCCAGCGGCGGAATGATCGCGTTGACGCGCGAGCCGTCCGGCAGGCGCGCGTCGACCATCGGCGAGGAGTCGTCGATGCGGCGGCCCACGGCGGAGACGATGCGGTCGATCACCTGCAGCAGGTGGCGGTCGTCGCGGAAGCGGACGTTCGTCTTCTCGAGCTTGCCGAAGCGCTCGATGTAGACGTTGTTGTAGGTGTTGACCAGGACGTCCGAGATCTCCGCTTCCTTCATCAGCGGCTCGAGCGGTCCGAGGCCGAAGATCTCGTCGAGGACCTGGTCGACCACCTCCTCGCGCTCCTCGAAGTTGAGGGGCGCGCCCTCGGCTTCGAGCAGCTCGTGGACGACGCGGCGGATGGCGACCGCCGCCTCCTCGCGGGCGAGGTTCTCGAGGTTGGCGAGGTTGAGCCGCTCCAGGAGCCGGCGGTGGATGCGGCCCTTCAGCTCCTCCTTCATCGCCGGCGCGTCGGCCGTCTGCTCCCACGCGAAGTTGGATCCGTTCGCGGGAGCGGTCGGGTCCTGGGCGCCCCCGGGCGGCATGCGCTTACTCATTCTGCGTCACCTCTTCCGGCTGCTCGGCTTCCTTCTCGTCGCGGCCCCTCAGGCGGCGGAACAGCCCGCTGAAGGGCGCGAGCGCGAGGCGCCCGGTCTGCTGCGGGCCGCCGAGGCCCGCGAGCTCGGCGGCGAGCGCCTTGACGTCCTTGACGTACGGGGAGCCGGAGCCGTTGAGCACCACCGGCTTGCCCGCGTTCACGGAGGAGCTGATCGCGCCGTAGTCGTTGGCGAGGGTGAAGAAGATCTCCAGCTCCAGCGTCCGCTTGATGTCGTCGAGCGTGATCACGGTGCGGGCGTGGGCGCGGTTCACGATGAGCCGCAAGCGGCCGGCGCCCTTGCCGGTGACGCGCTCGAGGATCGGGATCGAGCGCTTCGCGTTGCGCAGCGATGGCAGGTCCGGCGTGGTGAGGAGGAAGATCAGGTCCGCTTCCTCGAACGCGGCGGCCGAGTGCTGCGAGAACGTCTTCGACGTGTCGACGACGATGTAGTCGTAGTGCTGCTTGAGGAAGCGCAGCACGGCGTGCACCTCGTCCGCGGTCACCTCCTCGATGCGCTCGGGGCGCACGGGGGAGGAGAGCAGGTGGACGCCGGAGTCGTGCCGCTCGATGTAGGAGGCGAGCAGCTCGGCGTCCATGCGGTGGAAGTTCTTCACCATGTCGATGAAGTTGAAGCGCGGCCGCACGCCCAGCAGCAGCGCGGTCTCGCCCAGCTCCAGGTCGAGGTCGATCAGCAGCGTCTTCTTGCCCGTCAGCTTGTGCAGTTGCACCGCCAGGTTCGTCGCCGCCGTCGTGGTGCCGACGCCGCCCTTCGCCGCGAAGAAGACGAACAGCTTGCCCGGCTCCGCCTCCTCCTGGCCCGCACCCGGCCGCCGCAGCTTGCGCCGGATGCGCAGCAGCGCCTGCGCCAGGTCTTCCTCGGACACCGGCCGCGCGAGATACTCGGAGATCCCGGCGCGCATCGCCTCGAGCAGCAGCTCCGGCGACAGCTCGGGGCCGGCCGCGATCAGGCGCGTGGTCGGGTCCGCCTCGCTCATGAACTGCGCGAAGCGGATCCCCACGACGGGGTCGGCGCCCAGGTCCAGGAAGACGAGGTCCGGCGAGAACTCGCGAAGCTTCTCGATCTGCTCCTTCCCGATCTCCTCGAAGGGAGCGATGATCTCGAGTCCGATCGCCGGGCCGCCCTGGACCGACTGCAGCGTCGACTTGACGAAGTCGCGGAACGCCGAGTCGGCGGTGACGAGTGCGGTGCGCGTGAAGTTGGCGTCCATGAGCCGATCCCGTTACTTGATCAGACGAAGGCTGTAGACGAGGGAGCCGCCGGTGGTTCCCTCATCGCCGGCGACCGGACCGATGTAGCGGCCGGTGACGGTGTTGTGCCGGTTGTCCATCGCCTCGATGAAGAAGAGCGCGAAGTTGTTGAAGGTGACGTCCTGCTTCCCCGGCTGGCCGAGCTGGTCCGGCGGCGCGAGCGCCATCTTGACGACGCGCGGGCTGTCCTTCCACGGGAAGCTGGAACCCATCACGGTGTCTCCCTGCGGGTCCCAGGTGGCGCCCGGATCCTGATCGATCAGGTCGCTGACGCCCTGGAACGTCGGGCCCACCATGTTGCCGGTCTCGATCGGGTACGGTTTACCGAGGCTGACCGGGTTCGTGTTGCACGTGGAGATGTTCTGCCGGTACCAGTTGCCGCCGGGAACGGAGTTGCCATCCGCGTCCGGCAGGTCCCACGGCATGAAGACGCCGGGCGTGAGCACGAAGTTCTTGTCGTTCGGGTTCTGGTACTTGAAGTCGATCTGCCGGCCCACGTCGCCGGTCGTCCCCGTGCCATCGCGCCAGTTGCTGCCGTAGCCGGTGCCGTCGTTGGGGTCCGGGAACACGTAGCCGGCCGGCGTATTCGTGCCGATGCGGACGGTGTCGACGTTGTAGGGCTGGTAGTAGTCCTGAGTCGGGTCGAACGTCCACTGTTCGCTGCCGTTCTGGACCCGGTTGGCGTCCGTGTCGGTGGTGCCCTCCGCCCACATGTCCGGCACGACGAACGGCTTCATGCACTTGGCGACGCCCGCTTCGATGACGCGCGCCTCGGCGACGGCGCTCACACCCCACGTGTTGACGCCGAAGACGCGGGCGAACCAGAGCCCGATGGCGGAGCGATGGACGGTGACGCGGACCTTCTGACTGTCCGGGATCACCTCGATCAGCGCCTCCTGCGTGCTGTCGACGAGCGCGCTCGACGCGACCAGCGTCGTGTCGACCGGCGTCGTGCGGATCATGTTGTCCGCCGCCAGCTTCTTCGCGCGGAACTTCGCCGTGGCGATCGTGTCCGTGACCGGCGTGCCGTTGGCGTTCGGCATGTAGGCGCTGGCGCCGGCGAGCGCGGCCGCGTCGGCGGTGCGCTGCGCCTCGCTGCGCGAGTTGAAGAGCATGCCGATGTCGATGGCGAGCGCCGCGATCGCGACGAGGGCGAAGCCCGCCACCGCGACGAGCACGATGGCGGAGCCGCGCTCGTCGCGGCGGATGCGCCGGAACGCACAACGGATCTGGGCGGTCATGTGGCTCCTTCCTACCTCCGCGCGCCCGAGGTGTCGGGCGGCGCCGTGAGCGACTTGTCGAGGCCCCACGTGCTCGGCTCCCCGGTGGGCAGCTTCGGCGCGACGTCGGACGCCTTGACCAGGCGGGGCGTGATGAGCACGAGGAGCTCGGTGCGACGCTGGCGCAGGCTCTTCGAGCGGAAGAGCGCGCCCAGGATCGGGATGTCGCCGAGCACCGGGATCTTGTCGATGTTGTTGAGCGTCTCGTTGTCGAGCAAGCCGGCGATCGCCAGGTGCTGACCCGGCTTCAGCTCGACCTCCGTCTCCGCCTTGCGGGTCAGGATGCTCGGGATCTGGAAGCCGGAGACGCTGACGCCGTTGGCGAAGTCGAGCGAGGAGACCTCGGGCGCGACGTGCAGCCGGATGCTGCCCGCGTTGGTCACGTACGGCGTGAACTTCAGCTTCACGCCGAACTCGCGGAACTGGATGCTGATGGCGTTGGTCTGCGCGCCCCCGCCACCCACCGACTGCACGGCGGGATAGGGGAACTCGCCGCCGGCGAGGAAGGAGGCCTCCTTGCCTTCGAGCGCGAGCAGGTTCGGCTCCGCCAGGCTCTTGAAGTCGCCGGTCGACTTGGCGGCGCGGATGAAGGCGGAGAAGCTGGCGTTGTCGCCGAGCAGGAAGAGGCGGACGAGGCCGTCGGAGACGGTCTCGATCTCCTTGTCGCCGTTCTTGGCCGCGTCGTCCAGGTTCTGCGGGTTCAGCACGGCGAGCTGGGTGCCCAGGTTCTCGAGTGCCGTACGGTTGACCTCGGCGAAGCGCACCTGGAGCAGGATCTGCTCCGCGGAGGGCGCCTGCAGGTTGTTGATCACCTTGGCGCCGGTCGACTCCGCGATCTCCGTGGCGCGCCGCACGATGGTGGCGTCGTTCACGGTGCCGGAGAGGATGATGTTGTTGCCGGTCGCCGTGACCTCGAAGTTGGTCTGCGGGAAGAGCGATTCGAGCTGTCGCTCCAGCGCCTGGGCGTCAGCGGTCACCTCGACGGTGTAGATCGTGGGGGTGTTCTGCTGGTCCCACAGGATCAGGGTGGTGGTGCCGAGCCCCGCGCCGTTGACGAGCAGCTCCTGGCCGCTCGAGAGCACGTTGGGGTCCGCCACCGCCGGATCGCCTACGGAGACCCGGGCGATCGGCCGGTCGAGCCGGATGAGCGCCGACTTCCCCTTGGCGATGGTGATCACCTGCTGGGCCTGGGTGAGCACACGCTGCGCCTGCGCGCCATGGGGGGCGAGTGCCGCCAGGGCGAGCAGCATCGCCAGTGCCCCCGTGAGCCCACCCCGTCGCCCGCGCGTCGTCACGCCGAATGCAAGCCGCATTGAATTTGCCCCTGGTTAGTGCCGGATGAGTGTCTTGGTGCCACCCTTGTAGACCTCGATGATCCCGGGCAATGTGGCCGACTCGCTGGGCGCCCGCGCCGCAGCACGGGCGCGCGCCACCGAGTTCCGCGGCGCGCCACCCGGCCCCAGAATGGAGCCCTTGTGCGCGCCGTCCGTCCTGATGGTATCGGTGTCGAGCGTGTTGCGCAGCGCGAGCTGGATCTGGCCCACCTTCGCCGCCATGATCAACAGCTCCGCCTGCGGCGGCGACACCAGGAACGTCATGACGGAGACCTTCTGCGGCGTGCCGTCCGGCGAGCGCTGGATGATCTGACCGGCGGTGAGGACGGTTACGTTCTCCAGTTTCTGCACGAACTGCGTGCGCTGGTCCTCGCCTTCCGGCAGCGTGACGATCACGTCGACGCGCGTCTGGGGGACAACGAACCCCGCGACGGTGATCACCTCGTCGACGCGCACGCTCACGGCGCGCATCCCTTCGGGGATCACGATCGGCAGGCCGCCGCCCGCCTCCTTGTCGGCGACCTTGCCGGCGAGGAGCGGCTCGTTCATGGAGACCGGCGTGATGACGCCGCGGCCGACGACCTCGTCGACGGAGCCGAAATAGCCTTCGGGCAGCGAGCCGCCGGGCCAGTCGATCACCTTGACATCCTCGGCGGTGAGCTGGTGGCCCACTGCGAGCGGTCGCGTGGCGACGACGGCCTGCGTCTTCGGCGTGGCGGCGATCAGCGGCGTCGCCTGCTGGCGCAGGTAGTCGAGCGACAGGTACGCCGCGGCGAGGCCGGCAGTGAGGGCCACGAGCAGCACGATCAGCAAGCGTCTTCTTCTCATCTCACACCCGTCGCTCTATTCGTTTCGCATCACGAAGGTCGTCTTCAGCGTCACCGCGGGCAGACCCATCAGCTTGGTGAGGACCACGAAGCTGTAGGGGTACGTCACCGTGACGGTGGTGTTGTCGCCCGCCTCGCCCTGCGGGCTGCAGATGTTCGTGTGGACGCAGTTGTCGGCGCTCCACGTCACGCCGGTCGGCACCACGCCGGCGCGCTGGAAGGCGGTGTTCACGATCGCGTCGATCGAATCGGTGGTGAGCACGCTCGCCGCCGTCGGCGTGACCACCAGCTTGCGGGCCGCCTCGCGGGCCGCATCCGTCTCCACCTGATAGACGTTCCACGCCCGCGCGAACTCGAAGATGCCCACGAGCAGCAGGAGCAGCAGCGGCACGACGAGCGCGAACTCGACGAGCGCCTGCCCCGAATCGGAGCGGGACGCACGTCGGCCGCGTGCGGCTCGGCGCGCGGCGCGGATCGGATTCTCGCGTTCCCTCATACGAACCATCCCCAGAGACAGCCGGCCGCGATCGCCACACCGTACGGGATCGTCAGCCGGGCTGGCGCATCTTCGAGGGTGATACGCTCTCCGCGCCGGCCGAACGAGAGCAGGTTGCCGAGCACGCGGCCGGAACTGGCGAGCGCGGGCAACAGCAGGCCCCGCTGTAAGATCACGAGCAGCGCCAGCGCACCGCCCACGAACGCCACCGCCAGCAGCGACGGCAGGAACTTCGCGGGGCCCATGAAGGCGCCCGCGGCGAAGAGCAGCTTCGCGTCTCCACCGCCGAGCCCACCGATCGCGAAGAGCGGCAGGCCCACCAGGATCCCGACACCGAGACCGAGCGCACCGGCGCCGAGCGCACCCCAGCCGAGGCCGGCGCGCAGCACGAGCGCGATGCCGAGGCCGCCGAGCGTGAGCGCGTTCGGGATGCGGCGCGTCGCCACGTCCCACAGCGCCGCCAGCCCCATCACGACCGCGAAGGTCAGTGTCAGAACGGTTCCCATCGTCTCGGTCACGTCTTCAAGTCGGTACGGTCGGGCGTCGCGTCAACGTGTTTCGACCCACGACCGGGGGAGGGCAGTCGGTGGAGGGCACTTCCTCTGGCTGGCGTGCCCGGCACATGCGTGCGCGAACACATCAGCTTGTAGTCTAATCCAACTCCCGCTGGCGGGCAATGCATCTGATTCCTTCCTTCCCGCAGCGGTACACGAAGGGGGCGGAACGGACCGCCGGCACCCGTCGAACGGCGCGGATGCCGGCGGATCCGTCCCCTGCCTGCCCTTCCGTCAGCTCGCGTTCGCCGCGTTGAGCGAATTCGCGATGTTGCTGAACACGGTGCTGACCTGCCCACCCAGGAAGGTGAGGGCCGCGATCACCACGATCGCGATGAGCACCAGGATCAGCGCGTACTCGACCAGGCCCTGACCGGCCTCGTCCTCGCCCAGCTTGCTGATCAGCCGGTTCATGTACTCCACCATAAGGACTCCTTGTGGTTTGCGGCCGCTGCCGCGTTGCGCGTTCACAGCCTCCGGCTTCGGGCAGGCTGCGGCGGGGCGCCTTCGCCCCGGTCTCCTCCCAGACAGCCTCCCTCGGCGCACCGTCTTCGATCGGCTCGCTCCCCTCCCCGGTTCGGGAGACGGCCGTCAGCTCCATCACTGCGGGGTTATCCCCGACCCCGTCGATTTCGGTGCGCCCGAGGGACCCTCGATGCTGCCGAGGTGCGATCGGATGATCGCTGACTGCGGCCCGGTACATGGACAATACGCGTGCCAGGGTGGGGCAAGTTCTTTAAACCGTTGCTGCCACGACGTTTAGTAGATAACGGAGGGAGCGGATGCGGACCCGCGCCGTAACATAATGTCGCAGGGTGCCACAACGATTCGTTGCGGGCGGGAGGACGCGGAGAGGGTGGGGAGGGCGCGCGCGCTATCCCTTGCCGCGAAGCTTCGGATCGACCTCGGGACACGTGACCGGTGGGGCGGGTGGTGGGCGGTATCCGACGCGGGTGTAGACGATGGCGGTGGGATCGCAGTGCCAGACGGTCCAGCCGCTCTCGCGGCCGACCTCATTGGCGAGGGGCGAGAGGCGGGGCAACATGAGGATCTGGATGCGCCAGCGGTCGAGGGCGGCGCGCCAGCCGGGCTCGAGGTAGTAGATCTTCAGGTAGTCGGCCGAGATGGGGTCCGTGTACTTCTGGCTGGAGGCGAAGACGCGCTGCTCCGGCCAGGCGTAGATGACGTAGCCGGCCCAGATGAACTCCGTGAACATGCGGCCGTCCAGGCGGGCGGCCCGCCCGGCCTCGACCGCCTCGATCGGGAAGTGGGCCTTGTGGAAGGAGGTGGGGATCAGCTGCGCGCCGGCGACGCGGCCGTGGTTGAGCGCGAGCGCGAGGACGGCGGCGAGCGTCGGCACGCTCCAGACGCCGACGATGGAGCGGCGCTCGATGGCGACGAAGTCGTCGCCGAAGCGGTACTTCCGCGAGCGGCGCGGAAAGACGCGCGCGGCGTGCAGCGTGAGGAGCGGCAGCGCGGTCACGCCGAAAAGCGGGATGTTGCGCACGGAGAAGAGCGCGAAGAAGAGGTTGAGCAGGAGGGTGGCGAGCCACGGGTACGGCATGCGCCGGCGGCCGCGCGCGAGCACGACGACCAGCAGCAGCACGACCGCGAGGAACGTCTGCGGTCCGAAGAGGTGGAAGTTCGGCGAGCGGTACTCGACGGTCGTGTCGACCATGTGGCTGCTGCCGAGCGATCCAGCGATCTGCCTGAGCAGCAGCACGCCGCCCGGGTTGGCCAGCGACGCGACGACGCCGACTGCGAGCGCCAGCGCGTGACGGCGCGCGCGCCGCTTCCACCACGCACGCCCCGCCGGCGGCGCCAGGTCCGCGCCGCCCCCGGCCACGTCCGCGCCGCCATCGGCCACGTCCGCGCCGCCTTCGGCCACGTCCGCGCCGCGTCCCGCGGCGGCCGCCGTATCGCCATTCCTCTGCGGGCTCATCCACCACTCGGCGACGTCGCCGGCGAGGAAGCCGCCGAGGACGACGAGGCCGTAGACGAAGCCGCCGTGCAGGTTGGACCAGAGGAGGAAGAGGAGCGCGTAGGGCCAGAGCGTCTGGCGCTCGCGCTCGAGGAGCTGGATCAGGACGGCAGAGCCGAGGATGGTGAAGATGTGGGGCCGCGGCAGCCAGTGGATGGCGCCGAGGAGGACGCTGAAGAGGCCGGCGATGACGACGAGGCGGCCGTCGACGCGGCGGCGTCGCAGGAAGGCGACGACGAGGGCGTAGGTGAGGGCGATGACGAGGCCGGTGAAGACGGTGACGCCGGGCAGGCCGGCGGCGCGGTTCACGAGGGCGTAGAGGACCTCGCTGAGCCAGGCGGTCGGGATGAGCGGCTGGCCGGCCATGGTGAAGGAGAAGCGATCGACGAAGGGGATCGCGTGGTCGCGCAGGATCGTCTCGCCCATGCGGATGTGGATGGCGAGGTCGCCGTCGGCGTTGAGGAGCGGGTAGTTCCAGCGCAGCGGGATGGCGAGGGCGAGCGCGACGAAGAAGAGGTCGACGATCGACGGCGCGACGTTGCGCCGGCCGCGGCCGCCGTCGCTGCCCCCGCTCAAGGAACGAAGAGCTCGTGGCGCTCGATGATGCGGTCGAGGCGCGGGCGCGATATGCCGAGGATCTCGGCGGCCTTCGTCTTGTTGCCGCCGGTGCGGGCGAGGACGCGCTGGACGTGGGCGCCCTCGACGGTGTCGAGGGTGGCGTCGTCGAGCTCGTCGAGGCGCGGAGCGGAGGCGGCGACGCTGCCGAGGGCGAGGTCGTCGGCGGAGACGGCGGGCCCCTGGGCGAGGACGATGGCGCGCGTGATGGCGTTCTCGAGCTCGCGGACGTTGCCGGGCCAGTCGTAGGCGAGCAGCTCGGCCATGACGGGGTCGGGGATGACGAAGACGTGCTTGTGGAGGCGCTTGGCGACCTTGTTGACGATGTACTGGGCGAGGAGCGGGATGTCGGCGCGGCGCTCGCGCAGCGGGGGCACGGCGATCTCGACGACGCGGAGTCGGAAGTAGAGGTCCTCGCGGAAGTCGCCGGACTTGACCATCTCCTCGACGTTGCGGTGCGTGGCGGCGACGACGCGGGCGTCGGTGTGGCGGACGCGCTCGGCGCCGACGGGCTGGAACTCGCCCTCCTGGAGCACGCGCAGCAGCTCGGCCTGGAAGGTGGGGCTGGTGTCGCCGATCTCGTCGAGGAAGATGGTGCCGGAGCCGGCGAGCTCGAAGCGTCCCTTGCGCTCGGCGACGGCGCCGGTGAAAGCGCCGCGGACATGGCCGAAGAGCTCGGACTCGAGGAGGGTCTCGGGGAGCGCGGTGCAGTTGACGGGGATGAAGGGCTCCTCGGCGCGCGGCGAGTTGAAGTGGATGGCGCGCGCGATGACTTCCTTGCCGGTGCCGGTCTCGCCGCGGATGAGGACGGGAGTGTGGGTCTGCGAGACGCGCCCGATCAGCTTGTAGATGGAGATCATGCGGGGATCGCGGCCCACGAGCGTGTCGAGGGTGGCGCCTTCGGCGGCCTCCTCGGAGAGCTGCTTGGCCCTGCGGCGATAGGAGCGGTCCTTGAAGCAGCGCTCGACGACCGCCTCGAGCTGGTCGAGGTCGAGCGGCTTCACGAGGAAGTCGTAGGCGCCCTCCTTCATCGCCTCGATGGCGGTACGCATGTCCTCGAAGGCGGTGACCATGACGACGTCGCGGTCGTCCTGGACCTCGCGCAGCCGGTGCAGCAGGTCGAAGCCGCTCATCCCCGGCATCTTGATGTCGGTGATGACCATGTGCGGGTCGAAGGAGGTGATGACGCCGAACGCCTTCTCGGCGCTCTCGACCGCCATCGCCTCGCAGTCGTCCGCGGAGAGGAAGCGCTGCAGCGTCTTGCGGTGCGATTCGTCGTCGTCGACGATCAGGATGCGTCGGCTCATAGGCGGACCAGCTCGGTGTTGGACGCGGGCGACGTCGCGTCGACGGCGCCGTCCGCGTCGATCTCGGCGGCGGGGAGGACGAGCACGAACTCGGCGCCACGCTCGAGCGGCGAGCGCGGCGCCAGGTAGAGCGCGCCGCCGTGGCGCTCGGCGGTGCGGCGCGCGATCGGCAGCCCGAGGCCGGTGCCGCTCGATTTCGTCGTCATGAAGGGCCGGAAGATCTCCTCGCGCATGTCGCTCGCGACGCCCGGCCCCTCGTCCGCGATGTGGATCCGCACGACGCCCGTGTCGGAGCCGCCCTCGCCGTTGTCGGTGTGGAGGCGGATCGTGCCGCCGTCCGGCATGACGTCGGCGGCGTTGAGGACGAGGTTGAGGACGGTGGCGCGGAGCTGCGTCTCGTCGCCCACGACGGTGTCGCGGCCGGCGTGGAGGCCGCACGCGAGCGCGATCGACTGGCCGCGGAGCTGCGGATCGAGGAGACCGGCGGCGTCCTCGATCAGGGCGTGGACGGAGCACGGACGGCGACGCAGCGGCTGCTCGCGCGCGAGCGAGAGGATGCCGCGCACGACCTGGTCGAGGCGGTCGATCTCGCGCAGGCAGGTGGAGACCGGCTCCTCGAGGTCGCGCGGCACCCTTCCCTTCCGCACCTCGCGCTCGATCCCCTGCAGGTTGAGGCGGATCGAGCTGAGCGGATTGCGGATCTCGTGCGACACCTTGGCGGCGAACTCGCCCATGGTCGCGAGCTGCCGGGTCGACTCGATCTGGCGCAGCGTCTCCTGCACCTTGTCGGTCATGAGGCCGAAGGCGAAGGCGAGGCGGCCCACCTCGTCGGCCGCGGGCGGCGGCAGCGGCGGCGTCAGGTTGCCGCGCCCGACCTCGTCGGCGGCCTCGGCGAGGTCGTTGAGCGAACGCGTGATGCGGCCGAGGAGGAGCCAGAACGCGACGGCGGTGGCGCCCGCGACGAAGAGCACGAGCAGCACGAAGACGGCGCGCGAACGGCGGAACGGCAGCACGAACTCGCCGAGATCCGCGATCGAGACGACGGACCACGCCGGGGCGTCGAGCGGGACGACGGCGGCGACGCGACCCGCGGGGCCGTCGGCGTGGCTGCCGGCGCGCGTCAGGTCGATCGCGCCCGCGTCCGGCCGCGCCGGGTCGAACGCGAGCGCGGCGACGGTGCGGGCGGACACGTCGCAGCGCGCCTGGTAGAGCACGTGGCCGGTGGCGCGGTCGACGACCGCGACGACGCCCGCAGCGCCGACGCGCGCGGCGAGCGCGTCCACCGGGAAGATCTCGTCCGGCCGCGCGTGCGCGAGGATCGTTCCGATGGTGTCGCCGCGCACGTTCAGGACCGCGTGCGTGAGCGGCACGCTCTCCTGCTCCGCCGAGCAGGCGCCGCTCACCGGACGCGGCGAGCGGTTCGCGTAGCGCGCGGCGAGGCGGCCGTCGCGGTCGCGCAGCTCGGCGTCGAGCAGCCAGGAGGAGAAGACGCCGGCGACGCGCTCCCACGCGGGTTCGGCGGTGGCGCTCGAGAGCGCCTGGGGCGTGGCGAGGTTGTCGGCGAGGATGCCGAGGTCGTCCTGACGACGCGCGAGCTGCCGCTCCAACTCGCGCCCGGCGAGGCCGGCGACGTTCGCGTTCTGCGCCTGGACGAGGCCCGAGAGCGCCTGCACCGACTGGAAGTAGTCGAAGGCGGCGACCACCACGAGCGGCGCCACCGCCAGGGTGAGGAAGAGGATGAGGACTCGGGTTCTCAGCGACATGATCACTCGCGGCCGTGCGCGACGGCCGGGGCGCCCCGGCTCCCGTCGGGAAGGCCCTTCGGCCGGGTCTACGCATCACGCGTTTCGGGGGAGAGCGATCGGGAGGGGGTACGGTAAGGCGTGGGTGTGGTTGTGTCAATTGGGTAAGGCTGGGGGGTAGGTACCCCGGACCGGTCTGGGGTCTGCGGAGGGGGTCTGGGGGGGGTTGGGGGTACGCGGGTCTGCGGGGGGTACGGGGGTCTGCGGGGGGTCGGGGGTCTGCGGGGGGTCGGGGGTCTGCGGGCGGTCGGGGGTCTGCGGGCGGTCGGGGGTCTGCGGGCGGTCGGGGGTCTGCGGGCGGTGCGGGGGAGGAGCGGCGTCGGCCGCTCCTCCCCCTTTCGCTGCGCTCAGGGAGCGCGGGGGCGGGCTTCTACGGCAGGGGGCAGGGGGTGGCGCGGCCGACGGCGCTGGAGGGGAGCGTGGAGGCGTCGGCGGCCGGCGAGACCGTGGTGGCCGTCGTGTTCAGGAAGGCGGCGATCGCCGCGTGGTCGTTGGCCGCTCCGGCGTAGCCCACGAGCTGGAGCGTCTGGGATCCGCCGGCGCCGGCGTTGACGAAGGCGCCGAAGAAGGTGGCGTCGCCGACGAAGGCGGTGTTGCCGACGAGGTCGGCGCACATCGTGCTCGTGTCGCCGGCGAGGCCGGCGAAGCCGAGGAGCACGCCGGCGAGGGCGAAGCCGCTGCTCGAGGGCGTGATGCGGAAGTCGTTCGTGCGCAGCGTGATGTTGATCTGGCCGGTGTGCGAGGAGGAGGTCGCCGAGAAGGCGCTGCCGACCTTGATGCCGCGCACCGTGTTGCCGGTCACGTTGGCGGTCAGCGTGCCCGCGCCGCTGGCGAAGAGGTTGATGCCGTCGCCGCCGGTCGAGCCGGAGTCGGTCGCGCCCGCGTTGCCGATCACGTTGTTGGCGATGGTCCCCTTGAGCACCGTGGTGGCGCTCGAGAGGCCGGCCAGGAAGACGTTGATCGAGTTGCTCGAGGCCGCCGCGCTCGCGCTCTGGCGCATCGTGTTGCCGGTGAAGTCGAAGCTCACCGTCTTGCCCGTGCCCTGGTGCGCGACGTTGAGGTCGATCGCGTTCGCCTCGAAGACGCTCGAGTGGACGGTGAGCGAGCCGCCGCCCGCGTTGTTGTTCATGTTGTACTGCACGCCGTTGGCGCGGTCGCGCAGGAACGAGCTGTTCGAGACCGACAGCGTCACGTTGGCCGAGCCGTTGCCGCTCACCAGCAGTCCGTCGTTGCCGGGGCTCGCGGCGTTCGTGTCGCGGAACTCGCTGTTGTCGACCGTCAGCGAGAGCGGCGTCGCAGTCGTCTGCTGAATGCCGAAGATGTTCGCGGCCGAGTGGTGCAGGAGCGAGTTCTGGATCAGGCCCGTTCCCGTCAGTTCGCTGAAGCGCGCTCCCCACACGTCGGACGCCTCCACGCCCGCCGCCGTCGCGTTGTTGGCCAGCTCGCTGTGCAGGATCGAGAGGTCGGAGACGTTCGTGCCGAAGATCCCCATGTTCGCGCCGACGCCCGAGATCAGGACGTTGTCGAGCGTGAGCCCGGCGACGCCGCTCGCCGCGATGCCGTGCCCGCCGCTGTTGACCACCGCCCCGCCGCTGTTCGAGATCGTCATGTTGCGCAGCACCACGCCGCTCACCGAGCTCAGGCTGATGGCCGCCCCCGTCACGCCGCTGATCGTGCCGCCCGAGCCGAGCGCCAGCGTGCCGCCTCCGCTCTTCGCCGTCGTGCGGCCGCGCGTCGTGTTCGCCGCGTCGGACGCCCCGTCGCCGCTCACCGTGAGGCCGCCCGCGCCCGTGTTGCTCAGCACGATCCCGTTCGTGCCGCCCGTCGCGGCGACGCTCCGGAAGGCGAGCCCCCCGGCGCCGATCGTCGTGCTCGTCACCGTCAGCGGCGTCCCGCCCGCGGAGCCGATCGTGTTGAGCGCGCCGCTCACCGTCACCGTGCCGCCGCCCGTCGCGCTGAAGCCGGCGCCGCTCGACGTCGTGATCGCGAGGCCGCCGCCCGTGAAGGCGAAGCTCGCGCCCGCGTTCGTGGAGAGCGAGACGGCCGCGCTCGCGCCCGTCGAGAGCGTCTTCGTCGCGCCGCTGAAGGTGTAGGCGCCGCCCGTGTTGTTCTGCGCCAGGATCCCCGTCCCGCTCTCGCTCAGGTTGCCCGAGAGCGTGAGCCCGCCGCCGCTGCGGCCGCTGATCGCGACGATGTGGCCCGCCGCGTTCGTCACGCTGCCGCCGTAGGTTAACGTGCCCGCGCCGCCGGAGAGCACCACCGCGTCCCCCGTGCTGCCGGAGAGCGCGCCGCTGCCCAGCGCGAACGTGCCGCTCGTCGCGACGTTGACGAGGTTCACGCTGTGCGCCCCGCCCGACGCGCTCGTCGCCGACACGCCGCCCGACAGCGTCCCGTTCGTCAGGTCCAGCGCGCCGCCGGTCGTGTTCGCGATCGAGACCTCGCCCAGCGTCGCCGTGCCGAAGCCGCTGCCGGCGAGCGAGGCGGTCGACGCGTCGCCGAGCGCCACCCCGCGGATCGTGTTGCCGCTGCCGAGCGTCACGGCCGCGCCGCTCGCGTTGGCGAGCGTCGGGGCCGTGCCGCCGGTGGTCGGCAGCGCGGGGCTGTCGGCCGGCTTCGTCACGCCCGCGATCGTCGCGATCGAAGCGCCCGCGCCCTGTCCGATCAGCGCCTGCGTCGCCTCGAGCTCGAGCGCGCCGTAGCTGCCGCTCGCCAGGAAGATGGCGTCGCCGGCGCCGTCCACGTCACCCGCGCCGCCCGCGCCGTCGAGCGGGCTCAGGCTGTTGAGCGCGGAGCCCAGCCGCCCGTCGCCGCCCGCCGCGGCCGCGGCGTCGACGAACCAGATCACGCGGCCCACCGTGAGCGAGACCGCGCCCTGGTCGGCGCCGAAGCCGTTGGAGACCTCGTAGGTGAAGCCGGCGGCGCCGCTGTAGCCCGCCTCGGGCGCGAACTCGAAGGTGCCGTCCGCGTGCAGCGTGACGCTGCCGTGCGAGGTGCTGACCGGCGTCGTGTTGAAGGTCAGGCCGTCGCCCGTGTCGTTGCCGGAGACGCTGAAGTGGCTCGACGTCGAGGTGTTGACCGGCACGTTGCCGATGAGCGTCGTCGGGTAGGTGTCGTCGACGGCGTCCGGGCGCGCGCCCACCGCGACCGTAACCGTCGCGTCCGAGGCGCCGGCGGTGTTCTGCAGCCGGTAGTCGAAGGTGATGAGGCCGGTGAAGCCGGTGGGCGCGGTGAGCGTGACCTTGCCATCGCTCGCGACCGCGAGCGAGCCGCCCGAGCCGAGATCGACCGCCGCGCCGCCGAACGCGGTCGCGGTGACCGCGCCGCCGATCGCCGTGCCGGCGTTCAACTGGACGTTGCCGAAGGTGCGCGTCGTCGCGGCCGGCGCGCCCAGGTCGTCGTTCGCCAGCACGTCGATCACGTCCGTGCTCGTCGCGTCGAGGGCGATGTGGTAGATCGTGCTGCCCGGCGTGCTCGTGCCGGCCGTGACCGTCGGGTCCGTGTCGTCGACCGCGTTCGGCGGGCCCTGCACCGTGAACGTGTTGCTCGTGCCGGTCTCGGCGCCGCCCGTGCGCGTCGCCGTCAGTGTCACCGGATCCCCGGCGCTCGAGAAGTTCACCGCGTGCGAGGCAAGCACGCCGGCCGTGAACGACGCCGTCGTGGCGCCGCCCGAGCCGAGCGTCGCGCCCGCAGCGCTGACGTCCACCGTGCCGGTGAAGCCGGCCGCCACGTTGCCGAAGGCGTCCAGCGCCGTGACGCGGATGTTGAAGGGCGTGCCGGCGCTCTGCGTGCCGATGTCGCCGCCGCCCGCCGCCTCCACGCGGAAGCTCGCGACGCCCGCCGCCGCGATGTCGAAGGCCGAGCTCGTGGCGCCCGTCAGGCCGCTCGAGGTCGCGCCCAGCGTGTAGCCGGTGCCTGCCTTGTCGATGCTGAGGTCCGAGAACGTCGCCACGCCGCCCACCGCCGCCACCGTCTTCGTCCCCGAGAGCGTGCCGCTCGCCGGGTTCGTGCCGATCGCCACCGTCACGCTCGCGGTGCTCGCGACCGTGTTGCCGGCGCCGTCCTGGATCGTGACCGTCACGGCCGGCGAGATCGCCACGCCCGCCGTCGCGTTGGTCGGCTGCTGCGTGAACGCCAGCTTCGCCGCCGCGCCCGCTCCCACCTCGATCGCATCCGACGTCGCCCCCGTCAGGCCGCTCGCGCTGAAGCTCAGCGTGCGCGGGCCGGCGGTGCCGGTGATCGAGAGGTTGGTGAAGGCGGCCTGCCCGCTCGCGTCCGTGTTCGCCGTCAGCGTGCCGCCCAGCGTGCCGCCGCCGCTCGCGATCGCCGCCGTCACCGCGACGCCCGCCTGCGAGACCGCGTTGCCGAACGCGTCCTGGAGCTGCACGACCGGCTGCTGCGCGAACGCCGCCCCGCTCTGCGCGGTCGAGGACGGCTGCGTCGCGATGGCCAGCTGCGCCGCGGCGGCCGGCGTCACCGTGATCTTCACCGTCGCCGTGCTCGCCGGCGGCACTGCGTTGTCGATGCGGTAGGTGAAGGTGTGGTCACCCGCCACCGTCAGGCCGCTCGCCACGAAGCTGCCGTCCGCGCCCACGTGCAGCGTGCCCTCGTCGAACGTCTGGTCGGTCGCGCCCGGGACGAACTCCGCGAGGCCGATCGTGAACGCGACCAGCGTCGCCGTCGGGATGCCGAGGTCGTCGTTCGCCAGCAGACCCACCAGCGCCGGCGGGCCCGCACTCGGAACCGTCAGCGCGCCGCCCGCCTGCACGGTGTAGGCGTCGTCCTCCGCGCTCGGCGGCGACTGCGCCACCACCGTCAGCGACGCCGACCCGCTCACGCCGCCGCTCGACGCGATCACCGACGTCGTCGCGCCGGAGACGCCCGTCGCCGACGTCGTCGTCTGACCGGACCCGTCCGTCGTCCCGCTCGTCGGCGACAGCGTCGCCACGCCCGCCGGATCCGTCGTCCACGCCACCGCCGCGCCGGAGATCGCCGCGCCGCGCAGATCGGTCACCGTCGCCGTGTACGTCTGGCTCTCCCCCACCAGCATCGTGTGCGTCGCCGGCGTCACGCTCACCCGGCCCCTCACCCCCGTCTCCACGCGGAACTTCACCGGCACCGGAGACGTGTTCACCGTCCCGTAGAAGCCGGGCGGGATATGCTTCAGGTCCTTCCCCCGGTTCGCCGACTGCACGTCGAAGTACCCGAGCAGCACCTCGCCCGCGCCGTCGTCCGCCAGCACCCGCACGCGGAAGAAGCCCACCACCCCCGGCGTCCAGTTGACGCTGTAGTTCTCCTTCTTCGCGTCCACCGTCAGCGCCGGGTCCGTCGTCGCGTCCAGCACCGCCACGTCCGATCCCGCTCCGCACGCGTTGTGCGAGGCGTTCATCTCGCACACGCGCACCTTCAGCCGATCCAGCAGGCCCGCGTCGAACGTCCCCGAGAAGCTCGGATTGCCCATCACCAGCGGCGGCAGGAAATAGAACCCGTCCACCCCCGCCGGCTGCGCTCCGTCCGAAATCGCCAGGAACGGCGCCTCTTCCGTCGTCGGCGCACTCGTCTCCTGGCACCCCACGGCCGCCAGCAACAACGCAGGCAGCACGAGCGCAATCGCCCGCACGCTTCGCTTCATCGGATTTCCTCGAGAGATGGGCCGGGAAAAGGCAGTGACGCGTCGTAATGCCGCGCAACCGTGCTCGCACGCCGGGCACCGGACGCCGAGCCGCGCCTACGTTCCACCCCGGCGCCGTCCTCTGTCAATGGACACCGGGGGCGCCGCGATTCGGCTTCAGGACAGGGCGCTCCGCAGAAAATGACGTCATGACGACAGAGCCACGCATATCATCCCGATTTGCCATCGTCCGGTCCCACCCGACGCGCGGCCCGCCAGAGCGCGCGCGGCCCGCGCGTGTGCGTCGCCGCCACAGCGCTGGTGCGGCGAAGCGACAGCGGCCTTCCGCGAAGACGTGAGGGCGCGCCGCAAAGTGGCCGGAGCGGCCGTTCCGACCGTGCGCGGCGAGGCGTGGTTCGAGCGTCGACGGCGTGCCGCGCGGGCGACCCTCCGCGTCCCCCGCGGCCTCCGCGAGAAACGGAGGGCCTGCGGGAGGAGGAGGGCGCGGCGGCGCCCCGATCGGGACGCCGCGCGCGTCAGGAGAGGCCGCCGCGCGTCAGGGGGGGCCGCCGCGCGTCAGGGGAGCGGGCAGGGGGTGGCGCGGCCGACGGCGCTGGAGGGGAGCGTGGAGGCGTCGGCGGCCGGCGATACGGTCGTGGCCGTCGTGTTCAGGAAGGCGGCGATCGCCGCGTGGTCGTTGGCCGCTCCGGCGTAGCCCACGAGCTGGAGCGTCTGGGATCCGCCGGCGCCGGCGTTGACGAAGGCGCCGAAGAAGGTGGGGTCGCCGACGAAGGCGGTGTTGCCGGCGAGGTCGGCGCACATCGTGCTCGTGTCGCCGGCGAGGCCGGCGAAGCCGAGGAGCACGCCGGCGAGGGCGAAGCCGCTGCTCGAGGGCGTGATGCGGAAGTCGTTCGTGCGCAGCGTGATGTTGATCTGGCCGGTGTGCGAGGAGGAGGTCGCCGAGAAGGCGTTGCCGACCTTGATGCCGCGCACCGTGTTGCCGGTCACGTTGGCGGTCAGCGTGCCCGCGCCGCTGGCGAAGAGGTTGATGCCGTCGCCGCCGGTCGAGCCGGAGTCGGTCGCGCCCGCGTTGCCGATCACGTTGTTGGCGATGGTCCCCTTGAGCACCGTGGTGGCGCTCGAGAGGCCGGCCAGGAAGACGTTGATCGAGTTGCTCGAGGCCGCCGCGCTCGCGCTCTGGCGCATCGTGTTGCCGGTGAAGTCGAAGCTCACCGTCTTGCCCGTGCCCTGGTGCGCGACGTTGAGGTCGATCGCGTTCGCCTCGAAGACGCTCGAGTGGACGGTGAGCGAGCCGCCGCCCGCGTTGTTGTTCATGTTGTACTGCACGCCGTTGGCGCGGTCGCGCAGGAACGAGCTGTTCGAGACCGACAGCGTCACGTTGGCCGAGCCGGTGCCGCTCACCAGCAGTCCGTCGTTGCCGGGGCTCGCGGCGTTCGTGTCGCGGAACTCGCTGTTGTCGACCGTCAGCGAGAGCGGCGTCGCAGTCGTCTGCTGAATGCCGAAGATGTTCGCGGCCGAGTGGTGCAGGAGCGAGTTCTGGATCAGGCCCGTTCCCGTCAGTTCGCTGAAGCGCGCTCCCCACACGTCGGACGCCTCCACGCCCGCCGCCGTCGCGTTGTTGGCCAGCTCGCTGTGCAGGATCGAGAGGTCGGAGACGTTCGTGCCGAAGATCCCCATGTTCGCGCCGACGCCCGAGATCAGGACGTTGTCGAGCGTGAGCCCGGCGACGCCGCTCGCCGCGATGCCGTGCCCGCCGCTGTTGACCACCGCCCCGCCGCTGTTCGAGATCGTCATGTTGCGCAGCACCACGCCGCTCACCGAGCTCAGGCTGATGGCCGCCCCCGTCACGCCGCTGATCGTGCCGCCCGAGCCGAGCGCCAGCGTGCCGCCTCCGCTCTTCGCCGTCGTGCGGCCGCGCGTCGTGTTCGCCGCGTCGGACGCCCCGTCGCCGCTCACCGTGAGGCCGCCCGCGCCGGTGTTGCTCAGCACGATCCCGTTCGTGCCGCCCGTCGCGGCGACGCTCCGGAAGGCGAGCCCCCCGGCGCCGATCGTCGTGCTCGTCACCGTCAGCGGCGTCCCGCCCGCGGAGCCGATCGTGTTGAGCGCGCCGCTCACCGTCACCGTGCCGCCGCCCGTCGCGCTGAAGCCGGCGCCGCTCGACGTCGTGATCGCGAGGCCGCCGCCCGTGAAGGCGAAGCTCGCGCCCGCGTTCGTGGAGAGCGAGACGGCCGCGCTCGCGCCCGTCGAGAGCGTCTTCGTCGCGCCGCTGAAGGTGTAGGCGCCGCCCGTGTTGTTCTGCGCCAGGATCCCCGTCCCGCTCTCGCTCAGGTTGCCCGAGAGCGTGAGCCCGCCGCCGCTGCGGCCGCTGATCGCGACGATGTGGCCCGCCGCGTTCGTCACGCTGCCGCCGTAGGTGAACGTGCCCGCGCCGCCGGAGAGCACCACCGCGTCCCCCGTGCTGCCGGAGAGCGCGCCGCTGCCCAGCGCGAACGTGCCGCTCGTCGCGACGTTGACGAGGTTCACGCTGTGCGCCCCGCCCGACGCGCTCGTCGCCGACACGCCGCCCGACAGCGTCCCGTTCGTCAGGTCCAGCGCGGCCCCGCCGGTCGCGGCGATCGAGGACTCGGTGAGGTCGAGCGTGCCGAAGCCGCTGCCGCTGAGCGCCGCCCCGGCGCCGCTGGCGATGGTGAAGCCGCGGATCGAGACGGTGCCCGCGCCCGTGGCCGGCAGCGTGAGGGTCGCGCCCGCGCCGCTGCGCGTGAGGCTGGTCGGGCTGCCGGTGCCGAGCGCGGGCAGCAGCGTGACGGCGGCTGCCGTTCACCGTCGCGGTGACGGCGGTCGCGGTCCCCTGTCCGATGAGCTGCTGGTCCTGTTGCAGCGTGAGGCCGCCGTCGTAGGCGGCGCCGCTGCCGCGGAAGACGAGGATGCGGTCGCCGGTGCCGGCCGCGGCGGCGGCCGCCGTCGCGGTCTGGAAGGGCGCGACCTGCGTCCCGTCGCCGCCGGCGGCGGCGGTGGCGTCGACGAACCAGTTCATGCCGCTGACCGTCACCGTGACGGTGGTAGCGGCGGAGTTGTCGGCGCCGTCGCTCGCCTGGTAGGTGAAGGTGTCGCTGCCGGAGAAGCCGGCGTTGGCGTGGTACGTGAAGCCGCCGTCCGCGGCCAGGTCCACGCTGGCGCCGCCGGTGGTGGCGAGGGTGCCGGGCGCGGCGATCGAGATCGCGTCGCCGTCGGCGTCGGAGTCGTTGCCGAGCACGCCCGGCGCCGCCACGGAGAAGCCGACGTTGCCGACGGTCGCGTAGGCGTCGGCGACGCCCGTGGGGGCCGTGTTCTGGGTCACGACCGTGACGGAGCCGTTCGCCGCCGGCGTGGTCGACGTGGCGGTGATCACGTGGGTCGTGTTGGCGGTGGTCGCCACGGTGAAGCTCGCGCTCGCGGTGCCGGTCGCGTCGGTGAGCGTGGGAGTGGCGGCGAAGCTGCCGCCGTTCGTGCTCGTCCACGCCACGCTCACGCCCGCGGTCGGGATCGCGTTGCCGAAGGCGTCCTGCAGCGCGGCGGTGAGCGAGATCGTGGCGCCGTGGGCCGGCGTGAGCGTCGAGGCGCTCACGGCGAACGTGGAAGGTGCCGCCGCCGCGACGGTGATGCCCGCGCTCGTGCCGGCCGTCTTCGTGCCGTCGGTGACGTCGCTCGCCGTGAGCGTCTGCGTGCCGGCCGTGCGCAGCTCGACGGAGAACGTGCCGCTGCCCGCCGACAGCGCGGCGTCGGCCGGCAGCACCGCCGCGCCGTCGCTCGAGCTGAGGTGGACGACGTCGCTCACCGCGCCGGCCACGTTGAAGAAGGCGTCGACCGCGTGCACCTGCACGTCGAAGGCGGCGCCCGCCGTCTGCGACGAAGGCGTGCCGGTCTTGCCGCTCGCCGTGCCCGGCGCCGCGGTCTCACCCGGCACCAGCACCTGCAGCTTCGTGAAAGCGCCCGCGCTCACGGAGAACGCCGCGCTCGTGCCGTTCTCGGCGCCGCCCGTGCGCGTGGCGGTCAGGGTCGCGCCCGCACCCGCCTGCGTCAGCGTCACGCTCCAGCTCGCCAGCACGCCCGCCGTGAAGGTGCCGGTCGTCGCGAGCCCGGCGGACCCCGCCCGGTTCGACGTCACGTCGACGGTCGCGCCGGCGCCGTCGAAGCTCGTCACCGTGTTGCCGTTCGCGTCCTGCGCCGTGATGCGGATCGAGAACGGCGTCCCCGCCGTCTGCGTCCCGATCGCGCCGCCGCCCGCCGCCTCGACCAGGAAGTGGTCCAGCGCGCCCGCCGTGAACGCCACCGCGGCGTCGCCGGACGTGATCGCGTTGCCGGCGATCGTGCCGCTCACCGTCGCCGTCCCCGTGGTCGTCGCGGCCGTGAGGGTCGCCGTGTAGGTGCCGTCGCCGTGGTCGCTCACCGCCGACAGCGTGCCCAGCGTCGTCGCCAGCGTCACCACGCCGCCGCTGGCGGTGAGCGCGTTGCCCGCCGCGTCGCGCGCCGTCACGGTGATCGTGGTCGTGCTCGTGCCGTCCGCGGGCAGGCTCGCCGCGCCCGCCGCGATCGTCGTGTTCGCGGGCGAGGCCGTCTGGGTCACGGTCACGCTCGCGCTCCCGCTCACGCCGTCGCGGCTCGCCGTCAGCGTCACCGGACCGCCCGTCGCGACCGACGTCGCGAGCCCCGCGGCGTCGATGCCGACCACGGCCGTGTTCGAGCTGCTCCACGACACGCCCACGCCGGGGATCACCGTTCCCTGCGCGTCCTTCACCACCGCCGTGAACTGCTGCGTCTGGCCCAGCGTCGTGAAGGTGAAGCTCGCCGGGCTGACGGCCACGCTCGCCGCCGCCTGCGCCACCGTCACGCTCGCGCTGCCGCTCGCGGCGCCGCTCTTCGCGGTGATCGTCGCGCTCCCGTTCGCCACCGCGCGCACCACGCCCGTCGCCGCGTCCACCGCCACCACCGCCGCGTCCGACGTGGTCCACGTCACGGCCGCAGCCGCGATCGCCGTCCCGCCCGCGTCGCGCACGGTCGCGGTGAGCGCCTGCGTCGCGCCGATCGCGCCCAGCGTCACCGTCGCGGGGCTCACCTCCACGCTCGCCGCCGTCCGCGCCACCGTCACCGTCGCGCTCGCGCTCACGCCGCCGCTGCTCGCCGTGATCGTCGCCGTGCCGTCGGCGACCGCGCTCACGCGGCCGCTCGCCGCGTCCACGCTGGCCACGCCGGCGTCCGACGTCGTCCACGTCACCACCGGCTCCAGCACGGGATTGCCCGCCGCGTCGAACGCGAGCGCCGCCAGCCGCACGGTGTCCCCCGCCGACGTCAGCGTCGCCGTCGCGGGCACCACCTGCAGCCGCGCCACCGCCGGCCGCACCACCACGACCGCCGTGCCGTGCGCCGTGTCCGCCGCCGCCGTCACCACCGTCGTGCCCGCGCCCACCGCCGTCACGACGCCGGTCGCCGCGTCCACGCTCGCCACCGCCGCGTCCGCCACGGACCAGCTCACCGCCGTGCCCAGCGGGTTGCCGAAGCGGTCCGCGACCGCCGCGCTCAGCGCCGCCGTCGCGCCGATCGCCGCCAGCTCCACCGAGTCCGGGCTCACCGTCACGCGCGCCGCGCCGTCCGCCGTCGCCGTCGCCTCGAAGCGCGCGCGAGCGGCGCCCACGCCGTCGCCCACCGACGCCTCGACCGCCTGCACGCCCAGCGCGCCGCCCAGCGTCCACGTCGCGCTCGCGCGCCCCTGAGCGTCCGTCCGCGACGCCGCCTGCAGCGTGCCGCCGCCGGACACCACCGTCCAGCTCACCGCCGCGTCCGCCACCGCCGCGCCCGCCGCGTCCTCCGCCTCCACCACCAGCGGCGAGCCGAGCGCCGCGCCCACCACCCCGCTCTGATCCGACCCCGACACCACCCGCACCGCCACCGCCTCCGCCGTCGGACCCGACGTGCCCGCGTCCGGCTTGCACGACGCCAGCGCCGCCGCCCACGCGAGCGCCAGAACGCCCGCCCCCGCGCGGCGCCGCCATCCCCGCCTGCCGCGCTCGACGCCGGCAGGCCTGCGAGCGAGGCGGAGCGCCTTCGCTTCGCGAGAGGAAGTACGACATTCGCTACCGGACGTACGACGTGCGTTCGCCGCTTCGGCTTTCGGCATGCAGGCCTCTGACTCGTGATTTGAACGGAGAAGTCTTCCGGCCGCGGGCCGGTTCGTGTTCGGGGGGGGAGGGTATTTACATGTGGCCGCACGGGGTCGTCCGTCAAGGGCTGCGGCCGATCCGGCCGGCGCACGGCCCGCGCGGCTTCCCTTCATCGTCTCGTCGCAGCCGCCAGCGAACGGGCGGACGTGCGCGTTCGTCCCGGGCCCGGCGCCGTCCGTCCCGCCTCACCCGCCCCCCGGCCGCGCGGCCTCGCCGCGGCGGCCGTCGCCGGCGGAGGGAAGGGCCGCCTGCGGATCCCGCCCGTCCTCGTACACGAAGAGGACGTGCCCCAGCACGCGGTACGGCGTGCGCGCCCGGTACGCCGCGAAGGGGTCTCCCTCGAGGTAGTTGCCGACCAGGCTCGTCGCCGAGAGGACCGTGAAGCGCACGCCGTCCGCGGCCCCGCGCGCTCGATCGTCTGCCGCGGCTCCGCGCGCTCGATCGTCTGCCGCGCCCCCGCCGGGCCTCGCCCGCTGCGCCGTCTCGGCGGCCTGCCCGCCGATCGGCTCCACGGCGCCCGACGCCGCCGGCCCCGCGAGGGCGAAGAACGACGGCAGCGGCTCGTAGTCGATGCCGTAGGCGGCGGGCAGCGCGGAGCCGAAGTAGGAGAGGCGGACGCGGCGGACGCGTTCGCGTCGCATGAAGTCGCGCAGCTCGAGGAGGCCCTGGCCCCAGTCGAGGCTGGAGTCGTCGAGCGCGGTGTAGCCGCGGTCGCGGCCGCGCACGTACTCGCTGGTGTAGGCCAGAAACCACGGATACCAGCTCGCGGAGGAGGCGACGTAGGCGACGAGCAGCGCCGCGAGCGCGAGGCGCGGCGCCGGCCGCCCGCGCTTCCACGCGCCGGCGAAGCCGCAGGCGACGAGCAGGCAGACGAAGGGCAGCACGAAGAGCGCGTGGCGGAAGCCGATGTTCAGCTCGGCGCGAAGGAATACCGGCACGGTCGCGACGAGCGCCGCCAGGGGCAGGCGCGCGGGGCCGTCGACGAGCCGATCCGCCGCCGCCGCGCCGCCCGCCGCCGCCGGGGCGTCCGCCCCCGCCGCAGCTTGCGCGCCGTCGGCGCCTCGCGCGCGCCGCAGCAGCGCGGCCGCCGCCGTCGCCAGCATCAGCGCGTGCAGCGCGAGGGGCGTCTTGAGCAGGAAGGCGACCGGGTAGAAGTACCAGAAGCCGTCGCGCGCCTCGCGGCCGAGGAGGTAGGCGGGGGCGGGCGCGGAGCCGACCTGCGTCGTGGCCTGACCGATCTTGAAGCGGACGCCGTCGAGGAAGGCGTGCAGCGTGAAGTCGCCGCGGTAGACGAGGACGAGGCCGAGGTAGCAGGCGAGGAGCGCGACGTCGACCGCGACCAGGGTCGCTCGCCGCCACGCCGGGTCGCGCCAGCGGCGGGCGGGCGCGCGGGGATCCGCGCCGCCTCGGCCCGGCTCACCTGTCCGCCGGCTCCCCTCGGCGAGGAGGAGCAGCGCGGCGAGCGGCAGCAGCAGGATCGCGCTGTACTTGATGCCGAGCGCGAGCGCGGTGGCGAGGCCGGCGAGAGCGCCGGCGCGCGGGCCAGGACGGCGCAGGGCGGCGTCGACCGCCCACGCGGCGAGCAGGAAGGCGAACGCGAGCGGCAGATCGTCGTAGGCGACGCCGCCGTGCGCCAGCACGTCCGGCAGGAACGCGACGAGCGTGGCGGCGACGACGCCCGCGACGGGGCCGGCAACGGGACCCGCGGCGCGCAGCGCGAGCAGCCCGGAGACGAGCGCGAGCAGCGCGGCGAAGGCGGCGCCGACGGCGCGCGCGCGGAAGGCGAGCCGCTGCGGGTCGTTGCCCATGCGGAACATGAACGTGCGGGCGTAATCGAACATCACGCCGGTGGTCCAGTGCAGCGACTCGGAGGGAAAGCGGGGGTGCGCGAGCCAAACCGGCAGGCCGTACAGGTACTGCATCACCGGCGGGTGGTCGACGAACATGTCGAAGCGGCCGGTCTCGTAGCCGCGCGCGCCGGTGGCGATGAAGAGGATCTCGTCGAACGTGGTCGACGTGCGGCGGGCGGCGGCGGCGGCGAGCGCGCCGGAGGCGAGGGAGACGAGCAGGATGAGCGCGAGCGCGAGGCGGCGCGGGCGGCGGCCGGCGGCGGCGGGCGCGGGGCGGGAGGGGGCGCTCACTCGGCGGCGCCGCGGACGGCGATGCGCGTCGAGAAGCGCGCGCCGGGAGCGCCGCTGCCGGCCGGCTCGGCGCGCTCGGCGGCGAGGGCGCGGCGCACGTCGGCGGCGCGGTAGACGAAGAGGGTGTGGCCGAGCACGCGGTAGGGCGGCAGGTCGCGGAGCGGGGCGAAGGGGTCGCCGGAGAGGTAGGCGCCGGCGAGGTACGTCTTGGAGATCACGGCGTAGGCGGGGTCGTCGCGGTCCGGCGCGGCGTCGTCGGCGAGGTCGGCGATCGGCAGGAAGTCGATGCCGTAGCCGGTGGGCGGAGCGGAGCCGAAGTAGCCGAGGTAGACGCGGCCGAGGCGCTCGTCGCGCATGAAGCGGCGCAGCTCGAGGAGGCCCTGCCCCCAGTCGACGCTGGAGTCGACGATGGGGCCGCCGGCCGCGTCGCGCGGCACGTACTCGCTGGTGTAGGCGAGGAAGTGCGGATAGAAGGAGAGGGTCGAGGCGGCGAGCCAGAGGCACGCGACGCCGATCGCCGCACGCGTCCAGCGCGCGCCGGCGCGCCACGCGCGGCGCACGCCGGCGGCGACCACGATCATCAGGAACGGCAGCAGCGGCAGCGCGTAGCGGAAGCCGATGTCGAGGTCGGAGCGGACGAGGAAGAGGCCGAGCACGGCGACCGCGACGAGCGGCGCGCGCAGCGGCGAGCCGAGCCGCTCGCGCAGCGGGGGCGCCCCGGCGGCGAGCGCGCCCGCGGCGAGCATGACGGCGGCGAGCGCGAGCAGGAGGTGCAGCGCGACCGGCGTCTTGAGCAGGAACGCGACCGGGAAGAAGTACCACCAGCCGTGCAGGCTGACGCGGCCGAGGAACGACATCGGCGCCTGCGGCCCGCCGGCGGCGTGCAGGAGCTGGAAGAGGAGCCCGGTGCGGAAGCCGAGCAGCGTCGGATCCCAGCGGTAGAGGACGACGAGCGCGACGTAGGCGGCGGCGGCGGCGACGTCGAACGCCAGCAGCAGCGAGCGCAGCCAGGCGCGGTCCGCGCCGCGTCGCACGCCCTCGAGCAGGGCGAGCAGCAGCGCGATCGGCGCGAGCGCGACGGCGCTGAACTTCACCGCCAGGGCAAGGCCGCAGACGACGCCCGCGAGCGCGCCGCGCGCGACGCCCGGCCGCCGCACGAGCCCGTCGAGCAGCCACACCGCCCACAGCAGCGCGAGCGCCGAAGGCAGGTCGTTCCACGCGATGCCGCCGTGCGCCAGCACGTCCGGCGTCAGCGCGGTGAGGAACGCGGCGAGCAGCGCGGCGGCCGGCCCGAAGCGGGCGCGCGCGATCAGGAAGACGCTGAGCACGAGCGCCGCGGCGAGCGCGGCGGCGACGAGCCGCGCCAGGAACGCGAGGCGCTGCGGGTCGTTGCCGCCGGAGAAGAAGAAGGCGCGCGCGTAGCGGTAGCGGTCGCGGATCCCCCACCGCCGCCCCGCCTCCGGCGGATAGCGCGGGTGCGACAGGTACGCCGGCAGCCCGTACAGGTACTGCATCAGCGGCCCCTGCTCCACCACCAGGTCGAAGCGCCCCGTGTGGTAGCCGCGCGCCCCCGCCGCCACCAGCACGATCTCGTCGAACGTCGTCGACTCGTGCCGCATCGCGCCCACGATCACGCCCGCGGCGAGCACGGCGAGCGCCAGCGCCGCCGCGAGCCAGAGCCCGGAGCGCCGCCCCCTCAACGCTCCCCCTCCCCGCCGCCGCTTCCGCCGCCGCCCGCGACGCGCCGCAGGCACGCGCCGCCGCCGCCCGCGCCGCCGCCCGCGCCGCCGACGCCGTGGGCACGGCCCCCGATGCGGTAGAGGATCGGGTAGCCGCCTCCGCCGCGCGCCCGCCGCGCCACCCGCACCTCGCCGGGGCACGACGCCGCCAGCGCCGCCATCCCCCGCGCGCCGCGGTGGCCGGGGTGCGCCACGACCACGGCGGCGGCGGCGTCCGCCTCGATCTGGCGCGCCATGCCGGCGGCAAGTGCGCCGGCGCCGGCAGTCGCGCCGCCGTCCGCGCCGGCGTGCGCCGCAGAGTCCGCGGCCGCGCCGGCGGCGCCTTCGGTGTCGCGGACGTCGCGGCCGGTGTAGAGCCAGAGCGCGACCGGCCACGCGGCGAGGACGCGCGCGCCGGGCGCGGTCTCCGCCCGCACCCACGGCACGGCGAGGCGGACGTAGCGGTCGAAGAACGGCACCTCCCAGCTCGGGCTCCAGAACGCGGGGTCGCGACCCTCGGCGACGCGGCGCGCGCCGTCGCGGCGCAGCGCGACCTGCCGTGCCGCGCAGAGGGCGACGCCGGCGAGGAGCGCGAGCGCGACGAGCGCGCGCAGGGGTGCGCGTGCCGGCGCGGCCGGCGCGGCGAGCGCGCGGTGCGGCCGCGTCGCCAGGGCGGCGGCGGCGAGCAGCCCCGCGAACGGCAGCGCGCTCACGACGAGGCGGTCGATGTTGTACGGCCACAGGAGGACGACGGCGGCGTCGGCGCCGACCGTGAGGACGAGCGCGGGGTGGGCGCGCCACAGGCGGGCGGCGCCGAGCAGCGCGAGCGCGGTGAAGCCGAGCACGATCAGCGCGCCCGCGGCGAGCCACGGCGCGGCGTAGAGCGAGAAGAGCAGCAGGTAGCCGCGCGCGTTGAAGAGGACGTTCGAGAGCGGCCCGAGCGCGCCGCCGCGCGCGGCGAGGTCCTGCAGGTAGGAGAGCTGGGCGCCGCCGGCCGCGCCGCCGGCGAGCGCGCGCAGCGCGGCGTGCACGGCCGCCCACGCGACCGGGACGGCGAGGCCCGCCGCCAGCGACAGCGCGGCGAGGCGAACGTCGCGCCGCCGCAGCCACACGGCGAGCGCGAGCGCCGGCACGAGCGCGACCGCCTGCGCGCGGAAGAGCGCGGCGGCGCCGAGGAGCGCGGCGGCGGCGAGCGGGCGCCGCTTCCCCGCCCCGTTCGCGGCGCCGGCGTCGTCGCCCCGATCCGCCAGCGTCAGCGCGCCGGCCCACGCCAGCATGAACCACGGCTCCGCGAGCGCGAGGCCGAAGTACTGCAGCGACGAATCGAGGAAGAGCGGCCCGAGCGCGAGCGGCGCGAGCGTCCACGCGGAGAGGCGCAGCCGGCGCCGGCCGTAGTCCCACAGCAGCCCCCCCACCGCGGCGACCGCGAGCACGTCGAGCGCGCGGACCGCGGCGGTGACGGCGGAGGCGCGCCCGCCGAGCGCCCACAGCGGCGCGAGCAGCGCCGGCAGCCCGGGCGGGTACTGGACGTGCACCGGCGCGCCGGGCAGCCACGTGGAGCGGTAGCCGGCGCCGCGGGCGAGCGCGCGGCCGAGGGCGAGGTAGACCGCGTCGTCGCCGTAGGCCCCCGCGGCGCGCAGCGGCGGCAGCAGGAGGGCGTACGCGAGCGCGACGAGCAGCGCGACCGCGAGCGCCTCGAGGGCCGGCGTCGCGCCGCGGCGCGTGCGCTGGTCCGGCGCCGCGGCCGGCGGCGTGGCCATCCTCACGGCGTCCTCACGGCGTCCCCACCGCGGGCGTGACGCCGCGGGGCACGTACAGGTCGTAGCCGGGGAGCGTGCCGATGCGCCGGTAAGCGCGCAGGGCGCGGGCAAAGGCGGGCCGCCGCGAGAAGTACTCGAGGTAGTCGAAGCCGGCCATCCCGGTGGGCGGCTCGGTCGTCACGATCAGCAGCACCGGCGGGCGACGCCGCAGCGCGCGCTCCGCGTCGTCGAGCACCAGCCGCTCCGCCTCGCCGGGCGCCGCGTGGTAGGGGAACGGCCGGCACGGCGTCCAGCAGCGGGCGTCGCCGTAGAGCGACCACAGCGGCCACTGCCACGGCATCGCGCCGGACCACGCGCGGCCCGTGTAGGCGACGAGCGGCCACGCGATGTGGCCGTCCGCCGTGAGCGCGTAGACCGGCCCCGGCGGCAGGGCGCGCAGCAGCGCCGCGAGCTGCGGCATGTAGAAGGGCGCGAGCGCCATGTCCCGCCACTGCGTCACGGCGGCGGGGAGGCGCGCCAACGCCAGCGCGAGCGCCGCGGCGACGACCGCCGCGACGGTGACGCGCCGCACCGCCTCGACGCGCGCGAGGGCGACGAGCGCCGTCGCCAGGCTGGCGAGCGAGAAGGCGATCGCCGGGATGAAGTGGTACTCGAAGCCTTTCCCCTGGACGAAGACGGCGGCGAGCGAGCCGGCGATCGCCAGCGCCCACACCGTGCGCAGCGGCCGCAGCTCGCGCGACCCTCCCGGAAGCATCGCCGCGCCGACGCCCGCGAGGGCGATCAGCGTGCCCGGCCGCCTCGCGATGAGCCACAGCGGCGGCGCGACGAAGCCGCGGTAGAGCGCCAGCAGCGGGGCCAGCCCCAGGTACGCGGGCGTGAGGAGCGGGACCGACACCGCGTAGGCGACGAGGCCGACGACCGCCGCCGCCGCCTCCGGCCGCCTCCAGATCCGCACCCCGCGCCGGCGCGCCAGCCACGCCTCGAGCAGGAGCGGCACGAGCAGGAAGAACGGCTTGAGGGCGAGGCCGAAGGCGGCGAGCGCGCCGGCGAGGATCGCGTCGCCCCGCCGCACGTCGCGTCCGTCCGCGCGCGCCCACACCGCCGCCAGGTACGGCAGCAGCGCCGCCGCGACGAGCTGCTCGCGCTGCCCGAAGTGGAAGGCGGGCAGGAGGATCAGCGCCGGCAGCAGCACCGCGGTGAGCCACGTGCGGTCGCGCTCCGGCAGCGTGCGCCGCGCCGCGGCGAGCGCCGCCAGGACGACGAGGCAGGTGAGCAGCGTGTAGGCGTGCAGCGCGCCCAGGCCCGGCAGCAGTCGGCCGAGCGCCGCCGCGAGCGCCGCGTACCACACGATCAGCGGCGGGTTCACCTCCAACACGTCCACGTAGAGCCGGTCTCCGCGCAGCACGCGCTCCCCCGCGTAGACGGTCCACGCCACGTCGTGGTTCGGCGGCGACAGCAGCGCCCACGCCACGCACAGCCCCGCCAGGAGGCCGAGCGCGAGGAGCGCGAGCCGCGCGGGCTCGATCCACGGGTTGCGCGATCGCATTGCGGACATGTCGAGGGTGCGGTGGACCGGGGAGGTCGCTACAGTGTGGCCGCGGCGCGCCGGCGCGTCAACGGCGCCGACGCCGCGTCCCTTGCTGTCCAGCGGCCGCGGGGCGAAGATGTCCGCGTACCTTGCGGCGCGCACGGGGCACGGCGCTGCCGGGTTCCGCCGGCGATCGCCGCCGCCCAGACTTCCGCGCGACACCGATGCAAGCGACGCTGCTCCTCCACCACGCGCTCGACCTCGCGGCCGCCGCGGGCGCGCTGCTCCTCTTCGCCGCCGCGGGCACGCCGCTGCTGCGCGCCGTACGCATCGATTACGACGGCGACGCCGAGCGCGCCGCGCTCACGCTCGCCGCCGGCGCCGCCGCAGTGGCGACGTCGCTCTTCCTCGCCTTCCTAGCGTTCGGCACCCGACCCGCCGTGGTGGACGTGGCGACGCTCGCCGCGTTCGCCGCTCGCCGCGCCGTGGCTGCGCGCCGGGTCGCGCACCTTGAAGGGCGCGGTCCTGGACGTGGGGCGCCGCCTGCACCCCGCCGCGCTCGCGGTGGCCGCCGCGGCGCTCGGCTTCATGACGATCAACGCGCTCCCGCCGCCCACCGACTGGGACACGCTGATGTACCACCTGGCGGTCCCGCGCGACGCGCTGCGCAGCGGAAGCCTGCTCGCCGCCTCCGCGAACCCGGAGCGCGCCTTCGTCGGTTCGCTCCACGCGCTCTACCTCCCCTTCCTCGCCGCCGGCAGCGCGGCCGGCCCCGCGATCCTGAGCGTCGGCTTCACCGCGGTCCTCGCCCTCGCCGCCGCCGCGCTCGCGCTCCGCTTCCTCGACCGCGGCACGGCGAGCTTCGCGATGGCCACGCTGTGGGGAAGCATGCCGATCGTCCTGGTCGGCGCGACGCCGCGCATCGACGTCACCCTCTCCCTGTACCTGCTGCTGTGCATCCACCTGCTGCTGATGATGCGGGAGGGAGCGGCAGACGGAACGGGAGCCGCGGCGCTCGCCGGCGCGTTCGCCGGCTTCGCCGTCGCCATCAAGTACCACGCGCTCGCCTACCTGGCCTGCCTCGCGCCGCTCGCCGTCGTCGCGCTGGCGCGGCGGCGCACCGCGGGAGAGGGCGCGCCGGCGTCCGCTCGCGCGCCCGTTCGTCGCTTTCGCCCTCGCCGCGGCCGCGCTCGCCGCCGGGCCGCTGGTGAAGAACGCGATCGCTGTTCGGCGCGCCGCTCTACCCGTTCCTCGCGCGACCCGCGACGGACGCCTGGCTGAGCGCCGCCGGAGCCCGGGAAGCCGCCGCGAACGGGCTCGGGGCGCTCCACATCCTGTCCGCCGCGACGCCGCCCTTCCATCCGCTGCGGTGGGCGCTCGACCCGGGCTCGCTGTCGCTGGAGGCCGAAGGGCTTCTCTACGGTCCCAACCCGATCCTGCTCGCGCTGCCGCTCTGCCTCGTCTTCCGCCGCGCCACGGTGGCGTGGCTCGCGCTTCCCGCGCTCGCCTACGCCGCGCTGCGTCGTGGCGATCGAGCCCTCCACCAACCTCCGCTATTTCATTCCCGCCGTGCCGCCGCTCACCCTCGCCGCCGCGTGGGGCGCGACCCGGCTCGCCGCGCGCGCGGGCCGCGCCCGGCGAGCCGCCCTGGCCCTCGCGGCGACCGCGTCGCTCGGCTTCGCCGCCTTCGCGGCCGTCGCCATGCTCTCGCGCGGCGACCAGCTCCGCAACGACGCGGGCCTGCTCTCCAGCGCCGACTACCTCAGGCGCGAGCTGCCCTCGCTCGGCGACGTCACCGAGGACGCCAACCGCCTCCTCGCGCCCGGCGACCGCATCCTCTTCCTCTTCGAGGCCCGCTCCTTCTACTTCGACACCCCCGTCATCCCGGACGACTTCGCGTCCAACTGGCCCCGGCTGGCGCGCGGGCTCCGCGCCGGGGTCATGCCCGCGCCCGGGCGCCTTCACCCACGTTCTGGTGAACGAACGCGCCGCACGATGGTTCCTCGAGCGGGGCGTGCCGGCGGACGTCCTCCGGCTCGACGAGCTGGCGTCTTTCGAACGGAGATGCCTGCGGCCGGTCGCAGGTGACGGCTCGATGATTCTCTTCGCGTTGCGGTCCGCACGCCAACCGGCCAACGGACACAAGTGATCGGCGCGACGGTGCGGGCTGCCGCTTCTCCGATCGTGTAGGGCGCGGGGGAGCCAGATCAGAAGAACCGTGCGGCGCACGGCAGGGCATTCGATGCGGTCATCCCGATGCGATCAGGTTCGCCGCGACGCAGGATAACGCAGCTCCTGTATGTGTCCACGCGACCGTAGTCCGCGAAAACGCTTCGCAGTCCGTCAAATTGAGAAAGGTAGCCCACGAAGTCGAAGGCGCCGGACATGCTCCATGCCGGTCGACCTGCATTGACAATGATGACGTCCGGCGGAGCCACCGCCATTCGAATCGGCGACCGCCGATGCGAGGAATCGCTCGCCGTTCGACATCTCGGCAGGGCTGCGAAAGCCCTGCTCTCCATGCCCGTAGAGATACTCCACCCACCACAGGGACGGCGTGGGCAGCGCCCAGTCGGCGCCGGCGTACTCGATCAACGGGAAGGCGTTGTGAAGCCCGACCGTGAGGAATGCGACACGCTCGCCCGGCCGTATGTCGCGGGAGAGCCGCGTGTAGAAAGCACGCTCGACCTGCTCTCCCCGCACCCAGCGCGTGACGCGTGATCCGCCAACAATCACAACACCCATGCCGATCAGACCGGCGATCCCGATTCCAACGAAACGTCGAACAGGCGTAACACGCCGAAGCAGGACATCAACGCCCGCCAGCGCGAGTAGGATCGTTGCCGGTATCGTCGCGGGAAGGAAGTGGTAGGGCCAGCTCTTCTGTTGGGACAAACCGATCGCCATGCCGGCAAGAGTCGCGACGGCCATTGATTCCCTCAATTCCCTCCACGCCGGCGCCGGCGGTGAAAGCACGGCCAAGACCGCAGCCGCGAAGATCAATCCGGTACCAGGTCGCCACAGGAGCACCGCGAGCTCCTGCGACGACAGGTACAGCGGTGCCACCGTGCTCGCAAGCGAAAACCACGCAGGCGCGAACAGCAACACTGCCGCCCACAAGACCGCCACCGCCACCGCGGCTGACGCCGAGGCCTTATCCACGCGGAATCGGCGCTGTCGGAACGCAACGTATCCTTCCGCGGCTATCAAGGCCAAGATGAAGTGGGGCTTCAACGCCAGCCCCATTCCCGCCGTCACGCCGCATGCGATCGGGTGTCGGCTGACCCTGTCTCGAGCCCTGGCCGCCGCCCCACCGACATATGGCAGGAAGAGAACGATAAACAGATGGTCGCGCTGTCCAAAGTCGAACTGAGGGACGAGTGCCACGGCGGCCGCCGCCGCGACGATTATCCACGCCCGTCCGGGAGCCGGAATCCAAGCCAATTCCTGCCAAAGCAAGTAGAGCACAAACACGGCGGCGAGCGCCACAGCCGCTTGATATAGGTATATGGGCGCCATCCCGACAATCCGCGCCGCCCAGACGACCGGTACTCCGGCCCAAAATACGAATGGTGGGTCTATTTCTAGGATGTCCCTGTACAGGCGGCTTCCATCTATCATCTGTCCCGCATAATAGACGGTCAGCGCCACGTCACGGTTCCAAACAGTCCTCGCGATCCCGAAAGAGGCAAGGATCGCCACCAGCCCGAGCGCGCCAAGCATCAGCAGTGCCGCCCGGCTTGAGAGTGTCCCAACCCCAACGCAACCGAGGCGCTCACGCTCGCCCGAGCGCGACCCGGCCGAACGCCTACTGGCTTGAGAGTGCATCCGCATCAACTGATCCGGTGCCGAGTCCCGACAAACGCGCTTTGCGCTCCCGCAACGTGGCGGGCAAACGGTGCGTCATCGCGTCTTGTATAGGTCATATCCGTCAATGGATGACACCTTGTTTAGACAGTCGGCTGAAAACTCTTTGAAGCGTCCCCACCCGAGATCTCCCATTTGCATTCCGCGGTTGACGTAGTAGTTGACAATGCCGGAATTCACAAGCAGATATGTGTTGAGGCCGCGTGGCAGGCACGATCCTTTAGTGATTGCGTATACGCGCGGCCAGTTCAGAAGCACCACATCCGGAATGTACGGATCGCCGAGGTAATACGACCGGGCCTCGAAGAGCATGAGCACGCTGTCCCGCGGACCGATCTGTTTGTTCACGAAATCACGAGCACGGAAATAGCCTGGAAGCTGGCGTTCTGCGTAGTGCAAGCGAGACTCGGTGCCGGCGATCACCCCGAAAGGGCGTTGAGCCTGGACGAGGAGCGTGGCGGCCACCATGGTGGGAACGAGGAGCGCGAAAGCGGCCGCAGCGATCAATGCATGCTTGAGTCCAGCGGGACGAACGCGCGAGAGGAGGGCATGCCCCCCGGCGGCAGCCAGGCAGGTCAAACTCGGGAAGGCGGGGACCAGGTAGCGCGTATTCGTGTAGCGGGAGACCAGCAGCAACCCCGCGATATAGATGGCGGGAGGAGCAACGAAGAGCAGCACCTTCTTCCAGCTCAGCAATGCGGCGAATATGGGCAGCGCGAGAAACAGCGGGTTAGCGAAGTAGAGCCGGCCTTCCAACTCCGGGACCAGCTTTCCAGGAGAAAGAAAGAAATCGCGAACGTTGAGCGGATGTCGAATCTGCCTCAACACCCGGAAGGCGTGCATGGGGACTGCTTCGGCAGTGGAGCTTCCGTTGAGGCGTGCGAACCACGGCGGAAGGATCGGCCGCGACACGAAGGGATAGAGCGGCGCATGGAACAGGAGCAGGTTCTTGAGCAGCCACGGGGCGGCGAATGCCCCTGCGACTAGAATCGCCCAGCCCAGCTGCGCGCGCTCCCGGACCAGCCGACGTGGCTGCGCGAAGAGGAGCGGCAACAGGCTGGCCCCATACAGCCCACCATGGTACTTGACGCCGAAGGACAACCCGACGAGCGCGGCCGCAAGCAGCAGCCAGCGGACTTCGAACCGCGGTCCGGCGATGGCGTGGAGCATCGCCAGTTGCGCCGAGAACACGAACAGGGCCAGGGTCACATTCATGCGGGGAGTCGGGGCGACGAGGATGATGACCGTGCTGGCCCAGAGGCCACATAGGGCGAAATCCGCGGCGCCCCCGCCGAAGAAGCGCTCCGCCGCCGCGTGAACCGCCAGCCCCAGGAGGACAGCGAAACCGGCGTTCAGCAGGCCCGGACCCGCCTCGAGGTTCAGGGCCAGGAACGGCAGGTAGAGCATCTGCACCACGCCGATGAACGCGGCGTGGAGATTCGCGGGTGGAAGCTGAACGCGGTAATGCGCGAGGAAGTACTTGGGGACAGCCAGGTGATACGCCAGGGAATCCCAGTCGAAAGGAGGAAGCAGACCGGTGACGAGGAGATAGAGCAGAACGGCAACCGTGAGCGAAAGACAGACCGCCGAGGCGGCGTTCCTGCGCGCCGTCAATTCCTGAATCGCCCGTGACAGGAGCGGTGCAAGATGCCGGACCCTCGACCGGGAAGCCGCCAGCGCGACGACGAACAACCCACCGACTGTCGCACCGTGGAGCAACCCCGCCAAGCCAAGAAGCAGAAGGCAACCGGCGAGAACGCCCGAGCCGAGGCACGTCGAGAACACCAACCGCTCTCTCGCGTCCTCCACGGTCACCCATCTGGACAAGAGCTCATCGCCGACGCAGAACGCCACGCCCAGCACTCCGCCAACCACAGCAACCGTGGCCGTCGAATGGAGGATCTCAAGCATACCGCCGCACTCAAGACCACATCCGGCCCACTGGTCCGCAGCGACCAGACCCGACGTCGCGAGCAATACTGCCGTCCGGCCTATCCATCCTCCGGGCCTGGGTTTGTGAACCTGCGACAATGTCTCCGCGCCGCGCACATAAAGACTGTGCAGGACCGCTCTCAGGTCCCGCATTCTTCACTCACCAGCCATGATTCCGGCGTCATACGCCTGTTGTGGCACACTCAACTCCTAGTCGCCGGCCGCCCCTACTTCGTTGCAACCACGAAGTAGGCAAACGGGTACCGCCGAAAACCGGAATGGACAATTCTAGAGGCGCTGAAGAGGGCTGTGAGCTCACGTAGCGAGTGCTCCGTGAACCGCCAATAATCCTTCGGCTCATCATGCAAAGGATAATATCCTGGCACGCCGATTATAGCAGTACCCCCACGCTTCACCGCCTTGTGTATGTTATCGACCGCAGTATGGAATGCGTCAATATGTTCAAGGACGTTCACACACAGAACTATATCAAATTCCTCATCGATTCTATCAGTGGTAATATCTATGACGTGGTGTCCATAGGCCGCCACTACATCTGACGCCACAAATTCATTTGACTCATGGAAATGCTTGCGGGCTGAATATTTGTACACACCATTTACAGGTCTGCCACTACCTATTTCTAGGATCCTCTTTCCAGTCATTCCGCGCCCAAACCGTTTGAGTTCGCGATCGTGAAATTGCCTGACGCGGAATACGCCGTGCGCCAAAGCCCGGAGGGCGTCAAGGCTAACATCTGTTGCTCCCATATCCCGTCCTCGGCAGCCCGTTGATAATCGCTAAGATGCTCTTATTACCCTCAGGAATGTAATGGATGGTAATTTATCTCGGCCGAGCACCGATCTCCAATGAGGAGACGAAGCAGCTCGACCATGCGCTCGGACGAATTTTGCATCAATGCGCTTACGCGGAAGCTCTCTCCGAGCTGGCTACGCTGGGAACCGCTTTGGATCAGTGGCGTCAGCGCGCGGACCCACTCATCTGCATCTTGGCTGGAGCAGAGAAGACCTGTCTCACCATGAATCACAGCATCCTTGATTCCCTCCAAGCGAGAGGCCACGACAGGCAATCCCCGTACTGAGGCCTCAGCCAAGACGAGCCCGAATCCTTCCATATTCCCTGGAACGGGGATGTTCGGCTGAACGAACACATCACAGCCTTGGAGCAAATCCTCTCGAAGAGGGTCAGTGAACCCGACGAGTCCGAGCATTCGTACCCGGTCCGTCACGGCGGCCAGCCTTGAGGCCTCAACGATCTCGTCACGGTCCGGACCCGCTCCGGCCACGAGGTAGATCACTTCCCTTGGCAACCGCGGTAAGACGTTCACTATAAACCAGTGCACACCCTTTCGCCGAACGAGGCGCCCCATGGTCAGAAACAAGACACTATCTGGTTCTAAAGCACATTGCGAAAGGAGGCGTTGACGGCTCTGCTCCCGATGAAGCATGGAGCTATTCGGGACGCGAACGCCGAGTGGCAACAAGGTCAGTCGCTCAGACGAAACACCAACAGCCTCAGCAGCCCGAGCTGTAGCTCTGCTGTTTGCCACGACCAGATCGGCTCGAGGAAGCGCCCACGACAGCGCATGCTGATAAACGGGATTGGGAAACGTGAGGTCTAGCCCATGAACGATGACAGTCATCCGAAAACGCTTGAGCGACAGTAGCGGTCGAAGCGCGGCGGCGACTAGCGCATCGCCTGCTACGACATGATCGACCTTCCGTGTGACCACTAACCATGCCGTCCTAATGAACGCATACGGAAGCCACCACGGCAGGTGCGTTTGGCTGCGCTTCAGTGCGAGGAGATCGAGTGTCCTGGCGGATCGCCTTGACGCCGGAGTAAAGATTCATCAATAGCAATTCCATCCCCCCGACTTGAGGAGGGTATTTCCTTGTGACGAAGAGAAAGCGTTGATGGCTCGGACTCGACTTCGCCTGGCCATATGTCACTCGCCTGGGCATAAAAGAAAAAATCGGGGAGGTACAGGTGACGCCTTTTGGCGCGGCGAGCGTACGGGTTCGGGACTTGCTCGATCAGGCCCCATTCGGGCTGAAGCTCGGCAACCCAACGAGTAAAATGCCGATGCCGTACGTGCGGCATAGGGTCCGGCAATGTCCATGTCGTCGAGTAAATTGCGACGAAATCCGCACCTGAGCCAAAGAGTTCTCATATATTGCTCGAAAATCGTGTCCTCAACCAGGATGAAAAATCACATCGAGTGACAACGACAAATCGGGCTCGTATGTCCGCAATTCCATAGGCAACTCACGCCCGTCGTACCAATAAAAGACTCGATTCGGCTGAGCACCGAAGCGTTCACGACATCCGTGAACCGCCGACTTCTGAAACATCTAGTCCAACATAGAATGGAAATACGAAACCCTCTGCCTGTCTTCCGTCGCCACATCCGAAGTCCAGAACTGACTGAATTCTCTTCTCCATTGCGAACTGATTCAGGACCTCCGATTTGAACGCAGCGAGGGCGCCCAACGATCCGGGACCCGACGTACCGCCGGCTGCATAGCGACGCTCCCAATACTGCCACGAGCCTGGAAACCCGATCCGCTGTAGAAAGCGCAACGGCCTATGGAGCCACGCCGCTCGTCGAAGCACGTCGCGGAGCCACGATCGGCTTCTGGCCCCGTTGGCGGTCTCCCTCGGTTTCGTCAAGTGTTCCCTCGAGTCGCGATGATCTCCGCCGGAGCGACTCCGTTTTCTTCTGGCGCGCGGAGTGCGACGGTTAACGCATCGTCCAAGCGGTGGATTCTATCGTCGACATGCTCCAGCAGCTTGCGATTGACTGAGATCAAATCCGCCAGGAGTCCAACAAGGATCAGGGTAATGCCCGAGCCGAGAAGGAGTGCGGCGAGGATGACGGACTGGACGTGCCCCGCGCCCCTCCCTGCAAGAAAGTAGGCGAGATACCTCGAGGCCAGAGCGAGGCCGAATGTGAACATGATGGTGCCGGGAGCGGCGAAAAACCAGAATGAGCGGTAGGTCATGAAAATGCGCACGATCGTGATGCCTTGCTTCCAAACGTAGGATGCGCTCGATCGGGAAAGCCGCGAATCGCGGCGAGCGCCGTTCATGCGAATCGGTACGGAGACGATGGACATCCCCTTCATTCCCGCTTGAATAATGGTTTCCAGTGTGTAGCTGAATTCGTTGAACACCTTGAGCTTACGCGCACCGCTCGGCGGCTGATTGCGCGGAAGCCGCTCGGCGCATCCGCGATTGTAGTCCCGCTGAGCATAGCGACGATGCGGCTTCCGAGACGTTGGAGGATCTTCTTGATAGGCCCGAAGGAGGGCGTAGAGCGGATCGGTCGGGCCCCAACCACGATATCGGCATTTCCCGTCGATGATGGGGGCTATCAACAAGGGGATATCATCTCCGCAGTACTGATTATCGCCATCAGTGTTCACGATCACGTCCGCGCCCGCATCCAAGCACGCCTCAAGCCCTCGAGAAAAGGCCTCCGCCAATCCGCGATGCGTTCCAAGCCGGACGACATGGTCTACCCCGAGCTCGCAGCTATTTCCGCCGTGCCGTCATCGCTTCCATCATCGACGACGAGCCACTCCACGACGTCGAATCCCGCCACCTCGCGGGGGAGATCCGCGAGCGTCTGGGGCAGCATCTCCCTCTCGTTGTAGCACGGGATCTGGATGATGAGCTTTCTCACGCCTCCACCTCCTCGTGGTACGCCATCTCGACGTTGACGCCCCAGACGTCCTCGGCGGTCTGCTTCTCGATGCCGTCGACGGCGACCATGGCGGTCAGCATGCTGTGGTCCTGGTTGTTGTAGCGGTGCATGCCGTTGCGGCCGACGAGGAAGAGGTTCGGGATGGAGCGGGACCAGTCGCGGACCTCGTCCATGCGCTCGAAGGTGCCGAAATAGGCGGGGTACGCCTTGGGCATGCGCAGCACGCAGCCGTCGAGGACGTCCTCGGCGCGGATGAAGCCGATCTGCTCCATCTCCTCGACGCCGAGGCGGACGAGCTCGTCGTCGGCCATGCGCCAGAGGTCGTCGCCCTCGTCGAGGAAGTACTCGAGGCCGATCCAGACGGTGTTGTCGGGGTCGGCCACCATGTAGGGGCTCCAGTTGTTGAAGACCTGGATGCGGCCGACGCGGACGTCGCCCTCCTGGACGTAGATCCAGTTGTCGGGGACGCGCTCGGCGGGCGGCGCGCCCTTCGTGCGCACGTGCAGCCGGCGCAGCAGCAGGCCGACGGTGAGGAAGTCGCGGTAGACGAGGCCCTCCGCCACCTCGCGGACGTTCGCCGGCGGCGCGGGGCGGACGCCGCGCACCAGCTCGCGCACCGGCATGGTGGAGAAGAAGTAGTCGCACGGCAGGCGGTACGCTTCGCCGCCCTGCTCGTCGCGGACGCGCACGGCGACGACGCGCCCGTCCTCGACGTCGATCCCCACCACGCGCTGCCGCATGCGCACCTCGCCGCCGCACGCCTCGACCTGGCGCGCGACGGTCTCCCACATCTGGCCGGGCCCGTACTTCGGGTAGTAGAAGCGGGTGATGAGCGAGGTCTCGCGCTGCTCGCGCGCCTTCTGCGCGTCGGAGGTGACGAGGTCGCTGGAGCGCCTGGCGGAGCGCGCGGATCAGGGAGAGGCCCTTGACGCGCTGGGCGCCCCAGTCGGCCTTGATCTCGGAGCACGGGACGCCCCAGACCTTCTCCGTGTACTCGCGGAAGAAGGTCTCGTAGAGGCGGCGGCCGAAGCGGTTGATGAAGAACGCGTCGAGGAACTCCTCGTCGCGGATCGGCAGCAGCCGCGCCTTGATGTAGCTGAGGCCGATGAGGGCGGTGTTGAGCGAGGCCGAGGCGGCAGCGCCACGCCGAAGGTGATGCCGATCGGATAGGGGAAGAACTGGCGGCGGTAGAAGATGCGCGAGAGGCGCGGCCGCTGCAGCATGACCTCGTCCTCGAGCTCCGGGTCCGGCGCGGGGCGCCGCACTACGGCGTCCGAGGCGCCGTGGCCGTTGCCGCTCGGGGCGCGCAGCGGCCGCTGGACGGCCTCCTTCGCGTAGTCGACGACGATCCCCTTCGCGCGCTCGTCGCGGGCGGGCGCGCCCTGCAGGGGCAGGATGTTGAACCACCACTCCATGACGCGGCGGCTCTTCGAGAAGAAGCGGTGGCCGCCGATGTCGATGCGGTTGCCCCTGTACTCGTAGGTGCGGGCGATGCCGCCGATCGCGTCCGACGCCTCGAGCACGATGGGGTGCACGTCCGTGCGCCGGAGCAGCTCGTAGGCGGCGGTGAGGCCGGCGGGGCCGGCGCCGGCGATGACGGCGACGCGGCGGTCGCGCGCCGTCGCGCGAGGCATCCCGTACGGATCGAGGGGTTCCGTCATCCGGCGCTCGCGAGCGGTGCCGCCTTGAGGTGGCGGAAGCGGTCGAGGACGGCGTAGTCCTGGGCGAAGCGGCCGGGGTCCTCGCCGATGTGCGTGATGCGCTCCTCCTCGAGGTTGCCGAGGAACCGCCCGGCGTTCGCGATGGAGGGGACCTTCTCCGGGTCGATCATCATGAGGCGCGCGGCGGTGGCGTCGACGGCGACGGGGTCGGCGCCGAAGAGGAGCGCGCCGGTGCGGCGCGGCGTGCCCTGGATGGGGCCGTTGCCCTCCATGCCGACGATGGCGTCGACGATGGCGAGGCGGGGCACGCGGAGCGCGGCGTTGATGTCGACGATGCTGCCGTCGATGCCGGCCCAGTGGAGCACGTTCTTCGGCCAGCCGTAGACGCCGCCGGGCATGATGCCGAAGAGGTTCTTCATCGACAGCGTGACGCCGGCCCAGTGGTGGGTCTTGAGTTTGGGCATGGAGACGAAGAGGTCCGCGTCGAGCACGGTCGCGGGCAGGTGCAGGCGGCCCAGCGAGGTGAAGTCGCTGCGGGCGCGCACGGGGCGCGTGGGGTCGAGGTTGAGGTCGACGTAGCGGGCGCCGGCTTCGGTGAGCGCGTCGTCCAGGCCGGACGCGGCGAGGAGGTAGTCGTTGTCGCGGCGGTGGCCGGGCCCCTCGGCCACCGTGACGGCGGCGGCGCCGAGCGAGCGGAACGCCTCGACGGCGGCGGCGATCAGCGCCGGGTGCGTGTTGATGGCGCCGTCGGGGTCGAACTCGACGAGGTTCGGCTTGAGGACGACGCGGCGGCCGCGCACGTCGGCGCCGACGAGGCGGAGCCCGTCGCGCACGGTGCCGGCGAGGCCGGGGCCGTAGTCGGCGGCGGCGAGAAGCGCGACGCGGGACGCGGCGGGCTTCGCGTAGGCGTCGCGGTCCCACGTGGGCGGCGGATCGGCGCAGCGCGCCAGCAGCGGAACGGCGCCCGCGGCGCCGGCGGCGGCGACCGTCCTGAGGAAGTCGCGGCGCTGCATCAGGCGGCGGAGCGGGCGGCGGCGGGCGCGCCGGCGAGCGCGATGGCGGCGAGCGCGAGGGTGCGGACGTCGCCGCGGAAGCGGTTGCGCGCGAAGGCGGCGTCGAGGCGCGCGGCGAGCGGCGCGGCGTCGAGGCCGTAGGCGGCGCGGCAGAGCGAGGCGAGCGCGGCCGCGAGCGAGGAGTGGTTCGTCTCGAGCATGCGGTCGAGCGCGGCGAGGCCGGCCTCGGTTTCCGGCGACGGGTGCGCGGGGCGCAGCGCGAGCAGCGCGAGCGCCGTCGTGTCCGGGTACGGCCGCAGGTCCTGGCCGAGCGCGCGCCCGTTGCCGTAGTTCCAGCCGCCGCCGGGGCAGGCGCGGTCGCGGAACATCGCGTCCGCGAGGCCGAGGCGGTGGTCGACGGCGTGGCGCGGCAGGTCCTCGCGCAGGGCGCGCAGCGCGAGCACCGCCCACGCGGTGGGCTCGACCCAGCTCGCGGTGTCGCGCACCCACGGCCAGCCGGTGAGATCGAGGTCCGTCTCGAACGCGGCTTCCTTCTGCTCCGGGTAGAGCCGCCCGAGCAGGCGCACCCACCAGACGTTGCCGCGACCCTCGACGCCGAGCAGCGCCCGCCCGGCGCGCACCGCCTCCGCGCGCGCCGCCGGCACGCCCGCGAGCGACCACGCGACCACCGCGGTCGGCCACACCGCGGCCGGCGCGTCCGCGAGGAACGGGTAGGTGCCGTCGGGCGCGCGGGCGGCGCGCAGCCAGGCGAGCGCGGCCGCGCCGTCGTCGCGCGCGGCGTCGCCGTGCGCGGCCGCCGCCGCGGCGAGCGCGCGGGCGGCGAGCGCGGTCGCCTCCGGGTTGCTCGGGTGCGCGGCCGCGGCGCCCCATCCCCCGTCCGGGTTCTGGAGCGGCGCGAGCTGGGCGACGATGTCGGCGAGAAGGCTCACGAACGGATCCGCATGTGTGTGCGCGTGGCCGGCGGCCGGCGGCGCGCGCGAGCGCGCCGACCGCGCGGTCGGAATCTGTCACCGGGGGATGGACTGAACAGGCGGGGAAACTCCAGTCAAGCTAGCGCCGCGCGGGCGGCGTGACAAGCGCGTCGGCGGCGGCCACGCGGCGGTAGAGGACGTCGTGCCCCACCGTCGCGAGGCGCCGGTAGCGGCCGAGGGCGGCGCGGAAGCGGGCGTCGCGCGCGAAGTAGCGCAGCATGTCGACGCGGCGCGTGCCGCCGCCCGCCAGGAGGACCGGCGAGGTGTCGACGACGATCAGGTCCGGAGGAGCGGCGGCGACGGCGGCGCCGACGACGTCGAGGACGTAGGCGTCCATGCGGCCGGCGGCGGCAGGGGCGACATCGGGTGTGAGCGAGACGGCGACGGGCCACAGGTGCGGGAGCGGCCCGGCGAGCGTGGCGTCCGTGTAGACGAGGAGAGGAAAGGCGTCCTGCATGCGGGTGGAGAGGAAGAGGACGCGACCGGCGTACGCACGCTCGCGGACGATGTCGAGCATACGAGCCGCATCGCGCTCGCGCGGGCTCGGTGGATGGAAGGCGGCGCGGGCGAGGCTCAGGGCGAAGAGGAGCGTGAGGAACGTGAGGGCGAGCGTGGCCGCGGGAGCGACGAGACGGAGCGGAGCGGGCATGGCGGCGACGCGGCGCATCGCCTGAAGCAGCACGACGGCGGAAAGCAGGACCGCGGTGGCCAGGGCAGGATACCAGTGGTAGCTGAAGCCCTTGCCCTGGAGCAGGACGGAGGCGGCGAAGGCGACTAGGGCCAGGAAGAGCACGTCGCCGGTGCGGCGCAGCGCTCCCCCGGGCCGCAGCGCCAGCCACGCGACGGCCGCAGCGGCGAAGAACGTCATGCGGCCGGTGCGCAGGATGTCAGCGGCGGGCACGGCGTGGAAGTGCAGGTACCCGGGGCCAAAGAGGGTGCGCACGAGGTGCAGGTAGCGGGGGACGAGCGGCAGCGCGGCCAGGCCGTAGAGCATCATAGCCGCGAGCGCGGCGAACGTCTCCGGTCGACGCCAGGCGCGGCGCGAGCGATGCACGGCGGCCACGTACAGCTCCACCAGGAGCAGCGCCGGCAGGAAGTGCGGCTTCAGGGCGAACCCCACGCCTGCGACCGCGCCGATCGCGGCGAGCCAGGTCGTGCGGACGCCGATGCGCGCAGGGCCGCCGGCGCGGCCGGCGGCAAGGACCAGATAGGGCAGCACGGCGAGGAACATCAGGTGCTCGCGCTGGCCGAAGTCGCCCTGCGGCAGCGCGAGCAGGAGGAAGAGCGCAAGAAGACCCAGGAAGCGCGCCTCGCTCTTCCGCTCGAGGAGGCGCCGCAGGAGCGCCGTCGCCGTCGCTGCGGAGAGAAGCGCCGCGACGGCGACGGCCGCGTCGAACCAGCCCGCGGCGGAGACGCCGAAGAGGCCGTCCAGGAGCGCCGCGGGGGCGCTCAGGAAGACGACGAGCGGCGGGTTCGGATCGATGTAGTCGACATAGAGGCGGGCACCGCCGAGCCACCGTCGAGCCAGGTAGAGGAACCATCCGGCGTCGAGGTTGATCGGGCGGACCAGCGGCGGTATCGCGGCGAGCAGGGCGAGCGCGGCGAAGAGGAGCAGGAAAGCACGGTCGTCGCGGAGCGGAAAGCCGAGCGCGCGCTCGACGGCCGAGGGAGCGGCTACGCGGTGGCGTGGAGCCGGCGGCGCGGCCGTCTCACACATCGGCCGGCGCCGCGGGCGGCGCGGAATCGTCGGAGGCCGCCGGGCCGGCCGCGGAGGGCGGCGTCGGCTCCGCCGCGGGCGCGGTTTGCCCCGGCGGACGGTCGAAACCCACGCGCTCGCGAATCAGGAAGATCGGCCGTCTGCGGACCTCGTCGTAGACGCGCGCCAGATACTCGCTCATGATGGCGAGGACGAGCAGTTGCGCGCCTCCCATCAGGAGGATCACGCCCACGGTGCTGGTCCAGCCGGGGGGAACGGCGGTGGTGGTGAACTTGGAGACGAGCGCCCAGATCCCGAGACCTACGCTGGCGAGAAGCGCGAGGGCCCCGACGACGCCCCCGACCCGCAGCGGCATGGAGGAGAAGCCGATGTATCCGGAGAGCGCGAGGCGGATCAGCTTCCGCGTCGTGTACTTCGCCTGTCCACCGTGACGGGCGTCTCGGTCGAAGGGCACGCCGACCTGGCGGAAGCCGACCCAAGATCGGAGACCGCGCAGGAAGCGGTTGCGCTCCGGCAAGGTCAGGATCGCGTCGACCACACGGCGGTCGAGCAAGCAGAAGTCCCCGGCGTCGAGCGGGACGTCGAGCTCCGCCATGAGCCGAAAGGACCGGTAGAAGAGCGCGTAAGTGAGGCGGCGTAGCGCCCCCTCGCGGCGCGAGCGGCGGATGGCATAGACCACCTCGTTCCCGATGACCCACTCCTGTACGAATCGCTCGATCAGTTCCGGGGGGTCCTGCAGGTCCGCATCCATCAGCACGACGGCGTCGCCGGAAGCAGCTTCGAGGCCAGCCGAGAGCGCGGCCTGGTGCCCGAAGTTGCGGGAGAGATGAAGCGTCCGCACACCCATCTCCTCCGCACTCAGCCGGTCGAGCAGCACCCCGGAGCCATCGCGGCTCCCGTCGTCGACGAAGACCACCTCGTAGCCACTCACCGGCAGTGCTCGCAGGACCGTCAGCAGGCGCCCCGTCAGCTCTTCGAGGTTCTCCTTCTCGTCGAAGCAGGGGACGACGACGGACAGCGTGCGCTCGGTGGCGCTCAATTTCCCTCCTCGGCGGCGATTGCGCAGGGGCGGCCCGCCTCAACCCGGTAAGCGCGCGGATAGACGCCGCCGGCTGCGCCCAGCGGCCGCAGCGTGCCCGGACAGCGCGCGAGCAGCGTGGCGACGTCGGCGGCGCTGCGGAAGGTGGGGCTGCCGATCACGACGAGCGTGACGCCGTCGTCGCGGATGCGGCGGGCCAGGAAGAGGCCGGGCGGCAGCGGCCGCGGCTCGCCGGCGTCCGGCGGCACGGTGGGCACGCCGGTGTAGAGCCAGACGGCGGCGGGGCGGTCGACGAGGACGCGGTCGGCCGGGCGCGCATTGTCGCGCACGAGCGCCACGACGCGCTCGAGCAGCAGGTCGGTCCACGGCAGCAGGAACGCGGGTGCGGAGAACGCCCAGCCGCGGTCGGAGAGGGCGACGCGGCCGCCCGCGCGGCGGAGCTGCACCTGGCGCGCGCCGACGGCGGCGACGGCGACGGCGAGCACGGCGAGCGCGGCGGCGATGCGGCGGCGCGGCACGCGCGCCAGCTCGAGGTCGAAGCGGCGCGCCGCCATGAGGCCGAGGAACGGCAGCACGGGGAGCATGAAGCGGTCGCTCACGTACGGCCAGATCAGCAGCAGCGCGATCGCGGCGAGCACCGGAACGACCAGCTCGGGCCGCCGCCGGGCCAGCCGGATCCCTCCGAAGACCGCGAGCGCGAGCAGGCTGCCGACGGCGACGCGGCCCAGGAGCTCGGATCCCGCGAAGTAGGGCGCGAACCAGCCGAGATAGCTGCGCGCGTCGAGGATCGCGCGGCGGCCGGCGAACGCGGCGGCGGTGTGGACGCCGCCGGCGAACAGGTCATCGACGTAGCCGAGCTCGTGCGGCGCGGGCGCGGGCCCGGCGCCGAGGATCAGGGCGCGGCCGGCGCTCCAGCCGAAGATCGGCAGGGCGGCGCCGGCGGCGGCGGCGAGGACGCGGCGCGGCGGGTGCCGGGCGAGGAGCATGGCGAGGAGGAAGCCCGGGACGAGCGCGATGGCCTGGGTGCGGAAGAGCGAGGTGAGGCCGAGCAGCAGGCCCAGGATGAGCGCGAGGCCGGTTCCCGCCGAGGCGCCGGCGGGCGCGCCGGCGATGCGCACGAAGAGGACGAGCGCGACGCACCAGCCGGCGAGCATGTACGGCTCCGAGAGCGGCAGCCCGCCGTACTGCAGGGTCGCGTCGAGGAAGAGCGGCGCGAGCGCGAAGGCGGCGAGGGAGGCGCGCGTCAGGCGCAGCACAGCGCGGCCGTACCACCAGAGGCAGCCGGCGGCGAGCCCGACCGCCGCCGCGTTCACCACGCGCGCGGCGAGCGCGACGGCATCGACGTGGCCGAAGATCAGCCACAGGCCGGCGAGGAGCGCGGGCAGGCCGGGCGGGTACTTCGCGTGCGCGGGCAGGCCGACCGTGAAGATCTCGCGGTAGCCGAGCCCGCTCGCGAGCGCGCGGCCGAGCGCGACGTAGACGGCGTCGTCGCCGTAGGAGCCGACGCGGTAGGGCGGCCACGGCAGCAGCGCGAGCCAGGCGAGGGCGACGGCGCCGCCGACCGCCGCGGCGGCGCGGGCGCGGCGCGGGCGCCCCTCCCCTTCGCGGCCGGCCGGCGCGGTGCCGGCGGCGGGCGGGGCGGCGACGCGCGCCGGCGCCGCGAGCGGCGCGTTCACGGGACGAGCACGGCGGCGGTCGGGTCGCTGTGAAGGGTGCGCCACCCCTCGCGTTGCAGCGCGCGCGCGACCGGCCAGTACGGCGGCACGATCAGGAGCGTGACGCCGTGCCGGCGCAGGACGTCGCGCCAGCCGTCGTCGAGGCGCATCACCGCCTGGTACTCGCGGAAGAGGGCGGAGCCGTAGAAGTCCGTCTGGCCGTCGATGAAGACGCGCTGGGCCGGCCATTTCCACAGGATGTAGCCGCCCCAGTCCAGCGCGTTGTACATGCGGCCGTGCACGTCCGCCGCGCGCGCGGCCGCGACCGCCTCGACCGGGAAGCGGTGGGCCGGGAAGCGCGGCTCCGCGGTGGCCGGCGCGCCGAACGCTCCGAGGCTGGCGAGCGCGAGCGCGACGAGGCCCGCCGCGCTCCACGCACCCGGCAGCGCGTGCGCCTCGCCGAGCGCGAGCGGATCGCGGCGCGCGCGCACGAGCGGGCCGCTGCGGTCCTCCGCGAGCGGATCCGGGCCGCGAGGCCGCGCGAACCGGAGCGCGGCGAGCGGCAGCGCGGTGAGCGCGAAGAGGCTGATGTTGCGCTGCGACAGGAGCGCGGCGCCGGTGGCGGCGACGATCACGAGCGCGCGCGCGGTGGGCAGCGGGCGGCGCGCGCGCGCCAGGACCGCGACGACGGCGAGCAGCGCGACGAGGAAAGCGCGCGGCCCCGGCTGGTGGAAGTCCGGCGACAGGTACTCGACCGTGCTGTCGATGATGACGCGCTCGCGGAACCAGCCGGCGACGTGGAGGAGCAGGCGCGGGCCGGCGGGGTTGAGCAGGCACGCGACGAGGGCGACGGCGAGCGTCGCCGCGCAGCGGTCGCGCGCGGCGCCGTCGCCGTCGATCACGGCGCCGGCGAGGTAGAGGCCGGCCACGCCGAGGCCGAAGAGGAAGCCGCCGTGCAGGTTCGCCCACAGTGCGAAGAGGAGCGCCGTCGCCAGCAGCCGGCGCCGCGGCGCCTCGAGGATGAAGAGCAGCGCGACGACGGCGACGAGCGTGAAGGCGTGCGGCCGCGCGGCCCAGTGGACCCAGCCGACCGCGACGGAGGCGAGCGCGACGAGCAGCGCGAGGCTCGGCGAGACGCCGCGCCGCACGAGGAAGAGCGCGACGAGCGCGTGCGCCGCGGCGAGCAGCGCGGCGGTGAGCAGGACGACGCCGCGCAGCCCCGCGGCGGCCGCGGCGGCGGCGAACGCGACCTCGCTGAGCCATTCGTAGGCGACGAAGGGATCGCCCGCGCGCGTGTGCGAGAAGACGTCGCGGTGGATCATGCCGTGGCGCAGGATGTAGGCGCCGACGCGGATGTGGCGGCCGAGGTCGCCGTCGCCGCTGAAGAGCAGGCTGCCGAGCAGCAGCACGCAGAGCGACGCGACGGTGAGGAAGACGATGTCCGCGACGGACGGCGCGAGGCGGAGGCCGCGCGCGGCGCGCGAGGGCGGCTCCGGCTCGCGGCCTCGCCGGTGCCGGGGCGTCGCGCGCGCGGCGGCGGCTGCGTCGGCGGCCATCGCGCTAGCCGGGCGCGGCGGCACCGCGCCGCTCCTGCGCCGCCGGCACGGCGCGGTCCGGTATGGCGAAGGCGGGGCACGGCGCCCGGCCCACCCGGTAGATCGGCGGGAACGCGTCGAGGCCGCCGACCGGCTCGAGCAGGTCCGGGCAGGCGTCGCGCAGCGTGGCGACGTCGACCGCGCTCGGGAACGCGGGGCTGCCGACGACGACGACGCCGACCTGGCCGAGCCGGATGCGGTCGGCGAGGTATTCGCCGGGCGCGACCGGGACGCGGCCGGCGTCGGGCGGGACCGTGAGGCGGCCGGCGTAGAGCCAGATCGCGGGGGCCCGGTCGACCATCACGACGAGCCGCGGGTCCACGTCCCGCTCGAGACGCGCGACGCTCGCGCGGATGAAGCCGTCGGTCCACGGCAGCAGGAAGGAGGGCGCGTTGTAGGCCCACGGACCGGCGGTGCGCGCTCCGGCCCGCCCCTCCGCGCGGACCTGCACCTGCCGCGCGCCGACCGCCGCGGCGGCCGCCAGCAGCAGCAGGGGCGGGAGACGGCGCCAGCGCGCCGGGACGCGCGCGATCTCGAGGTCGATCCGGTACGCCGCCATGACGCCCAGGAACGGGACCGCGGGCAGCGCGAGGCGGTCGCTCATGCCGGGCCACGCCATGATCACGACGAGGAAGCCGAGCGCCGGCCACACGAGCTCCGGCCGCCGCCGCGCCAGCCGCGCGCCGCCGAAGACCGCGGCCGCGAGCAGCGAGCCGACGACGAGGCGCCCCACCAGCGGCGTCGCGGAGAAGTACGGCGGAAACCAGCCGAGATAGGCGCGGCCGTTGAAGGCGAGCTGATGGAGCGCCTCCCGCAGCGGCGAGGCGGCGGAGGCGCGCACGAAATAGTGGAAGTAGGACTCGGACGCGAGCGGGTCGGATGCGTCCGCGGGCAGCAGCGTCCGCAGCGTCGGCAGGATGCACACGGCGCCGGCCGCCAGTGCCGTGAGCGCGACGCGCCGTACCGGCTGCCGCAGCAGCAGCAGCGCGATCAGGAAGCCGGGGATCAGCGTGACCGCCTGCGTGCGGAAGAGGCCCGCGACGCCGAGCGCGAGTCCGACGCCGAGCGCGAGCGCGAGCGCGTGGCGCGGCCGCTCCTCGCGCCCCAGGCGCTCCGCGAGCAGCACCGCCACCGCCCACGTGAGCAGCATGTACGGCTCGCTCAGCGCGACGGAGGCGTACTCGAGCGACGCGTCCAGGAAGAACGGACCGAGCGCGAAGATCGCGAGCGTGAGAGGCGCGACGCCGATGCGGCGGCCGTACGCCCAGATCGCGCCCGCGGCGGCGCCGATCGCCAGCGCGTTCGCGACGACCGCCGCGCGCAGCACCGCGTCGACGCGGCCGAACGCGCGCCACAGCCCCGCGAGCAGCACCGGCAGCCCCGGCGGATAGCGCAGGTGCGGCGGCTGCCCCAGCGTGAACAGCTCGCGGTAGCCGCGGCCGGCGGCGATCGCCTTGCCGAGCGCGACGTAGAGCGCGTCGTCGCCGAACGAGCCGGCGACGTAGGGGCCGGGGACGAGGAGCAGCACCGCGGCGGCGACCACGAGGCCGACCCGCAGCGGGCCGAAGCGGGACGACACGAGCGGAGCGACGCGGGACGGCACGGTCGGAGCGACGCGGGACGCCACGGTCGCGGCGGAGCCAGGCGCCATCCGCTCCGTCGCGGCCGCATCGGGAGTCGGAGGAACGACCGAGGTCATCGCGGGTGCCGAGCTACTCGCGCCGCAGCACGACGGCGACGCTGTCGCCGTACCAGCGGCGCCACCCCGGCTCGTGCTCGAGCTCGTTGGCGAGGGCGGAGCGGGTGTCGATGACGGCGAGCGAGATGCCGAGCGAATCGAGCTTGGTGCGCCAGCCCGGCTGCAGGCCGGCGATCTCCTGGTAGGTGCGGAACACCTTCTCGCCGTAGAAGTCGGTCTGGCCGTCGATGAACACCTTCTGCTCCGGCCACGCCCACAGCAGGTAGCCGCCCCAGCCGAAGGAGTTGAACATGCGCCCGTCGAGGTGCGCCGCGCGCGCGCGCTCGACCGCCCGCACCGGGAAGATGTCCGGGGCGAAGGAGGCGCGCACGAGCGTGCGCCCGCCCACGCGGCCGCCGCTCGCCATCAGGACGACGAGCCCCGCCGCGACGACGCCGGACCAGATCCCCGCGATCGCCGCCCGGTCGCCCGCCGCGAACCCGGCGCCGAGCCGCCGCGCCCACGGCAGCGCGCGCCACTCGCCGTCCAGCTCGAGCGCCAGCAGCGGCAGCGCCGTGACCGCGAAGAGCGGGATGTTGCGTCCCGAGTACAGCGCGAAGAAGACGCCCACCACCACGACCGCGAGCCGCGACCAGCGGATGCGCCGCCGCGAGAGGGCCAGCGCGAAGACGACGAGCACGAGCGCGAAGAGAAAGATCTGCACGCTGCGCCGGTGGAAGTCCGGCGACAGGTACTCCCCCGTGTTGTCGATCACGTAGCGCTGCCCGAACCACCCGAGCACGTGCGCGTAAAGCCCCGGCCCCACCGGATTGACCAGACACGCCACCCCCGCCACCCCGAGCGCCCCCAGATGGTAAAGGAGCCGCCCCCCCCCCGCAGACCGCAGACCCCCCGCAGACCCCGTACCCCACACCCCCCCCCAGACCCCCTCCGCAGACCCCAGACCGCTCCCCAGCTCCAGCACGTCTCCCCCCACGAACACCCCCACCAGCACCAACCCATACAGGAACCCCCCATGCACATTCGCCCACAACGCGAACAGCGGCACCAGCCAGAGCAGCCGCTTCCACGGCGCGCGCCGCCCCCGCGTCGCGGCGCGGCGGCTCGAGGACGAACAGCAGCAGGATCGCGCCGAGCGGGGTCCAGAGGTGCGGGCGCGCGAGCCAGTGCACGCACGCGACGGCGGCGGCGAGCATGCCGACGAGGAAGCCGAGCAGGGGGTCGACGCCGCGACGTCGCAGGAAGAGGACGACGAGCGCGTAGGTGAGGCCGATGACGAGCCCGTTGAAGATGGCGATGGCGGGCAGGCCGCCGAGGCGGTTCAGCAGCGCGTCGATCACCTCGCTGAGCCATTCGTAGGGCACGAACGGGCGGCCGAACATGGTGTTGGAGAATGGGTCGGTGAAGAAGAGGCCGCCGCGCTGCAGGATGGTCTCGCCGACGCGGAGGTGGCGCGCGAGGTCGCCGTCGGCGTTCAGGAGCGGGCGCACCCACGCGAGCGGGACGAGCAGCGCCAGCACGATGAAGACGACGTCGAACGCGGACGGAACGGGCGCTCGGCCTTGGTCCATTGGGGCAGAGGATCCGGGCAGTCGGGTAACGATCGCGATGTGGCGGGGAGGGACGGGCCCCACGATAACACGCGGCAACCGTCTTGACAATCCCGTGGGCCGCGCCTAACCTTCACGCTATCCCCCCGTGCTTACTCCCCGGATTGACAGTCATGGACACGGCCGGTGGTCGTGAATGCATGAGGCGCCGCCCGAGCGGGCGACGCATCTTTGCATTCCTGCGCCAGCCGGCGCCCGATGTCGGCACCTGGTCGCTGCAGCGACCGCGACTCATCGAGGAAAGATCATGCAGGCCACCGAAACGAACGCCGTGCCCCGCTCGACGCTCTCGCGCACGCGTGTGATCGGCCGCCTCGCGGTCGCTCTCACGGCCGTGTCGCTCCTCGCCGCATGCGAGGCGGACACGCTCTACGACGTGCAGGACGGCGAGGTGAACGTCAACCTGACTCCGCTCGCGGTGAGCGTGAGCACGGAGTCGCAGCCGCGCATGGAGCTGAGCGACAGCATCCGCGTGCACGTGACGGTGCGGGACCTGTCGGGCAAGCGGGGGATCGCGACGGTCGGCACGACGGTTCGCGTCCGCCACTCCGGCGGCACGACGACCACGCTGCAGGACAGCCGCAACTTCTCGCCGGCCGAGACCGGCACGGTGTCGAACACGTTCACGTTCGCGCTGCCGGTCACGAGCGACGCGGAGCTGCCGGACTCGCTGAGCCTGGAGGTGTTCGGCTTCGCCACCGACTCGCAGGGGCTGTGCGTCGCGGCGGTGAAGGACAGCGAGCAGCGGCTCTCGTGCGACACGGTGGACGGCGCGACGGTGGCGGCGGACGCGGTGGGGCAGGCGTCGGACGTGCTGGCGGTGCGGGGCCGCACGATCGATCTGCCGGCGTCCGGCACGATCGCGGACGCGGTGGTGGACGTGTCGCGGCAGCGGCTCTACCTGTCGAACCAGACGCGGCACCGGCTCGAGGTGCTCGACATCCCGACCAGCTCGTTCCGGCCGTTCGTCGAGGTGGGCTCGGAGCCGTGGGGCCTGGCGCTGAACCGCACCTCCGACACGCTGCTGGTGGCCAACTCCGGCGGCACCAGCATCTCGTACGTGCCGCTCGGCACGCTGAACGAGGACGTGTCGCGGCGGCTGAACATGCCGAACGCGGTGCTCTTCCAGGTGAACGTCAACAACGACGAGCAGTTCCGCTCGCGCTACCTGGTCACGCCGATCGACTTCAGCGACCGGCCCGAGTTCCTGGCGCAGGACTACCGCGGCCGCGTCTTCTTCTCGACGCTGCCGACGGTGACGGCGCCGCAGGGGACGATCCGCTACACGGATCCGAACCCGGACCCGACGTCGTCGCAGGACGTGCCGGAAGTGAAGTTCCTCGACTACACCTACACGCCGTCGGCGACCGTATGGTCGTTCGCCAACATCGACAGCGTGAAGGTGACGGCGTTCGCGGCCGGCGACGACCAGATCGTGCTCTACGACCACAAGCCGGGGTTCCCGGCGCAGGTGATCCAGAGCATCCTGGCGCGCATCGAGAACGCGGTGCCGGACCTGCAGTCGAAGGGCTCCGACATCGTCGCGGTGCCGGGCACGTTCCAGCTCTTCGCGGCCGGTTTCGGCGACACCACGTTCGTCAGCGTCTCGGGCGACCGCCACGTCGTCGCGTTCGGCGAGGGCGCGCGCTCGCCGGCGGGCCGCATCTACCTCTACAACGCGCAGAACGACCGCATCTCGGCTTCGATCGAGGTGATCGACCTCTTCCACAACGCCGCCGAACAGGTGCACGGCCTCGACCTGAACTTCGACGGCAGCTTCGGCGTCGCACGCGGATCCGAGGCGGCCTACTTCTTCACCGAGCAACTGCGGCTGCAGGGCGAGTACTCGCCCGGCGTGTCCGGCGGCGCGGGCGCGGCGTTCCAGCCGGGCAACGCGCCGACGACGCCGCCCTACGCGTTCATCGGCACGACCGACGCGTCGATCAAGGCGGTCGACACGACGCACTTCCTGCCGCGCGCCGAGATCCCGATCAAGGCGAACATCACGGGACCGATGCGCGTGTCCGGACCGCTGGCGAGCGACAACGCCGGCCTGAGCTGTCCGGGCAACCCACAGTGCGTCGTGGCCAAGCTCTACGGGATCACCGCCTCGGGCGGGGTGGTGCTCGTCAACGTTCGCGCCCGCGACCTGCAGTAGGAGAGACGACGATGCGACGGATCGCAGCAGTACTGCTGATGGGGGCCGCGACGCTCGCCGCGGGCGCGACGCGCGCGGCCGCCCAGGACTACGACGCCGACATCGGCTGGGGCGGCGGCGGCGTCTTCTTCACCAACCTCGCCGACGGGCCCCAGGCGCTCAAGCTGCAGGCCGGCTGGCTCGCCAACGCGCACGTCGAGAAGTGGTGGGGCCGGCGCGTCGCCGGCCGCATCGGCGGCGCCTTCACGCAGCGCCCGCTGCAGCTCGGCAGCGCCTCCGCCGTCGGCGACATCCGCACCTGGATGGCCGACGCGAGCCTGCTGCTCCGCCTCGCCCCGGCGAGCGACGAGCGCACCGTGTCGCCGTTCATCGGCGCCGGCGTCGGCGTCGTGAGCTACCAGGTCGGCACCGGCCCCCGCGTCGTCATCGGCGAGGCGGGCGCGATCTACTCCGGCCACGACGAGAACCAGTTCGCCGTGCTCGGCAGCGTCGGCTTCGACATCCTGCCCGACCTGCGCTGGGGCATGAACGATTCGCAGCAGATCGGCTTCCGCATCGAGGCGACCGACCGCGTCGCGCTCCAGTCGCCGTTCCAGGACCTGAACGGCTCCGCGTTCGGACCGGTGCACCAGATCGGCGTCTCGCTGTCGATCTTCTCGGCGATCGATTGGCACTGAGCGCTCGGCTGGCGCCGAGGGAAGCTCGCCTGCCGGCGAGGGAAGCTCGGCTGGCGCCGAGGGAAGCTCGGCTTCGCCGAGGGAAGCCCGCCTGACGGCGGGGGGCCGCCTGACGGCGGGGAGGCTCGGCTTCGCCGAGGGAAGCCGCCTGGCGGCGGGGGGCCTCGGGCTTCGCCGAGGGGGCCGCCTGGCGGCGGGGGGGCTCGGGCTTCGCCGAGGGAAGCCGCCTGGCGGCGGGGGGGCTCGGGCTTCGCCGAGGGAAGCCGCCTGGCGGCGGGGGGCTCGGGCTTTGCGTGCGCGGGCGGAGGGCGGTTGCTCCCGACAGGGGGTGGCCGCTTTTCGTGTGTTGGCGGGGTGAGGCTGGTGGCGACCCTGGCGATCGAGGCGGCAACCTGGCGATCGAGGCGGCGGAGCGGGCGGACGACGCAACGGAACGATCGGGAGGGGCAGCAATGGATCGTTACGGGGCGGGCGGGCGAAGCCGTCGGAACATGGCGTCTTCACTGGAGAAACGGTGCCTGGAGGGCGGCTCGTGGCGCGGCATGGAGAATGAACAGGTTCCGGGGGAAGGGCGTGGGCCGCAGAGGGAGGTCGGATTGGCATCGGTGGAGCTGGACGTCGTCGACGAAGGGGCACCGAGACGGAAGCAGGCGCCGGGCGGGGCGAAGCGCTACGCCGTCGAAGCGATGCTCGTCTCGCTGCTCGTGACCCTCGTGACGCTCGCGGGGATGTCGGCGCTCGGGATCGAGGCCTCGTCCGCGATGCGCACGGTGCGCCAACGCCTGGCGCCGATCTTCGGCGACGAAGGACGAGGCGCGCCGGCGCGGGCGGAAGCGACGTCGTCGTCCGCCGCCCCCGCGCTGGCGACGCCGCTCGGCACGGCGTCGATCGGCGCCCTCGTCGCGCCGTCACCCGCCACGAACCTCGCGCCGCCGGCAGGCACGCGCGACCCGGCGCCGGCCGGCCGCGCGGCGCCGTCGCCCGGCAACGCGACCGCGCGCGGAGCCACTCGCAGCTCGGAGTCGGTGCAGCCGACGTCGCCACGCGACAGCGCCCGCGGCATTACCCGCGCGAGCGGCAGCCGACCGGATGCGCCCGCCCGACGCTGATCGGCGCTGCGGCGCCCCACGCCCCGAATTCACGGCCGGCCACGACGGCCCTCACCCCGAACGGATCGAGTGACCATGCCCGGAAGCCTTCTCCGCGACGCCGTCGGCTGCCTCGGCGGAACCGCCACGAGCACGACGCCGACCGCGCCGACGCCCGGCGGAGGCGGCGCGCCGAACGCCGACGCGGGCCATGACGCCGCCTGCGCCGCCGATCCGCGCCGCGCAGGCGCCTCCGCCGCCGATCCACGCCGCCGACGGGGGCAAGGGCTCGTCGAGCTGCTCCTCCTGCTGACGTTGGTGGCGATCCTGCTGATCGGGATGCTGTCGTATTTCGGCAAGGAGACGAGCAGCCTCATGCACGGCATCGGCGAGGATTTCGGGGCTGCTAGCTGAGCGCTCGGCTGGCGCCGAGGGAAGCTCGCCTGGCGGCGAGGGAAGCTCGCCCTGGCGGGCGAGGGAAGCTCGGCTGCGCCGAGGGAAGCCCGCCTTGCGGCGGGGTCCGCCTGCGGCGGGGAAGCCCGCCTTGCGGCGGGGGTCCGCCTGCGGCGGGGAAGCCCGCCTTGCGGCGGGGTCCGCCTGCGGCGGGGAAGCCCGCCTGACGGCGGGGGCCGCCTGCGGCGGGGAAGCCCGCCTTGCGGCGGGGTCCGCCTGCGGCGGGGAAGCCCGCCTGACGGCGGGGGCCGCCTGCGGCGGGGAAGCTCGGCTGCGCCGAGGGGATGCCCGCCTGACGGCGGGGGCCGCCTGCGGCGGGGAAGCTCGGCTGCGCCGAGGGGATGCCCGCCTGACGGCGGGGGCCGCCTGCGGCGGGGAAGCTCGGCTGCGCCGAGGGGATGCCCGCGTGGCGGCGGGGAGGCTCAGCCTGCTGAGGGAAAGCTTCTTCGCGGACGAGTAGTCTTTCCTGCCCGGCGGGAAATGTGCGGGGCGCTGTCGCGTAAGATCGGCGGGGACCTTCGCACTCGCGTCGACGTTTCATCGCCGACGCGTCTGCGGCCACGTGGCGGCAATACCCGCGGACCGCCAGCCCTGTGCTACCGCCAATCCAGCGCCAACCTTGGGACCGCCAGCCCTATACTACCGCCAATCCAATGGACGTGGCCTCGCCCGGGCGAGCGCCATTTCACCCCTCAAAGGGAAAGCATCCCTCGGCCCAACCGAGCTTCCCCGCCGCAAGGCGGACCCCGCCGCAAGGCGGGCTTCCCCGCCGCAGGCGGACCCCCGCCGCAAGGCGGGCTTCCCCGCCGCAGGCGGACCCCCGCCGCAAGGCGGGCTTCCCCGCCGCAGGCGGACCCCCGCCGCAAGGCGGGCTTCCCCGCCGCAGGCGGACCCCCGCCGCAAGGCGGGCTTCCCCGCCGCAGGCGGACCCCCGCCGCAAGGCGGGCTTCCCCGCCGCAGGCGGACCCCCGCCGCAAGGCGGGCTTCCCCGCCGCAGGCGGACCCCCGCCGCAAGGCGGGCTTCCCCGCCGCAGGCGGACCCCCGCCGCAAGGCGGGCTTCCCTCGGCGCAGCCGAGCTTTCCCCGCCGCAAGGCGGACCCCCGCCGTCAGGCGGGCTTCCCCGCCGCAGGCGGGCCCCCGCCGCAAGGTGGGCTTCCCTCGGCGCAGCCGAGCTTCCCTCGCCCGCCAGGGCGAGCTTCCCTCGCCGCCAGGCAAGCTTCCCTCGCCCGCCAGGGCGAGCGCTCAGCGTTGATCCACGACCGAAGCCTGCAGCGCCTGCGCCCAGCGTTTCCGCTGGTCTTCCTCGGGGCCGGACGCGAGGAGGTTGCGCTCGGCGTAGACGGCGCCGAGGACCTCGTCGGCGCTCGTCGGCTCGCCGATCTCGAGGAGGTACTCGCCGATCATCTCGCGGACCTGCTGGTTGTCGGTGACGGACGCCATCAGCTCGAGCCGCTTGCCGACGAGATGCTCCACGCCGGCGCGCTTGGCGGCCTCGACGTACTCGGCCACGGCGCGCCGCGCGTTCTCCTCGAGCTTGCCCTCGAAGGGCAGGTACTGCAGCCCCTCGCCGAGCGAGAGGAAGGCGAGCGTGCCGCGGGCGCGCACGACCGCGGGCGAGAGCTCGATCACGCGCCGGCACATGGCGGCGGCGGAGTCGTAGTAGCCGCAATCGAGAAAGGCATCGATGGCGCGGCCGTAGCAGCGCATGGCGCGTCCCTTGTCGCCCCGCTCGACGCACAGCTCGCCGCCGCGGCTGAAGAGCAGCGCGATGTAGTCCGATGTCGCGCTGGCCGCCTCGCGCTCGATGCGGGCCAGCTCCTCGTCGAGCCGGTCCGCCGGCGGCTGCGCCCGGAGGGCGCTGAAGACGCGTCGCAACATTCGCCTCTCGCTCGCGCGGCGACGGGCGTCGTGCCCGTCGCATCGCGCATGTGGAAAACCGTCTGGATCTCGGGACGCCGTCGGTCGCGGCCGCGGCGCGGCGGTGGGCCACGACGGCGCGACCGCCGCAATGGCGGAATGCAAGCTTGGCGCCGTGGAACGAATTGCGGCTCGGGCACCGCAACGAAGCGTTACCCGGGTGCCACACCCGGGGTGTGGCGGCATGGGTCAAGCCGTTGTTGCACTGGAACTTCAGAGAGTTTCGCGCGGAGGGCACGGGTCCTGCTCCCACCGCTGGGACAGCGTGCGAGACGCGCTCCATCGAGCGATCGCGCGCTTTACGGGGCGGCAGCGGAGTCGGTATCTTTTTTCGAGTTCCGTCAGTTCGTTCCGAAGCGTCGGCCGCGTGGGAGTGCCTGACTGCAGGATCCGGCCGTTTTCGATGGACTCACCGCGACAAACGACATGGGCGACAGCGCCGCATCCATGCTCCGCAACCCGGGGCCCGCGCACGAGAACGCGCCGGAGACCGCCATGAAGGAGGCGGGCACGGAGCTGGAGGGCGTGTGCACCCTGCTGGCGGACGCCGTGGACGCGCCGGCCGCCGCCGTGCTCGTGCTGGGCGCGGGCCGCGAGCGCCTCTTCGTGGGGGCGGGCGTGCCGGACCGGCGCGACGCGCTGACCACGGTGCTGCGCGGCGTAGCGGCTTCGGCGGCGGAGCTCTTCACGGGCGGCGCGGGCACGGCGGGCGGCGCGGGCACGGCGGGCGGCGCGGGCACGGCGGGCGGCGCGGGCACGGCGGGCGGCGCGGGCACGGCGGGCGGCGCAGGTACGGCGGGCGGCGCGGGCACGGCGGGTAGCGCGGGCGCGGCGGGCGGCGACGCCGCGGGGCCGGAGGAGGGGATACGTGCCGACGTGCGGCGGCTGCGAGAGTGCGGCTGGAACGCGCTGGCGGCGGTGCCGTTCTCGATTCCGGAGCGGGACACGACGGGCGTGGTCGCGGTGCTCGACCGCCGGCCGCGCGAGTGGACGGCCGCGGAGCGGCGGGCGGTGGCGCGCGCGGCGGAAGTCGCGGCGCAGGCGACGGAGCGGGCGGACCGCGAGGCGGCGCGTGCGCCGTCGCTTCCGGCGGTGTTGTTCGAGCAGTTCCCCGAGGCCGTCTGGCTGATCGACGGGCGTGGGATCGTGGTGGCGGTGAACCGCGCGGGGGCGGAGCTCGCGGGCGCGGCCGGCGAGGCGCTCGTGGGCAGCCGGGCGCGGGAGCTGCTGGGGGCGGCGTCGGATTACGAGCGGCTGCGGGCGGAAGTGGAGCGGACGGGCCGGGTGCGGGATTTCGAGACGACGCTGGCGCAGGCGGACGGCACGCGCGTGGCGTGCGCCATCTCGGCGAGCGCGTGGCGCAACGCGGCGACGGGGCGCGAGGGTCTGCAGCTCTTGATCCGGGACGACACGGCGCGGCGCGAGGCGGAGGCGCGGCTGCACCGGAGCGCGCTGCACGATGCGCTGACGGAGCTGCCGAACCGGTCGCTGTTCAAGAACCGCCTGGAGCAGTCGATCCGGAAGGCGCGGCGCGAGCCGACGCATTGCTTCGCGGTGCTCTTCCTCGACCTGGACCGCTTCAAGGTGGTCAACGACAGCCTCGGCCACCTGGTCGGTGACGAGCTGCTCGTCGAGATCGCGAGCCGGCTGGGCGGGTGCGTGCGCGAGGTCGACACGGTGGCGCGACTGGGCGGCGACGAGTTCGCGATCTTGCTCGACGGCATCGACGACGAGGGCGACGCGACGCGCGTCGCCGAGCGCGTGCAGGAACGGCTGCGGGCGCCGTCGCACATCGCGGGCTACGAGCTCTTCAGCGCGGCGAGCATAGGGATCGCCTTCAGCACCTCCGGCTACGCGACGCCGGAGGACGTGCTGCGCGACGCCGACATCGCGATGTACCGGGCGAAGGCGCTGGGCCGCGGCCGCTACGAGCTCTACGACGAGGGCATGCACGCGCAGGCGATGGAGATGCTGCGGGTGGAGACGGACCTGCGGCGCGCGCTGGAACGCGGCGAGTTCGCGATCCACTACCAGCCGATCATCGCGCTGCGTGATCGCAAGCTGATCGGCTTCGAGGCGCTGCTGCGCTGGCGGCACCCGGAGCGCGGCATGCTGAGCCCGGGCGAGTTCCTGACGGTGGCGGAGGAGACCGGCCTGATCGTGCCGATCGGCTGGTGGTTCATCGAGCAGGCGTGCCGGCAGCTCCAGCAGTGGCAGGCGGCGTTTCCGACCGAGCCGCCGCTCACCGTGAGCGTCAACCTGTCGATGAAGCAGCTCAACCAGCCCGACCTCGTCTCCCGCATCGAGACGACGCTGCGCGAGACCGGGCTCCCCGGCTCGAGCCTGAAGCTGGAGATCACGGAGAGCGTATTGATGGAGGACGCCGAGTCCGCGATCGTTACGCTGGAGCGGCTGAAGACGTTCGGCATCCGGCTCTCGATCGACGATTTCGGGACCGGCTACAGCTCGCTCGGGTACCTGCACCGGTTCCCGTTCGACACCGTGAAGATCGACCGCTCCTTCATCAAGGGGCTCGACAGCGCGGAGTCGAACCAGGAGTTGGTGTGGTCGATCGTGGCGCTCGCGCACAGCCTCGGCATGGATGTGGTCGGCGAGGGGGTCGAGACCGCTGACCAGTGCGACGAGCTGAACGCCCTGCACTGCGAGTACGCGCAGGGATTTCTCTTCTCGAAAGCGCTCGACGAGCAGGACGCCGCTGCGCTGCTGGGTACACCCGGCGAGGCGTAAGGCGGACCGGAACCGTCAACCGAGTGGGACCGCCGGCCCGCGGGCCGGAAGGAGCGTAGCATGATCGCCAGCATCTGGTCCGGCTTCATCAGCGCACTGCAGATGCTCCTGATCTCCGGGGGCATCTTCGTGGCGTGGCTCGTCGGCTATGTCCTGAAGGAACGATCGCGCGATCTGCAGAAGACCTACCGCCACGCGATCCTGCTGCTCGTGGCGGTCGTCGCCGGCCTGTCGATCCTGGCGGGCACCGGCAACATCGCGAAGGCGTTCGTCTACTACGCCATCGTGCTCGGCACCCCGCTCGCGCTCGGGCTCGGGCCGACCGACGCCTTGTGGAAGTGGATCGCGCAGGAGACCGAACACCCGCAGTGAAGCGACGGGGACGCGGCGGGTGGCCCCACCCGCCGTGCTCCTCGTGTCCTCGCCGTCCTACGCAATCGTCTCGAGAGAACGTCCGCCGCCCTGGAACACCCGCGCCGTGTCGCCGCCCGCGCGCTTGGCCGCGTAGAGCGCACGGTCGGCGGACTCGAGCAGCTCGGCGACGCCGGCCATCTCCGGCCGGTATGCGGCGACACCCGCGCTGACGGTGAGCAGATCGCCGAGGTCGCCGCGCGCGCGTCGCAGCTCGTGCGTCACGCGGTCGACGAAGACGAGGGCTCCGGCGACGTCGGATGCGGAGAGGATCGCGAGGAACTCCTCGCCGCCGTAACGGCCGGCGAGGTTCATGGCGCGGGTGTGGCGCACGAGGGCGCGCGAGAAGACGACGAGCGCTTCGTCGCCCGCGGCGTGACCCCAGTGGTCGTTGAAGCTCTTGAAGGCGTCGAGGTCGAAGAGCACGACGACGAGGCGGCGGCCGCGCCGCGCGGCGGCGAACTCCGTGTCGAGGAAGAGGCGGAGGTAGCGGCGGTTGGGCGTGCCGGTGAGCTCGTCGCTGAGCGCGAGGCGCTCGGCGCGCTCGCGCTCGCGATGCAGCATCTCCGAGAAGAGGCCGAGGCCGAGCGCGATCAGGATGTAGGCGCTGACGAAGGCGAAGAGCAGCGGCCAGTCCGGGACGTGGCGGCCGGTGAGCAGGAGCGCGGCCTGCGCGAGCGACATGACGGCCATGCCGGCGCCCAGCGCGGTCGCGACGCCGGCCCAGCCGCGGTAGTACGCAAGCAGGAACGCGGGAACCAGCGCGAGCAGCCAGAGCAGCATCTGGTACTCGTCGGCGCTCTCCGGAAAGTACACGGTCGCGATGACCGGGATCAGGAGGCACGAAAAAGCGAGCACCAGGCTGCGCAGCGGGATCGTCGGCGCGCCCATCATCCACACGGCGCTCGGCTGCGACGCGTGCGGCGCCTGTCCGGCCGGCGGCGCGATGTGCGGCTCGCGCTCGTGCGACGCGTTCGCGTGCGGCGCGTTCGCGTGCGGCTCGCGCTCGTGCGGCGCGGCCGCGTCCATCGCGGCGGTCGGGGTCCGGCGTGCGCGGCGTCGCGCGGGCTTCCAATCCATGGTTGCGTCCTGCCGTCTGGAGCAGCTCAGCGGCTGCGCTGCACGCTCAGGCTCCAGACGAGGAGCAGAGCGAGCGCGATGCCGACGATGACCTCGATGTGGGCGGCACCGAGCGCGTAGACCTTGTGGGCGCCCTCCCGGAGGTTGGCGACCATGCCGCCGCCGATCGAGTTCGTGGCGGTGCCGTACTCGAGGAGGGCCTGGAGCGAGGCGAGCAGGTGCACCGTGGCGCCGGGACGGCCTGAGAGATCAGGCCTTGAGCCTGAGCATCACGGCGACGCCGATCGAGGCCGCGAGCAGGAGGATCCCCGCCAGGGGGCGCTGCGCGTCGATCAGCAGCCAGCACGCCACGGCGCCGACGATGATCGGCGCGAGCGTGCGGAACCAGCCGTAGCGGCCGGGCACGGCCTGGATGTCCTCATCCTGATTCATGCGATCCTCATCGGTGAGTATGGACAGGGGGCAGCGGCGACGACAGAAGCGTCGCGCCGAACGACAGGGAGGTGCTCCCAGTATTCAGCCGGGCCATGAACGGTGTCAAGAGTGTCGGGCTCCGCGCAGCGGCCGTCGCGCCCGCAGCGCGCCTCATGCCGGCACCCCGTCTTCGGAAAGGGCGTCGAGGACGCGGCGGGCGAGGGTGCCGGCGGAGAACGGCTTCTCGATCAGGTTCGTGCCCTCGTCGAGGGCGCCCTGGTGGACGATCTCGTTCTCGGCGTAGCCGGACATGAACACGATCTTCATGTCGGGCCGCAGGCGGCCGAGCCGCCCGGCGAGCTCGCGGCCGCCCATCTCGGGCATGACGACGTCGCTGAGCAGCATCTGGATCGGCGCCGCGTGCGCGGCGGCGATGTCGAGCGCCTCGACGCCGTCGGCGGCTTCGAGGACGGTGAAGCCGCGCTCGCGCAGGACCTTGCAGACGAAGTTGCGCACGGCGGCCTCGTCCTCGGCGACGAGGATGGTGCCCTCGCCGGCGGGGATCTCCTCGCGCGGCTCCGGCGCGTGGCGCGGCTCGGGACGGGCGAGCGGCGCGCCGGCGACGGGGAAGTAGATCTCGAAGCGGGTTCCCTTCCCCGGCCGCGTGTAGACGGCGATGTTGCCGTTCCCCTGCTTGACGATGCCGTAGACGGTGGCGAGACCGAGGCCGGTTCCCTTCCCCTTGTCCTTGGTGGTGAAGAACGGCTCGAAGATGTGGGAGAGGGTGTCCTGCTTGATGCCGGTGCCGGTGTCGGTGAGGGATAGGACGACGTAGGCGCCCGCCTGCACGGTGTCGGTGAAGTTGCCGAGCGCGTCCTGCTCCAGCTCGATGGTGGAGGTCTCGATCGAGAGCATGCCCCCGCCGGCCATCGCGTCGCGCGCGTTGACGACGAGGTTCATGATCACCTGTTCGAGCTGGCCCGGATCGGCGCTGATCGCCGGGATGTCCGCAAGCAGGTTCGTCTCGAGCACGATGTTCTCGCCGATCAGGCGCCGCAGCATCTTCTCCAGGTCGCGGACGACGCCGTTGAGGTCGAGGACCTGAGGCGCGTGGACCTGGCGGCGGCCGAAGGCGAGGAGCTGGCGCGTGAGGTCGCCGGCGCGGCCGGCCGAGCGCTGGATCTCGCGCAGGTCCTCCTCGAGCTCGCTGCCCGGCTCCGCCTTGCGCAGCAGCAGCTCGGTGTGGCCGGCGATCGAAGTGAGCAGGTTGTTGAAGTCGTGGGCGACGCCGCCGGCGAGGCGGCCGACCGCCTCCATCTTCTGCGAGTGGCGCAACTGCTCCTCGCTGCGCTTGAGCGCGTCCTCGACCGCCTTGCGGGAGGAGATGTCGCGGAAGTAGACCGAGAGGCCGTCCTTCGACGGGAACGCGTGGACCTCGACCCAGATGAAGTCGCCCGACCACTGCGCTTCCGCCTCGAAATGGGTCGCCGTCTGGGTCGTGGCGGCCTCGTTGTAGGCGCGGTAGAAGACGGTGCCGACGCTGCGCGGGAACTGGCGCCAGATGTTGGTGCCGATCAGGTCCGCGCGCGAGCGGCCGAGCAGGCGTTCCGCCTCGCCGTTGACGTAGGTGAAGCACCAGTCGCGGTCGAGCGCCATGAAGCCGTCCGAGATGCTCTCCAGGATGTTGACGACGCGCTCGCTCGCGTTCTCCGCCTCGCGTCGTGCCTCGATGGCGGTGTCGTAGAGGCGCGCGGTGTCGGCGGCGAGGGCGGCGCGGCGGCAGAACTCCTCGGCGAGCGCGAGGTCGTGCGGCCGGAACGGAAGCGGCTCGACGTTCTCCTCGACGGCGACGCGCGCGAAGACCATGGCGCCGATGAGCCGCCCGCGCGCCAACAGCGGAACGCCGATGAGCGCCGTCGGCGTGAGACGGCGCAGCCAGGCGCGCTCCTCCTGGTTGCGCGCGTACGGCGCGAGGCGCGTGTGGTCGCCGGTCTCGATGAACGTCGCGGCGCGCTTCTCGAGGACCTCGTCGACGCCGACGAGCGGGTGCCGCTGATTGAGCGTCAGCGGCGCATCGCCGAAGACGCGCGCGAGCAGCTCGCCAGCGGCGGGATCGGAGTGGGCGACGACCTCGCGAACCGGGACGCCCTCCTCGCCGACGACGTAGAGCGCGATCCAGTCCGCGAGCGTGGGAACGGCGAGCTCCGAGATCTTCGCGAGCGTGCGGCGGTAGCCGATCGAGGTGTCGAGCAGCGCGCTCGTCTCGGCCAGGAACGTGGCGTCGAGCGCGCCGTCGTCGGTCTTGGCGCCACCCTCGCGGAGGAAGTCGTGCCACCAGCGGCGCAGCCGACCGGGCAGCAGCGCGAGCGTGGGCGCGACGACGAGCAGGACGACGAACGGCCGGAGCTGACCGGCGTACGCGATGCGGCCGGGAACGAGCAGGAAGTAGGTGAGGTGGACCGCCATCAGCGCGGCCGCGAGCAGCCCCGCGAAGAGGCCGCCGACGAGCGCGGAGAGGAAGACGAGCAGCAGCGCCGCGGCGGCGGCCGGCCCGATCGGCAGCCCGGCACGCAGCGAGACCTCGAGGGCCGCGAGCGCGACGACCGTCGCCAGCGGGCCGGCGAGCTGCCGCCATCCGAAGCGCGACACGACGGCGGCGCCCTCCTCCGCCGCGGGCGCCTCGGCGCCGCGCAACAGATCCTCGTGGCGCGCCGCCGGACCCGCGACGTCGAGCGGCCCCGGCTCGAAGGCGGCGACGACGGCAGCCCGAATCGCATCGAGCGCCGTCTGCAGAGCCGACTTCACGCGGTCGCCTCGCGGCCAGCCGTGGGCTCGCGGCGCCCGCCGGCCTCACGGCGCCCGCCGGCTTCCAGGCTCGCGCCGGCTTCCAGGCTCGCGCCGTCGAATCCCGACCGGCCGGGCACGGCGGCCCTCGCGAGGACGCGCAGGAACGCGTCGACGATGACGGGATCGAACTGCTGGCCGGACTGCGAAGTGATCTCGCGGACCGCGTCCTCGACCGACCAGGCGGACTTGTAGGGACGGTCGTGCGTGAGTGCGTCGAATACGTCGACGACGGCGATGATGCGGCCGACCGTCGGGATCGCATCTCCGGGCACCCCCTCCGGATAGCCGCGGCCGTCCCAGCGCTCGTGGTGCGTGAGCGCGATCGATGCGGCGAGCTGCAGCAGCGGCACGTTGCTGCCGGAAAGGATGGTGGCGCCGATCGTGGTGTGGGAGCGCATCACGTCGCGCTCCTTCGGCGTGAGCGAGCCGGGCTTGAGCAGAATGCCATCCGGAATGCCGATCTTGCCGATGTCGTGAAGGGGTGCCGCGCGCTCGATCAGCTCCGCCTGCGAGCGCGGCATGCCGAGCGCGAGCGCGACCTCGCCGGAGAGCCGGCCCACGCGCCGCGTGTGCTCGCCCGTGCTGTCGTCGCGGAACTCCGCCGCCCGTGCGAGCCGCTCCAGGATCTCCAGCCGCGCCTCCTCGAGCTGCTCGGTGCGCTCCCGGACCCGATGCTCCAGGACGTCGTTGTGCAGCTTGAGCTGGCGGTGCAGGAAGCGCGTCTCGAGCAGATTGTGGATGCGGAGCAGGACCTCGGACGAGCTGAACGGCTTGTGGAGAAAATCCTTCGCTCCGCTCGCGAGCGCCCGCTCCTTCACTTCGGAGTCGAGGTCACCGGTCAGGACGAGGATCGGCAGGTAGGCGTCCGCCGGCACCCAGGGCAACAGCTCCGCCATCACGTCGAACCCGTCCATCCCCGGCATGTGCAGGTCCAGCACGACCAGGTCCGGGCTCTCCGCGGTGAAGAGAGCGAGGACCTCCCGCGGATCCGTCGTCGTACGCAAGCTCACGTATCCGGCATCCGCGAGGATCCTCTCGAGGAGTCGGATGTTCGCCAGCTCGTCGTCGACGACGAGGATCCGGGCGGACTTGCGCTGTTCCGGATTCATCGGCGTCGCTGCCCTCTCTCGCTGTCTCGGAGACAGAATGCGAGCGCAGCAGGGGGCAAGCGGTGTACCAGCGCGCGTTCATCCACGCAAAGATTTATGCCACAACGTCTTAGGCGGTTTCATTCGCGCGACGCGGGAGGCCGGCGCAATGAATCGTTGCGGGCGTCCGAAAAGAAGTGTTACGGCGCAACGCGGCGGCGATCTCCGCCGGGCGGAAACATCGGAAACGCGCTGAAGGGTGCGAAAAGGGGTTGTTACGGCGCAACGCGGCGGCGATGCGTGCTCCAGCCGAGGAAGAAGGCGGTGACGCGGGGATCGCGCGTCGCGTCGCCCGGAGTGAAGCAGCGGACGCGCCAGCGCTCGGCGTCGAGAGCCGCGACGGCGCCGCGGGCAAAAGCGGGCTCCACGACCCGAAGCTGGTACTCGAAGGGATCGAGGACGTCCGGGGCATCGGCAGCGTCCGGCGGATCCGCCTCGGCCGCCTCCCTGCCCGCGCGCTCCGCGATGGAGAGCGCCTCCGCGCGCGCCGTCACCGGGATCGCGTCGAACGCAACCGTGAGTATACGGAGGTCATCGAGCCGGGGAGCCGTCATGGGGGCGAATATCGGGAGAGAGGGCGGCGGCGGCAAGCCGCGCGCGAGGCGAGCGCGCATGCGCGCGAGACGAGAGCGAAGGTGCGCTGCAGCAGGCAGCCCCCGCGCGCCTCCCTCGCGAAGCGAGCTTCCCCCGCGAAGCGGGCCCCCTGCGAAGCGAGCTTCCCCCGCGAAGCGGGCCCCCTGCGCAGCAGGCTTCCCTCGCGAAGCGAGCTTCCCCGCGCGAAGCGCGGCTTCCCTAGCGCAGCGAGCTTCCCTCGCGGAGCGAACGCCAGTTCGCGCAGCGAGCGTCAGTGGCCGCGGACCCGCCGCCCCGTGCGCTCGCCCTTGCGGCGGTAGAGCTCCTCGTCGGCGGCGAGGACGAGGTCGTCGGCGGAGGTCATGCCGGGCTCGAAGAGCGCGATGCCGGCGGTGACGCCGATCTCCTTGAGGAGCGGGTGGTGGGCGACGGCTTCGCGGACGCGGGCGGCGTGGGCCTCGGCGCCCTGGGCGTCGGCGTCGGAGAGGATGGCGAGGAATTCGTCGCCGCCGTAACGGGCGGCGAGGTCGAAGGCGCGGGTCTCGCCGGCGAGCAGCTCGCCAAAGGCCTGGAGCAGGCGGTCGCCGGCCTGATGGCCGCGGGTGTCGTTGTAGTGCTTGAAGCGGTCGAGGTCGAAGAGGAGCACGGCGAGGTTGCGGCCGCGGCGGGCGGCGGCGAACTCGCGCTGCAGCACGAGCTCCATCTGGCGCCGGTTGGGCAGGCCGGTGAGCGGATCGGTGAGCGAGAGGCGGCGGATCTGCTCGAGCAGGCGCGCGTTCTCGATGGCGTTGGCGACGTGGAGCGCGAGACGCTCGAGGAGGGCGCGGTCGTCGTCGACGAAGGCGAGGGGACGGGAGCGGCACGCGACGACGAGACCGAGCGGGCCTTCGGGGCCGGCGAGCGGCGCGGCGACGAGCGAGCTGTCGGCGAGGCGTTCGCAGACGGCTGGCGGCAGCCGTTCGGCGGCGGCGGCGTCGGCCTCGATGAAGCCGCTTCGCTCCTCGAACAGCACGTGCTCCAGCGCGCGGCCGATCTCGACCACCTCGCCGATGTGGAATACGGAGGTGCCGCTGGTGGAGACGACTTCCAGGCCGTGCGCGGCGGAGGCGGTGGCGCCGTTCGTCGGCGCGGCGCCGCCGTTCGCCGGCGCGGTGGCGCCGTTCGCCGGCGGGACGTCGGCGTCGGGGCCGGCGGGCGGGGCGCCGATCGAAGCGGGGTCGAAGAGCAGGATGGCGGCGGACTCGGCCTCCATGAGGCGGCGCGCGGCGGAGGCGGCGCGGTCGATGATGGCGGGGAGCTCGAGGGTGGCGCCGAGGGAGCTGGCGACCTGCTGGAGCAGCTCCATGCTGACGCGGCGGCGCTCGGCGTCGCGGACGCGTGCGGTGGAGGAGAGGGCGACGCCCGCGAGGCCGGCGACGGCGGCGAAGAGGTCGAGGTCGCGGGCGGTGTAGGGCTCGGGCGCGGCCCGCTGCGCGCCGATGAGGGCGGCGAGCGTGTCGTCGGAGAAGACGGGGGCGCAGATGCCGTGGCCGGCGCCGCCCTCGCCGGCGGCGAGGCTGAGGATGGCGAGGGCGGGATCGGCGGCGGTGAGGAGGACGGCCCGGCGCTCGCGGACGGCGGCGCTCTCGGAGCCGCGGTAGGCGACGCGCATGGCGATCTCGCGGCCGGCGGCGGCGAAGTAGACCACGCTGGCGGTGTCGGAGGCCACGTCGTAGAACGCGATGAAGAAGGTGTCGAGGTCGACGGCGGCGCGGGCCTGCTCGAAGATGGCGCGGTAGAGCTCCTCGAGGGAGTTGCCGGCGGTCGCGGGGGGCGCATCCTGCGACGTCTCCTCGTCGAACGGCGTCGCGGCCAGCGGGGGCAGCTCGGCTGCGGGCTCGCCGGCGGGGCGCGGGGGGAGGAGCGCGGCGAGGCGGCGTGCGAGCGAGGGGCGGCGGCGGAGCGCGCCATCGAGGGCGTCGTGGAACGGCTCGGGCAGGCGCGCGAGCGGGATCCCGGCGGCGTAGGCGTCGAGGAGCGTCGCGATCGCGATCTCGTCATCGTAATCGCGCCAGGCGAAGCCGAACGGCTCGCCGGCGAGGGCGAGGGCGGCGACGGCGGCCTTCTGTGCGGGTTCGACGCGGACGGTCTCGGCGTCGCCGCCGGGGCCGCTGCGGATGAGGGCGACGGAGCGGTCGTCGGAGCCGACGACCATGAGGCTGTCGCGTTGCGCGAAGCGCTCGGCCCACTCCTCCGGGGAGAGGGCGGGCGCGCTCTCGGCCGCTGCCGCGCGGGAGCGGCCCTGCGTCCGATCGCGGGCGCTCATCGGCGAGCGGCCACGGCTGCCGTCGACCCTTGTGCCACGTCGCGTTCGGTTTAGTTTCCGGAAGACGAGAATCGACCCACCCATCCACTCCATGCCCGACGGCTGAATATACTGTTTCCGGCCGTGAAGGACAGCCGGGCACGTCGTGCGTCGTGCCGCCGCGGTGGCGGCGCAGTGGATTCCCATCCGCATCGGAAGCCGCGATGAGCCAGCAGACCATGATCCTCGTGAGCGCGGGGATCGCCGCGCTCGCCATTCTCGCCGCAGTCCTGTCGTGGGCGATGAGCGCCCGTTCGTCGCGCGAATACCGCGCCGCGGTGGAGGAGGGGGCGCGGGCGAAGGAGCAGAAGATCGCCGGTCTGGAGCGGGAGGTCGAGTTCCTGAAGGAGCTGGACTCGGTCAAGTTCACGCAGCGCTACCTGGAGACGAAGAACGGGCTGGACGAGCGGGTGATGACGCTGCGCGACGAGATGGGCGAGTTGCACGAGCGGGAGCAGGAGATCCGACGTCGCATGACGGACCTGTCGTCGGAGGATCAGAAGAAGGCGGCGGAGATCGCGCGCCTGCGCTCCGAGCTCGCGAAGAACCTGCACGCGGCGCAGCGCCTCGAACAGGTGGTCGAAGCGGTCTATTCGGTCGGGCCGATCCCGATCACGGACGTGAAGGAGGAGCTGGCGCGGCGGCGGCGGCTGCAGGCGGAGATCAAGGGCCGCATCGAGCAGCTCGGGCTGGAGGGCGAGGCGAAGGCGGCCGAGGTCGAGCGGCTGCACTCCGAGCTGGACCGCATCCGCCACGAGACGGAGCGGCTGCGCCGCGAGATCGAGGTCACGCGCTCCGCCGGTCCGATCGTGGATGCGCTGCTCGGCATCACGTCCGAGACGCGGGAGAAGTTCGGCGTGCTCGGAGAGCGCCTCGACAGCCCGCTGCGGCAGCTCCTCGGCAGCTCTCGCCGCGACCCGGTCGCGGAGTTCCTCAGCGTGTTCCAGGGCGGGCGCCGCGGCGGCCGCCTGCTCGGCGCCGGAGCCGAGCGGGACGGGGAGGCGGACGGCGGGCGGAAGGCGGACGCCGGGCGGGGCGCCGGTGCGAGGGCGGAGGACGAGGCCGGCGCGAGGGCGGGTGCGGAGGACGAGGCCGGCGCGAGGGCGGGTGCGGAGGACGCGTCCGACGCGAGGGCGGGGGCGGGGAGCGCCTCCGACGCAAGGTCGGGGGCGGAGGGCGAGGCGGCCGAGGCGAGGCCGCGGGCGGGCCTGGCGGCGCCGTTCTACAGCGACAGCGGCGAAGCGGGCGCGGCGGAGCCGGCGCCGCGGGGTGCCGCTCCGGCCGAGGAGCCGCGCGATGCGCCGCAGGAGAGCCGACGCGGGGCCTGGTAAGAGGAGACGTCGCAGCGGCAGGATCATGCGGGACTACTACGAAGTGCTCGGGGTCGCGCCGACGGCGGACGCGGCCACCATCAAGCGCGCCTACCGGAAGCTGGCGCTGCGTCACCATCCGGATCGCAACGAAGGTTCCGGAGAGGCCGGGGCGCGGTTCCGGGAGGCGACGGAGGCGTTCCAGGTCCTGGCGGACGCGCGCACCCGCAAGCTCTACGACATCCTGGGGCCGGCGGCGTACGCCGCGACGGGCGCGGCGCTGTCGGAAGCGGACGACGACGCGATCGCGCACGCGCTGTCGCTGGTGCTCGATCACGCCGGCGCTGGGGTCGGCGACGCGGCGGCCGCCGGTGGCCCGTGGGCGGAGGGCGGCGAGCCGGGAGCGGCCGGGCGGGCGGCGGACGGGGCGCCGCGCGTCGAGCTGCGGATCACGCTCGCGGAAGCGGCGCGCGGCACGCGCTCGCGGCTGGCGGTGCCGTGCTTCGATTGCGCGGGGACGGGGCGCGGCCCGGGTCGGGTGCGGTGCGAGGCGTGCGGCGGCACGGGCCGGACGCGGCGGGCGCGGCGCGGCCTGCTCGCGGCGAGCGCGCCGACGGCGGCGTGCGAGGCGTGCGGCGGGAGCGGCGAGCGGCCGGCACCGTGCGGCACGTGCCACGGCAGCGGTCGCGATCTGTCGGGCCGCGGCTTCGACGTCGACGTGCCGGCGGGCGTCGGGGATGGCGACGCGTTCCAGGTCGTGGAGACGGTGCGGGCGGGGCCGGGCGGGATCGTGCGTGGCGTGATCCACGTGGTGATCCGGGTGGCGGACGACCGGCGTTTCGTGCGGGACGGCGCGGACCTGCTGCACCGGCTGTCGGTCGAGCCGGCGGCGGCGCGGGTGGGGGGGCGCTTCACCGTGCCGACGCTGGAGGGGGAGGTGGTGGTGGAGATCCCGGCCGGCGTGGAGACGGGGCACCTCGTGCGTCTGCCGGGGGAAGGCCTGCCGGACCGGCGCTGGGGTGGCCGGGGCGACGAGATCGTGCGGGTGGTGGTGGAGACGGCGTTGCCGAGCGGCCGCGTCGCGAGCATGGCCACGTCGTACGGCGCGAACGCGGCGGAGTCGGCCGAGCGGGCGGAGGTGGAGCGGCGAACGGCGGCGTCGAGCCGGCGCGTGGCGGCGCTGCTGGGCCTGGTGCTGACCGTGGCGGCGGCGCTCGCGTATTTGCTGGGGTGGGCGGCGTGACGTCCCGGCCGGCCGCGGCCGCGTGATGTCCCGCCTGGCGGGAGCGGCGGCGGCGCTGCGCCGGGCGGACGCCAGAGGGCCGGGCGCGTTCACGCGCCGGATGGGCGGACGTCTTCGCGCCTTCGTGGCGGGCCTCGGGCGGGCCGGGCGCGGGTCGTACCTGGTCGCGCTCGACCGCGTCGCGCGCGCCTTCGAGACGGGGATGACGCGGGACCTGCGCGCGGCGGCGGCGCTGGAGGCGGCGCTCGCCAGCGACATCCGCGAGATCCGGCAGCTCACGCTGCGGCTCCCCGACGAAGCGGACCGCGTGGTGCGTACCGGGGTGCTGCCGCCGCGGCGGAGCGGGCTGACGGTTTCGCTGCTGACGGCGGGCGCGCTGTTGCTCGCGGCCGCGAACGTCGCCGCGCTGTTGCCGGCGCTGCACCTCCTCCTGCCGGGTGCGAGCACCCTGCCCCGCCCCTTCGCCGCGCTGGACGCGGCGCGCGTGATCGCGCTCGCGGTCACGGCAGCCGCGGCGCTCGCGGGGGTCGTGCTCTACACGCTGGAGGGGGCGGAACGGCCGGTGCGCAGCGCGGTGTTCCAGGTGGCGCCGCACCTGCTCCTGATCGGCCTCGCCGCCGCCGAGGTGGGCGGCTTCGCGGCGCTGTCGCGCCGCATCGACCTGCCGGCGCACCTCGGTCTCGCGCCGGGCTCCGGCTACTTCCTGACCGCGCGCTTCTTCCTCGTCGTGCTCGGCGGCGCGCTGCCGATCCTGCTCGCGACCACGGTGCATGAGATGGCGCACGCCTGGCGCTCCTGGCTGCCGGCGCGGAAGCGGCGTCGCACGCCCGTCGACGGCGCCGCCCGTGACCTGCAGCGCGTGCTTGAGACGGCCGGCCGGCGGATCGAGGAGACGAAGCGGCGCGCGGCGGGGCTGCCGCGCGAGGTGGTGGGGCGGATCGAAGCGGCGATCGGCGGCCTGGACGAGCGCGACTCGCTCTCGCACGCGGTCGAGGGCTGGGTGCTCGCGCTGCGCGAGCAGGGCGTGGGGCCGGCGCGCACGCCGCCGGTCGGCGGAAGCGCGCGCGTGCTGCTCGGCGTGGCGATCGACGCGGCGCTCTTTGCCGCCTGGCTGTTGCTCGGGTGGGCGCTCGCCGTGCACCTTGCCGGCTCGCCAATGCTCGCCCCCTCGTCGCCGCCGCTACGCCGCGCCGTGGCGCTCGGCCTCGTCCTGGTCGTCTCGCTGGCGGGGTCGATGCTGTGGCGCGGGAGCGGCCAGCCCGGGGACGCGTGGGCGACGGCGGCGATGCCCGAGGCGCGCCGGCGCGGCCTCGTCACCACGGGCATCCTCTTCCTCGGCGCCGCGTGGGCCGCGGACGCGGCGGCGATCCTGGCCACCGCTCCGCTCGACGCGGCGAACCTGTCCGCGGCGCTGCTCGGGCTGGTGCTGATCGCGGCGACGGCGCTGACGGCGACGCGGCTCGACGCGGGCGTCGTGGCCGCCGGCAGCGTGCTCTACCTGGGCGCCGGCGCGGCGGTGAGCGCGCTTCCGGCCGCGGCGTCCCTGCTGCTGCGGGGCACGGCTGCGGCGCTGGAACGGGCTCACGCCTTCTGGGACGCGGTGGCCTCGGCGGAGGGGGAGTAGACGGACTCGGAGTCGCGACCCGCGTTCTTCGCCTTGCCCAGGGCGGATTCCGCCGCCCGCAGCAGGTCCTCGCTCGCCCGCATGCCGAAGCCGAACGGAGCCACGCCCGCCGAGACGGTCACGCGCCCGACCGGGAGATCGAGCTCGAGGAGCGCGTTGCGCAGGCGTCGCACGAAGCGGAGCGCGGCCGCCGGATCACGCGTGTTCAGGATCGAGACGAAGCGACCGCCGTCGAGACGCGCGGAGAGCTCCATCTTGCGGGTCGTGCGGCCGAGCACGTGGCCGACCGCCCGCAGGACGCCGTCCGACACGCCGCGTCCGTGGAACTCGTTGTAGTCCTTCAGCCGGTCGACGTCGAGGAGCACGATCGTGAGCGGGAAGCCACGCTCGGCGGCGGCGAAGGAGCTGTCGAGGTAGAGCTTCGCGTACTTCAGGTTCGGCAGCCCGGTCAGCTCGTCGCGCAGGGCGAGCTGCTCCGCCATCGTGCGCTCGCGCAGTGCGGTGACGCCGAGATCGCGGTGGAGCGATGCGGCCAGCCAGGCAATGGCGATCGCGTTCACGAGCAGCGCGACGGAGAGGTGGCCGACGAAGATCCAGTCGGGCTGCGGCCCGCCGACGAGCGGTCCGGCCATGAGGGCGAGCACGAGCAACACGACCCACATGGCGAGGGCGAGGACGACGCCGCGCCAGCCCTCGAAGTAGGCGAAGAAGAAGATCGGGATGACGACGAAGAGCCAGGAAAGCGCGGTGACGCCTTCGGGCAGCGGCCGCAGACCCGTCAGTACGGCGGGTACGGCGAAGACCGCAATGGAGACGAATAGCGCCCAGAACGGCATCGGAGCGCGGGGTGTCGCCGTCATGATCGACTCGATGTGGAAACGGGGGGATCGGGGCTATGGAAAGATAGTCCTTCGCAACGGCGGCGCAAGAACTTACACGTTCGTGAGGGCGCTCATGCGACGGCCATGTCGAAGGCGGCGCGACGCAGCATGCCGGCGCGGTGGAGGGAGAAGAGCGCCTCGACGACGGCGGGATCGAAGTGTCGTCCGGTCTCGTTGCGGATCTCGGCGAGCGCGTCGGCGAGGGGCCACGCATCCTTGTACTGACGGCGGCTGGTCAACGCGTCGAAGACATTGGCGACGGCAACGATGCGAGCGGACAGCGGGATCGCCTCTCCGCAGATGCCGCGCGGATAGCCGCTGCCGTCCCAGCGCTCGTGGTGGTTGAGCGCGATCTCCTCCGCCTTCTGCAGGACGGCGAAGCGGCTGCCGGAGAGGAGCCGGGCGCCGATCTTCGTGTGCTCCGACATCATGGCGAACTCCTCGGGCGTGAGGCGGCCCGCCTTGAGGTGGACGGCGCCCTGGATGCCGATCTTGCCGACGTCGTGGAGCAACGCGGCGCGGCCGATCGTCTCGGCCTCGCCGATGGAGAGGTCCATCTCGCGGGCAAGCACGTCCGCGAGGCGGCCGACGCGCTGGATGTGCTCGCCGGTCGTGGCGTCGTGGAATTCGGAGACGCGTGCGAGCCGCTGCAGGATCTCGACCTGGGCGTCGTCGAGCTCGCGGGTCCGCTCACGGACGCGGGCCTCGAGGAGCTGGTTCTGGCTCTGCAGCGCCTCGTGGAGGGCGCGCGTGCGCAGCAGATTGGACATGCGCAGCATCGCCTCGGTCGTGTCGAATGGCTTGGTGAGGTAGTCGGAGGCGCCGAGCGAGAGCGCGCGGTTACGCACGTCGGGGCTCGGATCGCCGGTCATCACCAGGATCGGGAAGAAGCTGCCGCCCGGCACGTGCGGCTGCAGATCCTCGATCACCTGGAAGCCGTCGCGATGCGGCATGTGCAGGTCGAGGAGGAGGAGGTCCGGCTGCACGTCCAGGAACGTGGAGACCGCGGCGCGCGGATCGTTGAGCGGGTGGAACGCGCCGACGCCGGCCCGCGTGAGGAGGCGCCGCACGAAACGGAGGTTCGACTCCTCGTCGTCAATCATGAGGATCTTCGTTCCGCTGAACGGCGTCGGCGTCTCCATCGGCATCAGCTCGATTGCGCGGCCGGGACCGCCGCGAGCCGATCGGCCGACGCGGCGGGCGCAGCGAGCGCGCGCGAGGGCTCGTCGAGGGCGCGGCGGACGGCGCGCGCAAGTTCGTCCGGGGTGAACGGTTTGTGCAGGAAGAGCGCGGAGTCGGGCAGATCCTGGTTGATCTGCGATTCGGCGTAGCCGGACATCGAGAGGATCGCCAGGTCCGGCTGCCGCACGCGGAGGGTGCGTGCCAGCTCGCCGCCGCCCATGAGCGGCATCACCATGTCCGTGACGAGCAGGTCGAAGCGGCCCTGGGAGGCGCGCGCGACGGCGATCGCCTCCTTCCCGTTCGCCGCCTCGAGAACGCCGTATCCCTGCCGCAGCAGCGTGTCCCGGACGACGGAACGCACGAGGTCGTCGTCCTCGACCACGAGCACGGTCTCGGTGCCGCGGCGGCCGTCCGCACCGGCGGCCGCTCCGGTCGCCGCGAGAGAGCGCCCTTCGGCGGAGGGGAAGAAGACGTCGAACCGGGTGCCGCTCCCCTCCTGACCCGCGACCCAGACGTAGCCGCCGCTCTGCTTCACGAAGCCGTAGACGGAGCTGAGGCCGAGCCAGCGCCCGCCGCCGGGCACCGTCGCGAACGGCTCGAAGGCGAGGCGCGCGGCCTCCACGTCGATCGCCGGCCCCGAGTCCTCGATCGAGACGCGGACGTAGGGGCCGGTGCGGACGGCGTAGCTGTAGCGGCCGGCGAGCTCGGCGTCGATCACGTCGTCCGCCACCTCGATGCGCAACGACCCGCCCTCGGCGAGGCCGGGAGCGGCGCGGTCCACGAGCGTGAGGAGCATGCGTCCGAAGAGGCGCGCGTCGACGAGCGTGATCGCACCCTCGGCGGCAAGATCCAGCTCGAGCCGCGCCGCGGGCGGCAGCTTCGCGCGCAACGAAGGCTCGATGCGCCGGACGACCTCACCGAGCCGCACCTCCGCCGGCCGCAGCATCTGCTGGCGGCTGAAGGCGAACAGCTTCGCCGTCAGGTCCGCCGCCTGGTCGGCTGCGGCACGGATGCGCTGAAGCGGCGCGCGCGCCCGATCGGGCACGCGCACTTCCTCCTCCAGCGCGTGAAGCTGTGCCTGCATCACCGTCAACAGGTTGTTGTATTCGTGCGCCACGTCCGCCGCCAGCCGGCCGATCCCCTCCATTCGTTCCGCCCGCCGCAGCCGCTCCTCCAGCCGCTTCCGCTCCGTGAGGTCCCGCGCGACCAGCGCGAAGCCGTGCACGCTCGGATCCTCTCGCAGATCCGCGATACGGAGCTCCAGCACGCGAGGCGAACCGTCCGCGCGGCGAATCCGCACCTCCGCCGGCAACAGGCTCCCGGTGCCGTCCCTCGCCAGCAAGCGTTCCACCTTCTCCGCGTCCTCGTCCTCCACCAGCTCTAGCAGGCGACGTCCCACGAGCGCCCCCGAGGCCAGGCCGAGCACGCGTGGCGCCGAAGGGCCCGCATACACGATCGCGCCGCTCTCGTCCACGATCAGGCTCGTGTCGAGCGCGTTGCGCAGCGCCAGCGCCCGCTGCCGGTGCAGTCGCTCCGCGATCCAACCCACGCCCAGCGCAACCGTCGCGAACGCCGCCAGCCCGGTCAGCAAAACCGGCCATGGCGGCGCCACCCCACCGCTCGCCCGCAGCACGGCCTGCGTCAGCGACAGCGCGGCCATCCCCGCCGCCAGCGCCGTCGCCGCCCCGCGCCACCCTCGGTAGTAGGCGAACAGAAACGCCGGCACGAGCGCGAGCAGCCAGACCAGGAGCTCGTTCTCGCCCAGACCCTCCGGAAAGGCGACCTGCGCCACAGCCGGAACCACCAGACTCAGCATCGACAACACGAGCGCCCGCAGCGGCACCCGCGCGTAGAGGTGTTCACGCGTCATCGCGGCTCGTCCAGAGCGTATGGGAGCGAACGGCCCTGCGACCGCGGGAAATTGGACACGAGTCGTGCCAGCGGCGCGCTCACGCCGATGTCCAGGAAGGACGCCAAGAAGCGGCTCCGCCCATGGCCGTGACCCGAATCTCCATGCAACGGAGCATGACCCCCGATGGTCACGTATCGTTACCCGGTTGGGTCAGGCCACCGGCGGGTTTTCGACCGGATCGTGGCGGTGACGCAGCAGCGTCGAGAGCGCCGAGCCGAGGACGCCGAGGATCGCCACGCCGACCAGCGAGAGGAAGGCGAGGATGACGACGCCGACGAGGATGAGCATGGATTCGATCATATGGCTCCGCGACGAAAGGAACGCCGGCGCTCGCGGATCGGAGGGCCCGGGCGCAGCGGCCCGCGCGGCCGGAATCGGAGGCGGAGTTGTGCAGGAACGAGGCCGATGCGGGCTCGTCATCGTATCTCGTTTGGGTGCAGCTACTTACGATATCTGCGGCCGCCCTTCTCCGGGGTTCGGGGCGAAGAGATTTGCCGGGCGCCACGAAATGTTTGCGCGGCGGCGGGGTTCAGGGCGCGGCGGCGGCGTTCGGGGCGCCGGGGCGGCGTTCAGGGCGCGGCGGCGGCGACCTCGTCGAGGGCGCGGACGATGCGGTCGCGGACCTGGTCGGCGAGGGGGGCGAGGGCGGGTGCGGCGGCGATGCCGAGCTGGATGGCGGGATCGAGGGCTTCGACGATGGTTCGTCGCGGGTCATCGGTGGCGCGCACGACGAGGTTGCAGGGGAGGAGGAGCCCGATGTCGGGTTCGGCGAGGATCGCTTGGTGGGCGAGGGGCGCCATGCAGGCGCCGAGAATCTCGTAGGCGGGGACGTCGGCATCGAGGCGCTTCTTGAGCGTGGCGCGGACGTCGATCTCGGTGAGAATGCCGAAGCCCTGGGCCTCGAGTGCGGCACGGATGCGCCGATCGGCCTCCTCGTAGGAGAGGTCGACGGTGCGGATCATGGCGTAGGTCGGGGTGGACATGGGATCTCCGCTGTCAGTGGTGATCGTGAGGAAGCCGCCGTACGAGGCGGGATGCGGGAAGCGGGCCAGGGCGGCGGCGGGAACGATGCGTGCGAAGGAGCGAAGCGCGGAAGTCGGCATCGGTCTCGATGCACGCACGAGAGGAGCGGAATGGAGCGGGAGCGCCGGGAAGCGCGAGACGATCGGGAGCGGGAGCCGTTGGGGGCGAAGCTGCGCTCGGTCTCGTGGGGTGTGGTGCTGCCGCTGGCGGCGGCGCTCTTTCTGGGGTTCGGCTCTCTGACGCTGGTGAAGCTGATCGCGCGGCCGCTGGCGTTGCTGGTGGTCGGCGTGACGCTGGCGGAAGCGCTGGAGCCGATCGTGCGAAGGTTGTCGGAGCGCCTGCACCGGCGGGGCCTGTCGATCGCGCTGGTGTACGTGGCGCTGGCGGCGATCGCGGTGGGACTGGGCTACCTGGTGCTGCCGACGGTGGTGACGCAGGCGCGAGAGCTGATCGACCGGCTGCCGACGCTGCTCTCGGAGGCGCAGGAATGGCTGCGGCGGCGCATGCCGGTGGGGGTCGATCTGACGGACCTGTCGGGCGGCCTGCCGTCGCAGGTGGGCGGCCTGGCGGTGTCGCTTCCGGTGCGGTTGTTCGGGGTCTTGCTGGACACGTTCGTGGTGATCTTCCTGTCCGTGTACTGGCTGTACGGCCGGTCGGCGATCCGGCGCTTCACGCTGTCGCTCTTCCCCGCCTCGGAGCGGGAGCGCGCCACGGGGGTGCTGCACGAGATGGCGCGGTCGATGGGCGGCTACGTGCGCGGCACGGTGATCAACGCGGTGATCATGGGCGTGCTGGCGTGGCTGGGGCTGATGATCATCGGCATGCCGTACGCGCTGGCGCTGGGCGTGCTGACGATGCTCGGCGAGATCGTGCCGATCATCGGGCCGGTCGTGGTCGGCTCGATCGTGACGCTGCTGGCGCTGGTGCACTCGCTCACGCTGGCGCTCGTCGCGCTGGCGCTGTTCGTGGGGCTCGAGCAGCTCGAGGGCCACATCCTCACGCCGAACATCATGCGCAGCCAGACGCACGTGCCGCAGACGCTGGTGCTGTTCGCGATCGTGGTCGGGGCCGGCCTCGGCGGGATCCTGGGGATCCTGGTCGCGATCCCACTCGCGGCGGCGCTGCGGATCTTCGTCCTGCGGGTCGCGGCGCCCGCGGAACGAGAGATGGTCGACGGCGCGCACGACGACGCTCAGGGCGTCCCGGGCTGAGGCTGGGTCTGCTCGCAGGGCCGCGGCCGGCGGCGCGCGGAGCCCGGGCGGACGAGGAGCAGCGGATAGGCGCCGGAGCGGACGATCTTGTCCGCCACGCTGCCGAGCAGGAGACGGTCGAGACCAGCGCGGCCACGCGTGGTCATGGCGATGAGTGAGGCGTCGAGCTCGACGGCCTTCTTCAGGATCGTATCCACCGTGTCTTCGGCGACGACGATGGCGAGGTCGAGATCCGCAGGCGGGTGGCGGATCGATTCAGCGACGGCGTCGAGGAAGCGCTCGGCGAGGAGACGGCGGTGCGCGAGGTCGGCCGGATCGACGTGCAGCCGGCCGATCGCCATCGGTGCGTGGAGCGCGGAGCGCGGGCGGATCACGTGCAGCAGGACGAGGCCGGCGCCCACCACGGCGGCGAGCTCGGCGGCGTCGTCGACGATGGCGGCGGAGTGCGGCGTCGTATCGAGCGGAACGAGGATCCGCCGGATGTGGAGGCGCGGCCCCGGCCGCACGCCGCGGCGACCGGGCAGCACGAGGAGGACCGGCTGCTCGACGCGGCGGATCGTCGCGTCGGCGACGCTGCCGAGCCACGCGCGCTGGAAGCCGCCGCGGCCGTGCGTGCTCAGCACGACGAGGTCGATGTCGTTGGCGCGGGCGTAGGCGGCGATGGCGTCCGCGACGGGCGGCTCCAGCACGGCCGTGACGACTTCGACGCGCTCCTCGACGCGGGTGGCGGCGGCGAGCGCATCGAGGTAAGCGGCGGCGAGCCGGTCCGGATGGCCGAGCAGGTCGTGGTGGATCGCGTCGTCCTGAATGCGCTCCGGATCGATCGCGAGCGGGAGCAGATCGTCCCGGACGTGGAGGAGGTGGAGCACGGCGCCGGAGCGGCGGGCGAGCGCCCGCGCCGCGCCGAGCGCGCCTTCGCCGAACGCGGAGCCGTCGAGCGGCACCAGGATCCTGGCGTACATCGCCCTCGAAGCGTGCGGGATGTCGTTGCGGCGCATCGCGTGGAACTTGGCGCGGCGGCGGGGCGAAGTCTGTGGGGAAAGTCCACATCCTCTGTCAGGAAAAGGCGGGGACGGCCGTGACCCCGCCTCCCCGCCCCACCCACGGCCCGGCGGTGGGGAGGACCCCGACGGCGAACCGCCCACCGTCCCGGCGGCGAGTGCTCACAGCGAGTGGGTACGCCGCCCTACAGCCTGCGGAGCGCCTGGAAGACAACTTGAAGCGTGGGTTGGAGGTCGCGGCCCCGGACGCGCGAGCGTCTTCCCACGCGACCGCCGTCCATCAAAGGAGGGCGCAATGCTGGTCACGAGGCCAAGGGCCCGGGTACCGGAGCTCTTCCGCATCGGCGACGGCGACGAGTTCGAGAATCTGTTCCGTCGCATCTTCCCGGCGGGCACGGAGACTTCGGCCTGGAAGCCCGCCGTCGAGCTGGTCGACATGAACGAGGAGTATCTGCTCACGGCCGAGCTGCCCGGGATCGATCCCGCGGACGTGGACGTCACGGTCGAGGAGAACATCCTCACCCTGCGCGGCCTGAAGAAGGAGGAGCACGAGGAGAAGGAAGCGAAGTATCACGTCTTCGAGCGCGTCTACGGCGCGTTCGAGCGCTCGTTCACGCTTCCGCCTTCGATCGACGTGGAGAAGATCCGGGCGGAGTTCAAGAACGGCGTGGTGAAGATCCACATGCCGAAGACGGCCAAGGCGACCGGCCGCAGGATCGAGGTCGCGGTCCAGTAGACCGCCGCGCCGGAAGGCGGCGCCTCAGCGGTCGGCGATTCTCGCCCCATGTGAATCCGGGATCCGGAGGCTGCCGGCCAGGTGCGCGGCAGCCTCCGGAAACCCGCCCCCCTCTGCCGTCCATCAGTGCCGGAACACGCGCCTCCCCGTGAACACCATCGCGATGCCGTGCTCGTCGGCGGCGGCGATCACCTCGGCGTCGCGGATGGAGCCACCCGGCTCGATGATCGCGGCGACGCCGGCGTCGGCCGCGGCGTCGACACCATCACGGAAGGGGAAGAAAGCGTCCGAGGCGAGGACGGCGCCGGCGAGGTCGACGTCCTGGTCGTGGGCCTTCATGACCGCGATGCGGGAGGCGTCGACGCGGCTCATCTGACCGGCGCCGATGCCGACGGTGCGCTCCTCCTTGACGAGGACGATCGCGTTCGACTTCACCGCGGCGGAGGCGCGCCAGGCGAAGCGGAGGTCGCGCCACTCGGCGTCGTCCGGAGCGCGGCGCGTGACGACGCTCCACGCCTCCTCGGGGAACGCGAGCGAGAGCCGGTCCTGGACGAGGAGGCCGCCGCGGACGCGGCGGTAGTCGAGCTCGTCGGGTGCCGGCGCCGTCGGCTGCAGCTCGATCAGCCTCAGGTTCTTCTTGCGCTCGAGCAACTCGCGCGCGCCCTTGTCGAAAGCGGGGGCGACGACGACCTCGAGGAAGAGCTCGGCGAGAGCGCCGGCGGCGGCGGCGTCCACGGGCCGGTTGAAGGCGACGATGCCGCCGAAGGCGCTGACCGGGTCGCCGGCGAGGGCGCGACGGAAGGCGTCGGCCGCGTTCTCGCCCAGGGCGAGGCCGCACGGCGTGGTGTGCTTGACGACGACGCACGCCGCGCGCTCGCCGGATGCCCACGGCGTCACCGCCATGAGCGCCGCGTCGACATCGATCAGGTTGTTGTAGGAGAGCTCCTTGCCGTGGAGCTGCCGCATGCGGGGCAGCGAGCCGGCGGGCGCGTCCGGCTCGGCGTAGAAAGCGGCGCGCTGGTCCGGGTTCTCGCCGTAGCGCAGCTCCTGCCGCTTCGCGAAGGCGAGCGCGAGGCGCGCCGGGAAGTCATCGGCGGGAGCGGGCGGCGAAGCGTCGGCGGGCGCGGGCGGCGAAGCGTCGGCGGGAGCGAAGGGGGCGGCGGCGAGGTAGCCGGCGACGGCGTCGTCGTAGGCGGCGGTGTGAGCGAAGACCTTCGCGGCGAGGGCGCGGCGGAGCACGTCCGGCACGGGGCCGGCGCGAAGCGCGTCGAGGACGGCGTCGTAGTCCGCGGGATCGACGACGGCGAGGACGCGGGCGTGGTTCTTGGCGGCGGCGCGGAGCATGGTGGGGCCGCCGATGTCGACGTTCTCCATCGCGGTGGCGAGGTCGGCGCCGGCGGCGACGGACGCGCGGAACGGGTAGAGGTTGACGGCGACGAGGTCGACCTCGGCGTAGCCGTGCTCGGCGAGCGCGCGGCGGTCGTCGTCGTTGCCGGCGCGCGCGAGGATGCCGGCGTGAACGGCGGGGTGCAGCGTCTTGACGCGGCCCTCCATCATCTCGGGGTGGCCGGTGACGTCCCCGACGGGGCGGGGGGAGAGGCCGGCGTCTCGCAGCGCGCGGGCGGTGCCGCCGGTCGAGACGAGCTCGAAGCCCAGCGCGGCGAGGCCGCGGGCGAAGGGGACGAGGCCGGTCTTGTCGGATACGCTCAGGATCGCTCTCGGCATGGTTCCGTTCAGTCGAGTCCGAGTGCGCGCCGCACCTCGTCGCGGGTGGGCGCGGAGTCGTCAAGGAGGTGGAAGGCCGCCCCTCCGCGCGCGCCCGCTTCGCCGACTTCACCGGCGACGGCGTCGCGGGCGAGGCGCTCGAGGGCGGCGGGATAGAGGGCGTGTTCGACGGCGAGGACGCGGGCGGTGAGGGCCTCGGGCGTATCGCCGGGCCGGACGGGCACGGGCCACTGGGCGAGGATCGGGCCGGTGTCGTAGGCCTCGTCGACGAAGTGGACGGTGGCGCCGCTGACGCGGCAGCCGGCGTCGATGACGGCGCGGTGGACGCGGCGGCCGTAGAAGCCGGGTCCGCCGAAGGCGGGGAGCAGCGCCGGGTGGACGTTGAGCATGCGGCGGTGGAAGCGTCGCACGACGGCGGGGGGGACGAGGCGCAGGTAGCCGGCGAGGGCGACGATGTCGATGCGCGCGGCGTCGAGCGCACGCAGGAGATCGGCGGCGACCTCGTCGACCGGGCGGCCGGCGACCGGCACGACGACGTCCGGCACGCCGGCGTCGCGGGCGCGGCGGAGCGCACCGGCGTCGGGGCGGTCGGAGACGACGAGGCGGACGCGGGCGACGTGGGCGGCGGGCGGCGCGGCGAAGGCGTCGAGGAGCGCCTGCAGATTGGTGCCGCCGCCCGACACGAAGACCGCGATGGCGGCGGGCGCGCTCACGCGAAGTTTCCCCCGCCGAAGTGGGGGATGAGGAACGGGTTGGTCGTGGCCTCGTGGGCGACGGTGGTGGGTGGGCCGTGCCCGGAGAGGAGGACGGTCGGCGGCGGCAGCGTCAGGACGTGCGCGCGGATCGAGTCCATGAGGCGGCGGTATTCACCGCCGGGCAAGTCGGTGCGCCCGATCGAGCCGTGGAAGACGACGTCGCCGACGAACGCGACGGCGGCGGCGCCGCAATAGAAGAGGACGTGGCCGGGCGAGTGGCCGGGCACGTGGCGCACCTCGAAGCGGCAGCCGCCGAAGTCGAGCGGCGCCTGCGGCCGGATGTCGTGGTCGACCGGCGGCGGCGTCTCGACGGAGAGGCCGAACATCTCGGCCTGCCGGGCGGCGGCGTCGTAGAGGGGCCGGTCGTCGGGGTGAAGGTACACGGGCGCGTGGGTACGGCGGACGAGCTCGGCCACGCCCTCGATGTGGTCGAGGTGCGCGTGGGTGAGCAGGATCGCGTGGACGCGCAGCGCTTCGCTCTCCGCCGCGTCGGCCATCGCCGCCGCCTCGCCGCCCGGGTCGATCGCGACGGCGTCGTCCCCCTCGCCGCAGCGGACGAGGTAGGCGTTCTCGCCGAAGGCGGGCGAGGTGAAGGTCTGGACGCGGAGCGGGCCGTAGGCGGCGAACGGAGACGGATCGCTCACTGGCGCACGCGCTCGGCCGGCACGCCGATCAAGCGCAGCCGCAGCCGCGGTCGCGCAGGCCGGCCTCTTCGAGGCGGCGCTCCTCCTCGGTCGGACCGCGCCAGCCGTCGGAGAGGTCGAGCATGCGCCGGAGCGCGCGCTCCGCGCGGGCGCGGGTGTGCTCGGGGATCGTGATCTCGTGGCGGCGGTGGTCGAGGCACCAGGCGAGCTTGGCGAGCGTGTTCATCTTCATGTTGCCGCATACCGCGGCGCGCGAGAGCGGGATCAGCGTCTTGCGGGGGAAGCGCTGCTGGAGCGCGTCGACGAGGCCGCGCTCGGTGCCGATCACGAGCGTGTCGTGGCGCTCGGCGAGCTCGGCCATGCCGGAGGTTGAGACGACGTAGTCGGCGCGGTCGAGCAGATCGCGGCGCGCCTCGGGGTGCATGACGACGCGGGCGTCGGGGTGGCGCTCGAGGACGGCGTCCAGCTCGCGGAGCACGAAGTCGTCGTGGACGTAGCAGTAGCCTTCCCAGGCGATGATGTCGTCGCGCCCGGTGCGGCGCGCCACGTAGTCGGCGAGGTTGCGGTCCGGCACGAAGAGGATCGGCTGCCCGTCGGGGATCGACTCGACGACGCGCACGGCGTTGGAGCTGGTGCAGCAGACGTCGGCGAGCGCCTTCACTTCCGCGGTCGAGTTGACGTAGGCGACGATGGCGGCGCGGGGATGCTGGTCGGCGAGCCGGCGCACGGCGGCGGCGGTGGCGAAGTCCGCCATCGGGCAGCCGGCGTTCGCATCCGGCATGAGGACGGTCCTGCCGGGCGAGAGGATCTTGGCCGTCTCGGCCATGAAATGGACGCCGCAGAAGACGATGACGTCCGCGTCCGTCTCGGCGGCGCGCTGGGAGAGGCCGAGCGAGTCCCCGACGAAGTCGCTCACGTCCTGAATGTCGACGCGCTGATAGTTGTGGCCGAGGATGACGGCGTTGAGCTCGCGCTTGCGGCCGCGGATGCGCGCGACGAGGTCGTCGTGGGAGAGACGGGCGTAGTGGAGCGGCGTCTCGAGCGGCTCGGAGGAGCGCTGGCGCGTCGGAGCGATCATGGGCGCGTCGCGGGGCTCGCGGAGGAGAGGTGCGCGAAGGGCCCGCGGAGATCGATCCCCGCGGACCCGTCGCGCACGGGCCGAAGCGGGATCAGGCCGTGAACGAGCTGCCGCAGCCGCAACCGCCGGTGGCGTTCGGGTTCTTGAAGGTGAACCCGGCGCCCATCATGGTGGTGACGTAGTCGATCTCGACGCCGTCGAGGTACTGGGCGCTGAACGGATCGATGAAGACGCGAACGCCGTTGCAGACGAGGACGTCGTCGTCCTCCTGCGCCTCGTCCTCGATGTTGAGACCGTACTGGAAGCCGGAGCAGCCACCTGGCAGCACGGCGACGCGCAGGCCGGCCTTGCTTTCGGCGGTCCCCTGCTCCTCCATGAACTTCTTCACCTCGGAGACGGCGATCGGGGTGACGTTGATCGTCATTCTGGATTCCTCCTCGTGAGCTCCGGCCCTCGGCCGCGACGGGGCGGCCGCAATCCGTTGGATCGTTCGGCCCTACGCACCGCAAATACCCTGCGAGCGGCGACAGGTTTCAGGAATATGCGCGCGCATGATCGAGTGTCAACCCGCGCCCGCGCGCCGTCGCGGGCCGCGCGGCAGGGCAGAATGCCGAAGGGAGCCGTCTCGCGACGACTCCCTTCGTGGCTCCCGGAGCTGCTCTCCCCGACCTCCGACTCCCGCGGAGCCATGCAAACACTCCCAAGTACCGGTGAAGCTAAGCGTCCGGACCGCTCCGATCCGTGGGGAAAAGCCGGAAAGGTTGTCGGGAAGCGCTCGCACCGGAGCGGGCGAGGACGAGGGTGCCGGCGACGACGAGGACGGCGCCGAAGACGGCGAGGAGGCCGGGCAGCTCGTGGAAGAAGAGGGCGCCCCAGACGGCGGCGAAGACGATCTGCAGGTAGCCCACGGCCGTGGCGCGGCCGGCGCGCTCGGCGCGCAGCCCTTTCGTCATCAGGACCTGGCCGAGCTGGGTCGCGACGCCGATGGCCGCGAGCAGCAGCCATTCGAGCGCCGTCGGCGCGATCCCGACGAGGGCCACGTCCGGAATGGAGCCGAGCACCGCCACGGCGGCGAAATAGAAGACGATGACGAGCGGATCCTCGGTCGCGCCGAGCCGGCGCACGGCGACGTAGGCGGCGGCGCTGAGGAGCGCGCCGGCGAGGCCGACGGCGACGGCGATCGGATCGAGCGTGGCGGCGCCACCGAAGAGCGCCTGCGGCCGCGCGACGAGGACGACGCCGACGAGGCTCAGCGCGACCGCGAGCACGTCCGCTCGGCTCATCGCCTCGTCCAGCACGACGGCCGCGATCACGCCCGTGAAGACCGGGTTCGTGTACTGGATGACGGTCGCCTCGGCGAGCGGCAGCCGCGTGAGCGCGTAGAAGAACGCGCTGAGCGCGCCGAACCCGAGCAGCCCGCGCACGAAGAGGAGCCCTCGCCGCCGGCCGAAGGCCGGGATGCGGCGGCGTCGCAGGGCGATCCAGGAGAGCAGCAGCCCCACGGCGGAGCGCCCGAGCACGACCTCCTGCGTCGGCAGCCGGCTGCCCGCGAGCTTCACCAGCATGCTCATCACGCTGAAGAAGAACGCCGCGCCCGCCATGTAGCGGACGCCGGGAGGCAGGCGCCGGAGCGCTGCGCTCACGCGGAGCCGAGCAGGTCCTCGACGGCGGCGCCGAGGCCTCCCTGCCCCGTCACGAGCCGGGCGCGGCCGCCGAGTGGGGCGGCGGGCGCGACGTCGGAAGGCTTGTCGCCCAGGAACAGCGAACGGGCGAGGTCGAGGCCGAGATCGCCTGCGGCGCGGCGGTAGAGGCCGAGCCCCGGCTTGCGGCACTCGCACGGCCCGGTGAAGGCGGGGTGGTGGGGGCAGTGGTAGACGGCGTCGAGGTGGACGCCGGCCTCGGCCAGGCGCTGCTCGAGGCGCGCCTGCACGGCGTGGAAGTCGGCTTCGCTCATGAGGCCGCGGGCGATCCCCGACTGGTTCGTCACGACGACGAGGGCGTAGCCGGCGGCGGCGAGGCGGCGCAGCGCGGCGGCGGCGCCGGGAAGCAGGCGCACCTGCGCCGGGTCGGCGACGTAGCCCGCGTCGTCCATGATCGTGCCGTCACGGTCGAGGAATGCGGCGGGCCGGCCGGCCGGCTCAGGCGAGCGCACGCTCGACCGCGTCGGCCAGGAGGGGGATGTCGGCGTCTTCGACGGTGCGCGCGTCGAGCACGGCGGCGTCGGCCACGATGCGCGCCACGACCGGCGTCTCGCCGGCGCGCAGGCGCGCGAGCAGCGCGTCCGGCGCGCGATCGGCGTGCAGCACGACGAGCCACGTCGGCAGGTCCAGGTCCGGGTAGGCGCCGCCACCGACGGCCGCGCGCCCGGGAGCGCAACGGGTGTCGACGCCGCGCGCGAGCAGCGCAGCGGCGATGCGCTCCGCACGGGCGCGGACGTCCGCCTCCGCCTCGGTGATCATGCGCAGCGTCGGGATCTCGCGCAGCGCGCGCTCCGGCTCGCGGTAGAGCGCGAGCGTGGCCTCGAGCGCGGCGAGCGTCACCTTCCCGACGCGGAAGGCGCGACATAGGGGGTTGCGGCGCATGCGGGCGACGATCGACTCGCGACCCACGACGATCCCGGCCTGCGGCCCGCCGAGAAGCTTGTCGCCACTCATCGTGACGACATCGGCGCCGGCGCCGAGCGCGGCGGCGGCGGTCGGCTCCGGTGGCAGCCCGAGACGCTCCGCCTCGAGGAGCAGGCCGGAGCCGAGGTCGTGGAGCAGTGGCACGCCGCGCTGCCGCGCGAGCGCGGCGAGGTCGGTGGCCGCGACGTCGGCGGTGAATCCGGTCACGGCGAAGTTGGAGCGGTGGACGCGGAGCACGACGCCGGTCGCGTCGCCGATCGCACTCGCGAAGTCCTGCAGGTGCGTGCGGTTGGTGGTGCCCACCTCGACCATGCGGGCGCCGCTGCGGGCGAGGATGTCGGGAATGCGGAAGGAGCCGCCGATCTCGATCAGCTCGCCGCGGCTGATCACCGCCTCGCGGCCGCTCGCGAGCGTGTTCACCGCGAGCACGATCGCGGCCGCGTTGTTGTTGACGACGAGCGCGGCCTCGGCGCCGGTCAGCTCGCGCAGCAACGCGACGCAGTGGTCGTAGCGGGAGCCGCGGGCGCCGGTCGCGAGGTCGTACTCGAGGTTCGAGTAGCCGTGGGCGATGGCGAGGATCGCGTCGCGCGCGACGGCTGCGAGCGGGGCGCGGCCGAGATTCGTGTGCAGGACGACGCCGGTGGCGTTGACGACGCGGCGCAGCGAAGGGCGCTCCTGCTCGTCGAGCCGGCGGCGCACGGCGGCGGCGTACCAGCCAACATCCTGCAGGTGAGCAGGCGCGGATGCGCCGCCGGCGATCTCGCGTCGCAGCCGCTCCTGCACCTCCTGGAGGAGCGCGCGCAGCCGGTCGCGGGAAGTGGTCGCGAGCAGCGCCGCGAACGGCGGGCTCGCCAGCAGCCGGTCGACGGACGGTATGCGGCGGCGCGGGTCGGCAGCCATCGCTCAGCGGGGCGGTCGCGGCGGCGAACGCGGCGGCGGCCGCAGCGGCGAAGGCGGCCGCGGCCGTCGGCCGGTGGTGTCCGCGGCGGCGGTATCGGGGGCGGCGGCGCCGGCGCTGTCCGCTGGCGGGCGCTTCGGCGCCGGGGGCGCGGGCGTCGTGAAGACGGTGTTCCCGCCGCCGCCGGGGATGCCGTAGATCGTCGTGATGCCGCTCACCAGGACGCGATAGCGCGTGCGGGGGGCGAGCGGCGCGGCGGTGCGCACGATGAAGTCGCGCACCGGGAGCAGCTCGGCGGGCTCGCCGGCCGTGTCTGCGGCGGCCGTGTCGGGGCGCGCGGCGACCGGCGGTGCGGCGCGCGGCGGCGCCGCGCGAGCGGTCTCGGCGGCGCCGGCGCGCGCGGTGTCCACGCCCGCCGCTCGGGCGCTCGCGGCGGCCTGCTTCAGCGCGCGCTCGCGGGCGGCGTCCTGCTCCTCCTTGAAGACGTGCTCCTGCAGCACGCGCGAGACCGGAACCTGCACGCTGTCGGGCAGATGGAAGACCTGGACGATCACGCCGGCGAGCGGCACGTCCGGCGGGATCGCCTTGTCGAGCTTGACGCGGATGTCGACGGAGTCGGCGAGTTCGGCGCCGGTCACGTTCGCGGGCGTGGTGTCGTTCGCCAGCAGGGAGAGGCGCGCGAAGGAGGTGTCCGCCGCCGTGAGCGCGCGCGTGATCGAGTCGCGCGGCTCGAAGCCATCGAGCGCGCGATTGCGGTTCTGGTCCAGGTAGGCGCGCAGCAGGTAGTCGCCCAGCGGGATGTGGCGCATCACCCACACGCCCTGCTGGTCCGAGAAGTCGACGTACGTCGTCGAGTCCGGCAGGTGCACCGCTTCGATCCTCGCGTCGGGCACGGGGCTCCCGGTCAGCCTGTCGGTGGCGAGGCCGCCCAGGACGGTCGCGGGGATCTCGGGACCGGTCGAGAAGACCAGCTCGAACGGCGCCGCGAGCGCGTTGCCGAACAGGTCCTGCACCGTGGGCCGGACGAGGATCCGGTAGACGACGCCCTTCTTCCAGCCGTTCGCCATCTCCACTTCCACGTCGCCGCCGTGGCGGTGCACGTCCCAGGCGCCGGTGGCCGGCGAGACCAGGACCGCATCGGCGAAGCCCTTCTCGCTGAGGCGTTCGTCGAAGTGGATCTCGACCTTGCCGGAGAAGTCGGGGACGACGGCGAGCGCCTCCGGCACGGTCGCGACGACGCGCGGCGGCGCCTTGTCGGGCGTGCCGCCGGGCGGCGGCCCGGGGCGCGCGCAGGCGGCCGCCACCGACGCGAGCAGCAGGGCGGCCGCCGCGGCGAGGAATCGGCGCGCAGCCGGTCGCGGAGCGAAGTGGCGGGACGGTGCGCGGCGCGGCGCGGGCATCACGCGCTCACGCGAGCGCGTCGAGCTTGCGACGCAGCCGCTCGATCTGCTCGCGGAAGCTGCCGGCCTTCTCGCGCTCGCGCTGGACGACCTCCGCCGGCGCCTTCGAGGTGAACTGCTCGTTGCCGAGGCGAGCCTCGGTGGCGCGCAACTGGGCGTCCAGGCGGTCGCGCTCCGCACCGAGCCGCGCGCGCTCGCGCTCGAGGTCGATGACGCCTTCGAGAGGCAGCGTCAGCTCAGTCCCGTCCGAGAGGACGGCGTGCGCGGCACGCTTCGCGACCGCGCCGTCGGTGCGCGCGTCGTCGACGCGCGCCAGGCGCGCCAGCGCGCGGCCCTCGGCGTCGAGCGCGGCGCGCAGCGGCGCCGCGACGTGGCCGAGGTGCACCTCGACGCGAGCGGCCGGAGGGACATCGTATTCGGCGCGCAGCGTGCGGACGGCGCCGACCAGCTCCATCAACGCATCCATCTCGCGCTCCGCGCGCTCGTCGGAGGGCGCCCGCCTCCGGCCACGGCGCGACGGCGAGGGATGGCGCGGTCGGCGCGCCGGCGTGGCCGGGGCAGCCGCCGCCATAGCGCCTCGCTGATGAACGGCATGAACGGGTGCAGCAGGCGGAAGACGCCGTCGAGGACGGCGACGAGCGTCGCGCGGGCGGCGTCGTCCGAGCTGCCGTCCTGCAGACGCGGCTTGACGAGCTCGAGGTACCAGTCGGCGAGCTCGCTCCAGAAGAAGCGATGGACGCGCTCGGCGGCCTCGTGGATGCGGAAGCTCTCGAGCGCACGCGTCGTGTCGGCGATGGCGGCGTCGAGGCGGGAGAGGATCCAGCGGTCGGCGAGCTCGAGGCGCGGGCGCACGTCGGCGAGGGCCGCGACGTCGTCGCCTTCGAGGTTCATGAGGGCGAAGCGCGCGGCGTTCCAGATCTTGTTGGCGAAGTTGCGGCCGGGGGCGAACGCCTCCTCGAGGTTCTCGTAGTTGAGGTAGATGTCGGTTCCGGCGGCGGCGCTGGAGAGGACGGTGTAGCGGAGCGCGTCGGCACCGAAGAGGTCGACGACGTGCAGCGGGTCGATGCCGTTGCCGAGCGACTTGGACATCTTGCGGCCGAGGTGGTCGCGAACGATGCCGTTCAGGTAGACGTCGCTGGAAGGGGACCTCGCCCATGAATTCGAGGCCGGCCATGATCATGCGCGAGACCCAGAAGAAGATGATGTCGGGCCCCGTGACGAGCGTGCTGGTCGGGTAGAACGCGTCGAGGTCCTCGGTCTTCTCAGGCCAGCCGAGCGTGGTGAAGGGCCAGAGCCAGGAAGAGAACCAGGTGTCGAGGACGTCCTGGTCCTGGACGAGCGGACCGCCGCAATCGGGGCAGCGGTGCGGCTCCTCGCGCGCGACGACCATGTCGCACTCGCAGGCGGCGTCCTGACAGTACCAGACGGGGATGCGGTGGCCCCACCAGAGCTGCCGCGAGATGCACCAGTCGCGGATGTTCTCGAGCCAGTGCTCGTAGACCTTCGTGTAGCGTTCCGGGTGGAAGCGGACGCGGCCGTCGCGCGAGGCGGCGAGCGCCGGCTCGGCCAGCGGCTTCATGCGGACGAACCACTGGTCGGAAAGACGCGGCTCGACCACCGTGCCGCAGCGGTAGCAGTGCGGGACGGCGTGTGCGTGCTCCTCGACCTTCTCGAGCAGGCCGAGCTCGTCCAGCCGCTCGACCACGTGCTCGCGCGCGGCGAAGCGGTCCAGGCCGCGGAACTCCGCCGGCGCCGCGTCGCTCATGTGTGCGTCCGGCGTGAGGACGTCGATCTGGACGAGGCGGTGGCGCAGTCCGATCGCGAAGTCGTTCGGATCGTGCGCCGGCGTGACCTTGACCGCGCCGGTGCCGAACTCCGCTTCGACGAAGCCGTCGGCGACGATCGGGATGTCGCGGCCCGCGAGCGGCAGCGCGACGGCGGCGCCGGTGAGGCCCGCGTAGCGCGCGTCGTCGGGATGGACGGCGACGGCGGTGTCGCCAAGCATGGTTTCCGGCCGGGTCGTCGCGACGACGATGTAGGGCCGGCCGTCCGGCAGGCGCGGCAGGCGCGCGATGGCGGCGGCGGCCGCGGCTTCGGCGTGGCCCGGCGAGGGCTCCCGCACGGGGTAGCGGAGGTGCCACAGGCGGCCCTGCGTCTCCTCCGCTTCGGCCTCCTCGTCGGAGAGCGCCGTCAGACAGTGGGGGCACCAGTTGATGATGTAGTGGCCGCGGTAGACGAGGCCCTTTTCGAAGAGACGGACGAACACCTCGCGCACGGCGGCGGAAAGCCGCTCGTCGAGGGTGAAGGCGGTGCGCGCCGTGTCGATCGAGCAGCCGATGGCGCGGAGCTGGGCGAATATGCGCGGCTCGGTGCGGCCGACCCACTGCCACACACGCTCGACGAAGGCCTCGCGGCCCAGATCCTCGCGCGTCTTCCCTTCCTCGGCGAGCTGTCGCTCGACGACGTTCTGTGTCGCGATGCCGGCGTGGTCGCTGCCGGGGACCCACAGCGCCTCCCACCCCTGCATGCGGCGCCACCGGATCAGGACGTCCTGCAACGCGTTGTTCAAGCCGTGACCGACGTGCAGCGGCGCCGTCACGTTCGGCGGCGGAATGACGATGACGTACGGCTCGCGCTCGCCGCGCAGGACGCGGTCCGCGTCGGCGTGGAAGTAGCCGCCCTCCTCCCAGTCGCGGCTGAGGTCGGCTTCGATCCCGTGCGGATCGTACTGTGGCGGAAGCGGCTCGCTCATCGGGCTCCGGCTGCGTGGACGAAACGACAAGGTTATCGTGCCGCGCGCGCGGCCGTCAACGAGGCGCGGCGGGCGGCGGCGGCCCGCGGCGCCGCGCGGCGCGGCGGGCGTGACCGGGCGGGGGCGGGACGCGCCGGCCCACAAGAAAACGCCCGCGGGGTGCGGCGGCCGGGGACTCCGGCCGGCCGCACCGCCGCGGGCGGCGCTGCAGGCGCTGCGCGCTCAGGCTTCCCCGGCCGACTCCCGCTCGCCCGCAGCCTCGCGTACCCGGCCGTCGCCGGCGGCGGGAGCGGTCGAGTGGCCCTCCACGGCGGGGCCGGTCGTCTCCACCGGCTCGCTCGGATTTCGCTCGCCGCGGTCGACGCCCAGCTCGCGCGTGATCATGTCGACGCGGTCGTCGCGCCGATCCGGATCCGTGGCCGGCGACTGGCGACGGCGGCCGGTGCCGACCTCGACGCCGTACCAGTGACTCTCGTGCAGCGCGGGATCACCGTCGCCGTAGCGGCGGCGCGTCTCGGCGAGGTGCGACTCGAGCGCCTCCGCGCGCAGGCGGTTGACCACCGTCGTCACGCCCTCGATCGACTGCGCGACGGTGACGGCGCGGCGCGCCTCTTCGTCCGTGCGCACACCGCCGACCAGCTCGACGACCCCCGGACCCACCTCGCGCACGTCGATGGCGCGGCGCGAGAGGACGCGGTCGCTCCAGATGCGGTCGAGGATGCGGTCCTCGAGGCGCGTGCGGGAACGGCCCTGCCACACCTCGCGGACCAGCCGGCGACCGCTGCGCGAGAGCAGCAGACCGGTCGCCACCGCGGCGAAGCCGACGGCGACGCCCGCGCCCACCTTCCACGCCGTCCTGCCGGCGAACCGAGAATTCAAATCACCCATTGGTGCGTCTCCCTTCAACCCATGTCGTGTAGGGCACGAAAATTCGATCTGGAGCGTGCGAGCCTCCGGATCGTACGGCCCACTGAAACGTGCAATTCACGGTCCGTGTCCGGACCCGTCCGAGCCGGAGCCCGAGCCGGCCTTCTTCCTCGCCGCCCGCTCGCGATCCTTGCGTTCCTCGATCGCCTTGACGCGATCCTTGAAGCGGTCGTGGATCTCGGCGCGGGACGCCTGATCCTGGATCTGAGACCACTCCCGGTTGCGCGCCCGCGCCTCCGCGTTGCCGCCGAAGGTGGGCGCGGGGAGGGTGATCTTGCCCAGGTGAATGCCGTCCGGCGCGATTCCCCAGCGAGCGCCGTTCTTCCCCTTCACCGTCCAGTCGAGCGCGCGCCGCGCGGCCTCGCTCGCCGCCGCGAGAGAGTCGTTGTAGGCGTCGATGCGGCCGGCGATCCGCTCCGCCATCCGCTCCTCCGGCGTCTGTGCGGGCGTGAGCAGGTCCGGCGAGACCCAGAGACGCGGATCGCCCGCCTTCGGGCGGAGCGGCTCGAGCACGTCGCGTCGCGGCCCGACTCCCTGCGGCTCGGTGGGCACGCCCGGCCGGGGCACCGCCACGCCCGGCGCGCGGGACGATACGCTCACCCGCGGCGAGGCGGCGGGGGCAAGTGGCGTGAGCGGCGCGACGTCGCCGGGAACCGCCTCGATGCGAACGATCCGCATGCCGCCCCCGACCTCGTCCGGGCGCAGCGCGGCGGGCTGCCGTTCGCCGATCTCCGGCGTGGAGACGTAAGTGCGGTAGAGCCAGGCGAAGAGGAGGACGTGGACGAGGACCGAGATGGCGAGGCCGGTACGCCAGCGCGTACCCCGGTCACGCCGCCGCGGCGGTCGCGGCCGCGGGGGCGGGGGAGGCGCCGTCCGGATCGGGACCGGCGCCGGGCTGGGTGGGCGGGCCATGGCGGTTGACATCGGCTACCTAGTAACCCCCCCGAGACAGGCTGTTCCTGGCCGGCTCCTCTGCCGTGGAAGCCGACGCCGCGAATTCACGATCCCGGTGGCGATCCCGGCGGCTCATCCGATCACGGCGCAGGTCCGCCGCCGATGTATCGGCCGCCGAGGATGGGAAGCGGCGCACGGTGCGTGCCGCCGCCAACCCGGAGGATGGAGAGCGTCAGAGCAGCCGGCCTAGGCGGTCGGCCGCCTCCTGGAGCCGCTCCGCCGACTGCGTCAGCGCGAAGCGGAGGAAGCCCTCGCCGCCCGCCCCGAGCGCGGAGCCGGGCAGCAGGACCACGCCCTGCTCGGTGAGCGCGCGGCGGGCGAAGTCGCCCGACGCAGAGCCGTCCGGCACCGGCACCCACAGGTACATGGTCGCGGCGGGGGCGGTGGCGCGGAAGCCGCGCGCACAGAGCGCCGCGACCAGCGCGTCGCGGCGGCGCTGGAACTCGGCGACGTTCTCCGGCACCCATTCCTCCCACATTTCGAGCGCGGCCGCCGCGGCGGCCTGGACGCCCATGTACTGCCCGGTGTCGACGAACGACTTGACGCGGCCGATGGCACGGATCGTCTCCTCGCGCCCCGCGACCCAGCCGATGCGCCAGCCGGTCATGTTGTACGTCTTGGAGAAGGAGTGGAACTCGACGGCGACGTCGATCGCGCCGTCGATCTCGAAGATGCTCGGCGGACGGTAGCCGTCGAACGCGAGCTCGGAGTACGCGTTGTCGAAGGCGAGGACGATGTCGTGGCGCGCGCAGAACTCGACGACGCGGCGCAGGTAGTCGAGCGGCGCGGTCGCGGCGGTCGGGTTGTTGGGATAGTTGAGATAGAGGATGCGCGCGCGCTCGACGACGTCGGCGGGGAGATCGTCGAGCGGCACGAGGAAATCGTTCTCCGGACGCAACGGCACGGTGAACGGCTCGCCGCCGGCGAGGACGGTGCCGCCGACGTAGGGTGCGTAGCCGGGATCGGGGCAGATGGCGACGTCGCCAGCGGCGACGAAGCAGAAGGCGAGGTGGGCGAGGCCCTCCTTGGAGCCGATGAGAGGGAGGATCTCGCGGTACGGGTCGAGCGCGACGCCGAAGCGGCGCTTCATCCACGCGGCGATCGTCTCGCGCAGGGCGGGCAGCCCGAGCTGAAAGGCGTAGCGGCCCATCTCCGGCCGCGTCGCGGCCTCGATCAGCGCCTCGATCGCGGCGGGGGGCGGCGCAAGGTCGGCGTCGCCGGCGCCGAGGTCGATCACGTCCACGCCCTCGGCGCGCAGCTTCCGCTTCAGCGCGGGCACGTCCGCGAGCGGGTAGGGCGGGAAGCGCTCGAAGCGGCCGGCGAGATCAGGCACGGGCGGCCTCCCGCGCGGCGGCGCGGACCGGGTTGCGGACGCGGGCGCGGCCCGCCAGCTCGACCTCGACGGAGTCGCCGTCGCGCAGCGGCCCCACGCCTTCCGGCGTGCCGGTCGCGATCAGGTCGCCCGGCTCGAGCGTCATGATGCGAGAGACGTAGGCGACGAGGAAGGGGATGCCGAACGCCATCTCGGAGGCGCGCCCGCGCTGGCGCTCGGCGCCGCCGACGCGACACACGACCTCGAGATCGCGCCAGTCGACGTCCGGACCGATTACGGGGCCGAGCGGGCAGAACGTGTCGAACCCCTTCGCGCGCGTCCACTGCTCGTCGCTGCGTTGCAGGTCGCGCGCGGTGACGTCGTTCAGAGGGGCGTAGCCGGCCACGTGGTCGAGGGCGTCGGCCTCGGCGACGGCGCGGGCGCGGCGGCCGATGACGACGGCGATCTCCCCTTCGTGCTCGACGCGCTCCGAGTCCGGCGGCAACACGATCGCGTCGCCGTCGGCCACGATCGCGGAAGGCGGCTTCAGGAAGAGGAGCGGGCGCCGCGGCACGTCGTTGCCGAGCTCACGGGCGTGGGCGACGTAGTTGCGGCCGACACAGACGATCTTGGAGGGGGGCGGAAGCGCCACGGACGACCTCTGCTCAGGGGACGTTCCAGTTTAGTCGTGGGTGCCGGCCGCCGCCACCATTTCGCGGCCGTAGAACGCCTCCAGCTCGCGCCGCAGCTCCGCCCACGGGCCGGTGCGGACCGGCGCCGCGGGCAGCGTGCCGAGGAGGTAGCGGCCGTAGCCGCGCTCGACGACGCGACGATCGAGCAGGACGACCGCGCCGCGGTCGGCGCGCGAGCGGATCAGGCGGCCGAACCCCTGCTTCAGGCGCAGCGCGGCGTGCGGCAGCAGATAGTCCCGGAATCCGCTGCCGCCGAACTGCTCGATCGCCTCGATGCGCGCGGCGGTGAGCGGCTCGTTCGGCACCATGAAGGGGAGCTTCGCGATCACCAGTCCGCGCAGCGGATCGCCCGGCACGTCCACGCCCTCCCAGAAGGACGCGACCCCGAGCAGGATTCCACGGCCGGAGGCGGTGAAGCGGTCGAGCAGACGCGCGCGCGAGCCCTCGCCCTGCACGAACAGCGGCCAGCGCCGCTCCACCCCCGCCGAGCGGAGCTGGGCCGCGACCGCGCGCATCGCCCGGTACGAGGTGAAGAGCACGAAGAGACCGCCGTCGCTCAACGCGGCCATCTCTTCTACGACGGTGGCGGTCGCGAGGTCGAACGGCCCGTCCGCCTCGCGCGGCACCGGCAGGTCGGTCGGGATGGCGACGACGGCCTGCGCCGCGTAGTCGAACGGCGAAGGGTAGACGCCTTCCCGCACGCGCAGCCCGCCCGCGCCGAGGCCGAGGCGGGAGCGCAGGAACTCGAAGCCGTCGCGCGTGGCGAGCGTCGCCGAGGTGAGCACGACCGTCTCGGCGCGCTCGAAGAGGGCATCGCGCAGCGCATCCCCGATCTCGACCGGCGCCGCGAGCACGGCCACGTTCGCCTCGCCCGCGCCGCCGCGGCGCTCGATCCAGCGGACGAGCGGGACCGGCTCCGCGGCGGCGGGGTCGAGCGCGAGGCGGAGCGCGTCCTCTGCGGCGCGCACGCGGCCGGCGGCGGCCTGCAGCTCGAGCAGGGTCTCGGCGAGGCGGTCCGCCCAGCGGCGGTCGAGCTGGAGGCGCTCCAGCAAGCGCTGCAGCTCGACGTGCAGCGTGCTGAGCGCGACCAGCGCGTTCTCCAGCGACGGTTGCACGTTCTCCACCCACTCCGGCTGCGCCGCGAAATCCTCGCCGAGGCGGAGCACGCCTTCGCGCGCGACGGGCGAGGAGGTGCTCGAGGCGGCGGAACAGGTCGTCGGCGCACTCGCGCGCGCCGTCTCGATGCCGGGCCGCAGCGCGAGCTGGATGGCGTCGAGCGTCTGCTGCAGAAGCAGGTCCGTGGCGGCGGGCACCGTCAGCTCCCGCTCCACGGCGGCGAGGATGCCGCGGCCGCGGCGGTCGAGGCGCGCGAGCGTGCGCAGCAGCCCGCGTCGCGAGACGGCGGCGCCGAGGTGGCCGGTCGCGGCCTCCTCGAGATGGTGCGCCTCGTCGATCACCGCGTGGCGGTACGGCGGCAGCACGGCGGGCGCGGTGTAGTTCCCCTGCGCGCGGCGGACGGCGATGTCGGCGAGGAGGAGCGAGTGGTTGACGACGAGCACGTCCGCGGCGGCGGAGTCGCGGCGGGCGCGCTGGTAGAAGCAGGCCTGGAAGTGCGGGCAGCGCGCGCGGAGGCAGACGTCGGTCTGGCTGGCGACCTCGTCCCACACTTCCGGCGTCGGCTGGAAAGGCAGGTCCTGGAGCGAGCCGTCACCGGTGGTGTCGAGCCATGCCAGGATCGCGTCCAGTTCGCCGACGTGGGCGGAATCGAAGAGGGACGATTGCGCCTGCGCCGCGAGGTGGGCGCGTCGGATGGAGACGTAATTGCCGCGCCCCTTCACGAGCGCGAAGCGGAACGACTGGCCGGTCGCCGAGCGCAGCAGCGGCAGGTCCTTGCCGACAAGCTGCTCCTGCAGGTTGATCGTGTTGGTCGAGACGAGCACGCGCTCGCGGTTCCGCACCGCCCACTCCACGGCGGGCAGCAGGTAGGCGAGCGACTTGCCGGTGCCGGTGCCCGCCTCCGCCAGCGCGATGCCGCCGTCGTTGAAGAGCGACGCGACCGCCTCCGCCATGGCGCGCTGCGTGGGGCGGTCCTCGTAGGCCGCGTGCGCCTGGCTGAGCGCGCCGCCGGGTGCGAGCGCGGCGGCGATCGCGGCGGGGTCGAGGAGGTCGCGCTCACGCGGCGCGGCGGCCTCGACCACGACGTACAGCTCGCGCGCGTCGTTGTCGACGATGGCCAGGCCGAGACCGGCGGCGTGCAGCTCCGCCGCGACGTGGAAATCCGCGGGCGAGGGATCGAGGTCGCCGGAGGGGTGGTTGTGGACGGCGAGCATGCCGGCCTCGCCCTCGCGCACGGCGGCGAGGACGCCGCGGCGGTGGCCCCTGGCGACGACGCGCGGCTCGATCACGTCGCCATCGTCGGCGACGCGCGCGAGGAAGCAGACCTCGTTGCCGCGGGCGCGCGCGATCTCGGTGCGGATGCGCACGGCGGCCGCGGGGTCGAGGCGCAGGATGCGGGGGGCCACGCGGCGGTCCGGCCTACGTCTTGAGCGTCTTCTTCTTCGCGGCCGGGAAGAGGACGTTGTTGAGGATGAGCCGGTAGCCGGGCGAGTGCCGGTGGAGGTCGAGGTCGGTGGGCGGATCGCCCACCTGGTGCTGCGGATCCTCCGGGTCGTGGCCGCCGAGGAAGGTGAACGTCCCCTTGCCGTAGTCGCCGTGGATGTACTTCACCCAGGGCGTACCCTCCTCCTGCGCGAGCACGATGATGCCCGGCTTGAGGCGGTCGCGGCGGAAGCTGGTGGTGAGGCCGTAGAAGTCCGGCAGCACGCTCTCCTGGTCCTGCACGAGCATCGACGGCACCGGGTCGAACTTGGCGCTGAACTCGAAGAGGGTATAGGAGCCGAGCGGCTGGCGCCAGTTCGTGTTCACCTGATGGCCGTCGATGTCGCTGAACGCGTTCACGGCGGGGTTGAGCTGCAGCTGCGCGTTCTCGAAGGCGAGCGCGCGGTTCCAGTCCATGTGCGCATCCGCGTTGCGGTCGGCGGGCGTGCCGTCGCTGAAGGAGGCGGCGATGTCGACGCCGTGACCGGCGAGCGCGAGGTCGAGCGTCTCCGTCGCGGTGCACATGGCGAAGAGGAAGCCGCCGCCCGCGACGAACTGGCGGATCGTCTCGGCGACCGCCTTCTTCTCGGCCGGCACGTTCGCGTAGCCGAGGTCCGTGGCGAGCTTCTGGTTGTCGCGGACTTCCTCCTGCAGCCAGGGCGCGCCGGCGTAGTTGATGTAGAACTTCGAGTACTGGCCGGTGAAATCCTCGTGGTGGAGGTGGAGCCAGTCGTACTCTTTCAGCTTCCCCTGCAGCACGTCCCGGTCGAAGATCTTGTCGTAGGGGATCTGGGCGTAGGTCAACGCGAGCGTGACGGCGTCGTCCCACGGCCGCGTGTCGGGCGGCGTGTAGACGGCGATCCTGGGCGCCTTCTCGAGCACGACCGTGTCCATGTTCGAAGCGGCGATCGTCTGCTTGATCTGGGCGACGTCGCCGCTCGACACCGTCTCGAAGGAAACGCCGCGGAGCGACGCCTCGCGCCGGATCTCCGGCCGGTCCGGCAGCAGGAACGAGCCCGCCCGGTAGTTGAGTAGCCACTCCGCCGTGAGCCCCTGCTCGAGCACCCAGTAGGTGAGGCCGTACGCCTTGAGCTGATTGCTCTGCGCCTCGTCCATCGGCACGAGGAGCTGCTGCGCGCCGAGCGGCGCGGCGAGCAGCACGAGGGCGAGGAGGGCGGTTCCGATTCGCATGATTCCGTCTCTTCTACGACCGCGGGATGCGTCGATCGATGCGCTCGAGCTCCCGCCGCGCCTGGGGCGCGAGGGCGCTCCGCGGGTGCTCGAGGACCAGCTTCTGGAGAAGCTGCTTCGCTTCCGCGACCGACTCCGGCCGCTCGGCCAGCGCGCGGCCGAGCGCGAGCAGCGCGGCCGGCGTGTCGAGCGCGTCCGGGAACTGGTCGATCAGGGTGCGCCAGAGCTGCTCCGCCTCGCCTTCCAGGCCGCCGTCGGCGGCGATGCGAGCGGCGAAGGAGAGCAGCACCGGCTCGTCCTCCTTCGACGCGCCGCTCGCCGGCGCGACGAGCGCCGCCGCCGCTTCGCCCGCCTTCCCCTCGTCGCGCAGGCGAAGGGCGCGGCCCACGAGGCCGCCCGCCCGCGGCGTGATGCGGCCCAGCAGGCGCGCGATCTCGATCGCGTCGGTGGCGTCGGCACCGTACAGACCGGGCGCGGCCGCGAGGTAGTCGGCGCGCGCGGCGTCGCTCTTGCCCGCCTCGAGCTCGAGCCGGGCGCGCACCAGGGCGACGGCGGGACCGGAAGCGCTGTCGAGCACCGCCTGCGCGTCGTCGTCGCGGCCCGTGCGGAGCAGCAGGCGGGCCAGGTCGGCGGCGAGGGCGTCGTTCTCGGAGGCGCGCGGGAAGCGGCCGCGGAACGCGGCGTACGCCTTGCGGGCGCCGTCCGCGTCCGAGCGGGCGAGCGCGAGGCGTACCTCCTGCGCTGCGGCGCGGCGGCGAACGAGCGCGTCGCCGACGGCGCCGTCGTCGCCGGCCTGCTCGAGGCCGCGGCGCGCCCGCGCGGTGTCGCCGACGAGCAGCGCCAGCTCGGCGATGCGGCCGCGCAGCGCGGCGGGCTGCAGCGTCGAGTCGCCGGAGGCGAGAAGTTCGTTGTACCCCCAGAACGCGACGCGGGGCAACTGCGCGGACTCGGCGCGACGCGAGATCTCGACGAGGAACCGCTCGCGCTCGATGCCGTCGAGATCGGCCGCGACCCGGGGCGCGATGCGCACCGCCTGCGCCTCGAGGCCCGCGTCGACGGCGAGCTCGGCGGCGGCGCGCCGGCGGGCGGGCGACGTCGGATCGCGCACCAGCGCATCGACGAGGCCGGCCATTACGGAGGCGCCGCCGTCCGGCAGCGCGGAGAGGCGCCGGCGGACCGCCATGAAGTGCGCGCCGTCGCGGCCAATGGCGCCGGCCAGCTCGCGGATCGCATCGTCCGGCCGCCCCACCTCCGCCTCCGTGGCGCCGATCTCGAGCGAGAGCGCGTCCGCACCGAGTCGCTCGCGCCCGCGCAGCAGCGTCTCGAGCGCGCCGCCGGTGTCGCCGCGGAGCTCGCGCAGGCGCGCGATCTCGCGGTACGGCGTCTCGGTCGACGGCGCCGCCTCGATCCAGGCGTGCGCGGCCGCGTCGAACTCCTTCGGGCGGTCGAGGTCCGAGTAGATGCGGAGCAGCATCTGGTGTCCGATCGGGGAAGCGGGCACGGCCCGCAAGTGCGCCTGGACGATCGGGATCATCCTGTCGAGGTGGCCGTCGATGCGCAGCAGGCGCTCCATCGAGATCAGCGCGCCGAGCGAAGTCGCGTCCTTCTGCAGCGCCTCCTGCAGGAGCGCTTCGGCGCCCGGGAAGTCACCCGCGTTCTGGCGTGCGGTCGCCTCGTGCAGCAGGTCGAGCGGCGAGCTCGCGGGTGGCGGCTCCTGCGCCCCGAGCGCCACGGCCGCGATCATCGACATCGCCACCAGCCGCGACGTCGTGACGATCAGCGACGCCGCCGCGACACGCCAGCGGGCGCGCGTCGAACGGCGCGCGCCGCCCCCCGCGGCGCGGTTCACGGTCGGCCCTCCGGCGACGGACCGGCGGGGGGCTGGGCGCGGTTGAGCCGCTCGAAGTACTCGAGGATGAGGCGGCGGTAGGCGGGCGGCAGGCCGCGGAGCTGCTCCGGATCGGGCGCGGGGTAGCGGACGGCGCTCCCGACGCGGGCGGGATCGAGCGGCGCGACGTGCAGGACCGGCGTGTCGCCGGGCCGCTCGGCGACGCGCTCCTGGCTGACCTCGTCGCGCTCGAGCGTATGGCCGGCGTCGAGGAGACGATGGAACAGCGTCTCCTGACGCTGCCGGATCTCCGGCGTGATGCGGCCGCCCTCGAGGTCGCGCGCGAGGCGATCCGACTCCTGCTTCATCGCCTCGACGTCGCCGAGCAGCCCCTCGCTGCCCGCCTGCTTGCCCACCTGGTCGAGCTGGCGCGAGATGCCGCGCTGGCTCTGCGCGATCCGCTGCAGCCCGGACTTCATCGCGCCCGCCTGGAGCTGGAGCGGCAGCAGCGAGCCCGTCTGCGCGTTCAGCGAGCCCTGCTGCTGCGCCATGCGGGCGAGCTGCTCGAGCGCCTGCTGCAGACCGGTGCCCGCCTGCGACTGGGCGATCTCCTGCTGGTTGCCGAGAAGCGACAGCGCCAGCCGGTTCAGCGCGTCGAGCGAGCGCGTCGCCTCCGGCACCGGCAGGCGCCGCTCGCCCTGCCGGTCCTCCATCGCCTCCACCGTGCGGCGCATGCTCAACGCCGCCCGGCCGAGGGCCGCGCCCACGTCGCGGTTGACCATCGCGGAGCGCCGCCCCGCTTCCGCCAGGTTGCGGCCGAGCGCCTCCAGGCCCTGCTGCACCGCCGCCTGCTCGGCGCGGATCGACGCGGGGTCGCTCGGCGCGGAAGGCACCGGCTGCGGCGCGGAGCCGGACGTCCCCGAACCGGCCGAGGCAGACGACGACGCCGAGCCCGACGAAGCGCGCGACGCGGATCCCTCCGCCTGCTGCGGCTGCTGCGGGGCGCCTCGCCCCGGCGCCTCGCCGGACTGGCCGCCCGCCTGCTTTCCGCCCTGCTGCGCCCCGGTCTTCCCGCCGCTCTTCGCGCCCTGCTTCTCCGCCTGCGACGGAGACGGCGACTGGCCGGACTGGCCGGACTGGCCGGACTGCGGCGGCGAAGGCGGGCGGGGCTGCGGCGGCACCGGCGGCTGGTCCGCCCGGGTGCCCTGCGGCGGCCGCGGCGATGCGCTCACAGAGCGGGATCCCGGGTGGGCCGCGGCCTCCTTCATCTCCTGGAGCAGCGCGTTCTGGCGCTCGGCGAGCGCCAGCGCGTCGCTCGCCGCCTGATCCACCGCCTGCTGCACCTCCTTGCGCCACGCGGCCGCCATGCGGTCGCGGGACTGCTCGAGGGTGGAGGCGGCGCTCTCGAGGCGAGAGGCGGCCTGCGCGCCGCTCTGTGAAGCCTGCTGCGGCTGTTTCCCCGCGGCCGCTGCGGACGCCTGCTGCATCGCGCTCTTCGCCTGGTCGGCGAGGTCGCCGGCATCCTGCGTCTTCGCGGCGGTCGCCTTCTCGCCCTGCGCCTCGAGCCGCTTCTGCAGATCCTGCATCCCCTGCCGCAGCTCGGATGCGCGGCCGGCGAGGTCGTCCTCGCGCCTCGCCGCGTCCGGCGGCGGATCCTGCCGCATCGCGTCGGAGAGGGAGCGCTGCTCGGCGGCGAGCTCGCGTGCCTCCTGCGCCGTCGCGCTCATCTGCTGCTCGGCCGCGGCGCGGCGGAGGAGCTGCAGGCTCTCCTCCATCTGCTGGCGAAACTCCTGCTGGTTCTGCGAGAGCTGCGAGAGCGCCTCGTTCACCCGCTCCGGGTCGAGCCTGGCGAGCGCCTGCTTCAACGCGTCCAGCCTGGCGCGCAGCTCCGGCGTGAGCACGTCCTGGTACAGCTTGGACAGCTCGTCCAACCGCTTCTTCAGCTCCGGGTCGGCGAGGCCCGCCGCCTCCATCGACTTGCGCAGCGCGTCGGTCGACTTCTGCAGCGACTCGGCCTGCTGGAGCAGCTTCTCCTGCCGCTCCATCACCTTCTGCGCCTCCTGCGCCTGCGCGAAGTCGAGCTTGTCGCCGGAGCGCGAGCCCGGCCGCTGCGGCGAGCCGCCGGGCTCGGGTGCGCCGGCCTGCGACTGGCCGCCCACACCGCGCCGGGCCAGGTCGCTCGTCGCCTTCTCCAGGTCGCGCGCCTCGTCCGCCGCCTGCCGCGCCCGGTCGAGCGCGTCGTCCACGTTGCGAGCGACATCCTCGCGGCGCTCCGCCATGCTCGGCAGCCGCAGCCGGTACGTCCGCGTCACGCCGGTCTGCGCGCGCGGCGAGTTGTCGGTCACACGGACGAAGTAGAAGAGCGTGTCGCCGGGGAGGAGGCCGCGGCCGCTCGCGTCGAGCAGGCCCTGCAGCAGCACGCGCTCCGGGTCGCCCTCGACGTCGAGCCGCTGCCTCACGCGCGCCCCCTCGTCCCCCAGCGCGCTGACGCGCCAACTCACCAGCTCCGCGGCGGCGACGCCGTGGTCGTCGGCGGCGCTCACCGCGAGCGGCTGCCGCATCTCCGCCGTGAGCACCGTGTCGACGCCCGGATAGGTGAGCTGCGCCGCGGGCGCCGCGTCGGCGAGCAGCCGCACGTCGAGCGGAGCGGGCTCGACTTCCGCCGGCGCGTCGTCCGCGCCCCGGATGCGCCACTCGTAGCGCCCGCTCTCGCGCGGCGTCCAGCGCCCGCTGAAGTCGGCGCCCTCGCTCGGCACGTCGACGACGACGCGCGGCGCCGCGCTGTCGGCGCGCACGAGCCGCACCGCGCCGAGCGGCCGCGTGGCATGGCCGCGGAACGTGATCGAAGCGCCTTCCGGCACGTCGAGCGACGGCACCTCACCCTCGAACCGCTCCGGCTCCCGCCGCAGGTACGCCGGATAGCGCAGCTCGATCGAGAGCGAGGCCACCAACAGCGCGGCTTCCGGCGTGACCGCGAAGGTGTCCGACACCGCGCCGTCCGGCGCCTCGACCCAGTAGCGGGTGCGCGCGTCGATCGCCGGGATGCCGGAGGTGGCGGCCCCGCTCAGCACCTGCAGCTCGCGATCGTGGCGCACGTCCCCCTCCGGCTGCCACGCCAGCCGGACGCTGGACCGGCCGGGGGCGCGCACGCGCACCGGGAGCGCCGCGCCACGCCGCACCTGCGCGTTGCCGGGCTCGACGAGGAGCGGCGGAAGCGGCGGCGCGGAAAGCGTGCTCACCGGCCGCAGCAGCGGCGACCAGCCGGCGCGCGCGCGGCGAGGCGAGGTGAAGCCGACGGCCGCCGCGACCGAGGCGAGAGCGACCAGCCCGGCGACGGCGCCGCGCCGGCGACGACGGCTGCGCCGGCCGACGTCGCCGCCCAGCGCGCGCGGATCGGCACCCGCGAGGAGCCTGCGAAGACGCGCCTCGGCGCCGCGCGCCAGCTCCGCGGAGGTGCCGCGCGGGAGCGCCTCGGCGAGCTCCAGCACGCCGCGCAACGCGCCGGCCGGAAGGCCGCGCGCGCGCTCGGCGGCGGCGCCGACGCGGTCGGCGGAGGCGTCGTCGACCCAGCGGCGACGGGCCCAGAGGGCCGCGCCGGCGGCGGCGGCGATGGCGGCGAGATCCGCGACGAGCGGCCACGGCGAGGGGGCGGCCCAGGCGGGCCGCGAGCCGATCGCCCACGCGAGGAGGAGCGTGGCGGGCGCGACGGCGGCGACGACCGCGATCGCGGCGAGCAGGGCGTCGCGCCGCACGCCGCGCGCGGCGGCGCGGAACAGGGCGCGCAGATCGGTCGGAGCGGGACTCAACGGCTCACCTGCGAAAGGGCGAAGAGGAAGAGGTTGACCCCCATGCGCAGCGCGGCCTCGCGAATGGCGGGCGGGTCGTGGTGCACTTCGGGGTCCTCCCAGCCGTCACCGAGGTCGGACTGATAGCTGTAGTAGACGACGAGGCGGCCGTCGTGGAAGATGCCGAGCCCTTCGGCGGGCAGGCCGTCGTGGTAGTGGACCTTCGGGATCCCCTTCGGGAAGTCGTAGAAATCGTGGTAGATCGCGTGGTCGAGCGGCACGTCGACCAGCTTGTCCTCGGGAAAGACGCGCGCGATCTCGCGCCGGAAGCTCTCGTCCAGGCCGTAGTTGTCGTCGGCGTGGAAGAAGCCACCGGCGAGCAGGTATGCGCGCAGTGCCTTCACCTCGGCGTCGCTGAAGTGGATGTTGCCGTGGCCGGTGGCGTACAGGTACGGATAGTTCCACAGGTCGGGATCCGTGAGCCGGACGTCCACCGCGCGCGGCGCCACCGGCACGCCGGTCCGCGTCGCGATCGCGTGCAGCAGGTTCGGCAGCGAGGACGGGTTGCCGTACCAGTCGCCGCCGCCGTCGTAGTGGAGGCGCGCGATGGTGATCGGCGCGTCGGCCGTGCGCGTTCGCACGGCGTGGCCCTCGGCGGCGCGCGCGGGCACGGCGGCGAGCGCGACGGCGGCGACGAGGATCGTGCGGCCTGCGGTGGGGCGGAGCTTCATCCGGCTTTCTCCGCGGTCTCCTGAGCGATCCGATACGAGAGGTTGCGTGGCAGCGAGAAGCGACGCACCAACTCCCGAGCGACGGCGCTCGGCCTCGCGCCGTCGCGGAGCAGGTCCCGGGCCAGAACGCGCGCCGCCGCCTCGACGGCCGCGGACTCCTCCGCGGCCCGAGCCGGCGACGGTCCCAGCACCACCACGATTTCCCCGCGCGCCTCCCGCTCCTCGTAATAGGCGACAAGAGCCACGAGGGTTCCGCGGCGGAACTCCTCGTGCACCTTCGTCATCTCCCGCGCCACCACCGCGCTGCGCTCGCCGCCGCACGCGCCGGCGAGGTCGGCGAGCAGCCGCGCCAGCCGGGTCGGCGCCTCGTAGAGCACGACGGTGTGAGCCGTGCGGCCGATCTCCTCGAGACGCTCGCCGCGCTCGCGGCCGGAGCGCGGCAGGAAGCCGAAGAAGGTGAACGGCTCCGTCGCCAGACCCGCCGCCGCGAGCGCGGCGAGCAGCGCGGACGGCCCCGGCACCGGCGCCACGGTGTGGCCCGCCTCCAGGGCGGCGGCCACGACGCGGGCGCCGGGATCGGAGAGCAGCGGCGTGCCGGCGTCGCTCACGAGCGCGAGGCTCTCGCCCGCGTCGAGCCAGGCGAGCACGCGCTCGATGCGGGCGGCCTCGTTGTGCTCGTGCAGCGAGACGAGCGCTGTTTCGACGTCGTAGCGGGCGAGCAGGCGGCGCGTGTGGCGCGTGTCCTCGGCGAGGATGTGGTCGGCGGCGCGCAGCGTGTCGACGGCGCGGTAGGTGACGTCGGCGAGATGGCCGATCGGCGTGCTGACGATGTAGAGCGTGCCCATCCGTGCAGGGCGAAGGGAGTGCTACGGGGCGAGGAGGCGACGCCGGCTGCGGCGGCGCGGCGCGACCGCGCGGGCGCGGGCCGCGGAAGGCGCAGCCCGCGCCCGCGCCGCGCGCGTCCGGTGCTAGCTCAGGTGCTCCTGGATCTTGCGCTCCAGGTGCGGCTTCGGCACGGCGCCCACCACGGTGTCGACCAGGCGGCCATCCTTGAAGAAGAGGATGCTCGGGATCGAGCGCACGTTGAAGCGCATCGCGGTGCGCTGGTTCTCGTCCACATCCAGCTTGGCGACGGTCAGCTTGCCCTCGTACTCGCCGGCGAGCTGCTCGACGATGGGCGCCACCATCTTGCAGGGGCCGCACCACTCGGCCCAGAAGTCCACGAGGGCGAGGCCCTCCGCCTTCTCCACCTTTTCGGCGAAATCGCCGTCCGTCACCTGTATCGTCTTGCCGTTCTCGGCCATCTCGTACCCCACCTCGGCTCGGCCGTCAGGTCGTGGCCCGGGACCCTCGGGCGTGTTAGCTTTTCGGGTCGATCCGGGAAGTTCGTCTGCCCGGCTCAAGTTTGCAAGAACCCGGCCGACCGCGACGCTTCCGCATGGAATCCAACCCGCCCCCTTCCCCACTCCCACTCGACCACATTGGGATCGCGGTCGCTTCCATCGACGAAGCGCTCCCCAGATTCGAACTCCTCAGCGGCGCCATTGGTTCCGCGCCGGAGACGATCGAGTCGCAGGGCGTGCGCGTCGTCTTCGTCGGAGACGGCCCCGGCCGCCTCGAGCTCCTGGAGCCGCTGCGCCGCGACTCGCCGATCGGCCGCTTCCTCGAGCGCCGCGGGCCGGGACTGCACCACATCGCCTATCGCGTGGCCGACGTCGCCGCTGCGCTGCGCCGGCTGCAAGCGGCGGGCGTCGAACCGATCGACCGCGAGCCGCGCCCCGGCGCGGGCGGCCACCGCGTCGCCTTCCTGCACCCGCGCTCGAGCGGCGGCGTGCTCACCGAGCTCGTCGAGGTCGGCGCGGCGTAGCTCCTCAGTGCGAGAGGATCGGGTCGATGTCGATCTCCTCGACGAGCCAGTCTCCGGCGCCGGTGCGGACGAGCGTGAACGGCACCGTCACGGGGCGGTCGGCGAGGTCCAGCTCGACCAGCAGCTGCACGGCGCCGCCCAGGCGGCCCGGCACGATCTGCTGCCCCTTCACGTGGTAGTCGGAGTGCCGGAGCAGGCGCGCCAGGGCGAACATGCGCCGCTCGACGTCCGGAGCCGGCTCCTGGCGCGTGATCGAGCCGTCCTCGGTGCCGAAGAGCTGCGCCATTGTCTGCAGGTCGCGCGCGTTGACGGCGCGCAGGAAGCGCTCGAGCGCGAGCGACGGCTCGACGCGCGGCGCACCGGAGCCGCTCGCCAGCGGGCGCGGCGGTGAAGAGGCGCAGGCGCCCAGCAGCAGCGCGAGGAGCAGCGGCGCGAATCGTCTCGGCATCGGATCGTCGACGGCGGGAGAGAAGGCCGCGACCGTGAGGTCGCGGCCTCCATTGTCGCCGGCGCCGCGGGCCGTGTCAAGCGAGGCGCGGCGCCCGCGGCGTCAAGCGGCCGGGGCCGCCTCCTCCGCCTCGCGGAAGACCAGCGCGGCCCCGTCGGGATCGGCATCGACGACGACGGTGTCGCCCTCGTCGAAATCGCCCTCCAGGATGCGCAGCGCGAGCGGATTCTGGACGAGGCGCTGGATCGCGCGCCGCAGGGGGCGCGCGCCGAACGCCGGCTCGTAGCCCTCGTCGGCGATGACGCGCCGCGCCTCCTCGGTGACGACGAGCCGGATGCCGCGCTCGCCCAGCAGCCGCTCGACGTTGCGCAGCTGCAGCCCGATGATGCGCTCGAGCTCCTCGCGGCCGAGCGGGCGGAAGACGATGACGTCGTCGATCCGGTTCAGGAACTCGGGCCGGAAGTGGTGGCGGAGCTCGGCGAGGACGGTGGCCTCGACCTCCTCCCATGGCGCGACGCCCGAGCGCTCGAGGATCAGGTTGCTGCCCAGGTTGGACGTCATGATGATCACGGTGTTGCGGAAATCGACCGTGCGCCCCTGCGAATCGGTCAGGTGGCCGTCGTCCAGGATCTGCAACAGGATGTTGAACACGTCCGCGTGCGCCTTCTCGATCTCGTCGAAGAGCACGACGCTGTACGGCCGGCGCCGGACGCGCTCGGTGAGCTGGCCGCCCTCCTCGAAGCCGACGTAGCCGGGGGGCGCGCCGATCAGCCGCGCGACGGAGTGCTTCTCCATGTACTCCGACATGTCGATGCGCACCATGGCGTCCTCGTCGTCGAAGAGGAACTCCGCGAGCGCGCGCGCCGTCTCCGTCTTGCCGACGCCGGTGGGGCCGAGAAAGATGAAGCTGCCGATCGGGCGGTTCGGATCCTGCAGCCCGGCACGGCTGCGACGCACGGCGTTCGAGACCGCCTCGATCGCGGGCTTCTGGCCGATGACGCGCGCACCGAGCAGCGGCTCCAGGTGCGCCAGCCGCGCCCGCTCCGACTCGAGCATGCGCGAGACCGGGATGCCGGTCCAGCGCGAGACGACGTCCGCGATGTCCTCCGAGGTGACCTCCTCGCGCAGGAACTGCGTCTCCTCCTGCAGCTCCGCCAGACGCGCCTCCGCCGCCTCGATCTCCGCCTCCGTCTTGGGGATCTCGCCGTACTGGATCTCGGCCGCGCGGTTCAGGTCCCCGGTGCGCGTGGCACGCTCCGTCTCCACCTTCAGCGCGTCGCGCCGCTCCTTGAGCGAGCGCAGCGCCTGGATCTGGTCCTTCTCCGACTGCCAGCGCGCCTTCATCGACTGCGCCTGCTCGCGCAGCTCGCTCAGCTCGCGCTCGATCCGTTCGCGCCGCTCGACCGCGGCGGGGTCCTCCTCGCGCTCCAGCGCCGTGCGCTCGATCTCGAGCTGCACGACGCGCCGCTCGACCTCGTCGATCTCCTGCGGCAGGCTGTCGATCTCGATGCGCAGCCGGCTCGCCGCCTCGTCGATCAGGTCGATCGCCTTGTCCGGCAGAAAACGACCCCCCACGTAACGGTCCGACAGCTTCGCCGCGCCGACCAGCGCCGAGTCCGTGATGCGCACGCCGTGGTGCACCTCGTAGCGCTCCTTCAGCCCCCGCAGGATCGCGATCGTGTCCTCTACGCTCGGCTCGCCCACGAACACCGGCTGGAAACGCCGCTCCAGCGCCGCGTCCTTCTCGATGTGCTTGCGGTACTCGTCCAGCGTCGTCGCGCCGACCACGCGCAGCTCCCCGCGCGCCAGCGCCGGCTTCAGCATGTTCCCCGCGTCCACGGCGCCCTCCGCCGCGCCCGCACCCACGATCGTGTGCAGCTCGTCGATGAAGACGACGAAGCGGCCCTCCGCCTCCGTGATCTCCTTCAGCACCGACTTGAAGCGCTCCTCGAACTCGCCCCGGTACTTCGAGCCCGCCACCATCGCGCCGATGTCGAGCGCGACCAGACGCTTCTCCTTCAGCCCCTCCGGCACGTCGCCGCTCACCATCCGTTGCGCCAGACCCTCCACGATCGCCGTCTTCCCCACCCCCGGCTCGCCGATCAGCACCGGATTGTTCTTCGTGCGACGACTCAGCACCTGCACCACCCGCCGGATCTCCTCGTCCCGCCCGATCACCGGGTCCAGCTTCCCCTGTCGCGCCAGCTCCGTCAGGTCCCGGCTGAACCGCTCCAGCGCCCGGTATTTCTGCTCCGGCGTCTGGTCCGTCACCCGGTGCGAGCCCCGCACCGCCTCCAGCGCCTCGTCCAGCGCCTCTCGCGTCGCGCCCTCCGCCGCCAGCAGATCCTTCGTCGTCGACCCCTTCTGCGACGCCAGCGCCACCAACAGATGCTCCGCCGAGACGTACTCGTCCTTCAGACGACGCGCCTCCTCCTCCGCCCTGTCCAGGATCTGGTTCAGCTCCCGCCCGATCCCCGGCGCCGCACCCCCGCTCTGCTTCGGCAGACGCTCCACCGCCTCCCCCGTCTGCACCCGCAGCCGCGTCACGTTCGCGCCCACCTTCTGCAGGATCGGCACGACCACCGTGTCCTCCTGCCCCAGCAGCGCCAACAGCAGATGCACATCCTCCAGCGACGGGTTTCCGCGCCGCCGGGCTTCGTTCGCAGCCGCCTGCAGAGCCTCTCCGGCCTTGATCGTAAGTCGATCGAAGTTGAGCACTTATGCCTCGTCATGTGAAGGAATGTCGCGTCGTGTCGAGGGGCAAGGCGTGTGCCTGCCCGGGCTGCCATGCTGGCAGGGGATCGCCGCGGGACGCGACGGCTCTTCGACTGTCATGCGGAGGTGCGCGCGGTCTTCGACGTGCTGGACCCCGGCGTGCTCCCGGGGTGACGCCGCTCATCTGCCGGCGGGCAGCCTGCGCCGCCGGCCCTGCCCTCACATACGCGGCCCGACGAGGAGCGCGTTGGCGTAGGGCTGGAAGCCGGAGAACCAGAAGGAGCGGAAGAGGGGGTCGTCGGCGAAGAGGATCACCCTTCCCTGCTTGACTCGGCGGGTGAGGAGCCAGGCGCCGCGGGCCAGGCGGTCGAGGTTCTCCTGACTGATCACGCCGCTGACCTTGTCGAGGTTCGGGGGGAAGTAGGCGGCGGTCTCGACGGCGGTGTTCGGCTCGAAGTCCCAGTCGGAGCTGTGGAGCACGAACATGCGCGTCGTGTCGCCGTCGATGCCGGCGCCGAAGGCGAGCGGGTTGGCGGGGTCGAGGGTGACGTCGAGGATGGTGCCGGGAACGTCCTGCTCCCAGCGGTCGAGCTCGCGCTGCGCGCGGCCGCGAAGCGCGCGCTCGAGGGAGTCGGCGGCGGCGGAGTCCGGGCGCGCGGCGCGCACCTTGACGCCCGCGACCGGCTCGGCGACGGCGCGCGCGCCGGCGCCGACGGCGACGAGTGTGCCTCCCTTCTCCACCCACGCCTTGAGCGCGTCGATGGTGGCGCTGGCCGGGCGCGCATCGGGCAGGACGATCACGTCGTAGTCGTCCAGGTCGAGACGCCCGATCTGGTCCGTGAGGAGCGCATCGAAGGGCAGCCGCAGGTAGTGCTCGAGAAAGAACCAGTGCGCTCCGTACGACGTCGCGTTCACGCCCTCGCCGGCGAGCACGCCGACGCGCGGCAGGCGGAGCGGATAGGCGTCCTCGGTGCCGAGGTCGTTGCCGGTGGGCGTGAGGCCGGTCGAGACCGGCTTGGCGCGCGCGGCAAGGCCGGCCGCGCGCACGAGCGCCTCGAGCGAGCGGCGCGGCGGTCGGGTCGCCGCCTCCGGACCTTGACCCGCCGCGCCCGCGGCCGCAGGGCGCAAGAAGAGGGTGCCCCGCGGCCACGCGCGCCCCGCCAGCGTGAAGGGCTCGTCCAGGACGCTGGCGCGGCCGCCGTCGTGCAGGAAGCGGATCACGCCCGGCCAGCTCGAGAAGCCGGGCGGCACCAGGTACCCGTACGGCGCGGCGCCGGGCCGCGCGTTGCCGACGGCGGAGGACGGCGCGGCAGCGGCGCCGGTAGCAGCGGCGCCGGTAGCAGCGGCGCCGGCGCCGGACACCGGAGTCGCAGCGGGTGAGGCGAGCGCGGAGTCGTCGAAGATGCGGGCACGGCGCGCGGCGGGGCTCCAGCCGGCGTCGGGCGCGCGGTCGACGGCGTACGCCTGCACGCCGTAGGCGTAAGGCAGCGACCAGGCGCTGATGTCGTAGGAGAAGGTCGCCTTGAGCACGGTCTCGGGCTGCAGCAGCGTGACGGCGAGCCGGCCGCGTGGCTGGCGCGCGCGCACGAGGAAGGTGCCGGCGGGGAAATCGCGACGGCGTGGCGCCCCGGCGGAGGGTGCGGCGTCGGCGCGGAACGCGCGACCCGCGTTCTCGACGCGGATCCCCTCGTCCTGCAGCAGCGCGACGAGCGCGTCGACGCGGGCGGGGTCGGCGCCGGGCACGAGGAGGAAGTCGGAGAGGCCGTCCGCGACGGTGCGGTGGAAGCGGGCGTAGTCGGTGAGCAGCGCGGTCTTGCGCGCGGCGGCGGCGCGGAGGGTGGCGTCGCCGGCCACGCGGTGGTGCATGGCGCGGTCGGCGAGCGTGAGCGTGTCGCCGTCGGGGCGGGCGTAGGCGAGGCCGGCGGAGCCGCCGCCCGCCTGCTCGTAGGTCATGCCGATCGCGCCGGTCAGGCCGGGCCAGCTGTCGCCGTAGCCGGGGTAGAAGAAGTCGTAGGTGCCGTGCGTGAAGTACGTCCAGCCGTGCGCGTCGAAGGCGGCGGCGTTGGCGCGGCCGAAGTAGTCGGACCAGTCGAGCGTCGACTGCGGGTAGATCGGGTTGATCGGCTCCGTCGCCGGAAAGAAGAAGTAGCTCGAGGTGGGCGACATTTCGTGGAAGTCGACGTGCACCTGCGGCGACCAGCGGTCCCACGTGGCGAGGCGTGCGCGCGTGGGCGCCTGCGTCATCCACGCCCAGTCCCGGTTCATGTCGAAGAGGTAATGGTCGAAGCGGCCGCCCGGCCACGGCTCGTGGTGCTCGCGCGACGCCGGATCCGGGTTCGGCTCCCGGCCCCGCGCCTGACGGTACCACGTCACGTAGCGGTCGCGGCCGTCCGGGTTCACGGCCGGGTCGATCACGACGATCGTCGAGTCGAGCACGCCGCGCACCGCCTCCGCGCCGCGCACCACGTCCCACGCCGTCCACATCGACGCCTCGCTCGACGAGCTCTCGTTGCCGTGCACGCCGTAGCTGAGGTAGACGACGGCGGGCACTTCCGCCGCGATGCGCGCGGCCTCCGCCTCGGGCAGCGCCGGATCCGTGAGGCGGCGATGGCGCTCCAGGATCTCATCCAGGTGGGCCATGTTCGCCGCGCTCGCGATCACCACCTGCACGAGCGGCCGGCCCTCCACGGTCGCGCCGTAGCGCTCCACGTGTACGCGCTCCGGCGCCGCGTCCGCCAGCGCCCGCATGTAGCGCAGCACGTCGGCGTGCGGCGTGAAGCGCTCGCCGAAGCCGTAGCCGAGCACGTCGGCGGGCGAGGGCGGCGCGGCCGGCGGCCGCTGCGCGAGCGCGGCGAGCGGGTGCAGCAGCAGCGCGAGCGCGAGCGCGGCGCGAGAAGGACGAAGACGCACGTCGTTCATGGCAAGGCGTTGTCGAGAGTCGTTTGATCGAGGCCCGAAAGTGGCGCGGGCGACGGCGCTTCGCCAGGGGCGTCGCGTGCGGCCGCGCGAAGGCGGATGGCCGCCGAGCCGTGCGCGAAGCGCGGCAGCAGCGCTTGAGCACGCGGTCGCCGCCGGGCAGCAGTCGGCGGCAGGCGGCTACTCCGCGCCGAGCGCCTCGGCCGGGGGGACGCGCGACGCCGCGCGCGCGGGGCGCCACGCCGCAGCGATCGCGACGGCGCCGAGGAGGGCGGCGGCGGCGGCCACGGCGAGCGGATCGAAGGAGGGCACGCCCGCGAGGCGCTCGGCGGCGAAGCGGGCCAGGGCGAAGGCGCCGAACGCGCCGAGGCCGACGCCGGAGAGCGCGACGGCCGCCGTCTCGCCGAGCACCATGCGGACGATGCGGGCGCGCGTGCCACCCACCGCGCGGTGCAACCCGATCTCGGCGCGCCGGCGGCCCACCTCGAGCGACATCGCGGCGTAGACGCCGATCACGGCGATCGCCGCGGTGAGCGCGCCGAGCCAGAGCGCGACGCCGCCGAACCACACGATCGGAGCGGCGGCCGCGCGGCGCGCCGCCGCGAGCGTGGCGGGGTCGCCGACCGCGCTCGCGCCCGCAGCGCGGCCGACCGCGGGGGCGGCCTCGGTCGCCGCGCGGGTGCGGCCGGCGGACGCGGGGCCCTGCACGGCGGCCCGCACGTCCGCGGGCAGCGGTGGGCCACCCCGCCCGCGCACGAGCAGATCGGCCGCCGCCGGCGGGTGCTGCAGCGCGGAGAGGTAGAGCGTCGGCGTCGTCTTCGAGGCGGCGCCCGGTCCGACGCCGGCGACGGACTCGACGACGCCGACGATCGTGTACCACGCGCCGACGGGACCGCCCACCTGAACACGCAACCCGATCACCGGCCGGTTCTGGATGACGTAGACGACGTAGGCGCGGTCGACCACCGCCACGCGCGGAGCGCCGGCCACGTCGGCGTCCGAGAAGGCGCGGCCCTGCAGCAAGTGGATCCCGAGCGTGTCGAAGAAGCGCGGACCGATCGCGTGCTCGCGCACGCGCTCCGTCACGATCGGCGCCCACATGCCGCCCTTGAAGCAGGCGGGGCGGCACTCCGCGTGGACGTTGTCCTCCATCCCCACACCATTCCACGCGCCGCGACTCGCCACGCTCGCGGCGCTCGCGCCCGGGATCGCCGCGGCCGATCGCAGCAGCGACGCCAACGCCTCGATGCGCGCCGCGGGGGCACCCGCAACCGTGATCGGCACGATCGTGGTCGACGCGCCTCCTCGCCCCTCCCCCTCCTCCGGAGTCGCGCCGGAGGCGGCCGCCGACGTCACGCCGGCGTGGGCGGCCGGCGAGCGCAGGAGCAGGCCGGCGCCGGAGAGCACGGCGACGGAGCCGGCGAGCTGCAGCGCGACGAGCCGCCGGCCGTAGGCCGACGCCGCCGAGCCCGCGCCCTCCCTCTCCGCGAGCGCGCGGGCCGGGCGGCCGCCGAGGGTCGCGCCGGCGAGAAAGGCGAGGACGACCGCGGCGGCGATGCCGCCGAAGACGAGCGGCGTCGCGAGAGCGTCGAGCGGAGCGGCCGTGCCCGGCCAGCGCGCCTCGAGCAGATGCGCGCCGGTGAAGGCGAGGAGGACGCCGATCGCGGAGCCCGCGGCGGCGAGGAGGAACCCCTCGAGGGCGAGCTGGCGGCGCAGCCGGCGATGCGGCGCGCCCACGGCGGCGTGCACCGCGCGCTCCCCGGCGCGGGCGCGACGCTCGCCCGCGGCGAGGAAGACGACGGTGACGCAGGAGAGCGCGAGCAGCAGCACGGAGAGGCCGAGCAGGAGGTGCAGCAGGGGCGCCATGCCGGCGCTCTGGAGCGCCGCCGGCGCGCGCGCTCCCGGCCAGTGGGGCAGGTCCCAGCCGGGCGCGGCCGGAGCCGGAAGCCGCAGCCCGGGCGTCGCGCCGGCGACGCCGAGCCGCATCAGCACCGCCGCGACCGCGCCGCCTCCGACCGCCACCGCGGCGACGCCGACCACGGCGGGCCGGATCCCGGCCGCGATCGCGCGCACGGAGAGCAGGAGGTCGAGCGCGAGGGGCGCGGCGCCGCGCCCCTGCGCCCTTGACACTCGATCGTCGTCGCGACTACGGTCCGTGCCCATGAAGAGGCTCCTTGCGTCGGTCGTCGTCCTGGCCGTGTTGCTGCTCGGCGCGTGCCGTGGTCAGCCGGCGACGGCCGCGGCCGGGCTCTCGCGCGAGGCGTTCGTGCAGACGTACGTCGCGCTGCGCGAGGCGCGCGTCGCGGCGACGTCGCCCGCCGACTTCGAGCGGCGCAAGGCGGCGATCCTGCGCGAGCACGGCGCGTCTCCCGAGGCGCTGCGCGACTTCGTCCGGCGGCACGCCGACGACGTCATGTTCATGCGCGGCGTGTGGGAGGAGATCGGCGATGCGGTGGACGCCTTCGAGGAAGGGCGCCCGGGAGAAGACAGCGCGGCCGCGTCGCTCACTCCCACTCGATCGTCGACGGCGGCTTCGAGCTCACGTCGTAGCACACCCGATTTACGCGCGCGACCTCGTTGATGATGCGCGACGAGATGCGGGCGAGCACGTCGTGCGGGAAGGGGAACCAGTCGGCGGTCATGCCGTCGCGGCTGGTCACGGCGCGGAGCGCGACGGTCCAGTCGTAGGTGCGGGCGTCGCCCATCACGCCCACGCTGCGGACCGGCAGCAGCACCGCGAACGCCTGCCAGATCTCGTCATAGAGCCCCGCCTCGCGGATCTCCTCGAGGTAGATCGCGTCGGCGGCGCGCAGGGTCTCGAGACGCTCCCCGGTGACCTCGCCGAGGATGCGGATCGCGAGGCCGGGGCCCGGGAACGGATGGCGGCCGACCATCTCCTCCGGCAGCCCCAGCTCGCGCCCCACGCGCCGCACCTCGTCCTTGAAGAGCTCCCGCAGCGGCTCCACCAGGCTGAACTTCATGTCCGGCGGAAGGCCGCCCACATTGTGGTGCGTCTTGATCGTCGCCGACGGGCCGCGCACCGAGAGCGACTCGATCACGTCCGGGTAGAGCGTGCCCTGCACCAGGAACCCCGCCTGGCCCGCCTGCCGCGCCGCCTCCTCGAAGACGCGGATGAACGTGGCGCCGATGCGCCGCCGCTTCTCCTCCGGGTCGATGACGCCGTCGAGCCGCTCGAGGAAGCGCTCCGCGGCGTCCACCACGACGAGCGGAACGCCGAGGTGGCGGCGGAACGTGCGCTCGACCGACTCCCGCTCGCCGCGCCGCAGGAGGCCGTGGTCGACGAAGATGCAGGTGAGCCCGTCGCCCACGGCGCGGTACACGAGCGCGGCCGCGACGGAGGAATCGACGCCGCCGGAGAGGCCGCAGATGATGCGCGCGTCGCCGACCTGCTCGCGGATGCGGGCGACGGCGTCGTCGATGAAGGAGCCGGCGGTCCAGTCCGGCTCGCAGCCGCAGATGCGGAAGACGAAGTTGGAGAGGATCTCGTCGCCGCGGGGCGTGTGCGCGACCTCGGGGTGGAACTGGACGCCGAAGACCGGGCGGTCCTCGGCGCGAAACGCGGCGACCGGCAGCGAGGCGGTGCGGGCGAGGACGCGGTAGCCGGGCGGCGGCTCGACGACGTGGTCGCCGTGGCTCATCCAGACGCCCTCGCGGCCGCCCTCCTCGAAGCCGTCGAAGAGGTCGTCCGCGGTCAGGATTTCGATCTCGGCGCGGCCGTATTCCCGCTTGCCGTGGACCACGTGGCCGCCCTCGAGGTGGGCGACGAGCTGCATGCCGTAGCAGATGCCCAGGACCGGCACGCCGAGGCGCAGGAGACGGGCGTCGGCGCTCGGCACGTCGTCGCCGTAAACGGACGCCGGGCCGCCGGAAAGCACGATCCCCTTCGGCCGCCACTCACCGATCCAGTCGAGTGTCACCGTGGGCGGATGGATCTCGCAGTAGACGCGCTCCTCGCGGATGCGCCGCGCGATGAGCTGCGTGAACTGCGAGCCGTAGTCGAGAATCAGGATGCGATCGCGCATGGTCCCCGTTTCGCTACTCCAGGAGCTCGACCTCGCCGTCGAGCAGGTCGTCGTAGTCCTCGCGGGCCCGGATCAGGCGTGCCCGTTCCCCCTCCACGAGCACCTCCGCCGGGCGCGGCCGCTGGTTGTAGGTGGAGGCCATCGAGAAACCGTACGCGCCCACCGTGAATACCGCCAGCAGCTCGCCGCTCTCGACGCGCGGGATCGCGCGGTCGAGCGCGAGGAAGTCGCCGGATTCGCAGATCGGGCCGACGACGTCGACGGCGACGTCGTCCCGCCCCGCGCGCAGCTCGGCGGGCCGCACGTCGTGCCAGCTCGCGTAGTGGCTCGGACGCAGCAGGTCGTTCATGCCCGCGTCGGTGACGACGAAGGTCTTCGGTCCCATCTCCTTGACGTAGAGGACGCGGGCGAGGAGCACGCCGGCGGGGCCGACGATGAAGCGGCCGGGTTCGAGCACCAGCCGCAGGCCGGCGGCGGCGAGGTGCGGAACGACGCGCCCGGCGAAGTCGGCGGCGGACACCGCGGCCTCGGGGCCGTACGCGATGCCGAAGCCGCCGCCCAGGTCGAGGTACTCGAGCACGATCCCCTCCTCGCGCAGGCCGTCGACCATCGCCAGGACCTCGAGCAGCGCCGCCCGGTAGGGCTCCGGGTCCAGGATCTGGCTGCCGATGTGGACGTCGATGCCGCGCGGGCGCACGCCCGGCAGGCCGCGAGCCAGGCGATAGAGCGCCGCTCCCTGCTCGGCCGGGATGCCGAACTTCGTCGCGCGGTGGCCGGTGCGCGTGTACCGGTGCGGCGTCGGGCTCTCGATGTCCGGGTTGATCCGCAGCGCGACCGGCGCCTCCGTCGACATCGCCACCGCCAGATCGGAGAGGGCGCGCAGCTCGCCCTCGCTCTCCACGTTGAAGCCGTAGATCCCCGCGCGCAGCGCCGCCGCCATCTCGCGCACCGTCTTGCCGACGCCGCTGAAGACGATGCGGTCCGCCGGAACGCCGGCCCGCAGCGCGCGGTGCAGCTCGCCGCCGCTGACGATGTCGGCGCCCGCGCCGCGCCGCGCGAGCAGGCGCAGGATGGAGAGGTTGGCGTTCGCCTTGACGGAATAGGCGACGAGCCGATCGAGCGGTGCGAACGCGGCGTGGAAGCCGTCGTAGCGCTCGAGCAGCGCACGCGCGCTGTAGACGTAGAGCGGGGTCCCGTGCTCGGCGACGACGGAGTGGAGGTCGACATCGTCGCAGAAGAGGCGGCCGTCGCGGTAGGCGAACGCGTCCGGCACCGCCACGCTCAGTACGCCTTCGCCCAGAGCGCCTCCTCGCTCGCCGCCTCGCCGCAGACGAGGCAGCGCTGCGGCGGATCCGGCGAGCGGAACTCGGCGAACGGCAGGCAGCGGATCGTCGCCTTCGTCTCCTCCTTGACGCGGGCCTCGCACGCCGCGGAGCCGCACCAGCCGGCGTAGACGAAACCGCCCTCGCCGTCGACGATCTCGCGGAAGCGGTCGTACGTCGCCACGCCGCGGTGCGAGTGCGCCTCGCGGCGTTCGAGCGCCGCCGCGAGGAGGCCCGCCTGCAGCGCGGCGAGGCGCTCGCGCACGGCCGCCACCACGCCACCCTCCGGCACCGACTCCTTGCGAGGCGCGTCGGCGGCGACGAAGCGGCGCACCAGGACGACCTGCTCGCTCGCGACGTCGCGCGGACCGATCTCCATCCGCAGCGGCACGCCGCGCCGCTCCCATTCGTAGAACTTCGCGCCGGGCGAGAGGTTCTCGCGGACGTCGACGTGGACGCGCACCCCCGCCTCGCGCAGCGCGGCGGCGATCGACTCCGCCTTGCCGACGACAGTGGCGCGCTCCTCGTCCTTGCGGAAGATCGGCACGACGACGGCCTGGTGCGGCGCGAGGCGCGGTGGGACGACGAGGCCGACGTCGTCGCCGTGGGTCATGACGAGGCCGCCGACGAGGCGGGTGGAGACGCCCCACGAGGTGTTCCAGGCGTACTCCTCCGCGCCGGACTCCGCCTGGAAGCGGAGATCGAACTGGCGCGAGAAGTTCTGGCCGAGGGCGTGCGACGTGCCGGCCTGCAGCGCGCGGTTGTCCTGCATCATGGCTTCGCACGAATACGTGCGCAGCGCGCCCGCGAAGCGCTCGGCGTCCGTCTTGCGGCCGGTGACCGGCGGCATCGCCATCCAGCTCTCCATGAACTCGCGGTAGACGCCGAGCATGCGCAGCGTCTCCTCCTCCGCCTCCGCCTCGCTCGCGTGGGCGGTGTGGCCCTCCTGCCAGAGGAATTCGGTGGTGCGCAGGAAGAGCCGCGTGCGCATCTCCCAGCGCACGACGTTCGCCCACTGGTTGATCAGCAGCGGCAGGTCCCGGTAGCTCTGGACCCACTTCGCGAACATGTCGTAGATGATCGTCTCGGAGGTGGGCCGGATGACGAGCGGCTCCTCCAGCTCCTTGCCGCCGGCGTGCGTGACGACCGCGACTTCCGGCGCGAAGCCCTCGACGTGCGCCTTCTCCCGCTCCAGGAAACTCTGCGGCAGGAGCAGCGGGAAGTACGCGTTCTGGTGGCCGGTCTCCTTGAACATCGCGTCCAGCGCGCCCTGCATCCGCTCCCAGATCGCGTAGCCCCACGGGCGGATCACCATGCAGCCGCGCACCGGCGAGTAGTCGGCGAGCTCGGCGCGCAGGACGACCTCGTTGTACCACGCGCTGAAGTCGGCGGCGCGCGTCGTCAGCTTCTTCTCTTCGGCCATGGTCCCGGGGTCGGTGTGCGTGTGGACGGTCGCTCGCCGCCGTCGCGTCTGAGGAGGGCCCGCGCCAACTGCCCCAGCGCCGGGACGCCGAGCGTCACCGCGCTGAGCACGAGCCAGACGGGCAGGAACCCCAGCCCGGTCGCCGTGAAAATCCACGCGATGAAGGCCGAGCCTCCGACAGCGACGACGATCGCGAGCACGAGGAAGCCGTACGTGTAGAGCGCCGCCCGGCGCAGGATGCGCCGGCGCTCCGCGTCGAGCCGCTCGACCGAACGCTCACCCACCGTCGCGCTCCAGCGCGTCCGGCGCGACGCGGCGCTCCTCGCCGCTCGCCATGTCGCGCACGACGACGACGCCCTCCGCGCGCTCCTCCGGACCGATCACGATCGCGCGCGCGGCGCCGCGCGCCGCGGCTTCCTTGAACTGCTTGTTGACGGAGGCGTCGCGCAGGGCGTAGACGGCGGAGCGGCCGGCGTGACGCAGGCGCGCCGCGAGGCGGCGCACGTACGCCCGCTCCTCGGCGCGGATCGCCACGAGGTAGTAGTCGACGGCGGTGCCGTCCGGCGGCAGCAGGTCGCGCTCCCGAAGTAGCTCGCCGAGGACGACATCGCCCATGCCGAAGCCGAGCGCGGGCAGCGGTTCGCCCCCGATGGCGCCGAGCAGGTCGTCGTAGCGGCCACCGCCACACACCGCGCGCAGCTCGCCGCGGCGGTCGAAGATCTCGAAGACGATGCCGGTATAGTAGGCGAGGCCGCGGACGATGCGGGGATCGTAGCGCAGGAAGCCGCCGAAGCCCAGGTCCTCGAGCGCGGCGAAGTAGGCGCGCAGCCGCTCCAGCTCCGCCGCCACGCCCGGAACGCCGCCGTACGCATCCGCCACGTGCTCCAGGCCGTCCATCTCGAAGATGGCGAAGACGCCCGACACCACCTCGGCGGAGAGGCCGGCGCGCGCGAGCCGCTCGGCCACGCGCTCGTCCGGCTCGCGCCCCAGCTTGTCGACGGCTGCGTACGCCCGCGCCAGTGCGGCCGGCGCGACGCCGGCGTTGAGCAGCAGCCGCTCGAGCAGGCGCCGGTCGTTGATGCGCGCGACCACGTCCTCCTCGGCGAGACCGAGCAGCCGCAGCGCCTCCAGGCCGACGGCGAGCACCTCGGCGTCCGCCGCCGGATCCTCCTCGCCGACGATGTCGACGTTCCACTGGAAGTGCTCGCGCAGGCGGCCGCGCTGCGTGCGCTCGTAGCGGAAGAGCTGCGGGATCGAGAACCAGCGCAACGGCTTGGGAAGCGAGCGCGCGCGCGCACCCGCCATCCGCGCGAGCGACGGCGTCATCTCCGGTCGCAGCGCGACGGCGCGGCCGCCCTTGTCCTCGAACGCGTAGAGCTGCTCGACGATCTCCTCACCGCTCTTCGCCGTATAGAGATCGAGCGGCTCGAGCGGCGGACCGTCGTACTCCTCGAATCCGTAGCGCTTCGCCGCCTCTCGCCAGGCGGCGAAGATGTGGGCGCGGAGCGCGAATTCGGCGGGGAAAAAGTCGCGAAAACCGGGCAGGCTCTGGAACGTGGGCATGCGCCCGAATCTAGACCGCGCTCGGCTGGGGGGGCAAGTAGAGGTCGGCGCCGTCGGGCGCCATTCCGAGCGACGCCAACGCGTCGCCGACCGTGTGGAAGGAGCCGGTCACCAGGACGGTGCCGCCTTCCGCCTCCGCCGCCGCGCGGGCGGCGTCCAGCGCACGGGTGAATTCCGGCTCTACGCGCACCGTCGCCGCGGCCGCGCCCCGCAGACGCTCGCCGGCGAGCGCGGGATCCCACCGGCGCTCCGGCGGCGTGGAGGGCGCCGTGGTGAGGATCAGCGAGTCGGCGCGCGCGGCGAGCGGCGTCAGCATCGCCTCCCAGTCCTTGTCGCCCAGGATGCCGGCCACCACGCGCAGCGGCGGCGGCAGCGGTAGCTCGGCGAGCGCCGCGAGCAGCGCCTCCACACCCGCGGGGTTGTGCGCAGCGTCGAACACCCAGGATGCGGGCCCGATCGACTCGACCTGCAGGCGCCCGGGCCACCGCACGGCGGCGACGCCCGCGACCACGTCCGCCGGGGTCGCCGCCAGCTCCGCCGGCGCGACGTCGAGCGCGTGCACGGCGAGCGCGGCGTTGACCGCCTGGTGGCGGCCGAGCAGCGGCGTGTGCAGGGCGACGTCGCCCCAGCGCCGCGTGCGCATCCGGAAGCGGGTTCCGTCCAGCGCCGTGCGCACGTCCGCCACGGCGGCGCGCTCGAGCGGCACCAGCGGCGCGCCGACCGCCGCCGCGCGCTCCGCGAAGATCGACAGCAGTCGGGGCCTCGGCTCGGCGGTCACCACCGGCGCGCCGCCCTTGATGATCCCCGCCTTCTCGAGGGCGATCGCCTCCAGCGTCCCTCCGAGGTACTCGACGTGGTCGCGCCCGATGTTGGTGATCACGACCGCGTCCGCCTGGACCACGTTGGTGGCGTCGAGGCGGCCGCCGAGACCGACCTCGACCACGGCGACGTCGACGCCCGCCTCCGCCATCGCCTCGAAGGCGATCACCGTCGTGGCCTCGAAAAATGAGGGCGTCTCGCGCTCGACCAGCGGCCACGCGCGCTCGGCCGCCGCCAGCAGCGCCGCCTCCCCGATCGCGCGACCGTCGAAGCGGATGCGCTCCCGGAACGTGCACAGGTGGGGCGAGGTGTAGAGGCCGGTGCGATGGCCGGCGCGCGTGAGGATGGAGGCGATCGTGGCCGCGACCGACCCCTTCCCGTTGGTGCCGCCCACGTGCACCACGCGGAAGCTCCGCTGCGGGTCGCCGAGGGCGGCGAGCATCCGCTCCGTCCGCTCCGTGCCCCAGCGGATGCCGCCGGTCAGGCGGGGGAAGAGCGCGCGGACGAGCTCGGCGTAGGTCAGGGCGCCTCCGGCCTCGCTATTCGGGCGCGCCGAGGCCGCCCTCGGAAGGCGGCAGACCGAGCATGTGGCGCAGCAGGTGCGCGACGGTGCGCTTGAGGTCGCGCCGGTCGACGATCGCGTCCAGCATGCCGTGCGAGAGCAGGAACTCGGAGCGCTGGAAGCCTTCCGGCAGCTCCTGCTTGATCGTCTGCTCGATGACGCGGGGGCCGGCGAAGCCGATCAGCGCACCCGGCTCGGCCAGGTTGGCGTCGCCGAGCATCGCGTAGGAGGCGGTCACGCCGCCCGTCGTCGGGTCGGTGAGGATCGAGATATAGGGGACGCCCGCCTCGTGCAGCCGCGCGAGGACGGCGGACGTCTTCGCCATCTGCATCAGCGACAGGATCCCCTCCATCATGCGCGCGCCGCCGGAGGCGCTCACGACGACGAGCGGCTCCCGATCGCTCAGCGCGCGCCGGCCGAGGCGCGCGAGCTTCTCACCCACGACCGAGCCCATGCTGCCGCCGATGAACTCGAAGTCCATCACGCCCAGTTTGACCGGCAGCTCGTCGAGCCGGCCGGAGCCGGTGACGACGGCGTCGCCCCGGCCGGTCCTGCGCTCGGCCGCCTTGATCCGCTCGCGGTACGGCTTCAGGTCGTGGAACTTGAGCGGGTCCGCGCTGCGCATGCTCGCGTCGTGCTCGACGAACGTGTCCCCATCGAGGAGCAGCTCGACGTAGTCGAGCGCGCCGATGCGGAAGTGGCTGCCGCAGCTCGGGCAGACGAACGCGTTGCGGGCGATGCGGGCGCGATAGATGATCTCGCCGCAGCCGGCGCACTTCTCGAACACGTCCGAGGGCAGCTCGCGCCGCTCGGTCGCCTCCAGCTTCTTCTTCGGCTTCCGGAACCAGCTCATCGATCAGATCCTCCCCCGCTGCGCCGCGACGCGCTCCGCCAGACCGAGCGCGAGGTAGGTGGCCAGCAGAAACGAGCCGCCGTAGCTCAGGAACGGCAACGGGATGCCGGTGATCGGCATCAGGCCGATCGTCATCCCGATGTTCACCAGCACGTGCGCCATCCACGCCCCGAAGATGCCGAAGGCGACGATGCCGCCGAACGGGTCGCTCGCCCGCTCCGCGACGCGCACCAGCCGCAGAAGAATGAAGCCGAACGCGAGCACCACCGCAACCGCCCCCAGGAAACCGAGCTCCTCTCCGATCACGCTGAAGATGAAGTCGGTGTGCTGCTCCGGCAGGAAGGCGAGCCGCTTCTGCGTGCCGTGCAGGAACCCCTTGCCGAACGGTCCGCCGCTGCCGATCGCGACCTGGGACTGGATGAGCTGGTAGCCCGCGCCGCGCGGGTCGCGCTCCGGGTTCAGGAAGACGAGAAGCCGGTTCTTCTGGTACGACTGCAGGTGGTTCCACAGCGGAATCGCGATGGTGCCGGCCGCCAGGTTCGCACCCACCACCGCGATCGCCTCGCCCAGCGGAGAGCGGTAGAGCAGCACGAACGCGAGCAGCACGATCATGTACGCGCTGAAGAGCCACGCGCTGAAGGAGAGCAGCAGCGCGATCACCGGGCTGATCAGCATGAAGAGGACGCCGCCCGGCGTCCCTGCCCAGTACATCGTGGCGATCAGCAGCGCGCCGAACACCATTGCCGTGCCGAGGTCCGGCTGCGCCAGCACGAGCAGCATCGGCACGCCCGTGATCAACAGCGGTGCCCACAGGTCCCACACCGTCTCCGGCGACTCCCGCCACGCGCTCATCACCTTCGCCAGCATCAGCACGGTGGCGAGGTTCGCGAACTGCGACGGCTGGAACGAGAGCGGACCCAGCGGCAGCCAGCTGCGCGTCCCCTGCGCCGTGCCACGCCCGGTGCCGATCACCAGCGTCGCCGCCAGCAGCAGCACCGCGACGGCGTAGATCGGCGTCGCCGCCCATTCGAACCAGCGCACCTCGATGCGCGCCACCACGAAGAGCGCCACCAGCGAGATGCCGAGCCACATGAGCTGCCGCTGCCACATCGAAGCGAGCAGCGGGTTCGGGATGTCGAGCTGGCCCGCAGAATAGATCATCGCGATGCCGAAGAGCGACATCCCCAGCACGGCCAGGAAGAGCGGCGAATCGCCGATCAGCGCGCGGGCGGAGCGGAGCAGGTTCATCGGATCCGGCGGGGCGGCGGCGCGCTCAGCGCTCGCGGCTCACGTTCCGGTAGAAGGCGAGCGCGACCGCACCCGCGAGCGCCGAGTAGAGCGCCGCCTCCGGGGCGAGCAGGACGAGCCGGCCGAACGCATCCGCCGTGCCGCTTCCCGTCTTCACGGCGGTGAAGCCGTAGTGCAGCGCGTCGTGCGACCACTTGCCGACGAAGAGATAGAGGAGCACGAAGAGCCAGCTGTCGCCCACGAACAGGTCGCGCGTGCGCGCCCCCACGTAGGCGACGAACGCGAGCGCCAGCGCGTCCGCCCCGAAGGCGACCAGCGCGAGCGCGTCGCGGATCAGGCCCAGCACGCCGCCCAGCAGCGTCGCCACCGCGCGGTTCATGCGACGCGCGGCGAGAAGCGCCGCGACCGTGAGCAGGTCCGGTGCCGCGCCGCCGAGACCGAGGCCGAGGTGCAGGAAGAAGTGCAGGACGACGAGGGTCGCGATGAACGTCGCGAACGGCCATCGCATCAGGAGCGCCCCGCCGTGTCCGCGCGCGTCGCGGCCGGCGCTTCGCGCGGCGGCGGTGAGAACCACGCCTGCGACAGGTCACGTGCCGCCTCCCCGCGCGGCCCCGCCTCCACCAGCACGTGCGTCGCCGACTCCGGCCGCACGGCGGGGCGCAGCACGTAGCTCTTGCGCCAGCCGGTGTCCGCGTCCTCGATCCCGATCACCGTGCCGAGCGGGATCCCCCGCGGATAGACGCCGCCTCGCCCCGACGTCACGATGCGCGCGCCCGGCTTCAGATCGCTGTGGAACGGCGCCCCCGCCAGCGTCAGCTCGTCCTCCTCGCGGAACTCGCCGCGGCGCGGTTCCACGATCCCGTACACGCTGCCGTCCACCGCCATGGCGCTCGCGCGGAAATCGGGGTGCGTCCAGTCGATCGCCTGCGCCGTGTGCGCATCGACGCTCTCCACCACGCCGAGCAGCCCGCCGTCGCCGATCACGGCACTCCCCTTCCGCACGCCGTCCGCGCGCCCGCGCGACACGAGGAAGGTGCTCTCGCCGCTCGTCAGGCCCACGCGCAGCACCTCCGCGGGTACGAAGCGGGTGGGAAGCCGGTCGCGCAGCCCCAGCAGCCCGCGCAACCGCCGGTTCTCCTCGGCGAGCGGCGCCTGGGCGACTGCGAGCACTTCGAGCGAGTCGCGCTGCGCCTCGATGCGGTCGACGTCGCCGCCGCGCATGCCGCGGGAGGCGAGCGCATCCTGCGCGACGACGAACGGTCGCAGAACGGTGCGGCGCAGCGCGGCGCGCACCCTCTCCTGGCCACTCGACGGCAAGGCGAGCAGGACGAGGCCGGCGAGGAGGACGAGCCCCGCGAGGACGTCGTCGCGTCGCCTGCCGTGTCGCGTGTCGCCGAAGTATGCCAAGCGGGATCAGGAGTTGAGCACGCTCCGGTAGCGCGGGAGATCGTCGAGGATCCGCCCGGCGCCGCGGACCACGCAGGTGAGCGGATCCTCGTCGACGTGGATCGGCAGGTTGGTCTCGTGCGCGAGGAGCTGGTCGAGGCCGCGGATGAGCGCGCCGCCCCCGGTCATCACGATGCCGCGATCGACGATGTCGGAGGCGAGCTCCGGCGGGGTGATCTCGAGCGCGCGCCGCACCGCGTCGACGATCGACTGGATGGGCTCCTGGATGCATTCGCGGATCTCCTGCGAGTGCACGCGCACGGTCTTCGGAATGCCGCTGACGAGGTCTCGGCCCTTCACGTCCATCTCCCGTTCGTCCGACGTGCTGAAGGCGGAGCCGATCTGGATCTTGATCGCCTCCGCCGTCGGCTCGCCGATCAGGAGGTTGTAGTTCTTCCGCAAGAAGCTCACGATCGCGCTGTCGATCTCGTCGCCGCCCACGCGGATCGAGGTGTCGGCGACGATGCCGCTCAGCGCGATCACCGCGATCTCCGTCGTGCCGCCGCCGATGTCGATCACCATGTTGCCCGTCGGCGTGTCCACCGGCAGACCGACGCCGATCGCGGCCGCCATCGGCTCGGCGACCATGAACACCTCCTTCGAGCCGGCGGCGTTCGCGCTCGAGCGGACCGCGCGCCGCTCCAGCTCCGTGATGCCGGACGGCACGCCCACCACGACGCGCGGCTTCATGCGGAAGATCCGCTTGTTCGTGACCGCACGCAAAAAATGGCGCAGCATGATCTCGGTCGTGTCCACGTCGGCGATCACGCCGTCCTTCATCGGACGCACCGCGATCACGCCCTCCGGCGTGCGGCCGAGCATCCGTTTCGCTTCGAGGCCGATCCCCTTGATGCGGCCCGAGCCGCGTTCCATGGCGACCACGCTCGGCTCGTTCAGGACGATCCCTTCGCCCTTCACGTACACGAGCGTATTCGCCGTGCCGAGGTCCACGGCGATGTCGTTGACGGGCAGGATCCGCCCGGTGCTCAGCAGGCTGCGCAGCGCCATCTCTCGTCCCCGGGCCCCTGCGGCAGGGCCGGCGTAAACCGTTCAGCGGCGAGCCGCCCGCGCGGCCGCCGCACGATTGCGATCGGTGAACCGCTCAAGCTACACCCCGCGCGCGACCGGCGGCAAGCCCGTCGCGCCCCGAAATGCCGCATGCGGCGTCACTTACGATGGGCAGCGGCATCAACGGCCCGTGCTGCCGAAGCCGCCGGTCCCCCGCTGTGACTCCGGCAGTGCCTCCACTTCACGCCACGATACGCGCACCACCGGCGCCACCAGGAGTTGCGCCATCCGCTCTCCGTGCTCGATCTGCTGCGGCTCCGCGTCGAAGTTGACGAGCGGGACCCGGATCTCGCCGCGGTAGTCGCTGTCGATCGTGCCCGGCGCGTTCAGGATGCCGATGCCGCGCTGGATCGCCAGGCCGGAACGGGGCCGCACCTGCGCCTCGAAGCCGTCCGGGAGCGCGATCGCCAACCCCGTCGGCACCAGAGCGCGGCCGAGCGGCGGCAGCGTGAGGGGCGGACCCGCGTTGCGCAGGTCGACGGCGACGGAGCCGGGCGTGGCGTACGCCGGAAGCGGCCAGCCTTCCGGGAAGTTCGCCAGCCGCCGGATCGGGATCGGGATCGCCTCCATGGAGCTCGCGCGGCTCAGAGGACCTGGTCGACCGGCGTGTGATCGAGGCCGAACGCCTCCGCTACGCCCGGATACGTGACCCGGCCGCCCACGACGTTCACGCCGAGCGCGAGCGCCCGGTCCGCCCGACACGCCGCCTTCCAGCCGTGGTTGGCGAGCGCCAGGGCGTAGAGGAAGGTGGCGTTCGTCAGCGCCAGCGTCGACGTGCGCGGCACGCCGCCCGGCATGTTCGCCACGCCGTAGTGGATCACGCCGTCCACGACGTAGATCGGATCGTCGTGCGTGGTCGGGTGGATCGTCTCGACGCAGCCGCCCTGGTCCACGGCGACGTCCACGATCACCGATCCCTCCTTCATGAGCGCGAGGTCGGCCCGGCGCACCAGGTGCGGCGCCTTCGCTCCCGGCAGCAGCACCGCGCCGACGAGCAGGTCCGCCCGCTCGAGCTGCTCGAGGATGTTGTGGCGGTTCGAGTAGAGCGGCGTCACGTTCGCCGGCATCACCTCCGAGAGATAGCGCAGGCGGTTCAGCGACAGGTCCAGGATGACGACGTGCGCGCCGAGGCCGGCCGCCATGCGCGCCGCGTTCGAGCCGACGATGCCCCCGCCGAGCACGACGACCGTGCCCGGCTCCACGCCGGGGACACCGCCCAGCAGTATGCCGCGGCCGCCGAAGAAGCGCTCCAGGTATTTCGCGCCCTCCTGCACCGCCATGCGGCCCGCCACCTCGCTCATGGGCGTCAGCAGCGGCAGCTCGCCGTTCGGCAGCTGCACCGTCTCGTACGCGACGGCGACGGCGTTCGATGCCATCACGGCACGCGTCAGCGGCTCCGACGCCGCGAAGTGGAAGTACGTGAAGATGACCTGGCCGTCGCGCATGCGCGGCCACTCCACCTCGATCGGCTCCTTCACCTTCATGATCATCTCGGCGCGCTGCCAGACGCCGTCCGCGCCGGGGACGATCTCCGCGCCGACGGCGGTGTAGGCGTCGTCCGTGAAACCGCTGCCGCTGCCCGCATCCTTCTCGACAAGCACCGTATGTCCTGCCTGAACGAGCGCCTCCGCGCCGGCCGGCACGAGCGCCACCCGGTTCTCGTTCGACTTGATCTCTCTCGGAACGCCGATGATCATGGCTCTCTCGCCTGGTGGATGTTCGTCTTCACACTTCCGGACCGAGACGCAGCACGACCTGCCGGTCCGGGTCGAGGTACTCCGCCGCGAGCGCGGCGATTTCGTCGAGCGTGACCGCGTCGACGCGCGCGACCAGCTCGTCGAGCGTGAGGAACGGCTCGTCGTAAAGCGCCACGCCCGCGAGCCTGTGCAGCCGTGCGCCGCTGGACTCGAGCGACAGCACGAGCTGGCCCTTCACCTGCCCCTTCACGTCGTCCAGCTCCTCGGCACTCAGCCCCTCCGCCGCCGCGCGCGCCAGCTCGGCACGCACCGTCTCCTCCGCGCGATCGGCCCATTCCGGCCGCGTGCCCACGTAGACGCCGAAGATGCCCGCGTGTTCGTAGAAGGTCTGATACGAGTAGACCGCGTAGGCGAGGCCCAGCTCCTCCCGCACGCGCTGGAAGAGCCGCGAGCTCATGCCGCCGCCGAACGCGTTCGAGAGGAGGACGAGCGCGTAGCGGCGAGGATCGCCGTGGCCGAACGTGCCCCTGCCGAAGACGAGGTGCGTCTGCGAGCCCTCGCGCACGATCCGCTCGACCCGCGGCGGCTGCGTGCGCGGCACCGGCAGCGGCGCGACCGGCGCGCCCGTCCCGGCGCCGCCGAAGAGGGAGCGCGCGTGCTCGACCACCTGCTCGTGACGGAGGTTGCCCGCCGCCGCGACCACGAGGTTGGGCCGGCGGTAGGCGGCGTCGTGCACGCGGCGCAGATCCTCGACGCGCAGCGCGGACACGGTATCACGCGTGCCGAGGATCGTGTAGCCGTAGGGGTGGTTGTCCCAGAGCGCCGAGGCGTGAAGCTCGAAGACGAGGTCGTCGGGGGTGTCCTCCACCGTCGCGATCTCCTCGAGCACGACTTCCCGCTCGAGATCCAGGTCCTCGGGCCGCAGCAGCGGCGACAGAACCATGTCGGCCAGGACGTCCAGTGCCTCGCCCACGTGCTCGTCCAGGACGCGGGCCTGGAAGCTCGTGTGCTCGCGCGTCGTGTAGGCGTCCAGCGTGCCGCCCAGGCGCTCGAGCTCGAGCGCGATGGCGCGGGCGCTCCGTCGGGGCGTCCCCTTGAAGACCATGTGCTCGAGCAGATGGCTGACGCCCATCTCGGCGCTCGTCTCATGTGCCGAGCCCCAGCGCACCCAGATGCCGACGCCGCACGAGCGGACCCACGGCATCTCCTCCGTCAGGACGAGAAGCCCTCCTTCGAGCTTCTCCTGCGCGAAGCGGTCGGCGTCGACCACGGAGGAGGGACCTACGCCTCGGCCTCGAGCGCCGCCTTGCGGGAGAGTCGCAGCCGACCCTTCTCGTCGATCGACAACAGCTTGACGCTCGTCATGTCGCCCTTCTTGAGCACGTCCTCGGTCTTCTCCGTGCGGCCCTCCTGGAGCTCCGAGATGTGCACGAGGCCCTCGACGCCGGGCAGGATCTCGACGAAAGCGCCGAACGTCGTCGTGTTCTTCACGACGCCATCGTAGACGCGGCCGATCTCCGGCTCCTCGACGATCGCCGCGATCATCTCGCGCGCCTTCTCGCCGCCCACGCCGCCCGGACTCGAGATGGTGACGACGCCGCTGTCCTCGATGTTGATCTCGGAGCCGGTCTGCTCCTGGATCGCGCGGATCGTCTTCCCCTTCGGCCCGATCACCTCGCCGATCTTCTCCGGATTGATCTGGATCGTGATGATGCGCGGCGCGTACTGCGACAGCTCCGTGCGCGGCTCGGCGAGCGTCGCGTCCATGATGTCGAGGATGTGCATGCGGCCGGTGTGCGCGCGCTCGAGCGCGGTGCGCATGATGTCGACCGTCAGCCCCTCGATCTTGATGTCCATCTGGATCGAGGTGATCCCCTTGCGCGTGCCCGCCACCTTGAAGTCCATGTCGCCGAAGCCGTCCTCGATGCCGAGGATGTCCGTCAGGACGGCGACCTGATCCCCTTCCTTGATCAGCCCCATGGCGACGCCGGCGCAGGAGGTGCGGATCGGCACGGCGGCATCCATCAACGAGAGCGAGGCGCCGCAGACGGATGCCATCGAGCTGCTGCCGTTGGACTCCAGGATGTCGGAGACGATGCGGATCGTGTAGGGAAAGTCCTCGTAGGGCGGCAACAGCGGCTGGATCGCGCGCTCCGCGAGGGCGCCGTGTCCCTGCTCGCGCCGGGAGACGCCGCGGATCGGCCGCACCTCGCCCACCGCGAACGGCGGCATGTTGTAGTGCAGCATGAAGGACTTCGACGTCTCCTGCGCCACGTCGATCGTGTCGATGCGCTGCTCGTCGGACGGAGTACCGAGCGTGACGACCGCGAGCGACTGCGTCTGTCCTCGGGTGAAGAGCGCCGAGCCGTGGGCGCGCGGCAGCACGCCGGTCTCACAGGTGATCTTGCGGATCTCGTCCAGCTGGCGGCCGTCGATCCGCTCGCCACGTTCCAGGATCTGGCGGCGCATCGCGCGCTTCTCGATCTGGTAGAGCACCTCCTTGATCGCCGTCCCCTCCTCGGGGAACTCCTCGGCGAGCTGACCGGAGACGTCCTCGCGCAGCGCGGCGAGCGCCTGGTTGCGCTCCATCTTGTCCGTCAGGTTGAGCGCCTCGGCGACGCGGCTTCCCGCCAGTTCCTCCACCCGCGAGCGGACCGCGTCCGGGATCGGCAGCCCTTCCCACGACATCTTGGGCACCGAGATGTCACGGAGCATCTCGTTCTGGATCGCGACCAGCTCCTTGATGCCCTCGTGCGCCACCAGCAGCGCCTCGGCCATGTCGGCCTCCGAGATCTCGACCGCGCCGCCCTCCACCATCATGATCGCGCTGTCGCTTCCCGCGACCACCACGTCGACGTCGCTGAACTCGAGCTGCTGAAACGTCGGGTTCAGCACCCACTGCCCCTGGATGCGGCCCACGCGCACGCCCGCGATCGGTCCGCTGAACGGGATCTTCGACATGCTCAGCGAGAGCGAAGCGCCCAGGATCCCCAGCACGTCCGCGTTGTTCTCCTGGTCCGCCGAGATCACGTTGACGAAGACCTGCGTCTCGTTCTGGAACCCGTCCGGGAAGAGGGGCCGGATCGGACGGTCGATCTGCCGTGCCGACAGCACCTCGTTCTCTCCCGGCCGGCCCTCGCGCTTGATGAAGCCGCCCGGAATCTTCCCCGCCGCGTAGGTCTTCTCACGGTATTCCACCGTCAGCGGGAAGAACGGCAGGTGCGTCCGCTCGTCCCGCGCCGTCGCCGTGCACAGCACCATCGTCTCGCCGAACTGGATGGTACACGACCCGTGCGCCTGCCGCGCCACCCGCCCCGTCTCGATCACCAGGGGGCGACCGGCGAAGGTCCTCTCCACTCGCTTCATCTTCCGTGTGTCCTTTCTGGACAGCCAATGTCGATTCGTCTCTGCCGCTTCACCGCTTCACGCCGTTCCGCAGCGCCTTCCGCGAAATCCTGCCGCCGGGACGCGGCCGACCGCGGACGCGTCCCGTCCCCTCCTAATGGCGCAGCCCCAGGTCCTCGATCAGCGAACGGTAACGCACCAGGTCCGTGCGCTTCAGGTACTCGAGCAGCCGGCGCCGCTTCCCCACCATCTTCAGCAGCCCACGACGGCTGTGATGATCCTTCGGATGGGTTCGGAAATGGTCCGTGAGCTCGTTGATGCGCGCGGTGAGCAGCGCGACCTGAACCGGTGCACTGCCCCGATCGGTGGGATGGAGCTGGTACTTCTCGATGATCCCGTCTTTGTCCGTCAGCACGGCTGCCTCCGCGAGAGTCTACGCTGGTCGGGAAGCGAGGGCCCGACGCCAGGGGCCCTCCCGAATTTTCACAACCCAGAATGGTAGCGAAAGATCGGGGGCGGAACAAGGCAAGGAGATCGCGTGCCAGCTCGAGCGCCGCGGGCCTTGGCGCCGACCGGACGGGATCAGCAGCCTCCGGCCAGGATCTGGCGCGCGGCATCGCAGTCGTCGCGGATCGCGGCGACCAGGCCCTCCACCGTGGCGAAGGGGTGGATGGGGCGGATGCGGCGGCAGAAGTCGACGCGGACGGTCTCGCCGTAGAGGTCTTCGTCGAAGTCGAAGAGGTGGAGCTCGATCGTGGGCGGGGAGCCACGGAAGGTGGGCCGGGGACCGAGGTGGAGCACGCCGTCGACGACGCGCGTGCGGACGACGCCGCGCGCGGCGTAGACGCCCTCGAGGGGGAGCAGCTTGTCCTCGTGATCGGGCCGGATGTTCGCGGTCGGGAAGCCGAGCGAGTGGCCGCGGCCCTCGCCGCGCACGACGACGCCGCGCAGCGCGTACGGCCGGCCCAGACCCCGCGCGGCGGCGGCCACGTCGCCGCTGCGCAGCGCCGCGCGGATGGCGCTGGAGGAGATCGGGTGCGAGCCGTTCGCGTCGACCGGCGGCACGACGTCGACCCGGAAAGCGAGCTCCGCGCCGATCCGCCGCAGCGTGTCCACGTCCCCCGAGCGCCCCTTGCCGAAGCCGTGGTCGTAGCCGATCACGAGATGCCGCAGGTGCAGGCGCCGCACGAGGATCTCCTCGACGAAGCGGCGCGGCGAATAGTTGGAGAGCGCCCGCGTGAAGGAGAGGAAGACGGCGTAGTCGACGCCGGACTCGGCCAGGATCTCCTTCTTCTCGTCCGGCGTGGTGAGGAGCGGCGGCGCCGCCTCCGGCCGCACGATGCGCAGCGGGTGCGGGTGGAAGGTGACGAGCACGCTCCTGCGGTTCTCGGCGACGGCGTGACGGCGGAGCTGCTGGAGGACCTCCCAGTGGCCGCGGTGCACGCCGTCGAACGTCCCGACCGTGACGACGGTGCCGCGCTCGCCCGCCGGGACGAGCGCGCCGTCGCCTGCTTCAGGCATCGACGAGCACCTTGCGCGGCCGCACGCGCCCGTCGCCCCGTTCGCCGACCGCGATCAGACCACCCGCGTGCGCGATCACGACCGTTTCGCCCGCTGCGGCGGGCGTCACGGCGCCGCCGCCGGCACGGGAGCCTGCTTCCAGGCCGTCGTCGCTGCCGGCGAGAACGGCCGGCACCGCGATCGCGCGGCCGGCGGCGATCGCGGCCGCGTCGTCGTCGCCGACGTCGACGCGGTCGAGGTGGCGGAGCGCGTCAAGCGGCGAGAGCCACGCCGGCGCGCGTGCCTGCGCGTCGTCGAGCGCGTCGGAGGCCACGGCGTGGTCGAGCGTGATCGGTCCGATCGCGGTGCGGCGCAGCTCCTCGAGGTGCGCGCCGGTGCCGAGCGCGATTCCCACGTCGCGGGCGATCGCGCGCACGTACGTGCCGCTGGAACAGAGCACGTCGAAACCGACGCGCGGCGGCTCGATCGAGCGGACGACGATCCGCATCACGTCCACCTCCACCGGTGCCGGCGCGACGGGCTCGCCGCGGCGGGCGCGAGCGTAGAGGCGCTCGCCTGCCACCTTCTTGGCGGAGAACGCCGGCGGCGTCTGCTGCCGCCGCCCGACCTGGCCGAGCAGCGCGCCCCGGATCTCGGCCTCGCCCCGCTCCCGCCACGTCTCGCAACGCTCGACCACGGTGCCGGTCCGGTCGTCGGTGTCGGTGCGCTCGCCGAGGCGGAGCACGGCGCCGTAGCGCTTCGGCAGGGCGGAGAGGTATTCGGCCAGGCGGGTGGTTCGACCGACGCAGAGCAGCAGCAGCCCGGAAGCGAACGGGTCGAGCGTGCCGGTGTGGCCGATGCGGCGCGTGCCGAGCGCGCGGCGCGCGGCGGCGACCACGTCGTGCGACGTCGGGCCGGGCCGCTTGTCCACGCGCAGCACGCCGCCGAGCGCCGTCCGCTCGACCGGCTCAGGAGGCGTCATCGTCCTCCGGCGGCAGCACCTCCTCGAGGAGGCGCTCGATGCGCAGCGCGTGCTCCAGACTGCGGTCGAGCACGAAGTCCAGCTCCGGGACGCGCCGCACGCTCATGCGGCGCGCCAGCTCGCTGCGCACGAACGACGCGGCCGCGCGCGCACCCTCGAGCGTCGCGGCCTTGGCGTCGTCGTCGCCCATCACGTTGAGGAAGACGCGCGCCCACGACAGGTCCGGCGCCGCCTCGACCGCCGTGACGGTGGGCTGGCCGACCCGGGGATCGCGCACGTCGTCACGCAGGATGGAGGAAATCTCGCGCTTGAGCTGCTCGTTGACCCGCTCAATTCTGCGTCGGCTCATGCGGCCCCTGCTCGAAAACGGAAGCGGCGGCGATCCGGTGGACGCCGCCGCCTCGGCTCAGACGAAACGCCGATAACTCTCGATCACGCGAGCGCGGTGCTCGCCCGCCACCAGCCGGTCCGCGCTCTCGAGCACGGAGTCCGCGTGCCGGCGCTCGCCCGCGACGACGCAGGCGGTCAGCTCGGCGCGCTGCCACAGGTCCTGGTAGGCGGTCTCGGCGACGGAGATCTTGAAGCGGCTCTGCAGCCGGTCCTTCAGGCTGCGCACCACGCGCCGCTTCTCCTTCAGCGACTGGCAGCCGAAGATCTCGAGCTGCCAGCCGATCACGCCGACCACCATCGCCGCCGCTCCGGGCGCCTGCTACGCCCCCTCGCTCGCGGAGCTCGCGAGCGTGCGCGCGACCTCCTCGATGCGGTAACACTCGATCACGTCGCCCACCTTGACGTCGTTGAACGAGGCGACGTTGAGCCCGCACTCGAAGCCCTCTCGCACCTCGCGGACGTCGTCCTTGAAGCGCTTCAGGCTGCCGAGCTGGCCCTCGTAGATCTGCACGCCGTCGCGCACCACGCGGACGCGGCCGCGGCGGTCGATCACGCCCTCCGTCACGTAGCAGCCGGCCACGGTGCCGGTGCGCGGCACCTTGAAGAGCTGACGCACCTCGGCGGCGCCGAGCACCACCTCCCGCTCCTCCGGCGCGAGCAGCCCCTCCAGCGCGGAGCGCACCTCCTCGACCGCCTCGTAGATGATGTTGTAGAGGCGGATGTCGACCCCTTCCTGCGCCGCGAGGCTGCGCGCCCCGGCGTCGGGCCGGACGTGGAAGCCGATCACGATCGCGCCGGACGTGGAGGCGAGCAGAACGTCCGACTCGTTGATGGCGCCCACCCCGCGGTGGATGACGTCGACCTGGACCTCGCCGGTCGACAGCTGCTCGAGCGCGTCAGAGAGCGCCTGCACGGAGCCGTCGACGTCGCCCTTGATGATCAGGTTGAGCTGCGCCGTCTCGCCCTCCGCGAGCATGCTGCTGATGTCCTGCAGCTTCACGCCGCGGCCCTTGATGCGGAGCTGCTTCTCGCGCTCCAGCCGCTGGCGCGACTGCGCGATCTCCGCGGCGCGATCCGCTTCCATGGCCACCAGCGTGTCGCCCGCCTGGGGCACGCCCGAGATGCCGAGGATCTGGACCGGGATCGCCGGACCCGCCTCCTCGATCGTGTTGCCGCGCTCGTCCAGCATCGCGCGCACGCGGCCCTCGTAGAGGCCGCAAACGAAGGCGTCGCCCACGCGCAGGGTGCCGTTCGTCACCAGCACCGTGGCGAGCGGACCCTTGCCGACGTCGATCTGCGCCTCGATGACGGTGCCCTGCGCCTCCCGGTTCGGATTCGCCTTGAGCTCCAGCAGGTCCGACTGCAGCAGCACCTTGTCGAGCAGGTCGCCCACGCCCTGTCCGGTCTTGGCGCTCACCTCCGCGTCGAGCACGCTGCCGCCGAACTCCTCGACCACCACCTCGTGCTCCAGGAGCTGCTGCTTCACGCGGCCCGCGTTCGCGCCCGGCTTGTCGATCTTGTTGATCGCGACGACGAGCGGCACGCCCGCGTTCTTCGCATGGCTGATCGCCTCGATCGTCTGCGGCATCACCGCGTCGTCCGCCGCGACGACCAGGATGACCAGGTCCGTCACCTCGGCGCCGCGCGCGCGCATCGCCGTGAACGCCGCGTGGCCCGGCGTGTCGAGGAAACTCAGCGAGCGCCCGTCGTCCAGCGTGACGTGGTAGGCGCCGATGTGCTGCGTGATGCCGCCCGCCTCACCCGCGATCACGTTCGTCTTGCGGATGTAGTCGAGCAGCGACGTCTTGCCATGGTCGACGTGGCCCATCACCGTGACGATCGGCGAGCGCGGCTCCAGATCCTCCGGCCGCTCCTCCTCTTGCTCCTCCTCCGGGCCGACGGCGTAGCCGGTCTCGCGCACCGCCCTGAACCCGAACTCCTCCAGCAGCAGCTCGATCTGGTCGAAGTCGAGCCGCTGGTTGATCGTCACCATCAGCCCGAGATTCTTGAACGCGCTGCCGATGATCTCCGTCGGGCTGTGATCGATCAGGTCCGCCAGCTCCGCGACCGTGAGGAACTCGTTCACGCGCACCGTCTGCGCTTCCTCGGCCGCCACGCGCTGCTTCTCCGCCTCGCGCTCCTCACGGACTGCCGCCGCGTCCGCCCGCGAGCGCCGCCGGCCTCCGCCCTTGCGCCCGCTGCCGGACTTGATCTCGGCCATCACGCGCTGGACGTTCTCCTGCACCGCATCCTGGTCGACGCGCTGCCGCCGCTTCTTCCGCTTCTCCTTCTTCGCCTTGCGCCGCCCGTCCGTCGTGAAGCCCTCGGCCTGGATGCGCACCTGCCCGCCCGGGCCCGCGCTCGCCGCCGGCGCCGGCCGCGCGGGCATCACGTCCGCCACCCGCTTCGGCCGCCGCGTCTCCGCGCGCGGCGCGGCCGGCTCGGCCGGCTTCGCGGCCTCTACCGCCTCCGCCTCGGCTTCGGGCGCCTCGACTTCCGCCTCGGCCTCCTCCGCTTCCTCCTCCGCGGCCTCCTCGACCTCCGCCGGGCCCGCGGACGCCAGCACCTCCTCGACCGCTTCCTCCGCCTCCTCGACCGCTTCCTCCGCGATCGGCTCGCCCGCCGCCGCCACTTCCTCGGCCGCCTCCGCCGCCATCGCCTCCGCCGCGTCCGCCGCCGCGGAGGCGCTCTCGGCGACCTCCTCCTCGACTTCGTCCGCCTTGCGACGACGCCGCCGCCGGCGCGTCGAGACGTGCGCGTCCTCGATCGCCGCCTCGATCGCCTCGCTGCGGTCCTCGTGCCCCGCGCGCCGCTCGCGCTCCAGACGCGCCCGCACCTTGGCGACGACGCCGTCGTCGATGCTCGACGCCTCGGTACGCACCTGCGCACCCAGCTCCCGCAGGAGCTGGATCAGCGCATCCGGCTCGACGCTCAGTTCCCTCGCAACTTCGTAGACGCGCATCGTCTCTTCAAACCACCTGTTCCGAATTGCCTGCTGCGCCCTCCGCGCCGTCCGCTCCGAGCAGCGCGGCGAGCCGGCGCGCGAGCGGTCCCGCTCGCAGTCCGACCGCACCGAGCGACGAGCGGCCGACCGCACCACCCAGCGCCGCCCGCTCGAACCCCACCACGTGAGCGACGTTCCGTGCCGCCAGCAGCGGCAGCAGTCGGTCCCACGTGTTCTGCGACGCGTCCGCCGCCACGATCACGAAGACCACGGCTCCGGCGCGTACCGCGTCGCGAACCGCGCCCGTTCCCGGGACGACGTGACCCGCGCGCGCCGCAAGGCCGAGCAGGCCGAGCGCCGCCTCAGCTCCCGCGTTCGGCGTCGCTCCCCTCCCCGGCCTCCGTCGAGCCGTCCGATTCCGAGTCCGCGTCGGCGCCGGCGGCGACCTCCGCCTCGACCCTCAGCGCCGCCTCGACTTCGTCCGACGCTTCCGCGTCGCTGGACGCCTCGACCGCCTCGGACGTTTCCGCATCGGTGGCCGCTGGCGCCGCCTCCGTGGTCTCCGCCGACGTCTCCTCGATGTCGACGCCGAGAAGGGCGGCGCCGATCTCGCGGGCCTCGGCGAGATCCGCCTCGGAGGGACCGCGCGCGGCCTCCGCGCTCTCGCCGCCGCCGTCCTCGACGACGGTCAGCTCCTCGATGATGCGGAGCACGTCGTCGGCACCCTCCTCGCCCACGCCCTGGACGCCGACCAGCTCCTCACGTTCGAGGTCGATAATATCGAAAAACGTAGTATATCCAGCCTCCTGCAGCGCCGCCAGAGTCGACGGTTTCAGGTCGAGCTCGCTGAGCGGGAAGTCGGCGACCTCGAACTCGGACTCCTGCTGTGCGCCGCCGAAGAGCGCCTCGTCCGCACCGCGCTCGAGCCACTCGCGGCTGCCGTAGAGGTCGATCTGCCAGCCGATGAGCTGGCTGGCGAGGCGCACGTTCTGTCCGTTGCGGCCGATGGCGAGCGAAAGCTGGTCCTCGTCGACGATCGCGGTGATGACGCGGCGCTCGGCGTCGCTGATCACCTTGGCGACCTGGGCGGGCGCAAGGGCCCGGCGGGCGTAGATCTCCGGATCCGGGTGCCACGGCACGATGTCGATGCGCTCGCCGCCCAGCTCGCCCACGACCGCCTGTACGCGCGATCCCTTGATGCCGACGCAGGCGCCGACGGGGTCGATCGACTCGTCGCGGGACGCGACGGCGAGCTTGGTGCGGCCGCCGACCTCGCGCGCGATCCCCTTCACCTCGACGATCCCCTGGTAGATCTCGGGGACCTCCAGCTTGAAGAGGGCGGCGACGAAGAGCGGATCGGCGCGCGACATGATGAGGCGCGGCCCCTTGGAGGTTTCCTCGACCCGCTTGAGCACGGCGCGGATCGGCTCGCCCTGACGGAAGCGCTCGCGCGGGTTCTGCTCCTTCCACGGGATGATCGCGTCCGCATCCCGGGATTTGTTCAGCATCATCACGATCTTGCCGCGCTCGACCTGCTGGACCTCGCCGCTCAGCAGCTCGCCCTCGCGGTCGGCGTACTCGTCCCGGATGCGGTCGCGCTCGTTCTCGCGCAGCCGCTGAATGATGCGCTGCTTCGCCGCCATGACGGCGTTGCGCCCGAACTCCTGGAACTCGACGGGGATCTCGAGCACGTCGCCCGGCTCGAAGTCCGGGTCGTCCCAGCGGGCCTCCTCGAGCGACACCTCGCGGGAGGAATCCTCGAGCGTCTCCACGACCTCCTTCAGCACGGTGATGCGCATCTCGCCGGCGTCCTCATCGATGTCGATCTCCGCCTCGACGTTGGGGCCGAACCGCCGCGCGAGCGCCGCCATGAGGCCGTCCCGGATCAGGTCGTGGAGCTCCTCGCGAGAGATGCTCTTGTTCGCGATCATCTCGCGGAAGGCCGCCAGCACCTGTGTCGCGTTGGCCATACTCCCACCCCTGCCTTGCTGAACGTGACTACGACGCGGCGTCTCAGCGCCCGTCCCAACGGTAGACGAGGTGCGCGTGCGCGATCGCGCTCCGAGCCACCTCCACCTCCGTCCCGTCCGCGAGCCGCAGCGCGACCCGCTCCTCGCCCTCCTCCCCTCGGACCCCCAGGAGCTCGCCCTCCAGACGACGGCTCCGATCCGCCAGAGGGCCGAACCCCTTCAGCACCACCTCCTCGCCGGCGAAACGGCGGAAGTCGCGCGCACGCACCAGCGGCCGCTCGAGACCCGGTGACGACACCTCGACGACGTAGCGCGCACCGCCGAGGCGCTCGTCGAGCAGTGGCTCGACGGCCCGACTCACACGCGCACAATCGTCCACCGTGACGCCGTCGCCCGGCTCCGAGCCGGGACGGTCGATCCTCAGGCGCAGGATCGGGCGCACCTTCGCGCCCGCCCGCTCGAGCTCGACGAGCTCGAAGCCGAGCGCCTCGACCGTGCTCTCGAGTACCCGCTCCAGGTCGTCCACGGTTCGCTTCTGTCAATAAAAAAGTGGGGGACTTCCCCCACTCTCGCCGGACACGCCTCTGGGCGCGCCCGAAGGCCTACGTCCCTAACTTAAACAAAGTTACGGGTGCGTGCAACCGGTCGCGAAGGGATCGAAGGGGTCCCCACCGGACCATCTCACGCGACCGCCTCCTCGATCTCGGCCTCCCAGCTCACCTCCACGGCCCCCCTCAGCGAGCACGCCGTCGGACAACCTTCGACGTGCCGCGCGAGCGCGCGTTCGACCACCTCGCGCGCGCCGGCCGGGATGCGCAGCTGGTACCGGACGTGGATGCGGACGAGCACCGGCACGCGGCCGCGCACCTCGTTGACCCCCTCGACGTCGGCGCGCACCGCGTCGCCGGGCAGATCGATCCCGCGCGCCTCCAGCGCGCCGTTGAGCGTGCCGAGCAGTCAGCCGCCGGTGGCGGCGACGATGTAGTCGACCGGCAGCGGACGGTCGGCGTCGGTCTCGAGGTCGTAGAAGCGCCGGATCGCGCCGTGGACGCCGAACTCGATCGTGTCGCCGGTCGCCGCGAGGCGCGCCGTGCGATGCACGCCGGCGATCTTCTCGATGGCGGCGCGAGCGACGTAGAACGGCTCCTCGCTCATGGCGGGCCTCCTCCTTCTCTCGGGGTGCGGGGCTCGAAGCCCGCGCAGCGGAGCACGGGCAGCGTGGGGTAGCGCGGAAAGCGCGGATCGGTACGGGAGCGGCCGCACAGCGTGAATCGAGATCCGCGCCGGTTGGCGATCGCGCGGGCGAAGGCACAGCGGCCGCAGAGGCCTCGTTCCGGCGCCTCGCGCGCGGCACCGGCTCCCATTTCAGTCGGCCGCGACGTCACGGCCGGATCGCGAGCAGCGCCATCTGCCGCTCCGCGTCGCCGCCGCGATGCGAGAAGAAGGGGGAATCGCCGCAGCGGGTGCACCAGCTCGAGCGCGTGACCTCCGCCCGCGGCACGCCCAGCGAGAGGGCGCGCCCGGCGAGGACGGCCCGCAGGTCGATCGGCGTGTTGCGATCCGGCGGCCGCAGGCCGAGCGCTTCGTGGACCTCTGGACCGACCTCGTAGCACGCGCCGCAGATGGCGGGACCGAGGTGGACGCTCAGCTCCGCCGGCTCGGCCCCGGCCATCTCGCAGAGTGCCGCGACGCCCCGCTCCAGCACGCCGGCGGCCACGCCGCGCCAGCCGGCGTGCAGGAGCGCGACCGCCCGACCGCGGCGCGAGAGGAGGAAGACCGGCACGCAGTCGGCGATCGAGACGGCGAGAAGGACGCCCGGCTCGCGGGTGAGATGGCCGTCATAGCCGTCGGAGACGAGGAAGCCGGGCGCCCCTTCCGCGTGTCGCAGCAGGCGCGCGCCGTGCACCTGGCGCGCGTGGGCCGTACGCGCGCAGCCGGCGGCGCGCGCCACCGCGCGCCACCGCCGCATCGAGGTGCCCACCGGCGTCGCGCCGAAAAGGCCGAGGTCGAACGGCTCAGCGGCGTTTCCGCGGCCGGTCGTCGCGGCGAAGGCCCACGGGAACCGATCGGCCCACTCCGGATGAGCGTACAGCGGCGGATCCGAGGCGACGGCGCTCTCGCGCACCACGGGGTCCGGAGGGTGGTCCGGCCCGGCGCCGGAGCCGCCGGCGCCGCCGGCCCACGCACGAGGACCGCCGGCGGCGTCGGCCGCCCTGGCATCCGCCGGTGGCGTCATCAGCCGCGGTCGACGGGAACGCCGGTGTCGCCGCCGCCTGGCCGTTCCAGCTCGTCGACGCGCCGGCGGAGCGCTTCGAGCTCCTCGCGCAGCACCTCGAACTCGCGCCGCGGCACGAAATCGAGCCGCTCGCGCGCGTCGTCGAAGGCGTCCTGCGCGCGGCGCATGGTGCGGCGCACGGTCTCCTTGGCGCGGTCGGGGCCGATCTCGCTGCGGTCGCGCATTTCGTCGATCGTCTCCTCGAGGGCGTCGCGGAACGCGTCGAATACGCCCACCCATGCGCTGAACCCCTCGCGCGTCCGTCCGCCGGTCTGCCGTTCCTTGTCGTCCATCGGATCCTCCCGGGTCAGTCCTGTCTGGAGTCCTCCCGCTCGATGCGCGCGCCGAGGCCGCGCAGGCGGTCGTCGATGCGTTCGTAGCCGCGTTCGATCTGGCGCACGTTGTAGATGTGGCTCTCGCCTTCGGCGCCGAGGGCGGCGATGAGGAGCGCCATGCCGGCGCGGATGTCGGGGCTCTCGACCACGCCGGCGTGCAGCCGCGACGGTCCCACGACGACGGCGCGGTGCGGATCGCAGATGACGATGCGGGCGCCCATGCCGATCATCTTGTCGGCGAAGAACATGCGCGACTCGAACATCTTCTCGTGAATGAGGATCGTGCCGCGGCACTGGGTCGCGGTGACGAGCGCGATCGAGGTGAGGTCCGCGGGGAAGGCGGGCCAGGGGCCGTCGTCGATCTTCGGGATGTGGCCGCCGAGGTCCATGCGGACCTGGCGCTCCTGGGCCGCGGGCACGAGCAGGTCGTCGCCCTGGACCTCGCAGTGGATGCCGAGGCGCTCGTAGGCGAGGAGCGTGGAGTCGAGGTGGCGCACGGCGGCGTCCTCGATCCGGACCTCGCCGCGGGTGACGGCTGCGAGGCCGATGAAGCTGCCGACCTCGATGTGGTCGCTCGCGATGCGGTGCTCGACGCCGTGGAGGCGGTCGACGCCTTCGATCTCGAGGCGGTGCGTGCCGATCCCGGAGATGTGCGCGCCCATCTTGACCAGCAGCTCGCACAGGTCCTGCACGTGCGGCTCCGCGGCGGCGTTGCGCAGCAGCGTGTGGCCGCGCGCGCGGACGGCCGCCATCACGGCGTTCTCGGTCGCCGTCACGCTCGGCTCGTCGAGAAAGATGTCGGCGCCGGTGAGGCCGCTCGTCTCCAGCTCGTAGCGGCCGGTGGTCTCGATGCGCGCGCCGAGGCGCGTGAGCGCCAGGAAATGGGTGTCGAGACGACGGCGGCCGATGACGTCGCCGCCGGGCGGCGGCAGCTTCATGCGGCCGACGCGGCCGAGCATCGGTCCGAGCAGCAGGATGGAGGCGCGGATGCGGGCGGCGAGGCCCGGGTCCAGCTCGGAGATTCCGACTTCGGCGGCGTGCAGGCGGACGGAGTTGGGGCCGAGCCACTCCGCGCCCACGCCGAGCCGCTGCAGCAGCTCGACGAGCGTGCGCACGTCGCGGATGTCGGGGACGTTGTGGAGCACGACCGGCTCGTCCGTCAGGATGGTCGCCGCCAGGATCGGCAACGCGGCGTTCTTGTTGCCGCTGGGCCGGATCGTTCCGCGCAGCGGATGTCCCCCCTCGACCACGAACTTCGGCATCGTCCCCCTCGGCTGAGCGACGCGATTCGTGCGGCCGGTAGCGGCCGCCGGACGGGCCACGTCGATGGGAAGAATCGTACCGGTCGGCGGCCCGACCCGTCAACGCGAGGGACACCGCGAAGGGCGCGTGTGTTCTTGACACCGCCGTCGTCGCAAGTCTAACATGAAACGGCCGGTAGACCTGTACCGGCCCGTTTTTTTGGGGCGCTCCTCTCTGCTCCTCTCACCTCCGGACCCGTCGCGGATGCACACACGACCGCTTGCGTGCCCAGCACGGCCGGCCGGCGGCCGCGGATCCACGGCTCTGCCGGCGGCGCGGCCGGCGTGCGAGCGGGCGTGAGGAGGCCGGCATGCAGCTCCTCGTGGCGGTGATCAATCAGGAGGAGAAGCTGGACGAGATCCTCTCCGGCTTCCTCGAGCTCGGCATCACCGGCGCCACGATCATCAACAGCGAGGGGATGGGCCGCGTGCTCTCACACGACATCCCGATCTTCGCGGGGCTGCAGACCCTGATCACGCGCTCGCGACCGCAGAACCAGACGATCTTCAGCGTGATCGACGATCCCGCGAAGGTCGACGGCGCGATCGCGCTGCTGCAGGAGATCTGCGGCGACCTGAGCAGTCCGGCGACCGGGATCGTCTTCACGGTGCCGGTCGGCCGCGTCGCGGGTCTCGCGCCGGAGCTGGGCGCCGAAGAAGGCTGACGGCGCCGGAGCCGGGCGTGAACCCGCTTCTCGGCGTCCTCTTCCTGCTGCTGCTGGGCCTGCTCGGCGCGCGCATCTCCTTCACCGACCGCCGGCGCGCGCTGGGTCCGGGGCTGATCCTCGCGACCGGGACCCACTTCGTCTTCGTCGGGTTCCTCCTCGGCTCGACCGTGCTCGGGCTGCTCACGCGGGACCTGATCGAGCGGCTCTACCCGTTCCTCGCGCTGGGCCTGGGCTGGATCGGGCTGCTGTTCGGGCTCCAGCTCGATCGCCGCCACCTGCGCCGCTTCCCGCCCGCCTACCTCGCCGCCACGCTGCTGCAGGCGGTCGTGGCCCTCGCGCTCTTCCTCGGCGCCGGCTCGCTCCTCTTCCGCGCCGCCGGTAACTGGAGCGCGCAGACGCGCATCGGCCTCCTCATTGCCGCCGCGACGGCCTGCGTCTCCACGCCGTCCGGCATCGCGCTCATCCGCCACAACTTCCTCGTGCGAGGCAAGGTGAGCGAGCTGCTGCTCTTCATCGCGAGTCTCGACGCGCTGGTCGGCATCGTCGCGCTCCAGGCGACGTACGCGCTCTTCCATCCGGCGGGGCCGCTCGCGATGCACGGTGCGTGGCTGGCCGCGCGCTGGCTCGCGGCGGCGCTTGCCCTCGGCGTCGCGTTCGGCGTCGTGTTCCTCTGGCTGACGCGGCCGGTCTCGGAGCGCGAGGAGCTCGTCCTCTTCCTGCTCGGCCTCGTCGTGTTCGCGGCGGGCGCCGCGCTGTACGTCGGCGTCTCGCCGCTCTTCGTGTGCGCCACCACCGGCGCCGTGATCGCGAACTTCTCGACGCTCCGCCGCCGGGTGTACACCCTGCTCGAGGCGTGGGAGAAGCCGGTCTACGTGGTGCTCCTCGTGCTCGCGGGAGCGCTGATGGAGTTTTCCACGTGGCTCGTCGTCCCGCTCTGCATCGGCTACGCGATGACGCGCGGCGCCGCGAAGCTGGCGGGCGGCTGGATCGCGCCCGCCGTGCGGCGGCTGCCGTTCGACGTGCCGAAGCGGCTCGGCCTCGGACTCATCCCCCAGGGCGGCATCAGCCTCGCCATGGTGATCAGCGCCACCCTCACCTACGGCAGCGCGCTCGGTCCCGAGGCCGAAGCGATGCGCACGCTCTTCAGCACGGTCGTCCTCGCGGTGGTCGCGAGCGAGCTCGCGGGACCGTTCCTGACGCGGAACCTGCTGCGGCGCGCGGGCGAGATCGAGCCGCGCGTCGAGGCGGCGCTCGCGGAGGGCCGCGCGCCCACGCCCGCCGAAGCGCTCGGCAAGCCGCACGGCGTCGTGGGCCGCCGCGCGCGCCGGGTGCGCGACGCGGCGCGGGAGCGAGCGGCGCGGGCCGGCGGCGCGGAAGCGCCCCCGCCCGGCGAGGAAGACGACGGCGAGCGCCGTGCCGGGGACCGGAAGGAGCAGCCATGAGCGAGACCCGCCTGCGGCTGGCCGTGCTGCAGTCGCGCCCCCGCCTCCGCGACGCGCGCGCCAACCTCGACGCGATCGCCGCCGCCGCCGAGGAGGACGGCCTGCTCGTGACGCCGGAGCTCGCGCTGACCGGCTACGACCTGGGCGACGACGCCGCCGCGCTCGCCCTCGCGCTCCCTCCGGGTGCGGCACCGCCGGCGCTCGCCGCGCTCGCCGCCGGGGCCGACGTCGTCCTCGGGCTGCCGGAGGCGACGCCGGACGGCCTCGTCTACAACGCCGCCGCGTACCTGGCCGGCGGCCGCGTGGTGCACGTCCACCGCAAGGTGTATCCGCCCACGTACGGCATGTTTGACGAGATGCGCTTCTTCGCCCGCGGCCAGGGCGTGCGCGTCTTCACCGCGCGCGGCTGGAGGATCGCGCTCCTCGTTTGCGAGGACTTCTGGCACCCCGCCCTCGCCTATCTCGCCGCCGCCGGCGGTGCCGACCTCCTCGTCGTCCTCGCGGCCGCGCCCGGGCGCGGCGCGTGGGAAGGTGGGACCGGAGGCGCGCGCTTCGCGTCGGCCGCCGCGTGGGAGGGGATCGCCACGACCACCGCGCGGCTGTACGGCGTCTACGTCGCCCTCGCCAACCGCGTCGGCGCCGAGGGGGCGGTGACGTTCGCGGGCGGATCGCTGCTCGTGGCGCCCGACGGCGCCGTCGTGGCGCGCGCGCCGGACGACGCCGAAAGCCGCATCGGGGCGGAGATCTCGCTCGGCGAGGTGCGGCGGGCGCGCCGCCCGTTCTCCCACGCGCGCGACGAGGACCTGCGGCTCGTGCGCGCCGAGCTGGACCGCCTCCTGCGCGAGCGCGAGGAGTGAGCGCGCGGGCCAGGGAGTCGCGCATCGCCGCGATCGTCGGGGATGTCGTCGCGCAGGCGCTCCGCGACGCGGGCGCGCGCCGGCTTCTCGTCCTCGACGACGGCTCCCCACAAGCGGCGCTGGCGGTGGGCTGGTGCCGCGCCGCCCTCGGAGACGCCGTCGAACCGGTTCCCTTCCCCGCCGCCGGCGATCCGCTCCTGCACGCCCTCGGAAGCACGGTTGGTGAGCGCGCGGCGCTGGAGGTCGCGCGCCTGCGTGCGCGGCTCGGCGCGGCGTCGGGCGCGGGTGGCGACGCGCTCGTCGCGCACCCGGCCGACAAGACGTCCCTCCTACTGGAGGGCGTTCCGCCGGAGCCGCTGCTGCCGCTGGGCGACCTGTGGGCGTCGCAGGTGCGCGAGCTGTGCGGCGCGTGGAGCGCGCGGGCCGACGTCCTCGCCCTCGCCGGCGACGCGGGCGGCCTCGACGTCCTCGACGCCGCGCTCATGGCGTGGATCGACCGGCGCGTGGCCGCCGACGACGCCCTCGCCCGCCTTCCCGAAGCGGTCCGCCGCGACGTCCTGCGCCGCTTCGCGCGCGGCCGCTCCGCGCGGCGGCGGGCGGGAATCGTGCCGAAGCTCGGCCTGCGCACGATCGGCGTCGACCTTCTGTGGTGACGCGTGCTGCCGCGGCGGGCCGGATGTTGCAGATTGGAGATGAGCCCGCTGTTTCGCAGGCGGGCGTCCCGCGGCGGCTCGACGCCGCGGCGCATCTCGAAACGGCGAGGAGGCTCTCATGAGGGATTGGGACCGGAACGACTATCTCGTCGCGCTCGGCATCGGCGCGCTGGTCGGCGTCGGGGCGGCGCTCCTGCTGCGACCGAAGCGCGGCCGCGTTCAACGGATCCGCCGGCGGCTGGAGCCGTACGGCAAGCAGGTCCGCGGCGGCGCGCGCCGCACCCGCGCCGCGATGGTGGACGGGACGGAGGCGGCGCGCGAGCTCGGCGAGGAGCTGGCGGAATCCGGGCGAGCGCTGATCGACGGCTACGCGAAGGAGCTGAAGCGACTGGGAGAGGCGGCGCGTGAGGAGGTGTCCGTCATGATCGAGCGTCAGCTCCGGGAGGCGCGCGACGGCGTGCGCCGGGGCGCGGAGAAGGTCGGTCTCTGACGGCACGCCTCCGCCGCGTCGCCTTCGTCTTCGCCGGCGCGCTGGTGGCGCTGGCGATCCTGCCGGAGCACGCCTGGGCGTTCGGCCCGGCCACGCACATCTTCCTGGGCGAACGGCTGCTGGACGCGCTCTATCTGCTGCCGCCGGTGATCGCGGACGTGCTGCGGCGCTTCCCGGAGGGGTTCCTCTACGGCTCCGTCGCCGCGGACATCTCGCTGGGGAAGAAGTACGTGCCGGCGGGACGCCACTGCCACTTCTGGCACGTGGGCGAGGAGATTCTGGAGGCGGCGGAGACGGACCGCTTGCGCGCCGTCGGCCTCGGCTATCTGAGCCACCTCGCCGCGGACACGATCGCGCACAACTACTTCGTCCCGCGCCAGCTCGTGCTCACCAGCTCGACGAAGGCGCTCGGCCACTCCTACTGGGAGTACCGGCTGGACGTGAACCTGGGCGAGCGCTACAGCGCCCGCGCCCGGCAGGTGGTGATGGACGTGGACCACGGCGCGGCCGACGCGCTGTTCGACCGCGTGCTCAGCGCCACCATCTTCTCCTTCCGGACCAATCGCCGGATCTTCCGCGGCATGATCCGCGCGCAGGACAACGAGCGCTGGCAGGGCGTCTTCGATCGTCTGCTCCAGAAATCACGCTGGGACCTCGACGACGCCGCGATCGAGGCGTACGTCTCGCGCGCCTTCGAATCCGTGGTCGACTACCTGCAGCGGCGGGGCGCCTCCTTCGCGGCGACGCGAGACCCCGTCGGCGAGTTCAACCTGCGGCTCGCCAAGAAGGTGCGGCGACTCGCGCTGCGCGAGGGGGCCGGCCGCGACGCCGGCCATCTGCTCGCGCTCGCCGACGACTTCTTCGAGCTGCCCGACGACGGCTTCGCGTTCTGGGACGGCTCCCGCACCGGCGGCCGCGTCCTCACGCCCGCCGAGCGGCGCTGAGGCGCCCTCCGACGCCTCGGCCCCGCGGAGCGGCGGTGGCGCGTGTCAGGGCGCGCCCTCCTTCACGGCGGGGGTTCGCTTCTCGGAGCGGCCCACGAAGATGCGGCGCTCCCGCGAGCGGCGGGCGAAGTGGGTGCGGCCGCAGCGCACGCACCAGCGCTTCTGCACCCGCAGCACGCGGCCGAGCAGGTCGCCCGGCAGCGAGCCGACGAGCGGCAGCGTGTCGCCGTCGCACGCCGAGCAGCGCCCGTCCGACGGCATCAGGTAATAGATCGCCGCGAGGCCGAGGATCAGCTTGGCGCCGATCGTCGACAGCACGAACACGACGAGGATCCCCACCGTCCGTTCCTCACTCCTCCAGCCGGCGTCGCAGCGCAGCCGCCGCAAGGTTCGGGTCCGCCCGTCCGCCGGAGACGGCCATCAGACGGCCCATGAAGAAATCGATCAGCCTGTCCTCGCCGTTCCGGTACCGCTCCGCTTCCTCCGGGTACTCGGCGACGACCGCGCGGACCCACCCCTCGATGCGCTCCGCATCGGCCACGCGCGCGATGTCTTCGGCGGCGACCACCTCCGCCGCGCTCCGCCCGTCCTCCGCCATGCGCGCGAAGACGCGCTTCGCCGCGCTGGCCGAGATCGTGCCCGCCGCGACGAGGCCGAGCAGCCCGGCGAGACGCGGCGCGCCGAACGGCGGCGCGAAGCCGGGCCCGGAGGCGCGCTTCGCCCAGGCCAGCACCTCGTTCGCCACCCAGTTGCTCGCCATCCTCGGCTCCGCCCCGGCCGCAAGCGCCGCCTCGAAGTAATCGGCGACGGCGCGCGAGGCGGCGAGCACCTCGGCGTCGTAGCGCGGCAGCCGGTACTCGGTGACGAAGCGGTCGACCTTCGCCGCTGGTGCCTCGGGCAGCCCGGCGCGGATCCGCTCGATCCAGGCATCGTCCAGCGTGAGCGGCGCCAGGTCCGGCTCCGGAAGGTAGCGATAGTCCTGGCTCTCCTCCTTCGAGCGCATGGCGCGGGCCACACCGCGGTCCGCGTCCCACAGCAGCGTCTCCGCGACGATCGGCTGCGCCGCCGCGAGCCGCGCCGCCTGCCGCTCCAATTCGAAGCCGAGCGCGCGCTCGACCTGGGAGAACGAGTTCAGGTTCTTGAGCTCCGTCCGCGCGCCCGCCGCGCCGTCACCGCTGCGCCGCAGCGAGACGTTCGCGTCCACGCGCAGGCTTCCTTTCTCCATGTCGCAGTCGCTCACCTCCAGGTACTGGAGCGTCTGCTTCAGCCGCACGAGGAAGCTCCGCGCCTCGGCCGGAGAGCGCAGCTCCGGCTCCGTCACGATCTCGATCAGCGGGACGCCGGCCCGATTCAGGTCGACCGCCGTGCGGCCCGGGATGCGGTCGTGCAGCAAGCGGCCGGCGTCCTCCTCCAGATGGAGGCGCTGGAGACGGATCGCGCGGCGCGCTCCGCGGGCGGCGTCCGCCTCGACGTCGAGGGCGCCGCCCCGGGCGAGCGGCCGCTCGAGCTGCGTGATCTGGTAGCCCTTCGGCAGGTCCGGGTAGAAGTAGTTCTTGCGCACGAACGCGCTCCTCCGCTGCACGGCGCAGCCGAGACCCAGCGCGGCCCGCACGCCCAACTCCACTGCGCGCGCGTTCAGCACCGGCAGCGCGCCGGGTAGCCCGAGGCACACCGGGCACACGTGCGCGTTCGGCGCCGCGCCGAACGCCGCGAGGTCGCCGCAGAAGAGCTTGGTGCGCGTCGCGAGCTGCACGTGCACTTCCAGCCCGATGACCGGCGCGTAGCCATGCCCTTCCGCCCTCACGCCCGCCCCCGCTGCATCGCTCCGCCTCCGCGACGCATCACGCCGCCTCCCACGCGTGCTCCAGCGCCGACGCGGCCCGCACCAGGCTCGCCTCCGACCACCGGGGCGCGATGAGCTGCGCGCCCACCGGCAGGCCGCCGCTCGTGCCGATCGGCACCGAGATCGCCGGCAGCCCGGCCAGGTTCGCCGCCACGGTGAAGCGGTCGGAGCGGTACATCGCGTACGGGTCCTCCACCCGCTCGCCGAAGCGGAACGCGACGTCCGGCGACGTCGGCGTGAGCAGCACGTGGACGCCGATCCCGAAGGCTTCGTCGAAATCGCGTGCGATCCGGAGCCGCGCCCGCTGGGCGCTCCCGAAGTAGCGCTCGTGGTGGCCGGCTGACAGCACGAAGGTGCCGAGCACGATGCGGCGCTTCACCTCCCGGCCGAAGCCGCGCGAGCGCGCGCCGCGATACAGATCGAGCAGCGACGCCGCGTTCCGCGTGCCGGGGCCGAAGCGGACGCCGTCGTAGCGGGCGAGATTGCTCGACGCCTCCGCCGGGGCGATCACGCAGTAGGCGGGAAGGGCGAGCTCCGTGTGCGGCAACGACACGTCGCGCACCGCCGCGCCGGCGGCGCGCAGCCGCTCGATCGCCGCGTCCAGTTGCGCGCGCACGCCCGGCGCGACGTCGTCCGTCACGTACTCGCGGGGTACGCCGACGACGAGCGCACGAGCGCCGGCCGTCGTCGCACCCAGCCGCGCCGCCGCGACCAGGTCCGGCACCGGCAGCCCGCAGGCGGTCGCGTCGAAGCGGTCCGGGCCCGCGATCGCCTGCAGCACCCGCGCCGCATCCTCCACGCGGCGGCCGAACGTGCCCACCTGGTCGAGCGAGGAGGCGAACGCCACCAGGCCGTAGCGGCTGACGCGGCCGTACGTCGGCTTGAACCCGACGACGCCGCAGAACGCCGCCGGCTGCCGCACCGAGCCGCCCGTGTCCGAGCCGAGCGCGGCGTCGACCAACCCCGCCGCCACCGCCGCCGCCGATCCGCCCGAGGATCCCCCGGGTACGCGCGCCGGGTCGTGCGGATTGCGCGTCGGGCCGTACGCCGAGTTCTCCGTCGAGGACCCCATCGCGAACTCGTCGAGGTTCGTCTTGCCGACGACGATCGCGCCCGCCGCGCGGAGGCGCCGCACCGCCGTCGCCTCGTACGGCGCGTGGAAGCCTTCGAGGATCCGGGAGCCGCAGGTGGTCGGCACGCCGAGCGCGCACAGGTTGTCCTTCACGGCGACCGTGACGCCGCGCAGCGGCGGCCCCGCCGCGCCGATCGGCGGCGGCCCCGCCGCGTCTATCGCCGCCGCCGCGGCGCGGGCGCCCGCTTCGTCGACGGCGAGGAAGGCGTGCAGCGGATCGGCGACGATGGCGGGGAGACAGCGCTCGAGGCGCGCCGAGACGGGAGACGCGTCCGCCAGCACGTCCGCGATCCGGCCGCTGCCACGCGGCGTCACGCCGGCTCCTCCCCTCCCTCCATCCCGGGCACCAGCGGAACGGCGAAGAACGGCGCGTCCCAGCCCGGGGCGAACGCGTCGAGCGGCGTCTGCAGCGGGTCCGCACCCGGCGCGTCCGGGCGGAAGTCGGCCGGCGCGTCCGCGCCGGCGTCCCGCTCCGCGGAGCCATCGATGGGCACCGCCGCGAGGCGCTCGACGTGCGCCAGGATGCGGCTCAGCTCGGCGGCGAGCCGCGCCACCTCGTCCGCGTCCAGGGAGAGGCGCGCGAGGTCGGCGTAGCGGCGGACGTCGCCGGGCGGGACCGCCACGCCGCTACAGCTCCTTCTGCAGGTTGGCGAACTGGATCATCACCTTCCGGCGGCCGCTGTGCTCGAAGTCGATCACGGCCTTGAGGTCGCGGCCGAAGCCGGACAGCTCGCGGATCGTGCCCCGGCCGAAGCGGGGGTGCCGCACCCGCTCGCCCTTGACGAAGCGCGGTGCGTCCTGCGCGTCGCTGTAGTCGATCACGAGGCCGCGGCCGCCGTCGTCGGCGTCGGCGCCGCCGAACGGATCGTCGCGCGAGTGGCGGGCGGCGCCGCCGGCCGCGCGCCCGCCGCGGCGCGAGGACCAGCCGTCGCCGCCCCAGCGCGGCGTCGCCTTCAGGCGCGCCACCGCGGCCGTCGTGCGCTCGTCCACGTGCGCGGGCGGAATCGGCTTGAGGAAGGAGGAGGGCACGCAGGCGGTGACATCGCCCGCCCGCCGCCGCAGCCGGACGTGCGACAGGTAGAGCTTCCGCTTCGCCCGCGTGATGCCGACGTAGAAGAGGCGACGCTCCTCCTCGAGCGCCTCCGGCTCCTCGTAGGACCGCGCGAGCGGGAAGAGGCCATCCTCGAGGCCGCTGATGAAAACGTAGGGGAACTCGAGCCCCTTCGCGTTGTGCAGGGTCATCATCGTGACCGCGTCCGCCGTCGGATCGTGGCGGTCCACGTCCGTGACGAGGGCGACGTTCTGGAGGAAGAGGTCGAGCGCCGTCGACTCCGCGGGCGCCTCCTCGTCGGCCAGTTCGCCGTTCGCGAGGCGCTCGTCGAAGTCCGCCGCGCCGGCGACCAGCTCGCGCACGTTGTCGATCCGGTCCTCGCCCTCCGGACCCTCCGCCTCGAGTGCGGCCACGATACCCGCCTCCTCGATCAGCTTCTCCAGCAGCTCCCCCACGCCGATGTGCGGCGCGAGCGCGCGGAAGCGGTCGATCATCTCCGCGAAGCCGGCGACAGCCGTGGCACCCGCCGCCGGCAGGTCCGCGCACTCGCGCGCCCGGCGCGCGGCTTCAAAGGGCGCGAGCCCGGCGTCCGTCGCCCACGCAAAGAGGCGCGCCCGGGTCGCGTCGCCGATGCCGCGCCGCGGATAGTTCAGGATGCGGTCGAGCGCGCCCGCGTCCGCCGGGTTCGAGATCAGCCGCAGGTAGGCGAGCAGGTCCATGATCTCGCGGCGCTCGTAGAAGCGCGTGCCGCCCACGATCTGGTACGGCATGCCGCGCGCGCGGAACGCCTCTTCCAGCGCGCGAGACTGTGCGTTGGTGCGATAGAGCACGACGAAGTCGCGCAGCCGCAGGTCGCGCTCGAGCGCGCGTCGCGCATCGATCTCCTTGAGGATGAAGCCCGCCTCGTCGCGCTCGTCCGCCGCCTCCACGAGCGTGACCCGCTCGCCCTCTCCCGCCTCCGTGCGCAGCGTCTTTCCCTTGCGGCGCTGGTTCTCGGCGATCACGTGGTTGGCGACGTCGAGAATGCGGCGCGTCGAGCGGTAGTTGCGCTCGAGCCGGACGATGCGGGCGTCGGGGAAGTCCTGCTCGAAGTCGAGGATGTTGCGGATGTCGGCGCCGCGCCACCGGTAGATCGACTGGTCGTCGTCGCCCACCACCATCAGGTTGGCGTGTCCGCGCGCGAGCAGCTCGAGGAAGCGGTACTGCGCCCGGTTCGTGTCCTGATACTCGTCGACGAGAACGAAGTGGAAGCGCTCCCGGTACGCCTGCAACACGCCGGGATGGCCGACGAAGAGCTCGACCGGCCGCACGAGCAGGTCGTCGAAGTCGAACGCGTTCTGCTCGCGGAGCGCGGCTTCGTAGCGCGGATAGACGTCGGCGACGACGCGCTGGAACGCGGCAAGCGCCGTCGTCGCGTACTCCTCCGGCGGCACGAGCTGGTTCTTGGCGTTGGAGATCTCGCCGTGGACGGCGCGCGGGTGCCAGCGCTTGGGTGGGTGCCCCGCCGCCTCCATGATCCGCTTCACCTCGCGGAGCTGCTGGTCGGCGTCGTAGATCGAGAAATTCGGCGCCCAGCCGAGCCGCGCGGCGTGGCGGCGCAGCATGCGCGCGCCGAGCGAGTGGAAGGTGCCCACCCACATGCCGGCCGGCTCCTGCCCGAGGAGCTGCCGGACCCGCTCCCGCATCTCGGCCGCGGCCTTGTTCGTGAAGGTGACGGCGAAGATCGCCGCCGGGTCGACGCCGTGCTCCTGCACGAGGTGGGCGATGCGCGTCGTGAGGACGCGCGTCTTGCCCGATCCCGCGCCCGCAAGCACGAGGATCGGCCCGCTCACGTGCTCGACCGCCTGCCGCTGCTCCGGATTGAGTCCCGCCAGCCACTGCCGCTGCTGCATCAAACCCCGCTCTTCTTCTCGACTCGCTCTCCGTCCGCCGCGCGCGGCAGGTCCAGCAGGAAGACGGTCCCCCCACCACGCCGCGCCTGCACCGCGATCCGGCCTCCGTGCACCTCTTCCACGATCCGCCGCGCCAGGGACAATCCCACCCCCCAACCGGACGGCTTCGTGCTCACGCCCGGCTCGAAGAGGCGGTTCCGCACCGCCGGATCGATCCCCGGACCGTCGTCGCTGACCGCGATCCGGACGCCATCGCCCGGCCCGCCGAACGCCGCGACGCGGATGCGGCCACCCCGCCCCGCCAGCGCATCCAGCGCGTTCTTCACCAGGTTCTCGAGCGCCCACAGGATCAGCACGCGATTCGCCCGCACCGCCGGCAGCCCCGTCCTCGTGCGCACCGTGAACTCGACGCCGGCGCCCAGGCGCGGCGCGCGCGGCCGCAGGTACTTCTCCAGATCCCCCATCAGGGCCGGCACGCTCACCGCCTCGAGCTGCGGCGGCTTGCCGATCAGCTCGAAGCGGCGCGAAACGCGCTCCAGCCGGTCGAGGTCCGCGGACAGTTCGCGCGCGATCTGCACCTCGCCGCCCAGCGCCTGCCACTCCTCAGGCGTGGCCTGCAACACCTCGATCCAGCCCGCCATCGAGGAGAGCGGCGTGCCCATCTGGTGCGCGAGCTCGCGCGCCATCGCCGCCCACAGCCGCTCCCGCTCCGCCCGCGTGTTCACGTAGATCAGGCCGAGGGCGATCGCCAGCACCAGCACCCCGCTCGACACCTGAATCCACGGGATCCACCGCAGCCCCTTCAGGATCGGCGGCGCGCCGAAGTAGATCTCGCCCACGCCCGGCTCCGTGATGAAGCCGTTCTCCAGCCGAAGCTGGATCGCGTAGCGCTTGATCCGTATGCGATCCTGCGGATCGTCGAGGTCGACCGGGAACGGCAGGTTCGCCTGCCCCGTCACCTCGCCCGCCGCGTTCAGCACCACCAGCGGCACGCCGAGCCGCTTGATCTCGTCCTGCAGGTCGAAGAGCGCCTGCACCGCGCCGTTCTCCGAGAGCAGGCCCCGCTGGACCTCGGCGTACATGCGCTGCTGGATCCCGGCGTCCTGCCGGATCCGGCGCGCCAGGTGCTCCGTGTAGAGCAGGTACGAGCCGAAGATGGCGACGGAGAGCAGCGCGAGCGCTGCGGGCCAGTAGCGTCGGTTCACGGGCGTCCTAGCGGTCGCGGACCTGCTGCTCGCGGACGCGGGCGCGCGCGGCCTCGCGCTCGCACGCCCGGCGTCTCGCTCGGCCCGGCGTCTGGTTCGGCGCGGCGTCGCGCCGCTTCAACCGATGCGGTCCCGGCCCAAGTAGGCCGCCACCGGCGCCGGGATCCGCACGCTGCCGTCGGCCTGCTGATAACTCTCGAGGAGGGCGATCATTGTGCGCGGCAACGCCAGTCCGGAGCCGTTGAGCGTGTGCACGTACTCCGGCTTCGCGCCCGCCGCCGGGCGGAACCGGATGCCGGCGCGCCGGGCCTGGTAGTCCGTGTACAGAGAGCAGCTCGACACCTCGAGCCAGCGCTGCACGCCGGGTGCCCACACCTCGATGTCGTACGTCTTGGCGTTCGAGAAGCCGAGGTCGCCGCCGGCCAGCAGGATCACCCGATAACGCAGCCCGAGGCGACGGAGTACTTCCTCCGCGTGCGACGTCAGCTCCTCCAGCGCCGCGCGCGACGCCTCCGGCCTCTCGAAGCGCACCAGCTCCACCTTGTCGAACTGATGAAGCCGGATCAGGCCCCGGGTGTCCTTGCCGTGCGCGCCCGCCTCGCGGCGGAAGCACGGCGTGTAGGCGACGTGGCGGATCGGCACCGCCTCCGCCGACAGGATCTCGCCGCCGTACAGGTTCGTGACCGGGACCTCCGCCGTCGGGACCAGGAAGAAGCCGTCCTCCGGCACCTCGTACATGTCGTCGCCGAACTTCGGCAGGTGACCGGTGCCGGTCGCCGCGACCCGGTTGATCAGCAGCGGCGGCCACACCTCCGTGTAGCCGTGCTCCCCGCTGTGCAGGTCGAGCATGAAGTTGATCAGCGAGCGCTCGAGCCGGGCCCCTTCCCGGACGTAGAGAGGAAAGCCCGACCCCGCCACTTTGGCGCCGCGCGCCAGGTCCAGGATGCCGAGCGCTTCGCCGAGCTCCCAGTGCGGCTTCGGCTCGAAGTCGAACGTCGGCGCCTCGCCCCATTCCCGCACCTCGACCGCGTCCGCCTCGCCACCCGGCGGCACCTCCGGCTCCGGCACGTTGGGGATCTGCAGCAGGAGCGCGTCGATCTCGGACTCGGTCGCGGCGAGGCGCGCGTCGATCCCACCGATGCGATCGACCAGCGTCCGCATCTCGGCGATCACCGTCTCCGCCTCCGCGTGCCGCCCCTGCTTCTTCAGCTCCCCCACCTGCGGCGAGACGCGGTTCCGCTCCGCCTTCAAAGCGTCGACCTCGCCGATCAACTCGCGGCGCACCTCGTCCAGGTCGTGCGCGCGATCGACGAGCGCGAGCACCTCCGGGCTGCCGCGCACCGCGAGCCGCTCGCGGATCCGCTCCCGTTCCTCCCGGATCCATCGCAGGTCGAGCATGCCGCGCCGTGCTACGGCGAAACGAAGGAGCGGGCGTTGCAGTTCGGATCCGCGAGGAAGCGGAAGCGCAGCGTGCCCTTCTCGAGGTCGATCGCGAGCACCTCCATCTTCGCGTAGTAGCTGCACGTCCCGAGCGGTCCGGAGATCGTGCGGGAGCGCACGACGTAGACGCCGCCGACCGTCGCCGGCACCGTCGTCGAGTCGTGGTAGACGATGCCGTTCCCCGCCGCGGGCGCCTCCAGCAGCCCGTCGAAGGTCGCGTTCGGCACCGGCGCGATCGCGGCGTTCGAGCGGATCCCCGGCAGCGTGGCCGGAGGAAAGAGCACGAGCCTGTCCGCGTCCCCGGTGACGCCCACGTCCCACGTCGCGATCGCGCCGGGCTGCTCGAGCACCACCGCGCGGTGGCCGGAAGCGGTGAAGTCGAACGCGCCCGGCAGGCCCAGGTAATCCGGACGCCCCAGCGAGTACAGGTCGACCGTGTCCGGAACCGTGAACGCGAACGGCCACGGCTGCGGCGCGAGCGGGTCGCTGCACCCGCCGAGGGTGACCGCGGCCGCGAGGATCGTCAGGACGATGATGGTTCGCAAAGGTGCTCCGCTGCTCGGGTTTCGCCGCGCCGCGCGGGGGCGGCGTAGCTTAGGATCGGCCTCCCACCGTGTCAAGGCGCAAGTCCGCCACACTGCTTGACTTCGCGCCGCCGTCGGTCTAACGTCCCCCGCGTTCACGAAGCCCTTCGACCGCGCTCGGGCGCGGGGCTCGCAACACCCCTTCCCTCGTCGAGGCCGCGCTCGGATGGCTCGCGTTCCGGAGAAGGCTCGTCGCGTCCTGGTCGTCGACGACGAGCCCTACATCGCGAGGATCATCCAGCTCAAGCTCGAGCACGGGCCTTACCGCGTCGAGCTCGTCGAGGACGGACGCCGCGCCGTCGAACGCCTTCGCTCCGACGTCGCGATCGACCTCGTGCTCCTCGACATCATGATGCCGCAGATGAGCGGACTCGAGGTGCTCGCCGAGCTGCGCGAGCTGCCGCACCGCCGCGATACGCCGGTCATCATGCTCACCGCGAAGGGGCAGGATGCCGACCGCGAGCGAGCCGCCGAGCTGGGCGCGACCGACTTCCTGACGAAGCCGTTCAGCCCGAAGAAGCTGATGGCCCGCATCGATGAAATCTTCCGCCACTGAGGCCCGCCTCTGGGCGGTGATCCTCGCCGGCGGCATCGGCTCCCGCTTCTGGCCCGTCTCTACACCGGCGAGGCCGAAGCAGGTCCTGCCGCTCGCCGGGGACCGGCCTCTCGTCGTCGACACCGTCGAGCGCATCCTGCCGCTCGTCCCACGCGAGCGACTCCGCATCCTCGCCGGCGAGCACCTCGCGGCCGCCTTCTCCGCAGTGCTCCCTTCGATCGGCGCCGACGAGATCTGGATCGAGCCGCGGGCGCGCGGCACCGCGCCGGTGCTCGCCTGGGCGGCCGCCCGCATCGCGCGCGAGGACCCGCGCGCCGTCATGGCGTCGCTCCACGCCGACCACGTCATCGAGCCCGCCGCCGCGTTCCGTGACCTGCTCGCGCGCATCGGCCGCCTCGCCGCCACGGAGCCGCGCCTCTTCACGATCGGCGTCGAGCCCACGCGCCCGGAGACCGGCTACGGCTACATCCGCCTGGGCGACGCGCTCCCCGACGCCGCCGGTGCGTTCGAGGTGCGCGAGTTCGTCGAGAAGCCCGACCTCGAGACCGCCCGCACGTACCTGCTCCGCAGCGGCTACCTCTGGAACTCCGGCATCTTCGTCTGGCGCGTCGACGTGCTCCTCGCCGAGCTCGCGCGGCACACCCCGGAGCTCGCGCCGCTGCTGCCGCTCCTCGAGCGCGGCGAGGAGGCCGAGTTCTTCCGGCGCGCGCCGTCGCTCTCGATCGACGAGGGGCTGCTCGAGCGCAGCGACCGCGTCGCCGTCGCGGCCGCCAACTTCCGCTGGGACGACGTCGGCGCCTGGGACGCCGTCGGCCGCACGCGGAGCGCGGACGCCGACGGGAACGTGCGCGTCGGCAACGCCCACACCGTCGACGCCCGGCGCTGCATCGTTTGGTCCGAGGACGGCGACGTCGTCGTCTTCGGCGCCGACGACCTGGTGGTCGTGCGGGCGCAGGGGATCACGCTGGTGACGCCGCGCGCGCGCGCGCCGGATCTGAAGAAGCTGCTCGCGGAGCTGCCCGAGGCGCTGCGCCACGGGGAGGGCGGGTGAGCCGCCGCGCGCTCGTGCTGTTCGACGACGACGTCGCCGACGGCTGGCGGCCCTTCACGCTCACGCGGCCGGCCGCCGAGCTGCGCTACGGCGCGCTGCTGCTGCGCGAGCGAGCCGAGCGCATCTGCGGCTGCCGCTGCGTCGGCTACATCGCCGCCTCCCACCTCCTGCACTTCGACGAGCCGGGCGCGCCGCGCCCCATCGAGCCGGAGGCGCTGCCTCGCGATGTCGAGCTCGTGCTCCTCTCCTCGCGCGCGGTGCCGGAGTGGGATGCGGGGCCGCCGCCCGCCGGCGCGGCGCGGCTGCTCCTGATGGAGGGCGAGCCGTGCGGCGCCGTCGTTCCCCCGGGCGCGCCGCTGCCCGAGCCTGCCTTCTTCCGGGACGCGGCGCGGACGCCGGCCGGCGGGGAGCCGTTCGTGTGGCCGGGCCGCCTCCTGCGTCAGGTGTGGGATCTGGTCACCGGCACCCCGGACCAGACCGCGCGCGACGTGCCGGCGCTCGCGCGCGACGCCTCCGAGCATGCGCTGCCGGAGGGCGTGCACCGCCTGGGCGACGGCGCGCTCGCGCTCGGCCGCGGCGTGCGCATCGATCCCGGCGTCGTCCTCGACACGCGCGGCGGCCCGATCGTGCTCGGCGACGACGTCGTGGTCCACCCGTTCACGCACATCGTGGGACCGAGCGCGATCGACGCGGGCACGATCCTGCTGGGCGGCGCCTTCGAGGCGGTCTCGATCGGCCCCGCCTGCCGCGTCCACGGGCAGGTCGAGGAGTCGGTGATCCTCGGCTACGCCAACAAGGCCCACGACGGCTTCCTCGGCCACGCCTACCTCGGCCGCTGGGTCAACCTCGGCGCGCTCACCACGAACAGCGACCTGAAGAACAACTACGGCACCGTCCGCATCCGCACGGCCACCGGTGAGCACGACACGGGACTGACCAAGCTGGGCTGCCTACTGGGCGACCACGTGAAGACAGCGATCGGCACCCTGCTCTCGACCGGCACCGTGGTCGAGGCGGGCTGCAACCTCTTCGGCGCCGCGACGCCGCCGCGCTACGTCCCGCCCTTCACGTGGGGCGCCGGCGCGGATGCGGCGGCCTACGACATCGACCGCTTCCTCGCCACCGCCCGCATCGTCGAAGCGCGTCGCGGCCTCACCCTCTCGGACGAGGCGGAGGCGCTGCTGCGGGAAGCCTGGTGGCTCGGGCGGCAGACCGCGGGCGTGGCGCGCGGTGAGGAAGAGCCCACGGGAGACGCCGGCGCGTGAGGGTCACCGTCCTGGGCAGCGGCAGCACCGGCAACGCGACGCTCGTCGAAGCGGACGGCGTGCGCATCCTCGTCGACGCCGGCTTCAGCGGGCGCGACATCGATCGCCGGCTGCGCGCCGTCGGCGTCGATCCGGCATCGCTCGCGGGCGTCGTCATCACGCACGAGCACGGCGACCACACGCGCGGCATGGGCGTGCTGGCGCGCCGCTTCGACCTGGTCCTCTACATCACGGAGCCGACCCGCCGCGCCTGCCGACGGCTGCTACGCGGCGACGAGCGCGTACACGCCTATTCCGCAATGCGGCCCTTCTCGATCGGGCCGCTCGAGGTGCAGCCGTTCCTCACGGTGCACGACGCGATCGACCCGATCGCGGTCACCGTCGCCCACCGGCGGACCGGTCTGAAGCTGGGGATCGCGACCGACCTCGGCCGCCCGACGGCCGCCGTGCGCCACTCGCTCGCGGAGTGCGATCTGCTGGTGCTGGAGGCGAACCACGACGAATCGATGCTGTGGAGCGGGCCGTACCCGTGGTCGGTCAAGCAGCGCATCGCCTCGAGCCACGGGCACCTTTCCAACCACGCCTCCGCGGAGCTCGCCGCCGAGCTCCACGGACCGCGCCTCGCCGGTGTCATCCTCGCCCACCTGAGCGAGCACTGCAACGACGCCGCTCTGGCGCGCGACACCGTCGCAGAGAGCCTCGACGCACGCGGCTTCCGCGGCGTCCTCGAGGTCGCCCGCCAGGACGCGCCGCTCGACCCGGTCGACGTCGAAGCGCTCCGCCGCAGCGCCGGGCCGGATCAGCTGCGCCTGTTCTGAAGCGTCCTCAGATCCCGATCAGCCGCAGCACGTCGTTCGCCACCACCCAGACCATCAACGCGACGAGGAAGAGCAGGCCCACCTGGCTCAACCGCGCGCGTTGCTCGATGGAGAGCGCACGGCCGCGCACCGCTTCCACGCCCAGGAAGAGCAGGTGCCCGCCGTCCAGGACCGGGATCGGCAGGAGGTTGAAGATCGCCAAGTTGATGGAGAGCAGCGCCATGAAGCCGAGCAGCGGCTGCAGGCCGGCGCGCGCCATCTCCCCGCTCAGCTTCCCGATCAGGATCGGGCCGCCGAGGTTGCGCGGCGAGGCGTGACCGGTGACCAGCTCGGCAAGGAACTCGACCGTGAAGGAGACCCAGTACCAGGTCTGGTGCGCGCCCTCGACCACCGCGCCGACCGGTCCGGGATGGTCGATCGGAATGCGGCTGTAGACGCCGATCTGACCGACGTTCGCCTCCGTGCCGTCGCCCTCGATCGCGCGCGCGGTCGGCGTGAGCTCGACCTGCAGGCGCTGGCCGTCGCGCTCGACGACCACCGTCGTCGCCTGGCGCGGCCGAACGCGTACGACGTTGACGAGGTCCTGCCACGTGCGCACCGGCCGCCCACCCGCCGAGACGACGCGGTCGCCCGGCTTCAGCCCCGCGGAGTCGGCGGGCATCCCCTGCTCCACGGCGCCGATCACCGGCTCCAGCTCGACCACCGGCTGCAGCGCCCCGACGAGGGCGCCGCGCGCCTCCTCCTCCGAGGGGAGGTCGAGGCGCAGCGCCGGCCCGTGCTCCAGCCGCAGCTCCGTCGGACCCGCCGGAGCCGTCGCCAGGCGGCGCACGAAGTCCTCCCAGTCGGCCACGCGATCGTCGCCGATCGCGAGGATGTGCGCCCCCACCGGCAGCCGCTCCAGCGCCTCCGTCCCCGCCGGTAGCGCCGCGGAGTCCACGTGCGCGATGCGCGCGGGCGGCGCATGCGCCACGCCCCACACCAGCGCGCTGAAGGTGTAGATGACGAACGCCAGGACGACGTTCATCACCACGCCGGCGGAGATGACGAGCGCCCGCGCGCCGAGCGACTTCGACTCGAAGTCGCGCGGTCCCGGCTCGCGTCGCGCGCCGGCCTCCGCCGCGGCGGCCGCCCCCTCCTCCCGATCGGCAGAATCGCGCTTCTCGTCCCGAGCGGCAGAATCGCGCTCCTCCTCCTCGCGAGCGGCGGGCCCGCCCTCCAACGCCTCCATCTCCTCCATCCCGGCCATCTTCACGTAGCCGCCGAGCGGGATCCACGAAACGACGTATTCGGTCTCGCCGCGACGGAAGCCGACGAGCTTCGGACCGAGCCCGATGGAGAAGCGGGGCACCTCGATGTCCACCAGCTTCGCCACGACGAAGTGACCGAGCTCGTGGACGAGGATGAGCACGCCGAGGACCACGGCGGTCGCCAGCAGCGTGATGATCATCGTCCTCCCATGATGGTTCTCGCCTCGGCGCGCGCTTCACGATCCGCAGCGAGCACGCTCTCGAGGTCCGCCGCTCCCGACGGCACGTGTCGTTCCATTACCCGCGCGATCACGTCCGCGATCCCGAGGAATTCCAGCCGCCCATCCAGGAAGGCGGCGACCGCCTCCTCGTTCGCCGCGTTGAACGCCGCGGGCGCGGTGCCGCCGGCGCGTCCGGCCGCGAGGCCCAGGCGGAACGCGGGAAAGCGCTCCGCGTCGAGCGCCTCGAAGGCGAGCGGCCCCGCGGCGACCGGATCGAAGGCGACGCCGCCGTCCTCCATCCGCTCCGGATAGGAGAGCGCCTGCAGAATCGGCAGCTCCATGGAAGGCGGCCCGAGCTGCGCCAGCACCGAGCCGTCGCGGAACTCGACCATCGAGTGCACGACGGACTGCGGGTGGATCACGACGTCGATGCGGTCGTACGGGAGCCCGAAGAGGAAGTGGGCCTCGATCACCTCGAGCGCCTTGTTCGCCAGCGTCGCGGAATCCACCGTGATCTTCGCACCCATGCTCCAGGTCGGGTGGCGCAGCGCGTCTCGCGGCGTGACGGCCGCGAGCGCCTCGCGCGGACGGTCGCGGAACGGTCCGCCGGAGGCGGTGAGCATCACGCGCCGCACCGCCGCCGTGTCGCGGCCTCCCAGACACTGCCAGATCGCCGCGTGCTCGCTGTCGACCGGAATCAGGGAACCGCCGCCCTCGCGCAACGCATTCAGCACGAGCTCGCCCCCGGCCACCAGCGACTCCTTGTTCGCCAGCGCCAGCCGCTTGCCCGCGCGGAGCGCGGCGAGCGACGCCTCGAGCCCTGCCGCGCCCACCACCGCGTTCAGCACGACGTCGATATCCTCGCGGGCGACCGCATCGAGCAGCGCGTCCGCCCCGCAACGCCACTCCGTGGCGCCCGCCGCGGCAGAGGACGGCGGCGTGGCCGCGGCGTCGGCGAGCACCGCCAGCCGCGGCGCGAAGCGCGCGGCCTGCTCCGCGAGCTCGGCGGCGCCGTCGTAGGCCGACAGCACGACCGGCTTGAAGCGGTCCGGGTGGCGCGCCATCACGCGCAGCGCGCTCCGGCCGATCGAGCCGGTCGATCCGAGCAACGCGATCCCCGCCGTCACGGCCGCACCGGCAGGGGGCCGAGCATCCACGCGAGGTACCAGTACGCGAGCGGAAGCGTGAAGAAGAGCGCGTCGAAGCGGTCGAGCGCGCCCCCATGTCCGGGGAAGATCGAGCCGGAGTCCTTCACGCCGGCCTCCCGCTTGAGCAGCGACTCGGCGAGGTCGCCGACCTGCGCGGCGACGGAGAGCAGAGCCCCTCCCAGCGCGCCCGCCACGATCCCGAGCGGCACGGCCGCCCACGCCTGGAAGACGAGCGCTGCGTACAGGGCGCCGCAGATCGTCGTGCCGACGAGGCCTGCAACCGCGCCGACCACCGTCTTCCCCGGACTCACGGCCGGAATCAGCTTGCGCCGGCCCCACCGCCGTCCTGCGAAGAAGGCGAACGTGTCGTTCAGCCAGGTGAGCGCGATCGGAAACGCCACCATCGTCGCGCCCGCCAGCGCGTCCGTCGCGCCGCGGCCGAAATGACGCAGGAAGAGCGCGTACGCGAGCGTGCCGCCGGTGTAGAGCGCGCCGGCGACCGTCGCGGTGATGGAGAACAGCGGTCGTCCGTCCGGCCGGCGGCCGACGACGGCGGCCGCGGCCGCACCCAACAGGAGAAGCAGCGAAAGGCTCCAGAGCGACGTCGCGATGTCGGCGAGGTGGGGACGCGCGGCGCTCGCGAGGACGAGCGCAGCGGCGACGATCATGGCGGCGAGCGTGAAGGGCCGTGCGCCGCGGCCCGCGGCGAGGCGGCAGAACTCCAGCGTGCCGAGGGCGGCGATCGCGGCGAGGGCGGCGCCGAGCCACAGCCCGCCGGCGTAGATCAGGGCGACGGTCGCCGGGATGCCGACGGCGGCGACGGCGACGCGCTTCGCGAGATCCGACCGCGGCATTGTCGTCGATGGAGGAATCGGCCTCAGACCTCCATCACCTCCGCTTCCTTCGCGGCGAGCATCTGGTCGATCTTGCCGATGTGCTCGTCCGTAAGCTTCTGGATCTGCTCGATCTCCCGGTGCTCCTGGTCCTCGCTGATCTCGCCGTCCGCCTGGCGCTGCTTGATCACCTTGTTGCCTTCCTGACGCGCGTGGCGCACCGCGATGCGGCCCTCCTCGGCGAGCTTGTGAAGGAGGCGCGCCATCTCCCTGCGGCGCTCCTCGTTCATCGCGGGGACCGGCACGCGGATGAGCGTGCCGTCGTTCGACGGGTTGAGCCCGAGGTCGGCGACCTGGATCGCCTTCTCGATCGCCTGCATCAGACCCTTGTCCCACGGCTGGATCACGAACAGACGCGGCTCCGGCGTGTTCACCGTCGCGACCTGGTTCAGCGGCATCTTGCTGCCGTAGGCGTCCACCCGCACCGTGTCGAGCAGCGCGGGCGTCGCCTTGCCGGTTCGCACCGACGCGAACTCCCGCCGCATCGCGTCCACGGCACGCTCCATCTGCGCCCGCGCCTCCGCTATCGTCGGCATCTCTCCTCCAGTTCGGTCGTCCCCGCGCAAAACGTAGTCGGGCGCCGTTCAGCAGACCAGCGTTCCCACCCGCTCACCGCGGATGGCCGCCGTCAGCGCACCTTCGTGCTGCGGGTTCAGCACGATGATCGGCAGGCCGTTGTCCTTGCACAGCGAGAACGCCGCCGCGTCCATCACTCCCAGCTCCCTCGCCAGCACTTCCTGGAAGCTCAGCCGCGGGATGAACTCCGCGTCCGGATCCGTCACGGGATCCGCCGTGTAGACGCCCTCCACCTTCGTCGCCTTCACCACGACATCCGCGTTCATCTCGATCGCGCGCAGCACCGCCGCGGTGTCCGTCGAAAAGTACGGGTTCCCCGTGCCTCCCGCGAAGATCACCACGCGACCCTTCTCCAGATGTCGCAGGGCGCGACGCCGGATGTAGGGCTCCGCCAGCTCGTCCATGCGGATCGCCGTCATGACGCGCGTCTCGACCCCCTTGCTCTCCAGCTTGTCCTGCAGCGCCAGGCCGTTGATGATCGTCGCGAGCATCCCCATGTAGTCGGCGCTCACGCGGTCCATCCCCTGCTCGCTCGCCTGCGTGCCCCGCACGATGTTGCCGCCGCCGATCACCACCCCCAGCGCCACGCCCATCGCGTGCACCCGCTTCACATCCTCCGTCACCCGGTCGACCACCCGGGGCGCGATCCCGAATCCCTGCTCTCCGGCCAACGCCTCGCCGCTGAACTTCAGCAGGACGCGCCCGTATTTCGGTCTGGTCGCCTCAGTCAAGTCGCGCCTCCGCGTTGCCGCTGCGTCAATGCCCGCCCCCCTCGACCCCGCTCCCTCAGTCCCCGAGCGCGTAGCGAACGAAGCGTCGAATCTCGATCTTCTCGCCGGTCTTCGCCGACACCTCCGTCACCAGCTGGCCGACGGACTTGTCCGGGTCCTTCACGAACGGCTGCTCCAGCAGCGCTTGCTCACGGAAGAAGCGCTGCAGCTTCCCCTCCACGATGCGGTCGCGGATCCGCTCCGGCTTCCCCTCGTTCTTCACCTGCTCGACGAAGACGGAGCGCTCCCGCTCCACCACGTCGGCGGGGATCTCCGACGGCGTCAACGCCAGCGGCGCGCTCGCCGCGATGTGCATCGCCACGTCGCGTACCAGCTCCTGGAACGCCTCCGTACGCGCTACGAAGTCCGTCTCGCAGCTCACCTCCACCAGCACGCCGATCTTGCCGCCCATGTGGACGTAGCTCCCGATCGCGCCCTCCGTCGCCTCCTTGCCCGCGCGCTTCGCGGCCTTCGCCACGCCCCGCGCACGAAGGTAGTGGATGGCCGCCTCGACGTCGCCCGCGTTCTCCTCGAGCGCCTTCTTGCAGTCCATCATTCCGGCCCCGGTCCGGTCCCGCAAATCCTTCACCTGCGCCGCGCTGATCGTCATGGATCCTCTATCCTCCCGTCTGCTCCGTTATCGCCCGTACCGCCGGCCACCACCCTCCGCTCCGCCCCTCCGTCGCCGACGCCATCTGCCGTTCCGTCATCCCCGCAAAAAAGCGCCGCAGGGCTGCAGGGCTGCAGCGCTGCAGCGCTTCAAAGGCGCTGAGCCGGCCGCGAGGGGGGGCTACTCGCCCTCTTCCTGCTCTTCTCCACCGCGCAGGTTCGCGATCACCTCCGGCCTCGGCCGCCGCTTGCGACGCGGACGCCGCTTCGGCCGCCGGTCCTCCGCCTCCTGCGTCATCCCGACCTCCGACGAGTACGTCGTCGTCTCGGCCGCGTCCGCGCGGCGCCGCTCCTCCGGCGGCAGCTCACGCCGCGCCTCGGCGATCGCGTCCGCGATCGCGCCCGTGATCACCGACACCGAACGGATCGCGTCGTCGTTGCCCGGAATCGGGAAGTCGATCGCGTCCGGGTCCGCGTTCGTGTCCGTGATCGCCAGGACCGGGATGCCGAGCTTGTTCGCCTCGCGAACCGCGATCAGCTCCTTCTTCGCGTCCACCACGAAGAGCGCCCCCGGCAGGCGCGCCATGTCCTTCACGCCGGAAAGGTACTTGTCCAGCTTCAGGCGCTCACGCGACAGCAGGAGCTGCTCTTTCTTCGTGTAGAACTCGAAGCTGCCCTCCTCGAGTCCCCGCTCCAACTCCTTCAACCGACGGATCTGCTTCTTGATCGTCGTGAAATTCGTCAGCGTGCCGCCCAGCCAGCGCTCCGTCACGTAGAAGGCACCGCACCGCTCCGCCTCCGCCTCGACGATCGGCCGCAGCTGCCGCTTCGTACAGACGAAAAGCACGCGCCCCCCGTCCAACGTCACCCGCCGCGCCGCCTGCCTGGCGATCTCCAGCGCCGCCTGCGTCTTCTTCAGATCGATGATGTGGATCCCGTTGCGCCGCGCAAAGATGAACTTGCGCATCTTCGGGTTCCATCGGCTGGACTGATGGCCGAAATGGACTCCGGCCTCCAGTAGCTCCTTCAGCTGCGTCTCCGCCATTCGCCGTCCGTATCGCCTCGGGGTTGCGTCGTCCACGCGCCTTCGTCCGCCCCGCCACCCATCTCTGGGACCCCGGCGGGCACGTCCGGCGGTGTGAGTATTGGCTCGAGCGCGATCAGCGCTTCGAGAACTGGAAGCGCTTGCGCGCCTTCGGCCGGCCGGGCTTCTTGCGCTCGACCACCCGCGGATCCCGCGTCAGCATGCCCCGCTCCCGCAGCGCCGCCCGCAGCTCCGCATCGTAGCTCACCAGCGCGCGCGCCACGCCCAGCCGGATCGCGCCCGCCTGCCCCGTCTCACCCCCGCCGGACACCCGCACCATCACGTCGAAGCGCGATTGCGCCTCCGCGAGCGCGAGCGGCTCCGACGCCATCGTACGATGGGAGGAGCGTGGGAAATACTCGTCCAGGCCGCGTCCGTTGATCGCCCAGGCGCCCGAGCCCGGCCGCAGGTACACCCGCGCCACGCTCGTCTTGCGGCGCCCCAGGCCGCGGTACTGCTCCGTCGTCGTCTCCGCCATCTCAGATCTCCAGCGGCTGCGGCTGCTGCCCCGCGTGCGGGTGCTCGGGACCCGCGTAAACCTTCAGCTTGCGGCGCATCAGGCGTCCCAGGTTGTTCTTCGGCAGCATCCCCCGCACTGCGCGATCGATCACCCGCTCCGGGTGCTTCTCGATCATCGTTCGGAACGGGATGTGCTTCGCGCCGCCCATGTATCCGGTGTGCCGGAAGTACGTCTTCGTCTCCGCCTTGCGCCCGGTCAGGCGCACCTTCTCCGCGTTGACGACGACGACGTAGTCGCCCACATCCAGATGCGGCGTGAACATCGGCTTGTGCTTGCCGCGCAGCACCGTTGCGATCTCGCTCGCCAGCCGGCCGAGGACTTTCCCGTCCGCGTCGACGATCCACCACCTGCGCTCGATCTCGGTGGCCTTCGGCGTATAGGTCTTCATTCGTACCCCAGTCATGATCCGGCCTTCGCGGGACAGCTTTTTAGAGTAGGGGCAGGGCAAGCGGCTGTCAAGGCTGGGGTGGGTCCGGCAGGGTACCGGGCGGAGCCACTGCCGGTCTGGGGTCTGCGGAGGGGGTCTGCGGGGTCTACCGCGTGAGCCTCGTGCGGGCCGCAGACGGCGTACTGCCGGTCTGGGGTCTGCGGAGGGGGTCTGCGGGGGGCGTGGGGTCCGGGGGTCTGCGGGGGGAACCTGCCTGCCCGGGGGTCTGCGGGGGGAACCTGCCTGCCGGGGGTCCGCGGGGGGGACCTGCCTGCCGGGGGTCCGCGGGGATCCGACCCCGGACCGGTCCCGCTCGGGGCCGGTCCGGGGTCGCGCGGGATTCTCCTACTTGCCCGGATCGAGGATCTCGTCGATGCGGTGCGACACGCCCTCGAGGTGGAACCGCGTCTCGGCGGTGGCGGCGCGCGGGACCGCGCGGCGCACCTCGGCGCGGAGCGTGATCAACTGGCCGCGGAGCTGGTTCTTGCCGTCGTCGGAGAGCGGCTCGGGCCGGCGACCGAAGAACGCGCGGTTCGCCTGGCCGGAGTCGGGCGGCGGGTTGAGCTTGCGGTCGATGATGGAGAGGTACGAGTTCTGGAGCGCGCGGCGGTAGGCGTCGATGGAGACGCGGCCCCCCGCTTCGATCTCGGTCCACACGCCGTGGCGCGTGTCGTCGAGCATGTCGGTGATGGTGTAGACGCGGGAGGCGTCGGCGGCGAGCGCCTCGTTCTCGATGAGCCGGTCGAGGCGCGCGTCGTCGAGCAGGTTGTTGAGGACGCGCGTCTGGGCGCCGTCGATGCGGCGGATCATGCCGTCGGCCTCGATGCGGCGGCCGATGTCGGGCCGGATGAGGTACGCGGGCGTGTGGAAGACACGCTCGTTGAGGAAGCGGACGGCCGCGGCCTGACGGGCCCGCGAGAGCGGCGTGTAGACGGCGCCGGGCTGGCTGCCGCCCTTGTACTGGACGCTCGCGCCGGCCACCACGGTGGCGACGTGGTTGGCTTCGGTGGCCCACTGGCCGACGAGGCGGTTGTAGATCTCCTCGAGGTCGCTGTTGTCGTGGCCCGGCCGGATCGCGGCGTCGGCGACGTAGCCCGCGACGCGCTCGATGTTGCGGAAGCCGTCGAGCGTGGAGGCGACCGGGTCGGCGTCGCCCACGGCCTCGGTGGTGGTGCCGAAGCCGCCGAAGTCGTTGCGCTCCGAGAAGCGATACCACGGGATGCTGTCCTGCATGCGCGCGATCTCGTCGAGAGCCGGTTTCTGCGCCATTGGCCCGCCGGCGATCGGCTTGTAGCCCCACATGATCGCGAACTTGTCGTAAGGTCCGATGCGGGGAATGAGGTCTTCGAGCGCGATGCGGTCCTCGGGCTGCGCGACGTAGTTGAAGCGCGAGTAGTCCATGATGCTGGGCGAGTGGCCCATGCGGTGGACCCAGGTAGCGCTGTGCACGCTGTCGGCGGGGTAGGTCGAGCTGCCGATCTGGTCATGCCGCAGACCGATCGTGTGGCCGATCTCGTGCGCGACCACGAACTCGAGCAGACGCCCCATCAGCGAGTCCGGCAGCGGCAGCGTACGGGCGCGCGGATCGAGCGAGGCGACCTGCGTGAAGTACCAGTCGCGCTGCAGGTTCAGCACGTTCTGGAAGATGCGCACCGAGCCGTTCAGGATCTCGCCGGTCCGCGGATCGCTGACGTGCGGGCCCACCGCGTTCTCGGTCGTGGACGGCAGCCACCGAATCAGCGTGTGGCGGATGTCTTCGGGGGACCACTCCGGGTCGTTCGCCGGCGGGTCCTTGGCGACGATGGCGTCCTTGAAGCCAGCGGCCTCGAAGGCGGGCTGCCAGTCCGTGATCGCCTTGCGGATCCAGGGCTTCCACTGGTCCGGCGTGGCGGGGTCCACGTAGTAGACGATCTGGTTCTTCGGCACGCAGAGGTCGCCCACCATCTGATCGGAGCACTCGAGGCGGTAGCGGGCGATGAACTGGTGCTCCTGCGGCATCTGCTCCCCGCCGAAATCCACCTGCCGGACGGAGAAGAATCCGACGCGCTCGTCGAAGAGCCGCGGCGTCATCGCCTTCTCCGGCAGCTTCACGATGCTCCAGTGTGCCAGCACGCTCTCCGCGGTGCGATTGCCGCCGCGGCCGCCGGGGCCGCCGCCGGCGGCCTGTCCGCCCGCGGGCGTGGGCGTGCCGGTCTGCGTCGCCTCGATCTCGACGTTGCGCGGGAACGCTGAGAAGTTCTCGATGAACGAGCGCTTCTGGTCGATCTCACCGCGGATCGCCGCCAGCTCCGGCACGCGTGAGGTGAAGAGCCGCGTGACGTCGATCACCGCGGCGCTGTCCGGTCCGAACGCCTCGATGTCGAACGCCGCGATGATCGGCGGGTAGTTCGCCGCCTCCACGGCACGGTAGACGGCGAGGCTGCTGTCCGCGGTGACCGCGAAGGAGGGGGAGCGCAGCAGGATGCGGTTTCCACTCCGGGTCCAGCGCAGCGTCCGCTCTCCGAATTCGTCGCCGCCGTACTGGCCGAACTGGCCGCGCGGCAGATTGGGGGGCGACGCGGCGGCGCGCGCGTAGCGGCCGACGACGAGCATGTCCTCGTCGAGCGCGGAGCGCGGAATCTCGAACAGCAGCTTGTCACCGACCTGGTGCACGATGAAGAGGCCGCGCTTCGTCTTCGCCTCGGCGGTGACCACCTGGCGGTACGGCCGGATCGCGCTGCGGCCGCCGCGGCTGCTGTCCCCGGGCGCGACGGCGCCGCCGCGCCGAGCGCCGGGGCCGTTCTGCGGCGCCGGCGTCGTGGGGCCGGCGGCGTGAGTACAGGCGGAGAGGAGCACCGCGAGGGTCAGCGGAGTGAGTCGTCTCATCGGGCATCACGGAGTGACGAGGGAAGTGGCGACGTTGGCTCCGCCGGGTGCCGGGCGCCTCGGGTGGCGGGCACGGTGGCGGTCGTCGCGGGGTGATCGTCTGGAACGGCCAAGGTCAGTGGCCGAGGAAGGTCTCGAGGAATCGCGCGCGGGAGGCGTGGCGCAGCCGCACGAGGGCGCGTTCCTTGATCTGTCGCACGCGCTCGCGCGTGATGCCGAGCAGCGACCCGATCTCCTCCAGTGTCATGGGCTCCTGTCCGTCGAGGCCGAAGTAGAGCCGGAGCACCTTGGCCTCGCGCTCCTTCAGCGTGCCGAGCGCCTCCTCGATCGTGGTCGACAACGCGCGGTCGTACGTCTCGTCGTCCGGGCCGGGCGACACCGCGTCCGGCAGGTAGTCCAGCAGCCGGTTGTCCTCGCCGGGCGTGAGCGGCGCGTCGAGCGAGAGGTGCGCCTGCGAGATCGCGAGCGTGCGCTCGACCTCGTCGTGCGACAGATCGAGCTCGTCGGCGATCTCCTCGACCGTCGGTTCCCGGCCCAGCTCCTGGAGCAGAAGCGAGGACCGCTTCCCGATGCGGTGCAGCGCACCCGCCCGGTTGAGCGGGACGCGCACGATGCGGCTCTGCTCCGCGAGCGCCTGCAGGATCGCCTGCCGGATCCACCACACCGCGTACGAGATGAACTTAATGCCCTTCGTCTCGTCGAACTTGTGGGCGGCGCGGATGAGGCCGAGGTTCCCCTCGTTGATGAGATCGCCGAGGGCGACGCCCTGGTTCTGGTACTTCTTCGCGACGGAGACGACGAAGCGCAGATTGGAGCGCACCAGATGATCGAGCGCCTCCTGATCCCCCTTCCGGATCCGCTTCGCGAGCGAGACCTCCTGCTCCCGCCGCAGGAGCGGATAGGCGCTGATCTCCTTTAGGTACTGGTCGAGCGAGCTCTCGTCGTTGAGACGTCGGCGCGGCGAGGAAAAGCTCATGATACGCTCCGGTAATGCGGCGTTGCGGCGCGACGGGCTGCGTAGCCCACGGGGCGCCGGGCGCGACGGCCACCCACGATCAATGCTGGTTCGATGAACGATCTATCCGGGAGAGCCGGGCTTCCCCGACGCTTCGCATCTCAGTGGATCGCGCCGCCGATCCGGGCCCAGCGGACCTCCGTGAGCCACGGGAAGGGTGCCATGGAGCGCGGATCGAACGAGTAGTAGACGATCATCGGCCGTCCCTCCACCGCCGCGGGGTCGACGAAGCCCCAGTAGCGGGAGTCCTCCGAGTCGTCACGGTTGTCGCCGAGCACGAAGTAGCCTCCCTGCGGCACGACGATCGGTCCCCAGTTGTCTCGCGAGGGGCGATAGCTCCGGGGATCGACGCCGGCGGGCAGGTACTCCCGCTGCCACAGCATGTCGCGGGAGCGTGGATCGCCGAGGAAATCCGTGTGCTGCGCGTACGGCTCCTCCACACGGATGCGGTCCCGATAGAGCACCTTGTCGCGCATGGATAGCGTGTCCCCGGCCACTCCCACGAGCCGCTTCACGTAGTGGCGCCCGGGGTCGTGCGGCGGAATGAACACGATGACGTCGCCGCGTTGCGGATCGCCGAAACCCGGGAGGTGCGCGTGCGTTCCCGGGATCTGTGCGCCGTAGACCGCCTTGTTGACGAGCAGAAAATCACCGACCAGCAGGGTCCTCTCCATGCTCCCCGTGGGGATCCGGAACGCCTCCACGAGAAAGGTGCGGATGCCGATGAAGATGAGGAAAGCGACGGCGAGCGAGCGCGTCCAGTCCCAGATCCAGCGGGCGACGCGGGCGACGCGATGCCCCCCCGCGCCCGAGCGGCCGTCGACCTCGCCGCCCTCTGCAACAGCCTCCGGCCGTACTGAATCCGCAGAGTCCACGTACTATGATGAAGGAAGGGGTATCCGGCTGTCAAATCGCCGCCGCGCCGATCACTACGGCGCCGCTTCGTAGTTGTCGATCTGGGCGCGCTGCAACTTCCCCGAGTAGTCGACGTAAGCGACCTTCGTCTCGCTGTAGAAGTCGTAGACTTCCCAGCCGCCCTCGCGGTGGCCGTTGCCCGTCTGCTTCACGCCGCCGAACGGGAGGTGCGCCTCGGCGCCGATGGTCGGGGCGTTGATGTAGGTGATTCCGGTGTCCAGCTCGTTGATCGCGCGGAACGCCAGCAGGACGTCGCGCGTGTAGACGGAGCTCGAGAGGCCGTAGGCGACTTCGTTGTTGATGCGGAACGCTTCGTCCGCATCCTGGAATCGCATCACGCTGAGCACCGGGCCGAAGACTTCCTCGCAGGCGAGCCGGCTGCCGGGGCGGACGCCGCGCAGCACGGTCGGCTCGTAGAAGAAGCCGCGATCGAGCGCGCCCCCCTCCGCGGGCCGGCCGCCGCACAGCACCTCGTCGCCCTCCTCGCGCGCGACCGCGACGTAGCCGCCCACCTTCTCGAGCGCGGCGGCGTTGATGAGCGGACCGACGTCGGTGCCCGCCTCGCGGCCGTCGCCGAGGCGCAGCGCCTGCACGCGATCGAGCAGCCGATCGAGGAAGTCGTCGTGGATGTCGGCGTGGAGGAGGAGCCGGCTGGTGGCCGTGCAGCGCTGTCCGGTCGTGCCGAACGCGCCCCACAGGACGCCGTCGAGCGCCAGGGCGACGTCGGCGTCCGGCATGACGATCTGCGCGTTCTTGCCGCCCATCTCGAGCGACAGCCGCTTGTGCATGCGGCCGCACGTCTCGCCGATTTTCGCGCCCGTCGCCGTCGAGCCGGTGAAGGAGATGACGCCGACGTCGCGATGCGCGACGAGCGCGGCGCCGATCGTCTCGCCGTGCCCGTGCAGCAACTGGATCGTCTCCGGCGGCAGGCCTGCCTCGAGCAGCACCTCGACGAGCACCGTCGCGGTGTGCGGCACGTCTTCGGCCGGCTTGAAGATCACGGCGTTCCCGCACAACAGCGCGGGGAACATCTTCCAGGTGGGGATCGCGAGCGGGAAGTTGAACGGCGTGATGAGGCCGCAGATGCCGATCGGCCGGCGGAAGCTCATCGCCCACTTCGAGCGCAGCTCGCTCGGCACCGTGTGGCCGAAGAGGCGGCGCCCCTCCGTCGCCGCGTAGTACGCGGTGTCGATCCCCTCCTGCACGTCGCCGCGCGTCTCTTCGAGGACCTTCCCCATCTCGCGCGTCATGAGATGGGCGATCTCCTCCTTGCGGGCCGAGAGCAGGTCGCCGGCGCGCCGGATGACGTCCCCTCGCGCCGGCGCCGGCGTGCGGCGCCACGCCTCGAAGCCGCGCTTCGCGGAGGCGACGGCGCGCCGCAGGTCCTCGGTGCCGGAGCTGGGGAAGAGGCCGATCAGGTCGTCGCGATCGGCGGGATTGCGGTTCTCGAACGTCTCGCCGGACGCCGATCCGGTCCACTCCCCGGCGACGAAGTTCTCGAAGCTCTGCGACATGCCGTCTCCCCGTTCGGACGGGCGCCGCGGCGCGCGCGCTCCGCCCTTCTCCCTCTCGTGCCGACGGGGATAGTGGCACGCCGGCGGAGTCGTCGCAAGCGGTCGCGGCCGCTCACAGCCACGCGACGGCGAAGACGACGCCGGTGAAGAGCGCCATGAGGAATGCGTAGAAGAGCCACAGCCTGCGGAAGGAGAGCGCGGGGTGCATGCGCTGGGCGAGGAGGCCGAGCAGCGCTCCGCCGCCGAGCGACGTCGCCGCCCACAGCACGGCGAGGAGCGCCCACGCCAGCGTGTAGGTCAGCGCTCCTCCCGGACGAGGCCGTGCTTCTCGATCTTCTTGTACAGGTTGGAGCGCGGCATCTCGAGGCTGCGCGCGGTTTCGCTCACGTTCCAGTCATGGTCGCGCAGGCGAGCGAGGATGTAGGCGCGCTCGGCGCGCTCCTTGAACTCGGAGAAGGTGGGCGCGGCGAGGATCCGCGAGGAGAGGCCTCCCTCCTGTGGCGCGCCGACGAGGCGGGCGATGTCGTCGTCGGAGATCTCCATGCCGCGTGCCAGGATCAGCAGCCGCTCGACGGTGTTGCGCAGCTCGCGCACGTTGCCGGGCCAGTCCATGCGGGCGAGGTGCTCGAGCGCGGCGTCGGTGAAGCCGCGGGGCGGCAGCTTCTGCTCCTCGATCGCCTTGCCGGTGAAGTGGCGGACGAGCATCGGAATGTCCTCGCGCCGCTCGCGCAGCGAGGGCACGTGGATCGGCACGACGTTGAGCCGGAAGAAAAGGTCCTCGCGGAAGCGGCCCTCCTGGATCTCGTGCGGCAGGTCCTTGTTCGTCGCGGCGATGACGCGCGTGTCGACCGCGATCGGCCGCTCGCCCCCCACGCGCGTGACGACGCCCTCCTGCAGCGCGCGCAGTACCTTCGCCTGCGCCGCGAGGCTCATGTCGCCGACCTCGTCGAGAAAGAGCGTGCCCGCGTCCGCCTGCTCGAATTTCCCGGAGCGGTCGGCGTGCGCGCCCGTGAAAGAGCCCTTCACGTGGCCGAACAGCTCGCTCTCGATGAGCTCGGAGGGGATCGCCGCGCAGTTGACCTCGACGAACGGGGCGTCGGCGCGCGAGGAGAGGCGGTGCAGCGCGCGCGCCACGAGCTCCTTGCCGGTCCCGTTCTCGCCGGTGATCAGGACCCGCGCGTCCGTCGGACCGACTTTCTCGAGGCGGTCGAGAACCTGCCGGATCGCGAAGCTGCGGCCCACGATCTCGTGCCGGCTCTCGATCTCGCCGCGCAGCCGGGCGTTCTCCTGCTCGAGGCGCTCCTGCTGCAGCGCGTTGCGGATCGTGAGCAGGATGCGGTCGGTGTCGAGCGGCTTCTCGAGGAAGTCGTAGGCGCCGCGCCGGGTCGCCTCCACCGCGGTCTCGATCGTGCCGTGGCCGGAGATCATGACGACGAGGGCGGCGGCATCCATCTCGCGCATGCGGCCGAGCACCTCGAGGCCGTCCATGCGCGCCATCTTCACGTCGAGGAACGTGAGCTCCGGCTTGAACTCGGCGTAGCGCGTGAGCGCCTCCCCGCCGCTCTCCGCGACGCGGACCTCGTGAGCTTCGTACTCGAGGAGCTGGCGGAGCGTGCGGCGGACGCCCTCTTCGTCGTCGACGACCAGGATGCGGGCCATCCTCAGCGGCAGCCCCCCTCGCGCCCCACGAGCACGAGCGAATCGGCGTGCACGTAGGCCGAGCAGACGCCTTCGGGCAGCCGCACGGCGATCGCGTCGCCCGGCAGTCCGGGCTCCTCCCGTCTGCCCAGGCGCCGCAGCAGCGCCGGGATCATGCGGCCCGGAAGCGGGATCTTGGCCGCGCTGATCTGGCCGACGGCGAGCGCGACGCGGCCCTCCTGGAGCGGCAGCAGGCGCGTGCGCGCCGCGACCTCCGTGGTGTCCGGAAGCAGCGAGATGAACTCGCCGGCGCCCGGGATCTCCGGCATCGCCTCGCGCGGCACGCGCGCGCGAACCTCCATCACGTCCTCGTCCAGCACGACGCGCGGGTCGTGCAGGTAGGAGGGGATCGCCGAGGCGAAGCGGTAGTCGATCAGGCTCTGCACCTCCGGCTGCGCGAGCGCGACGCGCGTGGAGGCGCGGCCCTCACCGAGCGAGGCGAGCTTGCCGGCGGCGCGTTCGGCCAGGGCCGCCGAGGGCGCTTCTGCGACGGCCACGGCGCGGTGCCGCGCGTGCCAGGCGCCGAGCAGGCGGTCGCGGTTCAACCACGCGAGCGCGCCGATCGCCGCGAGCAGGACGATCGCGAAGAGGCGGCCGAAGCAGCTCCGTATCATGCGTCCATCCGCCTCATCGGTGAGCCCGCCCGCCCACGCGGGATGCACGCCCGAGCGGCATGCGCGCCACGATCGTGTACGTCGCGCCCGCCGGAGAGAGGCGGCTCTGCACGAGGTCGACCGTGTGCGGGTCGAGGACGGCGCCGTACTCGAGCCCGGCGACGATCCCCTCGAGCTCGCGGAACTCGCCGGCGAGCGCGTCGGAGTGCGCGCGGCCGAGCGTGACGTGAGGGTGGAACGCGCGCAGCTCTCGCTCGAACCCGAGCGAGGCGAGCTCCCACTCCAGGTCGTGCTTCAGCGCGCGCAGTTGCGGCAGCGCGTTGGCGCCGCACCACACGACCCGCGGGCGGCGCAACGAGGGGAAGGCGCCGAAGCCACTCAGCTCGAGGGGGAACGGCGACGACTTGGCCGCGATCTCACGCACCGTCCGCTCCACCTTCTCCGCCTCCTCCGGCGGCACCTCGCCGAGGAACTTGAGCGTGAGGTGGAGGGACTCCGGCGGCAGCCACTGCACCGGAAGCGCCGACTCGCGCAGTGGCTTGCTCGCGCGCGCCAGACGGCGGCGCTCCGCGGCCGGGAGATTCAATGCGATGAACAGCCTCATCGAGTCGCTTCGCCTCCTCAGGAGATTCTGCTCTCGTCGTCCGGGCCGTCGCCTCCGATGGCGCCGGCGGAAACGGGGGGCCCGCTTCGCGACGCGGCGCGGAGGGTTCGCGCCACGGCCTCCAGCGCCCGCGCCACGTCCGACTCCGTGGTCGACCAGCCGAGCGAGAAGCGCACCGCGCCGGTCTCCGCGGTCCCGATCAGCCGATGCACATCGGGGGCGCAGTGCAGCCCCGCCCGCACGAGGACGCCGTGCTCACGGTCGAGTCGGTCCGCGAGGCGGTCCGCGCGCAGCTGCGGCGAGGCGATCGTCACGATCGGCACGCTCTGCGCCGATAGCGGGCTGAGCACGTCGAGTCCCTCGATCGCCGCGAGCCCGTCCGCGAGCGCGCGGTGCAGCGACGACGTGCGCGCGCGGATGCGCTCGACCCCCTCGCGTCGCAGCCACGCAACCCCGCTCGCCAGCCCCGCGATCCCGGGCGCGTTGAGGGTACCCGCCTCCAAGTGGTCCGGCCAGGCGGCGGGCATGTCGGCGAGCAGCGAGTCCCCGCCCGAGCCGCCCGCGAGCAGCGGCTCGACCTCCACGCCTTCGCGCACCCATAGTCCCCCGGTGCCCTGCGGTCCCAGCAGCCCTTTGTGTCCCGTGAACGCGAGCAGGTCGATCCCCTGCGCGCCGACGTCGATCGCAACGTGGCCCGCCGTCTGCGCCGCGTCCACCAGCACCAGCGCGCCCGCGGCGTGCGCCCGCTCAGCGAGATCCGCCACGTCCAGCACCGTGCCGAGCACGTTCGAAGCGTGGTTCACGACCAGGAGCCGCGCGCCGCGCAGCATCCGCACCAGCGCGCCGCGATCGAGCGCGCCATCGCGCGTCGCCGGAACCACCCGCACCTCCACGCCGCGCTCGCGCGCCAGCCGGACGAGCGGACGGCGAACCGCGTTGTGGTCCAGCGCGGTCCGCACCACGACGTCGCCGCGCCGCAGTGTGCCCGCGAGCGCGACGTTCAGCGCGTGGGTCGCGTTGAACGTGAAGGCGATGCGGCCGGCGTCGCCCGGCACGCCGAAGAGAGCGGCGAGCGCCTGGCGGCACTCCAGCGCCACGCGGCCGGCGTCGCGCGCGAGGCGATGGCCGGCGCGGCCGGGCGTCGCGCCGACCTCCGTCAGGTAGCGCGAGACCGCCTCGACGACCTCTCCCGGCCGCCGCGCCGACGTCGCCGCGAAGTCGAGGTAGACGACGTCGTCGGGAAGCGTCATCGGCTCGTACGTCCGTCGTCGTCTCCGTCCGCGTCCCGGTCGGCGCCGTCCGCGCCGTCTCCGGGAGGCTCGCGACCGGGCGGGTCGGCCGGTCCCTCGGAGGGGACGCCGAGGTCGATCGCGACGTACTGGAAGCCCAGCTCGCGCAGCTTCGGGGCGAGGCGCGCGACCGCTTCCAGCTCCTGCACCGGCGCCGCGACCGCGGCGATGCTGCCGTCGAAGCCGCGCACCGTGACGTGCGCGTGCAGGCCGTGCTCGCGCAGCAGCCGCTCCGCCTGCAGGGCGAGGTCGTCGCTCATGCCGCGGAGATCCTCACGAGGGGGAGGGCTTCGTTGAGCGCGCCGCGACGATAGCCCTCGACGTCGAGCACGACCGCGGCGAATCCGAGCGCCGTGATGCGCCCCGCGACGGACATCGCCAGCTCGGCCGCCCGGGGCAGCTCGCTCGGCGCGAACTCGAGCCGGGCGACGTCGCCGTGATGACGCACGCGGAACTCGCAGAAGCCGACGTCGCGGAGTAGCGTCTCGGCGCGCTCGACCTGGCGGAGGCGCTCGGGCGTCACGGCAAGGCCGTACGGCAGCCGACTCGACAGGCACGGGGCCGCGGGCTGATCCCAGGTGGGGAGGCCGAGCGCGCGCGAGAGGGCGCGGATCTCGGCCTTCGTGAGACCCGCTTCGGCGAGCGGGGAGCGGACCCCGCGTTCGCCCGCGGCGCGCAGGCCGGGCCGCCAGTCGCCGGCGTCGTCCGCGTTGGAGCCGTCGAGGACCGCGGCGAGCCCGCGGCCACGCGCGACCGCGTGCAGCCGTGACCACAGCTCGCTCTTGCAGTAGTAGCAGCGGTCGGACGGGTTGGCCGCGTAGCGAGGATCCTCGACCTCGTCGGTGTCGATCTCGAGGTGCGGGATGGCGAAGCGCCGCGAACACGCCCGCGCCATCTCGCGCTGCACAGCCGGGTAGGAGGCGCTGCGACCGGTCACGGCGAGCACGCGCCGCGGCCCGAGCTCGCGGAGCGCGACCAGCGCGAGGAAGACGGAGTCCACGCCGCCCGAGTAGCCGATGCAGACGGATCCGCAGTCGCGGATGATCGACTCCAGGCGGACGAGCTTCGCCTGCGTGGCGCTTTCCGAAACCCGAGCGTCCATGCGGGACCCGTCGATCGGTGGGCGAGGAGGACCGCCGGCGAGGCCGCGGCGGCCGGGGAATCCGGGCTCCGGAACTAGTACTTCCCTTCGCGACGCGGGTTCCTTCGGGGCGGCCCGGGCGGGAGCCGGCGACTATTCGCGGATGCGCGGCGGATCGACGAGGTAGCGGCGCAGCGTGCGGAGCAGGAGATCGGCGGTGATCGGCTTCTCGATGAAGGCGGTGCCGGGGTCGAGCACGCCGTGGTGGACGATCGCGTCGTCGGTGTAGCCGGACATGTAGACGACGCGGATCCCCGGCCGCACCGCGAGGATGCGCTCGACCATCTCGCGCCCGTTCATGCCCGGCATCACGACGTCGGTGAGGAGCAGGTCGATCGGCTCGGCGGCCCGCGCGCAGCGCTCGATCGCCTCCTGGGGCCTGCCGGTGTCGAGCACGGTGTAGCCGCCCCTCTCGAGCATGCGCCGCACCGCGCGCCGCACGGCGTCGTCGTCTTCGACCAGCAGGATCGTGCCGGCGCCCCGCACGGGTCCGGGCGCGCTCGCGGCGGCCGGCGCGGCGGCCGGCTCGACGTCGGCGCGCGGGAAATAGATCTTGAGCGTCGTCCCGCGCCCCGGCTCGCTGTAGACCCAGATGTCGCCGCCGCTCTGCTTCACGATGCCGTACACCATCGCGAGCCCGAGACCGGTCCCCTTCCCAGTCTCCTTGGTCGTGAAGAACGGCTCGAAGATGCGCGCCCGCGTCGCCGCGTCCATGCCGGCGCCGGTGTCGGTCACGGCGATCATCGCGTGCGGACCGATGAGCGCGCCGGGATGGGAGCGGGCGTACTCGTCGTCGAGCTCGACATTCGCGCTCTCGATGATGAGCGTGCCGCCGTCCGGCATCGCGTCGCGAGCGTTGAGGGCCAGATTCATGACGACCTGCTCGACCTGGCCCGGGTCGACCAGGACGGGCACGAGACCGGGCTTCAGGTCCGTGACGAGCTCGATGTGCTCCCCGATCAGCCGGCGGAGCAGCGGCTCCATTCCCTCCACCACGGCGTCGAGGGCGACGACCTCCGGCTGCAGCACCTGCTTGCGGCTGAAGGCGAGCAGTTGACGGGTGAGGGAAGCGGCGCGATCGGCCGCCGACCGGATCTCCTCCACGTCGCCGCGGATCGGATCGGTCGCCGGGATCTCGCCGAGCAGCATGTCGCCGTGCGCTGCGATCACCGTGAGCAGGTTGTTGAAGTCGTGGGCCACGCCGCCCGCGAGTTGACCGATCGCCTCCATCTTCTGCGACTGCTGGAGCATCAGCGTCAGCTCGTGCTCCACCTTCATGTTCTTCAGCACGAGGACCACGCCGCGCACCGTGCCGTCCGCGTCCCGCAACGGAGCCGCGCTCGCCGCGACCGGCAAGGTCGCGCCGCCGCGCCCGACGAGGCGCGTTTCTCCCGCGGCGCCGATCCTCCGCTGCCCGCCCAGCGTCTGCCGGACCGGGTCGGAGAGCGGCTCGCCGGTCCGCTGGTCGACGAAGCGCACCATCTCGTCGAGCGGCCGCCCGCGAGCCTCTTCCTCGCCCCACCCGATCATCTCGCGCGCCGCCGGGTTGATGCGCGTGACGAGGCCGCCCCGGTCGGTGGCGATCACCGCGTCCGCCATGCAATCCAGCGTCGTCGCCAGATCCTCACGGCTCTGGCGGAGCAGCAGCTCGGCTTCCTTCTGCGCCGTCACGTCGACGGAGAGGACGAGGATGCCCATGGGGACGGCGTTGACGCGGAGGTCGAACCACGAGGCGCGGCCGTCCGGGTAGGTGAAACGATTCACCATCTGCTGGGGCGCGCGCTCCGTCATGCAGCGCTGGAGAGCGGCGAACACCGGCGTCGCGTCGATGCCGGGATACGCCTCCGTCATGGTGCGCCCGATCAGCTCCTCGCGAGCGCGGCGGCCGTGTCGGCCGGCCGCCTTGTTCAGGTAGACGTAGCGCCACTCGAAATCGATGATCTGGACGCCCTCGAGAAGGTCGTCCAGGACGGAACTGAGCGCCGCCGCGGCATCGCGTGCTTCGGGATTCGTTTCGTTCTTCAACCGCTTGCTCCGGAGCGTTGCGAGCGGACGCGGGCGGCCGACTCATGGCGCCGCCATGGCGGAGACGGAGCGACCCGCGCGTCGAATACCGGGGAACGGACGCGGCTCGCGCCACGCCGGGGGAACGGAGGGTGCGTCGATATTATGCGCGACGCAGTGGCACGACAAGGACCTCCAGGCGCCGCCGGGTGCGCTCCGCACCGCTCCCCCGCGCGCGCTCGCCGCGCCGGCCGGTGGCCGCGGAGCGCTCGCCATGCCTAATTTCATACCGGCCTGCCGGGGCAGGCCCAACGGTTGCTGCGCGCGTGAGGCGCGCAAGGGAGGAAGAGAATGGCCAGCGTACAGGTCCGCTACATCGTCGACGACGTCGACGCCGCCATTCCGTTCTACACGCTGCGCCTCGGCTTCCACCTCGTTATGCACCCGGCGCCGCCGTTCGCGATGCTGACGCGCGGCGACCTCCGTCTGGTGCTGAGCGCGCCGAATCCCTCGCCCGGCGGCGGCGCCCCGGCACAGGACGGGGCGACGCCGGCGCCGGGCGGCTGGAATCGCTTCGCGATCCAGGTCGAGGACCTCGACGCGACGGTGGCGCGTCTGCGCGAGGCCGGCGCCCGCTTCCGCGGCGACGTCGTCACCGGCGTCGGCGTGAAGCAGGTCATCGTGGAGGATCCGGCGGGAAATCCGATCGAGCTCTTCGAGCCGCTGCGCGCCGAAGCGCGCCTCGACGCCGGCGCCTGACTCGCCCGCGGATCAGCTCGGCGGCGGCAGCGGCCCGTCGAGAGCCGGCTCCGGCCGGACGCCGCCCACGTCGGCGCGCGCCGCACCGGCCGCTCCGGTGCGGCCGGAAGGCGCTACCAGCGGCCGCGCGGCGCAGCGCGCGTAGGTGTCCTTCCAGGGACGGAGCCGCTCGAAGGCGGCGCTCGCGGCGAGCACCTGCGTGTCGGCGTAGCGACGCCCGACGATCTGCATGCCGATCGGCATGCCGTCGCGCGACAGCCCCACGGGGATCGACGCGGCCGGGTTGCCACAGAAGTTGATCAGATAGGTGGGGCACCAGCCGATCAGCGGGTCCACCGCCTCGCCCTCGACCTCGCTCGGGCCCACCGTGTTGCCATCGCCCGCGTTCGCGACGGGGAGGCAGGAGAGCGTGGGGCTCACCAGCAGGTCGTAGCGGCCGAAGACGCCCTGGACGGCGTCGTAGATCTCGGTGCGCACCTCCTGGTCGCGGTAGAAGTCGAGGGCGGACATGCGGCTGCCGACCTCGAGCCACTCCAGGAGCTGCGGCGGGAAGTCCTCACGGTGGTCGCGCAGCAGGTCCAGCCCCTGCCGCTTGAAGAAGTCCAGCGTGAGCAGGCTGATCGGCGTGATCAGCCGGCACCACACGTCGCTCAGCTCGTGCTGCGGGCGACGGATCCCGACCTCCACCTCCTCGACGTGCGCGCCCGCCTCCTCGAACGCACGCACCGCCCTCGCCACGGCCTCGCGCACCTCCGCCTGGACCGGGAATACGTCGTAATTCGGCGTGTAGCCGATCTTCCAGCCGCGGATCGACTGCCCCAGCGCGCCGATGAAGTCGACCTCCTCGTCGAGACTGAACGGATCGCGCGCGTCGTAGCCGGCGAGCGCGCTCATCGCCAGCGCGGCGTCGTCGACGGACCGCGACAGCATGCCTTCGAAGAGGAACGGCGTGTCACCGCCGAACGCATTCGGGCGGGTGAGGAAGGGCACGCGGCCGAAGGACGCCTTGTAGCCGTAGACCCCGCACCAGGAGGCGGGTATGCGGATCGAGCCGCCGCCATCGGTGCCCTCGGCGAAGGGGAGCAGGCCGTCGGCCACCGCCGCCGCGCTGCCCCCGGACGAGCCGCCCGTGTTCTTCTCCAGGTCGAACGGATTGCGTGTGGCGCCGAAGAGATAATTGTCGCACGTGCCGCGGAATCCCAGCACCGGTGCGTTCGTCTTGCCCACGATGATCGCGCCCGCACGCTCGATGCGCTCCGCGAACGCGCAGTAGGCGTCCAGCACGAACGACTTCAGCGCGCGGATGCCGCCGAAGGTGCTGACCCACCCCGGCTTGAAGTCGAAGAGGTCCTTCATCGCCGTCGGCACGCCGTGCAGCGGAGGCGTCGCCTCGCCCGCCATCACCACGCGCTCCGCCTCGCGGGCGCGCGCCCGCGCCTCGTCGAAGCCGAAGTAGACCAGGGCGTTGAGGCTCGGATTGCGCGCCTCGATACGGTCGAGCGTCGCATCCATCACTTCGACCGGCGACAGCTCGCGACGTCGGATGCGCGCGGCCAGCTCGGTCGCCGTCGTATAGGCCAGCTCGTCCGCGAGAGCCATCGTGCACCTCTGGAGGGAGGAGGGGGGTGGGGAAGGCAGGCGGCGACAAACATGCGGCGCGGAATGGCGGACCGTCAATGGACGCGACCCGGCCAGCGTCCTACACCACGACGCGCGCCCGCCGGTCCAGGCTGCGGTACTGGATCGCCTCGGCGAGGTGGGCGGTGCCGATCCGCTCGGCGCCGCTGAGGTCGGCGATGGTGCGCGCGACCTTGAGCACGCGATGGCAGGCGCGGGCGGAGAGGCCGAGGCGGTGGACGGCGCTCCGCAGCAGACGCTCGCCCGCACCGTCGATCTCGCAGTGCAGACGCACCTCGCGCGCGCTCATGCGGCCGTTGGCCGCGGCGGCATCTCCCAGCCGGACGCGCTGGAGCTCACGGGCGGCGTCGACGCGCGCCCGCACCTCTTCGCTCCTCTCGCCGCCCTGCCCGTGGAGGAGGTCCCCGGCAGGCGGCGAGGGGACGTCGACGTGGAGGTCGACGCGGTCGAGCAGCGGCCCGGACAGGCGCGCGACGTAGCGGCGGATCTCGCCCGCGTGGCAGGTGCAGCGGCCGAGGCCGTCGCCGTGATAGCCGCACGGGCACGGGTTCATGGCGGCGGCGAGCGTGAAGCGCGCAGGCAGCACGATGCTGGCGCGCGCGCGGCCGATGTGGACGTGGCCGTCCTCGAGCGGCTGGCGCAGCGATTCGAGCACGTGGCGCCGGAACTCCGGCAGCTCGTCCAGGAAGAGCACGCCGCCGTGCGCGAGCGACGCCTCGCCCGGGCGCGGAAACGCGCCGCCGCCGATCAGACCGGCATCGCTGATGCTGTGGTGCGGCGCGCGGAACGGTCGTGCGGCGAGCAGCGCGGCGCCGGGCTGGAGCCGCCCCGCCGCGGAGTGGACGCGCGTCACTTCGACCGCCTCGGCGAGCGTGAGGCGCGGCAGGATGGACGGCAGGCGGCGAGCGAGCATCGACTTGCCGGACCCGGGCGGCCCGATCAGCAGCAGGTTGTGGCTTCCGGCGGCGGCGATCTCGAGCGCGCGCTTCGCGACGACCTGGCCGCGGACGTCCGCCAGGTCGAGAGCGCGGCGATCGGGAGCGGCCTCGAGCAGCCTCGCCGGATCGACGCGGACGGGGGGCAACGGCGCACGTCCGGTGAGGTGGGCGACGACGTCGCCGAGCGTGGCCGCCGCGTGCACCTCCACCCCCTCGACGACGGCCGCCTCCGGCGCGCTCGCCGCTGGCAGCAGCAGCGAGCGGACCCGTTCGCGCGCGCAGCGCAGCGCGAGCGAGATCGCGCCGCGGATCGGGCGCAGCTCGCCGTCGAGGCCCAGCTCGCCGGCGCAGCAGAGGCCGTCGAGCGCCTCCGGCCGGACCGCGCCGCTCGCGCACAGCAGCCCCAGCGCGATCGGCAGATCGAAGGCGCTGCCCTCCTTGCGGACATCGGCCGGCGCGAGATTGATGGTGACGCGGCGCGGCGGGATGACGTGGCCGCTGTTGTGGAGCGCGGCGGTGACGCGCTCCCTTCCCTCCCGAACGGCTACCTCGGGCAACCCGACGACGCTCATCCCGGGCAGGCCGGATGAGACGTCCACCTCGACGCGAACGAGGTAGGCCTCGACGCCCAGTACCGCTCCGCTCCGCACCTGTGCCAGCATCCGCCGTTCCGATCTTCGAGGTTCGCACGAGCGCTCGCGCGCCGCGCCGGGACCGACACGGCGCCGGCCGGCGGCGCGCGACGACGGCGCGGGGCACGCGTCGCGGCGGGCGAGGATCGTCGCCGTGACGGGCAGGGATATGGCGGGCGGGGCGGGGCGATGCCATGGCGTGATGGGCGCGGCCGCGACGCCGCGGTGGCCCGGACGGACCACCGGCCACGGCGCCGGGCGCCGGCCCTGATCGTGCGGTGCCTTCACAGCGCTTGCCGCTCCGCGGACCCGCGCTCGTGGAACAAGGTGCGGACCCGGCGGATACGAAGAGCCGGCTCGATCCGTCCCGAGGTCCGTCGGCGCGGCAACGCAGACGCTCGCGACCGGGGTCCGAGGGGCGGTCGGGGGCTCGCAGTTGGATGGCCCCGATGGCGAGAGGGTTCAGGAGATCCGGAGAGGAAGAGATGTCCATCATGGTACTTGCGGCGAGAAGGAGCATGGTCGCCGGCTTGCTGCTGCTGGCGGCGTGCGGCGGCAGCGAACACGCGGCGCTGGCACAGGAGACGCAGCCCGCGCGATCGAGCGTTCAGGATCAGCTCGGCGCCCATCCCACCGCCGCGATCGACACGGCGACGGCGGCGGCGCTGTCGACCACGTTCCGCAACGCTGCCGCGCGGGCGCTTTCGTCCGTCGTCTACGTGCAGGTGGAGGAGAGGCCGGACGTGGCGATGCAGCGGCTGCGGCAGCAGCACCAGGCGATCCCGTTCTTCGACCCGCAGCAGCAGCAGGAGCTGCCGCCGGTGCGCGGGTCGGGGTCCGGGTTCATCTTCGATTCGCGGGGCTACATCCTCACGAACAACCACGTCGTCGCGGACGCACAGAAGGTGAAGGTCACGACGGTCAACGGGCGCGAGTACGACGCTACGGTCGTGGGCACGGATCCGAACTCGGACGTGGCGGTGATCAAGATCGAGCCGCCGCAGGGAGTGCAGCTCCAGTCGGTGCGCTTCGGCGACAGCGACCAGCTCAAGGTGGGCGACTGGGTGCTGGCGCTGGGCAATCCGCTCGGTCTGCAGTTCACCGTGACGGCGGGCATCGTCAGCGCGAAGGGGCGGAACCTGGGGATCCTGGCGCAGCGGCAGCAGAACAACGCCACGATCGAGTCCTACATCCAGACCGACGCGGCGATCAATCCGGGCAACTCGGGTGGACCGCTCGTGAACCTGATGGGTGAGGTCGTGGGGATCAACAGCGCGATCGAGTCGGAGACCGGGTTCAACGTCGGCTACGGCTTCGCGATCCCGATCGACCTGGCGCAGAAGGTCGCCCAGGACCTGATCAAGTACGGCACGGTGCGGCGGCCGCAGCTCGGCGTGCTGATCGGACCGGTGAGCGACGTAGAGGCCGAGCTGTACCACCTGCCGAAGGTGGAGGGCGCGCTGGTGACGCAGGTGCAGCCGAACACGCCCGCGGACCGCGCCGGTGTCAAGATGGGCGATGTGATCACGGCGCTGAACGGCGAGCCGATCCAGTCCTCGCCGGACCTGATCGCGCGTCTCGCCCGAATGCAGCCGGGAAGCTCGGTGAGCCTCACCGTGTATCGCGGCGGCAAGCCCCAGCAGTTGAGCGTGAAGCTGGGGCAGTTCGAGCAGCCGAAGACGCGCGAGCAGGTCGCCGAGAAGCCGCAGCGCGGGCGTGACCTGCTCGGCTTCGAGGCGCAGGACCTGACACCGGCGATCGCGCGGCAGCTCGGCGTCGACCGGACGAGCGGCGCGGTGGTCAGCGACGTCGCCCGCTTCGGACCCGCCGCGCAGCGCATCACGCGCGGCACGATCGTGCTCTCGATCAACGGGCAGCAGGTCGGTTCGGCGAGCGACGTCGACCGGATCTCCGCCGGCCTCGACGCGGGCCAGCCCGTGCAGCTCGTCGTCATCGCTCCGGGCAGCGACCAGCCCCAGCTCGTGACCTACCGGGCCTCCGAATAGCCGCCGGCGGGGCCGCCGTTTCCGCCCCGCTCCCGGTCCACGGCGGCATCACCGTCCGCGACGCGCATGCGTACGCGGACGGTGGTGCCACGGCCCGGCTCGCTCTCGACCTCCACCTCGCCGCCCCAACTCTCCACCAGACGCCGCACGATCGCCAGACCGAGCCCGGTCCCCGCCGTGCGCGTCGAGAAGTGAGGCTCGAAGACGCGCGGCAGCAACTCGGACGGGATACCGCTGCCGTCGTCGTCCACGCGGAGCTCGAGGCGGCCGTCCTCGTGTTCGGCGGCCACCGCGATCGAGCCCTCCTCGCCCACCGCGGAACGCGCGTTCTCGAGCAGGTTTCCCAGGACCTCCTTCAGCTCGCCGGCGCGCGCCCATGCCTCCGGCAGATCCGACTCGACCTCCTCCGCGTACCGGATGCGGGTGTCGCCCGCACGGTAGAGCGTGAGCACCTCGCGCACCGCGCCGGCGACGTCGACGCGCTGTAGCGGCCCCGCGGACTCGGGCGGAACGCCGTAGCGGGAGAAGGCGCGCGCGATCTCGCCCAGGCGGTCGATCTCGCCCAGGATCTGCTCGACGTTCGTTTCGAGGATGCGGCCGAAGTCGGCCCTGCCGTCGGCGTAGACGCGGCGGAGGTGCTGCACCGAGAGCTTGATCGGCGTGAGCGGGTTCTTGATCTCGTGTGCGACCTGCCGCGCCATCTCGCCCCACGCCAGGATGCGGGCGGTACGCACCTCACGCGAACGCGCCTCGCGCAGCCGTCGCACCATGCGGTTGAAGGACGAGAACAGCTCGCCGAACTCGTCGCGCCGCAGCGCGGGCAGGCGCACCTCGAGGTGGCCGGCGCCCACGGCGGCCGCGGCGCGCCGCAGCCTTCCGATCGGCCGCGCGAGCGCGCGCGCGACGTAGAGCGAGAGGGCGAAGGAGAGGATGCCGCCGACGAGCGCCGCGAAGAGCGCGAGGTGCATCAGCTCCATCTGGCGCGCGACCGCGTCGCCGGTCGAGAGCGAGACCGGGACGGCGAGGGTGCCGGCGGGCCGCAGCGCGCGGAAGGAGACGACGTAGGGCGTCTGGTACACCTCGCGCGCGTCCGAGGCGGTGACCTGCTCGCCCGTGTTGAGGGCGAGGTAGACGCGCGGCGGCATCCACGCGCCGTAGAGGCCGAGCTGCACCGCCTCCGGTGAGGAAGCCTGCGCCAGCTCGCCGCGGAAGTAGTAGAGCACCTCCTCGCCGACGCGGTCGCCGATACGGACGAGGTAGCTCGAGGCGGGGAACGCGCGCGCGGCTTCGTCGACGGCGTGTTCGCCCAGCAGCGTCGCCGAGCGGACCGCCTCGCCGGCGAGCACGCGGTAGGCGAACGCGCCGAAAGCGATCGTGGGCAACAAAAAGAACGCGAAGAGCGAGAGACTCACGCGCGCGCGGAAGCTGCCCAGCCACGCCAGCCACCCCCTCCCCGGCCTGTGCAGGCCCCCTTCCACCGCGCGCGCGACGCCCCACAGCACGGTCAACAACGCGAGAAGCAGCGCGGCGAGGAGGGCGCCGCGCGCGAGCAGCACTACGCGCGGCGGCACGCGCAGGTCGAGGTGCGCGTGATAGGGTCCGTCCGGATAGACGACGGTCGCTTCGCTGCGCCAGCCGCGATCCGTCAGCCTCCACGAGATGTCGCGACGCGCCGGCGCCGCGGCCCCCGCCGCCGCCGATGGGATGAGCGAGAGACGGGTGCCGCTCGGCGGCGGCGCGCCGAGGAAGCTGAGCAGCGCCGGCGGATAGTCGAGCGCGCGGCGCGGCGGCAGCAGGACCGTGACGCCGCCGCCATCGCGGAACGGCACCGCGAGCGCCTGGTTCGCCGCCGGAATCGGCGGCTCCGCGTCCAGGATCGTAAGCGACGCCGCCGACGCGCGGCGCAGCAGCGAACGCAGCGCGCTGGCGGTGGCCGGCTCGAGCGGCTCTGGATCGGGCGCGCCCGCGAGGTGCAGGGCGGCCGTGGGATGCGCCGCGCTGTCCCACAGGATGATCTGGACCGGGTAGCCGCCCTGGGCGAGGCCGCTCGCGACCCACGCGCGGAAGACCAGGTCGAGGCCCGCGTCGCCGCGCGCCTCGCGCTCGCGGAGATCGGTCGCGAAGCGGTTCAGCAGATAGGACGCGTACGGGTCGGCGCGGCTGCCCAGCGTGGCGAGCGAGCGCTCGGCGGCCGCGATGCGCGCCCCTTCGTGCGCCGCCCACAGGTTCGGCAGCGCGAACGTGACGGCGAGCCAGCCGGCGCACAGCGTCCGCAGCAGCCGCCCGCCCGTGGCGCCGCGGCGGCCGAGCCCCACCGCCATCAGGAGGAACGGCAACGACCACAGGGCCGCGGCGCCGACCGGCCACGCGTCGGCGCGGCGAGGCGGCACGTGGCGCAGCCAGTACGCCGTCAGCCCACCGGCGAGGAGCGCGCCGAGGAACGCCCCCGCGGCGAGCAGCGGCCAGCTCGACGGCGCCCGGCCCGCCGGTGCGGCGCCTGCCCGCGCACCGCCGCTCGACCGCCCTTCCTCGCCCTCCCACGGCTCGCCGGACGCCGCACCGCCGCCCGCGTCGTCCCCCAGGCCTTCCCCCGCGTCGTGCCCCGCGTCGTCGCCCGCGCTCGCGGCGGCGGCTTCGCGACGCTCACGCGGGAACGCGAACGCGGCGAGCGCGGTGAGGAGCAGCATCGTCGCCGGCTGCAGACCCCACCAGAGGAACGCATCCCCCTCCAGCAGCGTGGGACCCGCGCCGGCGAGAACCGCGCGCAGCACGAGCGCGAATGCGGCCGCGACGTAGGCGGCGCCGAGCGCCAGCGCGACGCGGAAGGCGCGCCGCGGCAGCGGCGGCGCGCGCAGCAGACTGACCAGCGCCGTCGCGGGAAGGAGCACGAGCAGCAGCGGCCCGAGCGTGATCTCGCCCGGCGTCGGCAGCAGGAACAGCCCCGGCGAGAAGAGCGTAGGCACGGGGAGCACGGCGCCCAGCGGCGCCGCGACGAGGAAGACGGCGGCGCCGAGCAGCGGCGCGGCGAAACGGCGCCTGCGGCCCTCGCCGATGCGGCTCCACGCGGCGACGAGCAGCGCGAACGCGAGCGCGAGCAGCGCGACCACCGCCCGTCGTCCGAGCGTGCCGACGCGGTCGAGCACGGCCGCCTGCGTGGGCGGCTCGATCTCCGCGTGGAACTCCGCCTCCCCGGTGGCGGGATAGCGCCAGTCGGCGCCGGCGCCACCGCCGGAGGCGAAGCGCAGCGTCGCGCCGGCGGCCGCCGCGAAGCGCGACGCGACGCCGCCTGCGCGCCCGGGCCCGAGCGGCGGTCCGGTCTGCAGCAGCACGATGACCACCGCGTTGCCGCCACTGTCCTCGATCGGCGCGGAGAGGTATAGATAGCTGAAGAGCGGCCGCTCCGCGTAGGTGACGGTTCGCTCCGGGATGCGCGCCTGCTCCGGCAGGACGCCGCGATGCTCGCCCGCCCACGCGGTGAGCTGACCGCTCCCGTCGAAGACGGCCACCGCGGCGACGCCGGCGTCGGCGCGGATCCCCTCCAGTGAGGAGAAGAGCGCCGCGCCGTCGACGCGTCGGGCGACGCGGGCGGCGCGCTCCGCGGCGGCGTCGCCGTCGCGGAACACCCTCGCCATGCGGCGGTCGAGGTCGGCGCGAAGCCGCACCGCCTGCGCGGCGGCGTAGCCGGTCCAGTCGCCGCGGATGCGGTCGAGCCGCAGCTCCGTCCACGCGGCCGACGCCACGCCGACCGTGGTCGTCAGGAAGGCGGCGAGCAACAGCCGGCGCGGGGCTTGCGCCAGAGCGACCGCGCCGGCGGCGAGGCCGACGACCGCGCCCGCCAGGTAGCCGCCGGAGAGCGTGCGCGTCCACAGCAACGCGAGCAGAACCGCGGCGGCGAGCGCCGCGATCGCCACCCAGTCCCTGCGCCGCCACCATGAACGCTGAGTCACGAAACCTTCTCGGTCTCGACGAGCTGAGCTGGATCGAAGTCGCGGCCCACGTGGCGCGCGATCCGCGCCTCATCATCCCGGTCGGCGCGCTCGAGCAGCACGGGCCGCACCTGCCGCTCGGCAGCAACGTCCTCATCTCGAGACGCCTCGCCGGCGATCTCTCCGAGGAGTTCCGCGTCCTGCGGGCGCCGACCTTCCATTACGGCGTGAACGTGCCGACGGACCGCGGCTTCGCGGGCACCGCCTCGCTCGGCAAGAAGGTGCTGCACCGCGCCCTCAACGAGCTTCTCGCGTGTTGGGAGGAGCATGGTTTCCGCGAATTCATCCTGATCACCGCGCACCGGCACGAGCCGCACCTCGAGGCGCTCGCCGGCCTCATCACGGACGCCGCCCGCGTCCGGGTCGTCGAGGCCTGGGACGTCGACATCGCGGACCTGCTCGAGCGCCAGCCGGGGCCTCAGCACGCCGGTGAGGCCGAGACCTCCGTCATGCTGCACCTCTACCCCGAACTCGTTCGGATGGACCGCGCGCGCGACTTCGAGCTCGACCCCGCCGAATTCCACAGATACCTCGAGGGCGGCATGCCTGCTCCCGCCGCCGGCGGCGCGGGCGTCGTCGGGTTCCCCAGCGCCGCCTCCGCCGAAAAGGGTGAGCGCATCTACGGCCGCCTCCACGACGGGATCCGCCGCGCCGTGTTCCTGACGACCGACCCGGACGACACCGATACGCTTTGAGCTCGGCCGCCGCCACGTGGGCCGACCGCCTCCGGAGCGACCGCCTTCCGCTTCTCCGCCGCCCGCATCCCGCCCGCGGAGCGGCACCTGTTTCCGCCTGCGGGGTAGACGAGCCTACCCCCGATCCGGAGGTGAATTTGCGACGAACGCCACGCCACGTCTTCGCGCCCGCCACGGTCGCCGCGCTGATTCTGACCGCGCCGCTGGCCGTGCCCGCCGCGGCGCGTGCCCAGAACCAGACCCTCGACGAAGGCACCTTCCGCATCATGGTAGCCGGCCACGAAGTCGGGCGCGAAACCTTCTCCATTCGTGAGAGCGGAGCGGGCAGCGACGCCGTCGTGGTGGCGCAGGGCCGCGTCACGCTCGACAACCGGACCGTGAACTCCTCGCTCGAGCTCACGGGCGCGAAGCTGCGACCCGCCGTCTACCAGGTCCAGATCGAGGGCGACGGCGAGAAGCGGATCGCGGGTCGGCTCGCCGGCGGCCGCTTCAGCGCCAAGATCGTCTCTCCTTCGGGCGAGCAGATGCGCGAGTACCTCGCCGGCGACGGCGCCGTCGTCGTCGACGAGGGCGTGGCGCACCAGTACTACTTCGTGGCGCGCGCCGCCGCGGCGGGCGCGACCACGCTGCCGCTGCTCGTGCCGAGCGAGAATCGACAGGTCATGGCGCAGCTCAGCAGCGCGGGCCAGGAGAGCGTCGAGGTGGGTGGAAAGCGCGTGCCGGCGCGCCACCTCGTCGTGACCCTCCGCGGCGGGGACGCGCGCGACGTCTGGGTCGACGACCAGGGCCGCATCCTGCGGGTCGAGATCCCGGCCCGCCAGTACGCCGCGGTGCGCACCAGCGCGCCCTGACGCAACCGGTCCCATTCTCGCCCGCGGCCGGCGCCTGAAACCGACGGCTCGCCCCGGGCGTACGGCAGAACGACCGGTGATCGGCACCACAATCCAGGAGCGGAGTTCAGTGTCATCGACGACGATGGGCCGCACACTGCGGTCGACGCCCGCCGCCGCGCTGCTCGGCGGGCTCCTCCTCGCGGCCCCAGCGGGAGCGGTGGCGCAGACGCCCGCGGAGGCACCGCAGACGGCGCAGCAACAGCCCGCTCCGATGCAGCTCACGCTCGAGCGCGCCATCGAGCTGGCCCGGCAGAACAACCCGAACTTCCTGCAGCAGCGCAACAACCTGTCCGCCGCCGATTGGGACGTGCGCGCCGCGTACGGCCGGCTGCTGCCCTCGGCGAACGCGAGCCTGGGGATGCAGTACCAGGCGAAGGGCAATCCGCAGATCGGCATCTTCAGCGCCTCCGACCTCGGGCTGCAGCAGCAGGCGTACTACTACTCCGACTATTCGCTCGGCCTGAGCTATCAGATCGGCGGCTCCACCTTCTTCGACCTGGCGCAAGCGAAGGCGAGCCGGCGTTCGACGGAGGCGCGGGCGACCGCCGCCGGCTCCGACCTCGACAGCCAGGTCAAGGTGCAGTACATCGGCGTCCTCCTCGCGCAGGACGCCGTGAAGCTGGCGCAGGCGGAGCTCGACGACGCCACAGAGAATCTGAAGCTCGCCAGGGCGCGCGTCGAGGTGGGCGACGTGATCGAGCTGGAGGCGAAGCAGGCCGAGGTCGAGCGTGGGCGCAAGGAGGTCGACCTGATCACCGCGCAGAGCGATCTCGACAACGCGAAGATGCGCCTCATGGAGACGCTCGGTGCACCGTTCGACCAGGCGTTCGATCTCACCACGACGTTCGAGGTCTTCGACCCGGCGTGGACGGCGCAGGAGCTGATCGAGCGCGCGATGTCGCGCAATCCGACGCTGCGCGCCGACCGCTCCACCGCCAAGGCGAGCGACGCGACGGTCCGCGCTGCCGCGAGCGCCTATTTCCCGACGCTGAGCATGTCCGTCGGCTGGTCCGGCTACACGCGCCAGGCGGGCAGCACCGACGCGCTCGTGCGGCAGGCGGAGCAGAGCGCCGAGTCGAGCTTCGAGAGCTGCGGCATCTTCAACCAGATCTCGGACCGCCTCACCTCTCCGCTGGCCGGCTTCCCGGTGGATTGCTCGACGCTGTTGCTCAGCGACGAGCAGCGCTCGCGGATCCGCAGCCAGAACCAGGTGTTCCCGTTCGACTTCACGCAGCAGCCGATGACGTTGCAGGCGCGGCTGTCCCTGCCGATCTTCAACGGGTTCTCGCGTGAGCGTCAGCTCCAGCAGGCGCGCGCCGACGCGGACGACGCGACGTACCGCGTGCGCGCGACGGAGCTGAAGCTGCGCACGGACGTGACGACGGCGCTGCACACGCTCCAGACGGCGTATCGGACCGTCGGCCTCGAGCAGCGCAACGCCGACCTCGCCGCCGAGCAGCTCGGGCTGGCGCGCGAGCGCTACCGCCTCGGCCTGACGAGCTTCGTCGATCTCATCGACGCCGAGACGATCAAGGCGCGCGCCGATCGAGCGTATCTGCAGGCTCGCTACACCTTCCACGAGAGCTTCGCCCAGCTCGAGAGCGCGGTCGGCGAACCTCTCCGCACCACCGGGGAGTCGCGATGAAGCGACGCACGAAGTGGAGTTTGACCGCAGGCGGCGTGATCGTCGTCGTCGGAACGATCGTGGTGCTCGGCGCGCGCGGCAACAACGGCGGCGTGGCGGTTCGCGTCGATCCGGTGCAGCGGCGCGACCTCGTCGCGACGGTCACGTCGAGCGGCTGGGTGCGGCCGCACAGCGCGGTCGACGTGCAGTCCGACATCATGGGACGCGTGGTCGAGATGAACGTGAAGGAGGGCGACCACGTGGACGATGGTCAGCTCCTTCTCCGCATCGACCCCACCCAGTACCAGGCCGCGGTCGAGCGGGCGAGGGCGGCGGTCAGCGAAGCGGGGGCGTCGGCGGCGCAGGCGCTCGCGAACCAGATCCAGGCGCAGCGAGCGCTCGATCGTCTGCAGAACATCGCGAAGTCCGACAAGACGCTGGTCAGCCAGCGCGAGCTGGACGACGCGGACGCCCAGGCGAAATCGCAGATGGCACTTCTGCAGGCCGCGCGCTTCCGCGTCGCGCAGGCACGCGCCGCGCTCGACGAGGCGCAGAACAACCTCGCCAAGACCGTCATCCGCGCGCCGCTCAGCGGCGTCGTCACCCGCCTCAACATCGAGCAGGGCGAGATGGCGATCGTCGGAACGATGAACAATCCGGGCAGCCTGCTGCTGACGATCAGCGACATGGCGACGATGGAGGCCGTCGTGCAGGTGGACGAGACGGACGTGCCCCAGATCCAACTGGGCGACAGCGCGACCGTCGACATCGACGCCTTCCCGCGCCAGAAGTTCACCGGCCGCGTGACGGAGATCGGCCACAGTGCGATCCGCTCGCCGGAGGACGCCGCCAAGTCGCTGTCCGGCGGGACGAGCAGCCAGGCGATCGACTTCGAGGTGGTGATCACGCTGGACGACCCACCGCCCACGCTGCGGCCGGACCTCTCCGCGACGGCGGAGATCGTGACGGCGAAGCGCGGCGGCGCGATCTCCGTACCGATCATCGCGCTCACCGTCCGCGAGGCGAAGCCGGAGCAGAAGATCCCGCTCGAGGAGCCGCAGGCGCGGCAGGCGCAGGACCGCGCCCGGCTCAACGATACCGACCAGGAGGGCGTCTTCCTCTACCGGGAGGGCAAAGCGCACTTCGTCCCGGTCAGCGTCGGCATCGCCGGCCAGGATTACTTCGAGGTCCTGAACGGCGTCGCCCCGGGCGACTCCGTGATCGCGGGCCCGTACGAGGCGATCCGCGAGATGGAGGAGGGCAAGGCGGTGCGCCTGATGACCACGACGCCGGCCAAGCCGGACACTGCACGCCAGGGAGGTCGTTGATGAACGCTCAGTCCGTGATCCGTACCGAGGACCTGCGCAAGGACTACATTCTCGGCTCCGAGACGGTGCACGCGCTGCGGGGCGTCGAGTTGCAGGTGGATCGCAACGAATACCTGGCCATCATGGGGCCCTCCGGCTCCGGCAAGTCGACGCTGATGAACCTGATCGGCTGCCTCGACACGCCGAGCGGCGGCGAATACTGGCTGAACGGAACGGCGGTCTCGAAGCTCGACGACGACGAGCTCGCCCGCATCCGCAACCGCGAGATCGGCTTCGTCTTCCAGACCTTCAACCTGCTGCCGCGCGCCAGCGCGCTGCACAACGTGGAGCTGCCGCTGATCTATGCCGGGATCAGCGCGAAGGAGCGTCGCGAGCGCGCCGAGCGCCTCCTCCAGCAGGTCGGCCTCGCCGATCGCATGACGCACCGCCCCTCCGAGCTCTCGGGCGGCCAGCGCCAGCGTGTCGCCGTGGCCCGCGCGCTCGTCAACGCGCCGGCGATCCTCCTCGCGGACGAGCCGACGGGGAATCTGGACAGCGTCACCAGCTCCGAGATCATGGCGCTCTTCGACGAGCTGCACGGGACCGGCCAGACGATCATCCTCGTCACGCACGAGCACGACATCGCGGAGCACGCGCACCGCTCGGTGACGCTGCGCGACGGCCGCATCGAGAGCGACGTCGCGCGCGCCGTCGCGGTCTGAGCACGGCACGTGCGCCGCGTAGACGGACTTCGCCTCGCCCTCGACCAGATCCGGTCGCAGAAGCTGAAGAGCTTCTTCGCCGTCATCGGCGTGCTCATCGGCGCCATGTTCCTGATGACGGTCGTCAGCGTGGTCGAAGGCCTCAACCGCTACATGGAGGAGGACTTCGCCAAGCTCGTCTACGGGCTCAACACGATCACCGTGCGTCGCACGCCCTCCGTGCAGACGAACACGACGGAGGAGGAGCAGAGGGCTCGCCGGCGCCGGCCGCGCCTCGAGCTCGAGGACGCCAGCGCCATCGCGGCGCAGCTGCGCGTCCCGGCCCTCGTCGCGGTCTCGAGCATGGGGACCGGGAAAGTGCGCTCGGACGACGGCACGGAGGTCGACAACGTCTGGCTGACGGCCGCGTCCGCCGACTTCTTCCGCATCCGCGAGTACGACGTCGAACGCGGGCGCCTCTTCACCGAGCTCGAGGACGAGCGCGGCGCGCCCGTCGTCGTGCTGGGCAGCCAGTCGGCGGACAAGCTGTTCGGCGCGCGCGACCCGCTCGGCCGCTTCGTCCGCATCGACGGCGATCGGTTCCGCGTGATCGGCGTGCTGAAGGAGCAGGGCTCCCTCTTCGGGATGTCGCTCGACAACCGTGGCATCGCGCCGTCCCGCTCCGCCATGGCCCGGCACGTCAACCCGCACGGCGTGGTGGACGAGATCCTCGTGCGCACGGACGATCCCGCCACGATGACCTCGGCGCGCATGGAGATGGAGGCGATCATGCGGCGGCGTCACCGGCTGCGCCCGTACCAGGGTGACGACTTCGAGCTGGAGACGGCCGACGACTCGATGTCGTTCTGGACCAAGATCAGCCGCATCCTCTACATCGCCTTCCCCGGCCTGGTCGCGATCGCGCTGGTCGTCGGCGGGATGGTGGTGATGAACATCATGCTCGTGTCCGTCACGGAGCGGACGCGCGAGATCGGCCTGCGCAAGGCGCTCGGCGCGCGCCGCGGCGACATCCTCTTCCAGATCGTCATCGAGTCGGCGACGCTCTCGCTCGCCGGGGCCGCCGTCGGAATCGGGCTCGGCTCGCTGCTCGCCCTGCTGGTGCGGCGCCTGTCGCCGCTGCCGGCGACGATCGCGCCGCGCTGGATGGTGCTCGCCGCGACCGTCGGCACGCTGGTCGGCGTGCTCGCCGGCCTCTACCCCGCGTCCCGCGCGAGCCGGATGGATCCGGTCGTCGCGCTGCGCCACGAGTAGCCGATGCGCGCCGCGAGCCTGATGGAGGGAGTCCGGCTGGCGCTGGACCAGTTGAACGCGAACCGCTTCCGCTCCGCGCTCACGATCCTGGGCATCGTCGTCGGCGTGGCGACGGTCATGGCGATGAGCGCCATGATCTCCGGCATCCGGACGACGATCACGGAGGCGGTCGCGGCGGCGGGTCCGAAGAACTTCGTGCTGGAGCGCTTCGACTTCAACAACGTGCAGCTCGTCAACGACGGCGGCCGACCGCCGTGGGCCGACAACCCGAAGATCACGCCGGCGGACGCGCGCGCGGTGGCGGAGCTGGACCGCGTCGACCAGGCGATCGTGAGCAGCGACTTCAACGCGACGATGACGGCGGGCCGGGAGCACGTCTCGGGCGTGAACATGAAGGCGCTCGGCTCCGGCTGGACGGACTTCACCCAGGGTCGGATCGTCGCCGGCCGCGACTTCCTTGGCACCGAGCTGAACGCGGCGCGTCCGGTGGTCATCATCTCGAAGCCGCTGGCGGATCAGCTCTTCAGCACCCTCAATCCACTCGGCCGCAGGGTCCGCATCGACGGCCAGTCGTTCCAGGTGATCGGCATCTTCCAGGTCGAGGAGAACATCTTCAGCAGCGTGATCAAGAACATCGCGATCGTGCCCTACACTGCGGCGTTCAAGTATCTGCGGCTGAACGACGACTTCCTCAACGTGCTCGTGGTCACGGGACCGGAGGCGACGCAGCAGGACGCTATGGACCAGGTGGTGGCCACGATGCGCATCCGCCACGGCCTGCGCCCCGGCCAGGACAACGACTTCGTCCTCGTCCGCCAGGAGGAGCTGCTCCGCACCTTCAACCGCATCACGGGCATCTTCTTCCTGATCATGATCGCGCTCTCCTCCGTGGCGCTCATGGTGGGCGGCGTCGGTGTGGTCGCGATCATGATGATCGCCGTGACCGAGCGGACGCGGGAGATCGGCATCCGCAAGGCGCTCGGCGCCACGAAGCGCGAGATCCTCTGGCAGTTCCTCGTCGAGGCGGCCACGCTCACCCTCGTCGGCAGCGCGATCGGCATGGTCTTCGGCGGCGGCGTGGCATTCCTCATCGCGGCCGCGACGCCGATCCCGGCGCGCGTGCCGGTCGGCGCCGTGATCGCCGCGCTCTCGATGGCGATCGTCGCGGGCGGCTTCTTCGGGCTGTGGCCGGCGTGGCGCGCCGCGCGTCTCGATCCGGTCGTCGCGCTCCGCTTCGAATGACGCCGGGCGACGCCGCCGTCGATCTCCTCGCGATCGCCGCGCATCCGGACGACGCGGAGCTGCTCTGCGGTGGAACCCTGCTGCGCGCCGCCGACGCCGGCTACCGCACCGGCATCCTGGACCTCACCGGCGGCGAAGCGGGAACGTGGGGCAGCGCCGACACGCGCGCCGAGGAGGCCGCCGAATCCGCGCGCATCCTCGGCCTGGCGGTGCGCATCGGAGCCGGGCTGAGCGACGGCGCGCTCTCGGACACACCCGAGGCGCGCGCCGTGGTCGCCGCGCACGTGCGCGCGTTGCGGCCACGAACGGTGATCCTTCACGGCCCCGGCGGCCGTCATCCGGACCATCACGCCGCCCGCGAGGTCGGCTACGGCGCCTGTTTCGTCGCCGGCCTGCGACGCGCCCCGGTCGGGGGCGAGCCGCACCGCCCGAACAAAATCCTCTACTGCCTCTCCTACGACGAGACCCACCGCAAGCCATCGTTCGTCGTCGACATCAGCGATCAGATGGAGCGCAAGCTGGAGGCACTCTTCGCCTTCCGGTCGCAGTTCGAGGGACGCACCTGGGCTGGCGACATCTTCGGCGGCGGCGAGCGTCCGCTGCGCGAACAGATCCTCGCCCACGCGGCGCACTACGGCTCGTGGATCCGGCGCGCCTACGGCGAGCCGTTCTGGACGGCGGAGACGGTCGAAATCGCGGATGTCGTGACGATGGGAGCGCGCAGCCTGTAGGCGCGGAGCCTTCAGCGGCAGTCGACCTCGATCAGCAGCCGGCGCCAGCTCGGGGCGTCGTCGCCCTCGACACGGACGGCGTGCGCGACCGCGGTTCCGCCGGAGCGCATCCAGGGCACGAGCCATTCGCCGATCTCCGGCGGCAGGTGCCCGATCAGGTCCCCTTCGCGATGGTGGACCCAGATCTCCGGCTCGTCGGCGCCCGGCGGGTCGGGCACGAGCAGCAGCCGCTCGCCCGGGCACAGGCGGTCGACCTGGCGCGCACGATCGCAGAAGATCGTGCCGTGGACGGTGGCGCGGAAGCTCGGTGGAGGCGTGATGGGAGGACTCGTCTGCATCGACGGATCTCGAGCGGGGTGGCCGAGGTGACGACGGCGTCGCCGATCCCCGCAATGTAACCGTGCCGGCCGACGGGTCAAAAGGCGACGCAGGAAGGCGGCACATTCGATCCGACTCGCGTGTAGTGGGCGCCCGAGGGGGCACGCCCGCGGCTGCGCCCATGCGACCGAACGGCGGGAGTGGAGGAGCGATGCGGCGGACCAATTTCGACCTGGCGGCGACCACGCCGGTGCGCCCGGAGGTGGCGGAGGCGATGCGGCCGTACCTCGCGGACGCGTACGGCAACCCGTCGAGCACGCACGGCGTCGGCCGCGCCGCCCGCGCCGCGCTCGAGGAGGCGCGCGAGCGGGTCGCCGCCGCCCTAGGCGCCCGCCGCGGCGAGATCGTCTTCACCGGCGGCGGAACGGAGGCGGACAACCTGGCCGTCCTCGGCCGCAGCCGCGCGGAGCGGTTGGCGGGCGGCGCGGGCGGCGTCGTCGTCTCCGCGATCGAGCACAAGGCCGTTCTCGGCGCCGCGCACGCGGCCGCGGACGAAGGCGCTCCGCTGACGATCCTCGCGGTGGACGAGGAGGGGCGGCTGCTCCTGGACGCCCTCGACGAGGCGCTCGCGGCCGCGCCCGCCGTGGTCTCCGTGATGTGGGGCAACAACGAGATCGGATCTCTGCAGCCGGTGCGCGAGGCGTGCGAGCGGTGTCGTCGCGCCGGCGTCGCTTTCCACAGCGACGCCGTGCAGGCGTTCGGCAAGGTGCCGGTCCGCGTCAACGACGCCGGCTGCGACCTGCTCTCGATCAGCGCGCACAAGATCGGCGGTCCGAAGGGCGTAGGGGCGCTGTTCGTCCGCGACGGCGTGGCCCTGCGCCCGCTCGTGCACGGCGGCGGCCAGGAGGGCGGGCTGCGCCCAGGCACGCAGAACGTCGCGGGCGCCGTCGGTCTCGGCGTGGCTGCGGAGCTCGCGGCCGCGGAGCTCACCCGCGAAGCCGCGCGCCTGCGGGCGCTGCGCGACCGTCTCGAGGCGGGTCTCCACGCCGCGATCCCCGGGCTCGTCGTGAACGGCGGCGTGGAGCGGCTTCCGCACGTCCTCAACATGGGGCTGCCGGACGTGGATCCGGACGCCGTCCTCGTGGCGCTCGACCTGGAGGAGGTCGCGGTCTCCTCCGGCTCCGCGTGTCAGAGCGGCGCCGCGGCCCCGAGCCACGTGCTCCTGGCGATCGGGCGGCCGCCAACCGGCGAAGCGTGGCTGCGCTTCTCCCTCGGGTGGTGCTCGACGGACGAAGACGTCGACGCCGCGCTCGAGCGCGTGCCGCGCGTCGTCGAGCGTGTCCGCGCCGCCGCCGCCGAACGCGCATGACGCGGCGCACCATCCTGGTGGCGATGTCGGGCGGCGTCGACTCGTCGCTCGCCGCGGCGCTGCTCGTCGAGCGTGGCCACCGCGTCGTCGGCGCGACGATGAAGACCTTCTGCTACTCCGAGACCCCCGCGCGCGCCCGCACCTGCTGCGGGCTCGAGGGGATTCAGGACGCGCGCGCGGTGTGCGACCGGCTCGGGATTCCGCACTACGTCTTCGACATGGAGGAGGCGTTCACGCGCGACGTCGTCGACGACTTCGTCGCCGAATACGTCGCCGGGCGAACGCCGAACCCGTGTGTCCGCTGCAACTCGAGGACGAAGATCCCGGACCTCCTGCGCAAGGGCCGCATGCTGGGCGCGGACGCGGTCGCGACCGGGCACTACGCGATCCGCGAGGAGGTCGAGCCCGGGGTCGTGCGGCTGCGGCGCGGATCCGATCCGGCGAAGGATCAAAGCTACTTCCTGTGGGGCCTCCCGGCCGCCGTTCTCGACGGGCTCCACTTCCCGGTCGGGCGGCTGCGCAAGGAGGAGGTGCGCGAGCGGGCGCGCGATCTCGGGCTGCGCACCGCCGACAAGCCGGAGTCGCAGGAGATCTGCTTCGTGCCGAGCGACGACTACGGCGACTTCCTCGCCGGCCGCCTGGGAAGCGATCACGCCGCGCTCCGCCCCGGTGAGATCGTGACGCGCGACGGCGAGGTGGTGGGGCGGCATCACGGCTACGCCCGCTACACCGTGGGCCAGCGGCGCGGACTCGGCGGCGGGCGGCGGACGCCGCTCTACGTGCTGCGCGTCGAGCCGGCGAACAACCGCGTCGTGGTGGGCGGCGCCGCCGAGCTGCTGCGCGACCGCGTGACGCTGGGCGACCTCAACTGGATCGCGCCGCGGCCGGAGCCCGGCGAGCGCCTCCTCGTCCAGATCCGCCACGGCGCCCGCGCCGTCGCGGCGAGCGTCGAGGCGATCTCGGCCGGGACGGCAACGCTGCGCTTCGCGCGCGCGCAGCGGGCGGTAACGCCCGGTCAGTCCGGCGCCCTCTACCGTGGCGACGTCCTGGTCGGGGGCGGCCGGATCCGCTGAGGGTCGCGGCGCCCTCAGCAGGGCCGGTGGCGCCCGCAGCAGGGCCCGTGGCGCCCGCGTGGAGGCGGCGCGGTCCGCCGCGCCGGGCGGCGATCTACGACAGGGGCTCGGACTTCTTCAACAGCTCGCGGAACTGCTCGAGAGACGCGGTCTCGACGACCCGCTCCACCGCCGCCCTGTCGCCGATCCCTTTCAGGTAGCGGGCCCGAACGGCGGGGTCGGAGAGGCAGTGCAGCATGAGGCGACCGGGCCGCGCGAAGCCGTAGTCGCCGCTGGACGCGTACGCCTCCCACGTCATCAGATCGTCGTCGAGGAACCGTCTCGCCATCTCTCCATCTCCCGCATGGTGCTCGCGCGCCGCGATTTCCGCGGAAGATAGATGCCCGCTGCGCCGGGCGCCACGCCGTCCGGGCGGGCGCCGCGTCGCATGCACCCGGGCCGCCGGGCCGCTCAGTCGAAGAAGCCGAAGCGCGGGTTGACGACGGCGCTGAAGATCGAGCCGAAGCGATAGCTCAGGCCGAAGAAGGCGAAGTAGCGGTAGCTGGTGGCGAGCTCGCGCTGCTGCGTCAGGATCTCCGCCTCGGAGAGGTCGCCCGCCGGCAGGCCGATCTGGTCGCGGATGAAGGAGACCTGCCCGTCCAGGTTCGCGGAGAGGCCTTTGAAGAGGCGGACGTCGAGGCCGCCGTTCAGGCTGATCCTGTACTGCGGATCCGCCCAGGGAAGTCCCGCGCCCGCCTTCGCGATGTAGTGCGAGCCGGAGAGGGAGGCATCGATCGAGCCCCACGGCTGCGTCACCTCGTACTGGAAGACGAGTCCGTGCTGCAGCACCGTCTCCTGCGTCTCCTCGAAGATCGTCGGCTGCTCGTAGACGAAGCGGATCGGCCCGATGTAGTAGAGGATCGCGAAGATCCGGCGCGTCGATTCGTCGTAGGGGAAGAGGTCGTACTCGACAGCGGGCGCGAGGCTCACGCGGGCCGAGATGTTGGCGAAGTTGTCACGGCTCCAGCGCGCGATGCCCCCGGCCGACCAGTGGGGACCGACCGATTTCACGACCAGCGCGTCGGCGCCGTAACGTTCCCTGCGCGAGACGACGGTGGTGGTGTCGTCCACCTCGAACCGCTCGCGGTTGAACGCGCCGTCGAGGCTGAGCCCGATCTTCAGCGCCTCCGTCGTGCGGCTGGCGTCGAGCGAGCCGCGCGTATTGAAGGAGCGCTGGCTCGATTCGCCCTGCAGGTTGCCGTTGAGCCCGACGCGGAAGACCCAGGAGTTCCACGGGTCCTCGCGTGCCGCTGCGGGGCCGCCGTTCTCCGCTTCCGTGTACGCCACGGAAAGCTGACGGAAGCTCGGCGTGCCGGCCGCGAACTGGACCAGTCCGATCTTCACGACGCGCGCGATCTCGCGGCGCACGTCGTCCGGCGTGGCATCCGGCGAGGTGCTCGCCGCGAGCTGAGTCCTGCGACCTTCGAAGGGGCCGCGGCCGATGAATTCGAGGGTGTAGGCGTTGCCGCCGGCACCGGTGCGCTGCCGCGTGCCGAGGACGTGCACGTCCGCGTCCTGACGGTCGCGCACGAAGTTCACCCACGGCAGCTCCTGCGTGAAGAAGTCCTGCTCACAGTGGAAGTCGGTGCAGTCGAGGAAGACGCGCAGAGGTCGCTCGAGCGACGGCGTCTCGCGTTGTCCTTGCTGCGCCGCAGCGGGAGCGACCGAGCCGGCTGCGAACAGCGCGAACAGCGCGGCGAGTGCGGCGAGCGTGAGGCACCGCGCGGTCGCGCGCGGCGACGTCGCATGGTCGTGTATGCGCATTCATCCTCGGATCCGGGTGCAAGTCGTCCTCCTGGCCACGACGCGGCCGGCACAACCTACTCGCTTCGCAGCTTCGGTTCCACTCCGAGGATGGCAGGCGCCGCCGCGCCCGGCTGCGCCTCAAACGTGGCCGAGGCCGAGTCGCCAGCGCACGCCGGCGGGCTCGGCCGGCGACCGGACGGTCGCCCGCGCCCGCGGAGCACGCGCGGCACCGCGGGCCCGCGCGCGCTCCACCCCGGCCTCGCACGCCGGGCAGCGCGACGCCCACGGCATCAGGTCCAGCCGCTCGAACGGGATCAGATCGCCGCACTCGCCGCAATGGCCGAAACGGTCCGCGTCGCCGTAGATTCGGGCCAGAGCGGCGTCGATCCCGACGAGAATGCCGGCCAGCTCGCCGATCAGCAACGGGTCGAGGCCGACGCGGCCGGTAAGCCGCCACGCGCGCTGCCGCTCCGCCAGGAGCCTGCTCTCGAGGTGCGCCTGCTGCCGCTCGGTCATCGTCCGTGTCTCCGGTGTGCCGCGTCTGGAGCTGCGTCTCGTCTCCAGACTAGCGAGCCGTAAGGAATCGCGCCGTCAGGCGAAGCCGCATCGTGTGTGGGGATCGGCCGACCCTCGTGTACGGGAAAGGAGCAGGCGATGGTGGACGTGATTCCAGGCTCCGGGCCGGCCGACGCCCGGGATGGATCGGAGGAACGGCCCATCATCGCGGGGGCGCCGGCGGCCGACGACGTCGCTTCGACCGTCGACGCGGACCAGCGCAGCCTGCTCCGCCTGTTCATGGTCCTGCTGCTCGGCGTCGGCGCGACGTACGTCATGGCGCGCATGTTGTGGCCGCTACTGCCCGCGATCGCGGTGAGCGCCGTGGTCGCGGTTCTCGTCTATCCGCTCTACCTTCCGTTCCGTCAGGCGATCGGCTCCCGCCCCGTCTCCGCCGGGCTCGCGACCGTGGCCGTGTTCTTCCTGCTCGTCCTGCCCGCGGCGGCGCTCTCCGTCCTGGTCGGGCACGAGATCGTGACCGGCATCGACGTCATGCGCGAACGCGCCGCGGGGCTCCTCCACACGCAGGGCGTCCTGGCGCAGCGATTCCAGCGGATCGCCGCGGAGATCGGGCTCGATCCCGCGAACGCGTGGGGCACGCTCGGCGAACAGCTCCAGCGCGTCGCCGGCGTTCTCGCGAACCGGACGCTCGGCTTCCTCTCCGGGCTCGCGGGCTGGCTGCTGCAGACCGGCGCCGCCCTCTTCACGCTCTACTACCTGCTGCGGGACGGCGACAACCTCGTGGACCGGATCGAGCGCACGATCCCGCTCGACGCGAGGCAGAGCGCCCTCCTCGTCGAACGCGCGCGGGAGGTGATGTTCGCCACGGTCTACGGCAACGTCGCCGTCGCGCTCGCCCAGGGCGCACTCGGCGGACTCGCGTTCGCCGTGCTGGGCCTTCCCGGAGCGGCGCTCTGGGGGGCCGTCATCGCGCTCCTCTCGCTGCTGCCGGTCGTGGGCGCCACGATCGTCTGGCTTCCGGCGGGTCTGCTGCTCCTTTTCGATGGCGAGATCGGGCGTGGCATCGCCCTCCTCGCCTTCGGCTCGCTCGTCATCAGCACGGTCGACAACCTGCTGCGGGCGCTGATCGTCGGGGGGCGCGCCCAGATGCACCCGCTCGTCGTCTTCTTCAGCGTCCTCGGCGGCATATTCCTCTTCGGCGCGGCGGGCGTCCTCGTAGGACCCGTCGTCTTCGTGCTCGCGCTCGCCGTGCTCGACATCGCGCGCAGGGCACTGGAGCCGCCGCCGCCCGCCGTGACGACGTCGCGCGATCCGGCCGCCGTCGAACTGACGCCGGAAGCGACGTCGCGCTGAGACGTGCCGCTCTCGATCGCCGTTTCCGGCTTCCTCCTGAGCGCCGTTCTGGTCGTGGGGGCCGGCGTCCGCCTCGCGCGCAGCGGCGACGTCATCGCCGCGCGCACGCGGCTCGGCGGGATCTGGGTCGGCAGCGTCTTCCTCGCGATCGCGACGTCCCTCCCCGAGCTCGTCGCCGATATCACGGCCGTCCGCCTCGGCGCCCCGGACCTCGCCGCCGGCGACCTCTTCGGAAGCAGCATGGCCAACATGCTGGTCCTCGCCCTGCTCAGTCTACTGCCCGGCGCCGAGGTGTTTCGCCGCGCGGCGCTCGACAATGGCCTCTCCGCCGCGCTCGCCATCACGCTGACCGCCATGGCCGGCTTCTTCATCGTCTTCCGCTTCCCCTTCCCCATCGCCGGCGTCGGGCCCGGATCGATCCTGCTCGTGGTGACGTACGTCACCGGTGCACGGGCGGTGTTCCGGAACAGTTCTCTCGCCCGCATCGCCGCGCGCACGGAGGAGATGGCGGGTCCCGCCGGCGCAGACGCGGCCGAGTCGGCGATGCCCACGCCGCCGCTCCGCGCCGCGATCTGGCGCTTCGCGGGCGCCGCTCTACTCATTCTCTTCGCGGCACCACTCTTCGCGCTCACCGCGCGTACCCTCGCCGACGCGACGGGCCTGGGCGCGAGCTTCTTCGGCACCGCGCTGGTCGGCCTCGCGACGTCGCTACCCGAGCTCGTCACGTCGATCGCCGCCGTCCGCATCGGCGCCTACGACCTCGCCGTGGGCAACCTCTTCGGCAGCAACGCGTTGAACATGGTGATGTTCGTGCCGCTCGACCTCGTGCACCGGGGTCCGCCGATCTTCGGCACCGTCGGCACGGAACACGCGCTCTCCGCGCTCGTCGGCGTCGTCCTCATGGCGATCGCCCTCGCTTCGATCTTCTACCGCGCCAAAGGACGGCAGCGGCGGATCGACGAGCGCTCCGCCCTGATGCTCCTCGTTTACGCGCTCGGACTCCTCGCGCTCTACGTCCACGGACGCGGGCTGTGAGCGCGCGCGAACGGCGCCGGGGCCCTCGAGGCGGGCGGCGTGGGCGGAAGATTCCCGTGGTGTGTGTCGCGAGTCAGCAAAGGCGTCGCGCGGAGCGGACGCGGGGGGCTCAGTAACGCAGCTCGGCGGCGGAGGCGAAGTCCCGCATCAGCCGCTCCTCCTCCGGATCGAGATCCTTCGGGACGACGATTCGCACCTGGACGTACTGATCGCCCCGCCGGCCCGCCTTCTCGATTCCTTGCCCGGCGATGCGGAAGCGCGTACCGGACTGCGTGCCTGACGGGATGCGCAGCACGACCTTCTTGTTGTCGATCGTGCGAACGCGGACCTTGGATCCGAGGGCGGCCTGCGCGACGTTGATCGGGATCGTGCAGTGGACGTCGAGGCCGTCGCGTCGGAAGAAGGAATCGGGCTTCACGCGGAAGGTGATGAGCAGGTCGCCCGGCGGCCCGCCACCCGCGCCACGCTCGCCCTGCCCCGAGAGACGGAGTCTGGATCCCGATTCGATCCCGGCCGGCACGGTGAGGCGCACCTGTCGCTGCTCGCGGATGTGGCCGCTGCCGCCGCAGGAAGGACACGTCTGGGTAGGGATCTGGCCGCGGCCGTAGCACGCCGGACAGGGGCGCTGCACGGCGAAACCGCCCTTCCCGAAGGAGACCATCCCCGTTCCGCCGCACTCGGTGCACGGGACCGGCTTCGAGCCGGGGGCGTTGCCGGTGCCCCCGCACGTGGCGCACGTGTCGGTTACGGGGATGGAGACGTCGATCTTGCCGCCGCGCGCGGCGAGGCGGAAGGAGACCTCGACAGTGTAGTCGATGTTCGGCCCCCGCTGCGCACCGGCGGCGCCGCGGCCGCGGCCGCGGCGCCCGCGGTCGAAGATGGAGCTGAAGAGGTCGCCGAGGCCGCCGAGGTCGCCGAGGTCGTCGAACGAAAAGTGGCCCTCGGTAGCGCCGGGCGGCGCGGCTCCGCCGGGCTGGGAGGCGGTGGTCCGCCACCCTCCTCCGAGCGGCCCCATCTTGCGCATGCGGTCGTACTGCTTGCGCTTCTCGTCGTCCGACAGGACCGCGTACGCCTCGCCCACCTCCTTGAAGCGCTCGGCGGCGCCCGGATCGCCGGGGTTGGCGTCCGGATGGTACTGTTTCGCGAGCTTGCGATACGCCTTCTTGACGTCGGCGGCGCTCGCGGACTCTCCGACGCCGAGGATCTGGTAGTAATCCTTGGTGGCCGTGGCCATGTTCGTCGGGGTCCGCTACTCGTATTTCTTCACCCGCACGCGGGCGGGTCGGAGGAGGACATCGTGGAACCGGTACCCCTTCTGGAGGACGTCCGCCACGACCTCGTCCTCGTCGGGGTGCTCCGCCGGGACGGTCATGAGCGCTTCCATGCTGGCGGGATCGAACGCCTCGCCAACCGGATCGATCGTCTTCAATCCGGCGCTCTCCAGGCTCTGCCTCAGCTTCTTGCGCACCAGCCCGGCGCCCTCCAGAACGGACTCCACGCTCGCCGCCGCAGGATCCACTTCGACGACCCGGTCGAAATCGTCGAGGGCGTCCACGAGCCGCGACACCAGCTCCGCCTGCGCACGGTCCCGGCTATCGGCCCGCTCCCGCTCCACCCGCTTGCGATAGTTGTCGAACTCGGCGGCGAGCCGCAGGTGCCGGTCGTTGAGCCCGTCGATCTCGCGCTGGAGCAGCTCGAGGTCGGCGCTCGGCGACGAAGCCGCGTCGCCGATGTCGCCCGCCGCATCCCTCCCGCCCGCCGCCGCCCCTTCCCCCGACAACCCCGGACCGCCATCGCCCGGCACCGGTGCGCCGGGAGATGCGGCGGCTTCCGCTCCGTCGTGCAGGCTCTCCGTCCCTACGCCGCGATCATCCGCCATGATTCTCGTTCGAAGTCCGTGGATCGTTGGCTCCATCTCTGAAGCCTTCATGATAGGAGCCGGAGCGCGATTCGACAAAGGCGTGTCCGGAGGTCGCGCTCAGCGTCCATTCGCCAGGAGGACGACGTCGACGCGTCCGTCGCCGTCGAGGTCGGTCAGCTCGGCGAGCGGCGCCGCGCCCGAGCGCACCTGCACGACGGTCCGTCCACGCTCGGGGACGAAGATGCGCCCCGTCAGGGCGCCGCCCGTGCCGGCGCTGGATCCGCCCGCCAGCCGGCCCAGCACGACGCGCCCGAGAACGTCTATCAGGCCGCCGCGATCGAGGGCGCCGCGCCGCGTCGGATTCCGCAGGATCACGTCGCCGATGCCGCCGCGACTCCAGATCGACCGCGGCGCGAAGCCCTTCTCCTCGCACCACCGCCACCCGTGCACCGGGTGGCCCCGCCCGTCGCGACAGAACTTCGGACCGCGTCCGCCGCTGGCCGCCTGGCGCTCGCCGTCCCGCCGGGGCACGATCACGACCGTGTTGGAAGCGGTGCGGACGCGCGCGCCGCCCTCCACCCGGGGCAGCGCCCAGCTCCACCACTGCACCTGCGCGGCGCTCGAGGGCTGCCGAGCGCTCGTGTGGTTCCGTGCGCCGGAACCGTGCTGGGCACTCAGAGCGCCGGGACCGGCAACAAGGCTCGCCGCGACGACCACCAGGGAAAGAACTGGTAACCTCATGCTCCTCCGTCCTTTACGAGTCATTGTAGACTCATACACGGAGCAGCGTGGCTGAGTTCTCCGAGCGCGCCCCCACGCGCTCGACGAGCCAGCTCTTCACATCCTCGAGCGCCAGCCGCCGATCGCGTTCGAGCAGCACTTCATGGAAGAAATCCGGGTAGACGCGGACCGTGGCGTCCTCGGACGCGACCGCGCGCGAGAAGGCGAGCGAGCGCTCCGTGTCGACGATCCGGTCGGCGCCAGGCAGGAGGAACAGGACCGGAGCGCGGAAGGCGTCGGCGCGCTCGTACGCGCGCGAGATCGCACGATTCACCTCCGCGAAGAGCCGCGGCGTGACGCGCTGGTGGACCAGCGGGTCCGCGCGGTAGCCCCGCACGACGGCGGGATCGTGGCTGAGGTCCTCCGGGCGGAGCCCGAGCGGGAACGGGAAGGCTGGAAGCACGCGATCGAGGGCATCGGCGAGGTGGATCTTCCAGGCCGGCGTGTGCAGCGCGGTCCCGAGCCAGGGCGAGGCGAGGATGACGCCGCGGAAGGACGCCTCGCACTCCTGGGCGTAGCGCACGGCGACGAGACCGCCCATGGAGACGCCCATGAGGAAGAGCGGCGTCGCCGCCGAGACCGCGCCCTGCACCTCACGGCGGAACCGCTCGAGATCCTGTAGAAAGAGGCCGAATCGTCTGACGTGGCCGCGGCGGCCCTCCGAGCGGCCGTGCCCCCGCAGATCGAGGGCGAACGTGGAGAAGCCGTGCGCGGCCATTGCTTGCGCGAAGCCGTCGTAGCGCCCGCCGTGGTCGGAAAGGCCGTGCACCAGCACGAGCACGCCCCGCGGCCGCGGGACCTCCACGCTCGCGAACTGCAGCCGGATGCGGCCCACCCCGTCCAGGTAGCCGTGGTTGCGCGCGATGTTCACGCCACCTCCCGTTCAGCGATCTTGGAGCAGCCGCAGCAGGAGCATGAGAACGCCCTGGGAGGAACGCCGGCGCACCTCCGTGCGGTCGCCAGGAAGCGAGAGGCGCTGCGTCTCCACCCGCTCGCCCAGCCCCGCGGCGATCCACACCGTGCCCACCGGCTTCTCCGCAGTGCCGCCCCCCGGCCCCGCGATGCCCGTCACCGCGACCGCGGCGTCGGCGGCGGTCCGCGCCCGCACGCCCGTCACCATCGCGGCGGCCGTCTCGCCGCTCACCGCCCCGTGCTCCGCCAGTGTCGTCCGCGCTACGCCGAGCAGGCTCACCTTCGCGTCGTCGTCGTACGCCACGACGCCCCCGTGGTAGTAGTCCGACGCCCCGGCGCTCGCCGTCAGCCGCTCGCCGACGAGGCCGCCGGTGCAGCTCTCGGCGGTCGCGACCACGAGTCCGCCGCGCCGCAGCGCCGCACCCACGACGTCGGCGAGGTCACGGTCCGCGCGAGCGTAGACGTGGGCGCCGAGCGGCTCCGCGAGCGTCGCCGCGGCGGCATCCAGCGCTTCCGCCGAAACCTCATCTGCGAACGCGCCCCACGACGTGACGCGCAGGTCGACGCCGGTCCACGAGGGGAGGAAGGCGACCGTGAGCGGAGCGAGTTCGGGGATCAGCGCCTCGACGCGATCCGCCACGGCCGACTCCGTGAGACCGAACGTCCGCACCAGACGATGGAGGATCGGCGCCTGCGGCGCGAGCCGGGCCCGGAGAAAGGGGAGCACCTCGTCGGCGACCAGGCCGCGGAACTCATGCGGCACGCCCGGCAGCAGCACGACGGCGCCGCGCTCGTCCTCCAGTACGAGTCCGGGCGCGGTGCCGCGCGGATTCGCCAGGACGCGGGCGCCCTCCGGGACCTCCGCCTGGTTCCGGCTCGACTCCGGCATCACGAGCCCACGCCGCTCGAAACGCGCGCGCACGCCCTCCAACAGGGCGGCGTCGACGTGGAGCGGACGCTGGAGGAGCGCGGCCACGGCCGGCCTCGTGATGTCGTCGCTGGTGGGACCGAGGCCGCCGCTGCAGAGAACGGTGCCGCTGCGCCCGAGGGCGTCGGCGACTGCCGCGCGGATCGCCTCCGCGTCGTCGCCTACGGTCGCGTGGCGCGCGAGCCGGAGTCCTGCCGTCGCGAGCGTGCGGCCCAGCCAGGCGGCGTTCGTGTCCAGCGTCGCCCCGAGAAGCAGCTCGTTGCCGATCGTGACGAGCTCGATCGTACCCGCCGCGGGCCGCGGCTCGGCGGCCGGCACGAGGCTCACGGCGAGGCGCGCAGGGCCGCCCAGCTACGCAGGTAGACGGCGAGCGAATAGATCGTCAGCGCCAGCGCGAGGCCGAGGCTCACGTTCAGCACCGTGGCGTGGAACACCTGCCACGTGTCCCACAAGCGGCCCCTCCAGTGGTAGCGCAGCGCCGCCGTCTGCAGCGCGTACCACACCAGCACGCAGCCGACGAAGATGTTCTGAAAGACCGCCTTCAGCTTGCCCGCCGCGCCCGCGGGCAGAATCAGGCCGCGTCTCGCCGCGACGGAGCGCAGCGCCGTGACCAGCGCCTCCCGGCCGAACACGAGGAGGAGGATCCACAGAGGGAAGGGACCCCACCATGGGATGGCGCCCACCGGCCGCGTCGAGTGCGAGAGGATGTAGAACGGAAGGAACGTGGCGGCGAGCAGCAGCTTGTCCGCGATCGGGTCGAACAGCTTGCCGAAGTCCGAGATCCAGCCGTGCTTGCGCGCGAGATAGCCGTCCCACAGGTCGGAGAGCGCCGCCGCGAGGAAGAGGACGAACGCGAGCGAGCGCGCGGTGATGCTCGGCAGGAAGACCAGCAGGAAGACGACGGGCGCCATGACGACGCGCGCCACCGTGATGATGTTCGGCCAGGCGCTCGCCCGGATCAGCGGCATGTCCGTCTCAGCCGAGGGACTTCAACACCAGCTTGCCCGCCGCCCTGAGCGTATCGAAGACGCCGCTGCCGGTGACCGCCACGGCTTCGTAGTCGGGCCAGCCCATCGGATTCAGCTGCGCACGAAGCTCGTCGCTGCGGACGGCGTTCGGCAGGTCGCGCTTGTTGTACTGGATGACGACCGGGAGCTGATACGGATCGTAGCCGTAGTCCGCGAGGTTCTCGAACAGGTTCTGCATGGAGGCGAGATTGGCGTCCATGCGCTCGACCTGGGAGTCCGCCACGAAGACGACGCCGTCGACCCCCTTCAGGATGAGGCGGCGGCTCGCGTTGTAGTAGACCTGCCCCGGAACGGTGTAGAGGTGGAAGCGCGTCTTGAAGCCGCGGATCGCGCCCAGGTCCACGGGCAGGAAGTCGAAGAAGAGCGTCCGCTCCGTCTCCGTCGCCAGCGAGATCAGCTTTCCGCGCGTTTCCGGCTGGACCTTGTCGTAGACGTACTCGAGGTTCGTCGTCTTGCCGCCGAGGCCGGGACCGTAATAGACAAGCTTGCAGTTGATCTCCCGGCTCGCGTAGTTGATCATCGACATCGGCCGACTCCTCCGCTCATCCGCCGAAGAGGCGGTCGATCTCGTCCTCCGCCTCGGCGAGCCAGCCGTCGCCGAACGGCGACACCTGGGCGCTCCGGCGGCCGCTCAGCTCGGCGAAGACCTCCGCCAGCCTTGGCAGCACCTCCCTGCTCTTCAACCGCAACAGGCCGAGCGTCGAATCCTGACCGAAGATCACCGCGAGGATCGCGGCGCCGGCGACGTCCAGGAGGTACATCCCCTCACCGTCGCCCCGGTGAAAGAGCGCCCGAAACTCCTCCTCCCCGAGCAGTACCGCCAACTGGTTGCTCGCTGCGAAGTCCGCGGCCGCGAGCGACGCGAAGGACGTGTCGTCGAGGCCGCGCGTGTCGCCGGTCGCGGTGAGAAGCTGACCGCCCCGGTCGATCAGGGCGGCGTAACGGGCGCGTGTCCCCGTCCGGTACGACTCGAGGATCTCACCGAGGCGCTCCAGATCCGGGGCAGCGAGAGAGCCGATCCCGTCGCCGCTCCTCATCCGGCGACCTCTTCGGGCTGGGTCGCCGCCGCCGCCTTCATCGACCGCTCCATCCGCTGCACGATCTGGACGGCGCGCTTGCGGATCAGCGGCCGCGGCTCCCAGGCGATGAAGTCGCGCAGGAGCTGGACCACTTCCACGCTGCCGTCGTGGCCCGCCAGATAGCTGAGCGCGGCGAGGCGGCGCAGGGGCTGCGCGCTGAACAGATCGCGTCGGCTGCGTGAGATCTGGTCGCGCACGACGAGGGCGCCGAGCGCCGCCGCCGCGCCCAGCACGAGGACGATGAGACCCATGGTCTTGACCGCCCTGCCGCCCTTCATCGACTCCTCCTCCTGTCGGGATCGGATCTCTCCGAAATTCAGAATTCTCGCCGCCCCGCGAGCGCCTGCGCGATCGTCACGCCGTCGGCGTACTCCAGATCGCCGCCGACCGGCAGACCGCGCGCCAGCCGCGTCACGCGCACGCCGAGCGGCCCGATCAACTTGTGGAGGTAGATCGCCGTCGCCTCGCCTTCCACGCTCGGATTGGTCGCGACGATCACCTCGCGAACCGCGGCTCCATCGCCGACACGCTCCACCAGAGAGCGGATGTTGAGGTCCTCCGGACCGATCCCCTCCAGTGGGGAAAGGCGGCCGCCGAGCACGTGATACACGCCGCGGTACTCCCCCGTCCGTTCGATCGCGCCGATGTCGGACGCTTCCTCGACGACGCAGACGAGGCTCGCGTCACGCCGCGGATCGGCGCAGACGTCGCACGGATCCTCCTCGGTCAGGTTGCCGCAGCGCGAGCAGGCGCGCACGCGGGCCGCCACGCCGTCCAGCGCCGCCGACAGCCGTCGGATCTCCTCGGGCGGTCGCTTCAGGAGGAAGAACGTGAGCCGGAGCGCCGTTTTGCGGCCGATCCCCGGGAGCCTCGCGAACTCCGCTACCAGGGAATCGATCGCCGACATCCGTTCCAGGCGCGCGACGGGGAGCTGCGCACGCGCTCCCGGACTATGGGAAGTTCGGGAGCTGGAACGGGAGCGGCAGGCCTCCCCCGAGCTTCTTCAGCTCCTCCTCGTAGACGTGCTGCGCCCTCTGCTGCGCCTCGGAGACGGCGGCGAGCACGAGGTCCTCCAGCATCTCGACGTCGGTCGCATCGACGACGGACGGATCGATCTTCACCTCACGGACGCGGCCGCGGCCGTCCGCCGTGACCGTGACCATGCCGCCACCACTCGAGCACTGGATCGTGCGCTTGTCGAGCTCCGTCTGGAGCTCCGTCATCCGGGCCTGCACCTGCTGGCCCATCTGGAGGATCTGCTGCAGATTCGTCATGCCTCCGATTCCCGGTCGGGAGAACATGCAACATAGACGGCGCGCATCGCGGATCGCAAGGCAGAACCGCGGTGCACGCTCACCGACCACGGCGTCATTCCAGGAGCTCGAGGTCCCATTCTTCTACCACCCGCCGAAGCTCCGGTTCCTCGCGCGTCATGCGCTCCAGACGGTCGATGCGGACCCGCTCGGCGGTGAGGCGCGCCGGCGCGGCCGCATCGCCTCCTCGCGTGGCCGTGGCGGCCGTGACTTCCAGCTCGACCGCGCGCCCGAGCGCCTCGCGCAGCGCCCGCTGCAGACCGGCCCTCGCGGCGCCATCGGAAGCGAGGCGCTCGAGGCCGGGCCCCGCGGGCAACGCGATGCGGACGCGGCCGCGGACCGGCTCGGCGATCTGCGCGGCGCGCAGGAACGGGCCCATTCCAGCCGGCAGCGTCTCGGTGGTGAGGACGCGGCGGAACGCCCGTTCGGCGTCGCCCTGGCCCGCCGGCGCGGCGTCCACTGCCGCGCGGTGCGGCGGCGCGGCGTGGCGCTCCGCCACGAGCGCCGTCGAGCCGCCGGCCGCGGCGGCGGTCGCGCCGCCGCCGCCGTAGGCTTCCGGCCGCGCCGAGGACGACCTCGATGCGCCGCCATCGGGCGCACGGGCTGCGCCCCGCGGGGGAGCGCCGCCGGGGCCGCGCGGCGCCGCGTCCCCGGAGCGGCCCGCGGTCCCGGCGGGCGGGCGTGTCGCACCGCCGGATCCGCCGCCGCCGCCGCGCGACGTCGGCGCGCGAGGCGCCGGGGAGTGGGACGGGCCGCCGCCGTCGGGAGCGCCCTCGAGGTCGTGGATGAGCGTCTCGATCTCGACGGTGCGGTCGAGGTGGGCGAAACGGAGCAGCATCGTCTCGATGAGGACGCGCGGGTTGCCGCTCTTGCGGAAGCGTCCCTCGACGTCGATCTCGGCGACGTGGGAGAGCATGCGCAGCAGGTCGCCCGGCGCGAAGCGGGCTGCCTGCTGGGCGATCGGCGCACGCAGGTCCTCGCGGACGTCGATCTCCGCGGCGCCGTCGAAGCAGGCGACGAGGCGGGTGCGCAGCGCATTGGCCAGGCCGCGATAGAACTCGGTGAGGTCGTAGCCTTCGTCGACGAGCGCCTGGACGAAGCGGAAGATGTCGCCATGACGGCGGTCGGCGAGGATCTCGAAGAGGTCGACGTAGACCTCGTCGGCGACGACGCCGAGGAGGCGCGTCACATCCTCCAGGGAGACGCGCTCGTCCACGACCGAGAGGACCTGGTCGAGGAGCGACAGGGCGTCGCGCAGGCCTCCTTCGGCGCGGCGCGCCAGCGCGGTGAGCGCCTCCGGCTCCGCCTCAACGCCCTCGCGCGCGAGGACCTCGGTGAGCCGCTCGACGATCGCCGTGACCCCGATGCGGCGGAAGTCGAAGCGCTGGCAGCGCGACAGGATGGGGGGCGCCGCCTGCTGGATCTTCTGCGGCTCCGTCGTGGCGAAAGCGAAGATCACGCGGGGCGGCGGCTCCTCGAGGATCTTGAGGAGCGCGTTCCACGCCTCGCGCGTGAGCATGTGCGCCTCGTCGATGATGTAGACCTTGTAGCGGTGCTCGTCCGTGGGCGCGTACATGGCGCGCTCGCGCAGGTCGCGCGCGTCGTCGACGCCGCGGTTGGACGCCGCGTCGATCTCGATCACGTCGAGCGAAGTGCGGCCGGCCCAGATCCGCTCGCACGACTCGCACGCGCCGCACGGCTCGCCGTCCTCGCCGCGGTTGGGACAGTTGAGCGCCATCGCGAGGACGCGGGCGGCCGTCGTCTTGCCCACGCCGCGGGGACCGGCAAAGAGGTAGGCGTGCGCCACGCGACCGCGCGCGACGGCCGATTTCAGCGTCTCGGCGACGTGCTCCTGACGCGAGAGCTCGGAGAATCGGCGCGGCCGGTATTTGCGCGCGAGCGCGGTCCTGCTCATTCGAAGATCGGGCGTGGCGGGGAACGTTGGACGATGCCGCGGGTCACCTTAGGGCCGACGCGCTCGCACGGCAAGTGCAGAAGAGGGGAAGCAGGGGGGAAAAGAAGACGCCCCAGGATGGCCCAAGCGACGCTCACCACACTTACCGCTGCTACCTGCGGGGTCCTGACGGAGTTCGTGGGTTCACGCCCTTGGATCCTGGGACGCCGAGAACACGCTAACGATTGCGCGGCATCGGGTCAAGTCCGCGCGGGAGAATCAGATGGCGGCATGGGAGGAGCTGCTCGTGGACGACGACGACGCCATTCGGGCTCTGCTCGCCGGGGCGCGTCGCATTGCCGTGCTCGGCATCAAACCGGAGTCGCGCGCGTCACAGCCGGCCCACTACGTACCCCGCTACCTGCAGAGCGCGGGATACGACATCGTGCCCGTTCCCGTCTACTACCCGGAAGTGACCCGGATCCTGGGCGGCGAAGTCTATCGGCGGCTGCAGGAGGTTCCGGGAGGGATCGACATCGTCGAGGTCTTCCGGCGGCCGCGCGACATCCCGCCCCACCTGCCCGACCTCCTCGCCTCCCGTCCGCGCGCCGTCTGGATGCAATCGGGGATCCGCCACGACCGCGTGGCCGCCGAGCTCGCGCGGGCCGGGATCGCGGTCGTGCAGGATCGCTGCATGATGATCGACCACCGCCGCTTCGTCGGCTAGCGAGGGTCCCGACCTGCTCCGCCTCGCGGACATGCCGCCCGAGCGCGGCCGCGGCATGACCCCGCATCGGCGCGATGCTGCGCGAGCAGGCCGAGTAGTCGCTCAGCCGCCGCGGCGCCACGCGTCCGGCACGTGTTCGATGCGCGGACGCCCGTTCGCCGGCCACACGACGCCGATCGCGTCGAAGCGGTAGCAGTCGCCGGGCCGCCCGTTGCGCGCCGCCCAACCGCGCGCGACCCGCTCGATCTCCCGCCGCTTGGCGCGCGTGACCGACTCGAGCGGATCGCCGAAGCTGCGGTCCGTGCGCGTCTTCACCTCGACGAAAGCGATCGTCACGCCGCGCCGCGCGACGAGGTCGATCTCGCGCCGCCCCTCCCGGAAATTGCGGTGCAGGATGCGCCAGCCGCGGCGCCGCAGCCATTCCGCCGCCAGCGCCTCGCCGCGACGTCCGAGCTCGTGCGATGCAGGCATGGCCGAAAGAAGCGCCGCCACGAGGGGCGGCGCCATGGCGGGACGGGTCCGTGCCGTGCGGCGCCGCGGCGGTGCAGCCGGCCGCGGCGACGGATGCCGCGCCTCAGACGGCGAGGCGCTCCGCGAGCGGGGGCGCGAGACGGCGCCCGATCGCTTCGGCGATGTGGGCGATCTGCTCCATCAGCTCCTCGAACTGCTCCGGGTGGAGCGACTGCGCGCCGTCGGAGAGCGCGCGGTCGGGATTGGGGTGCACCTCGATCATGAGGCCATCCGCGCCCGCCGCGACCGCGGCTCGCGCCATCGGTGTCACCTTCGAGCGCATGCCGGTGCCGTGGCTCGGATCGGCGATGATCGGCAGGTGCGAGAGCGAGTGCACCACGGGGATCGCCGTGAGGTCCAGCAGGTTGCGCGTCTGCGGATCGAAGCTGCGGACGCCGCGCTCGCACAGCACCACGTTCGGGTTGCCCTCGGCCACCACGTACTCCGCGGCGAGCAGCAGCTCCTTGATCGTCGCCGCCATGCCGCGCTTCAGCAGCACCGGCCTGCCGGCACGACCCGCCCGCCGCAGAAGCGGATAGTTCTGCATGTTGCGCGCGCCGATCTGGACGATGTCGGCGTATTCGGCGACGACATCGAGCGTCTCGGGCTCGAGCGCCTCCGTCACGATCGCGAGGTCCGTCTCCTCCCGGGCGCGCGCGAGCAGGCGCAGTCCTTCGACTCCGAGGCCCTGGAACGAATACGGCGAGGTGCGTGGCTTGAACGCACCGCCACGCAGGACCGTCGCGCCCGCGCGGCGCAGCCGGTGGGCGATCGTCAGGATCTGCTCCTCCGACTCGACGGAGCACGGCCCCGCCATCAGCACGAGCTCCTGGCCGCCGATGCGCGTGCCGTTGCCCAGCGTGATCACCGTCGGATCGGTTCGCCACTCCTTCGACACCTGCTTGTAAGGCTGCGTCACGTGGATCACCTGCAACACGCCCGGCAACGCCTCGAGGCGGGCGCCGTCAACTTTTCCGTCGTTCCCGACCAGACCGACGGCGGTGCGTTGGCGACCGGGTATGGGGCGGGCCTCGTAACCCAGTTCCTCGATCGTCGAAACGACGCGACGGACATCGATCTCCGTGGCGTCGTGGCTCATCACGACCAGCATGGCAGCATCCGTGAAGATGGCGGAGTCAGCGCGCCCATGGCGCGCGCCGTGAATGTAAGGATGTGGCGGGAAAGCGTCTATAGGCCGCCGGATGCGGCGCCGTCGAGAGGATCGCTGCCCGCCGGCCCCCGCCGCGCCCGCATGTCGCCGCGCGCTCAGATACCGATTCGCATGCCGTCGCGGGCGAAATCGAGGGCGCCGCTCCAGCCGGCGTCGCGGATGAGAGCGGCAAGGTCACGCCCCTCGAGCTGGGGATAGACGTGGGTCACCAGAAGGCGCGCGGGGCGCGCACGGCGGGCGAGGGCGGCCACTCGCGTGGGCGTCATGTGGCTTTCCATGCTCTGCTCGTCGGGCAGCGAACACTCCGCGATCAGGAGACCGACGCCGGCGAAGAAATCGCCGAGCGAATCGGACATGCCGGTGTCGCCGGTATAGCCGATCGAGCCGTCGGCGGCGTCGAGCCGGTAGGCGAGCGACGCCTCGGTGTGCGGCGTGCGGTGGGCCGCGAGCGTGATGCCGCCTTCGAGGTCCAGGGTGGCCGCGTCCTCCATCTCGTGGAGGTCGAGCGGGAAGCCGGGGTCGCGCATGTAGTCGCCGAACGCGTCGGCGAGGCGGACGAGCAGCCCGCCGGTTCCGGGCGGCCCGCAGATCCCGAGCGGCTCGCGGCGCGGCTCGGCGAGTCCGAAGCGCATGGCGAAGAGGAGCAGCGGAAGTCCGGCCACGTGGTCCGTGTGGAAGTGGCTCAGCGCGACGTGCGTGACCCGTTCCCAGGGCAGGCCGAAGCGCGCGAGCTGGTGCGGGGTGCCGGGGCCGCAATCGAGAAGGATCCGATGCGGCCCCGCTTCCACATAATAGCCGGCGCAGACGCGGTCCGGCTGCAGCGCGACCGTTCCCGAGCCGATGACGACGACGTTCATCGCCTCAGCGGCGCAGGAAGAGGACGCGAACGACGTGCACGCCGCCGGCCGCGCGCAGGCGCGCGATGTAGACGCCGGCGGGCATGAGGCGGCCGGCGTCGTCGCGCCCATCCCACGTCGTCGAGACGCAGGGGTTGGGGGACGGCGACTCGCCGCGGCCGTAGAGTCCGGCGTCGAGCTCCACGGGCCCGCAACCGGGGAGCGGGGCCAGCCGGCGCACCGTGCGGCCGCGCAGGTCGTAGACCGCCAGCTCGACGCGGCTGTGCTCGGAGAGGTCGAACCAGAAGTGCGTCGTGCCGTCCGGCGAGGCGTCCGCCGGGAATGGATTCGGGAAGTTCTGATAGAGCTGCGTCGAGGGGGGTGCGCTCTCGCTGACGACGACGAACGGCGCCACGCTCTGCACCGTGTCGGCCACGCCGAGCGGAGACGCGGCGATCACGCGCCAGCGGTACGCCACGTTGAAGGTGAGCGGCTCGGTGAGCGTGGTGGTCGTGTCGGTCACGCCGCCCACCGTGCGCACGACCGCACCCGATCCGGCCGCGAGCACCTGTAGGGTGAAGACGAGCGGCCCGACCGGCGGCGAGGCGCCCAGGGCGTGCCATGTGAACGTCGGCCGCGCCGTTCCGACGAAGTTGCCGCTCGTGTTGTTCAGCGTCGTCAGGCGCACCCACGCCGGGATCGACAGCGGCCCTCCGCGCGGGCTGACCCGCGTGACGCCGTTGGCGGCGACGGCGACGATGCGCCACCACACCGCCGGGCTCGGCGCGATCGGGCGCCGCAGCGCGACCGCGAGCGCGTCCCCGACCGAATCCCTGGCGAGCACGTTCGCGAAGAGCGAATCGCTCGCCAGCTCGAGGAAGTAGCGGACCGGGCGCGCACTCTCATGCAGCAGCGGCACGGTCCAGCGGAAAGTCGGCGTGAGCGTCGTGAACGCGCCGTTCGCGTCGGTGCCGAGCACCGCGAACGGCGTGATCCCCTGTGGGAACGAGATGGCGGAGAGCACATCCGGCACACCCCAGCCGACGTTGTTGTTCGCTCGCTCGGCGTTCGAGCCGGCGAGCAGCAACGCGGACCGCGCCGCCGCCGCCGTGAGATTCGGCCACGCCTCCATGAAGAGGGCCGCCGCCCCGCTCACGAGCGGTGTGGCGAAGCTCGTCCCGACGAGCGCCGGCTTGTACGCGTCCGGCGCGGCAGGGTCGGCGGCGGGCAGGTTCAGCCCCCGCGCCATGAGATCGGGCTTGAGGCGGCCATCGGCCGTGGGCCCCCGCGACGAGCTGGGGATGGGCTGTCCGGCCGCGTCCGCCGCGCCCACGGCGATGATGCTGTCGGCGTCGGCGGGCGCCATCAGCGACCCGAGCTCCGGCCCCCGGTTGCCGATCGCGTTGACGACGAGAACGCCGCGGCGCGCGGCGGCGTCCGCGGCGCGCGTCGAAGCGAGCTGGTCGCCGTCGAGCTGGTCGAAGGCGTAGGACGTGCCGTCGTCGAAGAGGCGGTAGGCGAGGGATGAATTGACGACGCGCGCGCCGAGCGAGTCGGCCCATTCGAGTCCCTGGACCCAGCGGTCCTCGTTCGCCTGCACGTCGTGGTTCGGATCCTCCACCTTCGCCAGCAGGAAGCGGGCGCCGAAGGCCGGCCCTACCAGGCGCCCCGGGGCGCAGCCGGCGAGGATCGACCAGACCCACGTGCCGTGGTCCTCCGGGTCCTCGGGGGACGTCACGTCGCCCGGCTCGTCCGAAACCACCGCGTCGTCGCCGATGAAGTCCCGCGCGTTCTCGACCACGAGAGGGGAGAGGCTGTTGTGGCCCGGCTCGAAGCCGGTGTCCAGGACGCCGATGCGCACGCCGCGCCCACTCAGGCCGAGCCCGTGCACCCCCGGCACCCGCATCTGCTGGAGCGCGGGGTAGAGGTCGCCGTAGGACGCCGGGCTCGGGAAGCTGGGGTCGTCCGCTACCGCGCACCCGGAGCCCGCCTGCGCCGCCTGGGAGGCCGCCCCGCGACCCGCGCCCGCAGAGGCCGTGGCGGAACCGGGCCCGCCATCCGGGGACGGCGCCCGCCACGCGCCGCGCGAAGCGCCCGGAACGGACGTGGACCGCAGCGTGGCGACGGGGCCGACGGCGCGCACGTCGGGCAGCGCCGCGATCCGCCGCACCGCGTCCGCATCCGCCCATGCGCTGACGGCGCGCAGCCAGCGGCTCCGCGCGCGGACGCGCCCCCCGGCGCGCTCGATCTCGTCGAGCAGTCGCGGCGGGATCGGCCGGTCACCCGCGAGCAGGCGGACCCCCTGCTCGCGCCGCCGCTCCAGCGCGGCCGGCGACAGGGCTGGCGGCGCATCCGAAGCGGCGGCGGCCGAGTCGAAGAAGATCCAGACGAGCCGCGGCCGCCCGGCGGGCGGGGCGGCGTCGCGCACGAAGAGGCCGGCGAGCGCCGTCGCGAGCGCCGCGACCGAGGCGGCCGCGAACAGGGCGGCCGGACGCCGTCGCTCAGCCACCGTTGCCGCTCACGATCTCGGCCATACGGACGCCGACGATCGAGCTGACGCCCGGCTCCTCCATCGTCACGCCGTAGATCCAGTCGGCGGCTTCCATCGTGCGCGGGTTGTGCGTGATGATGATGAACTGCGTCTCCGCCTTGAATCGTTCCAGCATGCGCAGGAACCGATCGATGTTCGCTTCGTCGAGCGGCGCGTCGACCTCGTCCAGGACGCAGAACGGACTCGGCTTCACGAGGTAGATCGCGAAGAGCAGCGCGAGCGCGGTGAGCGCTCGCTCGCCGCCGCTGAGCTGGTGGATGCGCTGCGTCCGCTTGCCGCGCGGCGAGGCCGAGACCTCGATCGGCGACTCGAGCGGGTCAGCCTCGTCCGCGAGCCAGACGTCGCACTCGCCGCCCTCGAACAGCGCGTCGAAGGTGCGGCGGAAGTTCTCCCGCACCTGGCCGAACGTCGTCTCGAACAGCTCTCGCGCCGTGCGGTTGATCTCACGGATGGCGGTCTGCAGCTCCTCCTTCGCCCGCACCAGATCGTCCCTCTGCGTGGTGAGGAACTCCAGCCGTTGCCGCTCTTCCTCGTACTCCTCGATCGCGAGCAGGTTGACCGGCCCGAGCCGCTCCAGCTCGGCCGCGAGCCGCCGTGCCTCCTCGCGCAGCGGCTCGACCTCGCCTTCCGCGGGCATCGCCGACGCAGCCAGGACGTCGTAGGGCCGGCCCCACTCCGCCTCGAGCCGCTCGCGCACGCTGCGCTCCGCGTTCTCGAGGTGAGAGCGGCGCAGCTCGAGCTGGTGGCGCGTCTCGCCCACCTCGTCGACCGACCGCCGCAGCGCACGCGCCTCGGCCTCCAACGCGTCGATCGCGCGGCGCTCCGCCTCCGCTTTCTCGTCGAGGTCGCGCAGCTCGCGGCCGAGCTCGTCGCGCGCACCGAAGAGCCCCTCCAGGACGCCCTGCGACTCCTCCTCCAGACGCTCGATCTGCTGCAGCGACCGCCGGTGCTCCGCTTCCTCCTCGCCGAGCACGCCGAGGCGCGATCCCGCCAGCTTCACGCTCTCGCCGGTGAGCGCCAGCCGCCGCTCCAGCGCGCCGAGCGCGCTCTCGGCGCGTGCGTGCAGCACGCGTATCTCCGCCTCCTCCTCGCGCAGCGCGTCCCACGCGGCCTCGCGCTCCGCCACCAGCCGGAGCGCCGCCCGCCGCTCGTCGCGGACGGCGTCCAGTGCCGCCACGAGCTCCTCCTGCTGCGCACGCAGCTTGGCCGATTCGCGCCGCCCGCGGTCGTTGCCCTGCTGCATCTGCCGCTTCTGCTGCTCCAGCTCTTCCCGGCTGCGGTGCACCTGCTTCTGCCGCCCCGCGCGCGCCGCTTCGTCCGCGTGCGCGCGCCGCAGCTCGAGGTCCAGCTCCCGCAGGCGCTCCTCCAGGCCGCGCAGATCGCGCTCCGCCTCCTCGAGCGCGTCGGAGAAGCGCGCGCGATCGGAGCGCCGCTCCTCCGCCTCTGCCGACGCCGTCTCCGCCTCCGCCTGGAGCGCGGCGATGCGTGCGCGGCGGCCGAGGATCGTCGGCTCGTCCGCCGCCCGTCCCGCGAAGCGCACGTGGCCGAGCAGCTCCTCGAGCGCCGCGACTTCCTCGAGGCGCAGCAGCGCGACCGCACCCTCGGAGCTCTTCTCCGCCGAGAGCAACGCGCGCACGCGTTCGATCGCGGCGTCGTCGTGCACCACGAGCACCTGCAACAGCGACTTGAGCGACGCCTCCACCTGAGCCGCCCGAGCCTCGTCCAGCTCGAGGAACTCCGCCACCGGCCCGAGCAGCCCGTCCACGTCGCCGCGCCGGGTGAGCAGCGCGGCGACGGTCGGCGCGAAGCCGTGGAACTCGCGGTCGAGCGACTCCAGCGTGGCGTGCCGGGTCGCGAGCAGGTTCGCCCGGTCCTCCGCCTCGACGAGATGGCGACGCGCCTCCGCCTCCTCGCGGCGCAGCGCCTCCAGCCGCACCGACGCCTGCTCGCGCTGCTCCTCCAGCTCCGTCATCGCCGCGGCGGTTTCCCGCGTGCGCGATGCGAAGAGGTCGCCCTGCTCGTCGAGCCGCACGAGCTCTCCCTCCAGCTCCTCCCGCTCGCGGTCGATCCGCTCCAGGCGCCGTTTCAACTCCGTGGCGCGCGCGTCCGCCCCCGCCGCCTCCGCCTGCGCCCGCGTCATCTTGCGCGAGAGCTCCTCCTCGCGCGCCCGCAGCCGCTCGTCCTCCTGACGCGATTCGACCAGCAGACGACGTCGCTCCTGCAGCCGCACCTGCACCTCGTCCAGCCGCGCCGCCAGCGCGTCCGTCTCGCCACGCTGGATGTCGCGCTCCGCTTCGAGCGCAACGCCCTCCTCCTCCAGCGTCGAACGCCGCGCCGTGAGGTCGGAGCGCTCGGCCTCGATCTGTTCCAGCCGTCGCAGCGCGTGGGTCCGCCGCTCCGCCGCCACCGCGAGCTCCCGCTCCAGGGACGCAATCTCGCGGTTCGCGCCTTCCAGCCGCTCCGCCGTGGCGTTGCGGACGCGGCTCGCCTCCACCGCCGCCAGCCGACGCCGCTCGAGCTCCGTCTCCGCCGTGCTGAGCGCGGTGCGCGCCGCCGGATCCTCGCTCGCGACGTCGCCCAACCGCGCGGAGACCGCCGCCAGCTCCGCCTCGACCTCCGCGAGGTCCGCGCGCGCGACCGCGATCTCGACCGCCAGACGGCGGGCGCGCAACTCGCGGTGCTGCTCCGCCCGCCGCCGCTGGCGAGCGAGCGCGCGCACCTTCGAGCCGACCTCGGCGATGATGTCGTCGAGGCGGGCGAGATCGCCCTCGGTCGCCTCGAGGCGGCGCTGCGCCGCGCCGCGGCGGTCCTTGTAGCGGCCGACGCCGGCGGCCTCCTCGAACAGGTTGCGGCGATCCTCCGTGCGGTCGGAGAGGATCGCGTCGACCATCCCCTGTTCGATGATCGTGTAGGCGTTGGCGCCGAGACCGGTGTCGCGGCAGATTTCGAGGATGTCGCGCAGCCGAACGCTGCTGCGATTCAGCTCGTAGTCGCTGCCGCCCTCGCGAAAGACCGTACGCCGGATCTCGACCTCGTCGTACGGCACGGCGAGACGGCGGTCCTCGTTCTCGAAGCCCAGCTCGACCTCGGCGCGGTTCAGCCGGCGGCGGTCGCTCGTCCCCTGGAAGATCGCCTCGTCCATGCGCGAGCTTCGGATCGCCGAAGCGCGCTGCTCTCCCAGGACCCAGCGAATCGCATCGCTGATGTTGGACTTGCCGCAGCCGTTCGGACCGACGATGGCGGTGATGCCATCGTGGAAACGGAGATCGGTGCGGTCGGCGAACGACTTGAAGCCGTGGAGCGTGAGCCTGCGGAGCTTCATTCCGGTGCGCGTCCAGTGCGTCGGACCAGGCGCGCGTCGACCCCGGCCTGCTGCAGCATCTTCCCCATCAGATCGGCCAGCGCGGGACCTTCGAACGCGCCCGCGTACACCCGGTAGGTCTCGCCGTCCGCCAGCCCCGTCGTCACGACGTAGGCCGGCACACCGCGCTCGCGCAGCGACGCCACCCGTGCGAGCGCCTCCTCCATTGGCGCGTCCTCGCCGACCTGGAACGCCCACGGCGTCGGCCGCACCGACCAGTCGTCGGGACCGTTCTTGACGCCGCGCGCGACGAGCTGCCGCATCAGCGCCGCCGCCGATGCGCTGTCGGCCAGCGGCCCCGCCATCACGCGATAATAGACGACGCTGTCCAGGAGAATCGGCGCCACGAAGAACTTCACGTCCGGTTCCCTTCCCCGCAGCACGTCGGCGCGTCGCAGCGCTTCGGCCGTGTCCGGATACGACTCCACCGCTACGGAGTAAGGCAGCGGTGTGCCCTCCGCCGCGGCGGCCGCCTCCGCCGCGCTGTCCGCCGCCGGCGCCGCGTCGTCCACCGGCGCGCTCTGCCGAGCGTCGTCCCTCCCCCAGCGGTCCCAGCCGAACCATGCCGCCGCGAGCACGAGCGCCACGGCGAGCGCGATGCGGAACGGCAGCCCTCCCCCGCCCCGCTCCGGAGCAGCCGCCGCACCCTCGGCGCGGGCCTCGGTCGCCTCGGGCACGCCCGCTCGAGGCGGCGCGCCCGGCGCCGGCGCCGGCGTCGGCGCCGGAGCCGGCGACAGCACCGCCTCCACGCCGGCGTCGGGCGGCAGCAGGCTCACGATGCGCTCCGCCTCGGCGGCCGTCGCGAGCACGACGACGCTTCCGATACGCCCGGCGAGTCCGGAAACGCCCGGCGCCGACGCCGGTGCGTAGACGGCCACCGTCGCGCCCTCGGCCGCAGCCGTATCCAGGAGCGTCGACCACGCGGGCGAGAAGAGCAGAACGCCCACGTCCGGGTATGCCGTTCCCGCCGGAGCCAGCTCGAACGGCTCGTCCGGGAGCACCCTTCCGACGTGGTCGAGCGATGCGCCGTAGAGCAACGCCTCGATCAGGCCTTCGCCGTCCGCGTCCGGCGCCAGGAAGGAGGTGAGACGGGGATCCTCGAAGGCGGCGTCGGCAAGGACGACGCGGCGTCCCGCGCGCGCGAGCTCGCGCGCGATCCGCGCCGCGGCGGCCGCCGCCCAGCCGTCGGCGTGCGCCTGCCCGCCCGCGACGATCAGTAGCGCCGACGCCTCGCCGGCCGCACGACGCACGAGGTCATCGAGAGGCGGGGGAACCGGTTCCGCCGCCGGGTCGAAGGCGACGACGCGTTGCCAGGCTTCGGCCATCACGGACTTCGCGGACGGGGTAGGATGCGACGCGTCACGGCGCGCGGCGCTCGCCTCACGGCTTTGAAGGTGGAATCATAAGGCGGCCGGCCGGGCGGCAAAAGCCCCGGCGGCCCGGCGGCCTCGCTCCTCGACGTGCGCCCTCAGTCCTCGATCGGATACGCGGGCGCGTCGCCCCAGAGCCGCTCGAGCTGGTAGAAGTCGCGGGCCGCCGGATGGAAGACGTGAACCACGAAGTCGACGTAGTCGATCAGCACCCAGTGTCCGCCCTTCAGGCCTTCCACATGGTCCGGTCGCACGTCGTCCGCCTTCAACCGCTCGATGATGTTGTCCGCGATCGAGCGCACGTGAAGGTCCGACGTGCCGCTCGCGATGAGGAAGAAATCGGTCGCGTTGGAGATGCCGCGCAGGTCCAGCAGAAGAACGTCGCGCGCCTTGCGATCGCACGCCACCTCCGCGGCGCGCGTCACTTCCGCGGGGGTGTCGGCGGGCGGCGAAAGGGATTGCGACAAGTTCGGCTCACCCACCCGCCTACTCCTCCTTCACCACCCAGACCTTGATCTCGGGCCGGACCTCCGCGTGCAGCTTCACCGGCACCGAATAGACGCCCAGGCTCTTGATCGGCTCCTCGAGGTCGATGTCGCGCCGGTCCACGTCGAAATCGAGGCCCTGCTCCGAAAGCCGTTCCGCGATGTCGGAAGCGGTAATCGAACCGAACAGCTTCGACTCCTCCCCCGCCCGCGCGTGAAACGTCATCGAGATCGCCTCCAGCGCCGCCGCGCGCCGCTTCGCCTCCAGCAGATCACGCCGCGCCACCTCCGCCTTCCGACGCCGCTCTTCCTCCAGCCGCTGCAGGTTGCCTTCCGTCGCCTCGTAGGCGAAGCCGTGCGGAAGGAGGTAGTTGCGCGCGTAGCCCGGGCGGACGCTCACGACCTCGCCTTCGTCGCCGAGCTTCTCGATCGTCTCCCGGAGGATCACCTTCGTCGTCTTCATCGTTCCTCTCTCCTCACGATGCTCCGCCCGCCTCGCCGCGCCGCGTGCGGAAGTCGAGCCACGTATCCGAAAGCCCCACCACCAGCGCCGCCCCCATGACGAACGGGTAGAGCAGCAACAACAGAAGCGCCGCCACCACCGCCCCCAGCGGGCTCGGCTTGCGCACCATCGACAGCAGCACGCCGCTGCCGCGCACGGCGTACAGCGCCGCCATCACGACGAGCAGGTTCTCGCCGATCCGGCCGGCGGCCGCGCCGAGGGGAAGCAGCGCCAGCAGAAGACCCGCGATCGCCAGCCACACCAGCTCGTCCCGGAAACGGAAGTCCCGCAGCGCTCCGAGCGGCTCGCCTTCCGCCCCCACGAGCCGGCCGTAGCCCCACCACGCGACGCCGAGCGCCGCAACCGAGGCTAGCGCCAGCAACGCCGGGTAGAGCACCGCCTGCATCTCGGCGGCCCGCGATGCCGCGCTCGCCAGCTCCTGCGCCCAGTTGCCGAGCCCCGCCTGCCGCCACAGCGCCTCCACCTGCGCCGCGCTCTCGCGGAAGCGCCGGCCGATCGCGTCGTCCAGCGGCCGCCAGCCCCCGCGCGCCGCGAAGATCGCCGCCACCGTCGCCGCCGACGCCCCCACGCTGGCGAGCGACCGCGACAGGAAGCGCCACCGCGGCCGCAGCGCGCTCGCCAGTACGAACCAGGCGCCCAGCGTCAGCGCCCATCCCCGCTCGGCGTACCAGACGCGGCCATCGGGAGTGCCCAGGAAGAGCGTCGCCAGCAGCACGACGCCGGCGACCTGGAGAAACGGCCGCCCCGGTGCCAGCGCCAACAGCGTGATCCCGAGCGGCACGAAGATGAGCAGCACGGGAGGGACGACGGAGAGCGTCGCCGCGCTCAGCGCCAGCCCCAGGATGACCATCCAGCCGCGCCCTCTCCCGGGCGCCGCCATCCGACCTAGCCTTCGTGACCCGCGATGTACGGCAGCAGCGCGAGGTAGCGCGCCCGCTTGATCGCGGTCGTGAGCTGACGCTGGTGCCGCGCGCACGCGCCGGTCAGGCGGCGCGGCATAATCTTGCCCCGATCGGTGATGAAGCGGCCAAGCGTCTTGTCGTCCTTGTAATTGACCTGCCGGATCCCCGCCTCACAGATCGCGCACGTCTTCTGTCCCCGCTGCATCGCTAGTCCTCCTCGCGATCGTCGTCGTCCTCGCGCGATTCCCGCGTCGCGATCGACATCGGCGCCGTCGGCTCCCCTTCGTGCAGCACGATCAGGTAGCGGAGCACCTCGTCGTCGAGCTTCAGGGCGCGCTCGAACTCCGGCAGCAGATCGACGTCCGTGTGGAGCTGCGAAACCACGTAGAATCCATTCGGCTTCTTGCGGATCGGGTAGGCGAGCTGCCGCTTGCCCCAGGCGTCCACCGCGGTGACCTCCGCGCCTTCGGGCTCGGTGAGAAGCGCGTGGTAGCGCTCGAGCTTGTCCCCGATCGCCTCCTCCGGAAGCGTCGAGTCGAAGATGTAGACGATCTCGTACTCTCTCACCGTGCCTCCCATGGTCACGTAAGTGGCCTCGCCGCACGGACGAGGCAGGAGTCTGTAGAGCATGGAAGACTAACGCGAACGCCGGCCCCGAACAAGGGGGCCGGCGAGAGGGTAGTGGGTCAGCTGACCCACTACGCGCGAGAGGCGCCCGCCCGGCCTACGCGCCGGCGCGCGCCCGGTCCACGCGAGGCGCGCGCCCGGTCCATGCGGGGCGCGCGCCGGCGTGCGTCAGTGCACCAGGCGCAAGCGCTTCAGCAGCGATCCGGTGGCGATCCCGTTCGGGCCGGGGATGCCCTGGGCGTAGTAGAGGAAGCGCCCGATAACGGGGGAGTTCGAGCTCTGCTGGCCCTCGAGGAAGAAGAGCGCGATGTTGTTGAAGACGAGCGTCTGCATGCCGGAGCTGTCGACCTCGCCCGGATCGAAGACGCCGACCTTGATGACGCGGGGGCTGAGCCGCCAGCGGTCGCCCCAGAGGGAATTGACGACCTGGTTGTGGTCGGCGTCCCAGGTGGCGTCGGGATCATCGGCGATCAGCTCACGCACGCCCTGGAAGGTCGGCCCCTTCATGTCTCCGGTCTCGACCTGATACGGCTGGCCGATGATGATCGGGTTCGTGTTGCACGAGCAGATGTTCAGGCGGTAGGAAGCGGCACCCGGATCATTCTTGCCGCCCGCCGGAAGCTGGCACTTCGCCATGTTGGGGTCGTTCGGCATGCGCCACGGCAGGAAGATCGAGGGCGCCATCTGCTGCACGTCGTTCGGATCGGTCACCTTGAGGGTGACCTCGCGGCCGAAGTCGCTGACGTAGTCGGAGCGGAAGTCGCTGCCGTAGCCGGTGGCGGAAGCGGAGTTGCTGCCGTCGGAGAGCGCCTGTTCGTAGCGGTCGCCCGGAGAGTCACCGAAGACCCACGCCTCGCCCGGATCCCAGACGTGGTTGAGGTTCGTGTCCTCGTTCGCGTCGTACCAGGCGTCCGGGACCGCGAACGGCTTGACGCAGTCGGCCGCACCGGCGTCGGTCGCCTCGGCGGTCGCCGTGGCGCTCACGCCCCACGCGTCGACGCCGAAGATGCGGGCGAACCAGAGCTGCAGCAGCGGGCGACGCACCGTCACGCGTACGCGATACTGAGACGGAATCGCCTCGACGACCGCCTCCTGCAGCGAGTCGACCTCCGCTGTCGAGGCGAGGACGGCGGTGTCGATCGGTGCGTTGCGGACGGTGTTCTGGCCGAGGTTCAGCCGCGCCCGCTCCTTCGCCGGGTCGACCGCGAACTGGGAGGGCGTGTCGAGAAAAGCGCTCGCGCCCGCGAGCGCCGCCGCGTCCGCCGCCCGCTGCGCCTCGTCACGGGCCGTCATGAGCATGCCGACGTCGATCGCCAGCGCGGCGAAGGCGACGATCACGCTGCCGGTCAGGGCCACGAGGACGAGGACGCTGCCGCGCTCGGAGCGACCCAGGCGCCGCAGGCGCCCCGCGCACGCGCGCCGAAACGACGTCGCGAAGCGCCTCATCGATCGCGACGGGGCGGTTCGGGGCGGTTCGGTGTCGTCGAAGGTTCGAACATCCAACGGCGCGACGGCCGTCGAGATCGGATCGGACCCTTTCATTCCTGCCTCCGGGTAGGCACTCGGTCTGAAAGCGGCCCTGGGCTCCCGCGTTTTGCCCACTTCGTGGCACATTGCGGGCCGCGCCGAAGCGGCTCGGCCCGTGCCCGGTGCATGCGGCCCGGAGTCCCGATTCCGCACGGGCGTGTCAGAAAACCGACGCCTCGTGACCTACTCCGGTGTCGCTACATCTTGCGGAGCGGTGAACACATCTTTCCGCATGCCGGCCGGGGTGGAACCTCGGCCGGGCAGCCGCGTTCAATAAAGAGCGGGCCGCGGCCGCGAGTCGGGCGCGCACGAACGCCTCAGTTGTGGGCACGGTGGACCGCCCTTATAGTCGGGCCGGACATGGACATAACCAATTCAGGACGACACGAATGCGACTGCTGAGCCTCCTAATCGCCCTGTCCCTGGCCACGCCGGTCGCAGCCTCAGCCCAGATCCTTCCCGTCCCAAAAAACGATGCCATGACGGAGCGCAGCCGCTACGTCGCGTCGGTGCTGCAGGCGGCGTCGGGGACGCTCACGAAGTGGACGGAAGCGGTGAGCCACGGCGACACGAGCGCGCTGCCCGATCTCTATACCGAGGACGCGAAGTACTACGGCCCGGAAGGGAAGCAGGCGACCGGTCCGTCGGAGATCACGGCGGAGGTGGCGCAGGAGCTGATGGGAAACACGCTGACGACGAGCTTCGGGGACTTCGAGACGAGCGGGAACATGGCCGCACTGCTCGGCCGGTTCACGTTGAACCCGCCGGAGGGGACCGGCGCGCGAAACGGGGTCTACGTGATCATCTTCATGCACCACAGCGGCGCGTGGCGGATCCGTTCACAGATGTTCACGCTGTTGCCGCCCGAATCGAAGGGGTGAAGCCGCGTCCGGCGCCGCGCCGGGCGGTCCGGACGAACGCGGACGTACGGACGAAGCCCCGCGGTGGCCGCCGCGGGGCTTCGTCCACGTCGTCCCTTGGAAGTCGTCACGGGACGCTTCGGTCAGCGGCCGGCCCGGCGCCGCTACCGGTCCCCTCCCTGCCGCCCTCGCCTACTCGCCGCCGGACGGCGCGGGACCGACGGTGCCGACCATCCGCCCTTCCACCTTCGCGGTCCCCATCCCCGCATTGTAGATCTCGTCGCGGTGGTTGGCGTAGTAGCGGGAGAAGAGATTCGAAGCTTCCGTGAACGCCGCGAACTTCGGATCGCCTTCCTTCGGGTTCGGGTGCTGTGCGTAGTAGTCGTCGCACGGCTTGCCGCACTCGGATTCGATGTCGGCGAACGAAGCGAATTCCGACACGAGCGCGACCTGTGATGCGTCCGACCCCCAGTTGTGGAGCATCACGCGGAAGTTGATCGTCTTCGGGTTCAGCTGCATCGCCGGGATCACGTACTCCCGAATGAACGGGAGGACTTTCGCTCGATCCTGGTACGGCACGTCGAACGTCGTCACCGTCACGTAGCGCTGAGACGGGGGCGTCTGCTGCCCGCCTGCCTGAGCGGACGCCGGCGCGGCGACGCACACGGTCCCGGCCACGAGGATACTGAATGCCATAAGCCTGCGCGTGAGGTGCCTCACTGCGGCCTCCTGATGAAAATGTGTTGTGTATTTGGGAAGATTGATGGACCCATGTATGCGCGTCGCGCCGGCCCGCGGTCAATGCTGGTGTTCCAGCACGGCTGGGGCGGCCCGTGCGCCAATGGGGCTCAGACGTTGAAACGGAACAGCAGGATGTCGCCGTCCTGCACGACGTACTCCTTCCCCTCGCTGCGCACGAGGCCCTGCTCGCGAGCCTCCTTCTGCGAGCCGGAGCGGACGAAGTCGTCCCAGGCGAGGGTCTCGGCACGGATGAAGCCGCGCTCGAAGTCGGAGTGGATCTCGCCGGCGGCCTGCGGGGCGCGGCTGCCGTGGCGGATCGTCCAGGCGCGCACCTCCTTCTCGCCGGCGGTGAAGAAGCTGATCAGGCCGAGGAGGTGATAGCCCGCGCGGATGAGACGATTCAACCCCGGCTCCTCGAGGCCCATCGCTTCCAGGTACTCGCCTCGCTCGGCGGCATCGAGCGCGATCAGCTCCGCCTCGATGCGCGCGGACAGCGAGACGACCTCGGCCGGCTCGGCGTCGCGCTCGATCGCGGCGCGGAGGGCGCGAACGTGCTCGTTCTCACCGTCCGGCAGGTCGTCTTCGGCGACGTTGGCGACGTAGAGCTCCGGCTTGGCGGTGAGCAGGTGGAGCTGCCGGAAGAGGCGGCCCTCCTCCTCGCCGGCGATCTGCAGGCTGCGAGCGGGGCGCCCTTCTGAGAGCAGCGCCTGCAGCCGGCCGAGGAGCGCCGCCTCCACCTGCGCCTCGCGCTCGCCGCTGCGCGCCACCTTCTCGACGCGCTCCAGGCGCCGCTCGACGGTCTGCAGGTCCGCGAGCGCGAGCTCCGTGTGGATGATGTCGCGATCCCGCACGGCGTCCACCGCGCCGAGCACGTGCGCCACGTCGGGGTCCTCGAAGCAGCGCACGACGTGGCAGATCGCGTCGACCTCGCGGATGTTGCCGAGGAACTGGTTGCCCAGGCCCTCGCCCTGGCTTGCGCCCTCCACCAGGCCGGCGATGTCGAGGAACGTGACGGTCGCATAGACGGTGCTGCGGGGGCGCACCTTCTCGACGAGCAGGTCGACGCGGGCGTCGGGCACCTGGACGACGCCGACGTTGGGTTCGACCGTGCAGAACGGGTAGTTCTCCGCCGCGGCGCGCGCGGCGGTCAACGCATTGAAGAGGGTCGACTTCCCGACGTTGGGGAGGCCGACGATTCCGAGTCTCAGATTGGGCATCGGTTCAGCGGAAGAAGCGGACGTGGCGCGAAAGCGGCTCGCCGGAGCGGCTCAGGCGAGGACGCCCATCACCGCTTCGACCAGCGCGGGATAGGCACGATAGGCGACGGCGGCCTCCTCGAGGTCGAGCCGTTCGGTGTTGGTGTGGGCGTAGCACTCCTCGCCGGGCGCAAAGCCGATCGTCGGGATGCCGTGGACGCCGCAGGTGTGGCCGCCGTCGGTGGCGAACGTCCACGGCCGGACCCTCACGTCGCGCCGCGTGGTCGCGGTCACGGCCGCGGCGGCGGCGCGTGCGACCGGGTGCGCGGCGTCGAGCAGGAAACCGGGCGTGAAGAGCGAGCGCTCTTCCTCGCGGCCGGTGTAGGTGTGCTGCCGCTCCCGGGAGAAGTGGACGTCGAGGCTCCAGCCGTCGGGCACGGCGACCGCCTGGCGCAGCCACGCGCGGAGGTCCGACAACACCGCCTCGCGCGTCATGTCGGGGAGGACGCGCCAGTCGACCACGACGCGGGCGACGTCGGGGATGACGTTCGGGCTGGAGGGCGAGGCGTCGACGCCGGTCGCCACGAGCGAGGAAGCGCCGAGGACCGGATCGGACGGCAGCCGAGCGGCGAACTCCTGCAGGGCGGGGAGCACGCGCGGCAGCAGGTCGAGCGCGTTGCGGGCGCGTGCCGGCGCGCTGGCGTGGCCGGCGAGGCCGTGCAGCTCGACGATCAGCTCCGCGCGGCCGCGGTGGCCGACGCACACATTGAGTCCCGTGGCCTCGCCGATGACGACGGCGCCGGGCCGCAGGCGGGTGTGCTCGAGCAGGTGCTCCATGCCCCAACCGCCGCGCTCCTCGAGCACCGTGTGGGCGACGATCACGTCGCCGGCGAGGCGCCGCTCGAGGAAGGCGGCGGCGGCGTAGGTCTGCAGGGCGAGCGGCCCCTTGATGTCCATGGCGCCGCGGCCGTGCAGGAAGCCGTCCGCGAGATCGCCGCCGTAGGGCGGGTGCTCCCACTCCTCCGGCTCGCCCGCGTCCACCACGTCGAGGTGGCAACTCAGCATCACGGCCGGCGCGTGGCCGGTGCCGCGCACGACGCCGATGACGTTGCCGACGTCGTCGACGCGGACCTCGTCGTAACCGAGCGTGCGGAGCTCTCGCAGAAGGCGCTCGGCGACGTCGCCTTCACGTCCCGGCGCGCCGGGGACGCGGATCAGGTCCGCCGCGAAGGCGATCGCCCGCTCGAAGGAGAGGTCCGCCATCGGCCGTCGTCAGCCGAGCAGCGAATGGACGAGGCGGGCGGCGTGGCGCAGCAGGAGGCCGACGGTCTCGCCGGTCGCGCCGCTGCCGGTATTGATGCCGTGGATGCGCGCAAACCAGGGAGCGAGGACGAGCGACACGACGCTCATCAGCTTGATGAGGATGTTCATCGCCGGGCCGGACGTGTCCTTGAACGGATCGCCGACGGTATCGCCCACGACCGCCGCCTTGTGCGGGTCGGAGCCCTTGCCGCCGAGAGCGCCGCTCTCGATGTACTTCTTGGCGTTGTCCCAGGCGCCGCCCGCGTTCGCCATGAAGAGCGCGAGCAGAACGCCGGTGACGGTGGCCCCGGCGAGGAGTCCGCCGAGCGCCTGCACGCTGATCCACCCCACCAGCACGGGGATGATCACCGCGGTCAGGCCGGGCAGGATCATCTCTCGCAGCGCCGCGCGGGTCGAGATGTCGACGCAGCGCGCGCTGTCCGGCGGCGTCGTCCCCTCCATGATGCCGGGGATCTCGCGGAACTGGCGCCGCACCTCGGCCACCATGCCGGAGGCCGCGCGCCCCACGGCGGTCATGGTCAGCGAGGAGATGAAGAAGGGCAACGCGCCGCCGATCAGCATGCCGATGACGACGGCGGGATTGACGATGTCGAGGCCGGTGGCGCGAAGCCCGACGGCGCTGGCGTAGGCGCTGAAGAGGGCGAGGGCGGTGAGCGCCGCGGAGCCGATGGCGAAGCCCTTGCCGATCGCGGCCGTGGTGTTGCCGATCGCGTCGAGACTGTCGGTGATCCCGCGCACTTCCGGGCCGAGATGCGACATCTCGGCGATGCCGCCGGCGTTGTCCGCGATCGGCCCGTACGCGTCGACCGACATGGTGACGCCGACCGTTGCCAGCATGCCGACGGCGGCGATGCCGATGCCGTAGAGACCCGCGAAGAAGTGGGAGACGCCGATCGCGAGCGCGATCAGGATGATCGGAGCCGCGGTCGACTCCATGCCGACGGCGAGCCCCGCGATGATGTTCGTCGCCGCGCCGGTCTCGCTCTGGTCCGCGATCTTCCGGATCGGGCCGCCGGCGGTGTAGTACTCGGTGACGAGGCCGATGAAGATCCCCGCGAGCGTACCGGAGAGCAGGGCCCAGAAGGGGCCGGTCGCGGGTAGCGAGCGGGCGGTGTCCGGATCGCTGATCTGGAAGTTCATCGCGGCGATGATGAAGTACATCGCCACCAGGAAGAGCCCCGCCGCGATGAAGGTCACGTTGCGCAGCGCAGCGGCCGGCTTCGTGCGCTCGAGCACCTTCATCAGGCCGATGCCGACGAGCGACGCCAGGAGCCCGACCAGCACGGTGAGGATCGGAAGCGCGACCGCCTCCGGCCGGTTCTGGGCGTAGAGCGCGCTGCTGGCGCCGATCGCGATCGTCGCGATGATGCTGCCGACGTAGCTCTCGAAGATGTCGGCGCCCATGCCGGCGACGTCGCCCACGTTGTCGCCCACGTTGTCCGCGATCGTCGCCGGATTGCGCGGGTCGTCCTCGGGGATCCCCGCCTCGACCTTGCCGACCAGGTCGGCGCCCACGTCGGCCGCCTTCGTGTAGATCCCGCCGCCGACGCGAGCGAACAGCGCGATCGAGCTCGCGCCCATCGCGTAGCCGCTGATGATCTCGGAGAAGTGGAGGAACTCGGGTCCGCTGATCGCCGAGGAGCCCACGGCCCAGTACCAGGCGCCGATGCCGAGCAGCCCGAGCGCCGCGACGGAGAGCCCCATGACGGCGCCGCCGAAGAAGGCGATGCGCAGCGCCTTGCCCGCGCCGCCGTCGCGCGCCGCCGCGGCGGTGCGGACGTTGGCGCGCGTCGCCGCGCTCATGCCGAAGAAGCCGGCGAAGATCGAGCTGAACGCGCCGCTGACGTAGGCGAAGGCGGTGAGCATCCCGATCGCCCACCAGAGCAGCCCCGCGACCACGACGAGGAAGACGAGGAGCACGGAGTACTCGCGGCGCAGGAACGCCATCGCGCCCTCGTGGATGCGGTCGGCGAGCTCGACCATCAGCTCGGTCCCGCTCGGCTGCCGCCGCACGTAGAGGAAGAGCACGAGGGCGCCGAGCAGTCCGACCCCACCGACCAGCGGCGACCAGAGGGTCCAGGTCGTCACAGCGGTCACAGAAGCCTCCGTTTTTTCGTTGTGTGCTGTGGCGCCGCGGCTGGCGGGGATCCGCTAGCGGTTGTGGCGGCTCATCGCCGCCTCGGCGCCCTCCTCGATCCACGTCCGTACCGCCCCCGCCGCGTCGAGCAGGAGCGCCAGAATGCGTTCCTCGTCGGCTTCGGGAAAGGGGGAGAGGACCCACTCCGCCAGCTCGACGCCGGGTGGCGGTGCGCCCACACCCACGCGCAGCCGCGCGTACTCCTGCGTTCCCAGCACCGCTTCGATCGAGCGCAGCCCGTTGTGTCCGCCCGCGCTGCCACCCGGCCGCAGCCGCAGACGGCCGACGTCGAGCGCTACGTCGTCGACCACGACGAGCAGGTCCGCGGTCGGGTCCAGCGCGCGCGCCGCCAGCAGGGCCGCGACCGCCGCGCCGCTGCGGTTCACGTACGTCAGCGGCTTCGCGAAGTCCACGTCCGGCGGGCGGGCGGCCCGCGCGACGAGGGCGGAGGCCTCCAGGTGGAACGGCCCCGTGCCCGCGTCGAGCGCAAGGCGATCGACCACCCACCAGCCTACGTTGTGACGCGTGTCGTCGTACTCCGGGCCGGGATTGCCGAGCCCGCAGACGAGCTTCACTCGCCGCCTTCCTCCTCCTCCTCTTCCTCCGCCTCGGCGCCGCGACGCCGCACCAGCTCCGGCTCGACCTCGCCGCCCACACCCTCGAGCTCCAGCGCCTCCGGCTCCTCGACCGGCTGCACCGTCGGCGGCAGCACCGCGCACACCGTGCGATCGCCCTCGGTCTCGACGTCGATCCCTTCGCCGAGCGTCAGATCGCGCACGTGGATCGACTCGTTCACGTCCAGCGCCGACACGTCGACGTCGATGTGGTCCGGGATCGACTCCGGCAGGCAGCTCACGGCGATCTCGTGCAGCTGCTGCTGCAGCACGCCGCCCGCCTTCACCCCCGCGGCGGCGCCGACGAGGCGGATCGGGACCTCGACATCGACCTTCACGCCGGCGTGGAGCTGATAGAAGTCCACGTGCAGGATCTGCTGCCGGTACGGGTGCGTCTGCACCTCACGCACGAGCGCGCGCACCGGCGCCGCCTTCTTCGCCTTGCCGCCCTCGATCGCGACCTCGATGACCGTGTTCTCCACCGAGATGTGCGAGAAGAGCACCTCGAGCTCGTGCGCGTCGACCGACAGCGCCCGCGTCTCCTCGCCGTGGCCGTAGAGGACGGCGGGGATGCGCCCCTCGCGCCTGAGGCGCCGCGCCGCGCCCTTGCCCCCCGCCTCGCGCGGTGCCGCCGTGATGGAAGCCGTGTTCGCCATGACCTTCTCTCCTCAGTCGAAGAGCTGACTGACCGATTCGTGTGAATGCGTGTAGCGGACCGCCCTCGCCAGCAGCCCGGCGATCGACAGCACGCGCAGCTTGTCGAACCGCTTCTCCTGCGGCAGGTCCAGCGTGTTCGTCACCACCACCTCCCGCACCGGCGAACGCTGCAGCCGTTCCACCGCCGGCCCTGAGAAGAGCGCATGCGTCGCCGCCGCGTAGATCTCCGACGCGCCGCGCTCCTTCAGCGCGTTCACCACGCTCTCGAGCGTACCGGCGGTGTCGATCAGGTCGTCCACGATCAGGCACGGCCGCCCCGCGACCTCGCCCACCACGCTGATCACCTCCGCCACGTTCGGCACCGGGCGCCGCTTGTCGATGATCGCGAACGTCGCGTTCAACCGGCGCGAGAAGCCACGCGCCATCTTCGCCGCGCCCACGTCCGGCGCCACGACCACCAGGTCCTGCAGGCCCATGGGCTGGAAATGGCCCGTCAGGACCGGCGCGGCGTACAGGTGGTCCACCGGGATGTCGAAGAAGCCCTGCAACTGGTGCGCGTGGAAATCCATGCCGAGCACCCGGTCGGCGCCGGCCGCCTCGATCATGTTCGCCACCAGCTTCGCGCCGATCGCCACGCGCGGCTGATCCTTGCGGTCCTGCCGCGCGTAGCCGTAGTACGGCATCACCACCGTCACGCGCTCCGCCGACGCCCGCCGCGCCGCATCCACGAGCAGCAGCAGCTCCATGAAGTTGTCGCCCGGCGGCGGCGTCGGCTGCAGCACGAAAACATCGCCGCCCCGCACGTTCTGGTTGATCCGAACGAAGATCTCGCCGTCGGAGAAGCGCTTGAGCGTGACGTCGCCCAACGGCATCCCGAGCTCCTGCGCAATCTCCTCGGAGAGCGGCCGGTTCGCGGTACCGGACAGCAACAGGAGCGGCCCTCTGAACTGGTGGTCTGGCATCGGCTGCGCGTCCGCCGCAACGGGTTCTCGCTCGAATGACAGCCCGAGAAACTAGGGGAAGGCTCGGATCGATGTCAACCGGGTGAAACGTCCGCACCCAGCGCCGGAAGCTGCGCGTCGGCCACGCGGCACATCACCCGCTGCAGCACCGTCTGGGCGCGGCAGCCGCCCATGCCGACCTCGCCGAGATACTGCTCGACGCAGCGCTCGAGCGGGAGCTGGTCGTCCAAAAGGGCGACGAAGTCGAGCGCATTCTCGATGTGCGTCACGATCACCGCCTCCTCCGCCCGCGCCAGCGCGAGCTGGAAGATCCGCTCCGTTTCCTCGTGCCGCTGCTGCCGGCGGCGGATGTCGCGCACGACGACGGCGGGGCGGAAGCGGCGCAGCCCATCGCGCACCGGCCGGGCGGCCGCGGCCGGCGCGGGCGGGCCCGCCGCGGGGGCCTCCGCGCCCTCCGCCGGCGCGGCGGCCTCCCTCGCCGTGGCGGCGTCCTCCGCCGTGGCGGCGTCCTCGGGGCGCTCCTCCTCGCCGGCCTCGAGCGCGGCGGCAGCGGCGGCGGCGGCGGCGGAGCGTGCGGCGGCGGCGTCGTCGGCGGCACGCTCCACCTGCTCGAGGCCGGCGAGGACGCGGGTGTGAACGGTCGCGGCGAGGGTGCCGGCGAGTCCCATCTCCTCGATGTAGCGTTCGACGGCGTCGTCGAACGGGATGCGGTCCGCGAGGAGCCGGACCAGTTCGAGGCCGTGCCTGGCGTGCGTCTCCAGCAGCGCCTGCTGCGCCGCGGCGGTCGCGACGTCGACGCGGCGCCGCACGCGTTCACCCAGACGGAACGACAGCCTGCCTGCCGCCATTGCTGCTCCCTTCTCTCTCGCGGAATTCCGGGGGGTGGAATCGAACCACCATTGGCGGATCCAAAGTCCGCTGTCCTGCCGTTGGACGACCCCGGAGCGGGCACGGCGAAGTTTAACCGCGGCCCCGTGGGCGTTCAACGCCGTCGCGGCTCGGGCCAGCGCGCCAGCGTCCGCGTGGGACGCACGGTGAAGTCGCCGCAGTCGCCGCGCAGGCGCGCCGCAGCGGCGTCGCGCGACGCGGTGTCCCCGAAGAGCGCGACGAGGGAGGATCCGCTGCCCGCGAGACGGACGAGGTCCGCGCCGGCCCTCCGCAGCGCTTCGTGGGCCGCGCGCAACGCAGGGTGCATTGCGAAGACGACGCGCTCGAAGTCGTTCCCCGCGCGCGCAGCGATGGCGGCCCAGCCGTGCGCGTTCAGGGCCAGTTCGCCGCGCGCGGGCGGGGCGGCTTCGGCGCGCGCGGGCGGGGCGGCTCCGGCGCCAGCGCGGGCGGCGTCGAGGCGCGCGTACGCATCGCCGGTCGCGACGGCGAAGGGAGGCGTGGCCACGAGCGCGGGCCGCGCGGGCAGCGGCGCGATGGGCCGCACGCGCTCGCCGCGGCCGCGGGCGAGCGCGAGCGGCGCGCGGCGCAGGAAGAAGCCGACGTCGCTACCGAGGGCGACGCCGAGCGCGGCGCGTCGGCGGGGGCCGAGGAGGCCGCCGGTCAGCGCGTCGAGCGCGAGGAGCGTGGCGGCGGCGTCGCTCGACCCCCCGCCGAGGCCGGCGCCGGCCGGGATGCGCTTCACGAGCACGATGTCGCAGCCGCCGGGCGCGGCGGTGGATTCGAGGAACGCGCTCGCGGCGCGATGGACCAGGTTCGCTTCGATCGGCCCCACGTCGGCGCCGCGCACGCGGAGTCGGACGCCGGGACGATCCACGCCGCGCACGTCGAGGTGGTCGGCGAGCTCGAGGGCGCAGAAGAGGGTCCGCAGCTCGTGGTAGCCGTCGTCGCGCGCCTCGAGGACGTGGAGCCACGGGTTGAACTTGGCGGGGGCGTCGAGAACGACGCGACCGGTCATCCGTCGCCGGGTCCGGCGTGGCGCGCCGCTTCCACCTCGACGGCGCGCTCGACGATCTCCTCGGTGGCTTCCACCTCGCGCAGCGACAGACCGAGGCGGCCGAAGTAGTAGAGGCCGATCAGGGTGACGGGGATGAAGCCGACGAGGTGCATGCCGATCGCGAAGCCGACCGCCTTGTTCACCTCGACGCCCCAAAGTTGGACGAGGCCGAAGCGCGCCGCGCCCTCGAAGACGCCGAAGAAGCCGGGCGCCGCGGGGATCGCGACGGCGAGCGCGATCGTCGACTGGAGGAAGAGCGAGGCCGGGAGCAGCGGCACCTGGATTCCGAAGGCGAGCAGCGCGAAGACGAAGGAAAACGCGCTGACGAGCCAGACGACGAGCGAGGCGACGACCGCGGAGAAGAGCAGCCGGGGCTGCCGCAGCGAGCCGACGCCCTCGAGGAACGCCTGCAGCGAGTCGACGAGGCGGCGGTGGGCGCTCTCCGGGAGCAGGCGCGCGGAGATCGAGTCGACGAGGGCGAGCGCGCGGCGCGGCCAGTGCACGACGAGGAACAGCGCCAGCGTGACGGCGAGCACCGCGGCGAGCACGACACGCGCGATGTGCGTGATGTCGGAGCCGGCGAGGCTGCCGCCCGGGAACCCGGGCAGCTCGGTCGAGACGAAGAGGATGCCGACCACCATCAGCGCGTCAAGCACGCGCTCGACCACGAGGGAGCCGAACGATGCGCTGGCGCTGATCGGTTCCATGCGTGAGAGCGCGTACGCACCCGCGAACTCGCCGACGCGGGCGGGGATCAGGTTGTTGGCCGCGAAGCGGATGAACGTGGCGGCGAAGCGCGAGCGGAAGGCGGAGCGCGGCAGGACCGGCTCGAGGATCGGCATCCAGCGCCACGCCCGAACGGCGATCGTTCCGGTCGCGGTCGCGGCGGCCAGCAGGAGCCACCAGGGGTTCGCGCCGCGGATCTCGCGCAGCACCTGCACGGCGTCGACGTTGCGCAGGGCGATGTAGAGGAAGAAGATGCTGACGGCGAAGCCGAGGATGCTCTTCCAGTCGATGCGTCGCTTTCGTCGAGCGGGTGCGCTCATGGAGCGCCGGGCCCCGCTCCGGGCGCGCGCGCGGCGAGGACGGCGCGCCTCATCTCGCGCACGGCCCGCTCCATCCCCACCAGGACGGCACGGCTGACCACGCTATGGCCGATGTTCAGCTCCTCGATCGCTTCGATCGCGGCGACCGACGCGACGTTCTCGTAGGTGAGCCCGTGGCCGGCGTGGACGTCGAGTCCGAGCGAGCGAGCGTGCGCGGCGGCCCGCTCGAGGCGGCCGAGCTCGGCGGCTGCCCGACCGGCATCGCCGCTCCGGCGCAGCTTCGCGTTCGCGTACTCTCCGGTGTGGAGCTCGATCGCATCGACGCCCAGGTCGGCGGCGACCTCGATCGTCGCCGCGTCGGGGTCGATGAAGAGGGAGGTGCGGATCGCGCCGTCGCGCAGGCGGCCGGCGGCGTCGGCGACGCGGCGGCGCTGCGAGGCGTCAGCGAGCGCGAGGCCGCCCTCCGTCGTCACCTCCTCGCGCCGTTCCGGGACGAGCGTGGCGGCCAGCGGTGCCACCTCGAGTGCGAGGGCGACGATCTCCTCGTTCGCGGCGAGCTCGAAGTTGAGGCCGGTTCGGATCGTCTCGGCGAGGAGGCGGACGTCGCGGTCCTGGATGTGGCGGCGGTCCTCGCGGAGGTGGACCGTGATGCCGTCGGCGCCGCCCAGCTCGGCGAAGACCGCCGCGCGGACGGGGTCCGGCTCGTCGGTGCGGCGAGCCTGCCGGACGGTGGCGACGTGGTCGATATTGATGTGCAGGCGCATGCCGGCGTCGTCGGTATCGGAACGGGGTCAGGTTCGCGAAAGGAGCGCATCGAGCTCGTCGGCGCGGCGAGGGTCCAGCCCCAGGCCCCGCGCTAGACGGAGCGTCTCGCGGCCGAGCGCGCAATATAGCGGCCGGTCCTCCGCCGACAAACCGGCGAGGTGGAGCCGCACGGTGTCGACATCGCCGCGCGCGATCGGTCCCGTGAGCGCCGCGGCGAGTCCGAGCTGTTCGAGGTTGTCGAGCGTGCCGCGCATCAGTGGCAGCAGGGCCGCCAGCGCGTCGCCCTCGGCGATGCCCGCCGCGCTGAGGAGCCGCACTCCGAAGGCGACGAGGGCCACGATGTAGTTCGACGCGCTCGTCGCGGCCGCGTGGTAGAGCGGGCGGAAGATCGGCGGGATCACGAGCGTGCGGCCACCGAGCGCGAGAACGAGGCGCCGCGCCGCCGCGACCGCCGACGGCTCGCCGGCCAGCGCGAAGGCGGACCCGATGAGCCGCTGGCCGCCCGACCAGGGATCGGCGATCGACTGCAGCGGGTGGAGTGATCCGGTCGCGTAGCCGCGGGCGTGCAGCGGACCGAGCACCTCCGTCGACAGCGCGCCGGACAGGTGGAACGCGCTGCAGCCAGGCGGCGCGGGGCCGGTCGCGGCGATGTCGTGCGTGACTTCCGCGAGGGCGGTGTCCGGCACGGCGAGGAGGAGGACGGTGGTTCCGGCGGGCAGCGGCAGCAGCCCGACGCGGTAATCCGCGGCGCTGTCGAAGAGCGGGTGCGGCGGCGGCTCCAGCGAGCGGCCGAAGAAGGTCAGCCGCTCGACCGCGCCGGCCTCGGCCAGCGCGCTGCCGAGCGCGAGACCGGCGCGGCCGGGCCCCACGATGACGACGCGGTCGTTCACGCGACTTCGAGGACCTCGATCAGGCGGCGGCTCTGGAGCCGGCCGAGCGTCGCGGCGGGCAGGCGCGCCAGGACGTCGATGCTCGAGTCGTGCTGCACGCGGCTCAGCACCTCCCCCTCGCGGTAGATCGCGGCGAGCGTCTCGCCATCGGCGGCGGAGATGCGCACGCGGACCTCCGGGCGCCGGGCGCGCACCGCCGCGAGCAGGGCCGCGCGCAGCTCGTCGAGGCCGCCCGCCTCGTGGGCGGAGACGAGCACGGCCGGCCCGGCGAAGAGGCCGCGCACGCGTTCGCGCATGGCGTCCTCCTCGGCGTGCGTGAGGCGGTCGACCTTGTTGAAGACCAGGAGATGCGGCCGCTCGCCGAGCTCCATCTCGCGGAGCACCTCCCCCACCACCTCCTTCTGCTCTTCCCAGCCGGGGTGCGACGCGTCGACGACGTGCAGCAGGAGGTCCGCCTCGCGCGCCTCCTCCAGCGTCGCGCGGAAGGAGGCCACCAGGTCGTGCGGCAGCTTGCGGATGAAGCCGACCGTGTCCGTCACCAGCACGATCTCGCCGCCGCCGATGTCGACCGCCCGCGTCGCCGGATCGAGCGTGGCGAAGAGGCGGTCCTCGACGAAGAGATCAGCGCCGGAGAGCGCGCGCAGGATCGACGACTTGCCGGCGTTCGTGTAGCCGACGAGGGCGAGGCGGAATTCACCGGATCGGCCCTTGCGCTGCGTGGCACGGCGGCGCGCGACGATCTCGAGCTTCCCCTGCAGGTCGCGGATGCGGCGGCTGATGATGCGGCGATCCGTCTCGAGCTGCGTCTCGCCCGGACCGCGCAGCCCGATGCCGCCACGAATGCGCGAGAGGTGGGTCCACATCCGTTTCAGCCGCGGCAGCATGTACTTGAGCTGCGCGAGCTCGACCTGCATCTGCGCCTCGGCGGTGCGCGCGCGGGTGGAGAAGATGTCGAGGATCAGCTCCGTCCGGTCCATGACGCGAGTGCCGAGGAAGTCTTCCAGGTTCTTCCCCTGCGCCGGCGAAAGATCTTCGTCGAAGATGACGAGCGTGGCGTCCGCCGCGTCGACCTCCCGTTTCAGCTCCTGCGCCTTCCCTTCCCCGATGTAGAGGCGGGGGTGCGGCGAGTCGAGCCGCTGCACGAGCGTCGCCGAAACCTCCGCGCCCGCCGTGTCGGCGAGGCGACCGAGCTCCTCCAGGTGCTCGGAGGCGACGCGAGTCTCGGTCTCACGGTCGGGCGCGCCGACGAGGACCGCACGCTCCAGCGGCGGCTCCAGCGATACCATCCGGTCTATGGCTTCAATCCTCCGTTGTCGTTGTCGCTCATGGTACCCCGCCTGGCGTGGCCGGTTCGGGCGTCCGCTGCCGCTTCCGCTCGCGGCCGATGCGGCGAGGCGGCCAGGCCCTGCGGCGCGGCGGCCGGCCGTCGCGTGAGCCCGCCCTCAGCTTCCGACGACGACGGTTCCGGTGCGGCGGAACGGGACGCTGCGCGAGACGGGCCGCTCGACGGCGACGTCGCCGCTGATCCGGTACTCGAACGAGCCGGTCTGCAACACCTGCCGGACCACGCTGCCGGCGCCGGCGTAGGTGAACTGGACCGGGACCTGGACGACGCTGCTGTCATGAGCGGCGACGCGCACGTCGCCGACGTAGTCGCCGGCGGCGAAGTCGATCCACCGCTCCTGCCCGCTCGTAACGTCCCGCAACTCGATGTGGTAGCCGAGCTTGGAGGTGCGCAACTCGTAGCCGTTCGGGTTGCGCACGAAGAGCTGCACGAGCAGTGTCCCTCCCTGCAGCCCGAGGGCGCCCAGCCTCATCCCCTCGACGCGCACTTCCGGCTGTTTGAAGCCGGCGCAGGCCGTGAGGAGGGCCAGCGCCACGATCGAGATCGGTCCCCATCTCCTACGTATCATCGTCTTCCTCCGATTCACCGGTCGCCTCTCGCCGTCGTTCATCCCACCAGGCCAACCGCTCGGCGATGCGTCGCTCGAAGCCGAAGTCGCTCGGCTCGTAGTAGCGCTCGCCGCGCAGCCGATCCGGGAGATACTCCTGCGGCGCGTAATGGTCCTCCGACTCGAACGCGTAGCGGTACTCCTTGCCGTAGCCGAGCTCCTTCATCAGCCGTGTCGGCGCGTTCCGGATGTGGAGCGGCACCGGCTCGGCCGGGCTCTCCCGCGCCGAGCGGAGCGCGCGCCCGAAGCCGACGTAGGCGCGGTTCGACTTCGGCGCCGTCGCCAGGTAGAGCGCGCACTCGGCGAGGGCCAGGTCGCCCTCGGGGGAGCCGAGGAAGTGATACGCATCCCTCGCGCCGAGCGCGACCTGGAGCGAGCGTGGATCGGCGAGGCCGATGTCCTCGATGCTCATGCGCACGAGGCGCCGCGCGATGTAGAGCGGGTCCTCCCCGCCCTCCAGCATGCGCGCCAGCCAGTAGAGCGCGCCCTGCGGATCACTGCCCCGCACCGCCTTGTGCAGCGCCGAGATCAGGTTGTAGTGCTCTTCGCCGCCCTTGTCGTAGTGCGCGAAGCGCCGCTGCAGCGCCTCCCGCACCCGCGCCGCGTCGATGCGCCCGTCGCCGGCGGCGAGCGTCGCCGCGGTCTCGAGCGCGTTGAGCGCGCGTCGCGCGTCGCCGTCCGCCTGCGCGGCGAGCAGGGCGAGGGCGTCGTCGTCGACGTCGAGAGCGCGGGCGCCGAGTCCGCGCTGCTCGTCCTGCAGCGCGCGCCGCAGGATCGCCTCGAGATCGGCCGCTCCGAGCGGCTCGAGGACGAAGACGCGGGAACGGCTGAGCAGCGCTCCGATCACCTCGAAGGAGGGGTTCTCGGTGGTGGCGCCGATCAGGGTGATGGTGCCCGCCTCGACGTGGGGCAGGAAGGCGTCCTGCTGCGCCTTGTTGAAGCGGTGGATCTCGTCGCAGAAGAGGATGGTGCGGCGCCCGGTGGCGCGCAGGCGAGTCGCCGCCTGCGCGATCACCTCGCGTACGCGCGGAATGCCCTCGGTGACCGCGCTGAAGGGGACGAACGTCGCGCGCGTGCGTTCGGCGATGATGCGGGCGAGGGTCGTCTTCCCGGTTCCGGGGGGTCCCCACAGGATGAGGCTGCCCACCTCGTCGCGCTCGATCAGCGTGCGCAGCGCGCGGCCGGGGCCGAGGATGTGCTCCTGCCCGACGAATTCGTCGAGGGTGGTAGGCCGCATGCGCGCCGCGAGCGGAGCCGCCGCATCCGGGCCGGACGCGGCGCCCGCGCCGGTAGTGTCGCCCGCGGCGTCGTCCGCGCCCGCGTCGTCCCTCGCCTGCCCGTCGAAGAGTCCCGGCTCGCCCAAGCTCGTCCTCAACTCCCCGGGAGCCACGTGCGCGCCAGCCAGAACGCGGTCACGCCCAGGAACACGCCCGCCGACACGAGCCATCCCGGCTCACGCTGGCTTTCCGGGATGAGGTTCGAGGCGGCGACGTAGATCGTCACGCCCGCGGCGAGCGCGAGGCCGTAGTGCGCCAGCGGCGTCACGGCCGGCGTCACGGCGGCGCCGAGCACCGTCGCCGCCCCCACGGCGGTGACGGCTACCAGCGCCGCCTTCGCCGTGTTCCCGCTCGCGAGCATGACGCTGGCGAGCGAGACGCCGGTCGGCACCTTGTGCAGCAGCACGGCGAGGAAGACGAGAACGCCCAGCTCGCGGCCGGCGAGAAACGCGCTCGCGATCGCGACGCCGTCGAAGAAGGAGTGGGGCAGCAGGCCGACGAGCGCGAGGCCGCCGACGCCGCGCGACACCATCGCGGTGTCGTGCGTCTCTTCCCCAAAATGGAAGTGGGGCGTCAGCACGTGCTGCGTCAGGTGCACGCCGAGGTAGCCGATCAACGCCGCGGTCATCCCGCCGCGAACGGCCGCCGCCTGCGGCAGCATCTCGAGCAGGGCCACCGCCAGCATGAAGCCGCCGCCGAAGGCGACGAGGACGCGCAGCGGTGCGTCGCGCCCGCGCAGGTGCACCGTGACGAGCACGCCGCCGAGGATGTTCGCGATCGCCACGACGACGGCGCCGAGCAACGGCGCGTTCACGTCGCGAGCTCCTCGCGCACGAACGCGATCAGCCGCTCGCGCGTGTTCAGCGACGGGTCGTCCACGACGCGGGAGAGCAGCGCCTCCAGGATCTCGCCGAAGCGCGGCCCCGGCCGCAGGCCCAGGCGGATCAGGTCATCGCCGCGGAGGGCGAGGTCGGCGAGCCGCAACGGCGGGTGACGCAGCCGCTCGGCATGCATTGCGCGCCATCGCTCGATCACGTCGGCGCCCCCGCGCGGGCGTGCGGGGTTGGCGCGCTGCAGCGCGATGCGCAGGCGGACGAGGTCGAAGGCGAGGTCCGGCCCGACGTGGCGCAGCCAGCGGCGCACGAGCGGCGGCGGCGCGTCGGGCGGGAAGAGGTCCTCCTGGAGCCGCACGAGGCGGCCGACGCGCTCGATCTCGGCGTTCGCGAAGCGGAGGCGGCGCAGGATCTTCTCGGCGATCGTCGCACCGGTGAGGGGGTGGCCGGTGTAGCGCCAGCCGCCGCGCAGGTCGCGGGTGCGGGCGCCGGGCATGCCGACGGCGTGGAGCAGGGCGGCGAGGCGCAGCAGCGGTCGCGAGGTCGGGATCGCGTCGACGGCGAGGAGGCTCTCGGCCCAGGCGTCGAACGCGTGGCCGGCGGGGGCGTCGATGTGGAGGAGGGGCACGAGCTCGGGGTAGAGGCGCTCGGTGACCCCGGCCGCGGCGTACAGGGAGAGCGTGGTGGAGGCGCGCTCGGTCTTGGCGAGCACCTTCCACAGCTCCTCGCGCACGCGCTCGGCCGACAGCTCGTCGAGAAAGGGCAGCGCGGCGACGAGCGCGTTCCACGTCTCCGCCTCGATCTCGAGCGCGAAATGCCCCGCGAAGCGGAGCGCCCGCAACACACGGAGGTAGTCCTCGGCGAAACGTGCCGCGGGCGCGCCGACGGTGCGTAGCCGCCCCGCGTGAAGGTCCTCGACGCCGCCGTACGGGTCGCGCAGCTCCGCGCTCAGCGGGTGCCAGGCGATCGCGTTGCAGGTGAAGTCGCGGCGCCCGAGGTCCTCCTCGACGCGGTCCGCGAACTCGACCACGGCGTGGCGGCCGAACGTCTCCACGTCGCGCCGGAACGTCGTGACCTCGTAGAGGACGCCGTCGCGGCCCAGGACGCCGACGGTGCCGTGCTCGATGCCGATCGGAACCGTACGACGGAAGAGGCGGCGCACCGTCTTCGGCCGCGCGGCGGTGGCCAGGTCCCAGTCGCCGGAGGGGAGGTCGAGCACGGCGTCCCGGACCGCACCGCCCACCGCCCAGGTCGAGTGGCCCGCTTCCTCCAGTCGCCGCGTGATCGCGACGACCTCGTCCGGAACGTCCAGCTTCATCGCGCGCTCAGCCGCGACGCCGCGCCGGCTCGCGCCCCGCCGCGCGCGAGCTGCGGTGCGGCGGGCGCGGCACGGCTCACCCGCACAGGACCGCGCCGCCGTTCACGTTGACGATCTCGCCGGTGATGTGGCGACCGAGCCGGGAGCAGAGGAAGAGCACGGGTCCGGCGATGTCGTCCGGAGTGGCCACGCGGCCGAGGGGGATCCCCCGCTCGATCCTGTCCCGCCCCGCGCCGGCGTAAGGGAGCGCCGCCATCTCGGTGTCGATCCAGCCTGGCGCCACGCAGTTCACCGTGATGTCGCGCGGCGCCAGCTCCACCGCGACCCCCTTGACGAGCGAGATCACCGCCCCCTTCGTCGCCGCGTAGTCGGCATGGTTCGCCTCGCCGCGCTGCCCTGCCGTCGAGCCGATCAACACGATGCGGCCGTGGTCGCGCAGCACGCGCGCGGCGGCCCGCGTGCCGTAGAAGACGCCGTCCAGGTTCACCGCGAGGGTGCGGCGCCACTGCGCGTCCGACATCTCGGCGATCGGGACGTCCTCCGGCGGCCATACGCCGGCGTTCCCGATGAAGAAGTCGAGGCCGCCCCACTCCTCGGCCAGCCGCGCGAAGATCGCGTCGACGACGGCGCCGTCGGCGAGGTCGCCGCCCTCGGCGAAGGCGCGCACGCCCAGCGCCTGCAGCTCCTCGACCACGGCCCGCGCGGCCTCGCCGCGCCGCTCGTACGTGATCGCGACGTCGGCCCCCGCCTGCGCGAGGAGGAGCGCGATCGCGTGGCCGACGCCGCGCGAGCCGCCGGTCACCAGTGCCTGCCTGCCGCTCAGATCGATTCCGACCACGTCACGCTCCCATCCACTTGCCGCCCAGCTTCTCCTCGTGCAGCCGCTCGACGCGCAGGATCTCCTCGATCAGCGACCGCGTCTCCGCGTCCAGCTCCGCCGCGAGAAGCCGCTCGTAGCGCCGTTGCTCCGCCTCCTCGAGGCGGCGCGCGTCGTCTTCCCAGCCCCGCAGGATCGCGGCACGACGCGGCGGCCCCTCGAGCGCCGCCGGCTCCTCGCCCAGCTCGACGAGGCGCGCCGTGAGCCGCGAAAGATGGTGCTGCTCGTCGGCGTGAAGGCCGTTCAGTCGCTCCGCGAGCGCTTCGTCCTCGCCCGCCTCGGCCGCGAGCGCCCGGTAGAACGCCGCCTGCTCCCGCTCGGCGGCGCGGGCGCGGCCGAGGGCATCCAGCGCGGCTCGGTTCACGGGCCGGATTCCCTGTCGAGCACGAGCCGGTGCTCGACGAGGTCGCAGATCGCATGGCCGATCGCGAGATGAAGCTCCTGCGCGTGCGCGCCGACTGCGGTCGGCACCACCAGCGAGAGGTCGACCGCTGCGCGCAGGTCGCCGCCCCCGCCCGCCAGCAGCGCGATGGTGCGCACACCGCGTTCGCGTGCGCTCCGCGCGGCGGCCAGGAGGTTGGGCGAGCGGCCCGACGTCGAATGGAGGAAGAGGACGTCGCCCGGACGGGCGAGCGCCTCCACCTGCCGCGCGAACACCCGCTCGAAGCCGTAGTCGTTGGAAGCCGCGGTCAGCAGCGACGTGTCGGTGGTGAGCGCGATCGCCGGCAACGCCTCCCGGTCCACCCGGAAGCGGACGACGTACTCCGTCGCGAGATGCTGCGCGTCCGCCGCCGACCCGCCGTTGCCGCAGAAGAGCAGCTTGCCGCCCGCCTCGATCGCATCGATGGCCATGTCGGCCGCTTCGACGATCTCGCCGGCCATCGTGTCGGCCACGCTCGCGGCGACCCGCGCGAGCCCCTCCAGGTGGTCCCGGATCCGGTCGAGCTCGGGGCTGATCACGCGCGCTGCCCGCTCCCGCCCGCCGCGTCCGCCGCCGGGCGCGCCGCGGCGGCGAGAAGCGTGGCGAGCGCCGCGGCGCCGTGCGACGCCGCGAGCGCGTCCAGCGCATCCGCCCCCGCCGCCGCCTCGTACGCGTGCGTCAGCAGCGCGTCCGCCGAGAGCAGCGGCGCCGCGGCCGCGCGGCCGGAGAGGCGCAGCGACGCCGCGAGCTCGAGGAACGCCGCGTCCGCCAGCAGCGCCGCCGCGCCGGCCTGAGCGCCGTTCGCGGCGCCGGGGCCCTCGCCCTCGCCCTCGGCCGCCTCGACGGCCCTGCGCATGCCCTCGCGCAGGTCGGCGGGAGCGTCGTCGCAGCGCTCCTCCAGCCACGCGAGGGCGGCCGCCGCGCTCACGACCCCTCCAGCAGCGCGCGCACGAGATCGGGCGTGGCGCGCAGCGCGGCGGCCACCTTGGCGACGTCGCCGACGCCGCCCTGCGCCATGTGCGGCCGCCCGCCGCCCGAGCCGCCGGTCGCGCGCGCCACCTCGCCGACGATGCGGTCCGCGCGCACGCCGCGCCGGATCAGGTCGTCGGTGACGACGCCGAAGAGCGCCGTCTTGTCCGGATAGCGCGCGGCAAGGATGGCGACGCCGCTCCCCAGCCGCTCGCGCAGGCGGTCGCCGAGCGCGCGCAGCTCGTCGGGGGTGGCGACCTCGACCTCGACGGCGAGCACGCGGGTGCCATCCACCTCGGCCGCGCGGTCGACCAGCTCGCCGACGCGGTCGGCGGCGCCCTCCTGCCGCACGCGATCGAGCTGCCGCCGCAGCTCCTTCGTCTCGTCGATGAGCTGGCCCACGCGCGCCGCGACGAGGTCCGGCGTCGTCCTGAGCAGCGTGGCGGCCTCCCGCAGTCGCTCCTCCTGCTCGACGGCGCGTGCGTACGCGGCGCTACCCGTCACCGCCTCGATCCGGCGCACGCCCGCGGCGACGCCGCTCTCCGACACGATGCGGAAGAGGCCGATCTCACCGGTGTGCCGCACGTGCGTTCCGCCGCACAGCTCGAGACTCACCCCCGGCACGGAGACGACGCGCACGACGTCGCCGTACTTCTCGCCGAAGAGCGCCATTGCGCCCTTCGCGACCGCGTCCGGGTAGCCCATGTAGTCGATGGCGACGTCGGTGTCCGCCAGGATCGCGCGGTTCACCGCCTCCTCCGTCCGCCGCAGCTCCTCTGCCGTGACCGGGCGGGTGTGCGAGAAGTCGAAGCGGAGGCGGTCCGGCGCCACGAGCGACCCCCGCTGCACGACGTGCGGTCCCAGCACGTCGCGCAGCGCCGCGTGCAGCAGGTGCGTCGCGGTGTGGTTGCGCTCCGTGTCGTGCCGGGTGGGCGCCTCGACGCGTGCGCGCACGGGGAGCGGCTCGTCGCCACCGGCGAACTCTCCCTCGACGGCGCCGATCACCGCCACGCCGCCACCGAGCCGCCGCACGTCGTCGACGACCATGCGCCAACCCTCGCCCTCCACGACGCCGCGGTCGGAGACCTGGCCGCCCTGTTCGACGTAGAAGGGATTGCGCCGCAGCCGCAGCGCGAGACGGCCGTTCTCCCGGGCGTAGGCGATCACGTCGGTCTTCACGTCGCGCTCGCGGTAGCCGACGAACTCCTGTTCGGCCCCCGGTGCGAGATCCTCCCAGCCGTCGGCGAGCTCGAACGTCTCCAGCGCGACGCCGGACTCGCGCCGGTCCTGCCGCGAGCGCTCCCGCTCCTCTTCGAGCGCGCGCTCGAAGGCGATCTCGTCGACCACGTAGCCGCGCTCCCGCGCGATCAGCTCGGTCAGATCGAGCGGAAAGCCGAACGTGCCGTGGAGGAGGAAGGCGTCCTCGCCCCCGACCACCGCCGGCTCGACCGAGCCTTCGAGGATCGCCTCGCGCCGCGCGGCCGGCAGCGGCGGCGCGATCTCGTCCAGGCGCTCCATTCCGGCGCCGATCGTCTCGAGGAAGCGCTGCTCCTCCGCGCGCGTGTCGCGCAGAATGAAGTCGCGGCAATCCACCAGCTCGGGATAGACGTCGCCCATGGCGTCGATGACGGCATCCACGACGGCAACTAGGGTCGGCTCACGACGGCCGAGCAGCCACGCGTGGCGCACGCCGCGCCGCAGGATCCGGCGCGTCACGTAGCCGCGGCCGTCGTTCGAGGGGAAGACGCCGTCGGCGAGCAGGAAGGCGACCGCGCGGGCGTGGTCCGCGAGCACGCGGTAGCTCACGCCCGCGGGCGTGTCGTAGACGTAGGGCTCGCCCACGACCGCGACCGCGCGCTCGATCAGCGGCATGAAGAGGTCGGTCTCGTAGTTGGAATCGACGCCCTGCAGCAGCATCGCGAGCCGCTCCAGCCCCATGCCGGTGTCGATCGACGGCGCCGGCAGCGGGGTCAGCTCGCCGTCCGCGCCGCGCTCGAACTGCATGAAGACCAGGTTCCAGAACTCGAGGATCTCGTTGCGGTCGGTCGCGGCGACGAACGCCTCCGGCGAGAGCGGCGCGTCGAGCCGGTCCGCCGGACGCCGGTCGAAGTGGATCTCGGAGCAGGGGCCGCACGGCCCGGTTTCCGCCATCTGCCAGAAGTTGTCCTTGTCGCCGAGCCGGACGATGCGGTGCGGCGGCAGGCCGGCGACCTCCTGCCACAGCGCGGCCGCCTCGTCGTCGGAGTAATGCACCGTCGCCCACAGCCGCTCCTTCGGCAGGACGTACTCCCGCGTAAGCAGCTCCCACGCGAAGCGGATCGCGTCGCGCTTGAAGTAGTCGCCGAAGGAGAAGTTGCCCAGCATCTCGAAGAAGGTGTGGTGGCGCGGCGTCACGCCCACCTCCTCCAGGTCGTTGTGCTTGCCGCTCACGCGCAGACACTTCTGCGACGTCGTCGCCCGCCGGAACCCCGCGTCCGACTCGCCCAGGAAGGTGCGCTTGAACTGGACCATCCCGGCGTTCGTGAACAGCAGCGTCGGGTCCTCCGACGGCACGAGGCTGGAGCTCGGCCGGACGGCGTGGCGGTGCCGCTCGAAGTAGTGCAGGAAGCGCTGTCGGATCTCCGAAGCCGTCATGGGCTCTCTGTGCGTGTGTGCGATCGGCGGCGACGGATGAGCGCCGGCGCCGGACGCTGGAATATAGGCGCACCCCCGGCTGGACGCGAAGGGACGCGGCACGCCCGTTGCCCCTCTCGACGGCGTCCCGCGCGGGGGCTCCGCGCGCTATCCCCAGGCGGCAAAGCAGTGGGAATGAGCGGGACGCGAAGCGGGATCGGTCTTACGGGGAAGAAGCGGAGCGGCCGGACTCCAGCTTCATGACGGGAGAGGTTCTGCCGGTGGTCGGCGGGCTGTCGAGCTACTGACGATGGGGAGCGGCGGAGCGGCGCGCGGCCCGCCGCTCCTTTCCTCACGTGGGGGAGGTGCGAACGCGGCGCACGGCTCCGCGCCGGGGCTCACACCTCCGCCAGGTCCTCGTCCTCGCCGCCGCCGCCGTGGACGCCGCGGATGCCGAGCTCGGCGCGCACCTTCTGCTCGATCTCGCTCCGCACCTCGGGGTTGTCGCGCAAGAACTGCTTCGAGTTCTCGCGACCCTGGCCGAGGCGCGTGTCGCCGTAGGAGAACCAGGCGCCGGACTTGTCGACCACGCCGCACTCCACGCCGATGTCGACGAGCAGCCCTTCGTGGCTGATCCCCTCGTTGTACATGATGTCGAACTCGGCCTGCTTGAACGGCGGCGCGACCTTGTTCTTGACGACCTTGACGCGCGTGCGGTTGCCGACGATCTCCTGGCCGTCCTTGATCGCGCCGACGCGCCGGATGTCGAGGCGCAGGCTGGCGTAGAACTTGAGAGCGCGGCCGCCCGTGGTGGTCTCCGGGTTGCCGAACATCACGCCGATCTTCTCCCGGATCTGGTTGGTGAAGACGACGCTCGTGCGCGAGCGGTTCACCGCGCCGGTCAGCTTGCGCAGCGCCTGGCTCATCAGCCGCGCCTGCAGGCCGACGTGCGAATCTCCCATCTCGCCTTCGATCTCGGCGCGCGGCACCAGCGCCGCCACGGAGTCGATCACGAGGACGTCGACGGCGCCGCTGCGGATCAAGACCTCGGCGATCTCGAGCGCCTGCTCGCCCGTGTCCGGCTGGCTGACGAGCAGGTTTTCGACGTCCACGCCGAGCTTGCGGGCGTACTCGATGTCGAGCGCGTGCTCCGCGTCCACGAAGGCGGCCACGCCGCCGGCCCGCTGAGCGTTGGCGATGACGTGGAGGCAGAGTGTCGTCTTGCCGCTCGATTCGGGGCCGTAGATCTCCGTGATGCGGCCGCGCGGGATGCCGCCAACGCCCACCGCGGCGTCGAGGTTGATCGCGCCGGTGGAGATCGCATCGACCGCCACGCGCGCGCCGTCGATCCCCATCCGCATGATCGATCCCTTGCCGTACGAGCGCTCGATCTGCGTGATCGCCAGGCTGAGCGCCTTCTTCTTCTCTTCGCTGACCTCGAGAGCCGGCATTTCCGCGCCTGTCCCGTGCTGTATGTGAGGAGTCCCCGCTCGCGAACGGGCGGATCGGAGCGCGCCCGTTGCAATCGGGCGACCGTGTTAACGTAAACCGTCGGAAAGTGTGATGACAGGTCCGGTCGCGCCGCCGCCATGGCGTGCCGGGACACGGGCGGCGAGCAGGCGCCGGCCCGCCGCTACTCCGCGTCCAGCGGGACGGCCGACGCCGCGATCAGCCGATCCCCGCACTGCGCGCAGAAACGGCTCCCCTTCGGGTTCGGCGCGCCGCAGCTCAGACAGAGCGTGCCGGAGCGGAGCGCCGCGCGATAGCGCTCGAGCTCCGCGTCGAGCGTCGCGGCGTCGAGCCCCGCGGGCGCCACCGCGACGTCGCGCGCGCTCGGCCTGAGGAGCGGGTACAGCACCGCCGCGAGCGCGATCGCCGCGACGAGGACGATGATCAGGATCTGCATGCGTGCAAGTTAGTCAAATCCGGAGGGGGCCGAAACCGGTCCCGGAGACCGCGGCCGCCCGCCTCACCGCGTGGAGGCGAGGAGCGTCGCTCCGGCCGCGATCCCGAGCGCGTCCCACGCCAGGTCGCGGACGCCGAAGCCGCGGCCCCGCCGGGCGTCCAGTACCTCCTTGCCCGCGCCCGTCGCGCCGGCGATGGAGATCGAGACCGCGAGCGCCGCGTCGTGCCGCAGCGCCGCCCGCGACCCCGCGTACGCTAGGACTGTGAGCGCAAAGGAGGCGGAGAAGTGCTTCAGCTTGTCGACGCCGAGCCAGCGGTCGTCTTCGCGCGCTCTCACCTGCGGGGAGGCGGCCGGCATCGCGAAGCGCGGCGCCGGTGCCGCGGCGCGCGGCGCGGCGGCGGCGCCGGATCGCGGGATCGCGCCGCCGAGCGCGAGCACGAGACCGGCGACGAAGGGAGCCGCCGCCGCGACGGCGGGGGCGCTCACGGGCGCCCGCGTCGGGCGAGGTCGAGCACCTTCGCGGCGGCCTCGCCGGGCGTGCCGACCTGCTCGAGCCCGAGGTCGGCGGTGAGGCCGGGCTGAAGCAGGACGACCGGGACCCCCATCCTCATGGCGAGAGCGACCTCGGAGAGCGTCCCCCACTCGCCGCCGATCGCGAGAACGGCGTCCGCGGCGCGCACGAGCACCGCGTTGCGCGCCTCGCCGAGGCCGGTGGGCAGCGGCAGCGCGATGTGCGGGTTCGCCGCGGCGGCGCTGGTCCCCGGCAGCAGCCCGACGGTGAGCCCGCCCTGCGCGCGCGCGCCTTCCGCGACCGCCTCCATCACGCCACCCAGCCCGCCACAGAGGACGACGGCGCCGGCGCGCGCCAGCTCGCGCCCCGCCTCGCGGGCCGCGTCCAGAGCGTCGTCGCTCGCCGCGCCGCCGCCGCAGACGGCGATGCGCAAGGGCCGGCCGGCCACGTCGTCGCTCATTCCAGAGGGCGCTCCGCGGCCCACGAACGCGCCGCGCGGATCGCGCGCTCCCAGCCGGCCCGGTGGGCCTGGCGATCCTGCGCCGTCATCGCGGGGTCGAAGCGGTCCGGCTCCGGCCGCGCGCCGTGGAACGCGTCGGCGTCGGGCCAGACGCCGGTCGCGAGGCCGGCCAGGCCCGCGGCGCCGAGCGCGGTCGTCTCGAGCATCTGCGGGCGGCGTACCGGGATGCCCAGGATGTCCGCCTGGAAGTGCATGAGCCAGTCGTTCGCCGCAGCGCCGCCGTCGACGCCCAGCTCGCGCGCGGGGATCCCCGAGTCGGCGACCATCGCGTCGAGCACTTCGGCCGTGCTGTACGCCATCGCCTCCAGCGCGGCGCGGGCGAGGTGGGCGCGCGTGGTGCCGCGCGTGACGCCGACCAGCGTGCCGCGCGCCTCCGGATCCCAGTGGGGAGCCCCGAGTCCGACGAAGGCGGGCACGAAGTAGACGCCGTCGTTGGAGGCGAGCGTCCCCGCCAGCGTCTCCGTCTCCGCCGCGGTCTCGATGATGCCCAGGCCGTCGCGCAGCCACTGGACCGCCGCGCCCGCGATGAAGACGGCGCCCTCGAGCGCGTAGCACGCGCCGCCCGCGCGGTCGCACGCGATCGTCGTCAGGAGGCCGCGGCCGGATGCGACGCGCTCGGCGCCGGTGTTCAGCAGCAGGAACGAGCCGGTGCCGTAGGTGTTCTTGGCGAGGCCGGCGTCCCAGCAGCCCTGGCCGAAGAGCGCCGCCTGCTGGTCGCCGGCGATCCCGGCGACGGGGACAGCGCCGCCGAACAGCTCCGGGTCCGTCTCGGCGATGATCGACGCGGAGGGCCGCACGTCCGGCAGCAGCGCCCGCGGCACACCGAAGAGCGAGAGCAGCTCGTCGCTCCAGCCGCGCGCATCGATGTCGTAGAGGAGCGTGCGCGAGGCGTTGGTGGGGTCGGTCGCGTGCACCCTGCCGCCGGAGAGCTTCCACACCAGCCACGCGTCCACGGTGCCCGCAGCGAGCTCCCCCGCCTCGGCCCGCTCGCGCGCTCCCGGCACGCGCGCGAGCAGCCACTCGAGCTTCGTCGCGGAGAAGTACGGGTCGACCACGAGCCCGGTGCGGGCGCGGATGAGCGCTTCGGCGCCCTCCTCGACGAGCCCGCGGCATCGCGGCGCCGTGCGGCGATCCTGCCACACGATCGCGCGATGGACCGGCTGACCCGTGCGCCGATCCCACAACACGACCGTCTCGCGCTGATTCGTGATGCCGATCGCCGCCAGACGGGGCCGCCGCGCGCCGGAGCGGCCGGCGACGTCGACGTCGCCTGCGGCGAGCGCCTCCGCCGCGACGCGCCGCGTCACTTCCCAGATCTCCGTCGCGTCGTGCTCCACCCAGCCCGGCCGCGGGTAGTGCTGCGTGAATTCGGAGTAGGCGCGGCCGAGGATGCGGCCCGCGGCGTCGAGCACGAGGCACGTCGTGCCGGTCGTCCCCTGGTCGATCGCGAGAACCGCGTCCATCGTCTTACGCCTCCGCTCGCGTCGTCGTCGGCTGCACGTCCGTTGGCCGCTCCTCGCGCTGGAGCCGCGCCAGGGATTCCGTGAACGGCGGCCGCGCGACGCCCCGATCCGTCACGATCGCCGTGACCAGCGCCGCCGGCGTCACGTCGAAGGCCGGGGCGTACACGCGCACATCCGCGGGTGCGGTCAGGCGGCCGAAGCCGCGCCGCACTTCGTCGCCGTCGCGCTCCTCGATCTCGATCTCCTCGCCGCTCGCCGTCGCCGGATCCAGCGTGCTCGTCGGCGCCGCCACGTAGAGCGGGATGCCGTGGTGGCGCGCGAGCACGGCGAGGCCGTAGGTGCCGATCTTGTTGGCGACGTCGCCGTTCGCGGCGATCCGGTCCGCGCCGACGATGACCGCGTCGACGGCACCGGCGCGCATCAGCGAGGCGGCGGCGGCGTCCACGATCACCGTGACGTCGACGCCGGCCCGCGCGAGCTCCCAGGCGGTGAGGCGGCTGCCCTGCAGCACCGGCCGCGTCTCGTCGACGAAGACGACCGGACGGCCGCCCCGCTCCTGGAGCAGGTGGACCGCGGCGAGCGCCGTGCCGATGCCCCCGGTCGCCAGCGCGCCGGCGTTGCAGTGCGTCAGCAGGCGGGGCCGCTCCGCCGGAAGCAGCTGCAGCGCGTACGCGCCGATGGCGCGGCACATCGCGCGGTCCTCCTCCAGGATCGCATCCGCCTCCTCGCGCACCGCGGAGGCCACGCGCGCCGGGTCGGCTCCCGCGGCGCGCTCCGCCGCGTAGCGCCGCCGCACGCGATCCAGCGCCCAGCGCAGGTTGACCGCGGTCGGCCGCGTCGCCGCCAGAGCCGCGATCGCGCGCTCGACGCGCGCGTCGAGCGCCGCCGCGTCGTCGTGCCCGTACGCCACGGCGCGTGCAACCTCCGCGGCCACGCCCAGCGCGGCGGCGATGCCGATCGCCGGCGCGCCGCGCACGCGCAGCGAGCGGATCGCCTCGGCCACCTCGGCGGCGTCGCGCAGCAGCAGCCGCGCCTCGGTCTCGGGCAGCCGGGTCTGGTCGAGCAGCTCGACGGTGCGGCGGTCCGGCCCCCATCCGACCGCGTTCGGCACGCTCACGGCATCGGCTCCAGGGCGTCGAAGGTGTAGCGCCAGCCGAGCGCGTGGAACAGCGAGACGAGCCGCGCGACCGGCAGCCCCATGACGGCGAAATAGTCGCCCCGGATCGAGTCGACCAGCGTCGCGCCGTACCCCTGGATGCCGTACGCGCCCGCCTTGTCGAGCGGCTCGCCCGTCGCCACGTACTGCAGCGCCGTCATCTCGTCGAAGGAGCGGAAGCGGACGCGCACGATCTCCGCCGAGGACACCTTCCGGCCGTCCGGCGCGACCACCGCGACGCCGGTCGCGACGCGGTGCTCGCGACCCTGGAGCTGGAGGAGCATGCGGGCGGCGTCCTCCGGCGACGTCGGCTTGCCGAGCACCGCCTCGTCCAGCACGACGACGGTGTCGCTGCCCACGACGAGCGCGTCCGGGCGGCGCGCGGCGACGTCGGCCGCCTTCTCGAGCGCGAGCCGCTCGACCGCCGCGGGCGCGGCCTCGTTGCGGTGCATCGTCTCCTCGATGGCGGCGGGGACGATGTCGAAACGGAGGCCGAGCATGCGCAGGAGCTCGGCGCGGCGCGGCGACGCGGACGCGAGGACGAGGGGCGGGACACCGGCCGCGGCGCCGGCGGCGGCCTCGTTCATCGCTCCAGCATCAGCGTGACGGGGCCGTCGTTCACTAGCTCCACCTCCATCATCGTGCCGAACTCGCCCGTCTCGACCGCGGCCGGGGCGCGCTCGCGCAGCGCGGCGACGAAGCGCTCGTAGAGCGGGACCGCCTCCGGCGCCTCCGCGGCGTGGACGAAGCTGGGGCGGCGCCCCTTGCGCGCGTCGCCGTACAGCGTGAACTGGCTCACGACGAGCACGTCGCCGCCGGTGTCGAGGAGCGAGCGGTTCATCCGCTCGGCGTCGTCGGCGAAGATGCGCAGGCCGAGCACCTTCTCTGCCATCCACTCGACGGCGGCGGGATCCTCGTCGCGCTGGAAGCCCACGAAAAGCAGCAGCCCGCCGGCGATGCGGCCCGTGAGGGTGCCGCCGATACGGACTTCCGCCCGCGAGACGCGCTGCAGCAGGACGCGCATCCGGGGCGCTCCTATTCGACGGTGACCGACTTCGCCAGGTTGCGCGGCTGGTCCACGTTGCAGCCGCGCATGACCGCGATGTGATAGGCGAGGAGCTGCAGCGGCACGCTCACGAGGATCGGCGCGAGCATGTCCAGCGTTGGGGGAATCGTGATCAGGTGGTCCGCCGTCTCCGCCAGCTCCATCGTCCCCTCCGTCACCACGGCGATCACCTTGCCGCCGCGCGCCTTCACCTCCTCCACGTTGGAGACGATCTTGTTGTAGACCGCGTCCTTCGGCGCGAGGACGACCACCGGCATGTTCTCGTCGATCAGCGCGATCGGGCCGTGCTTCATCTCCGCCGCCGGGTACCCCTCGGCGTGGATGTAGCTGATCTCCTTCAGCTTGAGCGCGCCCTCGAGCGCGGCGGGGAAGTTGTAGCCGCGCCCCATGTAGAGGAAGTTCGGCGCGCTCTTGTAGATGCGCGCCAGCTCACGGATCGCCGGGTTCAGCTCCAGCACCTGCTCGACCTTCTCCGGCAGCGCCGCCAGTCCCTCGATGATGCGGCGGCCGTCGAGCATCGACAGGTTCCGCACGCGGCCGAGCATCACGGTGAAGAGCGCCAGCGCAACGACCTGGCTGGTGAACGCCTTCGTCGAGGCGACGCCGATCTCCGGGCCCGCGTGCAGATAGATCCCGAAATCCGAGTCGCGGGCAATCGTCGAGCCGACCACGTTGACCAGACCCATCACCCGCGCCCCCCGCTGGCGCGCCTCGCGCATCGCCGCCAGCGTGTCCGCGGTCTCGCCCGACTGGCTGATCGCGATCACCAGCGTGCCTTCGTCGACCACCGGGTTGCGGTAGCGGAACTCCGAGGCGTACTCGACCTCGACCGGCACGCGCGCGACTTCCTCGAGCATGTATTCGCCGATCAGCGCGGAGTGCCAGGAGGTGCCGCACGCGGTGATGATGATCCGGTCGATCGACAGCAGCTCGTCCCGATCGAGCGTCACGCCGCCCAGCTTCACGTTGCCTTCCGCCGGCATCAGACGCCCGCGCATCGTGTTCCGCAGCGTCTCCGGCTGCTCCATGATCTCCTTGAGCATGAAGTGGTCGAAGCCCGCCTTCTCGATCGCATCGAGGTCCCAGGCGATCTCGGCCACCTCCTTCTCCACGGTGCCGCCCTTCAGCGACGAGATCTCGTAGCCGTCCGGCGTGAGCACCGCGATCTCGCCGTCGTCCATGTAGATCACCTGTCGCGTCTGCGACAGCACCGCCGCCACGTCGCTCGCCACGAAGTACTCGCCGCGCTCGCCCAGCCCCAGCAACAGCGGGCTGCCGAGCCGCGCCGCAACGATCTTGCGGGGCTCGCGCGCGCTCATGATCGCCAGGCCGTACGTGCCGTCGATCTGGCGCAGCGCCGCGCGCACCGCCTTCTCGAGGGAGCCGTCGTACGCCTCCTCGATCATGTGGGCGATCACTTCCGTGTCCGTCTCGGAATGGAAGGTGTGGCCCAGGCTCTCCAGCTTCCGGCGCAGCGTCGGCGCGTTCTCCACGATGCCGTTGTGGACCACGACGATGTCGCCACTGCAATCGGTGTGGGGGTGTGCGTTGTCGCGGCTCGGCGCGCCGTGCGTCGCCCACCGCGTGTGCGCGATGCCGCACGTGCCGCTCGGCGTCCGGCCGTTGCCGAGCGTCGCCTCGAGCGCGCCGATGTTGCCCACCGTCTTGCGCGTCTCGATGTGGCCGTCCTCCAGCACCGCCAGCCCCGCCGAATCGTAGCCGCGGTACTCCATCCGCTTCAGCCCCTCCATGAGCAGGGGCGTCACGGATTTCGATCCGATGTAGCCGACAATGCCGCACATTGGCCGAGCTCCCGTGGAAATTCGTCGCGCGTTCTACCCCGCCGTCCGCGATTCGGGCCCTCGCTCTCGCGGATCGAGCGCCGCCCGTGTCCAGCACGGCCGGCGCCCCCGCGGCGCCACGGCCCGCGGCCGCCGCAGCGGCGTCATTCGGGGTGCGCGAGCGCGTGGCGCGCCAGCTCGATCAGCTCGCGCGCGGCCTCCGCCGACGCCGCCTCCGCGATGACGCGCAGGATCGGCTCCGTCCCCGACGGCCGCAGGTGCAGCCACTTGCGGTTCTCCGGCCAGGACAGCCAGAGGCCGTCCTCGCGGCTTACCTCCGGCGCGGCGAGTCTCGCCTCGAGCGTGCGGTACGCCCGCTCCAGCGGCCGGTCGTCGCGCGGCAGCTTCTCCTTCACGATCGCGTAGCGGCGCTGCCGCGTGACGTGGTCGGCGAGCGTGCGCCCCGTCTCGAGCAGGAGCTGCAGCACCAGCGCCGCCGCGACCGCCGAGTCCCGCGTGAAGTGCAGCTCCGGCAGGATCACGCCGCCGTTCCCTTCCCCCCCCACGACCGCGCCCTCTGCCTGCATCCGCCGCGCCACGTGGATCTCGCCCACCGGCGCCCGCGCCACCGGCACGCCCGCCTCCGCGGCGACGTCCTCGACCAGCCGGCTCGTCGACAGGTTCGTCACCACCGGTCCCGGGCGGTGCCGCAGCACGAGCATCGCCGCGAGAGCCAGCGTGAAGTCCTCGCCCACCGCCCGGCCCTGGCCGCTCACCAGCGAGAGGCGGTCCGCGTCCGGATCCGTGGCGAGGCCGATCTCCGCCTCGCTCTCGACCACCAGCCGCTCCAGCTCCCCCAGGTTCGCCGCCACCGGCTCCGGCTCGCGCGGGAAGCGGCCGTCCGGCTCCAGCCCGATCCCCACGACCTCGCACCCGAGCGCCTCCAGGAGCGGCGGCAGCAGCGCGGACCCCGCGCCGTGGACGCAGTCGAGCGCGACGCGGAAGCGCCGCCGCCGCAGGCCCTCCAGGTCGAGGTAGGGCAGCGCCAGCACCGCGTCCAGGTGACGGCGCACCGCGTCACCATCCAGCGACACCTCGCCCAGCCCGTCCCAGCCCGCGCGCGGGATCGGCGCCGTCAGGAAGCGCCGCATGCGCTCGCCCTGCGCGGCGTCGAGGAACATCCCCTCCGCGGAGGCAAGCTTCAGCGCGTTCCATTCCACCGGGTTGTGGCTCGCCGTCACCACGACGGCGCCCGCCGCCCCGTGCTCGCGCACCGCGAAGAGCGTCGTCGGCGTGGGCGCGAGCCCGACGTCGACGACGTCGCAGCCGACCGACTGCAGCGCGCTCGTCACCGCGCGCGTGAACATCGGCCCGGAGGTCCGGCTGTCCCGGCCGACGACCACGCGCGGGCGCGGCCCCGAAGGAGCCGTCGCGGCAGCCTCCCACCTCGCCTCCGCCGTTGCCTCCCGCCCCGCCCCCGCCGCGGCCTCCTGCCGCGCGAAGGCGCCGAAGGCGGCGGCGACCGCCGCCACGACCTCGGGCGTGAGCGCCTCTCCGACGCGGCCGCGAACGCCCGAAACGCCCACCATCAGTTCCTTCGGTAGCTCCATCGCCTCCCTCTCGTGCCCGGCTGCGCCTCCCGTTCGCCGGCGCGCCCGCCGCCCGGCGGGCGGAATTCTATCGGCTCGCGCCGTCGCCGGCGAGCAGCAGATCGAGCACCGCCTCCGGGTTGTCCGCGTTGAGCCAGTGTCCACCCGCGACCACGTCGAGACGGACGCGGCCGGTGCGCTCGCCCGCGGCACGGATGCGCCGAACGGCGGCGTCGTCGAGCACCCCCGACTCCGCCGCCTTGACGAAGTGGATCGTGCAGGCCGCGGGCGGCGACTCCACGACGTCCCACAGGTCGACGCGGAAGAAGTCGCGCAGCAACGCCTCCATCGCATCGAGGTCGAAGCGCCAGACGTAGCCGCCGTCGGCGGCGCGCTGCAGGTTCGTGGCCATCCACTGCGCCGTCGGCGCCGCCACGCCACGCGCGCCGAGCGCCGCGACCAGTGCGCCGCGCGAGTCGAAGCGGGCGGGCAGCGACCGCAGCGTCGCAAGCATCTGCCACGCGCTGCCGCGAGGACCCGCATACGACGCGGGCGTGGAGTCGACGATCCACGCACGCGCCACGCCGCCGTCCCCGCCGCCGTCCGCGTCGCCGTCCGCGCGACGATCGTCGCCGGCCTGCGCGGCGGCGCCGTCGCGGAGGAGCTGAAGCGCCACCTTGCCGCCGAACGAGTGGCCCAGGATCTCCGCGACCGGCCGCGCGGAGTCGCGCGCGAGCCGCGCCACGTCCGCCGCGGCGGCCGTGATCGTGTGCGGCGGCGCGAAACCCTGCGAGCCGCCGTGCTGGCGCAGGTCGACGAGGACGGCGCCCGTCCCCGGCCGCTCCCGCGCCAGCCGCCGCGCGACCGAGCCCCAGTTGCGGCCGGCGCCGAAGATGCCGTGCAGGAAGTAGATCCAGCGCTCCGGCCCGACGCCGTCGGCCGCGACCACCTCGTGACTCAGGAGCGCTCTTTCCAAGGTTCCCCTTCCGTGTCGCCGCCGCGTTCGCCCGGGGCCCACGGTGACCCCTTCTCCGGACCGCGGCAAGAGGCGTGCGCCCCCGCGGCGGCGGCGGCCTCCCCGCGGCGCCGCGGCGCTCTTCCTCCCCGGCGCGGCGCCCTGGCTGCGGGGTGGCACTCCGCCTTACCTTCCGCGAGACCCGAATCCCACATGGAAACGATGAGCGAATCCGACCTCCGCTTCGGCTCCCGCGCCGTCCACGCCGGCCAGCACCCCGACCCCGCGACCGGCGCGGTCATGCCGCCGATCTACCAGACGTCGACGTACGTGCAGGACGCGCTCGGCGAGCCGCGCCACGGCTACGAATACGCGCGCGTCCAGAACCCCACGCGCGAGGCGATGGAGGCGAACATCGCCGCGCTCGAGGGCGCCCGCCACGGCGTCGCGTTCGCCAGCGGCCTCGCCGCGATCGAGGCGATCGTCAAGCGCCTCTCCGCGGGTGACCACGTCGTCAGCGAGGAGAACGTCTACGGCGGCACGCACCGCATGTTCACGCAGGTGCTCCAGCGGCTGGGGCTGGCGTTCACCTTCGTCGACGGGCGCGATCCGGACGCGATCCGCGACGCGATCCGGCCCCGGACGCGGCTGATCCACCTGGAGACGCCGACGAACCCGATGATGCGGGTGAGCGACCTGCGCGCCGCCGCCGCGATCGCCCGCGACGCCGGGATCCACCTCTGCGTCGACAACACGTTCGCGTCCCCCTTCAACCAGCGCCCGCTCGAGCTGGGCGCCACGATCGTCGTCCATTCCAGCACGAAGTACTTGAACGGGCACTCCGATGTGATCGGCGGCATCGCGGTGACGAGCGACGACGACGTCGCCGCCGAGCTGCGCTTCCTGCAGAAGGCCGCCGGCGCCGTGCCGGGCCCGTTCGATTCCTGGCTGGTGATGCGCGGCACGAAGACGCTGCACCTGCGCATGCAGGCGCACAACCGCAATGGCCTGCGCGTCGCCGAGTTCCTCGAAGCGCACCCCGCCGTCGAGCGGGTCTACTATCCCGGCCTTCCCTCCCATCCCCAGCACGACCTCGCCCGCCGCCAGATGGACGGCTTCACCGGCATGGTCAGCATGGAGCTCGGTTCCCTCGAGCGCGCCCGCCGCGTCGCGAGCCGGACCCGCCTGTTCGCCCTCGCCGAGAGCCTCGGCGGCGTCGAGAGCCTGATCGGACACCCCGCCCTCATGACCCACGCCTCGATCCCCGAGGACCGCCGCCGCGCCATGGGGATCAGCGACGGCTTGCTGCGGCTTTCCGTCGGCATCGAGGACGTGGAGGATCTTGTGGGGGATCTGGAGGGGGCGCTGCGGGAGTAGGCGGGGGGGGCGCACGTCTGGAGCTTGGGCTCGGCGATCGGTCTGGGGTCTGGGGAGGGGGTCTGAGGGGGGTCTGGGGGACACGGTCTGAGGGGGGTCTGGGGGACACGGTCTGAGGGGGGTCTGGGGGACACGGTCTGAGGGGGGTCTGCGGGACACGGTCTGCGGGGGGAGTCTGCGACCCTCCTCTGCAGACCCAGACCGCTTCGGAGGCGCGCTTTGCCGGCGGCGCCTACCGGTCGGTGCGACCCTCGCGCCGGCGCTGAGCCCGAAACCTTCCTCCCGCGCAGGACGTACCAACGGGCAGGAGCCTTTAAACCGGAGCCATCGAATGAGCGACACCCTGGAACCGCGGAGCGGGCCGGTCATCCTCACCGGCATCGGCCCGGACGCGTGGGAGCATCCGGCGGACCGCGCGGCGCTGCAGGCGCTGCGCCGCGTGCCCGCCTTCGACGAGGTGCTCCGCAAGCTCTTCGGCTTCTTCGGCGAGAAGCCGGTGCGCCTCGCCTTCCAGGCCAACGCGGTGCGCGTCTCGCCCCGCCAGTTCCCGCGCATCCAGAAGCTCTACGACGAAGTGCTCCGCACCCTCGACTCCGAGCCGTACCCGCTCTTCCTCTCGCAGACGCCGATCGTCAACGCCGGCGCGTACGGCATGAACGAGCCGTTCATCATCCTCAACTCCGGCGCGATCCGTCTGCTCGACGACGACGAGGTGAGCTTCCTCATCGGCCATGAGCTGGGCCACATCCTCTCCGGCCACGTCCTCTACCGGACGATGATGGTCCTCCTCCTGAAGCTCGCGCAGTCCGGCTTCCCGATCGTCGGACTCGCCGCCCGCGGCGTCCTCCTCGGCCTCCTCGAGTGGAGCCGCAAGAGCGAGCTCTCCTGCGACCGCGCCGGGCTGCTCGCGGTCCAGAAGCCGGACGCCGTCATGAACGCCTTCATGAAGCTCGCCGGCGGCGGCAGGTCCGACGAGCTCGACCTCAACGAGTTCATCCGCCAGGCCGACGAGTACCGCGAGGCGGGCGACGTCGCCGACAACGTCTTCAAGGTCCTCAACCTGCTCCTCTCCACGCACCCCTTCCCCGTGCTCCGCGTCGCCGAGCTGCGCGACTGGATCCAGGCCGGCGAGTACGACCGCGTCATTCGCGGAGAGTACCGCCGCCGCGACGAGGAGAAGCCGCCCTACCGCGACGACATCTCCGCCGCCGCCAGGGCGTACGCGCACGACGCCGGCACCTTCGCCGGCCAGATGGCCGACGCCGCCCGGCGCGTCAGGGACGCGATGGCCGAGGGGCTCAAGAACATCTAGAGATCCCACCACCCGCACCCCCGATCCGCCATGAGAGTCCTCGTCGTCGGCAGCGGGGGGCGCGAGCACGCGCTCCTCTGGAAGATCCACCGTGACGACCCGACCGCCGAGCTCTTCGTCACCCGCGGCAACGGCGGCACCGGCGCGCTCGCCACCCACCTCCCCCTCGATCCCGACGATGGCCCCGCCCTCGGCGCCTGGGCACGCCAGAACGGCGTCGACCTCGCCGTCGTCGGCCCCGAAGCCCCCCTCGCCGCCGGCCTCGTCGACCTGTTCAACCGCGAAGGCATCCCCGCGTTCGGACCCTCCGCGGCCGCCACCGCCATCGAGGCCTCCAAGGCGTACGCCAAGACGCTCATGCAGGAGGCTGGCGTGCCGACGGCGGCGTACCGTACATTTACCGAAAGCGACGCCGCCGAAGCCTACATCCGCGGCGAGGCGGCCGAGCGCGGTGGAAGCGGCGGCGGCATGGTCGTGAAGGCGTCCGGTCTCGCTGCGGGCAAGGGCGCCGTCGTCTGCGACGACGCGGAGGAGGCGGTGGCGGCGGTGCGCGACATGCTGGTGCACGGCACGTTCGGCGGCGCGGGGGCGGAGGTGGTGGTCGAGGAGCGGCTGCACGGCGAGGAGGTCTCGGTCTTCGTGCTCACGGATGGCGAGCGGGGGGTCTCGATGATCCCGGCGCAGGACCACAAGCGGATCGGCGTGGGAGACACCGGCCCGAACACCGGCGGCATGGGCGCGTACGCGCCGGTGAGGGGCCTCCCGGAGGGCTTCATGGAGGAGGTCGACCGTCGCATCGTGCAGCCGACGCTGGACGCGCTGCGCGAGGACGAGCGTCCGTTCCGCGGCCTGCTCTACGCGGGACTGATGCTGACGGAGGAGGGGCCGAAGGTGATCGAGTTCAACGCGCGCTTCGGCGATCCGGAGACGCAGGCGCTCCTGCCGCTGCTGGAGAGCTCGCTGCTCGAGCCGATGCTGGCGATCGCGCGCGGCGACTCGATCGAGGGGCTGTCGCCGCGGTGGCGCGCGGCGGCGTCGCTCACGACCGTCATCGCGTCCGGCGGCTATCCCGGGACGTACGAGAAGGGGAAGCCGATCCGCATCCCCCGCGCGATCGAGGAAGCGGACGACGTGGTCGTCTTCCACGCCGGGACGCGGCGCGACGGCGAGGGGCGCCTCGTCACGTCCGGCGGCCGCGTCCTCGCCGTGACGGCGCTCGCGCCGACGATCGCGGAGGCGGCGCAGCGCAGCCGGGAGGCGGCCGCCGCGATCGAGTTCGACGGCCGCTACTTCCGCGACGACATCGGCTGGCGCGAGATCGAGCGCGGTGCCGGAGCTGCCTGAGGCGGAGACGATCGCGGCCGACCTGCGACGCCGCGTCGTGGGGCGACGCATCGTCGGCGTGGACGTCGCCCACGCCGATGTTCTCGGTCCGGCGCTGACGCCGGGCCGGCTGGCGGAGCGCGTGCGCGGGCGCTCCGTGGAGCGCGTCGGCCGGCGCGGCAAGAACGTGGTGGTGGGCCTCGACGACGGCACGATCCTCCTCGTCAACCTGGGCATGACCGGCCGCCTCGTCGCCTCGCGGGCCCCACGTGCGGCCGAACTGCGCCACGTCGCCGTGCGCTTCGGCCTCGACGACGGGGACGCGCTGCTCTACGACGACGCCCGCCGCTTCGGCCGCATCGAGCACCTGGTCCCGGAGGCGTGGCGGCGCCGCGACGACGCGCTCGGCGTCGAGCCGTTCGACGACGCGCTCACGCCCGCGCGCATGCACGCGCTCACCCGCCGAGCGCGCACGCCGATCCGCTCCCTGCTGCTCGACCAGGGCCGCATTGCCGGCGTCGGCAACATCTACGCGAACGAAGCCCTCCACCGCGCCGGCGTGCGGCCGCGCCGGCGCGCGGCCGGCCTGACGCGGGCGGAGACGGCGCGGCTGCGCGACGCGCTGCGCGAGGTGCTGGCGGAGGCGATCGAGGCGCGCGGCACGACGCTGCGCGACTATCGCGACGGGAGCGGCGAGGCGGGAGGATTCGAGCCACGACTGCGGGTCTACGGACGCGAAGGCGAACCGTGCTCGCGCTGCGGCACGACGATCAAGCGCGTCGTGCTGGCCGGCCGGTCCGCGTTCTACTGCCCGCGATGCCAGCGCTGAAGGGGAGCCGCCACGGCACGACGGACCGGCTGCGCGCGCTGCGCGAGCACGTGCGCGAGCACGCCGAGAACCGGCCGGGCGTCTACCGCATGGTCGGCCCGGGTGGGGCGCTCCTCTACGTCGGCAAGTCCGTCCGCGTGCGGACGCGGCTCCTCTCCTATTTCCGCGCGCCGCGGGGCGAGAAGGCGTCCGAGATCGTGGGCTTCGCGGAGCGCGTCGAATGGGATTACGTGCCGAGCGAGTTCGCGGCGCTCCGCCACGAGCTGCGCCTGATCCGCCGCCACCGCCCGCCGTACAACGTGCAGCACAAGGGGATGCGGGGCCTCTGTTTCGTGCGGATCACGCACGAGCCGGCCGCCCGCCTGGGCGTCGTGGGACGGCCGCCGCGCGACCGGTCGGAGTGCCACGGCCCGGTGCGCGGGAGGAGACGCGTGGACGCGGCGGTGCGCGCGCTCACGGACGTTCTCGGCCTGCGCGACTGCGCCGCCTCCACCCCGCTCCGCTTCGCCGACCAGATCGACCTCTTCGGCCACCGCGGGGAGCCCCACTGCTGGCGCGGCGAGATCGGCCGCTGCGTGGCACCGTGCGCGGGCGGCTGCACGCAGGCCGAATACGACGAGCGCCTCGCGATCGCGCGCGCGTTCCTGCTGGGCGAGTCGGATCAGCCGCTGCGCGCGCTGGAGCGGGAAATGGACGCGGCCTCGCGGCGCCTCGAGTTCGAGCGCGCGGCACGCCTGAGGGACCGCCTCGAGGCGCTCGGCAGCCTGCGGGAAGAGCTCGTCGCGATGCGCGAGGAGCTCGCCTCGCTCTCGTTCGTCTACCACGTTCGCGGCTGGGCGGGCGACGACCGCGTCTACCTCATCCGGCGCGGCCACATCGTGGACGAGTGCGCGCCGCCGGTCGAGCGCCGGCGCGTCGAGCGCGCCTTCACGGGAGCGCCGCCCGCGCCCGACCGCCTGCCGCCGGACCGGCTCGCCGAGGCGCTCCTGGTCGCGCGCTGGTTCCGCATCCGGCCCGAAGAACGCGCGCACACGGCGCCGGGGCGCTACAGCTCCACGATCTCGACCTGAGCGGCCCCCTCGTCGATCCGCAGGATCGCCGCGGATGGCCGCGCTCGGAAGCGGGCCGGACCCGCGGCGCCCGGATTGACCACCAGCGCGCCCCCCGCCCGTTCGATCAGCGCCCGGTGCGTGTGGCCGTAGACGATGATGTCGGCGTCGGGATGCGCCTCTCGCAGGGCGGCCGGGGTGGGACTCCCGAGCCGGTGCCCGTGCTCCACGACGACCGCGAGCCCACCCACGTCGAAGCGCACCGTGGCGGGCGCCTCCGCGCGGACCTCCGGACCGTCCGTGTTCCCGTGCACGGCGCTCACCGGCGCCAACGCCCGGAGTGCGTCGAGGATGGACGCCGAGCCGATGTCGCCCGCGTGCACGATCCGCTCGACGCCATCGAACCGGTCGAACAGCGCCGGCCGCAGCAAGCCGTGCGTGTCGCTGACCAGACCGATCACGTGCATTCCGACCCGCGTCGTCCGATCCGCCTCCGCCCGATCCGCCTCACCCCGATCCGCCTCACCCCGATCCGCCTCACCCGCCCGCCCTCTCGCGCTCCCCACTGCTCCACCGTGGCCCCACGTCCGTCTCGATCCCGAGTTGCCCCAGCACCCGCGCGACGACGAAATCCACGAGATCCTCGATCCGCGCCGGGCGGTGGTAGAAGCCGGGCGAGGCCGGCAGCACGACGGCGCCCGCGCGCGTCAGGCGCAGCATGTTCTCCAGGTGGATCGCCGAGTAGGGCGTCTCACGCGGCACGAGGATGAGCGGCCGGCGCTCCTTGAGGCACACGTCGGCGGCGCGCTCGACGAGGGAGCGCGTCGTCCCCTGGGCGATGCTCGCGAGCGTCCCCATCGAGCAGGGGCAGATCACCATGCCACGCGACGGCGCCGATCCCGATGCCGGGGTGGCGCCGCGGTCGCCGTCGTCGAAGAGCACCACGCGGCGCCAGTCGCCGGTGCGCCGCCGCAGCGCTTCCTCGCCGGCGATGTCGAGCTCCTCGCGGAGCAGGCGCCAGCCGGTCGCGGAGACGACGAGTCGCACCGGCACGCGCGCGGCGTTCAGTTCCTCGAGCAGCCGCACGCCGTAGACCGCGCCGGACGCGCCCGTGATCGCCACGGTCACGGGCGGCGCTTCGTCCCCGGGTGGCGGAACGCGCGGCACCCAGCCCGCCGCGAGGCTGGAAGACGGCGGGAGGCTGGAAGAGGGCGGGACCGGCGGCACCTCGGGCGGCGTTGCGGCGGGCGTCGTCACGCGAGCAGCAGGCGGTCGAGGAGCGTGAGCGCGAAGAACGTCGTGGAGACCACGATGTTGGTGCGGAAGAAGGCGCGATCGATCTTGAGGACGTCGATCGCGCCGCCGGGCACGTCCCGGACGTGGCGGTGGCCCAGGTGGAGCACGACCGCCATGACGAGCACGGCGGCGGCGTAGAGCCAGCCGACGCCGAACCAGCCGAGCGCCCACACCAGGGCGAACTGCGCGACGGCGAGGCCGTGCAGCGTGCGCGCGAGGACGAGGGCGCGCCGCGGCCCCACGCTCGCGGGGATCGAGTGGAGGCCGTGGGTGCGGTCGAACGCCTCGTCCTGCAGGCTGTAGACGATGTCGAAGCCCGCGACCCAGCACATGACGGCGGAGGCGAGCACCACGAGGGCGTACCACGGCCGTGCCCAGGCGCCGGTGACGGCGAGGTAGGCGCCGACGGGCGCGATGCCGAGGGCGAAGCCGAGCACGAGGTGCGCGCCGGCCGTGAAGCGCTTGGTGTAGGAGTAGAAGAAGATCCACGCCAGCGCGAGCGGCGCGAGCCAGCCGCAGAGCGGGTTGAGGCGCCACGCCGCGAAGACGAAGACACCGGCGGCGGCGATGACGGAAAGCGCCGCCTGCAGCGGCGTGAGGCGGCCGGTGGGCAGCTCGCGCAGGCGCGTGCGCGGATTGGCGGCGTCGTACTCCGCGTCGACGATGCGGTTGAAGGCCATCGCGGCGAAGCGCGCGGCGGTGAACGCGACGACGATCCACAGCGCGCTCACGGGGCCGATCCCGCCCGGCCGCCGATAGCTGCCGAGAAGGGCGCCGACGCCGGCGAAGGGGAGGGCGAAGAGGGTGTGCGGCAGCTTGACGAAGCTGGCGAAGCGCGCCAGCAGCGACTCGCCGGCGAAGGTCTGGCCCTCGCGCCCGCCGCGCGGCCCCTGCACGGCCGACGCCTCAGCCATCGATTCCGAGTGTCGGCCACAGGGCGTCGATGCGCCGGCGCACTTCCGGATCCATGCGGATCACCTCCGGCCACTCCCGGTCGTGCGCCTCTTCCGGCAGCTTGCGGGTGCCGTCGATCCCCATCTTGGAGCCGAAGGCCGGGGCGCGGGCGGCGTGGTCGAGGTCGTCGACGGGACCCATGCTGAAGCGGACGTCGCGCTCGGGATCGATGTTGTTGAGGGCGTACCACCAGACCTGGGCGGGGTCGTGCACGTCGATGTCGGCGTCCACCACCACGATCAGCTTGGCCAGGCTCATAAGACCCTGCCCCCAGAGGCCGTTCATCACCTTGTAGGCGTGACCCGGATACTCCTTCCGGATGCTCACCAGCACCATGTTGTGGAAGATGCCCTCGGCCGGCATGTGGTAGTCGACGATCTCCGGCTGCGTCAGCCGCAGCAGCGGCAGGAAGATCCGCTCCGTGGCGCCGCCGAGGTAGTAGTCCTCCATCGGCGGCCGACCGACGATCGTCGAGGCGTAGACAGCGTCCTCGCGCATCGTGACGCGCTCGACGTGGAATAGGGGGAAGCGGTCCGCGGGCGTGTAAAAGCCGGTGTGGTCGCCGAACGGCCCCTCCATGCCGAGCGGCTCCGCCGGGTCGACCCACCCCTCGAGCACGATCTCCGCCTCCGCCGGGACGCGCAGATCGGAGAGCGTCGCCTCGGTGACGAGCAGCGGCTCCCGGCGCAGGAAGCCGCTGAAGAGGTACTCGTCGATGCCGGGCGGCAGCGGCGCCGTGGGCGTGTACATCGTCGCGGGGTCGGCGCCGATCGCCACGGCGACCGGCATGCGCTCGATGCCCAGCTCGCGGTAGCGCCGGTAGTGCGCGGCGCCGCCCTTGTGCCGCTGCCAGTGCATGAACGTGGTGTCGCGCCCCGTCACCTGCATGCGGTACATGCCCACGTTCTGCACGCCGCTCTCGGGGTCGCGCGTGATCACCATCGGCATCGTCACGAACGGACCCGCGTCGCCCGGCCACGACGTCATGACGGGTAGCCGCCCCAGGTCCAGCGCGTCCCCCTCCCACACGACCGCCTGGCACGGCGCTTTTCCACGCAGCGTCTTCGGCGGCACCTTCGCCAGCTCCGCGAACTTCGGCAGCGCCTGCACCTTCGCCCAGAACCCCTTCGGGATCTCCGGCTGCATCAGGCGCGCGATGCGCTCGCCGTGCTCGCGCACGTCGCCGACGCCGAGCGCCATCGCCATGCGGCGCCATGAGCCGAAGAGGTTGATCGCGACCGGGATGGCGGAGGCGCTTCCGTCGGCGAGCCGCGGCCGCTCGAAGAGCAGCGCCCGCCCTCCGCCTTCGGACTTCATCACGCGGTCGGCGACCTCGGCGATCTCCAGCACGACGGAGAGCGGCTCGCGGATGCGGACGAGCTCGCCGGCGTCGTCGAGCGCCCGCAGGTACTCGGTGAGGTTCGATAGCGACATGGGCCGCCAAGATAGGGAGCCCGGCCGCGTCACCGCCAGCGGAAGAGCCCGAGCGCGAGGCCGAAGCACGCCGCGCCCCAGCCGGCGACGACGAGCAGCGAGGTCGTCGTCGCGAGCAGCGGCGCGCCGTCGAGCATCACCGCGCGCAGCGCGTCGAGCAGCGCGGTGAGCGGCAGCGCGGCGATCAGCGGGTGCAGCAGGGCCGGGAACCGTTCCGCGGAGAAGAAGACGCCGGAGAGCACCCACATCGGAACGGAGGCGAGGTTCATGAGGCCGTTCACGCCCTCGACCGTGCGGGCGCGGCTCGCGATCAGGAGCCCGAGGCCGGTGAAGCTGAAGGCGCCGAGGACGACGATGAAGCCGACGGCGGCGAGGGAGCCGCGCACCTGCACGCCGAAGGCGATGCGGGCGAAGGCGAGCAGCACGACCAGCTCCGCGACGAGGAAGGCGAGGCGGCCGAGCATGAAGGAGAGCAGGAACTCGCCGCGCCGCATCGGCGTCGCCACGAGGCGCTTGAGCAGGAAGTCGCCCCGCATGCGGACGATCGTGTAGCCGACGCCCCAGAGCCCCGTGCTCAGCAGGTTGAGCCCGATCAGGCCGGGAATCAGGAAGTCGATGTAGCGCGCGCCGCGCTCGCGCACCGTCACGTCCCGCGTCGCGGCGACGTCGCGCCGGCCGGCCGCGCGCTGCAGGGCGTCGTCGACGGCGAGGCGGGCGACGCGGCTCTCCTCGCGAGCGGGGTCGTAGCGGTAGGCGTAGCCGGCGTCGCGCGGCGTGACGAGGATGGCGACGTCGCCCCTCCCGAGCGCGTGCTCCGCCGCCGCCGGCGCCAGCAGACGCGCGTGGATCCCGGCCGCCGCCTCGAGGCGCGCGGCGAGGGAATCCGCTGCCGGCCGGTCGCCGGGGTCGGTCACGACGACGCCCGCGAGGACCGGCGCGGGGCCCTTCTCGCGAAAGGCGATGCCGAGCGCGAGCGCGAGCACGGTCGGGAAGAAGAAGGTCCAGAACACGGCTTCCGGCTCGCGCAGGAAGTCGCGGACGCGGGCGAGCGTGAGCTGTGCGAGCGGCGAGCGGTCGAAGGCGCGCATCACTCCTCCCGCAGCTTGCGGCCGGTGAGCGAGACGAAGACGTCTTCCAGCGTCGCCTGGTGCGTCGAGAGGCCGCTCAGCTCGAGCCCGGCGCCCGCGAGCGCGTCGAGCAGCGCCGGCACCGTCTCGTGCAGTTCGCGGACGTCGAGCGCCACGCCGTCCCCGCGCCGCCGCAGGCCGATCACGCCGCGGATCGTCTCGAGGGCCGGCAGCCGCGCCGCGCCGCCGTCGCGCAGCGTGAACTCGATCACCTGCTCGCCGCCGAGGGAGGCGACGAGGTCGGCGGGGCGGCCGAGCGCGATCACGCGGCCGTGGTCGACGATCGCGACGCGGTCGCAGAGTCGCGCCGCCTCCTCCATGTAGTGCGTCGTGAGGAGCACGGTGCGGCCGCTCGCGCGGTACGCCTCGACCTGCTCCCACAGCGCGCGCCGCGACTGCGGGTCGAGGCCGGTGGTCGGCTCGTCGAGGAAGAGCAGCTCCGGATCGCCGACGAGGGCGCACGCCAGCGCCAGTCGCTGCCGCTGACCGCCGGAGAGGCGGGCCACGCGCGCGTCGCACTTCTCGCGGAGCTGCACGACGTCGATCATCTCCTCGACCGACGGGCCTCGCCGGTAGAAGCTGCGGAAGAGGCGCACCGTCTCCGCGACCGTCAGCTTGTCCGGCAGCTTCGTCTGCTGCAGCTGGATGCCGAGGCGCTCGCGCAGGCGGCGGCCGCCGCCGCTCCACGCCTGGCCGAGGACCTCGACGCGGCCGGCGTCCGGCTCGAGCAGCCCCTCCAGGATCTCGATCGTCGTCGTCTTCCCGGCGCCGTTCGGCCCGAGCAGGCCGAAGCACTCGCCGCTCTCCACGCGCAGGTCGAGCCCGTCCACGGCGACGACGTCGCCATAGCGCTTGCGCAGGCCCTCACAGCGGATCGCCGGAGCCTGCGCCTCCGCCGCGTTCGCCGCGGCGGGCTGCGGCGGTGCGGGTTGCGGCCTTACATTCCGACCCATGTCGACCAATATCGAGTCCTCCGGCGCGGCCGCCGCCGCCCCTGCGCGCGGCGGCGCCGCCCCGATCTCCGGCTATCTGTTCGCCCTCGGCGCGGGCGCGCTGTGGGGCACGACCGGCCCGCTCAGCACCGCGCTCTACGCGGAGGGCGCCGCGATCACGGATGTCGGCTTCTGGCGCATCCTGCTCGCCAGCCTCGGCTTCCTCGCCTTCGGCCTCTTCCGGCCGTGGCTCTTCCGCGTCGACCGCCGCGCGATCCTCGTCGTCGGACTGCTCGGCGGGGCCCTCGTCGCCGCATTCGAGGTCGCCTACCAGCTCGCGATCGCGCGCGCCGGTGTCGCGTCCGCCGTCGCGCTCCTCTACACCGCACCGGTCCTGGTGGCGATCTTCGGCGCCACGCTGCTCGGCGAACGGCTGACGCCGATGCGCTTCGCGCTCGCCGTGATGGTCATGTTCGGCGCCGGACTCACGGTGATGGGCGCGCGCGGCGCCGCCGTCGCCGTCACCACGCTCGGCGTCGTGGGCGGCCTCGTCTCGGCCGTGAGCTACGCCTCGACGACGCTGCTCGCGCGCTGGGCGGTGCCGCGCTACGGCGCGGTGCGCGTCCTCTTCCTCGAGCTCGTCGGCGGCACGATCCTGCTCGGCCTCGCGCTGCCCGCCTTCGGCCACGCGCCCCAGCCGCCCGCGACGCCCGCCGGCTGGGGCTACATCGTGGCGCTCGGGGGCGGCACGGTGATCGCCAACTTCCTCTTCTTCGCCGGCGTCCGCCGCATCGAGGCGGCGCCCGCCGCCGTCGCCGCGACCGCGGAGCCGGTGGTGGGAGCACTCCTGGCGCTGCTCCTCTTCGGGCAGAACCTCACGGCGTATGGCTGGATCGGCCTCGTGATGGTGGTCGCCGGCGTGGCCCAGGGCTACCGCGCCGAGGCGACCGTGGAAGCGTGAGGCGCACCCGCACGGCCCGCCCGCCTCACCGCCGCGTGCCTATGTGCGCCGCGACGACGCCGCCGAAATAGCGACGCCAGCCGACGCCGTCGAAGCCCGCCGCACCCATGCGGCGCGCGAGCTCGGGCGGCTCCGGGAAGTGCAGCACGGAGGCGGGGAGGTAGGAGTAGGCGCTCGCGTGCCCGGACACCGTCCGCCCCACGAGCGGCAGTACGCGGAGGAAATAGAACAGGTACAGCGCGCGGAACGGCTGCCAGCCGGGGGTGGTGAACTCCAGCACGACCAGCGGCGCGCCCGGCCGCAGCACGCGGCACAGCTCGCGCAGGCCGGCGTCGATGTCGGCGAGGTTGCGCACGCCGAAGCCGACGGTGGCGCCGTCGAAGGCGGCGTCGGGGAACGGCAGCCGGAGCGCGTCGGCGCACGCCGGCGCGACCCGCGCGTCGCGGAGCTTGCGGCGCCCCTCCGCCATCATGGGATAGGCGAAGTCGAAGGCGACGACGCTGCCGGCGAAGCGGGGCCTGCGGGCGAGCTCGAGGGCGAAGTCGAACGTGCCGGCGCACGCGTCGAGGAAACGGCCGTGGATCGGCGCGGAGGCACCCCGGCCGCGCCGCGCGGTATCACGCCGTGCGAGGAGCAGATCGACGGCCCTCCTGCGCCATGCGCGGTCGCGGTTCAGGCTGAGAAGGTGGTTCAGCAGGTCGTAGCGGCTCGCAATCGCGCCGAACATGCGCCGCACGGCGGCCGCCTTCTCGCGCTCCGGGGGGAGCGCGTCGGTCGGGGTGGGAGTGGCGGCCATCGCTTCGCTCGAGGGAGGTGGGGACACGCGACCGCCGAAGGTATGCCGCCGGGGGGCTCCGCTTCAAGTCCGGCCCGCGACGGGCCGGCGCGGCGGAGTCCCGTTCTGAAACCCGGGATCGTCGGCTCCCGTAGGGTCGACCAACGGTACAGGCCTTTGCGCGCACCCCCGAAGACGTGGACCTGAGCCAGCTCACCGACCAGGACATCGTTGCCCGGGCCGAAGCCGGGAGCGAGAAGGCGTACCGCGAGTTGATTCGCCGGTACGAGCGTCCCGTATTCTCCCTGATCTACCGGCTCGTGCGCGACCGTGAGAAGGCGGAGGACCTGGCGCAGGACACGTTCGTCAAGGTCCTCAACAACATCGGCCGGTACAAACCGCAGTTCAAGTTCAGTTCCTGGATCTTCAAGATCGCGCACAACACGGCGCTCGACGACCTGCGGCGGAAGGAGCTGCCCACGCTCTCGCTGGACGGCTCGCCGCACGTTCGCGACGGCGAGGAAGCGGCGGCACGCGCGCCGATCGTCGCGTCCGACGAGCCCACGCCGGAGGCGTTCGTGGAGGGACGCGAGCTCGGCAGTGAGATCGAGGCGGCGATCGCGGAGCTTCGCGACGACTACCGGACGGCGATCGTGCTCCGCCACGTGGAGGGTCGACCGTACGAGGAGATCGCCGAGATCATGGACGTGCCTCTCGGCACCGTGAAGACCTTCATCCACAGGGGTAGGCTCGAGCTGCGCGAGCGGCTCGAGCACCTTCGATGTTGAAACCGCGGCGGCCTGCCCTGCGTAGGGCAGGATAGCGAAACACGGGACCACGGAGCGATTCAAGGTGTCCGAAACCTATATCCACCCGGAGCCGGAGCGGCTGGAGGCCTATGCGGCCGGCGAACACGCGGCGAGCGACGCCGCGATCGTCGAGTCGCATCTGCTCGCCTGCGCGCGCTGCCGGGCGGAGGTAGAGGAATGGCGCACGCTCTTCAGCGCGCTCGCAGATCTGCCGGAGCTCGAGCCCGCGGCCGGCTTCGCGGACCGCGTGATGGCGTCCGTCCGGATCCAGCAGCCGCTCGGAGCCCGCGCGCTCGCCCTGGCCGATCGCGTGGTGCCGAAGACGCGGCGCGCGTGGACCCTCGTCGCCGCGATGCTCGGCCTGCCGACGCTCGGCCTCTCGGCGATCCTGGCGTGGGTGCTGACCCGCCCCTGGATCACGGTTCAGGGATTGTTCTCCTTCGGGACCCGCCAGGTGATGGCCGCGTTCGCCGTGCTGCCCGCCCGCGCGTTCGACCTCGTGAGTCACAGCGCGGCCGGCGTCTGGATCGCGGACGCCCTGAACGCGCTCTCGGTGCGCGGCGCGGGCCCGATCGGCGCGGCCGCCGCTCTCTTCGCGACACTGACCATTGCTTCGGCGTGGGTCCTCTACCGCAACCTGTTCCGCACCCCTAGGCGGGATGAGCATTATGCGACATTCAGCTTCTGATCCGACGATGCGCCGGCCCGCCGCGTTCGCGCTGGCGCTCGGCCTCCTCCTGCCGGGAAGCCTCCTCGCGCAGGCCGGCGCCCCGAAGGCGCCGGCGTCGCCGCCGAGCGCCCCCGCCGTCGCCGCCCCAGACGCGCCGAAACAGGCCGCGGACCTGGACGCGATCCAGGCGAGCGAGGTGGACCTCTCGCGCGACGACGCCTCGCTCACGCTGGAGCTCGCCGGCGGACGAAAGCTGCACCTCGAGCTGAAGGATGGCGACGTCCTCGTGGGCGGCGACCGCATCGGCTCCTACGAGCGCGGCGATGCGCTCGACCGCAGCTGGCGCGATCTCCTGAACGCGGCGATGGACACGCCCAACGACGGGCTCCGCGCGATGCTCGTCGGCTGGTCGGCGCCCGGCGGCAGCGACGTCGGCAAGCAACTCGACATCGCCCTCGAGTCCGCCCTGCTCAAGGGCGAGGTCGCCGCCGTCCGCGCGGCCGATTCGATCGCCGGCACCGGCGACGAGCGCGTGGTGCGGCTGCAGAGCCGCATCGACGAGCTCGAGTCCATGGTGCAGGACCTCGAGAGCCGCCGCACCTCGCGCGCCGTCGCCGTCCGCGACCGCGGCTCCGACTGGAGCCGGCCGCTGCGCTACATCGGGCGCGGCTTCACCGGCGTCCTCGCGACGCTCGCGCTCTACGCCGTGCTGCTCGGCCTCGGCTTCGCCGCCGTCTTCTTCGGCCGCCGCTACCTCGAGGGCGTGGCCGACACCGCGCGCCACCACACGATGCGCTCGTGGGCGGTCGGCCTCGCCGGCTCCTTCCTCGCGCTGCCGGTGTTCATCCTCGGCATCATCGGCCTCGCCATCTCGATCGTCGGGATCCCCCTGCTGATCGCGTGGATCCCGCTCTTCCCGGTGGCCGTCGCGGTGGCCGTGCTCTTCGGCTACCTCGCGGTGGGCCACGCGGCGGGCGAGGCGCTGGCCGAGCGCCGGCTGGAGGGAAGCGACTGGTTCAGCCGCGGCAACTCGTACTACTACCTGATGACCGGGCTGGGGCTGCTGCTCGCGCTCTTCGTCGCGGGCCACGTCGTCCAGATCGCGGGACCGTGGCTCGGCTTCGTGCGCGGGATCCTGATGTTCCTCGGCGGCGTGCTGACGTGGGCGGCGCTCACGATCGGCTTTGGCGCGATCCTGCTGTCGCGGGGCGGCACGCGGCCGCTCGCGCGACGCAGCGGCCTCGAGTCGGAAGAGATCCCCCTCTACGAGTCGGGTCCCCATGCCTAGTCCCTACCGAACGGGCGCCGGGGCGACGGCGGCCGCCGCGCTCCTCGCGGCCGCACTGCTCGGCCTCGCGGCAACGCCGGCGGCCGCCCAGGACTGGCGCACCGTCACCGCGATGCGGCGCGCGTCCGGCGAGGACGCGATGCACGTGGAGCTCGAGTACGGCGCTGGTCAGCTCAAGGTGCGGCCCGGCGCGGCCGACCTCCTCTACAAGGCGCAGCTCCGCTACGACGCCAGCGTCTTCAGCCCCGTGACACGCTACGACGCCGGGACGCTCCGCATCGGGCTCGACGGCGGCCGGAAGGGGATCAAGGTCAAGAACCACGAGTCGGGGCGGCTCGACCTCGAGCTCGGCTCCGGCACCCCTCTCGACCTTGACCTGAAGTTCGGCGCGGTGGAGGCCGACCTCGAGCTCGGCGGGCTCCGCATCCGCAGGGCTCAGGTGTCGACCGGGGCGAGCGAGACGTCGATGCGCTTCTCGCGGCCGAATCCGGTGCGCATGGAATCGCTCGAGCTGAAGATCGGTGCCGCGTCGTTCGTGGCGAGGGATCTCGCCAACGCGAACGCCGCGCGGCTGGACGTGCAGGGCGGCGTGTCGGACGTGACGCTGGACTTCGGCGGCGACTGGCGCGAGGACCTGCAGGCGAACGTGCAGATGGGCGTCGGCTCGATCACGTTGCGCATCCCGCGCGGGATCGGCGTGCGGGTGAACAAGTCGGGTTTTCTCGCGTCGTTCGACAGCGAGGGCTTCACGAAGCGGGGCGGCACGTACTACTCGAGCGACTGGGCGGACGCCGACCACCACCTCGAGCTGGACATCGACTCCGCCTTCGGGGCGGTCAACATCGTCTGGACCTCGTAGCCACAGGAGCTCACCATGATCGCGGCGCTCGTGACCTTCTTCCTCGTCGGCCTCGTGGGCCTCGTCGTGCTCGGCGTGCTTCTCGCCTGCATTGGCGTCTTCCTCAAGGCCGCGCTCGGACTGGCCGGGATCCTGCTGTTCCGCATCGTGCCGATCGTCGCGCTCGGCTACCTGATCGTGCGCTTCCTGGCGCCGCGTCGGCAGCACACCGGCGGCTCGGGAGCGGATCTGGACCTCTGAGCCCGCGCGACCGCCCAGGACCCGTCTAGGCCTCTTCCCTCGCCACGCGCACGGGGGTGCCGCGCTCCGCCTCGAGCACCTCCGCCGCGCTGCCATCGCGTACCGACACCTCGACCAGCCCCGTGGAGCCGACGAGAGCCAGAAGCTCGCCCGGCTCGACGTCCGCGTACGTGCGGCGCAGCGGGCCGGCGGTCCGGCCACCGACCCACACGAGCAGTCCCGGCGCGTACCACGCCGCGGGAATGTTCGTCACCAGGTTGCCGAAGCGATCGGCGTGCATCACCGCGCCGGAGACGCCGCTCGCATCGCGCACCGGCTCCGGCCAGACCAGTCGCGTCGGATTCTCGACCGCCGGACCGAAGCGCTGCAGCGCGACCCCGCGCGCGAGGTGTGCCGCGACCGGCGCGAAGACGTCGCGGCCGTGGAACGTCGCCGACACGCGCTCCCGGAAATACTCCGTCTCGGTCAGAGCCACGGCGCGCCACGAGGGTGCCTCCCGCAGCACCTGGGAGAAGACGCCGTTGTCCGGTCCGACGAACAACCGCTCGTCCGCCTCGAGCGCCAGCGCACGCCGCGCGCTGCCGACGCCCGGGTCGATCACCACGATGTGGACCGTGCCGGCGGGATAGATGCGCCAGTAGCGGCGCAGCGCGAGGGCGGCCCCCGCGACGTCTCCCGGTGTGATGTCGTGCGCGACGTCGTCGACCGCCGCGAGCGGCGTGATGGAGGCGATCACCGCCTTCATCGCGCCCACGTAGCCGTCCGCGGTGCCGAAGTCGGTGAGCAGCGTGACGCGGGACGCGTTCACGGTTCCGCCCGCCAGGCGAGACGTTCGCCGACGCGGCGCGTCAGCGCGTCGAGCGCGTCGCCGTCCGCGGCCGTCGCGAGCGTCGCCGGCGCCCGCGCCCGCACGTCGATGCCGGCGGCGTCGAGGAGGGCGAGCGTCTCCGGGTAGTCCCGGACGAGCACCTCGATGCGCATCCCGCGGATCGCTTCGGTGGCGGGAGGGGGCCGCCGCGGTCGCGGACTCATCCCGCGCCCGCGCCCACCGGCGACTCGACCAGCCGCGCGACCTCACGGGCCGCGGCGGCGAAGGCGCGCCCGGCGGCGGAGTCGGCGGCCGCAACGACGGTCGGGGCGCCGGCGTCGCCGGAGACGCGCACGGCCGGGTCGAGCGGCACCTCGCCGAGGAAGGGGATCTCCAGCTCCTCGGCGAGCGCGCGTCCGCCGTGCGCGCCGAAGACGTCGATGTGACCGTGGCAATGCGGGCACTCGAGGCCGCTCATGTTCTCGACGACGCCGAGCACGCGCGTGTTCGTGCGCTCGAACATGCGCACGGCGCGGCGGACATCGCTGGTCGAGACCGCCTGGGGCGTGGTGACCATGACGGCGCCGTCGATCTCGATCGTCTGGACCAGCGACAACTGGGCGTCGCCGGTGCCGGGAGGCATGTCGACCACGAGGTAGTCCAGCTCGCCCCACTCGACCTGCTCGAGGAACTGCTTCAGGATGCCGGCGATGAGCGGACCTCGCATGATCGCCGGCTGGTCCGGGTCGAGCAGAAAGCCCAGACTCATCAGCTTCACGCCGTGCGCGACGAGCGGAACGATCTTCTCCGCGCCGCGCTCCCCGGTGACGCGGGGGCGCCCGGACTCGCCGAACATGAGCGGGATGTCGGGGCCGTAGATGTCCGCGTCGAGGAGGCCGACGGCGTGTCCCTCCGCCGCGAGCGCGACGGCGACGTTCGCGGCGACCGTCGACTTTCCCACGCCCCCCTTGCCCGAGCTCACCGCGACGATCCGCTTGAGACCTTCCCGCAGGCGGCCCTGGGGGGTCGGCGCCGGGACGGTGCCCGCGCGCGCCGCACCGCGCGGCGGCCGCGGCCGCTCGGAACGCGCGGACTGCGGCAGCTTCACGTCCACCTTCACGCGCACGACGCCTTCGACCGCCTCGGCCGCCCGCCGCGCTTCGCGCACGAGGGTGCCCTCGTCGTCCGGGCGCAGCACGAACTGGAAGCGCACCGTCCCATCCGCCTCGAGGTCCAGCCCCTGCACCTGCGAGCCGGAAACGACATCCGCCCCCGTGCGCGCGTTGCGCACCTTCGAGAGCGCCAGGCTCACGCGCTGCAGCAGATCCTCGCGATCCTCGCTCATCTCTTCCCCTCGTTGGCGTCCCGAGTTCGCCGGGCCGACGCACGGCGCGAACAAAACGGCCGGCGCCGGGGGGCGTCGGCCGTGACCACCTGGGGGACGCGCCCCGGCGCCTCAGATCGCCTGGACCGCCGTGATCTCTGGCACCGCGGTCATCAGGCGCCGCTCGATCCCCTGCTTCAGCGTGACGGACGAGATCGGGCAGGAGCCGCAGACGCCGACGAGCCGCAGGCGCACGACGCCGTCCGCGTCGTAGTCGACCAGCTCGACGTCGCCGCCGTCCTGGTTGAGGGCCGGGCGGATGCTCGTAAGCACGGCTTCGATCTTCTCGCGCCCCGTCATCGCTCCTCGCTCGCCGGTCGGGCCATCCCGCCTCGGCCCACGGAAAAATCTACCCGCCGCCGGTACCCCCAGTCAACCGAGAGGATCCCCCCGATCGGCGCCGCGCGAGCCTCCCGCCCCGACTTGCCGGGCCGCACCGCGCCACCGCAACTTAGCCGCCATTCGTGATGGCCGTGCGGGCCGATTTCCGGCCCCGAAGCCCCTGAAACGAGCGAGGCACTGAATGCTGGACCTTTCGGAGATCACGCGCGACATCGAGCGCTTCAACGTGGAGGGTCAGGTCGGCCCCGACCCCCTCGCGCGCCGGTACGCCGAGCGACGCGCCGGCTGGTCCCTCTTCACGCCGCTCCTTTCCGAGGAGGAGATCGAGGCGCTGCGCTCCTATGTCTTCTGCTACGACCGCCTCCCGGAGACGGAGGACGACGCGCCGGTGGCCATCCGCAACCTGATCGGCGGCGAGTGGCGCGAGGCGAAGCGCTCGGCGGCGATGCCGGCCAAGTTCGATCGCCGCGTGAGTCTATGCGAGATCCCCGCCTCGGACGCCGACGACGTGGGCGCGGCGCTCGACGTGGCGCAGGCGTACTGGCTGTCGCTCGAGTGGGCCGACGAGGTGGTCACCTATCGCAAGTGGGTGGTGAAGAACTTCTCCCGCATCCTCGGCTACTTCCGCGAGGAGTGCCTCGCCGAGATCCGACACCAGATCCCGAAGACGCGGCTGGAGGCGGAAAAGGACTTCTGGGAGGCGCGGCGCGCCGCGGACCACCTCGAGGGGAGCGCCGAGATCGCCATGCAGGGGACCCAGCTGCCCGCGCTCATCGGCGGCCACGACTACTGGAAGACGGACTACATCCCCGCCGGCGTCTGCGCGGCGATCACGCCGATGAACTTCATCTACGGCATCCCCGTGATCCAGATCGTCGGCTGCTACATCGCCGGCTCGCCCCTCGTCTTCAAGGGGCACCCGGACGCCGCGATCACCAATACGACGCTCATCCGCGCGCTCGTCGCCGCCGGCGCCGATCCCCGCGCGGTGCAGAAGATCGAGGGCTTCGGCAAGGGGATCGCCTCCCTCGCGACGGACCGGCGCGTGAAGGTGGTCAGCGTGACCGGCTCCGATCAGACCGCGCTCGCCATCCAGAACGGGCGCGGCCTCGGCAAGCTCGTCTTCGAAGGCGGCGGCGTGAACTGGGCCTACGTCGACGACGGCTTCGACGACGCCGAGCTCGAGCGCATCGCGACCCGCCTCGCGTACTCGAAGCTCGGCTTCTCCTCGCACAAATGCTCGACGCTGCACGGCATCTGCGGGCCACGCGAGACGATCGACGCGCTGGCGCGCCTCATCGATCGACGCTTCGACGCCTGGCAGGTGCGCGACCCGCGCATCGCGGGCGACGACGAGACGCTCGTCGTCGGACCGCTCATGGTCCACACGGCGCAGACGACCACCAACATTCAGGAGGCGGCGCGCCGCGCCGGCGTCGGCCTGATCCGCGAGGGCGGGCGCGTCACCGAGGGCGAGTACGCGGCGCACGCGGAGGTAGTCCGCCCCCTCATCATGGGGCCGATCACGCCCGAGACGGAGCTCGTCTGTGACTGGGACGGCAAGGGGGAGCGACGCTTCCGGCCCGCCATCACCGAATGGTTCCAGCCGATCCTCTGCACGATGTACATGGACGGCTTCGACGACTTCCTCCGCTTCGCGCTCGCCACCAATCCGTACGACCTGATCGTGTCGATCTGGTCGAAGGACGACGCCCTGATCCGGCGCGGCCGCGCCGTGCTCGGCGGCATGGTCAAGGAGAACGACGGCACCGACAGCGCGCTCGAGTGGGAGGCCTTCGGCGCCAGCGGCGTGGGGCCGAGCGGCAACACCGGCGTGGGCGAGCCGCGCTCGACGATCGGCATCTTCTGCCGCAAGCAGAAGGGCCGCCACCTGCAGTTCGACGCCTACGTCGCCACGCGCGGCGCCGGCGGCAGCGGGGAGGGCACCGGGACCGTGTGATCCGCGCCGCGTTCGGCTGAGCCCGCCCGCGCGGCCTCAGCCTCCCCGCGCAAGGTGAACCGCCGCCATCACCAGAACGACCCCCAGCCCCGCGTTCACGCGCGCGACCCACGCCGAGGCGCGCCGGTAGCGCGCGGCGGCGGCCCTGTCCTCCGAGACGCGCCCCGCCCGCGGTCCCAGAAAGAAGTCGTGAACCGCGCTGAAGACGATCATCAGCGCCACCGCGCTCAGCTTCCATGCGAGCGCGGTGCCGAAACGCGTCGCCCAGAACGCCGGATCATGGAGCACCGCCGGGTGCAGGACGCCGCGGAAGTACAGGTTCGCGACGCCCGTCGCCAGCAGCACCCCGATCGCGATCCAGCCGACGCTCCGGAAGCGGCTGCCCAGCGCGCGGAACAGCTCCGCCCGCAACGGCGCCGGCTCGACGCGCCGCAGGGCCGGCGCGCCGACCACGGCCAGGAAGAACATCCCGCCCAGCCACAGCATCGCCGCCAGCACGTGAATCGTCACGTTGATGTAGTAGAGCGACACGCTCGTCCTCCCTCCTCGTCTCCCCCGCGAGCACCCCTCGCCGTAGCGCGCGGGTGCGGCTCCCCCTGCGCGCTCCGACGCCGCCGGCCCGGAAACGGATCGCCCGCCGCGCTCAGAAGCGCTCCCCCTTCGCCTCGCGCAGGTGGCTCCCCACCGGGCGGATCCGCGTCCACACGGTCCAGAAATAGAGCGACAGCCCCGCGACCTGCCCCAGGCCCCCCGCCACGACCGGCCACGCAAGCCAGCCGGCGGACGACCACGACCGCCCCACCTCCCCCGCGATCCGCAGCGCCGTCGCCACCGTCAGCACCCAGTACGCCGCCCCCGCCCGAGCGGGCGTGTAGCGGGCGTCGCCCGCCGCCGGGCGCGGGAACAGCCAGAGCCCGACGCCCAGGATCATGAACATCACGAAGCCCACGAACACCGCGTGCGCGTGGGCGGAGACGAGGTACGGCTGCGGCCACCGTCCCAGCAGCTCCCGCCGCACCAGCATCCAGGCACCCAGGGCGAGCCCCACGAACAGGAACGCGATCCCCGTCTTCAGATAGCGACGAACGAGTGAATGCACCTCCGCCTCCGCTGCATCGGATCGCCACGGCGCGGCCCCGCCGGCACCGGAGAAATCCTAACCTGGAGGTGAGAAATTGTCTGTCGGGAGTGCGCCGACCCGGCGTGGGGCGCATCCCCACAGGAGCGATTCGTTCGATCCGGCGGCCGGCGGCGACCGGCGGAGGGGGTCAGCCGTCCCGCGACGCGCCGCGTTCGGCCACTGCGGAAACGATGCGGGGGCCGTGGTGGCGGCCGTTCTCGATGAAGATCTTGTTGGCGTCGTAGCCGGCGGCGAGGACGCCGGCGATGAAGACGCCGGGGACGGACGTTTCCATTGTCGCGGGGTCGTGGCCGGGGATGCCGGTCTGCGGATCGATCTCGGCGCCCAGCTCGCGGAGCAGCGTGGGTTCGGGGCGGTAGCCGGTCATGAGGAAGACCCAGTCGTTGTCGACGCGCTCGGTGCGGCCGGCCGCCTCGTCGGTGAGGACCACGTGATCGATCGCGATCTCCCGCACGCGCGTGTTCCAGTGCGGAGTGATGTCGCCGTCGCGCAGGCGGTTCTCGATGTCGGGCAGCACCCACGGCTTGACGCCGGGATCGAGTCGATCGAGGAAATGGACGAGGGCGACGTCGGCGCCGGCGCGGTAGAGCTCGAGGGCGGCGTCGACGGCGGAGTTGCCGGCGCCGACGACGATGCACTTCTGGTCGTAGAACGGTTCCGGCTCGCGATAGTAGTGGAAGACGTTGGGGAGATCCTCTCCGGGGACGCCGAGCAGGTTCGGCGTGTCGAAGTATCCGGTGGCGATCACGACGTTGCGCGCGCGGTAGCGGCCCTCCTCGCCGGTGCGGGTGCGGGTGCGGAGGGTGAAGGCGGCGTCGCCCGGGGTACGCGTCACCTCGAGCACCGTCTCGTACTGACGGACGTCGACGTCGAAGTGCTCGGCGACGCGGCGGTAGTACTTGAGCGCCTCGCGGCGCGTGGGCTTGTCCTCGATCGTGATGAAGGGCAGGCCTCCCAGTTCGAGCCGCTCGGGCGTGCTGAAGAAGCGCATGCGCTCCGGATAGAGCGTGAGCGACCGGGTGAGGCACCCCTTGTCGAAGACGACGCAGGATACGCCGCTCGCGCGGGCCGCGACGCCGACGCCGAGGCCGCAGGGACCGGCGCCGACGACGGCGATGTCGAAGGTCTGGCTCATCGGCTGGCGGTCGCGGGTTGGAGACGGAGTCGGTGCACGGTACGCGCGGCGGCGGCGGCGGCGTCGAGCGGAATCAGCCAGAGGCCGCCGTCACGCCACGGCTCGAACTGGTCCCTGTAGTGCGCGTCGAAAGGAAGGCCGGATTCGCCGGTGGGCAGGATGAAGCCGCCGGCGCCGTCGATGTCGGCCATGTCGACGACGTGCCGCTCGCTGGGACCGGCCACCGTGGTGAACGGCGGACGTGAGCCGCGCAGGTGCGAGACATCCACGGTCCACGGCGAGCCCGCGCGCGGAGCGGGACCCAGGTTCAGGTGGAGGAGGTCCTCGAGCAGCCGGGAGGCGGCGAGCTCGTGCGCGACCACCACCCGGTTGATCTCGCCCCAGGCGCGGCCGGCCACCAGTGAATCGGCCGATCGAATGGCGGTGGCGGCGATCCGCTCGTAGGCGGCGACGCTGTCGGCGCCCTCCCACGGCGCGGCGCCGCGCTCCAGCACGTCCGAAAGCGCGTCGTTCGGGAACCATCCTCCCGCCGTGTCCCCGTAGAGCGAGCGCGCCGCGCCGACGCGGAGACGCTGGAACCAGGTGTAGAAGAGGGCGGCGGCGCGCGAAGCCCGGCTCGCGCGCAGATCCCACGCCGCGAGCGTGTCGGCCGCGGCCGTCAGACCCGCGTCCCTCGCCGCCCGCACGGCGCGCCCGCGGTAGCGCGCGGCCATGTCGTCGCGGACATCCATCTCCATCGCGTGGACGCCCGCCGCATCGAGCGAGGCGCGCGCCCCGACGATCATCTCGCGGATCCGCTGAGCCCGGAACGGCTGCTCCCAGACCGTGGAGACGAGGTCCGCCGCGCCGCCCCGACCCTGGCGGTTGTTCGCGGTGACGATGTAGCCGTCCGCCGGATCGAGCAGGCGCGGGTGGTCGGCGAACGGCAGCTCGCCGCGCCAGTCCCATTCGCCGGTCCAGCCGGGGACGGGGAACTCGGGCGGCGGCCGCCGCGCGCCCCGGATCGGCACGCGGCCGCCCATGACGTAGCCGATGTGACCCGCCGTATCCGCGTACACGATGTTCTGGTGCGGATTCTGGAAATCGGCGACGGCGGCGAGAAACCCGCTCCACTCCGCCGCGCGGTCCATCGCCGGGATCGACTGGAGCGTCGCGCCGGGCGTCCGCGACGCCCACTGCGCCGCGATCCGCTCCAGCCCGGAATCCCCCGGCGGGGCGTCGAGGTCGAGCAGGGGACCGTGGCGCGTGCGACGCACCGTGAACGCGACCGGCTCGGCGCCGCGAACCTGCACCGTCTCCGGCAGGAGCTCGATCGGCGCGCTCCCGTCCGGCGTCAGGTAACGCGTCGTGTCGGCAGGATCGAGCCGCTCGAGGAAGAGATCGGCGTCGTCGAGATAGGCGTTCGTGAAGCCCCAGGCGATCGCGCGGTTGTGCCCGGCGATGACGAAGGGCGCCCCGGGTATGGTCATGCCGACCACGTCCAGACCGGGCGCGTGCAGCGACATCAGCATCCAGATCGACGGCGCGCGCAGCGCCAGGTGCATGTCGTTCGCGAGGATCGGCTTGCCGGAGCGCGTGCGCGATCCGCCGACGACCCACGCGTTCGACGCGTTCGTGATCGAAAAGGCGCCCAGCAGCGCGGCCGCGGCCGCGGGCGGGGGCGCCGGCGCGGCGAAGGTGAGCGGAGACGTCGCGGAGCGCTCCGTCGGAACCGTGGCGGGCGGCGTCGAGGAGGCCGCGCCCTCCAGGATGGTGACGCCCCAATCCGGGTAGGCGGGTGCCAGCCAGCGGGCGCGTCGCGGCCCGAGGCGGGCGAGGGCCCGGGCGAGCGCCAGCTCATGGTTGAGCGCGGAGAGGTCGAACGCCATCGCTTGCTCGACGGAGAGCGAGTTGTGAATCGTCCACGGCTCCGGCTCGAGGCGGAGCGCCAGGAACTCCGGCGGCAGCGCGCCGTGGTGGTCTGCGATCCAGGCGTTGACGCCGGCGACGTAGGCGTCCAGGTCCGCGCGCACCGCAGGCTGCAGCGCCGCCTCCTCGTGCACCGCGGCGCGGCCGAGGCCGAGCGTGCGAAGGAAGCGGTCCGTCGGCACGAGCGCGGGGCCGAACGCTTCGGCGAGCCGCCCATCGACCATGCGCCGCAGCAGCTCCATCTGCCACAGCCGCTCCTGCGCGTGGACGTAGCCCTGGGCGAAGGCGAGGTCGTGGACCGAGGCGGCGCTCAGCCGCGGCACGCCGAGCGAGTCCCGCCACACGTCGACCGGCGCACGCAAGCCGGCGAGCGCGATTTCGCCGTCGACGGGCGGGGCCGCGGAGCGGACGTACGCCACGGCGCCGAGGGTCGACGCCGCGAGAACGCCCGCCACGCCGGCGGCGATGCCGGCGATCCTCCTCTTCATCCGCCTGACCTCCTCGAAGGACCGCAGCCCGTCACGCGCCGTCGGCTCCCAGCCCGGCCGAATCCGGGACGAGCTCGCCGGGCGAGCGCATGATGCTGTCGAAGATCGCCTTCAGCACCGCGATGAGCACCGGGCCGATGATGATGCCGATCAGGCCGAAGGTGTAGACTCCGGTCACGAGCGCGATGAACATCCAGTAGAAGTTGAGCACCTGCGAGCGTTCGGCCGCGATCTTCGGTCGCAGGTACATCGAGAGCAGAAGCGTGTTCCCGACGAAGCCGACCACCAGCATCGCCAGGCCGCCGAAGGTGTTGTGGCGGAAGACCATCAGGTAGATCGCGACGGGAAGGTAGACGGACCACGATCCGACGATCGGGAAGAAGCCGATGAAGAAGGAGACGATCGTGAGCACCACCGCGAGCGGCACGTCGAAGGCGAGGTTGAGGGCGAGGATCACGCCGGACTTCAGGAGCTGCGTGAAGAACGCGGCGTAGAGCGCGCCGTAGACCACCGCCCGCACGCTGCGGCTCATCTCGCTGACCAGTCCCTGATAGCGCCCCGGCACCTTGCTGCGCAGGTAGGCGACGATGCGCTCGTGATCGGTCAGGATGTAGAAAGTGGTGAAGAGCAACACCGCCACGCCCAGGAGGACGATGTCGATCGTCGCGCGCAGCTCCGCGACGAGCCGCGAGGTCTGGCTGGCCAGCGTCCCGACCAGGCCCGTCAGCCGGTCCTCGATCTCGATCCCTTGGGTGAACGGGAGCCGGTCGATCGCCCCGTTGATCTGACGCGCGACCTCCTCGCGATGCACCTGCAGGTACGAGGCGGCGCGCGAGATCTCGATCCAGCTGTAGAGCAGCATCACCACCAGCGGCACGGTCACGAGCGTGATCGTGACCACCGCCGCGACGCCGCGGTTGCGCAGACGCGCGTGGAGCCAGCGCTCGAACGGGATCAGGTAGATGCCGAGCACGACGCCCGCCACCGCGGCGACGAGGACGTCGTGGACCATGTAGAGGAAGAGGGCCAGGATGGCGCCCAGCAGCAGCAGCGTGAGGAGCTCCTTGCGGAGCTGCGGCAGGGGATAGTCCGCGAGCCGGATCCAGGCGGCGCGCCGGTCCTGCCGCCGCCGGTCGCTGGACCCCTCCTCCGCCTTCGCGCCCTTACCCCGCTCCACCCTTCTCCCCTCGCCACGGCGGTCGCGCGAGCGCGCGTCGTCACTCATCCGGACGCACGCTCCAGCGCCGTCCCCAGATCGCGCCAGAGATCGTCGACGTCCTCGATGCCGACCGAGAGTCGGATGAAGCCCGGCTCGATCCCCGCCGCGAGCCGCTCCTCCGCCGACAGCCCGGCGTGAGACGTGAAGCGCGGCATCGATGCCAGCGACTCGACGCCGCCGAGGCTCGGCGCCACGCGCACGATGCGCAGCCCGCGCATCACCCGCAACGCGGCCTCGTCGCCCCCGGCGACCACGACGCCGAGCATCGCGCCGAAGCCGCGCAGCATCGACCGCGCCCGCTCGTGGTCCGCGTGCGACGGCAGCCCCGGGTAGTGCACCGCCGCCACGGTCCCGTGGCGCTCCAGCCGCCGCGCGATCTCGAGCGCCGTCGCGTTCTGGCGCTCGACGCGCAGCACGAGCGTCTTCACGCCGCGCTCGAGCAGCCACGTCGCGTGCGGATCGAGAACGCCGCCGAGCCGCTTCACGCGCGTGCGCACCTCCTCGACCACCGCGGCGGGGCCCGCCACGACCCCGGCCGTCACGTCCGTGTGGCCACCCAAGTACTTCGTCGCGCTGTGCAGCACCACGTCCGCGCCCGCCGCGGCGCTACACAGCGTCGGCGCCGGCGTGAACGTCGCGTCGACGACGAGCGGAATCCCGCGCTCGGCGGCCACCGCCCGCAGCATCGGCAGATCCGCCAGACGGAGCAGCGGATTGGAGAGCGTCTCGGCGTAGAGGAGGCGCGTGCGAGGCGTCAGCGCGCTCCGCCATTCGCGCTCGCCGCTCATGAACGTCGTTTCGATGCCGTAGCGCGGAAGCTCGTTGCGCAGGAGATCGAATGTGCCGCCGTAGAGCTCGCGCGCCGCCACCACGTGGTCGCCGCTGCCGGCGAAGGTGAGGAGCGTCATCGAGATCGCGGCCATGCCGCTCGCGACGACGAGCGCCGCCTCCGTTCCCTCCAGTGCCGCGATCCTCTCGCCGAGTCCCACGTGGTTCGGGTTGTTCGCGTAGCGCGTGTACCGGACGTCACCCGTGTCCTCGGGATCGCTGAAGAAGGTGGTCGACTCCACGATCGGACGTACCACCGGCGCGCCGGGCCGCGGCGGCTCTGCGCCCGCGTGCACCGCCCGCGTCGAAAGCCCTTCTCTGTGAGCCATCTCGCCCGACCTCCCGATCCCCGACTCGCGCGCCCGACGACGCGCCGGTGCGCCGTCGTGTCGCCGGAAAGCTTACGCGACGGCGTGGAGCGCAGCAACGGCCGTGCCTCTTGACGCGACCGGGTCAATATGGCATTGTCCACTACCCTCCCCTCCTTATTCGCCATATTTGAAACCGGAATGAAGCGAGCCCAGACCAAGCACGTCGCCGAGGCCGTGCTGCGGGAGCTGCCGTCCGTCATCGGCGCGTGTGTGCGCGAAGACGTGATGGGACGCCCCCGCGAAGTGCATCTCCTCGTCCGCGGCGTCTCCAGCGCGCGCGACCTCGCCCACGATGTCCGCTCCCTTCTCGAGGAGCGGCTCGACATGGAGATCGATCAGCGCATCATCAGCATCGCGCAGCTCTCCGAGGCGGGACCGTTCGACATCGGCGAACACGGCGGACCGGCCGAGGCGCCATCGGCCGCAGCGCCGCCGGCCGACGCATCCGCCGAAGGCCCCCAGGGGACCGGCGCCGCGCCGGCCGCAGCCGAGCCCGCCCCGGCCGAGCCCGCCACGGCCGAGCACCAGCCGGCCGAGCACCAGCCGGACCGGCCCATCGCCGCTCCGGCGGCGCCCATGCCTGGGGCGCGCCCGCGCGCCCGCGCGCCGGAGCAGGCGGCGCCGGCGGGGCGAGGCGCCGCCGCGGCCACGCTGGCCGGCGGCGCCGCCGAGCAGGGCGCCGGCCGGCTCGTCTACGACGGGCTGGAGACGAGCGCTCGCGACGCGCGGGTTTCGGTGCGGGCGCGCCTCTGGTGGCGCGACCAGGAGTACGTGGGCGATGGCACCGAGGTCGACGCGGGGCACGGCCGCGCGCGCGCCGCGGCCGCCGCAGTGGTGCGTGCCGCCACCGCGGCCTGCGAAGGCCGCACGCGCTTCGAGCTGGAAGCGGCTTCGGTGTCGCGCGCGCTCGAGCGCGACTACGTGCTGGTCTCCGTGCTGGCGGTCGCGCAGTGGCTCGGGCGGCGGCCCGTTCCGCTGGTCGGCGCGCACCCGGTCGAAGGCGACGTCACGACCGCGGCGGCGCTCGCCGTGCTGAAGGCGACGAACCGGGTCATCGAGCGCAGCCTCGGCTGATCGGGAGCCCCCGCAGGGGGGCCGGAGCCCTCAGCCCGGCGGCTCGGAGGGGAGGAAGACGCTGAGCGCGAAGTAGGTGGGACGCTCGGCCGCGGTCCTGAGCAGCAGCCGGCGCGCTGCGAGCGCCTCGAGCGCCCGCGCGACCTCCGTCGCGTCGGCTTCGAGATCCTCGGCCGCGACGACGGCGTCGCAGCTGCGCGCGCGCTCGATCGCCTGCCACGCCCTGCGCTCGAGGTCGGAGAGCGGACCGAGGAGCGCGAGCCCCACGCCGTCGATGTCCGCCACCAGCGCGAGTCCGTGCCGCCCCAACACCGCCTCGATCGTCTCGAGGTGCCGCTCCGCCACCCCGCGAGCCACGAAGTACGCGTCGAGCCCCGAATCCGCCCGCAGGTAACGCAGCAGCAGCTTCGCGACCGCCTCGTCGGCGCAGCTGTAGTCCATCACGAGCACCTGGCGGAAGTCGAGAACGGAGAGGCAGGGCGTGCCCGCCTCGCGGATCTGCGTCTCGATGCCGAGGCGTAGCGCCTGTCCGGTCGGGCGCGTGACGAGGTTCGAGTAGAGCGTCGCGACGGAGCGCTTCACCATCGCCGAGAGGTCGATGCGCAGCGGGACGACGTCGCCGGGCTCCCTCATGCGGCGCCCTCCGCCTTCGTCGGCCGGTCGGCACCGCCCGCGGCCGGCTCGGCGGCCGGCAGGTCGATCGCGATCTGGGCGCCGGGGAAGGGCGCGAGATGCTCCTCCATCGGCACCGCGTCGTCCCACGGCGGCACGTCGGCGATGCGGGCCGTCCCGCTGCGGATCGCCATCCGGCCGCCCCACCGGCCGACTGCCTTGCGGATCTGCTGCAGCCCCTGGCCGCGGCCGGGATCGTGGAAGCGGGTGAGCCCGTGGATGAACGCCGCTTCCAGCGCCGTGGCGTCGCTCCACCGGTCGGCGAAGCGGGCGGCGTGCTCCGGGGCGAGCGAGCCGCGGAACCCGACACCGAGGTCGAAGACGGCGATGCGGACGACGCGGCGGTCCAGGCGCGGCGTCCGCGCGTACGTCTGCGTCGCCACCCAGCCGTGCGACTGCGCGTGCTCGATGATGTTCTGGCACACCTCCGAGAGCACGACGCTGAACTGGACCGCCGCCGCCATCGGATAGCGGAGCTGGCGGGTGAGGATCGCGCCCGCGCGGTCCTGGACGCGATCGACCACGGCGTGGACATCGTCGTGGGAGCGGACGGCGGTGATCTCGAGCAGCACGTCGGAGACGGAGTCGCGCCCGCGCCGCGGCGCGCGGTCCAGCTCGTAGGTCGCGCCGGCGTGGGTGAAGAACTCCATGCGCGCCAGGTAGCCGGTCACCTCGGCGGACTCGGGGACGCGGAGCAGCGGCCGTTCCCGGCCGCGCCCCGCCACTTCACCGGCCGCGAGGAGCGTCAGCATCCCGAACGGATCGCACCAGCGCATTGCTCTCGCGTCGATCAGCGCGCGCGCATCGCCGAGCTCCGCCAGCTGCTGGAACACGCTCTCGGCGGAGCGCTCCTCGAGCGTCGCGGGAACCGTGATCACCTTCACGTGTGGATCCGTCCCCTCAGGTGGAGGTCCAGGCCGGTCGCACCGCGGTGGCGCACGTTGCGGGCGGCCGCCGCGTTCGCGGCCAGCATCGCCTCCTCGAGCGCGTCGCCGGCGAGAAGCCGGAGGCAGCAGGTCGCGCCCCACACGTCGCCGCAGCCGGTCGGGTCCGGATCGGCGACGTCCAGCAGCGCCACGGGCACCGGCACGCGCTCGCTACGCACCGGGCCGGCGGCCGCGGCGAGGGGCGCCGCGGCGAGCCCGCCGGGGTGCCAGGCGAGCGGATCGGGGCGGAAGGCGGAGGACGCGACGTAGGCGGAGCCGCGCTCGCTCAACGTGACGAGGAGCGCGCGCGGCTCCGATCCCACGACCTCCGCCGCGAAGCGCCACGGATCGCCGCCCCACGCCCCGGCGAGCAGCGCGAGCTCGTCCTCGTTCATCTGCACGATGTCGAAGCAGCGCAGCCACTCCCGCCAGCGCTCCAGCGGCCTCGGCACGCGCGTGCCGTCGCCGCCGACGCCGAGCAGCAGCGAGTGGATGTCGGCGTAGATCGGGCCGCGGAAGCCGAGCCGCAGCCGTATCGCCGTCTCGAGCTCCATCTCGAAGCCGGAGATGAAGTTGACGTAGAGCGCATCGAGGCCTTCCAGGAGCGGTGCCAGGTCCTCCCACCGCCACGGCGGCACGCCGCCGCTCAGCCGCTCGCAGCGCCGCTCGCGGTCCTGGTAGCGCAGCTCCACGCGATTGTTCGGCTCGTCCACGACGCGTACGCCCCGACCGATCACGAGCCCGGGCTGCGCGCGGAGGAACTCGTGCGCGCGCTCCCCCATGTCGCGCCCCACCTGGACCAGCGGGACGACGCTCCAATCCGCCGGCAGCGCCGCGCTCGCCGCCGCCAGCGCGTAGGCGATCCCGCCCCACTCCTCGACCGGGGTGGCGCGCGCGTCGCGGGCGTGGATGCGGTCCCACACCAGCGTGCCGACGACGCCGAGCCGCTTCATACCGCGCCGTAGGTCGCGTGTTTGAACACCGCCGCCGCGCCGATCACGCCCGCGGTACCCTGAAGCTGCGCCGGCACGATGCGGCACGCCTCCTCGGAGCTGCGGAAGGCGCGCCGCCTCACCTCCGCGCGCAGCGGCACGAAGAGGTGGTCGCCCGCGCGCGTGACGCCGCCCGTGATCACGACCATCTCCGGGTTCAGCACGTTGACGATGCTGGCGACGCCGGTCCCGAGGAACTTGGCGGTCTCGCGCATCACGTCGTTCGCGTACGGATCGCCGAGGATCACCGCCTCGTAGACCGTCGCGGCGGTGATCTCCTCGAGGCGGCCGCCGACGAGGTCCGAGAGCATGCTCGCGGCCCCCGCCTCGATCCCCTCCGCGGCGCGCAGCGCGATCGCCGGACCGGAGGCATACGCCTCGAGACAGCCGTAGTTGCCGCATTTGCACTTGCGGCCGGTCGAGTCGATCGTCATGTGACCGATCTCGCCCGCGGAGTCGGTGACGCCGTGGAAGATCTCGCCATCGAGCACGATGCCGCCCCCGATGCCGGTCCCGATGGTGAGTCCGACGAGCGTGGCCACGTCGCGGCCCGCGCCGAGCCACCACTCGCCATACGTCGCGCAGTTCGCGTCGTTGTCGAGATGCGTGGGCAGCGCCGCCGCGTTGGCGATCAGGTCGCGCAGCGGAAAGTTGCGCCAGCCGAGGTTCGGCGTGTTGATGATCGTGCCGGTCGCGCGGTCGAGCGGGCCCGGCGAGCCGATTCCGATCCCCGCCACGTCCCCGCGCACGCCGCCGCGCTCCTCGAGGACACGCGCGATCGCCTCCTCGATCATCGCGGCGATCCGATCGACCACGAACTTGGCGCCGCGGCTCGCCTCCGTCGGGAGCGAGCGCAGCGCGAGCACGGAGCCATCCCCACCCTCGATCGGCAGCACGCCCACCACGATGTTCGTCCCGCCGAGGTCGACGCCCACGAGCCACTTCTTGTCAGGCGATGACGTCATCGAGCCCCTCCGAGCGGGTGAAGTCGCGGCGCCGCGGCAGGTCGACGGCGGAGGCCACCGCGTCGCCCACCGCGTCGATGCGGATCAGGCGCAGGCACTCCCGGTCCGCGCCCGGCAGCACGTAGCCGGATCCGGAGCGCGGGCAAACGTTGCGCCGGCACGGCACGCACGGCAGATCCGCGCGCCGAATCAGCTCGTTCGCCTCGCCCAGCGGGCCGGTCTCCGCCGGGTCCCCCGCGCCCCACAGCGAGATCGTGCGCGCGCCGACGGCGGCCGCGAGGTGCAGCGAGCCGGTGTCGTTGCCGACGACGACGTCGCACGCCGCGAGCGCGGCGGCGAGCATCGGCAGGTCCGTGCGGCCGCCCGCGTCGAGCGCCCACGTCCCGGCGACCGCCTCCGTCAGGTCCCGCTCCTCGGGGCCGCCGAAGACGACGACGCGCGCGCCCTGCCCGGCGAGCCGCTGCGCCAGCGTCGCGAAGCGGTATGGATCCCAGCGCCGTGAAGACGCCGTGCCACCGGGCACCACGCCGACGGTGGGGCCGTCCGGATGGGGGCCGACGATGTCGCGCCACTGCGCGCTCAGCCCGTCGGGGACGGCGACGCGCGGCACCGGCGGCGCGGGTGGCGCCTCGCCGAGGGCGATGCGCCAGAACGCCTCCGCCCGGTGGACGCCCTCCGTCTCGCTCGCCGGGACCGGATCGGTCAGGAGCCTGCGCCGCCCGTCCGCGTCCACGCCGCGCCGCTCCGGCACCCCGCCCGCTGCGAATAGCAGCGCGGAGGAGAAGGAGCGCGGCAGCACCACGCCGCGGCGCGGGCGCTCGGCCCGCAGCCGGCGGACCACGCGGGCGGCGCCGGCCGGCCCCGGCAGCAGCGGGATGACGTGGCCCGGCTGGGCGAGCGACGCGAGGCTCGCCAGCCCGTGGCGCACCACGACGGCCTCCGGCGCGAGCGCCGCCACGGCGGGCAGCGCGAGGACGAGGTCGCCGAGGTGGTTCGGCAGGCGCACGACGGTGCCGGCGCGATCGGGGCCGGTGTCGGCCTCCGAGGCGGCGGCGCGCGCGTCGTCGCGCACCGCTACTCCCCCACCTGGAGCACGGCGAGGAACGCCTCCTGCGGGATCTCGACGCTGCCGACCTGCTTCATCCGCCGCTTCCCTTCCCGCTGCTTCTCGAGGAGCTTGCGTTTGCGCGTGATGTCGCCGCCGTAGCACTTCGCGGTGACGTTCTTGCGCAGCGGCCGGATCGTCTCGCGGGCGATGATGCGGGAGCCGATCGACGCCTGGATCGCGACCTCGAAGAGCTGCCGCGGGATCAGCTCGCGCAGCTTCTCCGCGAGCGAGCGTCCGTAGTCGTACGCCTTGTCGCGGTGGATGATGACGCTGAACGCGTCGATCGGATCGCCGTTGATCATCATCTCGAGCTTGACGAGTTCGCTCGACCGGTACTCGAGGAACTCCCAGTCGAGCGACGCGTAGCCGCGCGTCATGCTCTTGAGCCGGTCGTAGAAGTCGAGGACGATCTCGGCGAGCGGCAGCGCGTAAACGAACTCGACACGCGTCGTGTCGACGAAGTGCATGGCGATGTGGTCCGCGCGGCGCTCGTGGCAGAGCTTCTGCACGTTGCCGATGTAGTCGGTGGGGCAGAGGATGCGGGCGCGGACGTATGGCTCCTCGATGCGGTCGATGCGCGAGCGATCCGGCATCTCGCTCGGGTTCTCGAAATGGACCGACTCCCCGTCGGTGAGGCGCACGTGGTACTCGACGCTGGGCACGGTCGTGACGAGGTCGAGCCCGAACTCCCGCTCGAGCCGCTCCTGCACGATCTCCATGTGGAGCAGCCCCAGGAAGCCGCAGCGGAAGCCGAAGCCGAGCGCGGTCGACGTCTCCGGATCGTAGTGCAGGCTGCCGTCGTTCAGCTTCAGCCTCTCGAGCGCGTCGCGCAGCTCCTCGTACTGGTCCGCGTCCGTAGGGTAGAGGCCGCTGAACACCATCGGCTTCACCTCACGGTAGCCGGGCAGCAGCTCGCCGGCGCGGTCGTCGGCGTCCAGGATCGTGTCGCCGACGCGGGTGTCCGTCACGCGCTTGATCGACGCCGTCAGGTAGCCGACTTCGCCCGGCCCGAGCGCGTCGCGTCCGATCCGTCCCAGCCGCATCACGCCCACCTCGTCCACCTCGTAGACCGCGTCCGTCGCGCCGAAGGCGATCCGCATCCCCTTCCGCACCGTGCCGTCGACCACGCGGATGCTCGGGACCGCCCCCTGGTACTTGTCGTAGAAGGAATCGAAGATGAGCGCGCGCAGCGGCGCATCGACGTTTCCCGCCGGCGGCGGCACCCGCGCCACGATGCGCTCGAGCAGCGCGGGGACGCCGGTGCCTTCCTTCGCGGAGACGAGGAGCACCTCCTCCGGCTCGACGCCCAGCAGCTCGACCAGCTCGTCGCGCCGCCGCTCCGGCTCGGCACCCGGCAGGTCGATCTTGTTCAGCACGGGGATCACCTCGAGCCCCGCCTCCATCGCCAGGAACAGGTTCGAGAGCGTCTGCGCCTGCACGCCCTGGCTGGCGTCGACCACCAGCACCGCGCCCTCGCACGCGGCGAGCGAGCGCGACACCTCGTAAGTGAAGTCCACGTGGCCCGGCGTGTCGATCAGGTTGAGGACGTACTCGCCGCCGTCCGGCGCGCGGTACTCCATGCGCACCGCGTGCAGCTTGATCGTGATGCCGCGCTCCCGCTCCAGCTCGTTGGTGTCCAGCACCTGGTCGCGCATCTGCCGCTGCGCCAGCGTGCCGGTCGCCTCGAGGAGGCGGTCGGCGAGCGTGGACTTGCCGTGGTCGATGTGGGCGACGATACAGAAGTTACGGATATGGTCTGTGCGCACGCGGGCGATTCCCACTCGCTGGAATTCGGACGGTCCGGAGATCCCCAAATGTAAGCCGAAGGACCGCCCTGGATCAATCGCCGGCGGCGCTCCGCCCGGAGGCGTGGTCCCGCGGCTCAGCTCCTGCGCGACGCGACCGCGCGCGTGCTGAGCATCAGCAGCGCGGAGAGGGCCAGCGCGATGGCAGCGGCGATGTACCAGCGCACCTCGCCGGTGGCGAGCGCGTGGCCGAAGAATATCGGGACGGCGACTCCGGAAGCCATGGCTGCGAGCAGCAGTACGCTGGAGACGAAGCTCATTCCTTCCCCCTGGTGGCGCGCCCGGCGAGGGCGGCGCGGTAATGGCTGGTTGTTCGCGACGACATAGAGTTCGTCGGTTTCGCCTTCGCGCGCAACCTGTCCTCTCTCGCCGCGCCATCCGTGCTCCTCGCGCGGCCGCGGCGCGCAGGGGGCGTTCCGGCGGTGCCCAGGCCGCGTGACCTGGCACCTCTTCGACCGGGCGCCGTAGAATAGGCCATGGAATCGAGCGCACGTGATCACCGCCGGGCGGACCTCCTCGATCCGCAGCAGCTCGCGAGGCTGGGCGGCCTCGAGCTCACTGCGCGCGAGGTCGTCGAGGGCTTCGTCGCGGGGCTGCACCGTTCGCCGCACCGCGGCTTCTCGGTCGAGTTCGCGGAGCACCGCGCCTACCAGCCGGGCGACGATCTGCGCTACGTCGACTGGCGCATGTTCGGTCGCTCCGACCGCTACTACGTCAAGCAGTACGAGGCGGAGACGAACCTGCGCGCCTACCTCCTCGTGGACGTGAGCGCGTCGATGGGATGGAGCTCCTCGCCGGACCTGCCGCCGAAGCTGTGGTACGCGAAGCAGCTCGCGGCGAGCCTCGCGCTCGTGCTCACGCGCCAGGGCGACGCCGTCGGGATGGTCGGCTTCGACACGCGCATCCGCGAGCACGTGCGCGCCCGCGGCGGCCGCCGCCACTGGCACGAGGTCGTGCGCTCGCTCGACGCGTTGCACGCCGGCGGCGAGACGGAGCCGGGCGGCGCGCTTCGCGAGGTGGCGGGCCGCCTGCGGCGCCGCGGCCTCGTCGTGCTCCTGTCGGATCTTCTGGTCGAGCCGGAGGAGACGCGCGTCGCGCTGCGCTTCCTGCGACACCGCGGCCACGAGGTGCTCGTCTTCCACCTCGTCGATCCCGGCGAGCGCGAGCTGCCCTCGCTCGCGGACGCGCGCTTCATCGATCCCGAGAGCGGCGAGGAGGTGCCGGTCTCCACGGCGGACCTGCGCGGCGAATATCGCGACGCCGTCGCCCGCGCGCTCGCGGAGTGGGAGCGCGAGCTGCGTGCACAGGGCGTCGACTACGTGGTCGCGGACACCGCTCAGCCGATGGTGCACGCGCTGCGCGCCTACCTGCACAAGCGCGAACGGCTCGGCTGATGGGCTTCCTCTCGCCGGCGTTCCTCCTGCTCGGCGTCGCGGCGGCGGTGCCGCTGCTGGTCCACCTGCTGCAGCGCCACCAGGGGCCGCGCGTGGTCTTCCCCGCCCTGCGCTACCTGCGACGCGCCGAGCGCGAGAACGCCCGCCGCATCCGCGTCCGCCAGCTCCTGCTCATGCTCCTGCGCATCGCGGCGCTGCTGTTCCTCGCCCTGGCGGCGGCGCGGCCGTACGTCCGCCTCGGCGGCTCCGGCCACCACCCCACCGCGGCCGTGATCGTCCTCGACAACTCGCTGAGCAGCGGCGCCATCGTGGCAGGCCGCCGCACCCTCGACGAGCTGAAGGCGCGCGCGCTCGACGTTCTCGCCGACGCGGGGCCGGACGACCGCTTCTGGCTCGTGAAGGCGGCGCAGCCGTGGGACGCCGCGACCGCCGGCGACGCCGCCACGATCGCCGCCCGCGTGCGCGAAACCACGGTCTCCGCCAGCGCCGGCGACGTGAGCGCCGCGATCGAGCGCGGGCGCGGCCTGCTCGCCGGCGGCGCCGAGCGGCGGTCGCCGGAGATCGAGCTGCTCAGCGACCTGCAAGCGACGGCCTTCCGCGGTCCGGCGGGCGTGCGCGGACCGCCCGTCGTCGTGTGGGCGCCCGCCGCGCCGCCGCCGCGCAACGCCGGTGTCACGTCCGTGCTTCTGGGGGGGGGCTTCGCGCCGCGTGCCGGCGAGCGCACCACGGTCGTGGTGCGCGTCGAGGGGGCGCGCGATTCCGTGCCGGTCCGCCTTCGCGTCGACGGGCGGGTGGCGGCGGCGGCCCTCGCCCGTCCGGGCGCCGACCTCACAATGTCGCTCTCCGCGCCCTCCCGACGCGCCCTCGTCGGGAACGTCGAGATCGAGCCGGACGCGCTCCGCGGTGACGACCGCCGCTACTTCGCGGCCGCCGTGCGCGCCGCGCCGCGCGTCTCGCTCGCGCGGCCGGCGCCCTTCGTCGAGGAGGCGCTCACCGTCCTTTCGGGCGCCGCCCGCATCGCGCTCCGAGGTTCGGCCGCCCCGACCGCGCCGGGGGCCGCCGGTGCGGCTGGCGCCGCCTCCACGCCCCGCGCCTCCACACCCGGCGCCGCCTCCGCACCCGGCGCCATCTCCACGCCGTTCGCCGCCGAGGGCGGCGAGACCGTCGTGGCGCCAGCGGCGGTCGGAGCGGACGCCGTCGCGCGCGGGGCGGCGGTGGTCGTCCTGCCGCCGGACAGCGCGGTGGAGCTGCCGGCGGCCAATCGGCGGCTCGCCGCGGCGGGGATTCCATGGCGGTACGCGGCGGCGCAGGCGAACGGCGAGGCGCGCTTCGCGCCGACCTCGGCGGATCCCGAGCTGGCGTCCGCGCTGCGCGACGCACGCGTGCGGCTCATCTACCCGCTCGGCGGCGAGGGTGCGGGGGCGCGCGACGATTCGGTGCTCGTGCGGCTGTCGAGTGGAGAGCCGTGGCTGGTGCGGGGGCGCGCGCCCGGCGGCGGGATCTACCTGGTCGCCGCATCGCCGCTGAACGGAAGCGCGACGACGCTGCCGACGTCGGCCGCTCTCATCCCGCTCCTCGACCGCATGCTGGGACCGTGGACGGCCACCGGAACGCCCGCGCGCGAGGTGACGGTGGGAGACGCGGTCACGCTTCCGGACGCGGCGAGCGCCGTGGCGCCGATCGGCGGGGCGCCCCTCCCGGTGGAGGGCGGCGCCCCCTACCGCCCGCTCGAGCCCGGCGTCTACCGCGTGCTCGCGGCAGACTCGACGCTCGACCTGCTGGTGGCCAATCCGCCGCCTGCGGAGACGCCGCTGGCGCGCATCGACCGCGCCGCGCTGGAGCGGCGCCTGAGCGGCGAGGCGGTCCACTTCGCGGGCGACCGGCGCGCCTGGCGCCGGTCGATCTTCCGCGACCGCCTCGGGTACCAGCTCTGGCCCGCCCTGCTGGTGGCGGCACTGATCGCGCTGCTCGCCGAAGCGTTGCTCGCCGCGAGCGGCCGCGCCGCCGGCGCGCCGAGGGTAAAGAGCGCCCCGAACATCGCACGGACCTGACGTTGTCGCACCCCCTACTCATCGAAGCGATGCGCCGCCAGCCGGCGTTCCGCGAGCTGCTCGAACGGCTGCCGGAACCCGGTGAGAGCCTCGACATCGGCGGCCTCGCCGGCTCCTCGGATGCGTTGCTCCTGGCGGCACTCGCGAGCGCGCGGCCGAACCGCATCTGGGTCCTCGCCGCGCCGTCGCCCGCCGCCGCCGAGGCCGCCGAAGCGGACCTGCAGGCGATCACCGATCCGGAGCTCGTCGCCTTCTTCCCGCAGCGCGAGGCGCTGCCGTTCGAGGCGGCCGAGCCGCACATCGAGGTCGGCGGCCTGCGCGTCGAGGCGCTCGAGGCGGTGCTCGGCGGCCGCGCCCACATCCTCGTCACCACGCCGCGCGCCCTGCAGGAGCGCTCCGACATGCCCGGCGGCCTCGCGGAGCTGCGCCTCACGGTCCGTCCCGGCGACGTCGTGCGCCCGCAGGAGCTCGCCGACCGCCTCCTCGCCATGGGCTTCGAACAGGTCCCGCTGGTGGAGGGGATCGGCGAGTTCGCCCTGCGCGGCGGCATCCTGGACGTGTTCGGCTTCGGCTCCCGCGAGCCGGCCCGCATCGAATTCTTCGGCGACGCCGTCGAGAGCATCCGCAACTTCGACATCCTCGACCAGCGCTCGACCGGGGCGTCCGAGCGCCTCGACCTGCTCCCGGTCGACCTGCGCTCGGTGGCGGGCGCGGCGGCCACGCTCCGTCGCTCGCTCCTCGACCTGCTGCCGCGCGACGCGCTCCTGATCGAGCGCGAAGCCGGCTCCATCGACGCGGACCTCGAGCGCACGTGGCGCGAGGTGCGGCACCTGCACGACGCGGCGCGCCAGCGGGGCGCATCGCCGGAGCCGCCCGAGAGCCTCTTCCTCGCTCCCGACGACGCGCGCGCCCGCCTCGCCGCGTTCGGCCGCGTGCGCGCCGGTGCGGCGGTGCCGTCGCTGCGCTTCGACGTCCGCGCGGCGGAGCCGGTCGAGCGCGACATGGACCGCCTCGCGGGCCTGCTTCGCGCCGGCGCGGCACGCGGCGAGGAGACGCTGGTGCTGTGCGACAACGCCGGGCAGCTCGAACGGCTCGAGGAGCTGCTCGGCGGGGCGGCCGCCGTGCCGCCGCACGCGAGCCTGGCGATCGGCGCGTTGGCGGCCGGCTTCGTGCTGGAGGGCGCCGAGCCGCCCGTCCGCGTCCTCACCGACCACGAGATCTTCCAGCGGGCGCGGCGGCTGCGGCGCGCACGGCGCTTCCGCGGCGCCGTCGCGCTCGAGAGCCTGTCGCAGCTCACCCCCGGCGACTACGTCGTGCACCTGGACCACGGCATCGGCCGCTTCCGCGGGCTGGAGCAGGTCGTGGTGGGGGACGAGCGGATCGAGGCGCTGGCGATCGAGTACGCCGGCGGCGAGGTGCTGCGCCTGCCGGTCTACCGCATCGACCTCGTCGAGCGCTGGGTGCCGGACAGGGAGGACGCGCAGCCGCCGAACGTCCACAAGATCGGCGGCCGCACCTGGAAGCGCCTGCGCCAGCGGACCGAGGACGCGATCCGGGCGATGGCCGCGGAGCTCGTCGAGATCTTCGCGCTCCGCCAGCTCGCCGAGGGCCACGCCTACCCGCCCGACACGCGCTGGCAGAGGGAGATGGAGTCCTCCTTCCTCTACGAGGACACGCCGGACCAGCGGCAGGCGACGCTCGACGTGAAGGGGGACATGGAGTCGAGCCGTCCCATGGACCGCCTGCTCTGCGGCGACGTCGGCTACGGCAAGACCGAGGTGGCGATCCGCGCCGCCTTCAAGGCGGTCCAGGATGGCCGCCAGGTCGCCGTCCTCGCGCCCACGACGATCCTGGTCGAGCAGCACGCGCGCACCTTCGCCGAGCGGCTCGCCGACTACCCGGTCCGCGTGGCGAGCCTGTCGCGCTTCCGCACCGTTCGCGAGCAGCAGGAGGTGCTCGCCGCCATCGCGGCCGGCGAGGTCGACATCGTCGTCGGCACGCACCGCCTGCTGCAGCCCGACGTCGTCTTCAAGCAGCTCGGCCTCCTCGTCATCGACGAGGAGCAGCGTTTCGGCGTCAAGCAGAAGGAGCGGCTGAAGGAGTTGAAGCGCAACGTGGACGTGCTGTCGATGACGGCGACGCCGATCCCGCGCACGCTACACATGGCGCTCTCCGGCCTGCGCGACCTCTCGCTCATCCGCACCCCGCCGCGCGACCGCATGCCGGTCGTCACGCACGTCCTGCCGTGGTCCGACGAGGTTCTCGAGGACGCGATCCGCCGCGAGGTCGACCGCGGGGGTCAGGTCTTCTTCGTCCACAACCGCGTCCACAGCATCGGCGGCGTGGCGGAGCGCGTGGTCCAGCTCGTCCCCGACGCCCGCGTCGCGATCGCGCACGGCCAGATGCCGGCACACGAGCTCGACGAGGTGATGAGCCGCTTCATCGCCGGCGAGGTGGACGTCCTCGTCGCGACCTCGATCGTCGAGAACGGGCTCGATGTCCCCGCGGCGAACACGCTGATCGTGCACCAGGCGGACCAGTTCGGGCTCGCCCAGCTCTACCAGCTCCGCGGACGCGTGGGACGCTCCCACCACCGCGCCTACTGCTACCTCGTGATCCCGGAAGGCGTCACCGAGGAGGCGGAGCACCGGCTCCGCATCCTGGAGCACTTCACCGAGCTGGGCAGCGGCTACGCGATCGCGCTGCGCGACCTGGAACTGCGCGGCGCCGGCAATCTGCTCGGCGCCCAGCAGTCCGGCTTCGTCCACGCGGTCGGCCTCGACACCTACACGCGCCTTCTCGACGACGCGATCGCCCGCCTCAAGGGGCAGCACGACGAGCTTCCCCGCACTCCGCCCGAGGTCTCGCTCGACGGCGCCGCGTTCCTCCCGGACGCCTACATCGCCGACCCCGCGCAGAAGCTGCACCTGTACCGCCGCCTCTCGCGAACCGAGACGATCGGGGAGCTCACCGCCATCGCGCACGAGATCCGCGACCGCTACGGACCGCCGCCGCCGGAGGTCCAGCGCCTCCTGGCCACCAGTCGGCTCCGCCTCCTCGGCACACGGCTCGGCGTCGAGCGCATCATCGTCCGCCACGGCGACGCCCGCCTCAACTTCCGCGACGGCGTCACCCCGCGCCTCGCCGCCCTGCAGGGCGCCTTCCGAGACCGGCAGCTCGACATCGAGGTACGCCGCGCGATGCCGCTCTCCCTGGTGCTGCGGCGCTTCGGCGCCGAGCCGGTCGAGCACCTGCTCTGTGAAGCGCTCGAGCTGATCGACTCGCAGCAGGCACGCGCCGCGTGAGACGCGTCGCGCCGGGGCGGCAGCGCGCGGAGCGGCACGGCGCGAAGCCGCGGGCGCTGGCGCCTCGGAACGCCGAAATCTACATTGGGTAGTTTGTGTCTCTTGCCGGTGCCGTCGGCGCCGGCCCTATCAACACGGAAAAAGACAGATCGCATGTTCAAGAGACTCGCGACGTTCGCGCTGATGGCCGCCGTGGCGACGGCGGGCTGCGACCGCATCGGCAAGGCGATGACCTCGCACACGGATCTGGTGGCCCGTGCGGGGGGTCACGAATTGACGAAGGACGAGACGGCGTCGCTGATCGCGAAGAACCCGCGTCTCCCGGCCCAACCGACCGTCGCGCAGGCGGTGGCGAACCTGTGGGTCGACTATACGCTGCTGGCGGAAGCGGCGTCGCAGGACTCGACGCTCTCCGGGCTGAACCTGGACCAGGTCGTCCTGCCCGAGATGGAGCAGGAGATCGTATACAAGCTGCGGGACAAGGTCGTGCAGCCAGACACGACGTTCACGGAGGAGCAGCTCCAGAAGCTGTACGCGGAGAACCAGCCGGACGTCTCGGTCCGGGCGCGGCACATCCTGATCCGCGTGAGCCCGGAGGATTCGCAGGCGAAGAAGGATTCGGCGCGGGCGCTGGCGGAGGATCTGCAGAAGCGGGCGGCGGCGGGCGAGGATTTCGCGAAGCTGGCCGAGAAGTACAGCGAGGATCCGGGCAGCGCGAAGAACGGCGGCGACCTGGGCTACTTCCAGCGTGGCCAGATGGTGGGGCCGTTCGAGGAAGCCGCCTTCAAGCTGAAGCCGGGCGAAGTGAGCCCGGTGGTCGAGACGCCGTTCGGCTTCCACGTGATCAAGGTGGAGGATCGCCGGGTGCCGAAGTTCCAGGACAACGAGGTGCAGTTCCGCGCCCAGATGGTGCAGCAGCGGGCGAACGAGGCGGAGCAGAACTACATCAAGTCGCTCACGGATCCGCTGGACATCCAGGTCGAGGACGGCGCCTTCGACGTGGCGCGTGAGCTGGCGAAGAACGCGCAGTCGGACCTGAGCGGGCGCGCCGCGTCGCGCGATCTCGTCTCCTACAACGGCGGCTCCCTCACGGCGGAGGAGTTCCTCAACTTCATCCGGCGCCTGGCTCCGCAGCAGCGGGCGCAGTACGCGTCGGCGACGGACGACCAGATGGAGCGGGTACTCAAGGGCCTGTCGACGAACGAGATCCTGATCGCCGAAGCGAAGAAGCAGGGCTTCACCGTGGACCAGGCGGCGAAGGACTCGGTCGTCGGCGAAGTGCGCGCGCGCCTCGCGATGGCGGTCCACCAGGCGGGGCTCCTGCCGGCGAAGCCGCAGCAGGGCGAGACGCGAGCGGCGGCGGTCGACCGGCGCGTCAAGGCGCTGCTGGAGTCGATCGTGAAGGGCGAGCAGCAGGTGCTGCCGCTCGGTCCGATCTCCTTCGCGCTCCGCCAGAAGAACAACGCGGAGGTGTTCGAGAACGCTTTCCCGGACGTCGTCTCGAAAGTGGAGGCGATCCGTCAGGCGGCCGCGCCGGACACGACCGGCGGCGCGACGGCATCCGGGGCTGCCGGCCAGCCGTCTGCGTCGGCACCGCAGCCGGGCAGCGCCCCCGCGGCGGCAGGCCAGCCGGCTACGCCGCCGGACACCTCGGGCGGCTGAGCGCCGCCCGGCGGTGGGAACCCGGTGGTTTCGAAGGGATACTAGAGCGAGGCCGGCGCGACGTCGGCCTCGCTTCGTTCCATGTCCCGATCCCGCAACGTGATGCGACTCTCGAAACGATGGATGCCGGTGCTCGCGGCGACGCTCGCGCTGGCGGCGCTCGCGCTGGCGACGCCCGCGGCGCATGCACAGGAGCCGGTCGGGCCGGCCGTCGGCGGCCCCGAAGTGGTCGACCGCGTCGTGGCGGTGGTCGGCGACAGCGTGCTGCTGCAGTCGGAGGTCCAGCTCGAGCTGCTGCGCGCGCTTCAGGACGAGAAGGGCACGGTCGACACGGCGGCGGTGCGGAAGCGGGTGATCGACCAGCAGATCGACGAGCTGGTGATGCTGCAGGCGGCGGTCAGGGATTCGCTCACAGCCGCGCCGGGCGACGTGCAGCGGGCGATCGACCAGGACGTCGCGCAGCGCCAGCAGGCGTTCGGCGGACAGCCGCAGTTCGAGGCCGCGCTGGCGCGCGAAGGCCTCACGATGACCGAGTTCCGGCAGATGCTCTCCAAGCAGTACGCGCGGACCCTGGTCATCCAGCAGTACATGAACCGCCGCCGCCAGTCCTCCGACCCGCCCACCGTGACGGAGGAGGAGATCCGCGACTACTTCGAATCGCACAAGGCGCAGCTCGGAGACAAGCCGGCGACGATCTCGTTCCGCCAGATCGTGCTCGCGCCGAAGCCGGCGGACTCGGCGCGCGCGGCCGCCCTCCAGAAGGCGAGCATGATCCTCGGCGAGCTGAGGAAGGGCGCGGACTTCGCGACCCTGGCGAAGCGCTACTCGGACGATCCCGGCACGAAGGAGCAGGGTGGCGATCTCGGCTGGTTCAAGCGCGGGCAGATGCTCCCGGCGTTCGAGAACGCCGCGTTCTCGCTGCCGCCGGGGGCGGTCAGCGGCGTCGTGGAGACCACTTACGGCTTCCATATCATCAAGGTCGAGAAGGTGCGGGGCGGGGAGCGGCAGGCACGCCACATCCTGATCCAGGCGCCGATCTCGCAGGCCGATGTCGAGCGTACGCGCGCCCTCGGCGAGCGGCTCGCGCAGCAGATCCGCGACGGCGCCTCGATCGACTCGCTCACGTCCGAGTACGGCGACCCGGCAGAGCAGGCGCGCGTCGGGCCCTATCCGGTGAGCCAGCTTCCCGCCCCGTACGACGAGAAGCTCGCGAAGGTCTCCGATGCCGACGTCGTGGGTCCGATCGAGCTCAGCGGCCAGGGCCAGGCGCCGACCAAGTTCGCGATCGTCAAGGTGACGGCGGTCTCGCCCGCCGGCGAGTACACGATCGACGACCTGCGCTCGCAGATCCGCGATCAGATCCAGCAGAGCAAGATGATGGACGAGATCATCGGAGAGCTGCGCGCGAAGACGTACATCGACGTCCGCATGTGAGGCGGGCGCCGCGGACGTCGCGGGGATGTCGGCCGTGAAGCGTCCGCGCCTGGCGCTGACGCTCGGCGATCCGCGGGGCGTCGGGCCCGAGATCGTGGTCGCCGCGCTCGCCGCGACCGCCGGCGAGGTCGAGCCGCTGCTGGTGGGCCCGGCGGGGACCGCGGCCGACGGCGCGGCCCCGCTCCTCGAGGTCGGGCGCTGGCGCGGCGCCGCCGCCGGGGGCACGCAGACCGGCGAGGCCGAGCGAGAGGAGATCGACGCGGGCCGGCTCGCCGGCGCCGCGATCGAGCAGGCCGCGGCGCTCGCGCTGAAGGGCGAGGTCGCCGGCATCGTCACGGCGCCGATCGACAAGCACGCGCTGCACGCGGCCGGCTACGGTTATCCCGGCCATACGGAGATGCTCGCGGCGCTCGCCGGCGTGACCCGCGTGGGCATGTTGATGGTGGCCGAGCGGACGGCGCTGGGCGGGCCGCTGCGCGTGCTGCTGGCGACCACGCACATCCCGCTTTCCGCCGTTCCGACCGCCGTGACCACCCCCCTCCTGATCGAGCAGGCGATGCTGCTGAGAGACGCCCTCGTGCGTGACTGGGGCGAGCGCTCGCCGCGGCTTGCGCTCTGCGCGCTCAACCCCCACGCTTCGGACGGAGGCTTGTTCGGCGACGAGGAGGCGCGCGTGCTCTCGCCCGCCGTCGACGCGCTGCGGGCCGAGGGGGTGGCAGTGGCGGGCCCGCTGCCGGCCGACACCGTCTTCCTGCGGGCGGCCCGGGGCGAGTTCGACGCCGTCGTCGCGCCGTACCACGATGTCGGCATGGCCGCGTTCAAGACGGCCGCATTCGGGCGCGGCGTCAACGTCACGCTGGGGCTTCCCTTCGTCCGCACCTCGCCGGACCATGGGACGGCGCGCGACATCGCGGGCCGCGCCCTCGCCGACCCTTCCTCGATGATCGAAGCGCTCCGCCTCGCCGCGCGCCTCGCGCGGGCGCGGGCCGGGAGCGCTCGCGGAACCGCTGCTTCGGAATGATCCGCTTCGAGCACGTCAGCAAGGAATACCCGCGGACGGGACTGGCGCTCGACAACGTCTCCTTCGCCGTGGGCAAGGGCGAGCTCGTCTTCCTGACCGGACCCAGCGGCGCCGGCAAGACGACGGCGCTGCGGCTGATCCACATGGAGGAGCGGCCCACGCGGGGCGAGCTGAGGGTGAGCGGCTACGACGCCGCGCGCATCCGGCGCAGGGACGTGCCCCGGCTCCGTCGCAAGATCGGCTTCGTCTTTCAGGACTTCCGCCTGCTGCAGAACCGGACGGCGGCCGAGAACGTCGCCTTCGCGCTCGAGGTGACGGGAGCGCGCGCAGCCGCCGCGCGCGAACGCGCGCGCCACCTGCTCGCGCGCGCCGGACTCGCCGCGAAGGCGGAGTCGCTGCCGTCACAACTCTCCGGCGGCGAGCAGCAGCGGGTCGGCATCGCGCGGGCCCTCGCCAACGAGCCGCTGGTGCTGCTCGCCGACGAGCCCACCGGCAACCTCGACGAGCGCGCGGCACGCGGCATCTTCGAGCTCTTCCGCGACATCAACGCCGCGGGGACGGCGCTCATCATGGCGACGCACGACCTCGATATCGTACGCCGCTTCCCCGCCTACCGCGTGGTGGAGCTCGACGCGGGCCGCGTCGTCTACGACTCGGCTCGCACGGAGCCGGCGGACGCATGAGGTACGCGGTGCGCGAGGCGTTCGCGGCGTTCCGGCGCGCGCCGCTGCTGACGACGCTGGCGGCCGCGATGATCGGTCTCTCGCTCTACGCCGGGGGCCTCTTCGGCGTCGTCGCCTACAACATCCGGCGGGCGCTCGCCCGCGTGGAGGCGCGCGTCGAGATCGTGGCGTATCTCCACGACGACGCCGACGCGGGCGCGGTCGATGTGATGCGACGCGACGTCGCGGCCTTTCCGGAGGTGAGCGAGGTCGACTACGTATCGCGCGAGCAGGCGCTCGAGACCGCGCGACGCGAGCTCGGCGACCTGAGTCCGGTCTTCTCGCAGCTCGACGAGAATCCGCTCCCTGCCTCCCTCGAGGTACGACTGCGGCCGGGACAGCGCGACGCGGAGGCCGTGCGCGCGGTCGCCCGCCGCATCGCTGCCTATCCCGCGATCGAAGACGTGCGCTTCGGCGACGATTGGCTGGACCGGATCTTCCTGCTGCGGCGCATCGCGGCCGTCGCGACGATCGTGCTCGGCGGCGCGTTCGCCGCGACCGCCGTGCTCCTGATCGGCGCCGCGGTGCGGATGGCGATCTTCGCGCGCGGCGAGGAGATCGCGATCATGCGGCTGGTGGGAGCGACGGAGGCGTTCGTGAGCCGCCCCTTCCTCGTCGAAGGCCTGCTCACCGGGGCGCTCGGAGGGTTGCTGGCGCTCGGCCTGACGTTCCTCAGCTATCGCGTCCTCTCCGGCGCCGTGTTCGCGCTCGACTGGATCCCGCCATCGTGGGCCGCGGGCGGCGTGGCGGCGGGCGCGCTGCTCGGCGTCTTCGCGAGCGGATTCGCCGTGCGGCGCCACCTGCGAGCGCGATGAGGCGGCGGCGCGGCGGGGCGCCGACGCGCGCGGCCGCGCGGTGGGCCGTCGCTGGGACCGCCGCGGCGCTGGCGCTGGCGGTGCCCGCGGCGACGCGAGGCCAGCAGGCGCCGACGCCCGCCGAAGGGGTGAGCAAGGAGCTGCGCGAGAGCCGGCTGCGGCTCGAGCAGATCCGTCAGGAGCGCGAGCGTCTGGAGAAGGAGATGGCGCAGCTCCGCACGAGCGTGCGGGACGTCTCGGGAGAGCTTGGCAACATCGAGCGTCAGGTCGCGATGTCGAACCAGGCGCTCACCGAGCTCAATTTCCAGTCTTCCGCGGTGGAGGCGAGCATCGCGACGGTCGGCGGCGCGCTCGTCCGCACGCGGGACCTGCTGACGCAGCGCACGGCGCTGCTGCGGGGGCGGCTGCGCGCGATCTACGAGCGCGGCCCGCTCAAGCCGGCGGAGGCGCTGCTCGGCGCACGCTCCTTCGCGGAGCTGCTGAACCGCTACAAGTATCTCCACATCATCGCGCTGCACGACAGGGCGCTGGTGAGCGACATCTCGCGTCTGGAGGCGCGTCTGAGCGCGCAGGAGCGCGAGCTGCGAGACCGGCAGAGCCAGCTCGATCAGGTGCGCTCGGAGAAGGCCGACGAGGTGAACCGGCTGCAGATCCTGGAGAGCCGGCACCAGCGCACGCTGCGCAATTTTCAGGGGCGGCAGAAGGAGGCCGCAGGTCGGCTGCAGCAGTTGCAGCGCGACGCCGCCCGCCTCACCGACCTCGTCGCCGAGCTGGAGCGCCGGCGCAGGGAGGAGGAGCGGCGGCGGGCGAGCGCGGGACAGCCCGCTTCGGGCGGCACGATCACGACGCGCGACATTGGCGCGTTGCGCTGGCCGGTCGATGGACGGCTCCTCTATCGCTTCGGCCCCGACCGGCGGCCCAACGGCGTCACCCTGCGCTGGAACGGCATCGGCATCGGCGCGCCGGCGGGAACGCCCGTGAAGGCGGTCGCCGACGGCACGGTGGTGCTCGCGGGGCCGTTCGAGGGCTACGGCCCATCCGTCATGCTTTCCCACGGCGGCGGCTACTACACGCTCTATTTGTACCTGCAATCGACGGCGGTCGAGGAAGGCGACACGGTGAAAGTGGGACAGGTGCTCGGGCGCGTCGGCGGCGCGCGTACGATGGAGGGGCCGCACGTCGAGTTCCAGGTGCGGGCGCCGGTGAACGGCGCGCCGGTGCCGGTGGACCCGCTCACCTGGCTGCGCACGCAGGGGCGGCCGTGAGCGGGCTGCCTCCGGTCCAGGGCCACGAGGCCGTGCGTGCCGCTCTCGCCCGCGCCGCCCGCCAGGGGCGCCTCCCCGGATCCATCCTGATCCACGGCGCACCGGGCGTCGGACGACAACGCGTCGGCCTCTGGCTCGGCCAGCTCCTCCTCTGCGAGCGGGACGACCTCGAGCCCTGCCGCGAGTGCCGGAGCTGCCGTCTGGTCGAGCGCCTCGAGCACCCGGACCTGCCCTGGTTCTTTCCGCTCCCGCGGCCGAAGGGGGCGGGCAGCCCCGAGCGCCTCCGCGAGGCCCTCGAGGACGCGCGCGCCGCCGAGCTCGCGAGGCGCCGCGCCGAGCCGCTGCGAGCCTCCGTGACCGACGAGCCGGTCGGGCTCTACCTCGCCCAGGTACAGACGATCCGCCGTTTCGCCGCCGCGCGTCCCGCCATGGGCCAACGCCGCCTCTTCCTCATCGGCGACGCCGAGCTGCTCGTGCCTCAGGAGTCCAGTCCCGAAGCGGCCAACGCACTGCTGAAGGTGCTCGAAGAGCCGCCCGAAGGGTCCACCTTCGTCCTCACCGCCGCCGATCCCGACGCGCTACTCCCGACCATCCGGTCACGCCTCCTGCCGATCCGTCTCGCTCCGCTCCCGATCGACGCGGTCGCCGCACACCTCGTCGCCGTCGCCGGCGCCGACGAGGATGCCGCCCGCCTGGCCGCCCATCTCTCGCAGGGCTCGATCGGACGCGCGCTCGCGTTCCTTCCGCGCGACGGCGACGAAGGCCCGCTCGAGTCGCTCAGACGCGCCGCCGGCCGCCTCCTCGACGCCGCCGTCGCCGATGACGCCACCGCCCGCCTCGCCGCCGCGATCGCCGAATCTCCGGCGGGGGCACGCGGCGGCTTCCGGGACGTGCTCGAATTCCTCGGCATCTGGTGCCGCGACGTCGCCGCGGTCGCCGAGGGCTGCGAGGCGAACGTGGTCAACGTGGATGCGCTCGCCTGGCTCCGGGGCCTCGCGCGTCGCCTGCCGGGCGCCGCCGCGGGAGCGCCCGATGCCGTCCTCGCCGTCGAGGAGGCGCGCGCGCTCGCGACGGCGAACGTCAATCCTCAGCTCACGCTCGCCTGGCTGCTGCGCCGCATCGGCGCCGCGCTCGCGCGGGCGCCCGCACCGGAGGAGGCATGAGCGAGCCGAAGCTGACCCACCAGGACGCTTCCGGGCGGCCGCGCATGGTGGACGTGGGCGAGAAGGCGGTCACCCGGCGGACGGCCGTGGCGGAGGGCCGCCTCCGCATGGCCGCCGCGACGCTGGCGGCGCTGCAGGAGGGACGCACGCCGAAGGGGGATGCGCTCGTGGTCGCGCAGGTCGCGGGAATGCAGGCGGCGAAGCGAACCGCGGAGCTCATCCCGCTCTGCCACACGCTCCCGCTCGATGCCGTCGACATCCGCTTCACCCTCGATGCGTCGCTTCCAGGCGTGCGCGCCGAGGCGACCGCCAGCGTGAGCGCCCGGACCGGCGTCGAGATGGAGGCACTCACGGCGGTCGCGGTGGCGCTTCTCGCCCTCTACGACATGCTCAAGGGCATCGACCGCGGAATGCGGCTGGAGTCGATCCGGCTGCTCCGCAAGGAGGGAGGACGCTCCGGCGTGTGGCAGGCTCCAGAGCCCTGACGGGCGCGGCCGCGGCCGTCGGCTGTCGTCCCGGCCGTACGAACTACGGGCGGTCGCGCTCCGGCACGCGGCCGCCCGTCGGGTCCTCCGTGTTCTCGACCTCTTCCTCCGTCACGCCCACGACTTCGCCATCCGAGAACTGCACGAGGTAACCCTCGCGGCCGTCGGTGCTGTTCTCCGGACCCCACCGCCCCACGACCTCGCCGATCTCTCCCCGGTAATGCTCCGATTGGGTGTATCGTGGACGGGTGACCTTGATCCAGAACATCGCCTCTCCCGCTGGTGGGGGTTCGCAGTGGCAGCGTAGGCGTGACCGTCTGCATGGCCCGCGCCACCGCGCACATCCCTCCCGCGCGCCGACTCAGCTCCCCACGCGCAGCCGCTGCCCCGGTTGAATCGTGCTGCGACGGCCGAGGCTGTTCCACGACTTGAGGTCGCTCACCGTCACGCCGCTGCGCCGTGCGATCTCCCACAACGAGTCGCCCCGCCGCACGCGGTAGGTGCTGCGGGTGGAGGCCGCCGACGCAGGCGAGCCGCCCGAGGCGAGCGCCGCCCCGCCGTCGGCGGGAACGCGGATCGTCTCACCCACCTGCAGCGCGCGGGGATCGATCCCATCGTTGAGCGAGACGAGCGCCGCCACCGTGGTGCCGAAGCGCAGCGCGATGTGGGACAGCGTTTCGCCACGACCCACGCTGTAGCTGGCGAGGCGGACGCGATTCTCCGCCCGGTGCTCGGCGTAGACCCGTTCGAAGTTCTGCGCGAAGGCGAGGTGCGTCCCCGCCGGCACGCGCACCGAATAGGCGCCGCCGGGCGGGCTGATGCCGCGCACCAGCTGCGGATTCAGATTCCCGATCGCGTCCTCGTCCGCGCCGGCGGCCTCCGCCACGGTCGACAACGGCGTCGTGGGCGGCACGACGACCTCGTCGTAGGCGAACGGCTTCTGGTAGTCGAGATCGGTGAACCCGTAACGAGCGGGGTTCTTGCCGATGTACGCGGCGGCGAGCATCAGCGGCACGTAATCGCGGGTCTCCTGCGGCAGGAACTGGTCGATCTTCCAGAAGAGCGACTCCTCCCCCTTCGCTCCGCCGGCGTGCTGGCGCAGCACCCGCTCCACGCGGTTCTCACCCGAGTTGTACGCGGCCGCCGCCAGATACCAGCTACCGAAGCGGTCGTGAAGCTCACTAAGGTAGTCGAGCGCGGCCGACGTCGCCTTCACCGGATCCCGCCGCTCGTCCACGTACCGGCCGACCTCCAGTCCATAGCGCTCGCCGGTGGCCGAGATGAACTGCCACAGTCCCGACGCCGCGGCGTGCGAGTACGCCTTCGGCGACAGACCGCTCTCGATGAACGCGAGGTAGACCAGATCCCGCGGCATCCCACGCTCCTTCAACTCCGCCTCGATCATCGGGCCGTAGCGCCCGAGCCGCTCCAGCCACAGCCGCGTGCGATCCGCGTTGCGCCCCTTCAGGAATTCAATCCAGAAGCCGACGCGGTCGTTGTACGTCTTCGGAAGGTCCCACTCGCGGTCCGCCTCCCACCTCGCCACCCCCTTCGCCTCCGGCGCCTCCGCCGCCACCGCCGCGTAGTCGTCTGCTGGACTCGGCGGCGTGCCCGTCGGGTCCGTCGTGACCGCACGGGCGCTGAGCAGCCCGAGCGCCGCGGCGGCGACGCCGATCACGAGCGCCCGGCTCGTCCGCAGTTCTGTCATCCTGCCTCCTTCGTCGGGTATACCGCCCGGGGCCGGGACCACAGCGGTCCACCGGCGCCGTGCCAGGCGAGATCGGCGCGACACGAAGCGGGCGTCACGTCCGTTCAGGAGGCGCCCCGCGTACTCTGTATGATTGTCGCTAAACCTAGAAACCCCAGTGCTTTAGCGATTGTTCCATCGGGTGGCGGCCAGGCCGTGGGGCGGACCGGGGCGCGCTGCGCGGCAGGGTGGGGTCGGGGACCCCCTATTCGGACCGGATCAGGTAGTTTCCGAGGACGCGGTTGAGCGCGCTGAGCACGGCCGTGACGGCGGCATGCGGTCCGCCCTGGGTTTCGATCACCGTGCCGACCAGGCGCCGGGATTCCTCCTCGATCAGGAGCACGGAAGCGGCGACCAGGTCCGTGTCGAACGCGCGGAACCGCTTGATGCCGGTGAGACGCAGCTGCACCTCGCCCTCGACGATCTGGTCGATGGCGCGCAGGGCGGCGAGCGCGGCGGTGCGCAGCTCGATCGGCTCCGAGCGGGCGCCGGCCAGCTCGCCGACGACCTCGCGACGCTGCCACTCGAGCGCGACACGTACGCGGACGGAGTGCTCGCCCTCCTCGATGCGCTCCACCGCGAGGAGGCGCACACGGCGCTCCGAGCCGGGAACGCAGCGGATCTCGACAGCGGCGCCCTCGAAACCGGCGTCGGAAAGGGCCGCAACGGCCTGGGGCGCGATCACATTGCGGCGCAGCGCGGGGGAGCCGATGATCCAGAGCGTCGCATCGTCGTCGCTCAGAAAGACGGCCTCGACGTCGTCGAGCGCTTCGAGGATCTCCCGCAGACGGGCGCGGGGCTCGGAATCTGGCTTCGCAGTGGGCACGGCGCGGCTCCGCGTCGGATTCATCCAGGCGTAGGGGATGGATGAGCGTCGCCGGCCGTGACGGCCGAGCGCGCCGAAAGAATGCCGCGCGATGGCGGCGGCGTCAACGCCCGCCGCGGCGCGCTCCCCGCGGCGTCTCACCGCGGCGCTCTCGGCGCGAGGCCCGGCGCTGCGCCCTCAGAAGCGAAGCAGCGCGCCCACGCCGTCCAAGCCCGTGAGCGCCGGAGCCGCCGCGAACGCGACCTCCACATCCTGCTCGGCGGCCATGCGGATCATCGTCTCGACGAGATCGACGCCGTCGTGGGTCTCGCCACCGCAGTACGGGCAGCGCGCCGCCGCGTCGTCCGCCAGGTAGAAGCCGCACTTCGAGCAGCGGGCGCCGGAGCGCTCGAGCGGCTCGCCGACGACCAGCGTCGCGACCTTCCCTTCCTGGAGCTGAACGAGGGTGTCGGCGAAGCCGGCGGTCGCGAAATGGTCGTGGTCGACGCGATCGCGCAGCTCGAGGACGGTGTCCGTGCCACGGGCGGCTTCGCGCGCCCGCAGATGCGGCTCGAGGCGCTCGACGACCGCGGCGCTCGCGTCGTCGATGGAGGCGTGCTCGGTGTGGATCACGCGGTCGCGAATCGACTGGGGAAGGAAATCGAGGAACTGCTTCACGTTCTCGTCCGTGCCGAGCACGATGAAGTCGTCGGGCGCGTGAAGGCGGTCGAATTCGCTCACCTCGCGGGCGAATTCCTTGAAAAAATGCTTCACCTCCTCAGCCTTGCGCCGCTGGAAGTCGCGCGCGGAGTAGCCGCCGCTGCGGATGTCGTGCGGTGCGGGGTACGGCCGGGTTTCGACCTGCTGCTCGCGCAAGGGCCGCCCCATGAAGAGGCTCAGCATGCGGAGGTGCTCCCGGTCGACGAGGATCACGCCGTGGTGCGCGTAGAGGGAAAGGAGCTTGACCAGCGGCCGGACCCGGGGCGCTTCCGCCACCACCACCGCGTTCTCGATGGAGACGGGGAACTGCAGCGCGTCGAGCCGTTCCGATTCGAGGCCCACGTAGACCGCCGCGCCGCGGTTCGCCTCGTCGAAGGCGTCGTCGATCCAGGCCTGTACGCGGTCGAGCGCGGCGCCGACGCGGCTGGCGAGGTGGTGGTTGCGCGCGCCCGCCTTGTCGGCGAAGCGCGAGCGCTGCTTGGCGAGGAAGAGGTCGTAGGTGCGCTTGTTGTCCGAGTTGACGGACATGTCGAGGAAGACGCTGAGGAGGGGGCCCTCGCCGTCGTCGCGGCGCAGAACGCGCTGGAGGTCCGCTCTGGAGATCATCGCATTTCGGGGCTCTGGGCGGTCGATTCCGGTACCTTTCCGGGGCGCAATCTTCATGCCCCGCGACGAGGGTTGGTCGGCGCGGCGTGGCGCTTAGCGCCTCCTCCCGCCGCCCCCGGCTCAGAGGTGGTAGTTCGGCGCCTCGCGGGTGATCGTGACGTCGTGCGGATGGGACTCGCGCAGTCCGCCGGCGGTGATGCGGACGAAGCGCGCATCGCGTCGCAGCGCCGGCACGTCCGGCGTGCCGCAGTAGCCCATGCCGCTGCGAAGGCCGCCGACGAGCTGGAAGATGACGTCGCTCACCGGGCCCTTGTACGGCACGCGGCCCTCGATGCCTTCCGGCACGAACTTGCGCGTCGCGACCGCCTCCTCCTGGAAATAGCGGTCCGCCGAGCCCTCCTCCATGGCGGAGAGCGAGCCCATGCCGCGCACGATCTTGTAGCGCCGCCCCTCGAGCAGGAACGCCTCGCCGGGACTCTCCTCCGTCCCCGCGAACATCGAGCCCATCATCACCGAATGGGCGCCGGCGGCGATCGCCTTGACGATGTCGCCGGAGTGCTTGATGCCGCCATCGGCGATGATCGGGACGGCGTCGTCGACGCCCCGCACCGCGTCGTCGATGGCGGTGAGCTGCGGGACGCCGACGCCGGTGACGACGCGCGTCGTACAGATGCTGCCGGGCCCGATGCCGACCTTGACGCCATCCGCGCCGCGCTCCGCGACCGCGGCGGCGCCCTCGGCGGTGGCGACGTTGCCGGCCACGATCTGCGTGTCCGGAAAGCGCTCGCGCAGGCGCGACAGTGAGCGGAGCACGTTCTCGGAATGGCCGTGCGCGGTGTCGATGACGAGCAGGTCGCAGCCGGCCTCGGCGAGGGCGGCGGCGCGGTCGAGGTCGCGAGCGGTCGTACCGACGGCGGCGCCCACGCGCAGGCGGCCGTGCTCATCCTTGCACGCGTTGGGAAAGCGACGTCGCTTGAAGATGTCCTTGACGGTGATCAAGCCGCGGAGCGCGCCCGCCTCGTCGACGACGGGCAGCTTCTCGATGCGGTGCTCGTGGAGGATCCGCTCCGCCTCGTCGAGGGACGTGCCGACGGGCGCGGTGACCAGCCGGTCGGACGTCATCACGTCGCGGATCGGGCGGTCGAAGCGACGCTCGAACTGCAGGTCCCGGTTCGTCACGATGCCGACGAGGCGCCGATCCTCTTCGACGATCGGAACGCCGCTGATCGAGAACTGCTCCATGAGGCGGAGCGCGTCGGCGATGTTGGCGTCCGGTCCGAGCGTGATCGGGTTCAGGATCATCCCGCTCTCCGAGCGCTTCACCCGGTCGACCTCGGCCGCCTGCTGGTCGATCGCCATGTTCTTGTGGATGATGCCGATCCCGCCCTCCCGCGCCATGGCGATCGCCATGCGGGACTCCGTCACGGTGTCCATCGCCGCGGACACCAGCGGGATGGAGAGCCGGATTCCGCGCGTGAGCTGCGTCGACACGTCCGCGTCCCGCGGGTGGAATCCCGCCTGGCCGGGGACGAGCAGCACATTGTCGAACGTGAGCCCTTCGCGGATGGCGCGGCTATCCTCCTCCGAGCGGGCCATTCAACCTCCCCTGTGACCTGCTGAATGCACAAAGCCCGCGAGAGGCGAGCGCGCCGGTCGGCGCGTCCCTTCGCGGGCGTTTCAGTCGCTCTCGTTGCGGAGAGACCCTATCCATGGCGCACGATAGACCTCGCCTCCGGGGCTGTCAAGCGGCGGCCGCCGCCGCTTCAGCCCCCCGGCAACGCCTCCGGATTCTCCGGCCGCCTCTCCCCGCGCGTCGCGGCGTCGGCGACGCGCCTGGGCGCGTCCTCGTTGCGCGCCGGGAGCCGCGATCCGCCGGGGCGCTCCCGCGGCGGCGGCGCCTCGAACACGCCCGTGATGCCGTCGATCACCTTGCCCGCCGTGCTCACGATCTTCATCGTGCCGGTGACCGCCCGCGTCGCGAGCGAGCGGGCGCGCATGCTGTCCTCGAGGCGCTCGGCGAACGCCTGGAACCCGGTCGAGCGGGCCGACTGCTCGGCGGCGTAGCGCGCTTCCAGGAACTCGACGAAGTCGAGCACCTGATAGAGCTGCGCCTCCGGCAGTGCTTCCAGCTTGCGCAGGATCCGCTTTCGCATCACGTCGTGCATGTACCCTCTCCGCGTGTCACGTGTGGGTCGATCCCTGCTACCCCGGAGCATCCCGAACGGCCGCGGGCGCGCCGCAAGCGATGGCGGCGTCGACGTCGAGCCGGGCGGCCATTCCCGGTGTCGCGACCAGGCGCAGCGCGGAGGCGCGGGCCGGACCCGCCCGCTCCGCAGGATCCGCCGCCGCGTCCAGCGCCCAGAGCGCCTCGGCCCCCTCGGCGCGGAGCAGCGCGCAGCCGCGTTCCGGGCCGAGCACGAACAGCGCCGTCGCCAGCGCATCGCTCGCGATCCCGGTCGACGCGAGCACCGTGACGCTGGCCACGCCACGCACGGGACGCCCCGAAACCGGGTCGATGATATGCGCGTATCGCCGGCCGTCGCGAAAGAAGAAGCGCTCGTAGTCGCCCGACGTGGCCACCGCTCCGCCGTCCACCTTCACAACGGCGAGCGCGCGCTCCGGGTTTCGCGGGTCCACGATGCCCAGGCGCCAGCCGGCCGGATCGGGCGCCTCGCCGAAGACGCGGATCCCACCGCCCAGGTCCACCATGCCACGCCGCACGCCGGCACCCCGCAACGCCGCCACGGCGAGATCGAGCGCGTACCCCTTCGCGATGCCCCCGAAATCGAGCCGCTGGCCCGGGCGAGGCAACAGGAGCTCCCCCGCGGCCGCATCGAAGACGACCTCGCCGAATCCGACAAGCCGGCGCGCATCCGCCAGACGCCTCGCATCCGGCACGCCTGGCGCGTCGGAGTGAAAGCCCCACGCGTCTACCAGCGGGCCGACCGAGGGATCGAACGCGCCGCCGCTCTCGCGCGCGTAGCGCAGCGCCGCCGCGAGAACCTCGGCCGTCTCCGGAGCGAGCGCCGTCGGGCGTCCGGTCCCGGCACGTCGATTGGCCAGCGAGAGGTCGCTGCCCGGCCGGTAGGTCGACATCAGTGTGTCCACCCGGAACACCGCGTGCCGCGTCGCCGCGAGCGCAGCGGCGACATCCGTGTCCTCCGCAGGCCACACGGCCACCGTCAGCATGGTCCCCATGACCGGCCACGCGCGGCGGATGGGCGGCGCGGGGGCGTGGATCGGAGCGGCGCCCGCCGCGAGCAAGCACGAGCCCAGGACGCCGGCTCTGGCCGATCGTTCCAGGGCCCTGACGAGCGCCAGGGTCACGATCCGATTCGCCGTCGCGGAAGCCACATCTCGCGCAGCGGCAACGCGAGCAGGAGGAGGAAGACGGCGACCATGACCCACGTGTTCGCCACCTGCAGCAGCGCGAAGGCCGGCGACACGTAGCGGATGAGCCAGGGCGCGGCGGCGTCCACGAGCACGCTGCCGAACGCGCCGATGTAGAGCGTTATGCGCAGGCGCTCCCCGGCGGGAACGAGAGCGAAGACGTGGCACAGAACGAAGAAGAGGAACGCCTGGCCGAAGAGGTGCGGATGCGTCGCGTCCAGCAGCTCGAGCGGCGTCTTGCCGAAGAGCGCTTCGCCGCCCGCGGCCGCGCCTCCGCGATACCAGAGCGCCGAGCCGGACGGCACGAGGCCGGTGCGCAGCCGATAGTTCACCACCCCCACCGCCACGGCGACCGCCACGGTCATCATGAACGCGGTGATCATGACGCGGATCGAGAGCGGCGCGCGCCGGAGCGAGAACGACCGGTCCGCGAGGAGTTGCGTCATCGCACCTCCGGGATCGGCCGCAGCACCCCGCTCGCGGGCGGTCCGTGCGCGAACGCGGTGGCGGCGAGCGCGAGCACCCTGCGAACCCCCTCGTTGACCGACCGCACGGAGATCGTGGCCCCACTGATGTTGACGATGTCGCGATTCGTCCGGATCGGATCGCGCGCGCCCTTGCCGCGGTACTGCGAGAGGAAGCGACGGCTCGCCACTTCACCCCCCCGATCCTCGCGGTACACGAGCACCGCCACATCCTTCACCCGGAGGTCCGGCGTGATCCCGACCATGAACGTGATCGGCCGGTACTTGCCGCGCTCCTCCGTCACGAGCGCGTAGCCGAGCAGACGCCGGTCCGCGCCGTACACGGCGCGAAACAAATAGCTCGAGTCCGGCACCGCGCGGCCCAGCCGACTCTCGAGACCGCTACGCTCGGCGGCCGACGCCCGCCACGGCGCGTCCGCCGCGAAGACCGCCGCAGGGAAGATCTCCCGCAACGCTTCCCCCGGACCCATCAGGACGTCTTCGGATCTCGCCTGCGCCGCCGCCGGCGCCGGCCACCACGCGGCGCCGAGGACCAGCGCGAGCAGCACGACCACACCCAGGCCCAGCCGGGAACCGCCGTCACCTCGCAACGCAGAAGCGCCACTGCGCGGACGCCACAGATTCCACACGACCGTCCCTGCGCCGGCCGATGCGAGCAGGGGCGCCCCCAGGAGCAGCGCCGACTCCGCCGCCGCCCAGGCAGACGATCCGTAGCGCACGAGGAACGGCCCCGCCGTCAGGCCCAGCGTCACCATCGCCCACCCCGCGACGTGCAACGCCAGCGTCCCCCGCCTCAGATCCGTTCGCACGAGAAGCGCCATGAATACGACGCCCGCGAGCGCGTACGTCGTCGCCGCCATCCATGCGTCTTCCGACACCTCGGCGGCGGAGCGCGCGAAGAGCAGCGTGCGCGCCTCCGGATCCTCCTCGTTGCCCCGATACCACCCGGCCACGCTCGCCGGTGTCACTCCCGCGCGCACCTCCTGGTGCACCAGGTGCACCCACGACCCTGCCGCCATGAACACCGCCACCGCCCCGTAGAGGATCCGCTGCGCACCGATGAGCTCGCTCAAGGTCGGCATCGTCAGAAACCGACCGCGAAGCCGAGTGTGACGCCGTTCGTCGATGTCGCCTCGATCGCCGGATCGATCAGCGCGCCGCGGATCGCGCGGTTGTACTCGTACGCGAGCTGCACCACCGCCTGCGGAAGGGGCCGGAAGCCGACGCCGATCCACAGCCGGCCCTGCTCCACGTCCGCCTTCTCGAGGCTCGTCACGACGCCATCGCTGAAGTCCACTTCCACGAGCGCGTCGTCGTAGCGCACCCGCTCGTAGCGCACGATCGGGGCGATCGTCGCATCCTCGAATCCGAGCGCCCCACGAGGCAGCGGGATCGGCCGCCGAACGGCCAGCCAGAAACCGGAGCGGCTTCGCGCCAGGCCGCCCAGCTCCACCTCGACCTCCGTCCCCAGCCCGCCCGGGCTCTCCGCCGCCTCGTTCTCGCGATTGTGGTCGATCGCGACGCGGGCGAAATCCCGCGCCACGCCGTCGACGTTCGAGTAGCGCGTGTAGAGCAGCTCGCCCTCCACGTCGAAGCCCCGCAGCCGATGACGACCGTCCAGCCCCAACGTCCCGATCGTTCCGTCCGCGTCGAGATAGGCCGGCGTGTAGCGGCCGACGTAGCCGGAGATCGCCACCTCCGAGCCGAGGCGCGGGCTCAACACCACCCGTCCCGCCACCGCGTCCAACCCGCTCGATCCGTCGACCGCGCCCCGCCGCGGCGAAACCTCCGCTTCGAGCTCGACGTTCCCTCCCCCCGGCCGCGCCTCCAGCTTCCGCTCCAGATCGAAGTCCAGCTCCACCCCGTTCAGCAGGTACGCCTCGATGCCGATCTCCGCCGCGCCTCCCAGACCGGCCGATGCCACCACGCCGAGACCCATCTCCGTCCACGCCGCCGCCGCCGGCAACACCGGAGCCCCCCGCACGCTCAGCGGCCGCCGCGGAAGATCCCACAGATTGTCGTCGTGGGCCAGATTGAAGCGGCCGACCGGCGGAAGCACCGCGCCGAACCGCACCCCCGCTCGCCTGCCGATCGCCAGCTGCGCCCACGCCTGCTCCAACGCCAGCTCGCTCCCCGCCGTGGATTCCAGCCCCTGATCGAATCCCGTCCCGGCCGCGTCACGCTCCACGCCCTTCTCCACTTCGATCGCGCCGAAACGCTCCAGCTCGATCTCCGAGTAGACCTGAAGCCGAGCGCCGATCCGCGCGTCCGTCGTCAACACGAACCGCCGCAGCGTGAAGGACGGACGCCGCCCGCCAACGTCGTTCCAGTCGAACCGGAACGAACCATATCCACCCACGTCCACTCGATGCTGCGTCGCCTCCGACGTATCCGGCGCCTCCCCACGCCCTCGCTCCGCCAGCGCCTCCGCCGACTGTCCCGCGAGCGGCCCCGGACCCGCCATCACGCCGGCCACCCCCATCCCGATCCCCAGCAGCGCACCCGCGCGCGAAGCCCAGCTCATGACGTCCATCCTCCCCGGTTCGTGGCGTCCACCCCGTTCATGACGTCCATCCTCCCGGCCGACCCGTGGTGGGCGCCGCCGGCGCGATGATTGAGAGTGAGTCTCATTCACAACGAGATACGCCCCCGCGCCCCGACTGTCAAGAATCGTGAACGACGGCGGGCCGGTTCACCGAGGCCGACGCCGTTGCCGGGCTCGGGCCGGCCGCCTTAGCTTGGCCCGTTCGGGTGAAGAGGGCTCGCAGGGGCCGGCACGTCCGGCGTCGGCGGGGCCGCACGGACGCATGGGAGGCGCGATGGAATTCCGCCCGCTGAAGAAGGTAGCGATACCCGTCGAGACGCGGGCGTCGTACGGGAAATGGCTGGGGGGACTCGAGGAGGAGCTCACGGACCCGGGCTGCGACCGTGGGGAGCTGTGTCGGCGCGTGCTGACGGACCTCTACTACCCGCAGTACCGGGATGCGCACCCGCAGGAGCTTCCGGAGCCGACCCGCATCGCGCTGCTACAGATGGACCCGCGCAACGTGACGCTGGAGCCGGAATACTATTCCGAGATCGACGAAGGGCGTTACGGGGCGGTGAAGCCGTTGATCTGGCTGTGGGAGATGTTCGACAAGAGCGTGCTGGGCGAGAACGTGGAGCTCGGCATCGCGTTTCGGCGCGTGCTCGCGAAGCGGATCTTCGCGCGGTGCGGCCGCAACTTCAAGGCGTTCCACTTCGTGAAGCTGTCCTTCGGCTACAACCTGGAGGTGGGCGACGACGTCGTCGTCCACCGTCACGTCCTGCTCGACGACCGGGGCGGCATCCGCCTGGGCGATCGGGTCTCCATCTCGGACTACGCGAACATCTACAGCCACACGCACTCGCTGGCGGATGCGCGCGACGTGGAGGCGCCGACGACGGTGCTCGGTGATGGTGTCCGCATCACGTATCACGCGACGGTGCTGGCGGGTGTGCACGTGCACGCGGACGCGATGGTGGGCGCGCTGGGACTCGCGACGAAAGACGTGCCGTCCGGCGAGGTGGCGGTCGGGATCCCGGCGAAGCCGCGGTTCCGGAAGCCGCCGGCGGAGGAGCGGCCCTCGCATCCACAGACGCCGGACCCGCTGGCTGCGGACGAGGAGACGGCGGCTGGGCGCGGGTGATCCGGGGCGGAGATCCCGGTGAGCGAGGCGGATGGGTGAAGCGGACGGGCGTACGCGTCAGCCGCGCCCTCCGCCACCCGCGCCTTCGCCCTCGCTGAAGGCGCCGCGCGGGCGGACGCGACGCTCGACGACGGCGAGGGCGCCGTCGACGAGCAGGGCCAGCGCGGCGGCGGGAATGGCGCCGGACAGCACCATTGTCGTGTCGGAGAGGGCGAGGCCGGCGACGATCGGGTCGCCGAGGCCGCCGGCGCCGATGAAGGCGGCCATCGTCGCGGTGCCGACGTCGATGACGGCGGCGGTGCGGATGCCGGCCATGATCACGGGCGCGGCGAGCGGCAACCGCACGTAGCGCAGGCGCTGCATCGGGGTCATGCCGAGCGCCGTCGCGGCCTCGACGGCGGCGGGGCTCGCGTCGCGCACGCCGCTGTAGGTGTTGCGGGCGATCGGATAGAGGGAGTAGAGGAAGAGCGCGACGAGCGCGGGCCAGACGCCGATGCCGAAGATCGGGATCATGAAGGCGAGCAGGGCGATGCTGGGGATCGTCTGCAGCAGCCCGATCGCGCGCACGGCGGTTTCCGCCGAGCCGCGCACGCGCTCGAGCAGCAGCCCGAGCGGCAGCGCCACGGCCACGGCCGCGGCCAGTGAAACGGCGACGAGCAGCAGGTGGCGGCGGGCGAGGCGGAGCAGCGTCGTCCGCCGGTTCCACATGTAAGCGGGCAGCGCGGGTCGCGCCGCCACCGCGCCGCCCGCATCGCCGGGCGGCGGCGCACTTCCTGATCCGCCGTGGCCCCCTGTTCCGGCGCTCGCCCCGGCGGGCGGGACGAGGCGGAGCTGCGCGAGCGCATCGGCGGCGACCGTCGCGACCGCCTCGCCCTGGACCTCGACGCGACCGTTGAGCCGACGCATGAGCGGGGCGTCGAGCATGCCGCCGAGCTCCGAAAGTGCGGCGACGACGCCCGGCCGCCGGGCCGCGGCGGCGCTGAGGAGCGGCGCGGCCTCGTAGGCGGGGAAGAAGCCGCGGTCGTCCTGCAGGACCACGAGGTCGTAGCGGGCGATGGCGCCGTCGGTCGAGTAGCCGTCGATGACGTCGACGCGGCCGGCGGCGATGGCGCGGTACTTCACGGCCTGCAGCAGCGAGCGGACGCCCGCGAAGCGGAGGCCGTAGGCGTACCGCAGGCCGGGCAGTCCGTCGCTGCGGCCGAGAAAGTCCGGCGAGAAGCCGGCCGTCAGGCGGGGCGCCACGCGCGCCAGGTCGCTGAGCGTGCGCAGGTGATAGCGGCGCGCCGTCTCGCGGCGAACCGCGATCGCGTAGGTGTTCTGAAAGCCGAGCGGGGGCAGCCAGCGCACGCCCCAGCGTCGTTCGAACTCCCCCGACACGCGGCGGAACACCGAGCGCGGATCCGCGCTCGGCGCCTCGCCGAGGATCGCGACGAGGCCGGTTCCCGTGTACTCCGGATACACGTCGATCGCGCCCTCGCGCAGCGCGCCGAAGCTGATCTCCGTCGCGCCGAGACCCGCCCGCCGGTCGACGGCGAAGCCCCGCGCCTCCAGTAGCTGCGCGAACATCTCCGCCAGCAGGTACGACTCCGCGAACGGCTTCGACGCGACGATGACCGCGCGGCCCTCCTCCTGCGCGCGGGGCGGCGCGCCGCGCGCGCGAGCCGCGGCCGGCGCGACGCCGATGGGAGGGGCGTCGCGGGACGGCGCGGGAGCGGACGCGACCGCGGCCGCCGGCGAGGCGCTGGCCAGCGACGCGAGGATGACAGCGCCGCTCGCGACGACGCCACCGCGCCTGCGGGCGAAGCGCTCTCCGCTCACTGGTGCGCCACCCCGGCGGTCCGCAGCAGGCGCGAGACGTACTCCGAAGCCGGCGAAGCGGTCAGCGCGGTGGGCGCCGCGAGCTGCTCGAGTCGGCCGGCGCGCAGCACCGCGACGCGGTCGGCCAGGGCGAGCGCCTCGGCGAGGTCGTGGGTGACGAGCAGCGCGGTAATCGCGAGGCGGCGGCGCAGCGCCGAGAAGGCATCGCGCAGCTCGGCGCGCGTGATCGCGTCGAGGGCGCCGAACGGCTCGTCGAGGAGGACGATGGCGGGATTCGCGGCGAGTGCCCGCGCGATCGCCACGCGCTGGCGCTGCCCTCCCGAGAGCTGCTTCGGGTGGCGCGCGGCGAAGCGGTCCGGATCGAGCCCGACGAGCGCCAGCGCGCGCGTGGCGGCGCGCTCGCCGTCGTCACCGCGGAGCCACGGCACCATTCCCGCGTTGCGCAGCACGCTCCAGTGCGGCAGCAAGCCGCCGTCCTGCGGCACGTAGCCGATGCTGCGTCGCAGCGCCACCGGGTCGGCGGTCGCGACGTCGCGCCCCGCCACGCGGACGCGGCCGCCGTCGGGCCGGACCATGGCGTTGAAGCAGCGTAGCAGCGTCGTCTTGCCGGAGCCGCTCTCCCCGACGAGCGCGACGAGCTCGCCGGCCGCGACGCGGAGGGAGACGTCGTCGAGAGCGACCGTGTCGCGATAGCGCTTCGCGACGCGTGACGCCTCGAGAACCGGCTCGCCGCTCATGCGGCCCGCGCGGAACCGAACCGAGTGCCGGGGCGGTTTGCCCGCCGCAGACGGCCGTGGATAGATTGCGCGCCCCTTTTCCCCTTGCGGCGATCGAGCATGACGTCCGATTCCCGGGTACAGTCGGCGCAGGCGGTGCTCCTCGACGAGCTCGGCGAGGCGCTCGACCGCCGGCCACGCGAGATCCCACCGCGCTACTTCTACGACGAGGTCGGCTCCCGCCTCTTCGAGCGCATCACCGCGTTGCCGGAGTACTACCTGACGCGGACGGAGCGCGCGCTGCTGCGCGATGCCGGCGCGGCGTGGGTGCGACACCTGGCCCCGCGCTCCCTCATCGAGCTGGGCGCCGGCAGCGCCGAAAAGACGCGCATCCTGCTCGACGCCCTGACCCGCGTCACGCCGGACGCGCTCTACCTGCCCATCGATGTTTCGGCGGCGTTCCTGGAGGAGACCGGCCGACGGCTGCGGCGCTCCTACGCGTCGCTGCGGGTGCAGCCGATCGTCGCCGACCTGACGAAGCCGCTGCCCGTGCCGCCGGACCTGGAGCGACCCGCGCTCTTCGCCTTCCTCGGAAGCACGCTCGGCAACTTCGACGGCGACGCCGCCTCACGCCTGCTCGCCGGCGTCCGCTCCCACATGCGGGCGCCGGACCGGCTGCTGCTCGGCGCCGATCTGAAGAAGGACCCCGCGCGACTCGACGCCGCCTACAACGACCGCCAGGGCGTGACCGCGGAGTTCAACCGGAACATGCTGCGCGTCGTGAACCGCACCTTCGGCGCCGACTTCGATCCGCTCGCCTTCGACCACCGCGCCCGCTACGACGCCGGCGCCGGCCGCGTCGAGATGCACCTGGTGTCGCGGCACGCGCAGGTGATCCACATCCCGGGCCTCGCGCCGCTGCGGCTCGACGAGGGCGAGGCGATCCGCACCGAGATCAGCACGAAGTACGACCGCCCGGGGCTCGAGCGGCTCCTCGCGGAGGCACAGCTCGACGTCGTGGAGTGGGCCACGGACACGGAGTCGCTCTACGCGCTCCTCCTCGCCGTGCCGAGCACGCGCTGATCGCGCCGCTACTCCCTTCCCTCGTACTCCGTCTTCAGGCGCGCGACGACCGCCGGGTCCGCGAGCGTCGTCGTGTCACCCAGCGCCCGTCCTTCCGCGATGTCGCGGAGCAGCCGGCGCATGATCTTGCCGGAGCGCGTCTTCGGGAGGTCCGCCGCGAACAGGATCACATCCGGGCGCGCGATCGCGCCGATCTTGTCCGCGACGTGCTGACGCAGCTCCTCCTTCAGCGCGTCGGACGGCTCGATCGCCTCCTTCAGCGTCACGAACGCGGCGATCGCCTGCCCCTTCATCTCGTCCGCCTTCCCGACGACCGCCGCCTCGGCGACCTTCTTGTGGTCGACGAGCGCGCTCTCGACCTCCATCGTGCCAATGCGGTGGCCGGCCACGTTGAGCACGTCGTCGACGCGGCCGAGGATCCAGTAGTAGCCGTCGTCGGTGCGTTTCGCGCCGTCGCCCGGAAAGTAGATCTCGGGCCACTTCGACCAGTACTGCTGGCGGAAGCGCTCCTCGTCGCGCCACACGGTCCGGAGCATGCCCGGCCACGGCCGCGTCAGCGCGAGGTAGCCCGCCTGTACGGCGTTCCCCTCGTTGTTCAGGACGTCCGCGCTCACGCCGGGGAACGGCACCGTCGCGCTGCCCGGCACCGTTGTCGTGATCCCCGGCAGCGGCGTGATCATGATGCCGCCGGTTTCCGTCTGCCACCACGTGTCGACGATCGGGCAGCGCTCGTGCCCGATGTGCTCGTGGTACCACATCCACGCTTCCGGGTTGATCGGCTCGCCGACCGTGCCCAGCAGACGCAGCGTCGACAGGTCCGCCTTCGCCGGCCACTCCGTGCCCCAGCGCATGAAGGCGCGGATCGCCGTGGGCGCCGTGTAGAAGACGCTCACGCCGTAGCGCTCGACCAGGCTCCAGAAGCGGCCGCGGTCCGGCCAGTCCGGCGCGCCCTCGTACATCAGCGTCGTCGCCCCGTTCGCGAGCGGTCCGTAGACGATGTAGCTGTGGCCCGTCACCCAGCCGACGTCCGCGGTGCACCAGTAGACGTCCGACTCCTTCAGGTCGAAGACGAGGCGCGTCGTCGCGTAGACGTGCGTCAGGTAGCCGCCCGTGGTGTGGACGACGCCCTTCGGCTTTCCGGTCGTACCGGACGTGTACAGGATGTAGAGGATGTCCTCCGAGTCCATCGGCTCCGGCTCGCAGCGCGCCGCGGCGTGCTCCATCAGGTCGTGGTACCAGAGGTCCCGCCCCTCCTTCATGTGCACCGGCGCATCGAGCCCCGCGCCCCGGCGCACCACCACCACCTTCTCGATCGAGGGCGTGTCCTCCAGCGCTCGATCCGCGTTCTCCTTCAACGCCACCGGACGCCCGCGGCGGTATCCCCCGTCCGCCGTCACCAGCACCCGTGCCTCCGCGTCGTTGATGCGGTCGCGCAGGCTGTCGGCCGAGAAGCCACCGAAGACGACGGAGTGGGGCGCGCCGATCCGCGAGCAGGCGAGCATCGCGACCGCCGCCTCCGGGATCATCGGCAGGTAGATCGCGACCCGGTCCCCCTTCCCCACGCCCAGCCCCTTCAGCACGTTCGCGAACTTCGACACCTCGCGGTGGAGGTCCCAGTACGTGAACACCCGGCGATCCCCGCCCTCGCCCTCCCAGATCAGCGCGGCCTTGTTGCGCCGCGCGCCGTCGAGATGACGGTCCAGGCAGTTGTAGGACGCGTTCAGCTTGCCGCCCACGAACCACTCCGCCTGCGGCGGCTCCCAGCGCAACACCCGGCTCCACGGCGTGAACCAGTCGAGCTGCTCCGCCCAGCCCGCCCAGAACGACTCCGGATCCTTCCGCGCTTCCTCGTAGATCCCCGGGTCGGATGCGTTCGCCTGGCGCCGGAACTCCTCCGGCGGCTCGAAACGCCTGCTCTCCTCCAACAACGCCTCGAACGCCTGCTCCTTCGCGGACATGTACCCACCTCCGGATTGGTTCCGCGCCGCACTCGACCGCCAAGATAGTCCGCCCCTGCCGGGACCCGCAAAGACACACGTGGCACGCGACGGGCACGCAGCGCGTGCGTGCCGGCCGGGCGGCCGGAACTTCCTCCTCCAGGGGGCGGAAGGCGCGGAGCCCGGCACGCGAACCGCGCTCCCTGCGCTCGGGTTGTCGGAGCGCACCGCCTCGGCTATCTTTTCACGTTTGGATCCGCAACCATGTGGACGCCTGATTCGCCACCGGCGTGGCGTTCATGCCGGTCCCCGACTCCTTGGAAGGCAGCCGTTAGTAGCGATGGCGAAGAAGCTCACGAAGAAGCAGATCGAGCACCTGCAGAAGCGGCTCCTGCGCGAGCGCGAGCGTGCCCTCCGTTCGCTCGGCCGCTTCGACGAGTTGGCCAAGGTCTTCGCGGAGCAGGCCGACTCCGACCTGTATTCCTATTCGGACCACATTGCCGACCTCGGCACCGACGCGATGGAGCGCGAGAAGATGCTCCTCTTCGCCAGCAAGGAGGGCCGTTACCTCTATCGCATCGAGGAGGCGCTCCGCCGCCTGTACAAGGAGCCCGAGAAGTTCGGCTTCTGCCACGCCTGTGGAAAGCTCATCGACTTCGAGCGCCTTGACGCGCTACCCCACGCTCGCTACTGCCTCGACTGCAAGCTCAAGGAGGAGGCGGACGCCGCCTGAGCGCGTCCTCGCCGTCCAGCTCTCCCGCCAACAGCGAAGGCAGCACCCGCACGAACGCCGAGCGTGCAAGAACGCGATCCGCTCCCGCGTCACGCGCTGCCCGCAACGCCTCCTCCGCCACGTGCGACCCGAACGCCACCACGCGCGGCGCCGCGGGCCCCGGCGACGCCTTCAGCCGCCGTATCACGTCGACGGCATCCTCCCGCGCCCCGAGATCCACCAGCACCAACGCCGGCCTCGCCCGCTCCACCGCGTCCCACAGCGCCGCCCCCTTCTGGACCACCTGCACCCGCGCGCCCACCAGCGCCGCGGTCCCCCGGATGCGTGACGCGAAGAGCAGATCCGCCACCAGCGCGACGATCACCGGGCCGCTCTGCGGCGGCGTATCGACGCCGGCCCCGCGCGTGTCCTGGTCCATGGCGTGTCCTTCTGGAAAGTGAGAATTGCTATTGACAGCCTTCCCGCGCCTCGGTTAAGCTTAGGGTCGAGAGGTCCGGCAGGCGAGCATGGGAGCGGTGGAATGCACGCAGGAGATGTCGTGAAGGCGGGCGAAGGGGTCCGCGTGGAGGAGCTCGACGGCGTGCTGCGGCGGGCGCTCGAGTCGAGTGGCCAGCGCTTCACGGAGCAGCGGGCGGCGGTGTATCGTTGCCTTCGGGGGACGACGAGTCACCCGACGGCGGACGATGTCTTCACGTCGGTGCGTTCGGAGATCCCGGACATCTCGCTGGCGACGGTGTACAAGTCGCTGGAGACGCTGGTGGGGTGCGGTCTCGCGCGCAAGCTTACGTACGGCGACGGTTCTGCGCGCTACGACGGCCGTACGGACCCGCATCACCACGCGCGTTGCCTGCAGTGCGGCGCGGTGCTGGACGTGCCCGGCCGACTGGATCCGACGCTGGTACGGCGGCTGGGACCGGTGGACGGCTTCGCGGTCGAGGGGTACCGTCTGGAGCTCGTGGGCGTTTGCGAAGGGTGTGGCGCGGGTGCGGAGCGGATGCCGGCATAGCGAGGCGCCGCACGTCGCGGCGGCGGGCCGGTTGGCCGGCGGGAACGATGGTGGAGGGCGGGATCCGGGGGATCCGGCCCTTTTTTCGTGCTTGACCGTGGGTGGGTGGGCGACTACGCTCGGGTCGAGCGGCGGCGGCGGGTTTCCTCAGATGGACGACGAGGCATGGGCAGTGAAGGCAAGAAGCGGTCTCGGCGCGGGTCGGGTGGCGGATCGCGGCGGCCGGTGGGGGAGGTGGACCCCGAGTACAAGGTGAAGCGAGGGGCCGCCTCGAGCCGTCCGCGGCCGGGTCGGAGCATCGAGGAGGTGCGGGCCGATCTGAAGGAGAGCGGCGTCCGCTTTCTTCGCCTGCAGTTCACGGACATCACCGGCGCGGTGAAGAACGTGGAGGTCCCCGCGAGCCAGTTCGACAAGGCGCTGGCGGGGGACATCCTCTTCGACGGCTCCTCGATCGAGGGATTCGTCCGGATCGAAGAGTCGGACATGCTGCTGGCGCCGGACCTGACGACGTACGCGGTCTTCCCGTGGGGCGATCCCGAGAACCGGATCGCGCGCGTGATCTGCGATGTGATGACGGCGGACGGCGAGCCGTTTTCGGGTGACCCCCGACAGGTTCTGCGGCGGCAGATGCGGGCGGCGGCGGCGCTCGGATACCGGATGATGGCGGGTGTGGAGGCGGAGTTCTTCCTCTTCCATCGCGGCACGGAGGACAAGCCGACGCGGCTCACGCACGATTCCGGCGGCTATTTCGACCTGACGCCCGTGGACCTGGGCGAGGTGGCGCGGCGCGACATCGTGAACGCGCTGGAGATGATGAGCTTCGAGGTGGAAGCGGCGCATCACGAGGTGGCGCCGGGGCAGCACGAGATCGACTTCCGCTACGCGGACGCCCTCGAGACGGCGGACAACATCGCGACGTTCAAGTTCGTCGTGCGCAACGTAGCGCTGCAGCACGGCCTGCACGCCACGTTCATGCCGAAGCCGATCTTCGGCATCAACGGTTCCGGCATGCACACGCACCAGTCGTTGTTCGGCGAAGCGGGAAACGCCTTCTACGACGCGGCGGCGCCGGACGAGATCTCGAAGGTGATGCGGTGGTACGCGGGCGGTCTGCTGAAGCACGCCCGGAGCTACTGCGCGATCACGAACCCTCTGGTGAACAGCTACAAGCGGCTCGTTCCGGGCTTCGAGGCACCCGTGAACGTCGCCTGGTCGCACCGGAACCGTTCACCGATGATCCGCGTACCGGCGCGCCGGCAGGACGGAACGCGCCTCGAGTTGCGCATGCCGGACCCCTCCGCCAATCCCTACCTCGCGCTCGCGGTCCAGCTCGGCGCCGGCCTCGACGGCGTGCGGCGACGGATCGAGCCGCCGGATCCGGTCGACAAGAACATCTTCACGCTCTCCGTCCGCGAGCGGCGACGCTACAAGATCCACGAGCTGCCGCAGGACCTCGGCGAGGCGGTCGCCCTGCTCCGCCGCAGCTCGCTCATGCGCGAGATCCTCGGCTCGCACGTCGTCGAGCACTTCGTCGCGGCGAAGGAACAGGAGTGGCGCGACTACACCGCCCAGGTCCACGAGTGGGAGGTTGAGCGCTACCTCGGCAGCTACTGAGGAGCGCAACCTGGAAGCACTGCCGGGGAGCGCTACTTGGAAGCGGTCCGAGGTGCGGTACGAGCCGCCTCTTGACGGCGGCCGCGAGCCGTCGCCTCGGCGCGCTCGTCGATCGGCTCCGGGGCGAAGGTGACGATGGCGCGCGTGCCGCACTCGAGCGCATCGAACGTGACGCCGCCGCCCAGCTCGGCGGTCGCGAGCGCCTCGATGATCGAGCGCCCGCTGCCGAGGGCGTGGCTCGCGATCCCGGCCTGAATGCCGACGCCGTCGTCGCACACCTCCAGACGCGCCGCCTCCCGGTCCGTCGAGCTCCGCAGCCCGATCCTGATGGTGCCCCCACGGCCCCCGGGAAACGCGTGCTGGAGGCCGTTCGTGACGAGCTCGTTGAGGATGAGCGCGAGCGCGAACGCCTGGCGCTCGTTGAGGGCGAGCTCCGCGCAATGCACCTCCAGGTGGACACAGTCGGCCGGATCGAACACGGCCTTGAGCCGCTCCGCGACGCCATCGACGATCTCGCTCGCCAGCACCCCGGCGTAGCCTCTGCGCCGGAAGCTCTCGTGTACGGCGACGAAGGCGCGTAGCCGGTTCTCCAGGCTGAGCAGCGTCCCGGCGGCGGCACGCACCGGTCGCCGGTTCCGCTCCATCGTCACGAGGCCGAGGATGACGGAGAGGTTGTTGCGCACGCGGTGATCGAGCTCTCGGAGCAGGTCGTCGCGCTCTTCCGCGTCGGCACGGGCCCTCTGGTAGAGCGAATAGTTCTGGTCGGCGAGCTGGCGCAGGCGCGCGTTCGCCGCCTGCAGCTCCTTCTCCGCCCGGTGCACGCGCAGCCGGGTGCTGATGCGCGCCGACAGCTCGGCCGCGTTGAACGGCTTCGCGATGTAGTCGTCGGCGCCGGCGGCGAAGGTCCGGATCACGTCGCGCGGCGAGGTCCGGGCGGTCACCATCAGAACGGGAAGCATCGGGTCGGCGGCCTTGATCGCCCTGCAGACATCCCAGCCGTCCTGGCCGGGGAGCATCGCGTCGAGGAGGACGAGGTCGACGGGGGCGAGGACCTCCTCGATGCGATCCCCCGTCGCCGTCGCGATGACGGTGTATCCTTCCGCTTCGAGCAGGTCTGCGAGCGTCTCGCGCACCAGCACCTCGTCGTCGACGACGAGGATCGTCGCCGCTCCGGCGGCAGCGGCCTCGCCGCCGGCCGCGGCATCCGCCGGCGCCGCCCCGTCGAGCGGCCCGGAGCGCTTTCCGTTTCCAGCCATGTCCGAGCGGGTCCTACTGATTCTGCATGAGGGAGGCGGCGAGCACGATCTTGCGGGCGAGGTCGACCATCGGGGTGTTGCGCTCCTGACTCGATTTCTGCAGGAATCGATACGCCTCGTTCTCGGAAAAGCCGCGATTCTCCATGAGCAGGCCCTTGGCGCGCTCGACCAGCTTGCGCTCCTCGAGCTTCTGCTGCAAGGAATCGCGCTCCTCGCGAGCGCTGTTCCACTCGACGAAGCGGGCGCGGGCGACGGCGATGGCGGGACCCAGGTCGTCGGCGTCAACCGGCTTGACGAGGTAGTGGAAGATGGGCGAGCGGCTCGCCTGATCCACGGTGCGCTGATCGCTGTAGGCGGAGAGGATGATGATCGGGATCGCGCGCTCGGCCGCGATCTGGTGCGCCGCCTCGGTCCCGGTGAGCACGGGCATGCGGATGTCGAGGATCGCGAGGTCGACGTCGTTCTCCCGCGCCATCACGACCGCTTCCCTGCCGTTCTTGGCGGTCGCGACGACGCGATGCCCGAGAGACTCGAGGTGGCTCGTGAGGGCGAGGTTGTGGAGCGCCTCGTCGTCGGCGATGAGGACGCGGAGGGACTTGGACATCTTCGGCTCCTGGGATCTGAAATGGGCCCGCCTCTCCCGGCGTGGCGCGAACGCAAGAGGGCGCACCCACTCGGCGCGCCCTCGCTCGGTCCCGGTATCTGGGCGAGGGCCGGAGATCCCCCCGGCTGCTCGCTGCCGAATACTGGCCGGTCGCGCACCGCGCCGCAAGAGTGACGACCCGACGGCACGGACCGGGCCGCGATCCGGGCGCCCGTGGCCGCGTCGCCGCCGCATCACCGCTCCAGAAGGACGTGCGCGAGCGCGAGGTCGGCCGTGTGGCTGAGCGAGACGTGGGCGTTCGTGACGCCGAGGCCGCCCGCGACGCGGTCGGCGCGGCCGTGCAGGCGGAGAGCGGGGCGGCCGGCGGCGTCGCGAATCACCTCGACCTCGCTCCACGCGCCGCCGCGGCTCCAGCCGGTGCCCACCGCCTTGAAGAACGCCTCCTTGGCGGCGAAGCGCGCCGCGAGCGAGGCGATGCGATCGCCGCGGTCGAGGCAGTAGCGAACCTCCTGCGCCGTGAAGAGCCTGCGCAGAGCACGCTCCCCGCGGCGGTCCAGGAACGCGCGGAAGCGGGGGATCGAAACGGCGTCGATTCCGGTACCAACGATCATCTCGGCAATATAGGCGTGACGTCGCCGCCGCGGCGAGCGGACCGGTCCTCCTCTTGCACGGTTTTGCCCGGCGTCGGTGGGCGTGCCGCCCCCGACCCGTCCCCGAACCGACGATCCCAGGAGCGGAGTGCGGCACGGCATGCGATCAATCTCCTTCACGGCGCTGGCGCTGGCGGCCCTCCTCGGCCCCGCGCCCAGCGGTGAGCACGCGCACGCACCGCCCTCCGCGCCGACGGTCGCGCCGGCCACGGCGACACGCCCCGGCGAGGCCGCGGCGACGCACGCCGGCGGGGCCGCGGCGACGCACGCCGGCAGCGTCTCGACGACGCACGCCGGCAGAGCCTCGGCGAAGCGCACCGGCGGCGAGGTTTCCGCGCTGCGCGCCGAGCTGGAGCGCCTGATCGCATCGCCGCACTGGCCCCGCGACCGCTGGAGCGTGCTCGTGGTGTCGCTGGACGGCGGCGACACGCTCTTCGATCACGCGTCGAGCCGGGCGCTGGCGCCGGCGTCGAACCTGAAGCTGTTCACCTCGGCGGCGGCGCTCTACTACCTCGGTCCGGGTTTCCGCTACGAGACGTACGTGGCGGCCGCCGGACCGGTGCGCGACGGTGTGCTGCAGGGCGACCTCGTCCTCTACGGCACCGGCGATCCCACGATTTCCGACCGCCTCTATCCCTCGAAGACGGCGGTGTGGGAGGAGCTCGCGGACACGCTCGCCGCGAAAGGAATCCGGGAGATCCGCGGCCGCGTGATCGGCGACGCGTCCTACTTCTCCGGCCGGCCGTTCGGCCGCGGCTGGAAGATCGACTACGTGAACGCATGGTATGCGGCGCCGGCGAGCGCGCTCACCTATGCCGAGGCGATGGTCACGCTGCGCATCGAGCCGGGCGCCCGGACCGGCTGGCGCCCGGCGGTCCTTCTCGTGCCCGGCGGCGACGGCATCGCCCTCGTCAACCAGGCGACGACCGTCGCCCGCGGCGCGACCCATGTCGAGGTGACGCGCGCGGCTTACGACGGCCCGATCGTCATGACCGGCCAGATCCGGAAGGGGAGCAGCGCCGTGTGGCGGGCCGTGCCCGTGGCCGACCCCGCGCGCTACGCCGCGCTGACCTTCGGCGAGGTGCTGCGCGCCCGCGGCATCACGGTGGACGGGGAGGCGAGCGAGGTGCACGCGCCCGAGGCGTCGCCGATCACCGGGCGCGGCGTGTTCGCCCCTGCCCTCACCGGACGGCCGCCGCTCCAGGTCCTCGCCGTGCACCACTCGCCGCCACTGATCGACATCCTGACCGTGCTCAACAAGCGGAGTCACAACCTGTACGCGGAGCAGATCCTGCGCACCGTCGGCCGCGTCACCGCCGGCGAGGGGAGCGTCGAAGCGGGTCGGAACGCGGTGGAGTCGCTGCTGCGCGAGCAGGCCGGCGTCGACGACCCGACGCTCCGCATGGTCGACGGCTCCGGGCTCTCCACCCTCGACCGGACGGACGCCGCGACGATCGTGCGACTGCTCGCGTTCATGAGCGGCACGCCGTACTTCGACGCCTTCGTCTCCACCTTGCCGGAGGCGGGCGGCCTCGGCCTCCATCGCATGCACCGCACGCCGGCCGAAGGGAACCTGCACGCGAAGACCGGCACCATCGACAGCGTCTCCGCCCTCTCCGGCTACGTACGCGCCGCGGATGGCGAGCGCCTCGCGTTCAGCATCATCAGCAACGACGTGCCGTCGACATGGCGCGCCAAACGCGTCGAGGACGCGATCGGGTCGCGTCTGGCGAGGTTCGACCGGCCGCTCCCCGCCCCCGCGCTCGCCGCACGCGGCGGTCCGCCCTCCGCGGCCTCGCCGCCGGTGGCCGGCGCACCCGCCGGAGGACAGCGTGCGGCCGGCGCTTCGGCGGCCGGCACGGGCGCGGACGGCGCGGCCGCGCCGTCGGCCGGTCCGCGCACGTATACGGTGCGGCGGGGTGACACCTTCGAGAGCATTGCGCGCCGCTACGGCCTGGAGGTGGCGGCGCTGAAGGAGGCGAATCCGGACGTGAATCCGCGCCGACTCCAGATCGGTCAGGAGGTCACGGTTCCCGGCGGTCCGTGAGGCGCGGCGGCGACTCCGCCTGCGCGTCGGGCAGGACGCGGCGACAGGCGGAGAGCCAGCCGCGCAGGTCCGGCTCGGGCGGCCGCGCTCCCGTCAAGTCGTTCACGGCGACGCTGCCGTTCGCGAGCGCACAGTGAATCAGCCGCGCCCCCCCCAGCGAAAGCGCCACGTGAGTCACGCGCTCCGGGCGCTCTGCGAAGAAGAGGAGGTCCCCGGCGCGCAGCAGCTCGAACGCCTCGCCTGGATCCACAGCCTCTCCCACGCGCGCCTGCATGTCGGAGTCGCGCGGCAGCGCCGTGCCGTGGAGCCGGAACACCGACTGCAGGAAACCGGAGCAGTCGGCCCCGCCGGGCGTGACGCCGCCCCACAGGTACGGCGTTCCGATCCACCGCTGCGCGCTGCGGGCCACGCTCTCGCCGCGCGCCGGGAAGAAGTCCGGTAGGCGATCGACCGCGACGATCTCGCCGTGCGCGCGCCGGCCGCGCCTTCCGTCCGGGATGCGGAAGCGGCCACCGGCCTCGCCGATCACGCGCGCGCCCCAGGGGAGCGGGAAGACGAAGCCGCCGCCGTCGTCCTCGAGCTGGGCGCCGAGCGAGACGGCGGGCTCGCCGCCGTCGCCGTTGCGCCACCGCTCGGCCCACTCGAGCGTACCGGTCTCGACGTACCCCGCGTGGAGCCACGCAATGTAGCCGTCGTCGCCACGGACGCGCAGCCAGACGCCGTCGCGCGCGAGGATCTCCAGGTGGGCCCCCAGGACGTACTGCGTCACCAACGGCGAGGCGAGGCGCGCTTCCGCGTAGGCGGGCGCGACGGCGGCGCGGACGAGCGCGTGTCGTCCGGACGTGGGCGCCTCTTCGGGCAGGAGGGTGACGCGCGAATGGATCGTGAGCCGCGGCTCGGCCTCGCGCAGACGGTTGGCGAGGTCGGTGACCGCCTGCGCGTCCGTGGCGGCGCCGCGGAGGAGGAGCGCATCCACCGCGGGCTCGACGCGCACGTCGAAGATCGACGTGCGGGGATCGAGGCCGTGCGCCGCGCGCACGGCGGCGAGGATCTCGTCGTAGCGGGTGCTCAGACGCCCTCGCGCGGGTCGTGCGGAAGCGGCCGGGGCTGCTCTCCGGTGGTGCCGCGCAGCAGCGGCTGCGTAGCGGTCGCGGCGAGCGGCAGGTCCCCGGCGGCGCTCCGGCGCTCGCCGAGCCACTGGAGCCGCCGCTGCAGCTCCCAGAGTCCCATCGTGCGGAGCGTCCGCACGGCGGAGACGCGGCTCTGCCAGCGCACCTCCGGCATCGCCAGGAGCGGTCCCTCGCCGTCGGCGGGCCGCATGATCAGGTAGAAGCGCCCATGGTGGCGCGGCGTCTCCTCTTCGCGCGCTTCCGCCACCCATTCCCGGCCTCGAAGATCCTTGAAAGTCCTCATTCCGTGTCGTCGCATCCCTGGTGAACGTTCGTCCGTCCGCTCCCTTGCAAAACCGCATCCCCGGCGCGAGCGTGTAGCCTAACCTGGAGGCAATGAATGATCGACAGCATCATCGCGCGCCTCGAAGAGGGGATCACCCAGATCGTCGCCTATCTGCCCCAGCTCGCGGCCGCGCTCGGCATCCTGCTGGCCGGCTACGCGATCGCGAAGACAGTGGAGCGTGGGGCGGACGCGGCGCTGCACCGGATCGGCTTCGACCGCTGGATGCGGGACGGCGGCGTGAGCGAAGCACTCGAGCGGACCGGCACCGGGCTCGACGCCTCTACGGTGATCGCGAAGCTCGTCTTCTGGGCCGTGATGCTGCTGGTCATCCTCCTCGTCGCCAATGCGCTCGGTCTGACGGTGGTCAGCGCGTTGTTCGCGGAGCTGCTCGGCTACATCCCGAACGTGATCGTCGCGGTCATCATCCTCTTCCTCGGCATCGTGCTGGGCGAGTTCGTCAAGGACCTCGTCCTCGCGTCGGCGGGCGGCGTCGCGGGCATCCCGACGGTCGCGCGCGCCGCCAAGGCGACGGTGATCATCCTCGCCGTCTTCATGGCGCTCGAGCAGCTCGACATCGCCGAAGACATCGTCCTCGTCGCCTTCATCGCCGTCGTGGGTGCGGCCGCGCTCGCGGCCGGCATCGCGTTCGGCCTCGGCGGACGCGAGATCGCGGCCGAGATCGCGCGCACCTGGTACGACCGCACCCTCGCGGCCGAGGCGGCGACCCAGCACCCGGCGCCGACCGGGAAGGCGGAAGCGAAGCCCGCGGCCGCGCCGGGCCCCGCCGCGCACGCCGAGCCCACGGCACCGCCCGCCTCCGCCGCGGACGTCGAGGGTGCCGGCAGCGGCGCCGACGAGGACGCCACGACACCGTAGGCGGGCGCTATTCGAACATGTCGAACGCCTTCTCGACGTCCTGCTTCGAGTAGATCCGGAACGCCATCAGCGTGTGCGTGCGTTCGATGCCCCGCACGGCCGCGATCTGCTCCGTGACGACGCTCGCGATCTCCTCCCAGGCGGGGACGCGGACGATCGTGACCAGGTCCCAGTCGCCGGACACCGAATAGACCTCGGCGACGCCGTCCAGCTCCGCGAGCTCACGCCCGACGCCCGGGATCCGGTCCCGCTCCGCACGAATGAGCACAACGGCCGCGACCATCGCTCCCTCCTTCTCCGACGAAAACGCTGAACGCGAAGAAAAGTAGCGAGGGCGCCGCTCTTGCGCACGAACGCCGCCGCCCCGGACTATTCCCGGATGTCGGCACCGAGAGAGGATAGAGTGGCCGCGCGCGCCGCGCCGCAGGACGCACCGCCGTCCGCATCGCTCCCGCTCCTCGCGCTGGTCGCGATCTGGGCCGTGAACTTCTCGGTCATCAAGGTCGGTCTCGGCCACGTCGCCCCGATGGCGTTCAACCCGGTGCGGTTCACCCTCGCGAGCGCGGTCGTCTTCGTGGCGCTGCGGCGGAGCGGGCCGATCCCGCTGCCGCGGCGTGCGGACGTGCCGCGCGTGCTCGCTCTCGGCCTGCTCGGCAACCTCCTCTATCAACTCTGCTTCATCACCGGGATCAGCCGGACGCGCGCGGGCAACGCCAGCCTGCTGCTCGCCGGCACGCCGATCCTCACGGCGCTGCTTTCGGGGGTGCTGGGCCACGAGCGCGTGCGACCGCGCGTCTGGCTCGGAGTCGGCTTGACGGTGGCAGGAATGGCGCTGGTCGTGATGGCCGGTGGGGCGGCGGTGCAGATCGACGAGCGGACGCTCGCGGGCGACCTGCTCCTGATCCTCGCGTCGGTGGCGTGGTCGATCTACACCGTCGGTGCGCGCGCGCTGGTGGGCCGCTACGGACCGGTCCCGGTCACGGCGTGGACGATGTGGATCGGCACGGTCGGGCTGGCGCTGGTGGGCGCACCCGCGGTGGCGCGCACCGCATGGAGTCGGCTGCCCGCGGGCGCCTGGGCGAGCATCGTCTACAGCGGAGCGCTGGGGATCGGCGTCGCGTACATGCTCTGGTACATCGGCGTGCGTCGCATCGGAAACACGCGCACCGCGAGCTATTCCAACCTCGTGCCCGTCGCGGCGCTCCTCGTCGCATGGGCCTGGCTGGGGGAGGTGCCGACCGTCGGCCAGGTCGCCGGAGCGGTGGTGATCATCGCGGGCGTCACGCTGGCCAACTTCGAGCGTCCCCGGGCGCGCCTGAATCCTGGACCCTTCATCGAATGAGAGCCGCATGACCGATACGACGCCGATCCACGCAGCCGCCGGGGGCACTCCGCCGCCGCCGCTGCGGCCGCAACGCCGGCTCGACCCTGCGATCTTCCAGCTCCCGGCAGAGCGGATGCGGGACGGCTACTACAGTGACAAGTACTTCGTGCTGACGCGGGAGGCGCTCCTCGCGGAGTCGCTCGAAGCCGCGGTCACGATGCAGGTCTTCCAGAAGCGCGAGGCGTGGCTCGGCGGGATCGACGAGGCGATCGCGATCCTGAAACTGTGCCTGACGGACGGCTACGTGTGGGAGGATCTCGAGGTGCACGCGCTCCGCGACGGCGATCCGATCCGACCGTGGGAGACCGTCCTCACGATCACCGGACCGTATCCCGCCTTCGCCCATCTGGAGACGCTCTACCTCGGCGTCCTCGCGCGACGGACGAAGGTCGCCACGAACACGCGACGCGTCGTCGAAGCCGCGTGGCCGAAGCCGATCATGTTCTTCCCCGCGCGCCACGATCACTGGCTCGTGCAGACCGGCGACGGCTACGCCGCTCACATCGCCGGCGCGATCGGCGTCTCGACCGACGCGCAGGCGTCCTGGTGGGGATCGGAGGGGATCGGCACGGTGCCGCACTCACTGATCGCGTGCTACCGCGGCGACACCGTCGCCGCCACGCGCGCCTACGCCGCCCTGATCCCGAGCGACGTGCGCGTCATCAGCCTCGTCGACTTCGACAACGACTGCGTCGGCACCTCGCTCGCCGTCGCGCGGGCGCTGGGAGAGCGCCTCTACGGCGTCCGCCTCGACACGTCGGAGACGCTCGTCGACCGCTCGATCGTGCCACAGATGGGGGACTTCGACCCGCGCGGCGTCAATCCCCGCCTCGTCCACAACGTGCGCGACGCGCTCGACGCCGCCGGGTTCGGCGCCGTGAGGATCGCCGTCTCCGGCGGCTTCGACGCGGAGAAGATCCGGCGCTTCGAGGAGATGAAGGTGCCGGTCGACTCGTACGGCGTGGGCACGTCGCTCTTCCGCGGCGGCTTCGACTTCACCGCGGACGTGGTGCGCGTGGAGGGTGCGCCGGTCGCGAAGGTGGGGCGGCGCTTCCGCCCGAACGCGCGGCTCGAGCCGGTCGAGTGAGCGCGGTCGGACGTCCGCGCAGACGACCGCAGTCCGTCGTCAGCGCAGGCGCAGGATCGCGATCTGGGCGCGGCTGTCGCCGCCGAACTTCGAGCCGAAGCGGGGCGCGAGGTTGAGGTTCAGCGGGTCCGTGGACGCGCCGGCGTCGAGGATGAGGAAGAACGGGCTCGCGGCCGGCAGCGTATCCGCGATGTCGAAGTCGACGAAGCCGTGCTGCTCCGGCTGGAGCGCGAAGCCGCCCCGGCTGGAGGAGAAAATCGTCTTGCGCAGGTCGATCTTGGCGAACTGGTATCTGGCGGGGATGTTGGCGCCGCTGAGCTCCGGATCGTTGTCGGCGTACAGGGCCACGGACCAGTCGTTGAAGATCGACTGCCACGACTGTCCGGTATGGCTCGAGATGTTGTCGGCGCTGCTGAGCGTGGTCTGCACGAGTTGCTTGAGGAGGCCGTCGCCGTAGAGCCCCCGCAGGTATTTCAGCATGAGCCACGCGGCGCCGCGCTGCTCGAGCGAGCCGAAGCCGTCCTCGGCCAGGAGGCTCACATCGTAGGTGTGGTCCGGGGACTGGCTGAAGCTGCCGAGATAGTAGTAGGCCCGAGCGTAGTTGGAGCTCTGGAACTCGTCGGCGTTGGCCAGGTCGCCGCGGTCGGCGAACACCTGGCCGACCACGTCCTCGGCGGTGTGCGCGAGGCCCTCGGAGAGCCACAGCGCGTCGAGGCCGAAGCCGCCGCGGATCAGGACGCGCTGGTTGTAGTGGATCATGTGCATGAACTCGTGGGCGAGCGTGGGCGGCACCACTTCGAAGATGTCGCTCGTGGAGCGCACGTCGCCGAACTTGCCGGTCGGATCCGGCACCAGGCTGTAGAAGATCTCGCCGCGGTTGCTGCCCTGGTTCGTGCTGAGGTCGTTGCCGTAGAAGAACCCGGCGACGAAGCCGTTGCTGCCCTTCGGCGTCAGCTCGTTCACCACCGGCGTGAAGAGGATGTCGACGTGCTCGTTGCCGTCGATGTCGGAGGGCGCGCCGTAGGTGGCGACGTCGGTGTCGTAGATCGGGTCGTCGAACAACTCCGAGAAATGCTGGAACTGCGTGGTGGTGAAGCCGTTCGCCGGGGCGTTGACGTCCTGATAGATGACGCCGTGGGCGCCCACGAACTTCACCACGGCGCTCACCTTGGTGAACTGATTGTCCTTGTTGACCACCTGGAAGTCCTTCTGGTCACCGACGCTCGGCACCGCGGCGACGACGTCGCCCGCGACGGCCGGGCGCCGTCCGCGGATGAAGTCCTGCGGCCGCAGCTCGTTCCGCTCGCGCTGGCGGATCCGCATCTCCCACGCGATCTGCGGGGACGGCGGCGCCGGCCGCCGCGCCATGCCCGTGAGCGCCGTCGTCGCCTGCAGGTCGAAGGCGCCACCGCGCGGCGCGAGCGAGGCGACGACGCCGGCTCCCGCCAGCGCCGTGAAGTGGAACGGCATCGACGCGCCCGCGACCGCGGTCGCGTTCTGGATCGCGACCAGGAAGCGCGTGCCGGAGAGCTGCGGATCGATGCGGAGGCACGCCACGTCCTGCTCCCCCGCCGCGCTGATCACGCCGCCGACGGGGAGCTGGAGAACCGCGACGCCGGCGCTCACGACGTCGAGCGAGGTGGCCGGACCGGCGACGGAGCCGATCGCCACCGACACCTGAACGGTGCGCCCTGGCAGACACGGCGGGATCACCGCGCGGATCTGGGTGCTAGTGGCGGACACGACCAGGCCGGAGAAGCCGTCGAAGAGCACCTGCAGGTCGCTGGCGCCACCGAAGAAGTTCTCGCCGGTGATCGTGACCGTGTCTCCCGCCGAGGGCGTCTGGGGCGAGATCGACGTGATCGTGGGCGCCTGCGCGAGCGCGGTCACGTCGAACTCGACGGGCGTCACGACGCCCGAAGGGATGTCCGCCCGCACGACGTACTGGCCCGGAGAGGGGCCGAGCGTGAGACTCGTGGATGCGACGCCGGTGGAGTCGGTCACGGAGGTGGTGGGGTCGACGGACGCGCCATCGCCCGCGCTCACGCTCCAGCTCACCGTGACGCCCTTCTGCGGCAGCGCGGTCTGCGGGTCGGAGACGACCACCTGGAGCGGCTGCGCGAGCTCGGTCCCGGCCAGGCCGAACTGCGCGTCGCCGCCCTCGATCGCGATGTCGTAGTGCTTCGGCGCCGGGGGCGTGGTGCCGCCGTCGCCGCACGCCGCGGCCGCGAGGGGCACCACGAGGGCGAGCGCGATCCAGGCCGCCGGTCTTTTCGAGCGCATCGGGATTCCTCGCAGTCTTGCGGATGCACGCCCGTCCCGGCGCGCTGTCGCGGCTCGGCGGCAAACCCGGAGCCGACCGCACCTACTACCTCGTACCCGCTGGAGCGGTTCCGCTGAAATCCGTCGTTCGACGCGTTCGGTTCCCCCACCGGTGGCCGCCGCTCGCCGCCCCGCACCCGGGCGCGCCGCGGGGCCCCTGCCGCCGGTCGCGCTCAGCGGAAGTCGAGCAGATCGAGGACGGGCACGCCGGTCTGCCGCGAGCGCGGCTCACGGACGCGGGCGAGCGCGACGAAGCTCTCCAGCGGCCGGAGCGCCCGTACGCGGCGCAGCAGCCTCGGCGGCACACCGACGTACACCAGGCCGTTCGAGGCGCCGGGGCCCGTCGCGAGCAGAAACGGCTGGCCGGGCTGGAAGTCCGCGCGGAGAGAGTCCGCCCGCTGCAGGCGCAGGAACCTCAGATGCCATTCCACCCGGCGCCCGCGCAGCGCGCTCGGATCCCTGCCGAGGATCGCGGCGGCCTCGTCGCCGAGCACCACGCTCGTGTCCCCGGCCGCCGCCAGGCGCGCCGTTGGCACCCACCCCTCCACCCGCACGCGCGACCAGCCCTCCCTCTCCTCGAGCACCTGCACGCGGCCGAGCGGTTCCAGGCGCGCGATCGTGTCCGCCCCCGGCGCCGCCAGGATCGCCGCCCCCGCGAGCCCCGCGGCGACCCTCGCCACACCGCCGGGCGACACCGCCGGCATGGCCGTCGCCACCGAATCCGCGCGCGCCGCCGCCGCCTGCTCCGACGCCGCACCGCCGCCCGCCGCCGGGTCCGCGCGCGCCCCGGCCGCCGCGCCGGACGGAGCGGACGCGGGCCGCGCGCCTTCCCCCGACGCCGCGCCCGCCGGCCGCCCCGCCGCGGCGAGCGACGCGCGCCACATCCAGCCGGACCGCCGCACCCGGATCCAGCGTTCGCTGCGCCCCAGCACGGTGAGGCGCGTGCCGACCGCGATCGTCGCGACGACGTCGCCTCCGGGCGCGCTGCGCAGGTTCTCGCCGCCGGGCACGGCGACGGCGACTTCCGCGCCGGCCGCACCGACGGCGGCCACCGAAGGCGTCCAGATCCAGCCCTCGAGCGTGACGGCGCGCCAGCCGCCGCGCGCCTCGCCCGCGCCGAGCGCGGTGCCGCGGAGGACGACGCCCAGGATGTCGCCCGCGGGCGCGTCGCGCAGGTTCTCCCGCTCCGCGGAGACGCGCACCTGCGCGCGGAGAGGTGCCGCGGCGAGCAGCGCGACGGCGAGAAGGCGAGCGAGCATGGGGCGATCGTAGGCGGTGTCCGCCGACCGTGTCAACAACGGCGCGCTCGCTTGCGCGCTTTTCTCGCCCCGTCTTAGCTTCGAGCCGGATTCGCCGGAGGGCCCCGACTCGTGCCAATGGACGCCATGCGCCGCACCGCCACTGTCGCACTCGCGCTCACGATGATCGCCATCGCGGGGCCTGCCGCCGCGCAGCGGATCACCACGCCGTACGCGTTCCTGGACCGCAGCCAGGAACTGGCGGTCTTCGCGGGATACCTGGGCAGCGAGACGGGTCACGTGGGACCGGGCCTCGGCGTGGAAGCCGCACCGATCTTCGGCGTGCGCTACGCCATCCGCCTGACGGGGCCGTTCAACTTCGAAGCGGACGCGTTCGCGATGCCGACCAGCCGGGCCGTGGTCGACACGACGACGCAGGACGGCGCCACGGCGCCCTTCGCCGCGGGATCGGAGGACGTCACCCTCGCGGTCGTGAACGCGGGCCTTCGCTTCGACCTCACCGGTCCGCGCACGTTCCACCGGCTGCTGCCGTACTTCGCGGCGGGCGTCGGCGCGGTCGTACGGGCGAAGACCTCGACCCCGGACGTCGAGGTGGATCCGACGCTGCAGTACCGTCCCGGCACGAGATTCGCCGCGAACCTGGGCGCGGGGATCGAGTGGATCCCATCGCCGAGCCTGGGAATCAGGGTCGATGCGCGCAACTACCTGTGGCGGGTCAAGACGCCGGCCGGCTTCCTGACCGCTTCGTCGGACGTACCGGCGACCGAGTGGCTTTCCCACTTCGGCGTATCGGTCGGCCTGACGTACCGGTTCTGAGCCGCGCCGCCGGCCGCCGCAGTGCGCGCGCATCGCCGCCGCGCAGGAGACGACCGAATGGCTGAGGACTTTGAAGGCATTTACGACACGGAGGACCTCGACGACGCCGAGCTGCTCGAGCTGATCGAGGAGAAGCTCGCCGAAGCCGAGGATGTGAACACGGACTTCGTCGAGATCGTGGTCGAGGATCACGCCGTCCAGCTCACGGGCCGGGTCGGCACGGAGCAGGAGCTGCAGCGGCTCGACGAGATCCTGGAGGACGAGCTCGGGCTCGTCGGCGTCGACAACGGCGTCGTCGTGGACGAATCGGTGCGCACCGAGAGGGCGGAGGCGGCCGACGACGCCGCCGCCGAAGCCGCGGAGGCGCGCGACGATCTGGGCGGCGACGGGACCCGCGGCGAGCCGTCGGCGGCGCACCTGCGCCCGGACCCTGAGGGCGAGCTGCACGGCACCCACGACCTCCAGAAGGCGCTCGAGCGCGGCGAGAGCTACACGGCGCCGGAGCGGGCGCCTCAGTTCGGATCGCGCTCCAGGGAGCAGCATTGAGACTCGGCGCGACGCCGCTCCTGCTCGCCGCGGCGATCGCCACGGCCGGCTGCTCCGCCGGCCAGCGCGGGGGGGGCGCCCCGCTGAATCTCGCGGCCACGACCACGCTCGAGGATTCCGGCATCCTGGCGGCGCTGGACAGCGCGTTCGAAGCCGCTCGTCCCGAATACCGGATCCGGCTGATCACGGGTGGCACCGGCGAGGTGCTGCAGCTGGGCCGGCGCAAGGACGTCGACGTGATCCTGAGCCACGATTCGGTGGCCGAGGCGAAGATGGTGATGGACGGCGCCGCGGTCTCCCGCTCACCGGTGATGCACGACGCGTTCGTGATCGTGGGTCCGGCGTCCGACCCCGCCGCCATCGCAGGCGACTCCGACGCGGTGGACGCCCTGTCTCGGATCGCCGCCGCGCGCGCGCCGTTCGTCTCCCGCGGCGACGATAGCGGCACGAACCGCCGCGAGCTGCAGCTGTGGCGCGCCGCGGGGTTCGATCCGGACACGTTCCCCCGCGAAGCCGGTTCGTGGTACATCGATTCGGGAAACGGCATGGGGGCGGCGCTGCGCATCGCGGTGGAGCGCGGCGCCTACATCCTGAGCGACCGTCCCACGTGGCTGGCGCAGGCGCCGTCCCTGCGGCTCCTGGCGGAAGGCGACTCGCGCCTGCGCAACGTCTACGGCGTGACGCGCGTCGCCGGGGCGTCGCACCCGGAAGCCGCCGCGGCCTTCGCCGCGTGGATCGTCTCACCGGCCGCGCGCCGCCTGATCGAGGGCTTCGGCCGCGACCGTCTCGGGCAGCCGCTCTTCTACCCGGACCCCTGAACGGGGACCGTGCACCTCATCGGCGACGCGGCCGGCGACGCGCTCCGACAGATCTTCGGCGGCGGCGCCTACCTCTGGCAGATCGTCGCCCTCACGCTGCGCGTCTCCGCCGCTGGACTCCTGATCGGGACGATCGTGGGGATGCCGGTCGGCATCGCCACCGCCGTCGGCCGGTTCCGCGGCCGCGGACTCGCGATCGCGCTCATCCACACCGGCTTCGCGCTGCCGCCGGTCGTCGTCGGTCTCTTCGTCTATCTCCTGCTCTCGCGATCCGGCCCGCTCGGTGGCCTCGGCCTGCTCTTCACGCCCGCCGCGATGGTGATCGCGCAGGCGATCCTCGCCGCCCCGTACGTGGCCGGCATCTCGCTCGCCGCCGTGCAGGCGGTGCCGCGCGATCTCTGGCTCCAGGCGCGCGCCCTCGGCGCTTCCCCCCCGCGCGCCCTCGCCACCCACCTCCGGGAGGCACGCTTCGGCCTCCTCTCCGCCGTCGTCGCCGGCTTCGGCGCCGTCACGTCCGAGGTCGGCGCCGTCCTGATGGTGGGCGGCAACATCGAGGGCGAAACGCGCGTCATGACCACCGCGATCGTCCTCGAGACGCGACGCGGCAACTTCGGCCCCGCGGTGGCGCTCGGCGTCCTGCTGCTGCTGATCGCGTTCGTGGCGAACGTCCTCTTCACGCGCGCGCAGCACGACCGGCACGCGGCGCTCGCGCCCGAGCGGCCGTGGCTGTGAGCGCGACGACGCCGCTGCTGCGCGCGCGCGGCCTGCGCAGGCGCTACGGCGGCCGCGTCGTCGTCGACGTCGAGGAGCTGAGCCTCGGCCGCGGCGAGGTGGTGGCGGTGCTCGGGCCGAACGGCGCCGGCAAGTCGACACTCTTCCGGATGCTCCTGCTCGTCGAGCGGCCGGACGCCGGGACGGTCGAGCTGGACGGCCGCGCCGTGGGTCCCGCCGACCGCGTCGCGCGGCGGCGCCTCGCCGGCGTCTTCCAGGCGCCGCTCCTCTTCGCGGGAACGGTCGCGGCGAACGTGGGCTACGGCCTGCGCGTACGCGGCGTCTCCGGCGCGGAGCGCCGCGCGCGCCTCACCGCCGCGCTCGAAGAGGTCGGCCTCGCCGGCCGCGGCGGCGATTCCTCCCGTGCGCTCTCGGGCGGCGAAGCCCAGCGGGTCGCGCTCGCCCGCGCGCTGGTGCTGCGGCCGGACGTCCTCCTGCTCGACGAACCGACGTCCAACCTCGACGTCACGCAGCGGCGGCGCTTCCGGGGCGAGTTGGAGCGTCTCGGGCGCGCGCACGCCGGTGCCGTCCTGCTGATCACCCACGACCCGGGCGACGCCCTCGCGCTCGCGGACCGCATCGCCGTCATGGAGGCGGGCCGGATCGTGCAGACCGCGACGCCGGAGGAGCTGGTGCTGCGGCCGGCGACGCCGTTCGTCGCCGCGATGACGGGCGCGGAGCTCGTCCTCGACGGCACGGTCGTCGGCGAGGAGGACGGCCTGGCCGCGGTGCGAACCGGGGGTGGGGGCGTGCTGCTCGCCCTGCCGCCGGAACCGCCCGCGTGGAGCGCACCGGGCGGCGCGGCGCACGTCGCTTACCGCCCGGAGGACGTGGTCCTCGCGCCGGCGAGCGACGACGCCCTGACCAGCGCGCGCAACCGCTTCCGCCTCCGCGTCACCGGCCTCACGCCGGCTGCGGGCCTGGTACGCGTCCGTCTCGACGGGGAGATCGAGCTGGCCGCACTCGTCACGCGCGGGAGCGCCGACGCGCTCGGGCTCCGCGTGGGGGCGGAGGTGACGGCGCGCCTCAAGGCGACGGCGCTGCACGCCTTCGCCGCGGACGCCGTGGGTACGCCCGGCGCAGACCCTGCAAGCAGCGAGGCGGGATGAGCAAGGGCAACGAGCCGGTCGAGGAAGCCGCCGTCCGCATCGAGGCGAACGGACGCCTCGTCGCGGCGTCGACGGCGACGCCGTATCGTCTCGACGACCTCGCCGCCGGCCGGCTGCTCGCCGATGGCCTGGTCGACGCGCCCGCCGACCTCTCGCGCGCCTCCCTCTCCGCCGACGGCGACGTGTGGACGGTTCGCGTGGCGCTGGCAGGCGAAGCGGCGGAGCGACTCGAGGCGCGGCTGCGCCACGGGAGCGAGACGGGGTGCGGCCCTCGGCACTTCCTCGACTGCGAGCCGGAGCGCCTCGGAGGCGGTCGCGTCCCGCCGCCCGACGCCGCCACCGCCGCCGAGCTGCTCCGCGCGATGTACGCCGACGCCGAGCGCTTCAACTTCGGAGGCGGCGTCCACGTCGCGGCGCTCGTCGACGCGGGAAACCGCATCGTCGCGTGCGCCGAGGACGTGGGCCGCCACAATGCGGCGGACCGCGTGATCGGCGCCGCGTGGCGCGCCGAGCTGGACCTTTCGCGGTTCGGACTCTTCCTCTCGTCGCGGGTGAGCGGAGCGCTCGCCGTGAAGGCGGGGCGCGCGCGACTCGCCTGGATCGCGAGCCGCTCCGTTCCGACGACGCTCGCGCTGCGCGTCGCGGCGGTGGCCGGGGTGCCGATCCTCGCCCGCGCCGCGGGCGCCGGAGCCCGGCTGTTCGCGCCGTGAACGCCGGCTCGATCGGGGTGGTGCTCGCCGGCGGCCTCAGCCGGCGCTACGGCGCGCCGAAAGCGCTCGCCACGGTGGCGGGAAGGCCGATCGTCGAGCGCGTCGTGGAGGCGCTCGCCGAGGCGGTGGGCGATGTCGTGGTGGTGGCGAACGAGCCGGAGCTGTACGCGTCGCTGGGTCTGGAGATCCGCGCGGACGCGCGCCCGGGCGCCGGCGTGCTCGGGGGGATCCTGACGGCCGCGCGTTGGGCCGGCGAGCGCGGCCGCGCGGGGGCTCTGATCGCGGCGTGCGACATGCCGTTCCTCTCCGTGCCGCTGCTGCGCCGCCTGCTCGAGGTCGCGCGCGCCGGTGAGCCCGCGCCGCCGGACGTCGTGACCCCCGAGAGCGAAGGGCGGCGAGGCGTCGAGCCCCTCTGTGCCTGGTACGCCGCGCGCTGCCACGACGCGATCATCGAGGCGCTCGAGCGCGGCGATCGCCGCGTGATCGGCTTCTGGGACGACGTTCGCGTCGCCCGCATCCCGCTGGACGATGTGCGCACCATGACGGACCCGGCGACCGCCTTCCTGAACGTGAACACGCCCGAGGACCGGGAGCGGGCTGAGCGCGTCGCGCGGGGCGCGGCGCCATGAGCCGGAGGCGTCCCGACTGGCTGCCCGTGCGCGAGGCGCTCGACAGGATCCTCGCCGCGGTGACGCCGCTGCCGCCCGCGGAGCGGCCGCTTGCGGACGCGCTGGGTGCCGTCCTCGCGGAGCCCATCGTCTCGCCGATCGACCAGCCGCCGTGGGACAACTCCGCCATGGACGGCTTCGCGGTGCGGGCGGAGGAGATCGCCGGCGCGTCGGAGGCGCGGCCGGTCGAGCTGCGCGTCACCCAGGATGTGCCCGCCGGCCACGCGGCCACGCGCGCGCTCGGGCCGGGCGAAGCGGCGCGCATCATGACCGGGGCGCCCGTGCCCGCCGGCGCCGACACCGTGGTCCGCATCGAGCACACCGACCAGTGGGACGCGGAGCGGCCGGGAGAGCTTCCCTACCCCGTCCGCATCCGCTCCGACGACGACGCCCGCCGCAACATCCGCCGGCGCGGCGAAGACCTGCGGCGCGGCGTCCGCATCCTGGAGGCCGGCTGCACCCTCCGGCCGCCCGAGATCGGTCTGCTCGCGGCGACCGGCCACGCCACGGTGCTCGCCCACCGCCGGCCGCGCGTCGCGATCCTCTCGAACGGCGACGAGCTGGTCGAGCCGGAGCGGATCGCGGAGGTCGTCGCGGGACGCGCCATCGTCAACTCCAACTCCTACTCCCTCGCCGCTGCCGTGGCCGCGACCGGGGCGACGCCGCTGCCGCTCGGCATCGCCCGCGACGACGAGGGCAGCATCCGCGAGCACCTGGAGGCAGCCTCGCACGCGGACGCGCTCGTGACGTCCGCCGGCGCCAGCGTCGGCGACCACGATCGGCTCAAGGACGTGCTGGAGTCGCTCGGCTTCCAGCTCGACTTCTGGCGCGTCACCATGCGGCCCGGAAGCCCCTTCTCCTTCGGCATGCTGCCGCGCGGATCCGAAGCGGCGGGCGCCGAACGGGTCCCCGCGGCGGCGCGCGGCCCCGAGCCGCCGGCCGCGCCCCGCCGGCTGCCCGTCTTCGGCCTCGCCGGCAATCCGGTGTCGGCGCTCGTGACCTTCGAGGTCCTCGTGCGCCCCGCGATCCGCCGCATGCTCGGCCGCCGCCAGGTCCACCCGCGCACCCTCGCCGTGCGCCTCGCCGAGCCGTTTCCGGCGCACCAGAGGCTGACCCACTTCCTCCGCGCGCGGCTCGAGCACGATGGCGCGGAGTGGCGCGCACGGTTGACGGGGCCCCAGGGCTCCGGCATCCTGCGCTCCGTCGCGGAGGCGGACGCGCTCGTCATCGTGCCGGCCGGAGCGGAGGGGCTGCCGGCGGGAGCGACGGCGATCGCGCTGCCGCTGGACGAGCTCGATCCCGCGGCCGGCGAGCCGGCGTTCTGAGCGACGGCTCCGGCCACGACGGCCACGCACCACGGACAGGTGAGCGATGACGGACAGCACGCACCCGCGCGGCGGCGCCCGCTTCGTTCCGGCCCGATTCCAGCCGGATCTCCCTCTCGATCGGCTCGTCCTCTCGGAGCCGCCCGGCGAGGAGGCGGTGGAGGTCGACGCCCTCTTCGTGGGCGGCGGGCCGGCCGGCCTCGCCGGCGCCATCGAGCTCGCCCGCCTCAGCCGCGCCGCCGAAGAGGCGGGCCGGCGGGGCGGCGGCCTCTCGATCGCCGTGCTCGAGAAGGCGGAGGGGCTCGGCGAGCACTGCCTCTCGGGTGCCGTGGTGAACCCGGTCGCGCTGCGCGAGCTGTTCCCCGACGTGCCGGAAGCGGAATGGCCGCTGCGGCAACGCGTCGACGAGGAATCGGTCTATTTCCTCACCGGCAGCCGCGCCATCCCGATCCCCACGCCGCCGACGATGCACAACGCGGGCAACCACGTCGCCTCGATCTGCGAGGTCGTACGCTGGATGGGTGAGAAGGCGCAGGAAGCGGGCGTCGACGTCTTCACCGGCTTCCCCGCGGCGTCACTGCTCGTCGACGGCCACCGCGTGCGCGGCGTCCGCACCGTTCCCTCGGGCCTCGACCGGGAGGGGCGTCCGACGGCCGGCGGCATGCCGGCGACCGACGTCGTGGCGAAGGTCACCGCGCTCGCCGAAGGCACGCGCGGCGCGCTGTCTCAGGCGTGGCGGAAGTGGCGTGGCGTCACCTCGAAGAACCCGCAGATCTACGCGCTCGGCGTCAAGGAGCTGTGGGAGACGAAGCGGCCGCTCGACCGGATCATCCACACGCTCGGCTGGCCGTTGCCCGGCGACGCGTTCGGCGGATCCTTCGTCTACCCGCTCGAGCCGAACCTCGTCTCCATCGGGCTCGTCGTCGGCCTCGACTATCCGGAGGCCGACCTCGACGTCCACGAGCTGGTGCAGCGCATGAAGCTGCACCCGCTCTTCCGCCCCTACCTGGAGGGCGGCGAGCTCGTCGAATGGGGCGCGAAGACGATCCCGGAGGGGGGCTACCACGCCATCCCGGAGCGCCTGTGGGGCGACGGCGTCCTGTTGCTCGGCGACGCCGCCGGACTCGTCGACGTCGCATCGCTCAAGGGGATCCACTACGCGATGCAGTCGGGCATCTACGCCGCGCGCGCCATCTTCGAGGCGCTCACCGTGGACGACGGCACCGACAAGCTCGCCGCCTACGATCGCATGGTTCGCAGCTCCTACATCGCCCGCGACCTGCACGCGCGCCGCAACATGCGCCTCGCCTTCAAGGACGGCCTCGCATGGGGTGGCGCCAAGGCGGCCCTCATGACGCTCACCGGCGGCCGCTTCCCCGCCGGCCGCATCCACGCCGAGCCCGACGCGGCCGAAGAGCGCAAGCCGGGCCGCTTCCCCGCCCCGGCCGAAGGGCCGCTCACCATCCGCAAGCTCGACGCGGTGTTCAAGGCGGGCAACCAGACGCGCGACGACATCCCGCAGCACCTGATCGTCGGCGAGGACGTGCCGCCCGACCTCGCCGACTTCTACGCGCACATGTGCCCCGCCGGCGTCTACGAGCGCGACGGCGACCGCCTCGTCGTCAACGCGCCGAACTGCATCGACTGCAAGGCGACCGATGTCCTCGGACCCCGTTGGACGCCGCGCGAGGGCGGCAGCGGTCCGCGCTACCGCCGCATGTAGGGACCGCCGGGCGCGCCGCCGAGCAGCAGCGCCAGGAGCGGCCGCCGGATCGTGCGCTCCGGCGCTTCCCGGCCGAGTCGCACCACGAACCGCCCGCTGCGCCAGGCGAGCATCTTCGCCAGCGCCGCTTCACCGCGCTCCCCGCCGGCGGCGCCGCTGATACGGGCGTCGCTCGGCTCGCCTCGCTCCACGTACACGACGCCCTCGCCCGCCGCGCCGCGCACCGAGACCGCCGCCGTGCGCGCGCCGTAGCCGAGCATCTGCAGCAGCCACGGCAGCGCGAACTCCCCGAGGTCGCCGCTCAGGGCGTGGGCATCGCGCGCATCGCCGGCGGTGCCGCGGTCCTCCAACGGCGCCTCCTGGCGACGCCGCGCCTCCCGTCCGAGGAGTACCGAAAGCGCCTCGCGCAGCTCCCTCAGACCGGCCTCCGCCCTCACGCAGGCGTCGGCCCCCGCGGCCAGCAGCGACGCAGCGCGGGCGGGCGTCGGCGCGTCGAGCGCCAGGACCGGCACCTCGCGCGCCGCCGGCTCGGCGCGCAACGCAGTCAGCAGCAGCTCCGCCTCTCGCCACGGGCACGACGCCGACAGGAGCACCGCCTCCGCGTCGCCCGCGCGGACGCGGTCCAGCACGTCGGCCGGCGTTGCCTCCACCGCTTCGACGGCGTATCCGGCCACCGCCAAGCGCGCCGCCAGCACGGCGCCGGCGGAGCGCTCGCGTTCGCCGCTCACGAGCAGGATGCGGCCGCCGCGGCCCAGGCCGAGCGCCCGGAGGTCCCCACCCGCCAGGACACGCCGTGCCGCCGCGACGACGCCGGGATCGAACCTGCGCCCCGCCTCCGCTTCGATTTCCGCGACGGCGCGCGCGACCGCCGCACCGGCATCTGCACGCCGCGTGAACGCACAGGCGACCGCGAGGATGCGCGCCAGGAGCGGGATCGCCTCGCCCGCCGGCTGCGCCGGGCCAGGCTGCGCCGCGCCAGGCTGCGCCGCGCCATCCCAGGGGTCGGCGCGGTGGCGGAGCGCCGCCGCGACGCCCTCCGGAATCGCCACGTCGGCGAGCAGATCGAGCGCTCCGCCAACGGCGGAGAGCGACGCCGCCAGGTCGAGTCGCTGCAGATCCGGCTCCGCGACGCCGAGCTCCCGCCCGAGCTGCAGGGCGAGCGCGCGCGTGCGGCCGGCCCGCCCGCGAACGCCGGGCGCGCGGTACTCCAGCACCCCCACGAGCAGTGCCGCGAGCGCGGGGGCCAGCGCGGGCTCCGACGGTACCGGCTCGGGCCGGGCGGCCGGCGCGGGCTCCGACGGTACCGGCTCGGGCCGGGCGGCCGCCACGGGCTCCGACGGTACCGGCTCGGGCCGGGCGGCCGGCGCGGCGGCCGGGGCGGCGCGCCACGCGAGGAGCCGCGCGAAGTACGCGGCGGCGGTCGGGCCCGCGGGGCGGGGCGCGGGCGGTGGGCGCGGGATGCGGATCTCGACGTGGGCCGGCAATGCGTGCCGCCCGGAGGGCGCATGCGCGACCGTGACGGCGACCTCGACGCGCGTCGCCGGCGGCTCCGGCTCCCGCGGCGGCGGCGCCGGCTCGGCGGCGATCTCGCCCAGACCGAAGAGCGCCGTTCGGTTCGACGGGTGCAGCGCGAGCACGCGGCGGTACGCCTCCGCCGCCTCCGCGAGCCGCCCCTGTTTGCGCCGCGCCTCCGCGAACCGCAGAAAGGCGCGGATCTGGAAGCGGAGCAGCTCGTCGCCCGCCTCCGTGGTGAGGCTGGGGGCGGGGTCCGCGGAGCGTCGAGACGACGCGCGTGCGACGTGGTGGAGGTAGCCGCTGGGCGTGATCATCGGCAGCCTGGGCTGGCGGGGGAAGATCCTCGGTGACCCGAGGCGAGTGTAGGCGGGCGCGGCGGGCGAAGTCAACGCTCACGCGCAGACGGCGATGCGCACCCCGGGCGTCGGCACGCTTTCAACGAGACGCCGCGGCGCTCGAGCCCCGGCTTGACAGGAAGTCGAGACGGCGCCGAAGTTCACGCTCCACGCCTTGACGCTGTCCCCAACAGGAATGTCCGAGATGACGCATGGATGCGCCTTCCGGGCGCCGCGCGTCGCGCGCATCGCGGCCGCGCTGCTCGCCGTTCCTCTGGCGCTGCACGCCCAGTTCACCCGCCCACCCGCCCCCGCCGCCTACGCGCTGAAGGGCGTGACCGTGGTGGCGGCGGATGGCACGCGCTCGACCGGCATGACGCTGGTCGTGCGCGGCGACTTCATCGATGCGATCGGCCCGGGCGCGGCGGTTCCGGCGGACGCGCAGCTCCTGGAGGGCGACTCCCTCCTCGTCTACCCCGGCATCGTGGATGGCTGGGGCAGCGTGAGCTACGAGTTCCCCAAGGAGGAGGTCGACCGCGCCAAGGTCCGCTCATGGGACCCGCCACGCTCCCTCCGGGGGTTCATGCCGCACCGCCGCGTCGTGGACTACCTGAAGGCCACCGGCAAGGACCTGGCCGACCTGCGGAAGAAGGGCGTCGTCGAGGTCGCGGTCCAGCCCGCCGACGCGCTCATGCCCGGCCGCGGCGCCGTCCTCCTGTTGCGGACCGATGTGTCCGACCCCGAGGCCCTCGTGCTCCAGCCGCAGCTCGGGCCCGTCTTCACGCTGGTGGGCGGCAAGGGCGTCTACCCCGCTACCCTCATGGGCGCGATCGCCTGGTACCGCCAGACGTTCCTCGACGCATCCCGCCGGGCGCAGATCGCCGACGCCGCCGCGCGCGACCCGCACGGCGTCGCGCCCGCTGCCTTCGATCCTGACTACGCCGTCGTGCGGGAGGCGATCGACGGCGGCACGACCGTGTACTGGCTCGCCAACTCCGCGGACGACATTCGCCGCGTCCTCCGCATTTCCGACGAGTTCCGCCTGCACCCCGTGATCGCAGGCGGCGCCGAGGCGTGGAAGGTCGCCGACCTCCTCAAGGCACGCGACATCCCGGTGCTCGTGTCGCTCGACTTCCCGAAGCCGAAGCGGTGGATGCCCGCCGCCGAGAAGAAGAAGCCGGCCGCCGACAGTGCCGGAGCGAAGCCGCCGTCCGCCGACAGCGCGGGGACGACGCCGCCCGCCGACAGCGCGGGGACGACGCCGTCCGCCGACAGCGCGGGGGCGAAGCCGGCCGCGCCGGACAGCGCCGCCGCGAAGACGCCGGAGCCGCCAAGCCCCGGCGCCCTGCGGGAGAAGGCGCGGCTGGAGGACATCTACGCCAACGCCGGTCGGCTGGCGAAGGCCGGGGTGCGCTTCGCGCTCACCAGCGGCGGCGGCAAGGCGGACATCGTCGAGGGGACGCGCAAGGCGATCGAGTACGGGCTCAGCGCCGAGGACGCGCTGCGCGCGCTCACCGCCACGCCGGCCGCGCTGTACGGAACGCCGGCCACGGCGAGGGTGGAAGCAGGGCTGCCGGCGACCTTCGTGGTCACCGACGGCCCGCTCTTCGAGAAGGGCAGCAGGATCGTCTACACCTTCGTCCAAGGCGGCCTCGAACGCGCCGCTTCCGGCTCGAAAGGCGGCGACGGGGACGCGTCGGCGGCGACGGCTCAGGTCGGCGGAACCTGGTCGATCGAGTTCTCCGGCGCCGCGAACGCGCTGCCTGGCGCGACGCTCAAGCTGACGCAGAACGGAACGGAGTTGAGCGGCACGATGGAGATCGGGGGATTTGGCACCTTCCCGGCGAGCGGCAAGGTGACGGGCGAGAACGTCACGATCACGGTCGACGTGAACGCAGGGGGGCAGTCCATGAGCGTGGAGCTGACCGGCAGCGTGAAGGGCGAGCGGGCGAACGGCACCGCCACCGCCCCGACCGGCAACGTCGATTGGACCGGCCGGCGCACGTCCGGCCCGGGAGGTGACGCGTGAGCCCGGCTACGCGGAGGAGAGCGATGACGAACGGGCTGCGCGCGGCGACCGCCGCCCTCCTGACGGCCGCCGCCGCGGCGCCCCTCGCCGCCCAGCAGTGGGACACGCAGACGGAGGCGAACGGCGTCGCCACTCCGGTCGGGACCCTGTTGATCCGTGACCTGGACGCGGTGTGGACCGCCGCCGGACCGGTGCAGCACGGCGTCTCGATCCTGATCCGGGACGGCATCATCCGCGCGATCGGCTCCGCCGTCTCCGCGCCGGCGAACGCGACGGTGATCGACGGCCACGGCCTCACCGCGATGCCGGGCGTCGTCGACCAGCACTCGCACATCGCCATGGCGGGAGGCAACTCCAACGAATGGACGGCGCCGGTCGTGCCGGAAGTGCGCGTCATCGACGAGCTCGACCCGCACGACTTCGCGATCTACCAGGCGCTCTCCGGCGGCGTGACGACCGCGCAGATCCTGCACGGAAGCGCGAACCCGATCGGCGGCCAGAACGCGATCATCAAGACGCGCTGGGGCATGGACGACCCGTGGCAGCTCCTTCTCGACGGCGCACCACGCACGGTGAAGTTCGCGCTCGGCGAGAACGTGACGCAGAAGAACGGCGGCCGGCAGACGCGTTTCCCCGCCTCGCGCGAGGGAGTGGAGGCGATCTACGTACAGGCGTTCACCGCCGCGCAGGAGTACGAGAAGGCGTGGGCGGACTACCGCAGCAATCCGAAGGCGTTCCGCGTTCCACCGCGCAAGGACCTCCGGCTGCAGGCGCTCGCCGACATCATGCACGGCCGCATCCGCGTCACGGCGCACTCCTATCGCGCCGACGAGATCCTCATGCTCGCGCGCATCGCGCAGCGCTTCGGCTTCACGATCGACGCCTTCACGCACGTGCTCGAAGGCTACAAGGTGGCCGACGAGCTGCGCGAGGCGGGCATGGGCGCCTCCACCTTCGCCGACTGGTGGATGTACAAGCTCGAGGCGTACGACGCGATCCCGTACAACCCGGCGATCCTGCACGACCACGGCGTCCTCACTTCGATCAACTCGGACATCCCGTGGCTTCAATCCTTCCTCATCTACGAAATGAACAAGCCGGTCAAGTACGGCGGCGTCTCCAAGCAGGAGGCGCTGAAGATGCTGACCCTCAACCCGGCGAAGCAGATCCACGTCGAGGACAAGGTCGGAAGCCTCGAGGTCGGCAAGCAGGGCGACGTCGTTCTCCTCGACGGCGACCCCTTCAACACCTTCTCGCGCGTCGAGAAGACGATCATCGACGGCATCGTCTACTACGACCGCTCGAAGGAGGCGGAGGCGCGCGGCGAGCCGGTCCGCGCCATCGCGGACGCGCCCGCCATTGCCCCGCCGCAGAAGGCGGACACGGGTCCGGTCGCCGTCGCCACCCGCGACGACGGCGGCGCGGTGCCGGATCCGGTCGATCCGGGCAACCTGATGGCGCCCGTCGCGGACGCGCCGCTCACGGCGATCGTCGGCGGCACCGTGCACCCGGTCTCGCGCGCGCCGATCGAGAACGGCGTCGTCGTCCTGGAGAACGGCCGCATCCGCGCGGTCGGCACGCGCGGCGAGGTGCCGGTGCCCGCGGGTGCGCGCGTGGTCGATGCCGCGGGCAAGCAGGTCTACCCGGGCCTCATCGATCCGCTCACTTCGGTCGGCATGGTCGAGATCGACGCGATCCAGCCTGCCCGCGACGACCGCGAGATCGGTGACTTCAACCCGAACATCCGCGCGCTCTACGGCATCAATCCCTACAGCGCCGCGATCCCGGTGGGCCGCGCGAACGGCGTCACGGCCGTGCTGTCGGCACCCTCCAGCGGCACGATCCGCGGCGCCGGCTCCGTGGTGCAGCTCGTCGGCGACACCCCGGAGAAGATGGCGATCCGGGACCGCGCGGCGATCGTCGTCGACTTCCCGCGCCCGAAGGGAGAGAGCTGGGACGCGCCGAAGCTGGAAGGAGAGGGGATCGAGCAGCTCCTCGCGCTCTTCAAGCGGGCGCGCCTGTACGCGGAGCGGCCCTCGACGCGCCAGGACCCCACGCGGCCGTTCGAGCCGAACGTGGATCCGTCCAACGAACAACTGCTCCAGGCGCTCGCCCCGGCGATGAAGGGCGAGCTGCCGGTGATCTTCATCGCCGACCGCGAGCGCGACATACGCACGCTCTTCATGTTCCTCGACAGCTTCCCCCGGGTGAAGGCGGTCCTCGCCGGCGGCCAGCAGGCGTTCCACGTGGCCCGCCAGCTCGCACGCCGCTCGATCCCCGTGATCGTCGGCTCCGAGCTGATCCCCGCCGACGACCGCGACGACCCGGTCACCGGCGTGTGGCGCAACGCGGCGATCCTCCACGGCGCCGGCGTCAAGATCGCCTTCACCACGTCGTTCAGCCCGGAAGGCGTGTCGGAGCTGCGGAACCTGCCGTACGAAGGGGCCCGCGCCGTCGCCTACGGTCTCGCGCCCGAGGAAGCGCTGCGCGGATTGACCCTGTCGGCGGCGGAGATCCTGGGGCTCGGCGACCGCATGGGCAGCCTCGACCCTGGCAAGAGAGCCGACGTGATCGTCACCGATGGGGACCCGCTCCAGATCGTGAGCCACGTCGAGCGGATGTTCATCGGCGGCAGGGAGGTGTCGCTCGCTTCGAAGCAGACGCGGCTCTACCAGGAGTTCCGCGACCGCAAGTCGACGCCGCCCGCGCCCGTCACCGAGGGCGCCTCACACTAGCCGGCCGCGAGCAGCTCCACGACCTCGCGGTCCGTGGTCTGGCTGAAGTCGCGGTACCAGAGTCCGACCGCCTGGAACGGATCCGGCTTCCGCAGGCAGACCACCGCGTCCGCCAGCGAGCGAAGATCCTCGCACGTCTCGGCCGCGCCCACCGGCACGGCGACGACGAGCCGCCGCGGCCCGAGCGCGCGCAGCGCCGTCGCGGCCGCGCGCATCGAGGCGCCGGTCGCCAGGCCGTCGTCCACGATGATCACCGTGCGCTCGCGCACGTCCAGCGGCGCGCGGCCGTGCCGATACAGCGCCTCGCGCCGCTCCAGCTCCAGGCGTTCCTCAACGGCCACCCGCTCGATCACCTCGCGCGGGATGTCGTACGCCTCCACGACGTCCTCGTTCAGGACCACGGCGCCGCCGCTCGAGATCGCGCCCAGCGCCAGCTCCGGGAAGGCGGGCACGCCGAGCTTGCGCACCAGGAAGACGTCGAGCGGAGCGTCGAGAATCCGCGCCACCTCGGCCGCGACGGGAACGCCGCCACGCGGGAGGCCGAGCACGAGCAGCCCCGGCGCGCGCCGGTACCGCTCGAGCTCGGCGCCGAGCTGAGCGCCAGCGTCGGCGCGGTTCTCGAAGGGTCGCATCGGGCTCGTCGCTCAGCTCGTGTTGGCTCCGCCTTCGACGCTCAGCAGGTTGACCACCTCCACGTCGTCGTCGACCTCGCGCTCGACCGCGCGGCTCGGCGCCTCGGCGGCGCGCCCCTTCGCGCGGTGGCCGAGGTCGCGCGCGCGGCCTTCCAACTCGTCCTCGATCTCGTGTCCCGCGCGCACCGCCCTGTCTCGTACGAGCGCGCGGCGGCGGCGACCCTGACGCGGGTCGAAGAGGTACATCAGTCCGGCTCCGACGAGGAGCCCCTTGGTGAACGAAATCGGATGTCTCATGCGTCCCTCCTCACGGCTTCGGGTAGGCTGGCACCGCGCAAAAAGTGCAAGGACCGAGCCGACCCCGCGGCGAGGAGGAGCCGCCCACCACCGGACGGAGCGCTAACGCGCCAGCTTGCGGATCTCCTCCGTCAGCCGTGGCACGACCTCCAGCGCGTCGCCGACGATGCCGTAGTCGGCCACACCGAAGATCGGCGCCTCCGCGTCCTTGTTCACGGCCACGATCGTGCGCGCCGTCCGCATGCCGGCGAGGTGCTGGATGGCGCCGCTGATGCCGATGGCGAAGTAGAGCTGTGGCGACACCGTCTTCCCGGTCTGGCCGACCTGCTCCGCGTGCGGCCGCCAGCCCGCGTCCACCACGGCACGCGACGCCCCGAGCGCCGCCCGCTCGCCGAGCGCCGCCCGCAGCTCCTCCAGCACGCGCCAGTTCTCCGGCCCCTGCATGCCCCGCCCGCCGCTCACGACGATCGGCGCCTCGCCCACGTCCACGCTCTCCCCCTCCGCGGCCCGGAACTCCCGCACCGCCACGCCGGCCGCACCGGCCTCGGCGCCCGCCGCGGCGACGTCGATCCGCTCCACGGCGCCGGCCGCCTGCTGCTCGCGCGGCGTGAAGACGTTCGGCCGCATCGAGACGAGCCGCGGCTCCCCGGCCAGCACCAGTTTCGCGAACGCCTTGCCGCCGTACATCGGCCGCGTGACCAGGATCTCGCCATCCTCGACCGCGAGCGCCGTCGCGTCCGTCGCGAGCGGGACGTCCAGGCGCGCCGCCACGCGCGGCGCCAGGTCCTTCCCGGCCGTCGTGGCGGCGAGCAGGATCGTGTGGTAGCCGTTCTGCCGCGCCACCTGAGCGACCACCGCCGCCCGCAGTGAAGCCGACGGCCCCGCCAGCGACGCGTCCTCGCCGACGAGCACGCGGTCCGCGCCGTGCGCTCCGAGCGCCGTCGCATCGACCGGGCCCGCGCTCAACAGCAGCGCGTCCACTTCCGCGCCCAGCTCCGCCGCCACCGACCGGGCTGCCGTGACGACCTCCAGCGAGACCCGGCGCAGCGCGCCCTCCCGCTCCTCTACGACCGCAAGAATCTTCGCCATTTCGATATCTCCTAGAGCGCCTTCGCCTCTTCGCGCAGCCGCCGCACCAGCTCCGGCACGGCCTCGGGACCTTCACCCACCACGACCCCCGGCGGGCGAGCGGGAGGATAGGCGAGCGAGCGCAGCTCGATGCGACCCGGCGCGAGCTGCGCTTCCCGCTCCTCGAGCGGCTTCCGCTTCGCGGCCATGATCCCCTTGAGCGAGGGGTAGCGCGGCTCGTTCGGCCCCTTCGTCGTCGTGACGACCGCCGGCAGCGTGGCTTCGACGATCTCGACGCCGCCCTCCACCTCCCGGTGGCACACCACCTTGCCGTCTTCGATGCGCAGCTCGGCGACGCCGGTCACGCACGGCCGGCCGAGCAGCTCGGCCACCATCGGCCCCACCTGCTGCTGGTCGTCGTCAGCCGCCTTCACGCCGAGCAGGACGAGATCCGCCCCGGCCTGCTCCAGCTCCGCCGCCAGCGCCTTCGCGGTCGCCAGACCGTCGATGCCGGTCTCGCCGCGCAGCAGGATCGCCGAGTCGGCGCCCATCGCGAGCGCCGCGCGAAGCTGCTCCGCCGCCGCCGCCTCACCGACCGTTAATACGACGACGTCGCCGACCGCGCCGGCCTCCTTCGACCGCAGCGCCGCCTCCAGCGCGAATTCGTCGTACGGGCTGATGACGTACTTGACGCCCGCCGCCTCGATGGAGCGGCCGTCGTCGGAGATCTTGATGCGGGTGGCGGTGTCGGGAACCCGCTTTATGCAGACGATCGTCTTCACTGTCTCCTCGCTTGCTCGTCGAAACCCCCCGTACTTCGAACGGCGGCGCCAATGTAGGCCCGGGCCGGGAACGAGTCCAGCCAACGATGGCGCCGGCCGCGCTGGGGCCACGCCTTGCCGGGGAGGCCACGGGGGGCCACACTTCATCCATGCGACGGACTCCATGCGACTGATCCAGGTCGACGCCTTCACCGCCACGCCGTTTCGCGGCAACCCGGCCGCCGTGTGCATCCTCCCGGCACCCGCCGAAGAGGCGTGGATGAAGGCCATTGCGCGCGAGATGAACCTCTCGGAAACGGCGTTCCTGTGGACCGAGGAAGAGCCCTCCACGTGGGGCCTGCGGTGGTTCACGCCCACCACCGAGGTGGACCTCTGCGGCCACGCCACCCTGGCCAGCGCGCATGTGCTGTGGACCGAGGGCCACCTGGACGATTCGACGCGGGCGCACTTCCGGACCCGCAGCGGACGTCTGGAGGCGAGCCGCCACGGCGACTGGATCGACCTCGAGTTCCCTTCCGAGCCGCCCGCCGACGCCGACCCGCCGCCCGGTCTGCTGGAAGCGCTCGGCGTGCGCCCGATCCAGGTCGCCCGCAACCGGATGGACTTCCTCGTCGAGGTCGAGAACGAGGATGCCGTACGCGCCGCCCAACCGGATTTCGCCCTGCTACGACGCGTCCCCGTGCGCGGCGTCATCCTCACCAGCCGCGCCACCGGGAAGGAGTACGACTTCGTGTCGCGCTTCTTCGCGCCCGCCGTCGGCGTCGACGAGGATCCCGTCACCGGCTCGGCCCACTGCGCCCTCGCCCCGTACTGGGGCACGCGGCTCGGCACCGCAGCGATGACCGGCTACCAGGCGTCCGCCCGGGGCGGCATCGTGCGCGTGCGGCTGGGCGGCGACCGCGTCCTTCTGAGCGGACAGGCCGTGACCGTGCTCCGTTGTGAGATCGAGGAGGCCGCGGCGCACGCTGGCGCCGGCCTCGACTGACGCTGCCCCGGCCCCGCCGCGACGCCGCCCCACCTCAGCCGACGCGGGCGCCCCACCTCAGCCGACGCGGACGTTCCCGGCCCTCTTCGTTCCGGCTACGGAAGCGTCAGCGCGAGACCCACGGGCGTCAGCGCGAGACCCACGGATTTCCGGAAAGCCAGAATCGGAGCGGCCAGTCGACCGCTCGCGTGACGCCGATGCGAGGGCCCACGGAGACCGGCTCCTCCGCCGCCCCGCCCTGCCCAGCGTGCAGCGAGAGCGGCGGCGCGTCCAGCGCGTGGGCGTCGAGGGCGCCGGTCACGCCGAGTGCTTCCGCCAGGCGCGCGGGGCCGCCGCTCAGTGAGCGTCCTTCCAGCCGCCGCCCGCGCCACTCCCGCCGCTCCCGCATCACCGCCTCGCCCGCGACCGGCTCGATCGCGCGGATCAAAACCGCGGCAGGATCGTCCACCACGCCCGTCACTACGTTCAGGCACCAGTGCAGGCCGTAAATCCGATACACGTACGCCGTGCCCGGCGCGCCGAACATCGCATCGTTGCGCCGCGTCCGCCCAATCCGCTCCGCCGCGTGCGAAGCCGGATCGTGCGGCCCCACGTACGCCTCCGTCTCCACGATACGACCCGCCGTCAGGCGGCCGCCCACGGTCGAGACCAGCACCGTCCCCAGAAGCGAGCGGGCCACCGACTCCGCCGGTCCGGCGAAGAAGGTGGCCCGCATTGGACGCGGCGACCACGCGCCGCGCCCCGCTTCCGATCGCGACGCCTCACTCCGCCGCGTCACCGCCGTCGCCGGTGGGCTTGCGAGCACGGCCGCGGCCGCCCCGCCCGCGACCTCCACGCCGCGACCGCTTCGCGGCCGGCGTCGATCCAGCGGAGGAACTCACCGACGCGCCCGCCTCCGCTGCCTCCTCGGCCGCCTCCGGGGAGCCACCGCCGCGCCGCGCACGACGACGCTCGAAGTCCACGGCCCAGCCGTCCAGAACGGCGTCCGCCCGGCGAGCCCCCAGCACCTCGCGCACCCGCTCCGGGTCCTCTCTCAAGGTCCCGAAGACGTTCTCCGCGCCGAACGCGTCGACCAGCACCTCCGCCGTCTTCAGGCCCACACCCTTGTAGCGGTTCTGCAGGTAGTTCAGGACCGAGTCCCGGTCCGTCGGTAGACCCAGACGGGAAGGATCGGCCGGTGGGTCCGTAGCGGCCACGCCCTCCGGAACCGCGGTCGCCGCCTCGCCACCGTCGGCGCCCGGAAGATGGACCGCCTGACCCGGAAGCAGCGGCGGCGGACCCTCCGGGGTGCCACGGCGCGAGCCGCGGCGATACGGCGACACCCCCCGTCCCACCGTCGGCTCCGACCGCGCTCCGCTCTCCTCAGCCGCCGCTCCCGCAGCTTCACCCGCGGCCGCCGCCTGAACGGCCTCCTCCCTCGGCTCCGGGGAGCGCCGGCTCTCGCGCGCGGCAGAGCGCTCCACCGCCGCGGACGAGGCTTCCTCCGCCGCCTCCCTGCCCGCCCGGCCGAGGCCCCCTTCCGCCGCCGCCGTCTCGACCCGCAGCGGCGCCCCGCCGCGCAGCTCGATGTCATAGGCACCGTTCTCCGAGCGACGCAGGTCGATCACCTCGTCCGCGTGCGCCTGGCGCAGGAACCGGCTGAACTTCGGAAAGCCCAGCGTCGATTCGTCCCAGTTCGGCTCCGACTCGAGCATGCGCCGCTTCACGTCGGAATCCCGCACCGCTCCGCCTCGCTCCGCCGCGAGATCCGCCACGGCGCGCCGAAGCAGGTCGTACGCGGCGCCGATGCCGCCGCTCCCGCCGCTCCCGCCGCTGCCGGCCGCGCGGCTCCGCGACGAGGCCGCCGGCGCCGCTGCCGGCTCCACAGCGGGCTCCGGCGTGGCGGCACCCTTCGCCTCCGCGGTCGCCCCACGCGATTCGCGTGTCTCTCGCGACGACTCACGCCCCTCGCGTGCCTCGCGCCCCTCGCGCCCTTCGCGCGGCTCGCGCCCCTCGCGCGCCGATCCCTTCGACTCGCGCGACTCGCGCGACTCGCGACGCTCGCGGCCGCGCTCGCGCCCCCGACGCTCGCGCTCGCCCCGCTCGGCGGAGTCCTCGCCGGGGGGGGCGACGTCGTACTGGCCGTTCTCCATCTTCTTGATCGAGAGGCAGCCGCGGGTAGCCGCCTCGGAGAGGAAGCGGTTGTACTTGCTGAAGCCGAGCGCTTTCTCGTCGAAGGTGGGGTCGATCTCGACCATCACCTGCTTGAGCCGGTCGGAGCGCATCACGTCGCCGCGCTCCGCCATCTGGCGCACGGCGCGCTCCACCAGCACCCACGGGTCCTCGTTTTCGACCACCTCGTCGCCGGCGCGGGTCAGTCCCGTGAGGGCGGAGTAGGAGTAGTACTCGTCGCAGTTCTGTACGAGGAGGTCGGAGCTCGACTCGCGGATGCCGACGCCGATCACGTACTTCCCGTACTCCTTCAGCTTGAGCACCATGCTGCTGAAGTCGGAGTCGCCCGAGAGCAGGATGAACGTGCCGATCTCGGGCCTCGTGAACACGAGCTCGAGCGCGTCGATCGCGAGCCGGATGTCCGTCGCGTTCTTCTTCGAGCTGCCGTAGGCGGGCGCGAAGATGAGGTCGACCGACGCCTCCGACAGCGGCACGATGTACTGCGGATAGCGGCGCCAGTCCGCGTAAGCTCGCTGGACCGCCACCTTTCCCTTGATGATGTCGCTGTTGAGGAGGTTCTTGAGTTCCTTGGTGAGGTCGCTGCGGATCCCCATCGTGACGTTGTCGAAGTCGATGAGGAGCGCGGCGTTTGGTGCCGCCTGGATGGGCACCGTTCGCCCCTGGTGAGGGGCGCGCGCGAAATTCGTCGTCATTCTCTCCTGTGCTCTTTGTCGGGGCGGGATCCGCGGTGCCGACCTGCCGAATCCGCGCTGCCGTGGTGGCGGGGCGGGCCCGTTCTCTCGGGGCCGCCGCGCCGCCGCCGCAGGGCGAAGCGCTCAGGTCAGACCATCTTCACCCGCCGTTGAAAACCGGTCAGGGCCGGCGGCTCGACTCTTCCGCGGTGATCATCCGCGCGAGTTCGACCCGCCGAACCTTCCCGCTCCCCGTGAGCGGGAACGAATCGAGGAAGCGGACGAGGTCGGGGACCTTGTAGTCCGCCAGCGCGGCCCGGCACCATTCCTTGATCTCCTCGCCGGTTACGATCGCCCCCTCGACCGGGACGATGCACGCGCAGACCAGCTCGCCGAGGACCTCGTGGGGCAGACCCACGATCGCCACGTCGAGCACGGCCGGGTGGGCGTGCAGCCGATCCTCCACCTCCCGCGGGTAGACGTTGAACCCGCCGCGGATGATCAGCTCCTTGCGCCGACCCACCACGTGGACGAAGCCCTCCTCGTCCACGATCCCCAGGTCGCCGGTGAGAAAGAAGCCGTCGGCGTCGAGCGCCTGCGACGTCTCACCCGGCTGCCTGTAATACCCCTTCATTACCCCGGAACCCCGCACTGCGATCTCGCCGAGACTCTCCTCCGGCAGAATCGTGCCGTCGAGGTCCAGCACGCGCACTTCCGTACCGGGCAACGGCCGACCGACCGTGAAGATCTGCTTGTCGGGCGGATCCGACGGCCGCGTCACGGAGACGCTCGACGCCGTTTCCGTCAGCGAGTACGCCACCTGCACCCGCGGGCACAGCTCCGCGCGGATGCGACGGACGAGGTCATCCGAGACCGGCGCGCCCGCCACGATCCCGGCGCGCAGCGACGACAGGTCGCGACTGCGCCCGCTCCGGCTCGCGCAGCTCCGTGATGAAGACCGTCGGCACGCCGTAGTGGATCGTCACGCCGTGCTTCTCGATCAGCCGCAGCGCCTCCGCCGGCTCGAACTGCTCCTGCAGCACCAGCGAAGCGCCGGCGATCAGCGTCCCCAGCACGCCCGGCCCGAGGCCGAAGACGTGGAAGACCGTCGTGACGCCGAATACGACGTCGTCCGGAACGATCCCGATCGCATCGACCGTCGCCGCCGCGGTGGTGAGCATGTTCTCGTGCGTCAGCGCGACGCCCTTCGGCTTGCCCATGGTCCCGGACGTGTAGAGGATCGCGAACACGTCCTCCACCGGGTCCGGCGCCACGCGCGGGTACGGCCTCCCCTCCCCGCTCGAGACCAGGTCCTCGAACTGATAGATCCGGTCGTCGTACCACAGGTCCGCCTCGCCGACCGTGACCAGGTACTGCAGGTCCGGCAGCGAGGTGAGGAACCCCTCGAACAGCTCGAGATAGTCGATCCCGTTCAGCGTCTCCGCGCAGACCACCACCGCCGCCTCGGAATGCCGCAGCATGTACTGCAGCTCCGGCGTCGTGAAACGCGGGTTCAGCGGCACGATCGTCGCCCCCAGCTTCGCCGCAGCGAAGACCGCGATCACGAACTCGGGCCAGTTCGGAAGGTCGAGCGCGATGCGGTCGCCCGCCTCGATCCCCAACCCGTGCAGCGCCGCGGCGAGCGCGGCGGCACGGGCGTCCACCTGCGAAAAGCTCAGGCGCCGATCACGGTAGCGAAGGAAGACACGGTCCGGGTTCTCGGCTGCGTGCTCCTCGAGCACCGCAGCGACGGAACGACCGCGAACCCGCTCCACCAGCGCCATTAACCCTCCATCCGGATCCCGCCGGCGGACGGGCGTCGGCCGCCCGCCGCTCACGCTACGCACCGGAAGGTAGCCGGGGTGCCAGACGTCGTCAAACCTCCGCCGGCCGTTCACGAAGCGCCTCCAGAACGACCCCGTCTTCGACCTCGATCGACGCGTCGCCGCCCGCATCGCGCGCGATCCGGCCCAGCTCCGCCAGCAGCGCGTAGCGCGCCCGACCGGCGCGCGCCTTCTTGTCGAGGAGCGCGCGCTCCAGGATCGACTCCGACGCGATCTCGCGCGGCACGGCCACCGGAAGCCCCAAGCGCCCGAGCACCCGCTCGAGCTCCGCGGCGGTCCCCGCCTCCGTGACACCCGCGCGCTCCCCCACGCGCGCCTCCGTCACCATGCCGATCGCCACCGCGTAGCCGTGCGGCAGCGCGAAGCCGCTCAGCGCCTCCACGGCGTGAGCGATCGTGTGGCCGAAGTTCAGCGCCTTGCGCTCGCCCCGCTCCAGCGGATCGCGCGACACCACGCCCGCCTTGATGCGGACCGACGTCGCGACCAGCCGCGTCAGCGCTTCCACGTCGCCCCCCGCCAACGCCGCCGCCGCGTCCGCGATCCAGTCGAAGTACGCCCGATCCGCGATCGCCCCGTGCTTCACCGCCTCCGCCAGGCCGGAGCGCAGCTCCCGCTCCGGCAGCGTGCCCAGCGTGAGCGGATCCGCCACGACCAGCGACGGCTGGTGCACCGCGCCCACCAGGTTCTTCCCCGCACCCGTGTCCACGCCCGTCTTGCCGCCCACCGACGCGTCCACCATCGCGAGCACCGTCGTCGGGATCTGCACCACCGGCACGCCCCGCAGGTACGTCGCCGCGACGAATCCCGCGAGGTCTCCGACGACGCCGCCACCGAGCGCGAGCACGCAGCCGTCGCGGCCGACGCCCATCTCCAGCATGCGGTCGGTCAGCTCCGTCCACCGCTCCCGGTTCTTCTCCACCTCACCCGCCGCGACGACCAACGCCTCCGCTCGCAGACCGGCGCCGCGCAACACGCCCAACACCGCCGCGCCGTGCGCACGCTCCACGTTCGCGTCCGTGATGAGGACGTAGCGCGAAGCGGGCGCGGCCTCGCGGAGCAACCCGCCGAGACGCCCCAGCGCACCCGCCTCGATCACCACGTCGTAGCCGCGGCCCGGATCCGTCGCCGGCTCCACGCGTACGCGCAGGGGCGAGGGCACGGAGGAGGAAGTCACGGAGGGCGAGGTCTCGGACGACATTCGATCAACCTACGCGGAAGGCATCCGCGGCTGCAACGCCGGGGACGCGGAGGTCGCGGAGGAGGGGGGAGTGGAGGGCGCGGAGGAGGAGAAAGCGGAGGCACGGCTTGTCACGGCTGTCGTCATTCCCCGGACGTACAGCGCGAGGACCTTATCGTCGAAACCCTCGAGCCGCCGCCGCCGCTTCGGGACCAACTACGGGCTCAAAGGTGCCGTCGCGCTCGCGCGGCACCTCGCTTTCAGCTCGAAGGCGTCCGTCCCTGTGTCCCCTCCCTCCGTTCCCGCCCGCCGTCCCCTCCATCCCGTCCACCCTCCCTCTTCCCTCCGACCCTCGATTCGATTACCATTGTCTCGTAATGAAACGTCGAAGATTCGACACGGGCGCTCAAGCCACGACGGAGTCCACCGACCGTCTCTCTCCGGAGAGGCGTTTTTTCATATAGGGACGCATGCGCATCGGCTTCGCGTACAACGAGCGACCTTCCGGGGACGACGAGCCTCCCGGTACCCCGTCCCACGACCGCTTCGCGGAGTGGGACGAACCCGCCACCATCGCCGCCGTCGACGCGGCGCTCTCCCGTCACGGCGACGTCGTCCGGCTCGAGGCCGATGACGATTTCCCGCAGCGGCTCCGCCAGTTCCGCCCCGACATCGTCTTCAACATCGCGGAAGGTCTGAACGGGCCGAATCGCGAAGCGCACGTGCCCGCGATCTGCGAGTTCTACGACGTCGCCTACACCGGCAGCGATCCGCTCACGCTGACTCTCGCGCTCGACAAGCGCCGGGCGAAGGAGGCGTTCCGGGCGCGCGGCGTGCGCACGCCGGCCGACTTCGTGGCGGGCGGCGGCGCCGGCGATGCGTCCGCCATCGCCACGACGCGGCGCGACGCCGGCGAGACGCCAAGCGGTCCGGACCCCACCTTGCCGGCGATCGTCAAGCCGCTCTTCGAGGGTTCGAGCAAAGGGATCGACGCCGGCTCGCTCTGCGCCACGTGGGAGGAGGTCGCGCGGCGGGTGGCGAAGGTCGAGCGTCTCTACGGGCAACCGTCGATCGTCGAGGAGTTCCTGCCCGGCCGTGAGTTCACGTGCGCGATCCTCGGCAACGGCGCCGCGGCGCGCGTGCTGCCGATCGTCGAGATCCGCTTCGACGCGCTGCCGGCCGGCGCCCCGCCGATCTACGGTTATGAGGCGAAGTGGCTGTGGGACCGGCCGGACGAGCCGATCGAGGTGTTCCGCTGTCCCGCTCCGGTGGACGCGGCTCTCGGCGACGCGATCGCCGCCACCGCGCTCGGCGCCTTCCACGCGCTCGGCTGCCGCGACTGGGCGCGCGTCGACGTTCGCCTCGATGGCGCCGGCCGGCCCCACGCGCTCGAGGTGAACCCGCTGCCCGGAATCCTGCCCGATCCCGCGCAGCACTCGTGCTTCCCGATGGCGGCCTTCACGGCAGGCCTCGACTACGACGCCCTGATCGGCGCGGTGCTGCACGCCGCGCTCGAGCGGCTCGGCACCGCGCGCGATCCCATCGTCAGCCGCGACGGTCCACGCGACGCCGCGGCGCTCATGCCCGCCAGCGTTCCTCGATGAACGTCGCGATCCTCTTCGACGACGTCGCCGCGCGCGCCGAAGCGAGCCCCGACGAGCGCGGCGTCCTCGCCTCCGTCGACGCGGTCGAGGCGGCGCTGCGGTCGGCGTCGCACGACCCGACGCGCGTCGCCATCTCCGCGCCGGGCGGGCGGTGGATCGAGCGCATCGAGCGCGCCGCGCCGGACGTCGTCTTCAACCTGTGCGAGGGCGCCGCGGGCGTCAGCGCGCACGAGCCGCGCGTCGCCGCGGTGGTCGAGCTGCTGGGCGTGCCGATGACCGGGAGTGGTGCCGAAGCGCTGGCGCTCGCCCGGCGCAAGGACCGGACGAACGCGATCCTCGCCGCGGCCGGCCTCCGCGTGCCGCCGTGGCGCGTGTGGCGCGCCGGCGAGGAACCGCCCGGCGGCGTCGCGTATCCCGCGATCGTCAAGCCCGCCGGCGAGGACGGCTCCGTCGCGGTCGGACAGGCGAGCGTCGTGACCGACGACGCCGCGCTGCGCGATGCGATCGGCGCCGCGGGCTCGCACGCGCCGCTACTCGTGCAGGCGTTCGTCGGCAGCCGCGAGCTCGCCGTCGGCTTCGTCGGGGAACGCGTGCTTCCGGTGACCGAGATGGACTTTTCGACCATGCCACCGGGGCGCAGGCCGATCGTGACGTACGACGCGAAGTGGGCGGCCGGCTCGGTGGACGATCGCGGAGCGCGGCCGATCTGCCCGGCACAGATCCCGGACGGCCTGCACGCCCGGCTGATCCGCGACGCACGCGTCGCGTGGGACGCGGTGGGCGGCCGCGGTTACGGCCGCGTCGACTTCCGTCTCGACGACGAGGGGCACGTCTGGGTGCTCGAGGTGAACCCGAACCCCGACCTCGATCCGGAGGCCGGGCTGGCGCGCATGGCGCGGAGCGCGGGGCTCGACTACCGAGCCCTCGTCGAGCTCGTGCTGGCGGAGGCCGCGTGAGGAGCGCCGCCGCCGCCCGGACGACGCTCCGCATCCGGCGCCTGCCCGCCGCCGCGCGCGCGGCGGCGGAGCGCATCCTGCGCGCGACGGGCGTCTTCCGCGAGGACGAGATCGCGGTCGCGCTGGAAGTGCTGGACGCGTTCTTCATCGACCCCCGACAGGATTACGAGGCCCTGGGCGCCTTCTCCCGGGCCGGCGACCTGCTCGGTTATGTCTGCTACGGCCCGACTCCGTGCACGCTGGGGACGTACGATCTCTACTGGATCGCCGTCGACCCGGCGCTGCACGGCGCGGGCGTGGGGACGACACTGCTTCAGGAGGTGGAGCGAAGGCTTGCCCGGTTGGACGCCCGACTCGTGATCATCGAGACCTCGTCGTTGCCCCCCTACGAGGCGACGCGCGCCTTCTACCGGCGCCGCGGCTACGCCGAGGTCGCACGGGTCCCCGACTTCTACGCTCCCGGCGACGATCGCGTGATCTTCGCCCGACGGCTCAACAGCGAAACCACGGGTGCGGCCAACCATGAGTGAATGGCAGGAGATCCTGAAGCAGAGCGTCGTCACGGTCGACGACCTCGTCGCGCGCTTCGGCGCCGACGCCATAGATCGGGTCGAGGTCCAGAAGGCGATCGATTCCTTCAACCTGCGCATCACGCCCGCGGCCTTGCAGTTCATCCGCGAGCCGGGCGATCCGTTCTGGAACCAGTACGTCCCGACGCCGCAGGAGAACCAGGTCGAGGACGGCATCGTGGATTCGCTCGGCGAGGACGACGACTCGCCGGTGCCGAACCTCACCCACCGCTATCCGGACCGCGTCCTCTTCCTCGTCTCGCCCGTGTGCGCCAGCTACTGCCGCTTCTGCACGCGGCGCAGGAAGGTCGGCGATCCGGACAAGATCCCGCTCAACCAGTTCGAATCCGCGTTCGCCTACCTGCGCGAGCACACCGAGGTACGCGACGTGATCCTCTCCGGCGGCGATCCGTTCATGCTCGCCGACCGCCGCGTCGAGTTCTTCCTCAAGACCCTGCGCGCGATCGAGCACATCGAGATCATCCGCATCCACACGCGCATGCCGAGCCACCTGCCGGAGCGGATCACGCCCGAGCTGTGCGACATCGTCCGTCGCTACCACCCGGTCTACATCAACGTCCACTTCGACCACCCGGACGAGCTCACGCCCGCCGCCGTCCGCGCCCTCGGCATGCTCGCCGACACCGGCGCGCCGCTCGGCTGTCAGACCGTCCTCCTCAAGGGCGTCAACGACGACCCCGCCGTCATGAAGGAGCTCATGCACCGGCTCCTCAAGGCGCGCGTCCGGCCCTACTACATCTATCAGGCCGATGTCGTCGCCGGCGGCGAGCACTTCCGCACCAGCATCGAGAAGGGGCTCGAGATCATCCGCGCCTTGCGCGGCTGGACCAGCGGCCTCGCCGTGCCCCAGTACGTCATCGACGCGCCGGGCGGCGGCGGCAAGATCCCGCTCCTGCCCGAGTACGTCGAAGCCGTCACGGACCAGGAGATCGTGCTCCGCAACTACGCCGGCACGCGCTACCGCTACCCGCTGCCCGACCGGGATCACTCCCGGCGCTCGCTCCCGGTCCTCGCCGGGAACGGGAACGGGAACGGGAACGGGGGCGTCCGGGGCGGCCCCCGTGGCAACGGACAGCGGAAGGGCGCGCGGAACGGCGACGCGGAGGCCGCGCGGAACGGCGACGGGGAGGCCGCGCGGAAGGGGAACGGCGCCAGCAACGGCGCACGAGCCGGGTGTGCCGAGCTCGACGACCTGTCGATCGACCTGGTGCCGCTCGACATCTGAACTACGCTCAGACACGGTTCGTGGACCGCCTGCGCGCGCCTCGGCCCCGTCAGCGACGGCAGCGGGCGCGCAGGCGCGTCCCGTCACCGCGGCATTGACGCGACCGGCACGGCCCCGGCATCTTCGGGTGTACGCGTCTTCGGGCGTCCCCTCTCTCAATCCCCGGTCCGCGAGGAGCCATGCGCATGCCATCCCGTTCACGCGAGGCGGGGCTGCTCCTGCTCGCAACCTCCGTGACGCTCGCGAGCTCCCTGGCGCTCGCGTGCGCTCCCCGCCGCGACTCCGGGAAGGCGGAACCGAGGCCGAGCGGGCGCCAGATCACCGCTGAGCAGATCGAGTCGTACGGCGTCCGGGACGCCTGGGAAGCACTCAAGCACGGCGCCGGCTACCTGATGTTCGAGGAGGATTCCCACGGGCAGCCGGTGCGCATCACCTTTCGCGGGCGCAACAGCATCGTCCTCAGTTCGAATCCGCGCATCTACGTCGACGGCGCCGCCGTCGACGGCATCACCTATTTGCGCGACATTCCGGCGGACGTGATCCGGCTGATCCGCGTCCTGAACGGCGTGGAGGCGACGCGCATCTACGGCACCGGAAGCGGCAACGGCGTCATCGCGATCACCACGAAGAGCGGCTGAGCCGCGGGCCGCCGGACCGGGCCGCAGCATCGGCATCGGCGTCGCGGCCGGATGTGAAGAGGGGGGAGGCCGGCCGGCCTCCCCCCTCTTCTCTACCTTCGCCCGTTGTGCTCGGGGTCAGGCGTTCCGATCGTCGCTCGGAATCAGGCGTTCCGATCGAGACAGAGCTGCGTCACGTTCGGGTTGTTCTTCTCGTCGGCGTAGAGCGGCAGGTTGACGTCGGAGCCGTAGACGCCGCCCTGCGTGGCCTTGTGGTACGGACCCACGGGGAAGACCTCGTCCGCGCTGCGCCCGTACTGCCGGATCAGACGCCGCATGTCGCCCAGACGGTGCGACTGCAGCCACAGCCAGAAGGCGCGCTCCCGGAAGAGCATGTCGACGCGGCCGGAGGCCGTGCCGGGGTCGGTGAGGTCATCCATGCCTGCGTCCTCGCGCAGCGTGTTGAGGATGTCGAGCATGCCGGCGGCGTCTCCGGCCTGGTAGGCGGCCTCCGCCTCGATCAGCCGCGCTTCCGTGCCCGTCGCCACCGTGGACGGCGCCGAGCGGTCCGGCATCAGGAGCTGATCGTACTGCGGCGTGCTGTTGTCGAAGCCACGGTCGTTCGCGGGGCTCCGCGTCCATGGCACGCGAGGATCGTCGGCGTCGCGGTAGTCGAGGCCGTTGCCGCCCTCGTTGTTCGCGACCGACCACCGCTCGGAGAGGTGGTTGAACTGGTAGACGCCGTTGTTCTCGCGGCCGGTGTTCTCCGAGTGCTGCATGACGTAGCTGAAGTCGCTCGGCACGCTCGCCACCGCCGCGGCGGCGTCCTGATACTGTCCCAGATCGAGCAGCGCACGGCCCTTCAGCACGCGCGCGAGGTTCTCCTGCGTCTCGGAGCCCGCCCCCTGCGCCGCCGCGATCGCGGCGTCCGCGGTGGTGGTCGCCCGGTTCAGCATCTGGGTGGTCGTCTCCGGCTCACCGAAGTCGAAGGACCCGTCCTCGTTCAGGTGACTGAACGGCACGCCGGAGCAGTAGTTCTCCCCGAAGAGGACGTAGGTGAATCCCTCCAGGTTCAGAACCTCGGCGTAACCCGCCTGATCGGGACCGAGGTCGGCGAACTTGGTCGCCGCATCGAGCGCGGAGCTGCGCGCGCGGTACATGCCGCGCGTCACCCCGTCGAGAGTCGCGTTGTCCGACTGGATCGCCCGGATGTCGACCTCGGTGCGGGTGGGGAAGGTCCCGGAATGGAACCACTCGTCGCCGAGCAGGCCGCTGTAGAGGATCTGATCGTCGTACATGTTGGCGAAGTCGCCGATCACGCCGGCGCGGATCGCGGGCAGCGCGGTCGCGTCCGTGAAGCCGCTGGGGCGCGCCACGTCCGGATCGCTCACCTTGAGGACCTGGTCACACGCGGCCGCGGGAAGCAGCAGGGCGAGCAGCAGCAGCTGCCCCTGCGCGCGGCCCGAACGGCGTGCGTTCGAATCGATTCTCTCATCGTCGTTCTCCGTTGAGGTCGCGCTCAGAAGTTCAGGTCGACGCGCAGCGTGTAGAAGCGCGTCGGCGGCTGGGTCAGGAACTCCGCGGTCGTGAAGTTGGAGCTGGTGCCCGCGAAATTGATCTCCGGATCCAGGCCCTTGTAGTTCGTCCACACGGCCAGGTTATGGCCGGAGAGCGTGAGCTTCAGACCCTGGAAGCCCATCTGCTGCGCGAAGGAGCGCGGCGCGATGAGGGCCACGGAGAGCTCGCGGAACTTCGCGAAGTCCGCGTTCTCGATATAGCCGGCCGGCGTCCCGTAGATCAGCGTGCCGATCGCCGCAGCCTGATCCGCGAGCGAGGCGCTCGGGTCGAAGTCGGCGCGGCAGATCTGGAACGCGCCGCAGCGGAACTCCTCGGTGCTGTTGAACTGCTTGTAGCCGCCGTGGTAATCGACCAGCGCGGACAGGTTCACGACGTTCTTGAAGGTCGCGCTCGTCTGGAGCGAGAACTCCCGCGTCGGGAACGACGGGCCGAGATACGTCGGCTCGTCGCCCACCTGCACCTCGTCCGGGCTCAGCAGGCCGTTGCCGTCCGCGTCGCTGTAGCCGGTGATCGGCACCGCCCAGTAGCCGCCGAGCGGGAAGCCTTCCTGGTGGTGCTGCGTGTCGCCGCCGAGGCCGAAGATGATCGGCGCGATCTTGTCGCCGGTCGTCGGGTCGGTGCCGATGTCGGTCAGCTCGTTCTTGGTCCACGAGCCGGTGAGCGTCGCGTCCCACTGGAGCGACGACATCTGGAGCAGCCGGGCGTTGAGCAGCAGCTCGAGCCCCTCGTTCAGCACGCTGCCGAGGTTCTCGAAGCGCGAGGAGCTCACGCCCAGCGACGGCGGCAGCCGGCGCGAGATGAGCGCGTCCACCGACGTCTTGTGGTAGTAGGTCAGCTCGAGGCCGAGACGCTCGTTCGCGAAGCCTGCGTCGAGACCCGCCTCGTACTCCGTCGACTTCTCCGGGCGCAGGTTGATGTTGCCCGCGCCGCCGAACGTGAAGCCGGGCACCTCCTGCCCGCTCACCACCACGGCGACCGGGTTGAGGTACTGGATCGCGTCGCGGAAGCCCGGACGCAGGCCGGAGCGGCCCCACGCCGTGCGCAGCCGCAGGCTGCTGAGCGCGGAGGTCTTCGGGAACCACGGCTCGTCGCCGATCACCCACGACAGCTCCGCCGCCGGATAGGCGATGAGGCCGAAGTCGGCGCCGAACGCGCTGTTGTCGTCCGCGCGCAGCGCGCCGCTCACGTAGAGGCGGTCCTTGTAGGAGAACTTCTGCTGGGCGAAGACGCCGATCGTACGGACGTCCGAGTTGTTCTCGCCCACGTTGAAGCGGGCGTTGACGCCGTTCAGCGAGGAGGTCCCCGCCAGCAGCTTGGCGCCGAACGCCGTCGTCTGGCGGAACACCTCGTCGGTGAACTGGCCGCCGACACTCGTGCTGCCGCCGATGTCACCGCTGACGTCGTACGTCGCCGTGCCGCTCAGGTTGGCGGTGTAGTCCGTGATCTCCGCCCGGTTCGACGAGCGCTCCCCTTCCGGAAGAGAGCTGAAGTTCACGCGCTCCGGCGGGATCGTCTCGTTGTCGTGCCGGTTCGCGCGGTCGACGCCCGCCGTGGCGACGACCTCGAACCACGAGAAGGGGCGGTAGTTGCCGCTGAGGCTGCCGGTGAAGCGCTCGAGCTGCTGCAGCGTCAGGATCGCGGAGATGTCCTGCGGCGTGAGGCCGAAGCCGTAGCCCTCCGACTCCGAGTCGAACTCCGGGAAGCCGAGCAGGGCGCCGGAGACGATGCCGAGCACGTCGTTGTCGTTCTGCGGCAGGCGCAGCCGGCTGTTGACGTACCCCGTCGACACCGTGACGTCGAAGTTGTCGCGCAGCGCGCTGCGCAGGTTGGCGCGCAGGCTCGAGCGGTCGATGCCATTCAGGTCGTACTTGTAGACGCCGTTCTCCTTCTCGAGCTCGCCGGCGATGAAGTAGGTCGTGATGTCGTTGCCGCCGGTCACGTTGATGCCGTACTTCTGGCGGTTGCCGGTCTCGAACGGCGTCGAGCGAGGATCGGTCAGCGGGTTGAACGACTCCAGGTTGCCGAGGCTGCAGTCGCCGGTCGCCTGGTCGACGAGGTAGCAGGCATCGGCGCCGTCCGGCGTAAGGGCCAACCAGTTGGCCGGGAAGTCCGCGTAGTTCTTGAGCTGCGTCTGCTCGGTGTAGAAGTTGAAGCGCGTCTGCCCGGCCTTGCCCTTCTTCGTCGTGACGACGATCACGCCGTTGGCGGCCGCCGTGCCGTAGAGCGCCGAAGCGGCCGGCCCCTTCAGGATGTCGATGCTCTCGATCTCCTCGGGCGGGATGTCGTTGAAGCGGTCCGGATTCTGGCCGCCCACGCCGATCGAGCTGCTCGTGCTCACGTCGGCGCGAATGCCGTCGATGATCAGCAGCGGATCGTTCGAGAGAGACACCGAGTTGGAGCCGCGGATGCGGATGCGGGAGCCGGTGCCCGAGGTGCCGCCCGCCGAAAGGACGCTGACACCGGCCGAACGGCCCTGGAGCAGGCCCTGAAGGCTGTTCACGGCGCCGAGCGGAACCTCGTCCACCTTGATCGTGGAGATCGCGTTGCCGACCTCCCGCTTCGATTCCTTCTGCCCGGTGGCCGAGACGACGACCGCGCCCAGCTCGACCGCGGTCGGGCTGAGGGCGAAGTCCGCTGTCGCGGTCTCACCGGCCGCGACCTGGACGGTGCGGGAAGCGCCCGCGTAGCCGATCGTCGTCACGCGCACCTCCTGCGCCCCGGCCGGGACGTTCTGGATGCGGTAGCGACCATTGGAGTTGGTGAAGCCGCCGAGCGCGGTGCCGCGGACGAAGACCTGGGCACTTGCGATCGGCAGCTTCGTGGACGCGTCGGTCACCTGACCCGTGACCGCGCCGCGGTCCTGGGCCTGTGCCGTCACGGCCCACGCGAGTGAAAGCGCCGTAAACAGCGCTGCGCGGGCCCACAGCCGGGCGAAGCTCGTCATGTTGCCTCCTGACCTAATGGGACGAAATGGCAGACTACGTGGGGATGTCACACGGTTCGAACAACGGCTCTATGTTGAAGCGCGCCGCAGCCACAGGGGCTCGCTGAGGCTGGAGGAGAAGCGTGCCGACGCGGTGCCCGGTCCGTGGCTGGGCACCCGTCTCGAATAAACGTTCGAACGGGACGAAATGTGACAGCGACCCCGCCGAGCGGGCTATGCGGACCCTCGCCCGCCGCTATCGCGGGATCGAGTCGCCGGACGATCGGCGGGGTCCGCTGCTGTCATCGGGATCACGGGACCCGAAATAAAACGGGAGCGCGAGCGGCGCAAGGGGGGCTGCGGTCCCGGCTCACCGGCAGCAGGCACCGAGATCGGGTTCCGGCAGGCCGATCGCGGCCGCGTCCGGGTCGGCGGCCGCGTCGACGACGCGCACCAGAGCCCGTCCCGCGCGCTCGAAGCGGTCGACGCGGCCGGGCCGCCCGCGCAGCCGCAGAATGCGACGGTAGGCGGCGGCGAAACGGTCGGCGGAGGCCGCGTCGTCCCACACCGAGTACCAGAGCAGGGCGCGCTCGTCGGCGTTCTCGAGCAGTCGGAAGCGATCCCCGTCCCAGCCCTCCGCGGCGGCGTCGTCGTCCAGCCAGCGCCGCAGGAAGACGCGGATCTCCTCCTGGCCGAGCGTGTTCTCGTAAGCGACGCGCCACGGGCCGGCGGCCGGTGCGCCGGCGAAGCGGACGCGTGTGGGCTCGTCGCGCTCGCGGAAGAAGTGGCCATCCGGCTCGCTCACCTGCTCGCTGGAGGCGGGCATGAGCGAATCCAGCGGCGGAGCGCTGGGGTGGCGGCGCCACAGCGCCTGGACGAAGCGCGCCCCGCCCCAGTAGGGGAAGAGGAGGCTTTCGCGGACGATCTCGGGTGCGTCGCGGAAGACGGGGAAGGCGGCGTTCCGGGACCGCACGGCGCCGCGGATCTCGGCGGCGAGGTCGGGGAGCGAGGCCGGATCTGCGGGGCGGCCGGCGTCCTCGAGCGTGAGGAGGAACATCACAAGCGTGGCGTGGCCCTCGAGCGCTGCCTGCGCCGCGAGCTGGCGGTCGTTGCCGCGACTCGGCGAGACGAGCGAGTCGAGGTCCACGTACTGGTCCTGGAGCGCGTGCACCAGCTCGTGGGCGACGACCGGCCGGAAGTCGCCGGGAGTCGCGCCCGCGACGACGTAGAGGGTCTTCGTGCGCGGCTCGTAGAACCCGACGACCTGCTCCGTATAGACGTCGAGGAGCAGGCGGCGCAGGTCGAGCGTGTCGGGGATCAGGCCGAGCAGGCGGTAGACGCCGCGCACGCCGCGGAGCTCGGTGGGAGGCAGGTCGCGGTCGAGCTCCTTCTCCAGGAAGGCGCGGAGCTGCGCGCGGCTGCGGCGCGCGAAGCGGATCGAGTCGCGCGCCTGCAGTCCGCTCAGGCGCTCCACGCGGGGGAGCAGCTCCGCGATGGTGGCGGCGAGCGGGTCCGGCTGCTGCGCGCGGCAAGCGCCGGCGACGAGCGGAAGCGCGAGTGCGACGAGGAGGGAGAAGCGCTTCATCGGGCGACGTCGCCGAGAAGCCGCTCGCCGGGATAGAGCGGCGTGCCGGCCTCGAGCTCCCGGGCCGCCGAGAGGTGATCGGCGATCGTGCGGCCGGTGGCCGGGTGGCGCAGGCCAGGGTCGATCTCGGCGAGCGGCCGCAGCGTGAAGCCTCTCTCGAGGACGCGCGGGTGCGGGAGGCGGAGATCGCCGTCGGCGCGACGCTCGTCGTCGTGGAAGAGCAGGTCGATGTCGATGGAACGGGGTCCGTTCGGGACCGAGGGCCGCCGCCCGAGATCGCGCTCGATCTCCTTCGCGCGCGTGAGCAGTGCCTCGGCCGGCAGGGGCGTGTCCAGACGGAGGACGAGGTTGAGGAAGCGCGGCTGCTCCGCGTGGCCGACCGGCTCCGTCTCCCACACGGAGGAGATCGCGGAGATCGTGCCGATCCCGGAGAGGGCGGCGATCGCCGCGCGAAGCTGCGCCTCCCGATCCCCCACGTTGGAGCCGAGGCCGAGGTACGCGCTCACGCGCGGCCGTAACGGTCCTCGAGCCGCACGACGTCCTCCAGCTCGGGCGTGGACGCCTCGAGGATGTCGATGTCGCTCACCGCCTCCATGCGATGCACCGTCCCCGGCGTGATGCGACGGCTCGAACCCTCGGGGAAATCGACCTCGGCGAGCGCCTCGATCGAGGGACCGACCCAGAAGCGCATCCGGCCGCGCAGCAGGTGGATCGTCTCGTCCTTGCGCTCGTGGTACTGCAGCGAGAGGGCGTGTCCGGCGCGGACGTGCAGGATCTTGCCGACGTAGCGGTCGGTGCGGGCCCAGACGAGCTCGTGGCCCCACGGTTTGTCGACGCGGTAAGGCTCCATGGCGGCGGTGTTCCTCGAGCGGGTGCGGGTGCGGATCCCGGAAGGTAGGCGGGCGCCGGTACCCTCCGCCAGTGGGACGGCGGGGCACGCGCGGCCGCCGCGCGACACGCCGCGACCAGCCGGCTCGATTGACAGACGCGCGGGGCGCGGTCATTGTTGAGGGGTAAGGATCCGCATGAACACGCCGCCGATCCCGCCGCGGCAACGCGCAGGACGGCGCTGCCGGTGCCGCGCCGTCCCACCGACCCGGGAGTCCGTGATGAGGCTCCACAAATCGTCCACGTGCGCCGCCCTGATCGCGGCCTTCGCCGCCGCCCGGATCGCGGCCCTCGCCACCGTCCTGATCACGACCCTCGCCACGCCGCTCGCGGCACAGCAGCGTACCGCCAGCCTGATCGTGCACGTGCGCGTATCGGCCACCGGCGCTCCGCTCTCCGACGCCGAGATCCTCTTCGACGGCGACACGTCCCTCGGCGTCACGGACCGAGGGGGCGTGCTCCGCATCGACGCCGTCGCCGCGGGCGAACACGTGATCCGCGTCCGCTTCCTCGGCTTTCGCACCACGGAGCGGAGCGTGGGCGTCGTCGACGGAAGCACGACGACGATCATGATCGAGCTGCAGCCGGAGCCGATCCGGCTGGACTCGCTGCGCGCGATCGGCGTGCCGCGGACCGCGTCGCACAACATGCTCGAGTTCTACACCCGCAAGGAGCGCGGCCTCGGCTACTTCATCACGCGCGCGGACATCGAGCGCGTTCAGCCGCGTGTGTTCAGCGACATGCTCCGCATGGTGCCGGGCATGCGCATCGACTGCAGCACCTTCATGGACATCTGCAACGCCGGGATGCGCTCCGCTCCGGAATCGGGTGGCACGAACTTCACCGGCAGCCGCAACATCGCCTTCCAGGCGGCCGACTGCCCGATCCAGTACTACGTCGATGGCCACTACGAGCCGCACGCGAACGCCAACGACCTGAGCCCGAAGGACATCGCCGCCGTCGAGGTGTACGTGCACGGCGTGCAGGCGCCGGCTCGCTACTCCGTCCGGAAAAACGCGCGGTGCGGGGTGGTGCTGGTGTGGATGCGGAACTCGCTCGGGTCGGGCGGACGCTGACGGCGGAGTGGGCGCAGGACGGCCCCTGCGCCGGCCCGGAGCTCCTACCCTACTTCGTGGCTCCCCCATTCTCTGGACCGGGGCCGCTCCCGAGCGCGCCGCCCAGGGCGCCACCGATCGCCACGACTGCGACAGCCAGCCCCACCGAGAAGAGGATCGTACGCGTGTGGTCGAGCCGCTTCATGGCGACGCGTGAGACATCCGCCTGCGGCACCTTGACGGTGAAGCCGTAGCCGTCGAAGCTCTGGCCGCCGGCGCTGTGCAGGTCGAAGACGGAGAGCGCCAGCGTGTCCGGCTGCCAGAGGATCACCTGCCCATTGACGGTCGCGATGTCCTGGAGCTGGCGATTGCCCACCTCGTAGGTCGGCGCGCCGTGCACCTCGGCCCGTATCGGCGTCCCGCGGGCGGGCGCCCCCCAATCCACGGGAACGTACGAGTAGCAGGCGGCGAAGCCGGGCGCGCAGAGGAGCGGCACCCAGCGAGCGGTGCGCCGAAGGGATCTGAAGGTCATCGGTCTACTGCCGTCGAAGATCCAGCTCGTTGTTGCGCAGCGACCACACCACCACGTCGCCCACCCGGATCGGGAAAGCGCGGGACGTGATCCGGTTCCGTTCTGCATTTACCGCCGTGATCACGTAATCGGTCCCTGTCACGGGTGGAGAGTAGCGGAAGGTATGGTCGGCGGTGGGGGAGACGGAACCCAACACGATGCGGCTGCCGCCCTGAGAGGGGGAGATCTCGACCGTGACGGAGCGCGGCGGGATGAGGTCGTTGATCACCTGCACCTGAACGAGCGCGCCCCGCCCCTCCTGCCGCCCCGAGCTCGCGCACGCTCCGAGGAGGAGCAGCGCGAGCCACAGGGGGCTGGAGAGACGGGGCTTGCCCATGTCAGGTCACGATCCGCTCAGTTGACGCCCGTGTAGGTGCAGAAGTTCGGGTCGTTCGTGTTGCGGAGCACCGCCTCCGTGTTATCCGGAAGCATCGGGTTGGCCTGCCGCTCCGACGTCGGGTAGTAGAACCCCGGCGGGACTTGCAGGTGCCCGGCCAGTTCGAGCGCGCCGGAGGGCGGCACGACCTGGGGATAGCAGGTGCGCTTGTAGTCGTTCCAGATCTCCGGATTCAGGAACAGCGCGATGTACTTCGCGGTCATGATCTCCTGCAGCGTGACCGGCTCGTTCGGCGTAAGCGTGACGCCCCAGTACGCCTCCTGGCAGGCGAGGCCATCCTCGTACGCCGACTGCGCCGCCGCGGTGTTGCCCAGCTTGAACTGCGCCTCGGCGATGATGAACTGGGCCTCGGAGCAGGTCACGATCGGCTGGGGGAAGTTCTGCGCGCCCGGACCGGACGTGCCGGTGACGGTGCCGCGCAGGTTGTCCGAGTGGCTCTTGTCCGCGTTGAACTCCGCGAAGTAGAGGTCGAGCCGCGGATCGTTCCGGTCGCGGAGCAGGGTGACCATGAAGTCATTCGGCTCCATGTAGCCGGAGCGGTCCTGCGCCGTGAACTGGTACCAGTCGTTCCACTCCGATGCTGTGGTGGAGTGGACGGCGTGCCAGTTGCCTGAGGGATCGGTGATTCCCTGCTGCGCCTCGCTCAGCGCAGCCTGGTACGCCGCGTCCCCGTTCACCTCGGCGGTGTGCATGTAGTAGCGCGCCTTCAGCGTGTGGGCCACCGCGATCCACTTCGCGGTGTTGCCGCCGAAGACCATGTCCACGCTGCCGGGTGCGCCGCCGCCACCGAGGTTGCCGATCGCCTCGTCGAGGAGCGACTCCACCTGCTGGTAGACCGTCATCTGGTCGTCCAGCTCCGGATCCGCGACCTCCGGATCGGCCGCCTGCGAGTAGGGCACGTCGCCCCACACATCCGCCGCGGAGCCGATCAGGTACGCTTCATAGATCTTGAGGATCCCGGCGTAGGCGGGGCGGTCGGCCGCCTCGGCCGCCGCCTCCGCCTCCTTGAGGTCGTTGAGGCCGCCGTGGCGATAGACGTTCTGCCACATGTCGTCGCCCACGTCCTCCTGGAAGTCGTACGTCTCATAACCGGAGAACTGGCGCTGGGCACCTTTCATCTGCTGCAGCCAGATCGAGGGCATGCGCCCGAGCTCGCTCTCCGTCATGAAGAACGCGTTGACCTGCACCGTCGTGAACAGCTGGTCGAGCTGCGCGACCGGCACCGCGTTCGGATCCCCGGTGGGCGACTGGATGAAGTCGCACGCACCGACGGAGCCGAGCAGGAGCGCCGCGGCCGCCACGACCGCCGTCCGTCTCGTGAGATATCGCATGAAGTTCATCCTCCCCGTCTACCGATTCAGCGAGACAGTGAAGACATAGGAGCGGATCCGCGGGTTGTTGAAGTACTCGAGGCCGCGGCCGGCGCTCTGTGCCGTCAGGTTCGATTCCGGATCGATCCCGGTGTAGTCCGTCCACGTGACCAGGTTGCGGCCGCTGGCGCGCAGGTCGATCGACGAGAAGCCGACGCGCCGCACCCAGTCGCCACTCGCCGTGTAGCCGAGCGAGACGTCGCGCAGCTTCACGAAGCTGGAGTTCTCGACGAACTGCGTGAACGGACCGGTGAATCCGCTGCCGATGTTGTCGACGAACCAGCTCTCGTTGATCAGGACTTCCTTGCCCTTGCCGGGCCCGTCCACCTGCTCCTGCGGCAGATAGGAGTCGCCGAAGACGACGTCCTGGCCGAGGCCGTGGTACGGCTGCGTGTCCAGGTGGGTGCCGAAGAAGTAGAGCGCACCCTTGGTGCCGTTCCACATGTGGCTGCCCTGGTTGACGTCGAGCAGCCCAGAGATCGACAGGTTCTTGTAGAGCGTGAGCGTCGTGCGCAGCGACGCCGTCCAGTCCGGGTTCACGTTGATGAACGGCCGGTTCTGCGGATCCTGCAGCGGGAATCCGTCGTCCGCGATGTAGACCGCGCCCTTCGGTGCGTTCGGGAACGCCTGGTCGATGTCGACGCCGCCGACGAGGCTGCCGTTCCCGAAGCGAATGAAGTCCTGCCCGTAGAGCGTGTTGTACTCGTAGCACTTCGTGATGTTGCCGTTCGCGTCCTTCTCGGGCGCGGCGAGGCCGGTGAGCGAACCGGTGAAGCCGGCGAGCGCGATGAAGTCCGAGCCGGCGAGGTCCTTCACGCAGCTGTTGTTCTGCGCCCAGGAGGCGTCGAAGTTGAGCGCGAAGTTCGTCCGCTTGAGCGGCTGCAGGCCGAGCGTCAGCTCCCAGCCGTGGTTCTGGATCTCGGCGCCGTTCGACCACTGGCCGGTGAAGCCGGTGCTCGGCGGCAGCGGGACCTGAAGGATGATGTCCTTCGTATCATCGGTGTAGTACGTCGCGCCGAAGGTGAGCTTGCCGTCCAGCACGGCGATGTCGCCGCCGACGTCGAGGCCGGTGGTGCGCTCCGGCTTGATGGCGGGGTTGCCCTTGGTGCCCTCGTGGGCGACGCCGTCGAAGCCGTTGTAGATGGTCTGCACGCCGTTGGTCCAGCCGTCGGCGATGTTGAGCTTGTTGTAGCTGCTGACGTTGGTGTAGATCGGCGGCTGCTTGCCGACCACGCCCCACGCGCCGCGCAGCTTGGCGAAGGTGAGCCAGCTCTGGTTCTTGAACGCCGGCAGCTCGCTGAACGTCCAGGCGGCCGTGAACTTCGGGTACGCGAACCAGTTGCTGCTCTCCGCGCCGAAGGTGTTCGAGCCGTCGATCCGGACCGCGGCCGTGAGGAAGAGCTGGTTGTACAGGTCCAGGTTCCCCTGCGTGAAGTAACCGGTCGTGCGCGTGCGGGCGTACGACTCGTTCGGGACCTGGCTGATGGTGAAGTCGAGCTGGTCGGTCCCGACGATGAGGTTATCGCCGTTGACCTGGTAGCGCTTGAACGTCTCCTCGTTCAGGTTCTGACCCACCGTCAGGCTGCCGCTCATGTTGTCACTGAACGTGTGCGTGCCGGTGAGGATCAGGTTGCTGTCGAAGATCTTGGTCGTGAAGTTCGCCCGGATCAGCGAGCCGAACGGGGCGTTGGAGGAGCTCTTCGGGAAGAGCGAGAGGCGGTTGTCGTCCGTGATGTCGGCGCCGAAGACGTAGTTGACGTTGAGCCAACCCCACGGCTGCCAGTTCGCCTCGACGTTGCCGATCGTGCGGGCGACGTCCGTCGTGTTCTTCAGCACGCGCGAGATCCAGAACGGGTTGTCGTAGCCGCGCGTGCGCGCCAGCACCGTCGGATTCGGATAACGATAGGAGCGGTGCAGCCCGTTGGACGCGAGGTAGCACGTCTCGGGGATGCAGTTGTTGAAGTTCGGAGGCGTGCGCAGCGCGCCGAGCAGGAGGCCGCTGATGTTGGACCCCTGCTGGACCAGGTCGCCGCCGGAGTTCGTGTAGGCGAGGTTCCCGCTCAGCGTGACCACCGGCGAGAAGCTGTGGCTCCCCTTCAGGCGGACGGTCGAGCGCTGGTACTGGGAATTGCCGTCGATGACGCCCTTGTCGTCCGTACGGCCGAGCGAGAGGTAGTAGGTCGTGCTCTCCGAGCCGCCCGACATGGTGAGCGTGTTGTCGAACTGCGTGCCGGTGCGGAAGAGCTCGTGGGCGTGGTCGAAGTAATCGACGCCCTGCGCGCACCCGGAGAAGCTCGTGACCTGGTCGGTCGCCGCGTCCTTCTGGGCGCACGGGAGGGGCAGACCCCAGGAGACCGAGGAGGTCGGGGCCAGGTCGGTACCCGGCGCCTCGCCGTACGCGATCCCCGCCTCGCCCTGGCCATACTGGACCTGGAGCGGCTGCATGTCGTTGACGTCGTCGAAGGACATCGAGCTCTTCAGCGAGACGCGGCTCGTGCCCGGCTTTCCCGACTTCGTCGTGATGAGGACCACGCCGGACGCGGCGCGCGAACCGTAGATGGCGCCGGCCGCCGGCCCCTTCAGGATCTCGATGCTCTCGATGTCGTTCGGATTGATGTCGATCGCGCGGTTGGCGACCGCCGTGCCGCCGGTCGTGCCCTCGATCGTGTTCGTGTCGTTGTTGATCGGCACGCCGTCCACGACGAAGAGCGGCTGCACGCCGCCGTTGATCGTGTTCTCGCCGCGGATGCGAATGAACGTGCCGGCGCCCGGGTCACCGGACGACTGCTGCACGTTCACGTTGGGCGCCTTGCCGGCCATGGCGGCCACCAGGTTGTTCTCCTGGCTGTTGACCACCTCGTCGGCGTTCATCTTGGTGACGGTGACGCCGAGCTTCTCGCGCGTGGTCTTCGTTCCCTGACCGGTGACGACGACCTCATCGAGCTTGAGCGGATCCTCGGCGAGGACGAAGTCCTGGGTCACGCGGCCGGGGCTCAGCGTCACGTCGGCCGTTTTCGTCTGGTAGCCGATCTGGTTCGCCTCCAGCTTGACCGTTTGGCCGCTGGCGCGCGACGCCGGCACGATAAGCACGTAGCGGCCGTCGCTGTTCGTCAGCGTGCCGATGCTCATCGACGGAATGAACACGTTGGCCGCCCCGAGGGGCTGGCCGGCGGCAGTCGTCACCCGGCCGCTGATCGTCGTCGGCTCTTGCGCCGACAGCGACGTGACCGGGAGCACCGCTGCCGCGAGGACAACCAGTACTCTCCAGTACTTACTCATTCTCGCCTCCTTTTGCCGCGCCTGTCGACGCGGCGCCGTGCAACACGGAATCCGGGTTGGGGATCCGATGGACCGAGCGACTGCTCCTGGGAATGCGTCGCCTCCTCTCTGAAATGCCGATGTGTGCGGACGGAAGCCGTCCTTTGGGGCGGACCCTGTCACGCAGAAACAACGCGTTCGCCGGCCGAAATGTGACAGTTTCCTTCCCGCGGCGAGCCTGTTACGACCCCCACGCTACGCGGCGGACCCGCCACAGGCAAGGGGATCGGCGATCCGCGATCGGATGGGGAGATTCGGGAAGCCGGGAGGGGGATGACTGCTCGGCGATCTGCGGGGATAGGGGATTCGCGGAATCTGGGGGGGAAGGGCGGCCGCGGGGCCGACGCGGTGCAGCGACGCGAAGCATGCCCCAGATGGGCGCCGGGACGCGGGTGGGGAGTGCTGACCTCGCTATGCGGGGTCAACACTCCCCGCCGCCCGCCCGTTCGCGAAAGACGGGAGCGTTGACGTCGCCACGCGGCGTCAACGCCCCATCGGCGAGTTCGGAGGCGACGAGTGGCGGGGTTTGCTCGCGCGGGGCGCGCGCAGCGCGAGACGGCATTCTAGCCCGCGAGCCGCTCCCCGGGCGACACGGCGTTCTAGCGCGCCGGACGCTCCACACGCACGGGGCGTAGTCCGCCTTCTTGAGCGCCGCGCCGACCGCCGGCAGGGCGCTCCCCGCGCACAATGCGTCGTCGACCCTGGCAAGGCGTCGGCGTTCCGTCGCGTCCGCGGTTCAGCGCGGCCGCGCTCCCGCGCGTCACAAGGCGTCGTCGCGGCCGGGCCACGGCGCGCCGGCGGTTCCGCGCGTCCGCGGTTCAGCGCGTCCGCGGTTCAGCGCGCCGGGCGGTTCCAGCGCTTCAGAGGAGGCGCACGCGGACGAAGTGGCGTTTGCCGCGCTGGAGCACGAGGGACACGCCCGGTCGCGCCGGGACGGGGTCGTTGCGGCCGGTGAGCTTGCGGCCGTCGACGGTGATGGCGCCCTGGTCGAGCAGTCGGACGGCCTCGCTGTTGGAGGCAGCGAGGCCGCTGGCGACGAGGAGGCCGGGCGCCCACACGCCGGTCGCGGCATCGAAGCGGAGGTCGGGGTGGCGGATGTCGAGGTCGACCTCGGGCATGGCGTCGGGGTTCTCGTGGCGGCGGAAGACGCGGTCGAAGTGTGCCTCGGCGCGCGCGGCGGCGTCGTCGCCATGGTATTCGCGCACGACGGAGCGCGCGAGGAGGCGCTTGGCGGCGTAGGGGTCGCGGGCGGCGAGCTCGCGCGCGCGCTGGAGCTCGGCGTCGGGGAGCGCGGAAGCGAGGCGGAGCCATTCGTCGAGGAGCTCGTCGCGGATGGACATGGTCTTGCCGAACTGCTCCTCGGGCGGTTCGGTGATGGCGATGTAGTTGTCGTACGACTTGGACATCTTGAGCTCGCCGTCGGTACCGCGGAGGAGCGGCATGATGAGGCAGACCTGCGGCGGCTGGCCGTAGCGTTCCTGGACGGTGCGGCCGACGAGGAGGTTGAACTTCTGGTCGGTGCCGCCGAGCTCGACGTCGGCGCGCAGCGCGACGGAGTCGTAGGCCTGCATGAGCGGGTAGAGGAGCTCGGCGATGGAGATGGAGCGGCCTTCGGCGAAGCGCTTGGCGAAATCGTCGCGCTCGAGCATGCGGGCGATGGTGTAGGTCGAGGTGAGGTGGAGCAGGTCGGCGAGGTCGAGGGGCGCGAGCCATCGGGAGTTGAGTTCGACGCGCGCGTGAGAGACGTCGAGGATGCGGCTCACCTGTTGGGCGTAGGTGGCGGCGTTCGCCTCGATCTCGGGGGGGGAGAGCTGGGGCCGGGTCTCGCTGCGCCCGCTGGGGTCGCCGACGCGGGCGGTGTAGTCGCCGACGACGAAGACGACCTGGTGCCCGAGCCGCTGGAAGTCGCGCAGCTTGCGGATCGAGACGGCGTGTCCGACGTGCAGGTCGGGGCGGGTGGGATCGAAGCCCTGCTTGACGACGAGGGGGCGGCGATCGCGCAGCGACGCCTCCAGCTTGCGCTCCAGGTCCTCCTCCGGGACGACCTCGACCGCGTCGCGGCGGATGATGTCGAGCTGCTCGGCGACGGGCGCGAAGCGCGGAGCGGTGCTCCGCTCGGACGGGTCGGGTGGCGCCATCTCTCCTCGGGGCAGGAATGGAAAGGGGGGAGAATGCCGGCGCGTGGCGCGATCGGTCAAGGTCTGCCGGCGTCAATCCGTCCCGGCGTGCGGACCGGCGGCGTCGCGAGCGAGGCGGGCGGCGCCGATCGCCGCGTCGGGCGCGCGCGCGAGGAGCCGGAGCCGAGGGTCGGCGCGACGCAGCGTGGCGGCGAGGCGGCGGCGGAGCGGCGAGCCGACGCGGAGCGCGCCGCCCGCGAAGGCCACGTCGACCCGCGCGCCCCCGGCGCCGAGCCCGAGGCGCTCGACGAGCGGCGGCACGTGGTCCGCCAGCGCGGCGGCGGCGGCATCGAGAATCGCGCCGGCGACGGCGTCCCTCTGTTCGGCCGCGCCGGTGACCCGGGGCGCGAGCGCGGCGATCTCCGCCTTCGTCGCGGCGTCCGCCCAGGCGACGAGGCCGTCGGGAACGGGGACGCCGGCCGCGGCAGCGATCGCGGCGGTCAGCAGCGTCGGCTCGCCGCGGCCGTCCGCGGCGCGCACGACCGCGCGCAGAGCCGCGACGCCGATCGCGTAGGCGCTCCCCTCGTCGCCGAGGAGCGCGCCCCAGCCGCCGCAGCGCTGCACGTCCCCTTCCGCGTTGCGGCCGCACGCGATCGAGCCGGTGCCGGCGACGACGAGCACGCCGGCGCCCGCGCCGAAGGCGTCGCGCAGCGCCGCCTCGCCGTCACCGGTGACGCGCACGACGCGCGCGCAGCCGGCGTCGCGCAGGGCGTCGCGGAGCGCGGCCCGCTCTGCGTGGCGGCCGGCGCCGGCGAGGGCGCAACAGAGCGCGGCGATCGGCGGCGTGCCGCCCGCGGCGCGCACGACGTCGGCGCACAGGCGCGCGAGGCGCTCCGCCCCGGCGGTGGGCTCGCCGCTGCGCACGAGCGCGGGCCCACCGGCGAGGCGCGCCCGCTCGCGGCCCCGCGAGTCGAGGGCGACGGCGGTGCTGCGCGTGCCGCCGCCGTCGATGCCGACGAAAAGGCGGTCGCTCACGGGGCGGACGGCGGCGGCGCGAGGGAGCCGGCCGGCGGCGCGAGGGAGTCGGCCGCCGGGGCGAGGGAGTCGGCCGGCGGCGGCGGGCGCAGCCGCGCGGACGTCGTCCCGACGACGAGCGTGAGCAGCGAGCCGAGGAGCGAGAACCAGAGCGTGTTGACGAGCGGCGGCATGAGGCCGAACTGCTGCGCGCCCCACAGGGCGGCCATGGCGAGGATGGCCGTGCCCATGCCGAGGATCGCGTCGCGCTGGCGGGCGGAGGGGACGAGGACGGCGAGGAAGAAGCCGCCGAGGAGGCCGCCGTAGGTGAAGGAAGCGATCTGCAGCGCCACGACGACCACCGGTGTGCCCTGTTCGACGAAGTGGAAGAGGATGGCGCCGCCGATGAGGACGGCGGCCCAGGCGAGGGTGAAGCGGCGGCCGACGCGGAAGAGGTGGGCGTCGTCGCCGACGCGGCGGGCGATCGGGGCGTAGAGGTCGTGCGTGGTGGCGGACGCGAGCGAGTTGAGCGAGGAGGCGACGGTGGACATGGCGGCCGCGAGGATGCCGGCGACGACGAGGCCGGCGAGTCCCGGGGGCAGCTGCTCGACGATGAAGCGCGGGAAGACCTCGTCGGGGACGGCGAAGGCGCGGCCGCGATAGAAGGCGAAGAGGCCGGCGCCGACGGCGAGGAAGAGCGCGAACTGGCCGATGACGAGGATGCCGCTGCCGATCATGGCGCGGCGCGCGTCGCGCAGGGAGCGGGCGGCGAGGATGCGCTGCACGATGAGGTGGTCGACGCCGTGCGAGGCCATGGAGAGGAAGGCGCCGCCGACGACGCCGGTCCACAGCCACGTTGCGTCGGCGAAGCCGCCTCGCAGGTGGACGACGCGCAGCTTGCCCGCGACGCCGGCGCTCTGGAGGATGCCGCTCCAGCCGCCGGGCACGGCGCGCAGCAGGATCGAGAGGGCCAGCAGCCCGCCGAGCGTGTAGATCGCCATCTGCACGACGTCGACCCAGATGACGGCGCGCAGGCCGCCGACGTACGTGTAGAGGACGGTGACGACGCCGGTCAGCAGGATCGCCTGCCAGTACGGGAGCCCTGTGATGAGCGTGACGGGGATCGCGGCGGCGAAGACGCGGACGGAGTCGGCGAGCGCGCGCGTGACCATGAAGATGACGGAGGCGAAGCGGCGCGTGGCGAGGCCGAAGCGGGTCTCGAGCAGCGCGTAGGCGGTGGTCAGCTCACCGGCGAAGTAGCGCGGCAGGAGCAGCGCGGCGACGACGATGCGGCCGAGCAGATAGCCGAAGGTGAGCTGCAGCAGCCAGAAGTCGGAGGTGTAGGCGGTGCCGGGGACGCTGATGACGGTGAGCGCGCTCGTCTCGGTGGCGACGACGGAGAAGCAGATCGCCCACCACGGCACGGAGCGGTCGGCGAGGAAGTAGTCGCGGGCGTCCTTCTGGCGCCGGCCGAGGTGGATGCCGAGCGCCGTGACGCCGGCGAGATAGGCGACGAGGACGACGGCGTCGAGCGTGCTGAAGTCGGCCACGGCTCAGGCGCGGCCGAGGCTGGCCGTGGGCACGGCGGCGGCCTCGAGCGGAAGGCCGGCGTGGCGCACGACGTAGGCCTCCATCGCGTAGTACTCGGGCAGTCCGAGGCGGTCGAGGACGCGCGCGGTGCCGCGGTTGCGCTCCTCGACGCGCTGCCAGAACTCGCGGTCGTCGAGGCCGGGGAACGGGGCGCGGTCCTTCTGGCTCTGGTGCTTGAAGATGGCGAGGATCTTGAGGCGCAGCTCGTCGCGGCTCATCGGGACGAGGACGTCCGCCTCGGAGACCGGCCACTCCTGCCACGCGCCGCGATAGTACCAGACCTGCGGCGGCTCGGCGTCGTAGCGGGCGAGGGCGGTCTCGACCGCCTCCTTGCACATGCGGTGCGTGCCGTGCGGATCGGAGAGGTCGCCCGCCACGAGCACGTGCTCGGGGCGGCGCTCGTGGAGCAGGCGCAGCACGATCTCGACGTCCTCCGGTCCGACCGGATCCTTGCGTACCTCGCCGGTGCGGTAGAACGGCAGGTCGAGGAAGCACGCCTGCTCGCGCGCCATGCCGAAGGTCTCGATGCCGGAGACCGCCTCCGACTCGCGGATGCGACGCTTGATCTGCAGCACGGCCTCGGTGTCCACCTCGCCGGGTCGTTTGGAGGCGAGGAACGCCTCGACGTCGTCGGCGAGGCCATCGAGCCGCGCGCGGTCCACGTCGAAGTCGCGCGCGATGCGGCGGACGAAGTCGAGGTAGCGGCGCACCTCGTGGTCGAAGACCGCGATGTTGCCGGAGGTCTGGTAGGCGACGACGATGTCGTTGCCGTTCTGATGCAGCTTGTTGAGCAGGCCGCCGGCGGAGATGACGTCGTCGTCCGGGTGCGGCGAAAAGAGCACGATGCGGCGTCCGCGCGGGAGTTTGCTGCGGCCGCAGATCTTCGCGATGAGTGTGTTGAAGACGTCGCCGTTGAGCGGGCCGGCGGAGCCGTGGCGGACGAGGAGCGAGCCGAGGTGGTGGTCGCGGTAGTCGCGGTCGTCGAGGTGGAGCAGCGACTTCTCGGTGCGGCCGCTGAGCCAGATGAGGGCGCGCACTTCGAGCTCGCGCGTCCACTCGACCTCGCCGGCGAGCCACGGCGTGCGGATGCGCGTGAGGTCGGCGGCGGCGGCGGCGTCCAGGTGGACGGTGGCGCGCGGGTGGCGCTGCAGGTAGGTGGCGGCGACGTCGGGCGAGACGTCGCCCTCGACGGCGCGCCGGACGATCATCGCCTTGTGCTCGCCGGTCGCGACGAGCGCGATCTCGCGCGCGTCGAGGATCGTGGCGACGCCCATGGTGATCGCTTCGTGCGGGACGTTCTCCTCGCCGAAGAAGTCGGAGGCGGCGGTGCGGCGGGTGATCGTGTCGAGCGCGACGAGGCGGGTGCGGGACTCGACGCCGGAGCCGGGCTCGTTGAAGCCGATGTGGCCGGTCTGTCCGATGCCGAGGATCTGTAAGTCGATGCCACCCGCGTCGCGGATCGTGGCCTCGTAGTCGCGGCAGTGGCGCTCGACGTCCGCGCGCGGCACGTCGCCGCGCGGGATGTGGACGCTCTCCGGCGGGACGTCGACGTGGTCGAAGAAGTTCTCCCGCATGAACCGGTGGTAGCTGTGGATGCTGCCCGGGTCCATCGGGTAGTACTCGTCGAGGTTGAAGGTGACGACGTTGGCGAGGGAGAGGCCCTCCTCGCGGTGCAGGCGGATCAGCTCGCGGTAGATGCCGATCGGCGTCGATCCGGTGGCGAGCCCGAGGACGGCCGCCTCGCCGCGCGCGGCGCGCTCGCGCACCAGCGTCGCGATGCGCGCCGCGATGCCCCGCGCGATCGTGTCGTACTCCTCGACGATCTCGACGGAGATCCGTTCTTCGGGGTTCTCGGCCATGCTCGCGTCCCTCCGCGGGGGTCGTCGCTCAGCCGCGCGGCGCGGGGGCCGCGGGCGAATCCGGCGACGATGCGGAAGGCGACGTCGGCGGCCCGGGGCGCGCCGGCGCGGCGGCCGCATCGTCGCCCGCGGAGCCTGCAGCGAGCGGGCCACGGCCGGGCGTCCAGTCCTCGCGGCGCAGGCTGAAGCCGATCCAGCCGAACGCCACGGCGGCGACGGCGAAGTAGGCGAGGGCGAGCGGCCGCGGTCCGAAGAGGAGGCGGCCGACGCCGAAGAGGGTGGCGTAGACGCTGACGACGCCGGCGATCCAGTTCATCCAGCTCAACGCGCCGCCGGGGATCGGTTCCGGCCCGTAGCCGGCGGCGATCGCGATGCGGCGCCAGCCGGGGCCGCCGGGGCGCACGCGGCGATAGAAGGCGAGCAGGGTGGGCTCGTCGGTGGGCGGCGTGAGCCACGTGACGGCGAGCCACACGACGGTGGTGACGAGCGTCGTCGCCAGCATGAGGTAGGCGCCCTCGAGCGGGTCGGTCGGATCGAAGACGCGGAGGCCGGTGAGGGCCGCGAAGGTGAGGAGCGCGGCGCTCATGGCGGCGATCTCGGACCACGCGTTCACGCGCCACCAGTACCAGCGCAGGATGTAGACGAGGCCGGTGCCGGCGCCGAGCGCGATGAGGATGCGCCACGCGCCGGCGATGTCGCCCACGCGATCCAGGATGACGGTGACGCCCGCCGAGAGCAGGAAGATGACGACGGTGGCGAGGCGGGAGAGGCGGACGAGCTTGCGGGCGGGCGCGTCGGGCTCGACGAAGCGCAGCCAGAGGTCGTTGACGAGGTAGGAGGCGCCCCAGTTGAGCTGGGTCGAGATGGTCGACATGTAGGCGGCGGCGAAGGCGGCGAGCATGAGGCCGGCGAGGCCGTGCGGCAGCAGTCGCACGACGGCGGTGACGTAGCCGCGTCCAGGGTCGCGCGCGACGATGTCCGGGTAGAGGACGACGGCGGAGAGCGCGGTGAGGATCCACGGCCACGGCCGCACCGCGTAGTGGGCGATGTTGAACCAGAGCGTGGCGAGGACGCCGTCGCGCTCGGTGCGCGCGGAGAAGATGCGCTGCGCGATGTAGCCGCCGCCGCCGGGTTCGGAGCCGGGGTACGAGGTGGCCCACCACTGGACGGAGAGGTAGGCGAGGAAGGCGGTGATCGGCATCCAGGCGGCGCCGGTCGCGGGGAGGAAGGCGAGCGCGGCGTCGGCGGAGCCGTAGTGCTCGGGCAGGCGCGCGACGAGGCCGTCGATGCCGCCGGTCGCGCGGAGCGCGTAGACGGCGAGGAGCACGGAGCCGGCCATGCCGATGCCGAACTGGACGAAGTCGGTGACGACGACGCCCCAGAGGCCGGAGAGGCTGGCGTAGGTCATGGTGACGACGAACATGATGGCGAGCGCGGCGGCGGGCCTGACGCCGAGGGTGACGTCGAGGATCTTCACCATGGCGAGGTTGACCCATCCCATGACGATGAGGTTGACCGGCAGCGCCATGTAGAGGGCGCGGAAGGCGCGCAGCGCGGCGGCGGGGCGGCCGCTGTAGCGGACCTCGGTGAACTCGACGTCGGTGAGGACTTCGGCGCGGCGCCAGAGGCGGGCGTAGAAGAAGACGGTGAGGATGCCGCTCATCACCATGCTCCACCAGAGCCAGTTCCCGGCGACGCCGTTGGCGGCGACCATGCCGGTCACGGCGAGCGGGGTGTCGGCGGCGAAGGTGGTGGCGACCATCGAGGTGCCGGCGAGCCACCAGGGGAGCGAGCGGCCGGAGACGAAGAACTCGGAGACGCTCTCGCCGGCGCGGCGGGCGAAGGCGAGGCCGATCGCCGCCGAGAGGACGAAGTAGGCGGCAATGATGACCCAGTCGATGGGAGCGAGGATCATCGCGTGCCGGAGCGGCGGGCGACGTCGCCGTCGGTGATCGCCCGGGCGATGGCGTCGTGGACGGCGCGGCGGAAGGCGACGTGCTTCTGGTTGTCGCGGGTGGGGTCGATGCGGTTCGTGAGCAGCACGACGAAGAGGTCGCGCGCCGGGTCGATCCAGAGGCTCGTGCCGGTGAAGCCGGTGTGGCCGAAGGAACGGGCCGAGAAGTAGTCGCCCGCGCTGGAGTTCTCGCCGGGCGTGTCCCAGCCGAGCGCACGGCTGGAGGCGGCGGACTGGCGGCGCGTGAAGCGGCGGACGACGCTGTCGGAGACGATGCGGTGGCCGGCGTAGGCGCCGCCGCCGAGCAGCATCTGCGAGAAGACGGCGAGGTCGCGGGCGGAGGAGAAGAGGCCGGCGTGGCCGGCGACGCCGCCCATGGCGCGGGCGTTCTCGTCGTCGACGTAGCCGCGGATCAGGACGCCGGTCGAGTCGCGCTCGGTGGGCGCGATGCGGCCGAGGAGCGCGTCGAGGTCGACGGGCGCGGCGTCCGTCGCGGACCCATCCTCGCTCTCGTCAAGCGTCTGGAGCGGGCTGTAGCGCGTGTCCCTCATGCCGAGCGGACGGAAGACGCGGCGCTCGACGAAGCGTTCGATCGGCTCGCCGGTGATCCGCTCGATCACCGCCTGCAGCAGGATCATGCCGAGGTCGCTGTAGACGGTGCGGGTGCCGGGCGCGTAGTCGAGGTCGAGCGCGCCGATGCGGTGGTAGTACGCCTCCCTTCCCTGCAGCTCGCGCCACAGCGGCAGGTAGGGTGGCAGCCCCGCCGAGTGGGTGAGGAGCTGACGCACCGTGACGCCCGCCTTCGCCCCGTCCGGCTTCCACTCGGCGAGGTAGCGGGCGAGCAGCGCGTCGAGGTCGAGGCGCCCCTCGTCCACCAGGATCATCGCCGCGGTGGTGGTGGCGACCACCTTCGTCAGGGAGGCGAGGTCGTAGAGGGTCGAGTCGTCGACCGGCCGCGGGTCGCTCCAATCGAGTTGGCCGTAGCCGCGCAGTCGAACGAGGCGGCCGTGGCGGGCGACGGCGAGGGCCACGCCGGGCGCGACGCCGTCGACGACCCCCGCCTCGATCAGCGAGTCGAGCTGAAGCAGGCGGTCGCGATCCATGCCGACGGCCGCGGGATCGGCGGCGCGTGGCAGGTCCGGCGCGGGAGAAGAGGCGAGGTCGGGCATCGGCGCGTACGGGGGCGGTGGCGGAACGACGACGCGGCTCTCCTCCGGGGGCCCGGCAGGCGCGGGGCGGCGCTGCGGCAGCAGCACGCAGCCGCCCGCGGCGAGCGCGGCGAGGGACGCGAGGGCGGCGGCTCGGAGGTGGAGCGGCGCGCGGCTCATCGGGTCCCACCGGTGGCGGCGGCGGCGGCCGCGGGGACGTCGATGCCGTCCCCGATCCGCAGCAGTGGAGGGATGGAGATCGGCAGGCGACCGGTGATCGGCGCCTGGCCCGTGATGGCGCGGGCGGCCGCGGCCTGCACGACGGCGGTCTGGCCCCAGGCGAGGACGTAGGTGCCCACGCGCGGGAACTGGCGGATGATGTACGGATTCCCGAACGCCGTCACGACCGTGGGCCGGCGCGCGGCGATGTCCGCGATCAGGGCGGCGAGCCCTTCCGGGACCGCGAGGTCGCCCTTGCGCGCGATCACGCGCACGAACGCGCTGACGAAGACGACGTCGGCAGCGGCCGCCGCGACGCGCAGCGAGTCCAGCCGGGCGGCGGAAGCGCCGGCGTCGAGGGAGACGGTCGTCGTGGTCGGGAAGCGGGCGGCGATCGCGCGCTGGAAGGCGCGGCCGGCGAACGGATCGGGGTCATCCGTATAGACGATGCTGAGCGGATGCCGCGCGGCGGTCACCGGCAGGAGGCGCCCTGCGTCGCGGGCGGCGGTGATCGAGGCGGCGGCGGCGCGGGCGGCGAGCGCCTGGTGGTCCGGCGTGCCGACGCGGGCGGCGATGCGGTCGAGATCGACGACGGCGCCGCGCGGCAGGCCGAGGCGCTGCTTGGCACGCAGGATCTTGGCGACCGAGGAGTCGATGCGCGCCTCCGTCAGCTCGCCGCGCTCGACGGCGCCCACGACGGCGTCGATGGCGGCGCCGACGTCCGGCGGCTGCAGCAGGATGTCCGCGCCGGCGCGCAGCGCGAGGACCGGAATGCGGTCGCCGCCGTAGCGTCGCACGAGTGCGCCCATGTCGATCGCGTCCGTGACGACGAGGCCGTGGAAGCCGAGGTCGCGGCCGAGCAGGCCCTGCAGGAGCCGGGGCGACAGCGTGGCGGGCGTGGTGTCGCCGGTGAGCGCGGGGAAGGCGATGTGGGCGCTCATCACGGCGTCCACGCCGGCGGCGATCGCGGCGCGGAACGGGACGAGTTCGACGGAGTCGACGCGCGCGCGGCCGGCGGTGATGATCGGCAGCGCGAGATGGCTGTCGATCCCCACGTCGCCGTGCCCGGGAAAATGCTTGGCCGTGGCGAGCATGCCGTCCTCGCGCAGCCCGCGCACGTGCGCGGCGACCATGCGCGCGACCCGCTGCGGATCGCCGCCGTAGCTGCGCGTGTTGATGATCGGGTTGTCCGGATTGTTGTTCACGTCCGCGACCGGAGCCAGATCCATCTGGACACCCACGGCGCGCGCCTCGATGGCGGTGATCCGCCCCATCTCGAACGCGTAGCGCGGGTCGCCCGTCGCGCCGATCCCCATGGCGGGCGGGAAGTCCGTGCCGCCGCCCACCTCGAGGCCGTAGGGAAGGACGACGGCGCCGTTCAGCCGCTGTCCGGGCCCGTGCTCCATGTCGGACGCGACGAGGAGCGGGACGGCGGCGAGGCGCTGGAGCTGGTTGAGCCGGGCGGCGAGTTCGTAGGGCGGCCCGATGGAGACGATCACGCCGCCGACGCCGTCGTCGGCCACCCAGTGCTTCAGCGTCTCGTACTCGGGGCTCCCCTCCGCGAGGTAGGCACCGCTCGTCCACGCGAAGACGAGCTGGGCGACCTTCCGGCGCAGCGGCAGCGCGCGCAGCGTGGAGTCCACCCAGTCGGCGGCGGGCGCGGCGCGCGGCGGCGCGCCCGGCGCCGGCGCGGGGGCGGGCGCCGCGGCCGGTGCCGTGGGCCCGCCGGGGCGCGCGGTGGGTGGCGCGGCGCCGGCGGGCCCACCGGCGGGCCCAAGGGCCGCGCGCGTGCGGGCGGCACCGGTGTGGCCGCACGCCGCGAGCGCGGCGGCGAGGCACAGGGCGAGGGCCGACGCCGCGGCCGTCGCACAGCAGGGGGCTCTTTGTTCGAGGCGTCGAAAACGCATAGGATCACCCGGGGAGCGCCGGCGCGGGCGGCGGCGCTCGATGGCGGGACCGACTCGGCGGCGTACGAATGAGGAAAGCTATCCGCGGCTCCGGGAGGGCGCAATCGACAGCGGTGGCGCGGGCGGCGGCGCGAGCCGGGGCGCTCGCGCTGGCGCTCGCGGCGTGCGCGCGCAGCGGCGACGGGGGCGGAGTCGCGCGGGGGGGGCGTGCGGGAGCGGGCGCGGATCCGGCGGCGGAGCGCGTGAGCGGTCGCGACGCGGCGCGATCGGGAGGCGTTTTGACGGGGATCGACGTCGTCCTGGAGGAAGGCGGCGGCCCGCTCGCGGGTCTGCGCGTCGGCCTGATCACGAACCAGACGGGCCGCACCGGCGACGGGCGGAGCAGCATCGACGCGCTCGACTCGCTGCCGGCGGTCCGCCTCGTCGCGCTCTTCAGCCCGGAGCACGGCATCCGCGGCGCGGCGGAGGCGGGCGCGAACGTGGAGAGCGGGCGGGACGCGAGGACGGGGCTGCCGATCCACTCGCTCTACGGCGCGACGAAGAAGCCGACGCCGGAGATGCTGGCGGGGCTCGACGCGCTCGTCTTCGACATCCAGGACGTCGGCGCGCGCTACTACACGTACGTTTGGACGATGATGGAGGCGCTCCGCGCGGCGGCGGCGGACGACGTCCGCTTCGTCGTGCTCGACCGGCCGAACCCGATCACGGGCACGCACGTGCAGGGGAACGTGCTCGACACCGCGTACGCGTCGTTCGTCGGGCTGTACGCGGTACCGATGCGGCACGGCCTGACGGCGGGGGAGCTGGCGCGCGCGCTGAACGCGGAGCACCGGATCGGGGCGCGGCTGACGGTGGTGCCGATGCTGGGCTGGCGGCGCGCGATGTGGTACGACGAGACCGGTCTCGCGTGGGTGGCGCCGTCGCCGAACATGCCGTCGCTCGAGAGCGCGACGCACTACCCCGGCACCTGCCTCTTCGAGGGCACCAACCTGTCCGTGGGGCGCGGGACGCCGATCGCGTTCCAGCAGATCGGCGCGCCGTGGATCGACGGCGCCGAGCTCGCCCGCCGCCTGAACGCGCGCGCGCTGCCGGGCGTGCGCTTCGAGCCGGCCACGTTCACGCCGGCGCGGCCGGGCGACGGGAAGTACGCGGACACGACCGTCCACGGCGTGCGCTTCCGCGCGACGTCGCGCGACGCCTACGACCCGACGGTCGCGGCGGTTGCCGCGCTGGTCGAGCTGCACCGGCTCTACCCGCGTCGCTTCCGGATCTCGGCGGTCGCCTTCGACCGCCTCGCGGGGACGGCGCGGCTGCGGGAACGCGTGATGGCGGGAGCGGACGTGGGCGAGATCACGGCGGGGTGGCGGGCGGCTCGGGAGGAATTCTGGAACGGGGCGCGGGAGTATCTGCTCTATGGGGAGGACGAGGGCGGAGGTGGTTGAGGCCGTGCACAGGGTGGGACGACCGATAGGGGAGAATGCGATGCTACGCTGGCTGCCGTCGTACGGCTCGAGGCGCCTCCGCGCGCCGGCTCCGGTCCGGCCGCGGGGGCGGGGCGCGGTGCGCGTCCTCGCGTGCGCCGGAGCGCTCTTCGTGGGCGGCGGCGGTGCGGCCGCGGCGCAGGGCGGGGGCGAGGCGGGGGCGGGTGGAGGCGGGCGCATCGGGCCCGCGGCGGCGGACGCCGGCGAGGTGCCGCCGCTCTTCGGTGAGCTGCGCTTCCGCTCGATCGGGCCGGCGGTGACGGGCGGGCGCATCGACGACATCGAGGCGGTGCCGGCTCACCCGGCGACCGTCTACGTGGCGGCGGCGACGGGCGGGCTGTGGCGCACGACGAACGGCGGCACGACGTGGGCGCCGGTCCTCGACCGCGCCGCGGTCGGCGTGTTCGGCGACGTCGCGCTCGCGCCGTCGGACCCGCGCGTCGTGTGGGCGGGGACGGGGGAGCAGAACAACCGGCAGAGCACGTCGTGGGGCGCGGGCGTCTACCGCTCCACGGATGGCGGCGATACGTGGCGCTTCCTGGGTCTGGAGGCGACGCATCACATCGGGCGGATCGGCGTCGATCCGGCGGATCCGGACGTCGCCTACGTCGCGGCGCAGGGCGACCTGTGGGCTCCCTCGCCGGAGCGCGGCGTGTATCGCACGACGGACGGCGGGCGTACGTGGCGGAAGGTGCTCTACGTCGACACGCTCACCGGCGCCACGGACGTGGTGGTCGACCCGACGGACGGGCGCACGGTGTACGCCGCCACGTACCAGCGGCTGCGGCGGGCGTGGGGATTCAACGGCGGCGGGCCGGGCGGCGGCATCTGGAAGACGACGGACGGCGGCGAGCACTGGACGCGGCTGACGAACGGCCTGCCCGCCGGGCCGCTGGGCCGCATCGGCCTCGCGATCTCGGCGCAGCGGCCGGGCGTGGTCGTCGCGCGCGTCGAGCACGCGAGCGAGGGCGGCGTCTACCGCAGCGAGGACGGCGGCGCGAGCTGGACGCGGGTGAGCCGGACGAATCCACGACCGTCGTACTACGGCGGCATCTGGATCGACCCCACGGACGCGCACCGTGTCTATCTGCTGTCGACGGACGCGTACGTCAGCGACGACGGCGGCCGCACGTTCCGCACGCTGCCGACGGCGCCGACGTACGACGTCGGGGTGCACTCGGACCACCACGCGCTGTGGATCGATCCGGCGGCCGCGGACCACCTGTATCTGGGCGGCGACGGCGGGCTGTACGAGAGCAGGGACCGCGGCCGCACCTGGCGCAAGATCAACAACTTCGCGATCGGCCAGATCTACAGCGTCGGCACGGACGGCGAGGATCCGTACAACGTGTACGTCGGCCTGCAGGACAACCACTCCTGGATGGGGCCGAGCGCGACGCGGCGCTGGTCCGGCATCCTCAACGAGGACTGGAAGGAGATCGGCTTCGGCGACGGCATGTACCAGTCGCCGGACCCGACGTCGCCGCGCTACGTCTACAGCAACTCGCAGGACGGCGGCTACACGCGGGTCGACGCGACGACCGGCGACATCCTCGACATCGCGCCGCGCGCGCCCGCGGGGGAGCCCGGCTATCGGTGGGACTGGGACTCGCCCAGCCTGGTCGACCGCTTCGATCCGAAGACGGTCTACGTGGGCGGCAACCGCCTCTTCACCTCGCACGACCGCGGCCTGACGTGGTCGCGGACGCCGGACCTGACCCAGCGGATCGACCGCGACACGCTCTCCCTCATGGGCGTGCGCGGCTCCGCCCCGATGCTGTCGAAGAACGACGGCACGGAGAGCTACGGCGAGATCACGACGATCGCGCAGTCGCCGGTGCGACGCGGCGTGCTGTGGGTGGGCACGGACGACGGCAACGTCCAGGTGTCGCGCGACGGCGGCGCGACGTGGAGCGAGGTCTCGCGCAACCTGCCGCGCGCGGCGATCGCCGGCGGCGTCTCCACCTACATCGCCCGCATCACGGCCTCGGCGACGGCGCCCGGCGCGGCGTGGGTCGCGGTCGACGGGCACAGGCACGGCGACTTCCACCCGTACCTCTTCCGCACCACCGATTTCGGCCGCACGTGGACGCCGCGCGTGCGTGGACTGGCGGAGGACGGCACCGTCAACGACGTGGTCGAGGACCCCGACGCGCCGGGGCTGCTCTTCGCGGGCACGGAGCGCGCGCTCTACGTGTCCGCCGACACGGCTGCGCACTGGCGGCGCTTCGGCGCGAACCTGCCGCCGACGATCTACGAGGACCTGCTGATCGAGCCGCGCAGCGGCGACCTCGTCGTGGCGACGCACGGCCGATCGGTCTTCATCCTGGACGACGCATCGCCGCTCGCCGAGTGGTCGCCGGACGTCGCGACGGAGAGGGCGCACCTCTTCTCGATCCGGCCGGCGACGATCTTCAACTACTGGAAGAACACGTCCTACCAGGGCCAGGCGGCGTACGCGGGCGAGAACCCCGCGTTCGGCGCGCTGCTCACGTACTACCTGGGCGAGGCGGCGCCGGGCGCGCGGATCACGGTGCGCGACGCGCGGGGCGACGTCGTCCGCACGATGAAGGTGGCGGGGGACGCGGGCGTGATCCACCGCGTCGCGTGGGACCTGCGTCGCGGCGTGCCGATCGAGCAGCCGCCCGAGCCGCGCTCGCAGGCGCTGCCCGCTCCCGCGCACCCGCTCGGGCTGCGCGGGCCGTTCGTCTCGCCCGGCCGCTATCAGGTCACGCTGGAAGCGAGCGGCGTCCGCTCCACGCAGAGCGTGGTAGTGCGTCCCGATCCGCTGATGCCGATGCTCACCCAGGAGGACTACGCCGCCCGCGAGCGCTGGAGCGTGGGTCTGCTCGACCTGATGAAGCGGGTGGTGGACGCGAGCGTGCGCACGGCGGCGCTGCGCGCGAAGCTTACCGCGCTGCGCGACTCCCTCGCCACGGGAGGCGCGCCGCCCGCCGCCATCACGACGCGGCTGGACTCCGTGACGGTGCTCGAGGACCGGCTCGGCGTCGGCTCCCGCTTCCGCGGGCTGAGCGGCGAGATCGTCTCGCTCTACACGGGAGTGAACGGCGCGGCGGTGCAGGCGGGCAGCCTGTATCCACCGACGCCGTGGATGGTGAAGCGGGCGAGCGAGCTGGAGGAGGGGGTCGAGCGCGTGCTGGGCGAGCTGGAGCGCGAGGAGGGGCGGCGCTAGGACCCGGCCGACGCGCGCGTCCACAGCGCCAGCGTGCTACTGTTCGAGCAGCGCCGGGATGCTCTGTTCGAGGCCGGACGGGTGGACGAGGACCCCTTCCTCGTGGGACCCGAGGTGCAGCTCGATCGGCTGGTCGCGGACCGCGCGCCGGAAGCCGCGGCCCTCGAGGACCCGGTCGATGTAGAGCCGGCGCCCGACGACCATGACGACGGCGAGCACCGGGACCGCGACGAGGAGCCCGATGACGTCGAGCAGGTGCGCCATGACCAGCACGCTGAGCAGGGTCAGGACCGGCGGCAGATGGACCTGTCGCTCCATGATCATCGGTGCGACGAAGTTTCCCTCGAAGAGGTGCACGACGACGCCGAGCAGGATCACCAGCAGCGCCTTGCCGAGGCCGCCCTGGCCGAGCACGAAGATCGCCGGCAGCAACGTCGAGACGAGCGTGCCGAAGAACGGCACGATCGCGGCGATGCCGGTGAAGACGCCGAAGGCGAGCGCGTACGGGACGCGGAGCACGATGAGGCCGATGAATGTGAAGGCGCCGAGGATGACCATGGCGAGGATCTGGCCGACGATCCACGAGCGCAGCGTGTGGCCGAGGTCGTCCAGGATGTCGCGCACCAGCTCGCGGTGGACCGGCGGTGCCATCGCGATGAACCCCTCGCGGTAGATGCCGGGCCGCGCCGCGAGGTAGATCCCCATGACGAACACGCTGAAAGCGTGGATGATGAAGCCGAAGCCGTTGAAGATGTAGGGGATCCAGCCGCGGAAGTAGCTGGCGATCTCGCCCATGATCGAGCCGACGTAGCTCTCGCCCGTCTTGAGCGGGGCGAGCATCTCGCGCGCGACCGGCGAGCGATCCGCGAGCGTCAGGAGCTGCTGCTCCCACGTCGCGAGCTGGGCCGGGAGCGCCTGCAGCAGCTCCTGCGTCTGCTGCGCGACCGGCGGCACGATGAGGAAGCCGACGCCGACCGCGGCGAGGAGCGTGACCAGCAGCGCGATGGTGAGGCCGAGGCCGCGCGGCACGGCGAAGCGCCGCTGCAACGAGTCCGTGACGGCGCCCAGGAAGATCGCGAAGAGGATGCCGATGAAGGCGAGGAGCAGGATCTCCGCGATGCTGTAGAGGAAGTAGAGAAGCAGCAGCGCGATGACCGTCGCCGCGACGACGCCGGAAGTCCGGCGTGCCCTGGAGTCGGTCAGTGCTCCTCCTCCACTTCCGCCTCCTGGACCTCCCCGTCCTCGTCCTCGACGCGCGCGCCGTCACCGGAAGCGAGCTCGCCGGCGGCGGCTCCCGCCCTGGATGCGGCGGAGCGGACGGCCTCTTCCTCCGAGCTGGCGCCGCGGCCGCTCGGCAGCGCGCCGGTCGGGCGGGAGGGGCCGATGCCGAGGCTCTCCTTCAGCGCCTGGAGCCGCAGCTCGACGCTGTCCGGGCTTCCCTTCAGCCTGGCGAACTCCTCCTCGAGCTTGTCGCCGGTGAGGCTCTCGCTCACCTCGGCCGCGGCCAGGGCGCGCCGCTCCGACTCCTCGATCCGCTCCGCCATGCGCTCGAAGGCGTCGAACGCGGAGCGGTCGTTGAGGCCGGCCATCGTTTCGTGGATCCGCTTCTGCGCGGAGGCCCGCTTCTGCTTGGCGATCAGAAGGTTCTTCTTCCGCTTCGCCTCCTCGATCTTGTCGTTGAGCTGGCGGAGCCCGTCCTTCAGCTTCTCGGTCTCGCCCGACTGCCGGCCCCACGTCTCCTCGAGGCTGACCGCGCGCTCGGCGTGCTCCTGGTGCCGGAGCAACGCCTGCTTCGCCAGGTCGTCCCGATTCTCGCGCACCGCGAGCACGGCGCGGTTCTCCCATTCGTCCGCCTGCTTGCGCTCCGTCTCGACCTGCGCCTTCAGCTTGCGCTCGTCGGCGATCGCCACGGCGACTTCCTGCTTCGCGCGCGCGAGCTGCTCGCGCATGTCGATCAGGACCTGGTTGAGAACCTTCTCCGGGTTCTCGCCGCGCGAGATCGCGTCGTTCAGATTCGAGCGAAGAAGCAGCGACAGCCGTTGCAGGATGCCCATGACGTCACGTCTCCTGTGCGACCGGGACGAGCTCGACCAGTCCCGACATGTGGCTCGATGCCGCCAGCAGCAGGCTCTCGTAGGAGCTGCGCAGCTCGTGGAAATCGAGGGTTTCGAGTTCGAGCGCGTCCGAGAGGACGACCCCGTTCCCCTCGATGCCGTAGCTGCCGTGCACGATGTCGCCCGCGTTGAGCGTGAGCAGGTGGCGATAGAAGGGCGCAAGCCTGGCATCGTCCAGGTCCGCCGGCAGATCCATCACCTTGAGGCGCAACAGCAGAAGCGGCGGCGAGTAGTTGAGGACGACGGGGACGCTGCTCTGCTCGGGAGAACGGACGAGCCAGAGGTCTTCCTCCACGTCCTCGACTTCGGCGCCCAGCCGAATGAGCCAGTTCTCGAGGTCCTCTCGCGTGATCATCGTCGCTCGCTCCGGATCCTTTGAGGGTGGTCCCACCCCGTACGGTAGCGCGCGGGGCGCGGTTTCAGCAAGGCGGCGGCGATGCCCGCTCCGACCCCGGCGCACGCGGGGCGCGGCGGCGCTCCCGGCGGGGGCCGCCGTGCGCCGCCGGCGAAGCGGCGGCCCCGCCGCGGAGGAGGTGCGGCCGCGCCCGGCGGGGACGAATGGTGCGCTCCGGGCCGCGATCCGATCGCGGGGACCGGCCCGTGGAGAAATCCGCCCTCGAGGGGGCGGACGGGTGGCGACGGCGGCCGACCCGGGCCTTGCCCGGATGGCGCGAATGCGAAACCATTCGAGAGGGGACGCGACAGGATCACGGAGGCACCGATGGCTGGCACGAGACTCTCCGGTGTTGCGGCAGGGGCGACGCTGCTCGCGCTGCTGACCGGGTCGGCGCTGCAGGCGCAGGCGATCCGCGGCAAGCTCGTCGAGCGCGGCACCGGCGCGCCGATCAACGGCGCGTTCGTCACGCTCGTCACCGCGTCCGGCGGCGACGCGGACGGCGTGCTGACGGACAGCCTCGGCGCCTTCGTGCTGGTGGCGCCGGCGCCCGGCACGTACCGGCTGCGCGCGGACCAGATCGGACACCGGAGCACGGTCTCGGAGCCGCTGCGGCTGGACGCCGGCGCCACGCTCTCCTACCGCATGGAGGCGGCGATCGAGCCGATCGCGCTGCGCGGCATCTCGGTGAAGGGGGCGCAGCGGTGCGAGATGCGACCGGCCGACGGGCAGGCGACACAGCTTCTCTGGGACGAGGCGCGTAAGGCGCTCCGCATCGCGTCCTTCACGGAGCACGCCGGCGCCGTGATGCTGCGCCTGCGCACCTACGACGTCCAGCTCGACCCCGACCGGATGGAACCGGAGCGGGCGGAGACGCACGTGAGAGAGGGCTTCTTCACGCACAGCCCGTTCGTGAGCGCTCCGGCCGAAGACCTGGCAAAGAACGGCTACGTCCGCACGGTGGAAGACAACTACATCGACTACTTCGCGCCGGACGCGGACGTCCTCCTGAGCGATGCGTTCCTCGACGCCCACTGCTTCCAGGTACAGGTCGACGACGCGCCGGCGGCGGGCCTCATCGGGCTCGCGTTCGAGCCGGTGACACACGCCGCTCCGGACGTCGCCGGCGTGCTCTGGATCGAGCGCTCGACGGGTGAGCTGCGCTCGCTCGTGTTCCACTACACGGACCTCCCCTTCCGGGGCTCGATCAAGGACAGCCAGGCGGGCGGCTACCTCGCCTTTCAGCACATGCGCAACGGCGCGTGGATCGTGCGCAAATGGTGGATCCGGATGCCACAGCTCGGCGCTCGCGTGCTGCGGCTGAACACGCAGGTGCATCGGGACGTCACCGTGATCTCCGTGCACGAGACGGGCGGCGAAGTGCTGCAGGCGAGCGGGGGCTGAAGCGCGCCGCCACGGCGCCCTGACGAGGAGGCCTCGCCACCCCACGGGGGCGAGGAGGCCTCGTTACCCCACGGGGGCGAGGCCGAGCACGTCGGCAAGGAAGCGGCCGGTGTGGGATAGCGGGTTTGCCGCGATGCTCTCCGGCGTGCCCTCCGCGACGACCTCGCCGCCAGCGGCGCCGCCCTCCGGGCCGAGGTCGACGATCCAGTCCGCGGTCTTCACGACATCCAGGTTGTGCTCGATCACGACGACGGTGTTCCCCTTGTCGACCAACCGGTGCAGCACGTCGAGCAGCATGCGCACGTCCTCGAAGTGGAGGCCGGTGGTCGGCTCGTCGAGGATGTAGAAGGTCTGGCCGGTGTCGCGTTTGGAGAGCTCCGTCGCCAGCTTCACGCGCTGTGCCTCGCCGCCGGAGAGGGTGGTGGCGGACTGGCCGAGGTGGATGTAGCCGAGGCCGACGTCGGAGAGGGTCTGGAGGCGGTCGCGGATGCGGGGCACGGCGTCGAAGAAGTCGCGCGCGTCGTCGACGGTCATCTCCAGCACGTCGGCGATGCTGCGGCCGTTGTAGAGCACCTCGAGCGTCTCGCGGTTGTAGCGCCTGCCGCGGCAGACGTCGCACGGGACGTAGACGTCCGGCAGGAAGTGCATCTCGATCTTGACGAGGCCGTCGCCCTGGCACGCCTCGCAGCGGCCGCCCTTGACGTTGAAGGAGAAGCGGCCGGGCGCGTAGCCGCGGATCTTCGACTCGGGCAGCTCGGCGAAGAGCTGGCGGATGGGGGTGAAGAGGCCGGTGTAGGTGGCCGGATTCGAGCGCGGCGTGCGGCCGATCGGCGACTGGTCGACGTCGACGACCTTGTCCACGAGGTCGATGCGGTCGATGCCGTCGTGGGCGCCGGGCAGAAGGCGAGCGCGGTAGAAGTGCCGGGCGAGCGCGACGTAGAGGATGTCGTTGACCAGCGTGCTCTTGCCGGAGCCGCTCACGCCCGTGACGGCGATGAACGCGCCGAGCGGGAACGCCACGTCGATCGCCTTCAGGTTGTGCTCGCGCGCGCCGCGCAGGACGAGCGCGCGCTGCGGATCGACGGCGCGCCGGGACGGGGGCACCTCGATCGAGCGCTCGCCGCGCAGATAGGCGGCGGTGAGGGAGCGCTCGCTGGCGAGCAGGTCCTCGACGGTGCCGGCGGCCACCACTTCCCCACCGTGACGGCCGGCGGCGGGCCCGAGGTCGAGCACGTAGTCGGCGGCGAGGATCGTGTCGCGGTCGTGCTCGACGACGATGACGGTGTTGCCGAGGTCGCGCAGCCGCGCGAGCGTGCCGAGCAGGCGCTCGTTGTCGCGCGGGTGGAGCCCGATCGAGGGCTCGTCGAGGATGTAGAGCACGCCGACGAGCCGGCTGCCGATCTGCGTCGCCAGCCGGATGCGCTGCGCCTCGCCGCCGGAGAGCGTCTCCGCGCTGCGGCCGAGCGTGAGGTAGTCGAGGCCGACGTGGCCGAGGAACTCGAGGCGCTCGCGCACCTCCTTGAGGATCGGACCGGCGATCTCGGCGGGCAGCGCCGACGGCTCGCCGGGCGCCGCATCCGAAAGCGGCAGCGAGGCGAAGAAGGCGAGCGCGTCCGCGATGCTCATCGCGACGACGTCGCCGACGCTACGCCCCGCGACGGTGACCGCGAGACTCTCCGCCTTCAGCCGCGAGCCGCCGCAGGCGTTGCACGGCAGCACCGACATGTACTCCTGGAGCTGCTCGCGCACCGCGTCCGACGTGGTCTCGTCGTAGCGACGCTTGACGTGACCGACGACGCCCTCCCACGGCTCCTCGTAGTGACCCTTCGCCCCGCCGGCGCGATAGGGGAAGCGGATCTCGACCTCACCGGAACCATAGAGCACGGCGTCGCGGACCTCCCGCGGCAGGTCGCCCCAGTTCGTGTTCGGGTCGAACCCGTAGTGCTCCGCCAGGCCGGGGATCACCGACCGCCGCAGGTGCCCGGACGGCTCGCCCCACGGCAGGATCACGCCCTCGAGGATCGAGATGATCGGGTCGCCCACGACGAGGTCCGGATTCACCTCCCGGCGCGTGCCCAGCCCGCCGCACGCGTCGCACGCGCCGTAGGGCGAGTTGAAGGAGAACTGGCGCGGCTCCAGCTCGACCAGGCTCGTGCCGCAGTAGACGCACGCGTACTTCTCCGAGAAGAGGTGCGGCCGCACGCCGTCCTCCGCCGCGTCGGCGGCCGGGTGCTCGACTACCTCGACGACGCCGCCCGCCGTGCGCAGCGCCGTCTCGATCGAGTCCGCCAGCCGCTGCCGGTCCTCGCCGCGCACGACGAGACGGTCCACGACGATCGCGATGTCGTGGTTCTGCCGCCGATTGAGCCGCGGCGGCCGCTCCAGCTCGTGCGTCTCGTCGTCGACGCGCGCGCGCACGAAGCCCTTGCGACGCGCCTCCTCGAACAGCTCGCGGAACTCGCCCTTGCGGCCGCGCACCATCGGCGCCAGCACCTCGATCCGCGTGCCCTCCGGCCAGCCGAGGATCTGCTCCGTGATCTGCGTGGCCGACTGCCGGCGCACCGGCCGGCCGCAGCTCACGCAGTGCGGCGTGCCGGCGCGCGCCCACAGCAGCCGCAGGTAGTCGTAGATCTCGGTGACGGTGCCGACCGTCGAGCGCGGGTTGCGGCCCGTCGTCTTCTGCTCGATCGAGATCGCCGGCGAAAGCCCCTCGATCGCGTCCACGTCCGGCTTCTCCATCACGCCCAGGAACTGGCGCGCATACGCCGACAGCGACTCGACGTAGCGCCGCTGCCCCTCGGCGTAGATCGTGTCGAACGCGAGCGACGACTTGCCGGAGCCGGAAAGCCCCGTGACGACAATCAGCCGGTCGCGCGGCAGCTCGACGTCGATGTTCTTGAGGTTGTGCTCGCGGGCGCCGCGGATGACGAGGGTTTCACCGTGCATGACGACGTTCTACCCTGGGGAAATTGATGGGGTTCGCTCGCCTGGCGGCGAGATCCGCCTCCGGCGGGGAAGCTCGCCTGGCGGCGAGGGAAGCTCGCCTTGCGGCGAGGGAAGCTCGCCCGGCGGCGAGGGAAGCTTCGCCTGCGGCGAAGGTCCGCCTTGCGGCGGGGAAGCTCGCCTGCGGCGAAGGTCCACCTTGCGGCGGGGAAGCTCGCCTGCGGCGAGGGTCCGCCTGGCGGCGGGGGAGCTCGCCTGCGGCGAGGGTAGCTTCGCCTGCGGCGAAGGGCCGCCTGTTCCGGCGGGGAAGCTCGCCTGACGGCGAGGGGGTCTCCAGCGTCTTGGCGGGAACATAGGCACTTGCCCGCTCGGCCCGGGAAGTGGTGCACGCCCGAGCGCACGGCGCAGCCCCTGGCACGGGTGGACCCATCTCTCTCTCCACGGGTTGCCCCTCGCCGCAAGGCGAGCTTCCCCGCCGCAAGGCGGACCCTCGCCGCAAGGCGAGCTTCCCCGCCGCAAGGCGGACCCTCGCCGCAAGGCGAGCTTCCCCGCCGCAAGGCGGACCCTCGCCGCAAGGCGAGCTTCCCGCCGCAAGGCGGACCTTCGCCGCAGGCGAAGCTTCCCTCGCCGCAGGCGAAGCTTCCCTCGCCGCCAGGCGAGCTTCCCTCGCCGCCAGGCGAGCCTCCCTCGCCGCAAAGGCGAGCGTCTAAGGTCGTCGGAACTCCGCCCCTTTCGACCACGCGGGCCACGCGTCGGTGTCGGCGAGCTGGCGGCCGAAGCGGAGCACGATGCGGGAGAGCTGGACGGCCCCGCTCAGGTCGAAGTCGGCGCGGTAACTGTCGGACGGCTGGTGGTAGCGGTGGGCGGTGTAGTCCTCGTGCTGCGCCTTGCCCCAGCCGTCCGGACGGTCGACGAAGTCGCTCCCCTCGCCGATCGAGACGGCGGGGATGCCGACCCTGGCGAAGGAGAAGTGGTCGGAGCGGTAGAAGTGACCCTGCTCCGGGTGCTCCTGCGGCGCGATGCGCATGCCGTCGGCGGCGATCATGCGCTCGAGCGAGGGTCCGAGCGAGCTCTTGTCGGCGCCGAGAACGGAGAGGTCGCGCACGCGGCCGAGCAGGTTGCCGCCGTCGACGTTGAGGTCGGCGACGATCGACTTCACCGGCACGGTCGGGTTGCGGCCGAACCACTCGGATCCGAGCAGGCCCGCCTCCTCGGCCGTGACGAAGGCGAAGAGGAGCGAGCGGCGCGTGGGCGGCAGCACGGCGGCGGCGTGCGCGGCCGCGAGGATGTCGGCGACGCCGGAGGCGTTGTCGAGCGTCCCGTTGTAGATCGAATCGCCGTCCACGACGGGGCCGATGCCGAAGTGGTCCCAGTGGGCGCTCAGCACCACGTACTGGTCCTTCAGCGCCGGATCGCTGCCGCGGCGGATCGCGACGACGTTGCGCGACTCCATGCGCGCGACGTCGTTGCGCATGGAGACGGCGAGGCGGATGCCGGTGTCGACGGGGCGGAAATCGCGCGTTTGCGCGCGCTTGCGCAGGGCGGCCAGGTCGAGGCCCGCCTGGCCGAGGAGCGCGGTGGCGGCGGAGTCGGTGATCCAGCCGCGGAAGGCGAGCGGGGCGGGCAGGTCGGCGTCGCGCGGGAGCGAGCGCTGCGGCGTCGTCCAGGACGACACGACGGTGTGCCACGGATAGCCCGCCTGCTCCGTGGTGTGGATGATCAGCGCTCCCGCGGCGCCGCGCCGCTCCGCCTCCTCGTACTTGTACGTCCAGCGGCCGTAGTACGTCATCGCGCGGCCGCCGAAGAGGTCCGGCTCCCGCTGCGTCGCCGGCGGGTCGTTGACCAGGATGAGCAGGATCTTGCCCTTCAGGTCCTGCCCCTTGAAGTCGTCCCAGCGGTATTCCGGCGCGGCGACGCCGTAGCCGACGAAGACGACATCGGCGTCCGCGTGCGACGTCGGCTGCGCCGAGCCGCTCCAGACGACGACGTCCTCCGGATAGCGCAGCGGCGCGGAGGCCTTGCCGCCGGCCGAGACGCGCAGCGAGCCGGGCACCGTGCGCACGACGTCGATCGGCACCGGCTGGAAATAGGAGCCGTTCGCCCCGGGCTCGAGGCCCCACGAGTGCAGCTCGGTGGCGATGTACTCCGAGGCGAGACGACCGCCTCGCGTCGCGGGGGCGCGCCCCTCCAGAAGGTCGGAGGAGAGGAAGCGCAGGTGGGCGTCGATCTCGGCGGCCGTGATCGGCGAGGGCGACGTGTCGGCGGCGGGCGACGCGGCCGACCTCGCGGACAGCGCGGCCGACCTCGCGGGCGGCGCGGACGACCTCGCGGGCGAAGCGGCGGCGGCGAGGATCGTGACGCCGGCGGCGAGCGCGGCCGCGGCGGCGAGAGCCTGGACGGCCGCGGGGGCGCGGATGTGGTCGCGAAAGTCGCTGGGTGTCTTCATCGTTGGACGCGCTCGAGGTACTTGCCTTCGGCCGGGTCGACGCGCACGCGGTCGCCGATGCCGACGAAGGAGGGGACCTGGACGGTGGTGCCGTTGCTCAGGGTGGCGGGCTTCGTCATCGCGGACTTGGTGGCGCCCTGCACGGCGGGCTCGGTCTGGACGACTTCGAGCTCGATCGTCTTCGGCAGCTCGACGCCGATGGCCTTCCCCTCGTGGAACTCGGCCTGGATCACCATGCCCTCCGTGAGCCACTGCCCGGAGTCGCCGATCGCCTCTTCGTCGAGCGGCACCTGCTCGTAGGTCTCGACGTTCATGAAGTGGTAGATCTGGCCGTCGTGGTAGAGGAACTGCAGCTCGTGCGTCTCGAGCGTGGCGCGGTCGACGGTGTCGGCGGCGCGGAAGCGGTGCTCGAACTGCGTGCCGGTGCGCAGGTTGCGCAGCTTCGCCTGCACGAACGCGCGCAGGTTGCCGGGCGTGTGGTGGTGGAACTCGATGACGCGGCACGGATCGCCATCCATCACGATGACGTTGCCGCGCCGGATCTGCGTCGCGTTGATGGCCATGAAGCTGCTCCTCGGATCGTGGGCTCTCGGGCGAGCGTGCCGCGGCGACCGCGCTCGGTCGACCGGCGACGAAGCGCCCGGGGCTCGACAGCCGCGTAATCTGGCCGGCGCGGCCCTCCGCTTCAAGGGGGGCCTCCCGGTCGCTACGGCACGAGTATGCGGACGCCGTCGTGGAGGGTGCGCGCGAAGACGGGCGTGAAGCCGTCGGCGTCGCCGTCGATCTGGACGGCCACGGGCGGATCGGAGACGATGCGGACCTCTTCCGCCTGCAGGTGGATCAGGCGGTCGTCGCCGTCGAACTGACGACGCGCGGCGCGCCAGAGCACGGCGGCGAAGCCGGCGAGCGAGCCGGGCGCGAGCACGACGACGTCGAGAAGGCCGTCGCGCCAGGTGGGGCCGCGGTGGGGCGCCAGCGGGATGCGGAAGCGCAGGTAGGGCGCGAAGAGCTCCGCCATGTTGGCGAGCAGGACGGAGGCGGCGCGGACGGTGAGCTCGCGGCCGTCGGCCACGATCTGGAACTCGGCCGGCGTGACGTTCACGGCCTCGCGCAGCGACGCGATGATGTAGGCCGCGAAGCCGAAGCGCTCCTTGAGCGGGCGGGTCGCGGCGGCCATCACGGCGGCGTCGTAGCCGGCGCCGACGACGAGGGCGAAGGCGCGTTCACCGACGAGGCCGAGGTCGAGCGGCGTGGGCCGGCCGTGGACGACGGTCTCGACGGCGCGCTCGAGCGAGCGGGGGATGCCGAGGTTCTGGGCCACCTGGTTGCCGGTGCCCTGCGGAACCAGCCCCAGCAGGCAGGAGGTGCGCGCGAGCCCGGTCGCGACCTCGGCGAGGGTGCCGTCGCCTCCCACCACGCAGCAGGCGCGGTAGCCGAGCGTCGCCGCCTCGCGCGCCAGCTCCGTCGCGTGACCCGGGTAGCCGGTCTCGACCATGTCGAAACGCGCGCCGCGGGCGGCGAACGCGCCGCCGAGGCGCCGGCGGAGGCGGACGGGATCCTCCTGGCCGGCCGCGGGATTGACGAGGACCAGCGTGCGGCCGGCGTACGGGCCGGAGACGAGCGGGCTCGGCGCTGCACTCACGCGGCGGCGCGCGCTGTCGGTGGCCGGCGCGGCGGCGTCAGGCGCCCAGGTGCCGCTCGCGCGCGATCTCGCGCAGCCGCTCGATCCGCTCGGCGGTTGCGGGATGGGTGCTGAAGAGCCGCATCATTCCCAGCCCACGCACGCCCGCCAGCGGATTCACGATGGCGAGCTGCGCGGCCGCCGGATTGACCCGCATCGGAATGCGGTGCGCATACGCGTCCATCCGCTCCAGCGCCGACGCCAGCGCCAGCGGCTTGTGCGAGATCAACGCGCCCGTGCGGTCCGCCTGGAACTCGTTCTGGCGGCTGATCGCCGTCTGCAGGATCAGCGCGGCGATCGGCGCCACGATCGCCATCACCAGCAGCTCGATCCCGCTGCCGCCACGGTCGTCGCGACCCCCGAAACCGCCGAAGATCGCGCCCCACCGCGCCACGCTGCCCAGCATCGCGATCGCGCCCGCCATCGTCGCCGCCACCGTGCCGACCAGCATGTGGTGGTGCTTGATGTGCGCCAGCTCGTGCGCCGTCACCCCCTCCAGCTCCTCCCCGCTCACCAGCTTCAGGATCCCCTCGGTGAAGCAGACCACCGCGTGCTCCGCGTTGCGGCCGGTCGCGAACGCATTCGGCTGCTCGCTCGGCGCGATGGCCAGCTTCGGCATCGGCAAACCCGCCTGCCGGCGCAGCCGGTCCACCATCCGGTACAGCTCCGACGCGTCCGCCTCCCCCACCACCCGCGCGCGGTACATGCGCAGCACCATGCGGTCGCTCCACCAGTACATCCCCACGTTCATCGCGGCCGCGAAGATGAAGAACATCAACGCGCCACTCTGCCCGCCGATCCACCCGCCGATCAGCACGAGCAGCGCCGTCAGCGCCGCCATCATGAAGAAGACCTTCACGCGATCCATGCCCGCATCCTCCGTCGATTCCCGAGTCCACCCACGGCCCCGAACGATACCCCTCGCCCGACCCGCCGGGTCCCCCCTCCGCACCCCCGCCCGCGCGCGCCCCCACCACCGCCTCCGACCCCCGCCCCCACCCTCACCCGCCGCCGTCCCCCTCCCGGATCTCCCGCGCCAGCCGCTCGATCTCTCGCCGCGGCAGCCGCGTGTCCGACATCCCCAGCAGCGCCACCACCGCCTGCTCCGCCGACCCGTCGAAGAACGTCCGCACCAGATGCTGCAGCGCCGCCATCCGCGCCTGCTCCGGCTCCAGCGCCGGCAGGTACACGTAGCGCGGCCCGTCCTGCCGGTGCCGCACCTGCCCCTTCTCCTCCAGCACCCGCAGCGTCGCCCGCACCGCGGAATAGCTCGGCGGGTCCGTGATCCCCTCGAGCACCTCCGCCACCGTCGACTCCCCCCGCTCGAAGAGCACGTCCATGATCTGCCGTTCCCGCCGGCTCAGCGCCCTCGTCGGGTGCGCGCTCATCAGCTGCCCTCCCTGTGCTGGAATTATAGCATTCTGCTAGGTATCTAGCAGACAGCCGCCGGGGTGTCAAGCAGCGGGCGCCGCGGGCGGCAGCGGCGGCGGGCAGCGGGCGCGGCGGTGCGGCAGCGGCGGCGGGCAGCGGGCGCGGCGGTGCGGCGGGCGCGGCGTGGTGCGGCGGGCGCGGCGTGGTGCGGCGGGCGCGGCGTGGTGCGGCGGGCGCGGCGGCGCTCAGGCATCGGCGCCGGCGCCGCGGGGCGGGGCCTCGAGGACGCGGCGGACGGTGCGGGTGAGGGAGTCCGGCGTGAAGGGTTTCTCGAGGTAGTCGACCTCGGCGGCGACGATGCCGTGGCGGAGGAGGGCGTCGTCGGTGTAGCCGGAGGTGAAGAGGACGCGGGTGGCGGGGCGGAGCTCGGCGAGGCTGCGGGCGAGATCGGGACCGCTCATTCCGGGCATGACGACGTCGGTGAGGAGCAGGTCGATGGGTGCGGGGTGGGAGCGGGCGACGGCGAGTGCCTCCTCGCCGCTGGCGGCAGAGAGGACGTGGTACCCTCTGCGGGTGAGGATCTGGTGCATGATGCCGCGGACAGCACGCTGGTCCTCGACGATGAGGATGCATGCGGGGGTGGCCGGGAGGGGCGGCCTGGGTGGTGGAGCGGGGAGCGGCGCGGCGGGGGTGTCGGCGCGGGGGAGGTAGAGTTCGAAGCGGGTGCCGCGGCCGGGCTCGCTGTGGACGGCGATGTGGCCGTCGCTCTGGCGCACGATGCCGTAGACGGTGGCGAGGCCGAGGCCGGTTCCCCGGCCCGGCTCCTTGGTGGTGAAGAACGGCTCGAAGACGCGGGCGCGGGTCTCCGGGTCCATGCCGACGCCGGTGTCGCTGACGGCGAGGACGACGTAGCGGCCCGGGGGGACGGCGTCGGAGGCGGCGGAGGCGGCGACGTCTGCGTTGCGCAGCTCGAGGAGGAGGCGGCCGCCGGCGGGCATGGCGTCGCGCGCGTTGACGGCGAGGTTGACTAGGACCTGTTCGAGGCTGCCGGGGTCGGCGTTGACGGATCCGGCGCCGGGCTGGAGCGACGTCTGGAGCTGGATGTTCTCGCCGATGAGGCGCTCGAGCATGCCGGCGGTCGTCTGGATGAGCTCGTCAAGGCGCAGCAGGTGCGGCTGCAGGATCTGCTGACGGCTGAAGGCGAGGAGCTGGCGGGTGAGGCGGGTCGCGCTCTCTCCGGCGTCGCGGATGGCGACGAGGTCGTCGCGCAGGGGTGCGTCGTGCGGCAGGTCGGCGAGGGCGAGGTCGGCGGAGCCGAGGATGACGGTGAGGAGGTTGTTGAAATCATGGGCGACGCCGCCGGCGAGCTGCCCGACGGCCTCCATGCGCTGCGCCTGGATGACGCGCTCCTCGGACTGGCGCAGCTCGGTGATGTCCTCGGCGACGCCGATCATGCGGTACACCGTGCCGGACGGGTCGCGCACGGGGAAGGAGCGGCCGCGCACCCACCGTGTGGCGCCGTCGGGGCGGATGACGCGGAAGACGGTGGTCGCCGGCTCGCCGCGGGCGACGGTTTCCTGGTCGCGCCGCATGGCTTCGCGGTCGTCGGGATGGATGTTGTCGAACCAGATGTCGGGATCGTATCCCTCCTCCAGCGGCCTTCCCCAGATCTCGGACCAGATGGGGCTGACGTAGATCGGCGTCCACGTGAGGAGATCGACGACGTAGTAGGATTCCTTGATCGTATCGGCCATCTGGCGGAAGCGCGCATCGCTTTGGCGCAGTTGCTCCTCGGCGTCCGCGCGCTCGCGGAGCGCCACGGCGGGGACGAGGGACGACAGGCTGGCGAGGGCGAGGTAGGCGTAGATCTCGAGGACCTGCTGGAGCGACGAGCCCTCCTGCTGGATGAAGAGGCCGGGCTCCCGCGAGGCGTGCCACGAGACGACCGCCGCCAGGAGCAGCGTGGCCGTCGCCGGCCCCCACGGTCCGAAGCGGATGCCGGTCCAGATGAGGAGCGGGAAGACCAGGTACGGATAGCCGCCGAGCGCGCCGCCGCTCGCGCCGCCGCGCACGAGCACGGAGCCGGCGACGACTATGGTGACCAGGAGCACGAGGGCCGCTTCGAGCGCCATCCGGCGCGGGATCCGTTCGCGGGCACGGACCACACCGGCCCACGTCAGGATCGCCGGCGCGACCACGAGCATCCCCATGCCGTCGCCCGCCCACCAGACGAACCACGCCCGCGCCAGTCCGCTCTCCCAGCCGGCGCCGAACGGAAGCCGCCAGGCCCGCGTCAGCACGAGCGCGCCGAGCAGGCTCGTCACGGCGTTGCTCATGATCGCGGCGCCGACGATGAGCGCCCCCAGCTCGCGCAGGCTGCGCAGCGAGGGCCGCCGACCCGCCAGCCGCATCAGCACGAGCGCCGCGACCAGCGATTCGAACGCGTTGGCGCCGCCGCCCGCGAGCGCCACGCCGACGGTGGTGCCGTGCTGGAGGTCCGCGACCACGTTCGCGGCCACGGCGCCGAGCAACGCCGCGGGCCAGCGCCGACGCTCGATCAGGATCAGGAGCGCCAGGAGGAATCCGCTCGCTGGCCACACCACCGAGATGTGCGAGGGGTAGACGGCGTAGGCGTAGCCGAGGCGGGCGCACACGTAGACGCCGGCGGCGGCGAGCGCGGCGCTGCCCGCCGTCGTGCGCGCGTCGCCCTTCCCGCGCTCGTCGGCGGCGCTCGTCGGTGCGCGGCTCATGGAGTGCCGCGCACCTCGAGCGTGCCGACGCGCAGGCCTTCGAGGGGGACGTCGCCGGGAATGAGCTGCTGCAGGATCTCGAGGTTGAGCGGGTTGGCGCGCAGGTCGACGCGGGTGAGATAGGTGGAGTCGTCGCCGACGACGATGCCGAGCTGACCGGTCACGTGCGTCTGGGGCGCGGTGATGTCGATGTCGCGGGCGTAGAAGAGGGTGCCGCCGTCGGGGCGGGTCTGCATGCGGAGCTGGAGGCGGCCCGTGCCGGTGGGCGGCAGGCCGGGGTAGAGCCACTGGAGGTCCTCGAGGCGCAGGCGCTGGCCGTCGATCTGGACGTCGACGCGGTTGTGCGGCGAGGTGACGACGACGCGGCCGAGGGCGGCGGCGCGGGAGTCGGGCAGCTCGACGCGATCGAGGTCGAAGGCGACGAGGGAATCGTGCAGGACGAGGGTGCCGCGCAGGGCGCGGAGATCGAACGGGGTCTGCCAGACGTAGCCGCGCGTGGAGAGGGAGGCGACCTCGACGAGCCGTCCCTCCTCCTGCGGGGAGCTGACCAGGACGCGGGGCAGCGAAGCGTCGAGGCGCTCGAACCGCATCTCGCGCACGAGGCCGCCGGGGAGCCGGCGGACGATGAGGCGGGCCGTGTCTGCGGGCTGGATCGCGCGGCCGGAGTCGGGCGCGATCGCCGTGCGCACGACGACATCGCCGTCGCGGACGCGGATGCCGCCGATCAGGATCAGCGGCGCGGAGGAGGAGGGCGTCGACGGCCGGGCGGAGGGCGGCGTCGCGAGCGCTTCGCTGAAGTTCCAGGCGGTGTCGCCGGGCAGCTTCTCGAGCACGAGGCGCGGCCGGAAGAGGCCGATGCGGTCGAAGACGATGCGGCCGGCGAGCAGGGAGCGCCAGTTGTAGGAGAGGCGGACGCTGTCGGCGCTGAGGAACGGCCGCCCGCCGGGCGCCTGGAGCTCGACGCCGTGGAGCGTGACGCCGCCGAGGAGGCCGCCGCGGCTGGAGACGCGCCGCACGGTGAGCTTTCCACTGATGCGGTCGCCGAGCGAGCGGACGACGTAGCCGCCGACCTTCTGGACGCCGGGCGGCGTGCGCGTGAGGAACAGGATGGCCGCGACGAGGACGAGCAGGGCGGCGGCGAAGCCGATGGCGACGTGGGCGGCGACGCGTCGTTTGCGGGCCATGGGAGTCGGCTCAGCCGGCGGGGTGCCACTCGCGGGACGCTTCCTCGGGCGGATGGCTGAGGAAGGAGCGCCCGAAGCGCGGGAAGATGTGGCGGCTGGTGGGTGCGAAGCCGCCCGCCTCGTCGAAGAACATGTAGTGCGTGATGCGGATCAGCTCGTCACCGAGGCGGAGCAGGTTGAAGGAGTTCTTCTCGCGCTCGCGGGCGCGGCCACGGCGGGAAGTGGTGGTTCCGGACTGCACGATGATGACGCCGTGGCGGCGCTCCATGCCGGGGTGCACGTCGAGCGAGTTGCCGATGTAGGCGCGGTGCAGATGACCGCCGAGGAGGAGGTCGACGCGGAGCCGCTGGAAGCTCTCGAGCGCCTCGCGCGCGCCGGCCATCCCCTGCCCGCCCTCGTAGTCGGGCGCGGGCGCGAAGTGGTGATGGGCGACGACGATGCGCGCCCGCTCGTCGCCCGCGTCCTCGAAGGCGCGCGCGCAGTAGGCGACGTCGGCGTCGCTGATGCGGCCGTTGGTGAGCGCGCGCAGTGGCGACGTGGTGTTGATGGCGACGATGACCGCGTCGTCGAGCCGCAGCACCGACTGCAGCTCCGGTGATATCGCCTCGCGGTAGTTGCGGTACGGGTCGAAGAGGCGCTCGAAGACGCGGTAGAGCGGTACGTCGTGGTTGCCGGGGGTGACGACGGTCGGCACGTCCGGCAGGCGGTCGAGGAAGCGGCGCGCGGCGGCGAACTGCTCGCGCTTGGCGCGCTGCGTGAAATCGCCGCTCGCGACGATCACGTCCGGCTGCAGCTCCTCCGCGGCGCCGAGGAGGGCGTCGCCCAGCTTCGGCAGGAACGGCGGCCCGAAGTGGAGGTCGGAGACGTGCAGGATCGTCAGCATGCTCGGCGTTCGAGGCCCGGAAAGGGTAGATCGGCGCGCGCGCTGGCGTCGAGCCCGGCGCGCTCGCCTCGCCGGAAACGGAAGAGGGCGGTGCGCGCGATCATCGCGGCGTTGTCCGTTGCAAGCCTCGGGCTAGGATGGAAGAGGCGGCCGCCGGCGAGGCGTGCGCGGAGCGCGTCCCGGAGCGCGCGGCTGGCCGCGACGCCGCCCCCGAGCAGCACGCGTCGGCAGCCGGTCTGCTCGACCGCGCGCATCGTCTTCTCGACCAGCACGTCCATGACGGCGGCCTGGAAGGACGCGGCGAGGTGGGCGCGCTCGCTCTCGAGCCGGCCCCGCGCCTCGACCTCGCGGACGCGGTTGAGCACGGCGGTCTTCAGGCCGCTGAACGAGAAGTCGTAGTAGTCGTCGTCGCCGGGCCGCTGCGTGGAGGCGAGCATGGGGCGCGGGAAGGCGTGGGCGGCCGGGTCGCCGGCGCGCGCGGCCCGCTCGATCTCGGGGCCGCCCGGGTAGGCGAGCTCCAGGATCTTCGCCACCTTGTCGAAGGCCTCGCCGGCCGCGTCGTCGCGCGTCTCGCCGAGCAGCTCGTAGCGCCCCCACTCCGGCACCCAGAGGAGCTGCGTGTGGCCGCCGGAGACGAGGAGCGCGACGAACGGCGGGGCGGCGTCGCCGTCTTCGATCGAGGTCGCGAAGAGATGCGCCTCCATGTGGTGGACCGGCACCAGCGGACGGCCGAGCGCGTACGCGACCGCCTTCGCCCACGTCAGCCCGACGAGGAGGGCGCCGATCAGGCCGGGCCCCGCCGTGACGCCGATCACGTCCACGTCGGCGAGATCGACGCCGGCCTCGCGGAGCGCGCGCTCGACGACGTCGTCGATGACGCGGATGTGCGCCCGCGCGGCGAGTTCCGGCACGACGCCGCCGTAGATGCGGTGCACGTCCTGGGAGAGGATCGCGTGGCCGCGCAGGTCGCGCTCGCCGGCGAGGATGGCGGCGGAGGTCTCGTCGCAGGAGGTCTCGAGGCCGAGGACGAGCGGCGCGTCCATGCGGCTCAGCGGCGCCGCGGCGGGCGCGGCGGGCGGGCGCGGGCGCCGATCGTGTCGACGGCGGCGGTGTCCGGCGTGGCCGTGTCGGGAAGCAGCGTGGAGTCCGGCACCGTGATCGCCTCGACGGTCACCGCGACGCGGCGGGGCGAGACGAGGAAGCCGCGCATGGCGGCGGTGTCGACGTGGACCTGCAGCGTCGCGGGCGCGGTGAGCGTCGAGATGTCCACCGGCTCGAGCGGAACGGAGTCGAGCGTGGCGAGGCGGGAGAGCGCGCCGCTGACGCGGACGCTGCCCGGCTGGGCGGTGATGGTGCGCGCGAGGCGGACGCCCGGCGGCAGCGATCCACGCACGCGGATGGCGACGGGCCGGAGCGCGCTCTGCACCGGCTCGAAGGAGAGGGAGACGCGCGTGGGCGTGACGCGCGCGACGGTGGGCCGGTCGCCGCCCGCGTCGACGCGGACCATGCCGCCGACGAGGTCGCGCGTCATGGTCGAGTCGGTGACCTCGTCGATGGTGACGACGACGCGCGGCTGCACGCCGACGAGGCGCAGCAGCTCGCGCGCGGTGCCGGAGAAGGCGACTTGGACGGTCTGCGGATCGGGCGGCGCGGCGAGGGTCCAGCCCGGGTCGTCGACGACGACGTCGACGGGGACGGCGTCGTAGGTGGCGAAGCCGGGGGCGTCGGCACGCAGCACGCCCCACAGGAGGACGGCGAGTCCGAGCGCGGCCAGCTTCAGCCACAGGTTGTGCGTGACGAGTTCGGGGAGGAGAGGCACGCTCACTCCTCCACGAGCGCGCGGATGCGGGCCTCGAGCGGGCCGGTGTCCCATTCGCGGCCGCCCACCACCTTCCCCCGGATGATCCCCTTGCGGTCGATGACGATCGTGGTCGGAAGGCCGGTCGCGCCGAACAGGTTCTCCGTGCCGCCGCTCGGGTCGAGCAGGATCGGGAACCGGATGCCGCGCGCCTGGACGTAGCCGCGGACGAGCGGGCGCACCGCGTCGACGCCTCCCAGGCCGCCCGGCGGGTCGTCCACGGCCACCGCGACGATGTCGAGTCCCTGCGCGTGGTAGCGGTCGTAGAGCCGCTGCAGCGACGGCATCTCCATGCGGCACGGCGGGCACCACGTCGCCCAGATGTTGAGCAGCACGACGTGACCCCGGTGCGCTGCGAGCGAGACGGTGTCGCCCGCGAGCGAGGGCGCAGAATAGGCGGGCGCGCTCGACTCGACGGCCGCGGGCGCGTTGCTCGCCTGACCGTTCCAGCCGAGCACGACGACGCCGGCGAGCGCCGCGACGGAGATCGCCGCCGCGGTCCAGGCGCGGGCGCGGTCGCTCATCGCGGCCCTCCACCCGCGCCGGCGGCGGCGCTGGTGTCGGGGACGGGCGTGCCGAGGAGCGGCGGACCGAGCGTCTGCGGCGGGCCCTGGCTGACGAAGAGCGTGACGGGTCCGGGGCGGCTGACGGCGCTCCCCGGCGCGGGGCGCGCGCGGACGACGGTCCCGGCGGTCGCGTCGCTCGCGACCGTCTGCTGCTGCGCGTCGAGCCCGGCGGCCTGCAGCAGCGCGGCCGCGGCGTCCGCGCCCAGCCCCTCGACGGGCGGCACGCGGGCGGGCCGCGGCGGCGTCGCGACCGCGATGTCGACGCTGGCGCCGGGCAGCAGGTGCTGTCCCGCCAGCGTGCTCTGCGCGAGGACCGTCCCCGGGGGCTGGTCGGAAGGAAGCGTGCGGGTCTCGCCGAGGTGGAGGCCGCCGCCCTCGAGCGCGGTGCGCGCGGCCGCCGCGTCGCCGCCGACGAGCCGCGGCACCTCGACCTGGTCGGACGGCGCCGGCGGAGCCGGGAAGAGGACGAGCACGGCGAAGGCGTAGCCGATGGCGAAGGCGGCAAGCGTGACGGCGAGGCCGGTGACGATCCAGCGGCGCCAGGGAAAGCCGCCCCACGTGCGGGGCCTGCGGCGCCGCGGCGCCGGGCGGGCGCCCGTCCCCTTGCCACCCCGTCTGCGTCTGATCGAATCGCCGAGCATTCTCGTCAGTCGTCGCTTCGCCGCAAGCGCGCGGCGAACGCTCCATCGAAGCCGAATCCCTGAGGCGTCACGACCAGCGGCGCGTCGTCGGCCGCACGGAACGCCTCGTGGCGTTGCAGGAACGCCTCCACCTGTCGTTCGTTCTCCTCCGGCTCGAGCGAGCAGGTGGCGTACACCAGCACGCCGCCGGGCGCCACCCGCTCCGCCGCCGCGTCGAGGATCTCGCGCTGCAGCGAGACGAGCGACGCGAGGTCCGCCGGCGCGAGCCTCCACTTGCCGTCCGGGTGCCGCCGCAGCGTGCCGGTCCCGGTGCACGGCGCGTCGACCAGCACCGCGCGCGTCGGCGCGAGCGGGATCGCGCGTGCGTCGGCGATCACCGGCGCGATGCGGCCGGCGATCGCGCCGCCGAGCCGCCGCGCGTTCTCCGCGACGCGCTGCATGCGGAGCGGCGACGCGTCGAGCGCGACCACCAGGCGCGGCGCCTCCGCCGCGAGCGCGACCGCCTTGCCGCCGGGCGCGGCGCACAGGTCCGCGACGGGGCCCTCCGCCGCGAAGGCGGCGTGCGCGGCGACGCGCATCGCCGCCGGGTCCTGCACGATCGCCGGCACCGCGGCGAGGGCGCGCCGCGGGTCGGCGGCGGGCTCGAGCCGCAGCGCGTGGGGCAGCCCCTCGATCGGCGTCGCCTGGATGCCGACGTCGGCGAGGCGGGCGAGCGCGCTCGCGCGGTCCACGCCGACCAGGCGCAGGCACGTCTCGGGCCGCCGGTTGTCCAGCTCGACCAGCCGCCGCGCCTCCTCCGCGCCCCAGCGCCCGATCCAGCGCTCGACCAGCCAGCGCGGGTGCGATCCCCACGTGGCGAGGTGCGCGACCGGGTCCTCCTCGAACGCCGGAAAGACGAACGTCCCGCGCCCGCGCTCGAGGGCGTTCAGCACCCCGTTCACGAAGCCCGCCGCGCGCGCGCCGACGCTCTCCCGCGCCAGCTCGACGGACTGCGAGATCGCGGCGTATGCCGGCACGCCGCCCATCTCCAGGAGCTGGTAGGCGCCGAGCCGCAGGACGTCGAGGAGGTCCGCCTCGACGTTCGCGACGCCGCGTCGCACGACGCGGTCCAGCAGCCAGTCGAGCCGCCCGCGCAACCGAACGGTACCGAAGAGCAGCTCGTGCAGCCAGGGGCGGTCGCGCGGCGCGGCGTCGCCCAGCGCCACGGCGGCCGCGCGATCCAGCAGGTCCCCGCGCCGGAGCGCGCGCAGCGCGGCGAGCGCCAGGCGGCGCGCGGGCGTGGTCTTCACGGCCGTCGCCGCGCCGCGCGCTAAAGCATACCCTTCGTGGGCGACGACGGCACCGCTACCTCGCGGCGCGGCATGCGGCCGGCGAGGAACGCGAGGCGGCCCGCCTCCGTCGCCAGCCGCATCGCGCGCGCCATCGTCACGGGGTCGTCCGCGGCGGCGATCGCCGTGTTCATCAGCAGGCCGTCCACCCCCTGCTCCATCGTGACCGCCGCGTCCGAGGCGGTACCGACGCCCGCGTCGACGATCACCGGCACCTCGAGGCGCGTCTTGATCTCGCGCACGTAGTACGGATTGACGAGGCCGAGCCCGCTGCCGATCGGGCTCGCCAGCGGCATCACCGCCGCGCAGCCGGCGTCCTCGAGGCGCAGCGCGGTGACGACGTCCTCGTTCGTGTACGCCATCACGCTGAAGCCGTCGGCGACCAGCTCCGCCGCCGCCGCGAGCGTCGCTTGCACGTCCGGGAGCAGCGTGCGCTCGTCGCCGATCACCTCGAGCTTCAGCAGGTCGCCGAAGCCCGCGGCGCGCGCGAGCCGCGCGTAGCGCAGCGCGTCCTCCGCCGTGTAGCACCCCGCCGTGTTCGGCAGCAGCGTAAGCCGCTGCGCGTCGAGGTGGTGGAGGATCCCCTCCTCCTTCGAGCGATCCAGGTCGACGCGCCGCACCGCGACCGTCACGATCTCCGCGCCGGACGCCTCGATCGCGCCCACCATCGTCTCGTTGTCCCGGTACTTCCCCGTACCCACGATCAGCCGCGAGCGGAACTCGCGACCCGCGATCGTGAGCGGCCCCTCGAGGGCCGCGGCCGGCACCGCCGTAGCCATTTCCATCACCCCTCCTTCACTCGTTCATCCCCCGCCCACGAAGTGGACGAGCTCGATCACGTCGCCTTCCCGCACCGCCACGCCGTCGAGGCGGCCGCGGTCCAGGATCTCACGGTTGTGCTCGACCACGATCAGCCGCCGGTCGAGCCCGAGCCGCGCGAGCAGCCCGCCCACGTCCATTCCCGCGGGCACGCGACGCCGCTCGCCGTTCAGCACCACCTCGATCGTCTCCGCCGTCTCCATCGCCTCACCTTCGCCGATTCACCGGCCCTCACGCGAACGCCGCCTGCAACGCCGCCGCGTACGCCGCCGCCGCCGCCGCGGGGTCCGCGGCGCCCCACACGCCGGAGAGCACCGCCACGCCGTGGGCGCCCGCCGCGAGCGCGTCCGCCACGCGGCCGGGGGTGACGCCGCCGATCGCGACGACCGGCAGCGCGCCGATCCCGGCGACGGCCCCGCCGCCGGCCGCGGCGCGCAGCGCACCGAGTCCGGCCGGCGCCGCGCCGGGATGCGACGCGGTCGCCCAGACCGGGCCGAGGAACACCCAGTCCGCGCCGCGGGCGGCGGCATCGGCCACCTCGTGCGCGGCGTGCGCGGAGTAGCCGACCCACGCCGCGCCGACGAGGCGCCGCACGTCGCCGAGCGCGAGCGAGCGCCGCCCGAGCTGGACGCCCCGGGCCCCCGTCGCGAGGGCGACGTCGACGCGGTCGTTGACGACGACGGCGGCGCCGGCGTCGACGAGCGCGCGCGCGACCTCCCACAGCCGCCGTCCCGCCGTCGCGTGGCCGCGCACGTGCAGCGCGAGCGCTCCCGCCGCACGCTTCCGCGACGTCCCTCGCCCGCGCGACGAACTCCGGCGCCGCCAGCGTCGCATCGTCGGTGACGACGTGCAGCCGGGACGGCGCCGCCGCGCTCACTCGAAGCGGTCCCCTTCGGCGACGCCGCGGCCGCGGATCCAGTCGCCGACGCGCATGCGACGGCGCCCCGCGGGCTGCACCTCGCGCAGCCAGACGGCGTCGACGCCGCACGCGACGAGCAGCCCCTCCTCCGGCTCGGCGCCGGCCACGAGCACGGTGCCGGGCGACTCGTCGTGCGCGGACTCGAGCAGGCCGCGGGGCCGGAAGAGCTTCATCTCGACGCCGGCGAGCGTGGTCCACGCGCCGGGCGCGCCGTCGAGGCCGCGCACGAGGCGCGACACCTCGAGGGCGGGGCGGGACCAGTCGATGCGTGCATTGGCGCGCAGGATGCGCGGCGCGTAGGTGGCGCGCGTGTGGTCCTGCTCGCGCGACGGCAGCTCGTCCATCTCGAGCAGCGCGAGCGCGCCGACGAGCGCCTCCGCGCCGATCTCGGCGAGGCGGCCGGCGAGCTCGGAGGCGGTCTCGTCGTCGCCGATCGGCTCCTCCGCCTGCAGCAGGATCGCGCCCGCGTCCATGCGCTCGTTCATGCGCATGATGGTGACGCCGGTCCGCTCGAGGCCGCGGATGATCGCCCACTGGATCGGGGCGGCGCCGCGCAGCTCCGGGAGCAGGGACGCGTGCACGTTGATCGAGCCGCGGGGCGGCAGATCGAGCACGTCGGCGCGCAGGATGCGGCCGTAGGCGACGACGACGGAGAGGTCCGGCGCCAGCTCGCGCAGCCGCTCGAGGAAGTCCTCGCCCGCGGGCTTCTCCGGCTGCAGCACCGGCAGCTCTTCCGCGAGCGCCCACTCCTTCACCGGCGAGGCGCGCAGCCGGCGGCCGCGGCCGGCGGGGCGGTCCGGCTGCGTGACGACGCCGACCACGTCGTGGCCCTCGCCGGAGAGCGCGCGCAGCGCCGGCAGCGCGAAGGCGGGCGTACCCCAGAAGAGGATCCTCACGCGGCCCCTACGGCGCCCGCGCCGGCTTGATCTTCTGCCACTTCTTCAGCAGCATGCGCCGCTTCAGCGGGCTCAGCCGGTCGAGGAAGAGGACGCCGTCCAGGTGGTCGATCTCGTGCTGCAGCGCGCGCGCCAGCAGACCGCCGGCGCGCACCTCGACCGCCTCGCCGTCGCGATTCAGCGCGCGCACCGTGCAGGCGGCGGGCCGCTCGACGATGTCGCGGATGCCGGGGATGCTGAGGCACCCCTCCTCGCCTTTTTCGAGCGCCTCGTCGACGTCCACGATCTCCGGATCGACGAGCGCGAGCGGCGGCGCTTCCGGGTCGCGCACGTCGACGACGAGCACGCGCCGCGCCTCGCCCACCTGCGGCGCCGCGAGGCCCACGCCGTCGGCGTCGTACATCGTCTGGAAGAGGTCGTCGATGAGGCGGCGCACGGCGTCGTCCACGGCGCCCGCCGGCTCCGCCTTCCTGCGCAGGACGGGATCGCCCATCAGGCGGATCTCGTGCACCATCTTCACTCCTTCGTCGACTCCGCGGCCTGCGCCGTGAAGATCCGCTGGATCTTCGGCCGGGCGACGAGCAGGCGCGTGTTCTCCGCCGTCTTGAGCGTCACGCGGTCCTCGGCGATGTGGATCACCTCGCCGAGCACGCCGCCCTCGGTCATCACCTCGTCGCCGCGCTTGAGGGCGGCGAGCATCTCCCGGTGCTTCTGCTGCTGCTTGCGCTGCGGGCGGATCAGCAGGAACCAGAAGATGGCGATGATCGCGCCGAACTGCAGCACGAGCGCGAAGATGCCGGAGCCGCCGCGGGCGGCGGTCCCCTGCAGCGCGGCGAGCGCTATCGTGTCGAGCATCGAACCTCCTACCGTTGTGAATTCCGCGCGCCCCGAAAGCGATGCAGCCACGCCTCGCTCCAGGGCTCGAAGACGCCGTCGAGAATCGCGCGCCGCGCGCGTTCACCCAGCCGCACGAGGAAGCGCACGTTGTGCAGCGACAGCAGCCGCAGCCCGAGCAGTTCGCCCGCCACGAAAAGGTGGCGCACGTAGGCGCGGCTGAAGTTGCGACACGTGTAGCAGTCGCAGTCGGGATCGACCGGGCCGCCGTCGCCACGGAACCGCGCCCCCTTCATGTTGACCTGACCCTCTCCCTCGATCCACGCCGTGCCGTGGCGCGCGTTGCGCGTCGGCGCGACGCAGTCGAAGACGTCTACCCCGCGGCGCACCGATTCGATCAGGTCACCCGGATAGCCGACGCCCATCAGGTAGCGCGGCGCGCCGGCCGGCAGCTCCGGCACGACCGCCTCGAGCGTCTCCCACATCGCCGGCTTCGCCTCACCCACGGAGAGCCCGCCGATCGCGTAGCCCGGCCACTCGCCCATCGCGCGAACCTGCCGCGCCGCGTCGCGCCGCAGCTCCCCGTAGATGTTCCCCTGCAGGATCGGGAAGAGCGCCTGCTCGGGCCCCTCCGGATCCTCCGCGCGCAGCGCCGCGAAGCGGTCGCGGCAGCGCTCGAGCCAGCGCAGACTGCGCTCGTGCGCGGCCCGCGCGACGTCGACGCCGCACTGCCCCGGCGGGCACTCGTCGAACGCCATGACGACGTCCGCGCCGAGCGCGCGCTGGATCTCCATCACGCGCTCCGGCGTGAAGAGGTGCCGCGAGCCGTCGATGTGGCTGCGGAACTCGACGCCGTCGTCGCGGACGGTGTTGATGTGGCCGAGACTGAACACCTGGTAGCCGCCCGAGTCGGTCAGGACCGGACCGTCCCAGCTCATGAAACGGTGCAGCCCCCCGACGCCCCGCACGACCTCCATGCCGGGCCGCAGGAAGAGGTGGTACGTGTTCGCCAGCACGATGCGCGCGCCCAAGCCGCGCAGCTCGTCCGGCGAGAGCCCCTTCACCGTCGCCTGCGTCCCGACCGGCATGAACGCCGGCGTCTCGACGACGCCGTGCGGCAGCGTCCAGCGCCCCGCGCGAGCGGCGCCCGACGTCGCCTCGAGCGTGTAGTCGAACATCAGACGATCGCCATCGCATCGCCGTACGAGTAGAAGCGGTAGCCGCTCGCGATCGCCTCACGATACGCGCGCATCACCGGGGCGTGGCCGCCGAACGCGCTCACCAGCATCAGCAGCGTCGAGCGCGGCAGGTGGAAGTTGGTCACCATCCGGTCCACCGCGCGGAACGCGTAGCCGGGACGGACGAAGAGGTCGGTCCACCCCTCCCGCGCCTCGACCACGCCCGCCGCGTTCGCCGCGCTCTCGAGCGTCCGCACGCTCGTCGTGCCGACCGCCCACACCGCCCCGCCCGCCGCGCGCGCCGCCGCGATCCGCTCCGCCGCCGCCGCCGGCACACGGTACCACTCCGCGTGCATGCGGTGCGACGCCGGATCCTCGCCCTCCACGGGGCGAAACGTGCCGACCCCCACGTGCAGCACGACGCGCGCGATGCGCGCCCCCTTCGCCTCGACCGCCGCCAGCAGCGCGGGCGTAAAATGGAGCCCCGCCGTGGGGGCGGCAACCGAGCCCGTCTCGCGCGCGTACACCGTCTGATAGCGCTCCCGGTCGCGCGGCTCGTCCGGCCGCGCGATGTAGGGCGGGAGCGGCACGTGCCCGTAGCGCTCCAGCGCCGCGGCCACGTCCAGCGGCGTCTCCAGCGCCACGACGCGCTCCCCCGCCGGCGTCGAATCGAGCACGCGCACGCGAAGCTCCGGCCCCACCTCCACCACGCGCCCCGGCTTCAGCTTCCCACCCGGCCGCACGAGCGCCAGCCAGCGCCGCGCCGACATGCCCGCGCCTGCCGGCGCAGCGGGAGCGGAGGCGGCAGCGGAATCGGTGGCGGACGCGGCAGCGGAGAGCCCACCGCGAACGGACGCGGCACCGGAGAGCCCACCGCGAGCGGACGCACCCGCGGCATCGGAGAGCGCACCGGGATCGGACGCACCCGCGGCATCGGAGAGTCCACCGGACGCCGCGCCGGGATCGGACGCCGCGCCGGGATCGGACGCCGCGCCGGGATCGGACGCCGCGTCCCCATCCGGAAGCGGCCGCAGGAGCAGGATCTCGGCGGGAGCCCCCGTCGGCTTGCGGCCCAGCAGGCGCCCCGGAAAGACCTTCGTCTCGTTCAACACGACGACGTCCCCCGCCGCGATCAGCTCCGGCAGCTCGGCGAAGACCCGGTGCCCGACGCGCCCGCTCCCCCGCTCCAGCACGAGCAGCCGGCTCCGCTCGCGCCGCTCCGAGGGGAACTGCGCGATGCGGTCCGGTGGCAGGTCGTAGTCGAAATCGGAAGTGGTGAGATCGCGCACGCGCGGAAGGTAGGGGCACCCCGAAGTCAACGCGAGGCCCCTCGCCAGAGGCGGGCCCCCCGGTCTAACTCTCCACCATCCGGCCCGCTTCGATCCAGCGCCGCACTTCGCGCAGGCGGTCGAGCGTGATCCAGAGGCGCCGCTGCGGCCCGCCATCCTCGGCGGCGTCGCGGCCGTCCTCGGGGGCGTCGCGGCCGTCCTCGGCGGCGTCGCGGCCATCCTCGGCGGCGCGCCCGTCCTGGGTGGCGCCGGTCCCGCTCGGGACGACGTCACGCCACTCGGCGACGTAGCCCAGCACCCAGCGCTCGATCGGGTGGGTGGACGGCTCGTCGCGGCGGGCCATGCTGGCGCACAGGTGGCCGAGGTCGACGCGGAAGCGGCGCTCCATGCGGCGGAGCGCGCGCAGCCGCTCGAGCGTGGCGCCGGCGTCCGCCTCGGCGAGCGCGGCGGCCATGCGCAGGTGGGAGTTGCCGTGCTCGCGGCAGCGGGCGTCGAGGAGGCGGAAGTCCGCGACGGAGAGCGAGACGACGTCGGCCACGCTACGCCTCGAAGAGCGTCGGCTGGCCGCCGGCCTGGCGCTCGGCGGGCAGGCTGAAGCCGAAGTGGCGGTAGGCCTTGCTGGTGGCGACGCGGCCGCGGGGCGTGCGCATGAGGAAGCCGTTCTGGATGAGGAACGGCTCGTACACCTCCTCGAGGGTGCCGGAATCCTCGCCGACCGCGACGGCGAGCGTGTTGAGGCCGACGGGGCCGCCGTCGAAGTGCTCGATGATCGCGCGCACGATGCGGCCGTCCATCTCGTCGAGGCCGTACTGGTCGACGTCGAGCATCTGCAGCGCGTCGTCGGCGACGGCGCGGTCGATGGCGCCGTCGGCCCGCACCTGGGCGTAGTCGCGAACGCGGCGCAGCAGCCGGTTGGCGACGCGCGGCGTTCCGCGCGCGCGGCGCGCGACCTCGAGCGCGCCCTCGTCGCTGCAGCCGACGTGCAGGATGTCGGCGCTGCGGTGGACGATCTCGATCAGGTCCTCGGTGCCGTAGAAGTTGAGGCGCTGGACGATGCCGAAGCGGGCGCGCATGGGCGGCGTCAGGAGGCCGAAGCGCGTCGTCGCCCCGACGAGGGTGAAGCGCTCGACCGGCACCGTGACGGTCTGCGCCTTCGGCCCGTCGGAGAGGCGGATGTCGATGCGGTAGTCCTCCATCGCGGGGTAGAGGAACTCCTCGATGACGGGCCGCAGGCGGTGGATCTCGTCGATGAAGAGGAGGTCGCCCTCGCGCAGGTTCGTGAGGATCGCGACGAGGTCGCCCGGCTTCTCGAGCACGGGGCCGGACGTCGTCTTGATGTTCACCCCCAGCTCGCGCGCCATCAGCATCGCGAGCGTGGTCTTGCCGAGGCCGGGCGGTCCATGGAAGAGCGTGTGGTCGAGCGGCTCGCGGCGGGCGAGCGCCGCCTCGATCGCGATCTGCAGCGCCTCCTTCACCTTCGCCTGGCCGATGAACTCGACCAGCCGCTGCGGCCGCAGCGAAAGCTCGACCGCGCTCTCCTCGCCCACGACGTCGGGTGTGGTGATCTCGGATCTGCCGCTCACTGGACTACCGGATGAAGACGCTGGACCGGACCCGCCACACGCTGCCGGCGGATCGCCGGGAGAAGCCGGGGCTCGCTCGAAAAATAGCGGCGGGGAGTTGAAAGACAAATGAGGCGAGAGAGCGGAGGGGGTGGAGATCGCGGAGGGACGGCTTGTCACGGAGAACAGTCGGAGGGTCGGAGGGCGCGGAGAACGGATTTCTTCTCGGGTCGCGGCGGAGCTTCGGCCGGGGCGCCGCGGCGCGCCGGGGGAGCGTATGGAATTCTGCGTGAATGCCGGTTTCGTCACGGTGTCACCCGACCCGGACACCGCGAGGACGTCTGCCGGTCAACGTCTGCAGCACATCCCCGCGAATGCGCCAACTCTCCCGGAAGACCAGGGACGGGTGGCAGCGCGCAGCCGCGCGGCCCCGCACCGGCCTGGTCCAGCGCGCCTGCGTCTTCCGGACGGCCGCTCCGCGCGGTCCGTAATCGCCGTCAACTCACCCCGCCGGCCGCCATTTCCGGTCCGGGGCAGATCGGACCGCGCGAGGCGCGGCCGCAATGGCCCCGCGAGGGTGCGGCTTCGGGCGAGGGGCGGAGTTGACCGCTCTCCGCGCCGTCCAGTGTGCCCCACGCCGGGATCGGTCCGGCGAGGGGGCGCTTTGACGTCCCCCGCGCCGGCTCGACCCACACAGAACAGCGATGAGCCAGAAACAACAGCTCCCTCCGTGCCGTCCGACCCTCCGACCCCTCCGTGCCAGGCCGTCCCTCCGCGCTCTCCAGCCTCCTCCGCTATCTCGGCGCGAAGCGCCCCCCGTAGCGCAGGGGCTCGCCGCTCGTCCAGGGGTGGTAGGCGTTGGCGAAGCGGATGCGTTCGGCGATCGACGGGTGGGAGGCGCGCCAGAACGTGTAGAGCGGCCCCGGATCCGGGTTGGCGAGGTTCGTCGTCTGGAGCTTGACGAAGGCGGTCGCGAGCGCGCGGTTGTCGTGCGTGATCTCGAGCGCGAAGCGGTCGGCCTCGTGCTCCTGGTGGCGGGTGTGCGCGAGCAGCAGCGGCGAGGCGAGGAGCGCGACGAGGCTGAGGGTGAGCGCGAGCAGCGGGTAGGACGCGAAGTCGCCGAGGTCGTCGAAGCGGAAGCGTCGTCCGAAGCGGCGGATCGCCCACGTGGCGGCGCGGTGGACGGCGAACAGCGCCAGGAACGCGAGCAGGGAGGTGAGCAGGATCGACCACACGACGTGGTGCAGCACGTAGTGCCCCATCTCGTGCGCCATGACGGTGAGCACCTCGCGGTCGTCCAGCTTCCGCAGCAGGGTGTCCCACAGCACGATGCGCTTGGTGCCGCCGAAGCCCGTGACGTACGCGTTCACGGCGTTCGTGTCGACGCTCTTGTTCACCTCGTAGACGCGCTGGGCGTCGATGCCGGCGCGGTGCGCGAGCGCGAGGATGCGCGTCTCGAGCGCGCGGTCCTGCATGCGGCCGAAGTGGTTGAAGAGCGGCGCGATCCAGATCGGGTAGACGAGCGACGCCACGATCACGAACGGCGGCACCGCCGCGGCGCTCCACAGCCACCAGCGGCGCGGGCTCCTGCGGATCAGCAGGTACGGGATCCACATCACGAGCGCCGCGCCGACCACGCTCACCGCGAGCGAGGTGCCGCTGTCGCGCAGCCACTTCCCGAACGTCTGATTCGACAGCCCGAACGCGTGCTCGTGGACGAAGCTCGAGTAGAAGCTCAGCGGCAGGTCGAGCAGCCACCAGAGCACGGTGACGATCGCGAGGTATACGACGAGCGCCAGGTACCAGCGCCGGCCGATCCGCCACGCCACGTCCCGCACGCGCGCCGACAGCCCGGAGAAGAGCAGGAACGCCGGCACCGCGAAGCCCCACAGCAGGCCGAGTGCCCACAGCACGTTGCCGCTGCGGTAGTAGCGCATCGCCTTCGCCGACGCCGCCGGTACCGGGACGGCGCCGGCCGCCGTGTCGGCGACGACGGCGCCGCCGGATCCCCGTGCGGCGGCGTCCTGCGCGGCGGCGTCCTGCGCGGCGGCCGCAGGCGCGCGCTGCACCGCCGTGTCGGAGTGCGCAGCCGCCGGATCGGCGTTCTGCGCGGCGAGCGGCGCGGGCGCGGCGGCCGGCGCGAGGGCGGAGAGGGCGAGCGCGAAGGCGAGCGCGAACGCGCGGACGGGCGCGCGGACGCGGAACGCGCGGACGGCGCCGGAGAGCCGGATCGGATGGGCCATGACGGGACCGGTCGGGGACGAGGGAGCCGGGGAACGGCACAACGTATTCCCCGAGCGGCGGCGCGCCGCAAGGCCCTTGTCCCCGCCGGCGTCCTGCGTCAGTCGACGAACGCTTCCGTCAGGTCCTCGACGACGACGAGCTCGGAGGGCGAGGTCGAGGGTGCGACGTCGACGTTGACGTCGATGCCGCCGCGCACGCTCTCGGTGACGATGCAGTAGTCCTCGAAGACGTCGAGGCAGCGCTGCATGCGGTGGCGGTCCTCGAGGCTCACGGTCGGCTCGAGGCGGACGTCGATGCCGCCGATGCGGAGGCGGCCGCTCTCGTTGCGGACGAGCGTGCCCTGCACCTTCACTTCGAGATGCTCCACCTGGATCTTCGAGCGGCGCAGGCAGAAGAGGAGGCTCGCGCCGAGGCAGTTGCCGACCGCCGCGCCCACCAGGCGCGCCGCGTTGGGGCCGTTCCCCTCGCCGAGCGGCGGCGGCTCGTCCACGAGCAGGTCCTCGACCGCCGGCATCTCGAAATCGACGTCGAACTCGAACCCTTCGCGCAGCGTCAGGTTCAGCGAAAATCCCTTCTCGGGCGACGACATGGCACACCTCCTCCTGACGATCTCGCACGGGACCCGGAAGGAGAAGATGGCGCCGCGACGGGCGGAGGTTCGTCGGGAGGACCCGGAATCCGTGTGGGGAAAAGGCCTCCGACGGCCGGCAGCCCGAAGGTGGCGGCAGCCGGCGCGGCCGACGCGCGCTGCGTGCGGCCGGGTCGCGTGACCCTCGTGGGGTCGCGTACCTTCCGTTGAAGGGGCGGGATCCTCGCGGCGTTCGCGGGGTTTCCCGTCCGATCATGCGAGCGCCGCAGTCGGCACGAGAAATCAACGACGACGCCCGATAGATGACTTCGGAGCCCACCGGAACGAACAAATGGGTGGTGGCGGGGACGGTCCTGACCGGCACGGTCATGGCCGTGCTCGACTCGAGCATCGTCAACGTGGCGCTGCCGAACATGCGCGGCACGCTGGGCGCGACGGTCGAGGAGATCACCTGGGTCGTCACCGCCTACATCCTCGCCAACGTCATCGTGATGCCGATCGTGGGCCTGCTCAGCGCCCGCTTCGGCCGCAAGCGGCTGTTCATGGCCAGCGTCGCCCTGTTCACGCTCGCGTCGATGGCGTGCGGCCTGGCGCGCTCGCTGCCGACGATGGTCGTCTTCCGCATCCTGCAGGGACTCGGCGGCGGCGTGATCATCACGGTGCCGCAGGCGATCCTGCGCGAGACGTTCCCCGCCGAGGAGCAGGGTCTCGCGATGGGGATCTACGGGATGGGCGTGGTGCTGGCGCCGGCGATCGGGCCGACGCTGGGCGGCTGGCTGACCGACCGCTACGCGTGGCCGTGGATCTTCTACATCAACGTCCCGGTCGGCGTGCTGAACCTGATGCTGGTGCAGCGCTTCATCCGGGATCCGCACTACCTGCTGCGCGAGAAGGGGCGCATCGACTGGCTCGGCCTCGGCCTCATGACCGTCGGCCTCGGCGCGCTCCAGCTCATGCTCGAGCAGGGCGAGCGCAACGACTGGTTCTCTTCCTCCTTCATCACGAACCTGGCGGTCGTCGCGCTGCTCGGCTTCGTCCTCTTCGTCTGGAGGGAGCTGCGCGTGGACCGGCCGGCGGTCGACCTGCGGATCCTGAAGAACTCCTCGTTCAGCTCCGCCACGGCGCTGGGCGGCGTGCTGGGGATGGGACTGTACGGCAGCCTCTTCCTGCTGCCGCTCTTCCTGCAGAACCAGCTCGGCTATCCGGCCCTCAAGTCCGGCCTCGCGCTGATGCCGCGCAGCCTCGCGATGGCGGTGATCATGCCGATCGGCGGCCGCTTCTACAACCGCCTCGGCCCCCGCGTCCTGGTCGGCACCGGCCTGCTCGTCAGCGCGTTCTCCTTCTGGGAGCTCGCCCACCTCAGTCCGGACATGGGCTTCTGGGACATCTTCTGGCCCCAGGTGTGGCAGGGCGTCGGCTTCAGCCTCATCTTCGTCGCGCTCAGCACCGCCGCGCTCGCCACCATCGCGCGCCCGAAGATGACCGAGGCGTCCGGCCTCTACAACGTCGTGCGGCAGGTGTTCGGCAGCGTCGGCATCGCGGTCTCGGCGACGCAGCTCGCGTCCGGCGTCTCGCGCTACTCACAGATCCTGGGCGATCACGTCACGGCCTACGACTTCGCGACGCGCGCCTGGCTGCAGCGCGTGAGCGGCGCCATGATCGCCGCCGGCTCCGACCCGGCGACGGCGATGAAGCGGGCGCTCGCTCTGCTCCGCTTCAACGTCCTCCGCCAGGCCACGGTCCTCGCCTACAACCACGTCTTCGCGCTGGTGACGCTCCTCTTCGTCGTCGCGATCCCGCTCGTGCTCCTGCTGCGCGCGGGTCACATGGAGGAAGGCGCGCCGGTGATGGCGGAGTAGCGGGACGGCGACCTGCCGGCAGCCGCCGGAGCGCTCAGGCGCCGACCCGCGCCAGCGCGGCCTTGATCAGCGCCGCGCCCTCGAGGTCCGTCCTCTCGTCCAGCGCGTGGCGCACCGCGCTCGCCGCGGCGCTCGCGTTGTAGCCCAGCGAGACGAGCGCGCCGACCGCCTCCTCGGCCGCGCGGCCGCGCGGCCGCTCGCTCGGCGCGAACGCGAGGTCGTCCACCTTGTCCGCCAGCTCGACCACCACTTTCTCAGCCTTCTTCGTGCCGAGGCCCGGCACCTGGCGCAGCACGGCGAGGTCGCGGTCGCGGATGGCGGCGACGAGGCGCTCGGCGGAGAGCGTCGACATCATCGCGAGCGCGAGGCGCGGCCCCACGCCGGGCGCGCCGAGCAGGCGCTCGAAGAGGCGGCGGTCGCGCGCTTCGAGGAAGCCGTACAGCTCGAGCGCGTCCTCGCGCACCACCTGGTGCGTCCGCAGCTCCACCTCCTCGCCTTCCCGCGGCAGCCGCTCGTAGACCGCGAGCGGCACCGAGATCTCGTAGGCGACGCCGCCCGCCGTGAGCACCTCGACGCTGTCCAGCGCGCGCTGCAGCAGCGTGCCCCGAATGCGGCTGATCACGGCTGGTAGCCGACCGCGCGGCGCAGCAGATCGGCGTCGCTGGGGATGCGCTCGCGCGCGATCGCGGCGGGGCCGGATCCGCAGTGGCAGAGCGCGACGGCGACGCCGTCGGCGGCGTCGTGCGGGCGCGGCGCCTCCTTCAGGTGCAGCAGCCGCTGCACCATGTACTGCACCTGCTCCTTCGTCGCGCGGCCGTGGCCGACGATCGCGCTCTTCACCGCCGAGGGCGAGTACTCGGCGACGCGCACGCCGCCGAGCGCCGCGGCCAGCATCGCGGCGGCGCGCGCGTGGCCGAGCGTCACGGTCGAGCGCACGTTGCGGCCGTAGTAGACGTCCTCGATGGCGACCACGTCCGGCGCGTGGCGCGCGATCACCTCGGCGACGCCCTGGTGGATGTCGCGCAGCCGCTCGGCGAGCGGCGCGGCGGCGTCGGTCCGGATGACGCCGCACTCCCTAAGCGAGACGGCGCCGCCGTCCGCGCGGACGACGACGCCGTAGCCGGTGGCGGCGGTGCCGGGATCGACGCCGAGGACGATCAAGCGCCGGCGGCCGCGAGCGCGGCGTCCGAGATCTCGGCGTTCGTGTGCACCTTCTGCACGTCGTCGTTGTCGTCGAGGAGGTCGAGGATGCGGAGCAGCTTGCGGGCGTCGTCGCCGTCGACGTCGACGCTCGTCCGGGCGACCATCGTCAGCTCGGCCTCGCGGAACTCGATGCCGTGCTCGCGCAGGCCGTCCTGCACGGTGTGGAAGGCGGTGGGCGCGGTCGTGACGACGAAGCCGTCGTCCTCGCGGCGCATGTCCTCGGCGCCCGCCTCGAGCGCGGCCATGAGCAGCGCGTCCTCGTCGTAGCGGGACGCGTCCACGTGGATCTCGCCCTTGCGCTCGAACTGCCACGCGACCGAGCCGTTCTGCCCCAGGTTGCCGCCGTTGCGGTCGAGGATGAAGCGCAGCTCCGAGACGGTGCGGTTCGCGTTGTCGGTCAGCGTCTCGATGTAGAGCGCGACGCCCGCGGGGCCGTACCCCTCGTAGGCGACCTCCTCGTAGCGGTAGCCTTCCGCGTCGCCGGTGCCGCGCTCGACCGCGCGGTCGATGTTGTCGTTCGGCATGTTCGCGGCCTTGGCGGTGTCGATCGCCAGCCGCAGCCGCGGATTGAACGCGGGGTCGCCGCCGCCGTTGCGCGCCGCGACCGTGATCTCACGGATCAGCTTCGTGAAGATCTTGCCGCGCTTGGCGTCGTTCGCCGCCTTCTTGCGCTTGATCTGAGCCCATTTGCTGTGGCCCGCCATCGTGCTCCCCCGTCCTCGAATCGCGCTCTCGCCGCCGCTCGCGCGCCGCCCGGCGGCACCCCGAAGATAAGCCGGTTGCCGGCCGCCATCAAAGGGGCGGCGGCGCCGCCCGGCTGAAGAGGAACACCGCGAAGAGGACGTAGGTGGCCACCAGCAACGCGCCCTCGCGCCGCCCCAGCCGCTCCCGGTTCCACGCCAGCGGCAGCAGCAGCACGCTGATCCCCACCATCACCGGCACGTCCTCCCGCAGCGCCGCCGGGTGTACCGCGATCGGATGCACCAGCGCCGCCACGCCCAGGATCGCCAGGATGTTGAAGATGTTCGAGCCGACGACGTTGCCGGCCGCGATGTCGGTCTCCTTCCGGTGCGCGGCCGAGAGCGACGTCGCCAACTCGGGCAGCGACGTCCCGATCGCGACGATCGTCAGGCCGATCACGAGCTCCGAGATGCCGAGCGAGCGCGCGAAGAAGACCGCCGAGACGACCAGCAGGCGCGCCGCCGCCACGAGCACGACGATGCCGAAGAGGAGGCGCAGCACCTCCCGCGTGCGGCTGCCCGACACCACGTCGAGGTGCTCGGCGCGCACCAGCTCGTCGTACTCCGCCGCCACCACCGGCGGCTGCTCGCGCGACAGACGCACCGTCCGCGCGACGTAGCCCGCGCCTCCCGCGAGCAGGATGCCGCCGTCGAAGCGCGACAGCGTGCCGTCGACCGCGAACACGACGAGCGCGATCGAGACGACGATCATGAACGGGATCTCGCGCCGCACGAGCTGCCGCTGGATGCCGATCGGGCAGACGAGCGCCGTCAGCCCGAGGATCACCGCGACGTTCGCGATGTTCGAGCCCACCACGTTGCCCAGCGCCACGTCCGGCTGCCCCGACGTCGCCGCGAGCACGCTCACCACCAGCTCCGGCGCCGAGGTGCCGAACGCGACGACCGTCAGCCCGATCACCAGCGCGCTCACGCCGATCGAGCGCGCCAGCCGCGACGCGCCGCGGACCAGCCATTCCGCGCCGAAGTAGAGGCCGACGAGGCCGAGTACGAACAGGATCCCCTGCAGCAGCATCGCAGGAGGATAGCGGGCGGAGGGGTCCGGAACAATGCGGCGCGGCCGCCGGCCGGCGGGCGCAGCGTGCCGCGCCGGCCCGCCAAAGAAAAACCGGGGCCCCGTGAGGAGCCCCGGTCGCGGCCGCCGGACCCGCTTCGCGGGCTGGAGACGCTCAGGGCGTGATCGGGCCGCACCCCACGATCGTGCCGAGATCGGAGGGTGACTTGTGGATGTTGACGTAATAGCTTGAGCCGCTGTTCAGCTCCACGTTCAGGCTCGCCGAGGCGCTCGCCTCGCCGTTGCTGCCCACCTGCAGCACCGGATACGCGGTCGGCGCGCCGACGATCGGTCCCCCGCTCCCGCACGTGCCGCTGTGAATGTGCCACGGATGCTGCTCGCCCGCCGCCAGGCCCGCGATCGTCACCGAGACGCCCGTCTGGCCGTAGCCGGAACGCGCCGAGGCCGCGCCGCGAAGGCCCGAATTGTTCTCGGCGCTGAGGGTGCCGCGCCAGTCCGTGATCTGCTGCGTCATCGGCATCTGGGCCGACTTCGGTGCGCAGGCCGAGGCGAAGACCACCGCCGCCGCCGCCAACACAACCTTCTTCATGTCTCATCCTCCGCGTGGAGAGTGTCAGATTCAATGACTGGCCGCAGACACGGATGCATGGACTGCGCCAGCCAATAATGCAAGTACCTCGTTCACTTCTCGACGCCCTCTGCCTCGCGCTGCTGCCCTTCCTCGAGACCGAAAAGGCCGCCGCCCGCCTCGCCGACGACGTCGCCGCCCGCGTCGCCGCGCTGCCGCCCGCCTCCCGCGCCGGCGCCCGCCTCGCGCTGCGCGTCTTCGACCACCCGCTCTCCCGCCTCCTCTGCCACGCGAGCCTCGCCCGCTTCGCCGCGCTCGACGCGCCCGCCCGCGAACGCCGCCTGCGCGCCTGGGAGCGCAGCCGCATCCCGCTCCGCCGGACCGTCTTCCAGGCGATCCGCCGCCTCGTCCTCGCCACCTGGTACACGCGCCCCGAGGCGGCCGCCGCGATCGGCTTCCTCGGCCCCTTCCACCGGCGCGCGCCCGCCTACCCCTGGGAGGGCGCGCTGCCCGGCACGACCCGCGACGACGAGCCGGTCGCGCGCGCGGCGGAGCTCGCCGGCCACGGCGCGCGCGGGGCGGAGCCCGCCGGCCACGGCTCGCGCGGGGCGGAGCGGGCCGGCCACGTCGCGGGCGGGGCGGAGCCCGCCGGCCACGGCTCGCGCGGGGCGAGCCGGCCGGCCCCGTCGCGCGCGGCCTCGAGCGCGCCCCGCCGCCGGGCGAGCCGCGCGCGGTGCCGGCCGGCGTGGTCCCCGCCGGCGCGCTGCCCGCCGGCCGCACCACCGTGGTGCGCGCGGGCGTCTGCGTGGTGGGCACCGGCGCGGGCGGCGCGGTCGCCGCCGCGCGCCTCGCCGAGGCGGGCTTCGACGTCGTGCTGCTCGAGGAGGGCGGCTACTGGACCGCGGCGGACTTCGACGAGGACGAGGCGCGCATGACCGCGCGCCTGTACGCCGACGGCGGCGCGCGCGCCACCGACGACCTCGCCTTCTCGCTGCTGCAGGGGCGCGCGGTGGGCGGCGGCACCACCGTCAACTGGATGCTGATGCTGCGGCCGGCGGACGCCGTGCTGGACGAGTGGGCGCGCGGCCACGGCGCCGAGCGCTTCGCCCCCGCCGCCTTCGCCGCCGCGCTCGACCGCGTCGAGGCGGACGTCCACGCGCGCCTCGTGCCCGACGACGCGCACGACGCGCAGAACCGCATCCTGCTCGACGGCGCCCGCGCGCTGGGCTGGCGCGTGCGCCCCGCCGCCATCGACGCGCGCGGCTGCGTGCGCGCCGGCCTGTGCGGCCTCGGCTGCCGCTACGGCGCCAAGCAGTCGACGCTCGTCACCTACGTCCCGCGCGCGCTCGCCGCCGGCGCGCGGCTGCACTGCGACGCGCGCGTCGAGCGCGTCGAGACGCGGACCGGGCCCGGCGGCCTCAAGCGCGTGCACGCGACGCTCCTCGAGCGCGAGGGCGGCGCGCCGCGCGGCGGCCTCGTCGTCGAGTGCGACGTGGTCGTGCTCGCCGCCGGCGCCGTCGGCACGCCCGCGATCCTGCAGCGCTCCGGCCTCGGCGGCGGCGGCGTGGGCGAGTGGCTGCGCCTGCACCCCACGACCGCCGTGGGCGGCCGCTACGGCCGCGACGTCTACGGCGCCGCGGGCATCCCGCAGTCCGCCGTGATGACGGAGTTCCACGACGGCCGCGACGGCTACGGCTTCTGGGTCGAGTGCCCGCCCTACCTGCCGGGGCTCGCGAGCGTCGCGCTGCCCGGCTTCGGCCATGCGCACCGCCGCCGCATGACCGAGTTCCCGCGCACCGCCGCGCTCATCGCGCTCGTGCGCGACGGCGCCGACCGCGCGCGCCCGAACGGCTCCGTGCGCGTCGACCGCCGCGGCCGCGTGCGCATCCGCTACCGCCTCGGCAAGCGCGAGCGCACCCTCCTGCGCGACGCGCTCCGCGCCTGCGCCCGCATCCACCTGGCCGCCGGCGCCGAGGAGGTGTGGCCGCTCCACGGCGACGCCGCGCCCATCCGCGCCGCCGCGGACCTCGCCGCGCTCGACGCCCTGCCCATCGCACCCAACCGCCTCTCCCTCTTCTCCGCCCACGTCAACGGCACCTGCCGCGTCGGCACCGACCCCCGCACCAGCGGCTGCACGCCGGACGGCGAGCGCCACGGCGCCCCCGGCGTCTACGTGGCCGACGGCTCGCTGCTCCCCACCGCCCCCGGCGTCAACCCCCAGGCGACGATCATGGCCGCCGGCGCCGTCGTGGCCGACGCGATCGTCGAGCGCCACCGCCCCGGCTGACGCCGCGCGTACCCGGAACCCGCGCTGACGCCGCGCGCGCCGCGAACCGCGCTGACGCCGCGCGCGCCGGGAACCGGCCCGAGCTTTGCAGCGATTCGTGGCCCCACAACCCCGCGCGCCCTCCCGGCGACGCGGGATCTCCGCGCCGGTGGTCCAGGTCCGGCACCGACCCGAGAAACAGGAGTGGAAGCATGCAGAGACGCGTACTCGCGCTGGCCGGCGCCCTCGCGCTGGCCGTGACCGCTTGTAACGATACGACCTCGCCGGGCGGCACGGGACAGGTCGCCATCCGGTTCTCCGCCACCGGCGCCACGAGCGCCGCGAACCGCGTCGCCGCCACCGCCGGCGGCGCCATCACCCCCCAGCTCGCGCTCACCGGCTCCAACGGCACCCTCACCATCGACGACGCCCAGTTCGTCGTCTCGAAGCTCGAGCTCGAGCAGTCCGGCCAGGTGTGCGAAGGCGACGTCGGCTCCGGCAGCGACGGCGGCGCGGCCGGCGACCGCGGCGACCACGGCGGCGACGAGGGCGGCGACGGCCACGACGACGCCTGCCACGACTTCAAGGCGGACCCGTTCCTGCTCTCGCTGCCGCTCGACGGCTCCCCGCTCACCGTCTCCGTCGACCAGGTCGCCGCCGGCACCTACGACCGCGTCCAGTTCAAGGTCGAGAACCTCGAGGAGGACGAGGGCGAGAACGACGGCGCGCAGCTCGCCGACATCCTCGCCCAGATCCGCCAGACGTATCCCGAGTTCCCGACGAAGGCGAGCGCCGTGCTGAAGGGCAGCTTCCAGCCCGCCGACGGCGGCGCGGCCCGCCCCTTCACCGTCTACCTGCAGGCGGAGATCGAGATCGAGCGGCCCATCGAGCCGCCGCTCGTGGTCGGCGCGGGCGACGGCGCCCAGACCGTCACCGTCGAGTTCGACTTCGGCGAGCTCTTCCAGCTCGGCGGCCAGGTGCTCGACCTCTCCGCCTTCGACGGCCAGACCGTCGAGTTCGAGGCGGAGTTCGAACACGGCGTGCGCGTGCACCACGAGGACTGAGCATCGGCGGACCGGGGACCGGCGCGCGCCCGCGCGCCGGTCCCCACCGCCGTTCCCCACCCTTCCCAGCCGTTCGCAGCCCTTTCCAGCCCTTCCCAGCCCTTTCCAGCCCTTCCCCGCCCTTCCCCGCGCGAGGTCCCCCGCCTACCTTCCGGATCGACGATTGCGTCGATCCTTCCGCGCAAGCGACACTCCAGCCAGAGGCACGTGACCATGACCGACAGGATGCTCGGCGCCCTCAACGACCAGATCCACATGGAATTCGAGTCCGCCTACATCTACCTGGCGATGGCGGCCCACTTCGAGGCCGAGGCGCTGCCCGGCTTCGCCGCCTGGATGCGCGCCCAGTCCCGCGAGGAGGAGGGCCACGCGACGCGCCTCTTCGAGCACGTCCTCGACCGCGGCGGCCGCGTCCGCCTCCAGGCCCTCGCGCAGCCCCAGGACGACTTCGGCACCCCGCTCCAGGTCTTCCAGACCGCGCTCCAGCACGAGCGCGAGGTCACGCGCGCCATCCACGAGCTCTACCGCCTCGCCGTCGAGGAGGGCGACTTCCCCGCCCAGGTGGTCCTCCACTGGTTCATCACCGAGCAGGTCGAGGAAGAGAAGACCGCCAGCGACATCGTCGACCGCCTCGAGCGCGTCGGCGACAACGACGCCGCCCTCATCTTCATGGACCGCGAGCTGGGGCAGCGCGGGGCGGCGTAGGCGGAGGACGCGGAGGGCGCGGAGAGGGGAGGACGCGGAGGGGCGCGGAGGGGCGCGGAGGGGCGCGGCGGGGCGCGGCGTCCAGCGGGGCCCGCCGGACGCCGGTCCGGGCGCGTAGGCGGCGGCGAGCGATGATGGGCTGTCCGGCGCGCTCCGCGTTTCCGCCGCGCTCCGCGGCTTCTGCGGCGCTCCCCACCTTTCCGGCGCACTCCGCCTTTCCGGCGCGCTCCACCTTTTCGCCGCTCCGCCTTTCGGGGCCTGCGCTGTATTTTCCGTGGCGGGCTTCTTCCGGCACATCTCTGTTGCATGTCGACTTCCATTGCGAGCTGCCGGCGACGCCGCCGTAGCGCACTTGACGCGGCGCCATTCAGACGCAGATATACGAACGGCCGTTCGCGATATCTGGCGCGAGGAGGTTATTCGGCGACACGGAAGGGCGGAAACAAGCAGTTATCAGCCATTGCCATGAGTACGGATGGATCGGAGGAGACATGGTATTGAGGAGTCCAGAACCAACTGGCCCGCCCTTGGCCGTCCTGGATACCAACGTCCTCGAGTCGCGATACATGGGACCCCTTCTTCGCGGAGAAGCGATCCGGGACTTTGAGATGCTCAACGGAGGCAAGTACCCTCTGACTCCCGCCGTGGCCTTCAAGTCGGTGCTGGAAGTCATTCAACACGCGAAGCTGGGCGAGCCGCGGCAGCCTTGGATGGAGGAGACCTTGGGTTACCCGGGCGGCGTGAATCAAGGTGAGAGGATCCTCAGTGAGGTGCCCCACCTCGCCACGCGTGAGAACCTGTTCTACTGGTTTGGCCTCTGCGAGGAATGGATCGGGGTGGATTGGGCCGATGAGGCCGGCTTAGCAGGTCAGTTCGTACAGGCGTCCGAACATGCGCAGGCCGCCGCAGAAACGCGTGTCCGCAAGGCATTTGCGGAATGGAAAGTGGCCCTTCAGGGATTCTGTGATCGTATCTGGGACGTGATCCAGGCCGAGCTGACCGTGTTGCCGAGAACGGATCCGATGTTGGCCGACCAGCTCATGCTCGACTTGTCGAGGGAGAGTCTAGTCCCAAATGAGGATCTGGAGATCATCGTGGAGGCAATCGGAGCTGAGTCGGACGTGTTCGTGACCCAAGACCGGGGGTTGCTCACGCAGACGGCGTTATCCATCTCTCTGAACCAACGAGCGCCGGCGTTTGTTCATCCGGATCAGATTCGAGGCCTCTCCAACATTGAGGAGATGCCTCGGTGGAGCTTTGCACAGGTATCGCCACGGACGCGAAGCCCGTAGGAAATGCATGACGAGGGTTGATGGGGGCCCGAGTGGGCGGGCAACGGCTGATAACAAACGGGTACCGCCTTCGCTCGCTACGCTCGCTCCGGAGAACACGGCTCGCGATGCGAGCCGCGTCGGTACCCTAGAGAACGTTATCGGAAATGGCCAACAGCTCATCATCGCTAGTTCACGCAACCTTCGCACGGAGAAAATGAGAATGGGCTTGAGAGTCCGCGCACTCCTATCCGTTGCAGTACCCACGATAGTCGTTGCCGCGTGCTTCGCGATGACGCCGCCGCCAGCCGGGTACCTTGCCGAGCCTCAACAGTTGAGCGCCACTCTTTCTGCAACACCCGCGGAAATTGTGACGGCAGCCACTGCTGTGCTGAGCGAGTGGGGGTTTGGAATCGCGACGGCGGACCAAGACATGGGCGTGGTACAAGGCACTGAACTAACAGTTCAGGAAACGTGGCACGGCGCCATGGTCCGAGAGTACGTGTACTGCGGAAAGGCGTATGACAGCGGCGTCGAGTATGCCTTGTCGAACCCGGTAACTCTGAACGCCGGGATCGTCGCTCGACCGCAAGGCGATTCCACGGTTGTTCGGCTAAACATAAACGGCACTACCGTGCAGCGTGGGTATGGTGCTGTTCAGGCCCAGACGCACTCCTGTCAACCGACCGCCCGTTTGGTCGATGAGATCTGGACGGCGTTGCGCAGCCTTTTGGCAGGGCCTTGAAACTCGCCGTTCATCGCGCAGCCTCAAGCCCCGCGGGTTCAATCCGTGAACGGCGCCGCGTTAGTGGAACGGCGCGGCAACCAGGCCACTTCCGCTAACGTCCGGGTGCCGCCTTCGGCGCTGCGCGCCTGGGCCGCTTCGCGGAACCGGCCGACGCGTCCAGGTGCGCTCGAGAGGATTTGCAGTTTGGATGAGCTTCGCGTATCCGAGCCGGATGGCTGCGCCGGTTCGGCACCCTGTTAATCGTTAACTGACATCGCGTGGACAATGTGCCAGCTGATGCCGTAATCGAGTTATGGCAGAAGTGTCAAACGAGAGTTCAGGACTGCCTGGACAGCATTGACTTCACTCGCAGCGGGACTCCCATCTCCAACGAGACCGCACTGTGACTAAGGACCGGCCACCGCCCGTGTTTACGCCCGACGATGAGCCATACCTGGGGCGGCATCCCCTCTTTGTTCTCGACCAGCTCATCCCGTCAGCGTTGGATCTGCATCACGAGGTGGCCGTCAAGACACACGAGGAGGGCCTCAATCCGCTTCAACTCGCCGCTTGTCAGTTGATTCCGCAGGGCGTGAGTCTTGCCTTGACGATCCGCGAGATGATTCGGCAGGGGTACTTGTTCGGCGCCGCGGTCTTGGTCAGGCCACTGATCGAGCGAGCAGCGATCATATCGTATCTCATCGATCATCCTGAGTCATTGAATGAATGGGAAGCCGGGTGGCGTCATCGGAAGCGCCCCTCTCTGGGCGAGATGCTCCGGTCTCTCCAGCCCAACGTCGCCAGCGATGACGTGAAGCAGATTACTGACCAGCTCAATCATCTGGTGCATGGAGATCCCATGGGAGCCGAGTGGAATCTTGTCGAGACTCCGGGGGGCGGCTTGGGGTATTCAGTAGGACGGATTCTTGATGAACCCGGCTTTGCTGATTGGCTCTGCGATCAGACCATCTCGTGGTTGGGGGTACTGACTGGGAGGGCCGCGTCCTTGTTCCCGCACGTCCGCTCAGCGCGACCTTGATGCAAAGGCTAACCGAGGGGAAGAGGGGTGTCTTCAGAAGCAGTGTGGAGTGCGACGTCAGTTAACAAACGAGTTCCGCCTGCGCGGCCTTCGGCCGCTCCGGAGAACACCGGCGCGAGAGGCGTTCGGGCCGCGGGGAGCACTCGGGTAGGAGCGGGACCATAGTGGTCCCGATGAGGCTTGACAGAGCGCCGGCGTCGGAACTCTTGAACGTTAGCTGCCATTCCTCAGACCGACTGACATCCCGTAAGAGAACGTCGTAGATTAGAGTGTAGGCAACTCACGGAGAGTCGCCGCAACCCTAAACAGGAGGTGCTATTGACCAACCTTTTGGCTAGCCCGGTCTACCACGCCCCGCGCCGGAGGGTGAGTGGTAGGTAGCCGGGATCCTGAGATCAACCGGTTCGCTCGAGTAGCCGAAATATCCGATGACAAGTCGTTGGAGCCGACTAGTGCGACGCTCTTATTGCTCCCTCAAGCGGGCCGGTTGTTCATTTTCGCGCCGGAACGTCAGATAACAAACGGTTGGCGCCTGCGCGGCCTGCGGCCGCTCCGGAGAACCCGCCGGAGCCGGGTGGAAGCTGGTGAAGCTGTCGTAGCTTCGAAGGTGATCTCGCGCTGGAAGCCGTGACGCGGCGGGTCGCCAACCTGGAGACGTTGATATGGAAGGGCCTGTCAAGCAGCGAGTGGAGGCGGGGCGGCTTCGACGGTGAATCCTGCTGATATACGCCGGTTGTTCAGAGGAACAGAGCGGCAAGAATTCGGATTCGTCCGGAGCGGCCCCAGTCTAGACACCAGGATTGGGCGGAACGCCGTACCTGCTAACGTTTTCGGGGGTTCTCCTCTCGTGCCCCGCCTCCTGTGAGTGTCACGCGGCGTCTTGGAGCCGCTGGTCGTAGAGTTCCTCGTCCTGGAGCACCGCCCAGATGAAGCCGACCATTTCTCGAGCCGCTGCGACGACCGCGACCTGGAAGGGACGCCGCTGGCTCACGCGGTGGAAGAGCTTGTGAAGGCGGTGCTGAGCTTTCCACGCATGGGCGATGATGGCGGGATCCTGAGCGCTCTGGCGTCGAGTGAGCGCGGCGCTCTGCGCTAGAGGCGGCCGAGTTGAATGGCGTCCCGCTTGTCGTGCTTGCGCCGGTCGCCGGGGCGCATTGGGATGAGAGAGGGAGCGGCCAGCTCGCACCGGTAGCCCCAGGCGCTCATGTGGCGCTGCAGGACGTAGCCGGCGCCGCTCGCTTCATAGCAGGCGTGCACCGTCCCGCGGCGCGCGAGGCGCTCGAAGTAGCGCCGTAGCTTGTGCAGCTCGTTGGGGAGGCGCTCCACCCGCTCGGGTTCAGCGGCCTGGCCGACGAAGACCGCGGCGGTGACGGAGTCCTTGTGGACGTCGAGACCGAGGAAGAGATTTGATCTAGCCATAGGGCTGCTCTCCTGTTGCTGCGACCATTGTCGCATGTGGCTCTGGTGACTCCCGCGAACCGGGGCATCAACCCACGGTAAGCTCGCGAGGCCAGCCCTTCCATTTTGTCTAGCGGACATTGGGCTCGCATGAGACGAGTCCGTTGGCGTGGCGGACTGGCATCAAGCTACAGCAGCGGGGCCACCGTAGACGGATCCGTTTCCGACTGCGCCTTCCAGCCGAACGTTACGGGGCCAGCGCTGGGGGGTTTGAGGGCGGCACGGCCGCGACATCCGCGAGAACAGGGTGGGACCTGCACATTATGCGGTTGAACCTGCTCACCGTCTAGTCGGGGTGCGAGACCAAGCTTGAGAGCGCACACGAAACGTCGCGAGGAGAAGAAATGGCTACCGTTCAGGTTCGCTACATTGTGGATGATGTTGCTGCTGCTATCGAGTTTTACACGGAACGACTCGGATTCGAACTCAAGATGCACCCCGCTCCTGCCTTCGCCATGCTTTCGCGCGGGGACCTCCGCCTCCTGCTCAGCGCCCCAAATCCGGCGGGCGGGGGCGGCCAAGCGATGCCAGATGGCTCACAGCCTGCGCCGGGAGGATGGAACAGGTTCTCGATTCAGGTAAGCGATCTAGCCACCACAGTGGAGAGGTTGCGCAACGCGGGAGCGCATTTCCGCAACGAGATGGTCACGGGTGTGGGTGCCAAGCAGATCCTCCTGGAGGACCCCTCCGGCAATCCCGTTGAACTCTTCGAGCCAATCGTAGAGGAAGCTCGTCTCGATCCACGGTCGTAACCGACGGTCCGCTGTGGGATGCGCGACGCGCAGCGGTGACGGCGGCATAGAATAGAGCCGAGCCGTTATAGGCGGTCTTTGAGTGTGCGGGCCCGCCGTGTCCGCTGCCGAACAGCATTTCACCAGGCCACCAGCCAACGGCAGACAGAAGCAGTTATCCGACATGGCTCGTGCAAGAAGATCAAACCGTAGCACTGACGAGTATTGGCGCCCAAATAGGCGCAGCCCGAGGCGTTAAGCCCCACTTGCCGAGGAGGTATGGTGACGACCTCTGAGATTGTAACAACTGTTGCTGTTCTTCTCTCACCACTGATCGCTGTTCAGGTGAGCCAATTCCTTGCCGACGTGGGAGTGTGCGTAAATTTCTGTAGTTTCGCCTGAGGGAGCTCGGGGGCGAGCGAGAGCCGCGAGAGCTGGGGCGCCGTCATGGAAGACCTGGTGAAGCGAGGACTCACGGGTGTGAGATACGTGGTTTGCGATGAGCACCAGGGCCTCGTGCAGTCGGTCCGGCGCTACTTCAGGCTCGCGATCCGCATGAAAGGCCACCATCATGCACGACCCCACGCAGCCCCGCCCGCCGCGCGACGAGATAGGGGACCTCTTCGCGTCCGTCATGGCCGGATTGGACGTCGCGCCGGAGCGTGTGCTGTCCGACGGCCGGACCGCGCACGCCGAGCGCCGTCCGGAGGCCGGCGTCGCGGTGCGGATCCGCGTCGAGGATGCGGACGGTGCCCGTGAATACCCCCTCACCGCGTTCGACGCGGCGCGGGAGCGTCCGGGCTCCTATCCGGGGGACTTCCCGTTCGTGGCCGGGAGGCCCGTCGTCCTCGGCGAGGGCGACGGTCGGGGTGGGCCTCGTGGACGGGCGTGAGCGATGGGGTGGAGCTGATCCGGGACCTCGTGGAGGAGAGCTCCCGCGATGGCTGGGAGGTCGGCAGGGCCGAGGCGGGCGCCCTGGGCACCGCGACGCAGGTGATGCGAAAGGGCCCGCTGGCACGGACGATCGACTCGATCGCGGTCGGTGGAATCGTTCACCTCGCCGAGCACCCGGCTGACGCCTCGCGCGATGCCGCGCCGGAGAAGGACCCGGCGCGGGGCATCCTGCTGCGCGCCGCCGCCGCGGAGGGGTTGCACGGGAAGACGTTCGCGGCAGCGGCGGCGCGCCCGCCGGGCTATCCGGCGGCGCTGCCGTTCGTGCCGGGCGTGGTCGCTGTCGGCGTCGCGCCGCCGGGACCGACCGCGCTGGTCTGGTTCGCGTCGCCGGAGGCGGAGCCGGACGCGGCGGCGGTCGCGGCGTCCGTGCAGTCGCAGCTCGCCGAGGACGGCTGGGCCGCGGAGCCGGCGGAGGCGCCGGCCGTCGGAGTGAGCGGCGTCGTCCTCCGGAAGAACGGCCGCGAGCGGGAGCTGCTGCGGGCGCGACCGATGGTCATGCTGCTGGAAAAGGCCGTCACCACCTCCAATGAAACCGAGCGGGCACGGCGTCCCGCTCGCCGGTGAGCGCGAGGTCGGCGACGATCTCGCCGGCCGCGGGGCCGAACTTGAAGCCGTGGCCGGAGCACGCGCTCGCGAGCACCACTTCCGGGTGGTCCGGGTGCAGGTCGAGGAGGAAGTGCTCGTCGGGCGTGTTGGTGTAGGGGCAGACGCGGGAGCCGCGGTGCGCGCCGGCGGCGCCGGGGATCAGCGTCTCGAGCAGCGACCGCACGGCGTCGACTTCCGCGGGGTCGACGTCGCGGCGCAGCGCGTCGATGGCGGGGCGATCGCCGCCGCCGGCGCGCTGGCCGCCGTGGTGAAACGCGACCTTCAGCGCGCCCGGCTCCGGGATGCCGTACCAGAGGATGCCGGCCTCCAGCTCCTCGATGAAGACGGGGAGGCGTTCCGCGTCGAGGTCCCGGCGCGCGGGCTCGAACCAGTGGAGCACGCTGCGCTCGATCTCGAGGGGCACGCGCCGCGCGGCCAGCAGGTCGCGCTGCCACGGCCCGGCCGCGAGCACGAGGCGGCCGGCGGTGTAGGCGCCGCGCGTCGTCTGGACGCGCACGCCGTCGCCCTCCGCGCGCCAGGCGAGGACGCTCTCGCCGCGGTGGACGTCGGCGCCGGCGCGCGCGGCGGCTTCGATCAGCGCGTCGACGCAGCGGTCGGCGTAGAGGACGGCGGCGCCAGGCTCCCAGACGCCCGCGTCGTCGTCCTCCACGCGGAAATCGGGGAAGCGGCGCCGCAGCTCGCCGGCGTCGAGCAGCTCGAGGGCGGTGCCGTGGCGCGCCATCGCGTCGCGCGCCGCGGCGACGATGCCGCCGCCCTCGGGCGCGAGCGTGAGGCCGCCGGTGCGCCGGTGCAGCGGCCGCCCGGTCTCGTCCTCGAGCGCGAGCCAGCCGTCGAACGCCCTGCGCACGAGCGGCACGTACGCCTCGCCCTCGAAGTACGCCTCGCGGATGATGCGGCTGCGGCCGTGGGAGGAGCCGAAAGGATGCGGTGGCGCGAAGCGGTCGAAGGCGACGACGCTCGCGCCGCGGCCGGCGATGCGCCACGCCGCGGACGCGCCGTTGACGCCCAGCCCGACGACCAGCACGTCGGCGGAGTGCGGCGATTGCGGCATGCGTCCAATCTAGCGGATCGTGCGGCATCCGATCCGAGCGGATCGCGCGGCGAGGCGGCCGTGCGGGTCCGCGCGCCACTGGCGGATGACGCGTCCGGGCGGCCATCGTGGCGGGATGAACGAGGCGACGTCGTATCCGATCCCGGCCGGCGAGGCGCGCGTCGAGCACGTGGTGCGGCGCAGCCGCTTCGTCGCCACGCTCGCGCCGGCGCCGACGATCGAGGCGGCGCACGCGTTCGTGGAACGCATCCGCGCGGAGTTCCCGGACGCGACGCACAACTGCTGGGCGTTCGTCGCGGGGCCGCCCGGCAGCACGCTGGCGATCGGGCTGAGCGACGACGGCGAGCCGCACGGCACCGCGGGCCGACCGATGCTCGAGGTGCTGCTGCACGGCGACGCCGGCGAGGTGGCGGCCGTGGTGACGCGCTACTTCGGCGGCGTGAAGCTGGGCAAGGGCGGCCTCGCGCGGGCGTACGCCGACGCGGTGCGCGCCGGCCTCGATTCCCTGCCCCGCACGCGGCGCGTCGAGCGCGTGCGGCTGCGCGTCGTCGTCGACTACCCCGCGGTCGACCGGCTGCGGCGCGCGCTCGCGGAGCACGACGCGGTGGTGGAGGCGGAGGAATTCGGCGCGCGCGCGGCGTGCGTCGCGGCGGTGCCGGCGGCGGAGGAGGCGGCGCTGCGCGCGGCGGTGGCGGCGCTCACGGCGGGCGCCGGCGAGGTGGAGCGCGCGTGAAGACGCGCCGTCACGCTTCCGGCTTCTCCTCGATCTCGGCGTGCGGCGCGGCGTCGCGGAGCGCGGCGAGGAACGCGGCGCGGCGCTTCGGCGAGACCTGCACGGTGTCGAGGCCGTCGCCGGTCTCGAAGAGGATCGAGAGGCGGCGGCGCGATAGCGCGGGCGCGGCGGCGCTGCCGCGCACCGGCTCGACGCGCACGATCAGCGGGTAGGGGATCTGCCAGCGGAAGATGCCGCTGCGGATGCGCAGCACCTGCGCGTCGACCACGTAGCGGACGGGCAGGAAGATGGCGAGCGGCAGCAGCCCGCCCACGGCCAGCACGACGCCCGCGGCGAAGAGCCCGCGCGCCACCAGCCAGACCCCCGCCGGCACCGTCCACCCCAGCAGCACCGCGATGGCGCCCACCAGCCGCACGTCGAGGGCGGAGCGGAACCGCGGCGCGCGCGGCGTCACGCGGCGCCCGTGCGGCGAGCCGTCCGCGCGGCCGATGTCCGGGCCGTCCGCGCCGCCGGTGTCCGCGCGGGCCGTCCGCGCCGCGGTGCCGGCGCGCGTCTCCCCCGCTCACGACGCCTCGAACAGGCCGAGCTGCCCGCCCGCCGGCGGCCGGCGGAACGCGGCGGTGGAGAGCGCGGGCTTGCGCGCGGGGTCGAAGCCGGCGCGGCGGCAGCCGACGTCGAAGAGCGAGCGGATCTGCGCCGCGAAGGGGCCCTCGCCGCGCATGCGGCGGCCGAAGGTGGAGTCGTTCAGGCGGCCGTCGCGCAGCGAGCGCACGCGGTTGAGCACCTTCTCCTTGCGGTCCGGGAAGTGTTGCTCGAGCCACTCCGCGAACAGCTCCTTCACGCCGTACGGCAGGCGCAGCACGGTGTAGCCGGCGGCGACGGCGCCCGCGTCGGCGGCGGCCTGCAGGATGCGCGGCACCTCGTGGTCGGTGAGGCCGGCGATGATCGGCGCGACCATGACGCGCACGGGGACGCCGGCGAGGGAGAGCGCCTCGATCGCGCGCAGGCGGCGCGCGGGGGTCGACGTGCGCGGCTCCATCACGCGCTGCAGCTCGGGGTCGAGCGAGGTGACGGAGACGTTGACGACGGCGGCGCCGTCGGCGGCGAGGCCGGCGAGGAGGTCGGCATCGCGCGTGACGAGGTGGTTCTTGGTGATGATCGCGACCGGGTTGCGGAACTCGGCCAGCACCTCGAGGCAGCCGCGCGTGATGCGCAGCCGCCGCTCCACCGGCTGGTACGGGTCGGTCACGCCGCTCATCGCCAGCACCTGCGGCTTCCAGCGCGGCGAGAGCAGCGCCTCGCGCAGCAGCCGCGGCGCGTCCGGCTTCACCAGGATCTTCGTCTCGAAGTCGAGCCCGGCGGAGAAGCCCAGGTACTCGTGGTACGGCCGCGCGTAGCAGTAGATGCAGCCGTGCTCGCAGCCGCGATACGGGTTCACGCTCGACTCGAAGCCGATGTCCGGGCTGCGGTTGCGGGCGACGGCGCTGCGTGTCGTGTCGCGCAGGAACGACGTGCGCGGCGCCGGATCGTCCGCGTCGAGCCACTCCGGGTCGCGCTCCACGTACAGCGGCAGGAAGCGGTTCTTGGGGTCGCGCGACGCGCCGCGGCCGCGGATCGCCGGCGGCGTGGCGGGCGGGAGGCCGGACGGCGTGGCGGCCGGCACGGTGGGCGGCGGGACGGGCGGGACGCGCTCGCTCACGGCGCCGCCTCCCGTTGAGGGCAGCGAACTCTGCGCCTCCTCGCCGGCGGTGCGCACGTCCGCGGCGGCGGCGGCGATGGCGGCGCGCGTGGTGGGCGAGGAGCCGCCGACCTCGACGTCGTCCATCGCGGCGATCGCGGCGGCGTACCACGACGTCCACGCCGCCAGGATGTGGCGCTCGCGGGCGACGTCGCCGCCCGCCCTCACCGCGGCCGCGCCGAGCGTCCGCTCGCGCGCGAGGCGCTCGAGCGCGTCGTCGCGCACCTGCGCGATCAGGAAGCGCGCGGTCTCGCCGTCCGCGCTCGCGAGGGTGAGCGCGGTCGCGCCGGCGCACAGCGCCGCGTTCTCGAGCTCGGCGGCGGAGACCTTGTCGAGGCGGTCGGCGTCGGTGTGGTAGAAGCGGTCGGTGAAGTGCCAGAAGAGGAGGCCGGCCTTGCCCGCGTCGAGGAACGGGACGTGGTCGCTGCCGCCCTCGAACGGGTTGGTGGCCACGCGCCAGCCGGTGAGGCGCGCCTGCTCGAGGCAGCGGTCGCGCGCGACGTCGTTGAAGTAGTGCGGCGTGAGGCGCGACTCCGGCAGCGCGTCGCCGCCGCCCCACTGCGTGTGGTGGTCGTCGCCGCGCGTCCACACGGCGGACGGGTCCGGCATCTTCTCGATCAGGAACGTGCCGCCGGTCTTCTCCGTCGCCTCGCCCACCATGTCGAGCGCGAGCCCCCAGCGCACGCCCGCCGCGCGCGCGGAGTCCGCGGCGAGGAAGCGGCGGGTGGCGCGGATCTCGTCGCCCCAGATGAAGGTGAGCGTGCGGTGCGGCGAGAGGTCGCCCGCGCGCACGCCCCGCGCCACCGCGCGCGCCAGCTCCGCCAGCGCGGCCACGCCGGACGCGTTGTCGTTGGCGCCCGGCTCCTGCACGTGCGCGCTCAGGACGAAGCGCTCCTGCGGGGCGACGTCGCCGCGCGCCTCCGCGACGAGCGTCAGCTCCGGCGCCGCGTAGCTGCGCGCGCGGGTGCTCACGCGCACGCGCACCGGGCCGCGTCCGAGGGCGTCGCGCAGCGCGTCGCGGGCGGCGTAGGAGAGGGCGACGCCCCACGAGTGGCGCGCGTCGTCGTACGGGATCGAGCCGAACTGGATCGCGCCGGTGTAGCGCTCCGGCTCCGTGTAGGCGGGCATCGCGTACGACAGCACGCCGAGCGCGCCGCGCGCCTGCACCGCGTCGCGGAAGAGCCGGCCGAGCGGCGCGTCGCCCATGACGACGCGGCCGCGCACGTCGCGGCGCTCGAAGTCCGCCGCGCGCGCCGCGCCCACGTCCACGAGCTCCGCCTCGACGCCGCCCGGCGGCGTGGCGAAGGAGTGGATCGCGAGCATGTTGCGGTTCGTCGCGAAGCGCAGCAGCGGCCGCGGCTCGCCCACGATGGAGAGCGAGGCGTCGAGCGGCTCCCACGTCGGCGCGTCCATGGCGCGCGACTCGATGCGGTAGGTCAGGCGCGCGCCCGCGGGCGCGACCTCCTCGCGCACGTAGCCGGCGCTGTCGAGCACCGCGGCGACGCGCCGGATGGCGGCGTTGAAGCCGGGGTTGCCCGGCCAGCGCCAGAGCCGCTCGACGTAGGCGACGACGCCGTACGCGCGTTCGCGGCTGAAGTCGGCGCGCAGCGCGTCGAAGGTGGCGCGGATCGAGGCGTCCTCCACGGGCCGCGCCGCGGCCGCGGGCGGCGCGGCGCCGCAGCCGGCGAGCGCGAGGCAGGCGGCGAGCGCGAGCGCGACGCGCAGCGCCGGCACCGCGCCGGACGCGGGCGCCGCGCCGGCGTTTCGCCGCCGCGGACGTGCGGAAGCGGGAGTCATCTGGGCACCTCCGTCACTGCGGTCGAAGGGCGGTCCGCTCGAAGCGGTGCAGCCGGTCCATCTCCGATCGTGATGCGGCCGCCGACGTCGGGCGGATTGAAGACGTCCGTGAAGCGCGCGTCCCACACCAGCTCCTCCGGCTTGTAGGAGGAGCGCGCGTGCACCGTCTGCGAGAACGTCTCGTCGATGCCGGTCAGCAGGATCAGGAACTCCGCCTGCTCGGCGGCGAGCGACTCCGGCGACGCGTCGCGCAGCGGGCTGTCCGCGTCGATCGGGTGCACGATCGTCCAGCTCAGCGGGAAGAAGCTGACGCGCGTACGCTCGAGCCGCAGCGCGTGGAACTTGCGAACGGCGACGCCGCGCTGCGCCTCCAGCCGCGTGTAGAGCACCGTCGCCTGCAGCTCGATGATCTGGCTGCTGCGCTGGTTCGCGATGCGGAACTCGAAGGCGCGTCCGCCCCGGTACGGCGCGATCAGCGCGGCGCGGCTGAAGACGATGCGGGCGGTCGGCCGCGAGAAACGCGCGAAGAGCAGCCCCGTCGCCAGCGCGAAGACGAGCAGCCCCACCAGCGCCTCCAGCGTGACGATCGCGTTGGCGAGCAGGCCGGAGGGGCGGATGCCGCCGTAGCCGATCGTCGAGAACGTCTGCACGCTGAAGAAGAACGCGGTGAGGAAGCGGCCGTGCGCCGCCTCCGCCGTGCGCACCAGCGCGCCCGGCCCGGCGGCGACGTACGCCGCGGCGAAGAGCGCGTTCAGCGCCACGTAGCCCGCGACGACCATGAGGAAGAAGCGGCCCCACGACATCGTCAGCAGCGCGTGGTACGCGCTCAGCGAGCGCCAGTAGCCCAGCCCGCGCCGCTCGACGTTGAAGCTGCCGTCCGGGTTGAGCAGCCGCTGCCGACTGCGGTTCGACACCACCGAGCCGAAGCCGAGGTCCCGGTCCGCGCCCTCGCCGGAGCGCGACGTCTGCGCTTCGGCGGATTCGGCGGCGGCGTCCGGGCCGGCGGGCCCAGCGGCGGCGGATTCGGCGGCGGCGTCCGGGCCGGCGGGCCCAGTGGCGGCGGATTCCGCGGCGGCGTCCCGGCCGGCGGGCCCAGTGGCGGCGGATTCCGCGGCGGCGTCCCGGCCGGCGGGCGGGTGCGGGCGTCTCATCGGAAGCAATCTGGGCGGGCGGCGCACGCCGTGCCAGACCGCGGCGTTCGCGCGGCCGGCCGAGCGCGGGCCCGGGCACACGCCACGCGGCCGGCCGAGCGCCGGTCCGCGCACGCGCCACGCGGCCGGCGCCGCCGCTCACCGGAAGTCCTTGGAGCGGTAGTGGATGCGCTCGCGCAGCGCGACGCGGCCGGCGCCGTTCGCGGCTTCGCCGGCGGCGCTCGCGGCTTCGCCGGCGGCGCTCCCGGCCGCGCCGGCGCCGTCCCGCGCGCCGGCACGGCCGCCGCCGCCCACGCGCAACTCGCGGAAGCGGCGGCCGACCACGTTCATCACCCGGTCCTCGCGCTCGAAGCGGCCCTCGACCACCATGAACGGCGAGAACCTGACCACCTCGCGGTTCCGCTCGTAGACGCGGGGCGGCACGATGACGTTCAGGTAGCCCCACTCGTCCTCGAGCAGCACGAAGACGGTGCCCTTCGCGGTCTCCGGGTGCTGCCGCGCGACGACGAGGCCCGCGATCGTGATCGGCGCACCGTCGCGCACCGCCTCGAGGCCGCGGCTCGACGTGACGCCCGCCGCGTCGAGCCGCGGCCGGATCGACTCCATCGGGTGGCCGCTCACGCAGATGCCGGTCGCCAGGTAGTCGAGGAAGATCAGCTCCTCGCCGGCGAGCTCGCGCGGGTCGAAGGGCAGGCGGTGCGCGGGGGCGAGCGGCAGCACGTCGCCCGCCGCGCGCAGCGCCCGCCACGCCGCCCGCCGGCGCCCCGGCTCGAACGCCTCGAACGCGCCCGCGCGCGCCAGGTGCAGCGCCTCCTGCCGCGTCAGGCGTGCCCGCGCGACCGCGTCCTCCACCGACGCGAACGGCGCCGCCCCGTGCGCGGCCACGAGCGCCTCGCGCGCGCGCTCGCCGAGCCCGCGGATGTGGCGCCAGCCGACGCGCAGCGCGGGCGGCGGCGGCGCGGCTACCCCCTCCACCGGCTCCAGCGTGCACTCCCACGCGCCGTGCTTCAGGCACGGCGGCCGCACGACGACGCCGTGGCGGCGCGCGTCGTGGACGAGCGTGGCGGGGGGGTAGAAGCCCATCGGCCACGCGTTCAGCAGCCCGAGGAAGAACGCCTCCGGGTGGTTCGCCTTGAGGTAGGCGGTGGCGTAGGCGATGAGCGCGAAGCTCCACGCGTGCGATTCCGGGAAGCCGTAGTTGGCGAAGGAGTGCAGGTCCTCGACCACCTCCTCGGCGACGGCGCTCGCCACCCCGAGCGCGACGCAGCGCTGCCGCAGCCGCTCGAGCGCCGCCTTCAGCTTCGGCAGCTTGCGACGATGGCCCATGGCGCGCCGCAGCTCGTCCGCCTCCGCGGCGCTGAAGCCGCCCAGCGCCATGGAGATCGACATCGCCTGCTCCTGGAAGATCGGCACGCCGTAGGTGCGGCGCAGGATCGGCTCGAGCAGCGGGTGGGCGTAGCGCACCGCCTCGCGCCCGCGCCGGCGCTCGGTGTACGGGTGGACGAAGCGCGCCTGGATCGGGCCGGGGCGGATCAGCGCGACCTGCACGACCAGGTCGTAGAGCCGCTCCGGCCGCGTGCTCAGGATCGACTGGATCTGCGCCCGGCTCTCGATCTGGAACGTGCCGACGGTGTCGCCCCGCGCGATCATGTCGTACGTCCTGCGGTCGTCGGTCGGCAGCGTGTAGAGCTCCAGCCGCTCGCCGCCCCACGCCTCGATCGCGTCGAAGGCGAGGTGCACGGCGGAGAGGCCGCCGAGCCCGAGGAAGTCGAACTTCGGCACGCCCGCCGCGTCCAGGTCGTCCTTGTCGAACTGCAGGATCGTGCGGCCCATCGTCGTGCGCTCGATCGGCATCCACTCGCCCAGCGGCTCGCGCGAGAGGACGAAGCCGCCCGGGTGCGTCGAACGCATGCGGGGCACGTCGTCCAGCGCGTTCAGCGCGGCGACGAGGGCGCGGCCGCGCGCGTCGCCCACCTCGAGGCCGTGCTCCGCCGCCAACCCCTCCACCAGCATGCGCGCCCCCTCCGACGGCGCCACGCCGTGCAGCCGCTTCGACAGCGCGAAGGCGAGCTCCGCCGGGTGGCCCAGCGCCCGCATCACGTCCTGCAGCGCGCTCGGCGCGTGGTACGTCTGCGTCACGCACGTGATCGCCGCGTGCCGCCGGCCGTAGCGCTCGTACATGTAGTCGAGCACCTCCTCGCGGCGGTCCATCTCGAAGTCGACGTCGATGTCCGGCGCCTCCGTGCGCCCGTCCATCCGCACCTCCGAGAGGAAACGCTCGAAGAGCAGGCCGTGCCGCACCGGGTCCACCGCCGTGATCCCCAGGCAGTACGCCACCGCGCTGTTCGCCGCGCTCCCCCGCCCCTGGCACAGGATCCCGCGGGCGCGCGCGAAGCGCACCGCGTCCCACATCACCAGGAAGAAGCCGGCGAAGCCGAGACGACGGATCACGCCCAGCTCGTGGTCGAGCTGCGTCGTCTGCCGCTCGTCCAGCTCGCCCCACCGCTCCCGCGCACCCGCGTACGCCAGATCGCGCAGCAGCGCACCGTCGTCGCCGCCCGGGCTCGGGAACTCCGGCAGCGGCGGCCGCAGCCAGCGCAGGTCGAAACCACAGTCCAGCGCCACCTCCCGCGTGCGCTCCAGCCCCTCCTCCCGCCCCCGCCACAGGCGCGCCATCTCGCGCGGCCCCTTCAGCCGCCACTCGCCGTTCGGGTGCAGCGCGCCCCAGCACGCTGCCGTGTCCACGTCCACCCCCGCGCGCAGCGCCGTCAGCAGGTCGTGCACGAGGCGGCCGCCCCCGTCCAGGTAGCGCGGATCGTTCGTCGCCAGCCACGCCACCCCCGCCCGCTTCGCCCGCTCGATCAGCGCCTCCGCCAGCGCCGACTCCCGCCCCGACACGTGGTGCAGCTGCGCCTCCACGCTCAGCCGCTCGCCGAACACCTCCCGCGCCCGCGCCAGCCACCGCTCCGCCCGCCCCACCCGCTCCGTCTGGACGTGATACGCCAGCTCCCCCGTCGCCGGCCCCGTCAGCAGGTGCAGACCCCCCGCCCGCTCCGCCACCTCCTCCCAGCTCAGCTCCGGGCGGCCGCGCCCCGGCCGGCCTCTCCCGGCCGCAGCGCGGCGCCCGCCCCACCGCCCGCCGCCGCCCGGCCGCCCACCGCCGCCCGGCCACCCACCGCCGCCCGGCCGCCCACCGCCGCCCGGCCGCCCACCGCCGCCCAGCCCGCGCCATCCGCCTCCCCCCACGCCTCCCATGGCCCGAGCCGCGCCCGCGTCACCAGCGCGGCCAGATCGCGAAAACCGCCCCGATCCCGCGCCAGCAGCGCCAGCGGATGCCCGTCCACCAACAGCTCCGCCCCCACCACCGGCCGGATCCCCACCCGCTCCGCCTCCAGCGCGAAGCGGATCACGCCCCCCAGGTCCGCATGATCCGTCAGCCCCAGCGCCGCGCAGCCCCGCTCCGCCGCCCACGCCACCAGCGCCTCCGGCGTCGCCGTGCCGTCGCCGAAGGAGAAAGCGGAGTGGGCGCGGAGTTCGACGAAGGCCATGCGGTTTCGGAGAGCGCGGAGGGTGGAGGAGTCGCATACCGAACGAAACCCGAAGATGGGAGGAGGAGGGGTGGAGTGCAAGGGGGTGGGTGGGTCGGAGGAGAGGGGTCGGAGCTGGGTGGGTCGGAGGAGAGGGGTCGGAGCTGGCGGATCTGGCTGGATCGGGGTTCGAGGCAGATCTGGCTGGAACAGCGGTTTCACGCGGAGGGCGCGGAGGGCGCGGAGGGGGGGCGGGCGCGGGGGGCGGGGGGTGGGGGCGGGGCTCGGCGCCGGGGACGTCAAAGCGCCCCCTCGCCGGACCCATCCCGGCGTGGGGCACACTGGACCGCGCCCAGAGCGGTCGACTCCGCCCCTCGCCCGAAGCCGCGGGCTCGCGGGGCCATTGCCACCGCGCCTCGCGCGGTCCGATCCACCCCGGACCGGAAATGGCGGCCGGCGGGGCTGAGTTGACGGCGATCGCGGATCGCGCGGAGCGGCCGTCGAGCGGGATCGGCGGCGAGAGGCCGCCAACGACTCCCCACGACCGGCCACCCGCGCCGCCCCCCTTCACGGCGCCGGCGCTCGCCTCACCAGAATCCAGCCGCCGCCGCCCCGACCCCTGCCGCCCCCTCCGCCTCCGCCCCCTCCACCCCCCCCTCCGCTCACTCCCTGACGGTGTTGAGGTCGGCCTGGCCGTACGCCCGGAGCAGGCTGTCGACGCCGGCGGGGGAGAGCCCGCGGGGGAAGCGGGCGTGGCCGGCGAGGCTGGCGCGCAGGGTCGAGTCGGGGGGGTGGCCGGCGCGGAGCAGCGTCTTCTGCCCGGCGACGGCGGGGAAGACGATGGAGCGCATGGCGGAGAAGGAGGCGTAACTGATGCGTCGTTCGTAGGAGAAGAGGAGCCCGCTGTCGCGGACGGCGAGCAGCTCGACGGGCGAGAGCTCGCCGGCGTTGCCGAGGACGACGGTGCCGAGGGCGCCGTTCGGGGTGGAGGCGGCGCGGTCGGTGTCGTGGGTGACGCACGCGGACGCGGCGAAGCCCGCGAGGCCGGCGAGCGCCAGGGCGAGGAGGAGGCGTGCGCGTCGCATGCGGCAAAGCTAACGCCTGCGCCCCCGCGGGGGCCACGCCGCGGCGGTGGGCGCTCAGTCCCACCAGCCGTGCAGGAACCAGCGGTCGGTGCGCGCGTCGCGGAAGAGCCAGACGAGGACGCCGTCGCCGGTCAGGCAGCGGAAGTACTCGCGCGCGTAGGGCGCCTCCCACTGGCCGCCGGAGAGGCGGTCCGGCCCCGCCACGGTGACCAGCTCGATGCGACGACCGCGCTCGCGGTAGCGGCGCGGCACCTCGTGTCCGCGCTCCCTGCCGACGTCGACGCGGATCGGCCGCGGCTCCGGCAGCAGTTGCGGCGTCAGCGCGGGCGTGGCGGCGGCGGCCTCCGGCGCCGCGAGGCCGGGGTGCGCGGCGGGGGCGGGGGCGGCGGAGGAGGAGGCGGCGGCGGCAGGGGCGACGTCGTCGCGCACCCGCCAGCGCGTGCGCCGCTCGGGCAGCGGGTGGCGGTCCGTCTCCGGCGCGACGACCACCGGCCCCATTGTATCGAGGAGGCGCGCCACTGCGGCTTCGACCGCCGCGGCGGTCGCGAAGCCGCGGTCGAAGAGGTCGCCCTGGTGCGTCGCGGCCGGCTCCGCCGCGTCGACCGCGAGCGCGACGCCGACGACGGAGTCGGGGAGCGTGAGCCGCTCGAGCGCGTCGCGGATCAGGCGCAGCCAGCGCTCGCGGCTCGCCGTCGGCCGCGCCGCGCGGAAGGTGCGGCGCCACGTGCCGCCGCCGTCCAGCGCCAGATCGAGCGAGAGCCGCCGCGCGTGCTCGCCCCGCTCGACGAGCGTCTCGCACAGCGAGCCGAGCAGCGCGTTCGTCGTGAAGAGGAGGCGTGCCGGATCGGTAACCGCGTAATCCACGAAGTCGATCGAACCGCACGGGCGTTCGCCGCGCGCCGGCGCGAACAGCCGCCGCCGATCCTCGGCCCGCGCGAGCCGCCACAGGCGGACCCCCTCCACGCCGAAGCGCACCTCGACCGGCTCCCGCTCGAGCGCCGCCAGCTCGCCGCAGCGCTCGATCCCCACTCCCTCGAGCAGATCGCGCACGCGCGTCTCCGGCTCCAGCACCGCCAGCGGCAGCGGCGCGAGAAAGGCGCGCTCCTCCCCCACCGCGACCGTGACGAGATCCGGCGGCCGACCCGGATCCGCCCGCGCCGCCGCCGCCACCGCCGCTGCCGCCCGATCAGCCCGCGCCACCCGCGCCACCCGCGCCGCCCGCGCCGCCCGCGCCGCCCCGGCCGCGTCGGCCGACCCCGCAGTCCGGCCCGCCCCCGCCGACCAGGCGGCGGCCCACGCCGCGATCGGCACCGCCGCCACGCCGGCGCCCGCGACACGGCCCGCCTCCTGCCGCAGGCGACGTGCGACACCGCCGGCGGGCAGCCCCCTCACGTCCGCCCACACCACCCCGCTCCGCTGCACCGCCAGACGCGGCGCGCACGCCGCCAGCCGCGCCACGAGCGCCTCTTCGTCCTCCTCCGCCGGCGGCCAGCCGTCCACCCGCAGACAGAGGATCACGGCGCCCCCGCGCGGACCGGCCGCCGGCGCGTCGTGGCGCCCGCGCCCGCGCCCGCGCTCCCGCCCGCGCTCCCGCGGCGGTCGACCAGCCCGGGGTCCAGCGCGGCGCGCGGATCGTCGCTCGACACCGCCAGATCGCAGCGCGTCTCTGCGCTCCAGCCGGGCGACGCCGCCCGCACGCACACCGTCGCCGCCTCCACCTCCGCCGGCTCACCGAACGGGCCTCGCCGCCAGCGGTACGCCTCCGGCGCGAGGCGCGAGCGGACCCGCAGCGCGGCCACCGGACTGCGCCCCGCGCACACGACCAGGGCGCCGCCCCCCTCGCGCGCCACCCGCGACAGCCGCACGAGCCCCGCCTCCAGCAGCGCGCCCTCCGACACCCGCGGGGCCGGCGCCGCTTCCGTCAGACGACGTCGCGAACGCCACCGCTTCCGCTTCGACCTCGCCCTCGCTCGCGACACCGACGAGGCCGCCGCCGGCGACGGCGCGCCCTCCCCCACCTCCAGGCCGGAGAGCACGACGAGCGCGAAACCGCCCGAGCGCAGCAGCTCCTCCGCGCACGCGAGCGCCTCCACCCGTCCCGCCGGCCGCAGCAGCGCCGGGCCCACCCGCCAGAACGCGCCCGCCATCGTCCCCGCCGCGTCGACCCACGCCGCCCGCTCGCCCCGCGCCACCGTCGTTCGGCACGCCGCCGTCAGGAGCGCCGTCGCCCCGCCGCCGGGCGCCCACAGCGTCAGGCGCCCGCGCGGCAGCCCGCCCCCCGGCAGCAGCCGATCGAGCGCACCGATCCCGGTCGCCAGCGGATCCGCCGATCCGCCGGCGGTGAGCGGCAATGCGCCGGGAAAGCGCTGCTCGAGCAGCTCCCTGAGCGCGACGACCTGCGACGACATACCGCAAGGTACAACCGAACAAAACCCGAATCAAGCTCGGCGGCGCGCGCCGCCGCGTACGTCGCGTGGGGCGTTGCCCGCCGGTGGGCGGGCCCCCTCCCGCGAAGCGTCGCGCGCTGTTTTCTTTGAAGGGTCCGCCGAAGAACTGGAGCGGGCCACGTTGCGGGCGCCACGGGGCCGGATCCGCGGCGGCGTGCGAGCGTCGGGCGTGTCGGAGTGGCCCCACGCCGCGCCGATCGCCGGGTGGGGTCACCCTGCAAGCGCCGGGCGCCGTCGGAGCGGCTCCGCGCGGCCCGCAACCGAAGCGCGGGGCGGCTGCACGCGACCGCAATCCAGTCCTTCAACGCACCGGTGAATGTCGTTCTCCGGTCGGAATCGCAGCACGAGGTAGTCATGCGGAGGAAGCTCTCTCGAGGGACGGCGGCAGCCGTCGTCGCCGGGGTCGCGCTGGGCGGTTGCGCGCACCTGCCGTTCTTCGGCTCGCGGTCGGCGGGATCGGGCGGGGCGGGGGCAGGGGCGGGGGCGGGGGCGGGGGCGGCAGCGTCGGAAGCGGCAGCGGCGGCGGATTCAGCGGCGGCGGCCGCGGCGGAGCGGGCGCGCCTGCGCGCATCGGGTCCGGCGAATCCGGAGGCGGCGCCGCCGGAGAAGCCGAGCGGCCGGAAGGTGTGGCGCGAAGCGCTGCGGGCGGACGGGGAGCGCATTGTCGTCTCGGTGGACCACCGGTGGCTGTGGCTGCTGGACGGGGACTCGACGGTGTTGAGCGCGCCGGTGGCGGTCGGCAGCTTCGACCGATTCACCTACCACGGCCACACGTACGATTTCCGCACGCCGCGGGCGGCGCGCAAGGTGCTCGGCAAGGAAGCGTCGCCGCTGTGGGTGCCGCCGAACTGGCACTACTACGAGAAGGCGGTGGACGACGGCCTGGCGGTGGTGTTCCTGAAGAAGGGGGAGCGCTACCGGCTCGCGGACGGCACGCGGCTGGAGGTGCGGGGCGGGCAGGTGGGGCGTGTGAACGCGTACGGCAACTTCTGGCCGTTCCGGCCGGGAGACGAGATCATCTTCGACGGCAAGATCTTCGTCCCGCCGGTGGGCACCGCGCAGCGCCGGATCCCCGACATCCTCGGCACGCACCGGCTGATCCTGGGCGACGGCTACCTGATCCACGGCACGAACGAGGAGGCCTCGATCGGCGACGCCGTGAGCCACGGCTGCGTGCGCATGTACAACGAGGATATCGATCGGTTGTATGAGAGGGTCGCGGTGGGGACTCCGGTATATATCTACTGAGGGGCCAGCGTATCGGTGGGGCCGATCGGTCTGGGGTCTGGGGAGGGGGTCTGCGGGGGGTGTGGGGTACGGGGGTCTGCGGGGGGTCCGAGGGTCCGCCGGGGACACGCCTTAGAGACCGCAGACCCGGCCCCTCGCGCAGCGAGCTTCCCCGGCCGCAGGCCGGCCCCCGCCGCCAGGCGGCTTCCCTCGCGCAGCGAGCGTCCCCGGCCGCAGGCCGGCCCCCGCCGCCAGGCGGCTTCCCTCGCGCAGCGAGCTTCCCCGGCCGCAGGCCGGCCCCCGCCGCCAGGCGGCTTCCCTCGCGCAGCGAGCTCCCCCGGCCGCAGGCCGGCCCCCGCCGCCAGGCGGCTTCCCTCGCGCAGCGAGCTTCCCCGGCCGTCAGGCCGGCCCCCGCCGCCAGGCGGCTTCCCTCGCGCAGCGAGCTTCCCCGGCCGCAGGCCGGCTTCCCTCGCGCAGCGAGCTTCCCCGACGCCGCCCGGCGTCGGCGTCCCTATCGTCGCTCCACGGTGACGCCGCCGTTCGTCGTCCGCACCTCGACCGGCGGACCGCCCTGGCCGAGGTCGACGGCGAGGCGCTTGTCGATGCGGCCCTGGACGGTGACGGGGAAATCGATGCGAATGCCGCCGTTGACGGTGCCGGTCACCAGGTGGGCGGAGTAGTCGCGCGGGATGCGGAGGCGGACGCCGCCGTTCATCGTGCGCACGTTGAGGCCCGCTCCGTCCCAGCGCGGGCCGGCGAGGTCGACGTGGACGCCGCCGTTGGTCGTGCTGCCTTCGACGTCGCCGGAAAGGCCGGCGAGGTGCACGCCGCCGTTGAGCGCGCGGAAACGGAGGGTACCGCCGACGTCGTTGACGGTGACGCCGCCGTTCGTCGTCTCGAGCGACAGGTCGGTGCGGTGCGGGACGTGGATGGTGAAGCTGACGGCCCAGCCTTCGTGGCGATGGCGCCAGCCGCCCTGGCCGGGGCCCTCGGCGCGGATGCGGCCGTCCTCGGTGCGCAGGTGCACGTCGCGGGCGATGTCGCGGGCGTCGTCGTCCGACTCCGCCCACGCCTCGACCTGCGCCTCGACGAGGACATCGCCCTGGTCCCAGCCCTCGACCGTGACGCCGCCGTTGGTGCCGCCGTCGACCTCGATCTTCGGCTCGGCGCGCATGCGGACGGAGCGCACCTCGCAGAAGTGCGGCCGGTCGGTGCCCACGTTGTCGCAGGAAGGCTTGCCCTCCCGCCCCTGCGCGTTCAGCGTCGCGCCGGTGATGCTGCCCACGCCGGCAAGGACCATGGCGGCCCCCCACGCGATCACGCTCGCTCTCATCATCGTCCCATCTCCTCTTTTCGGTTCCCTGCTCGTTTGGACGTACGAGAGCGCCAAAGGGTTGGTTTCAGGAACGGCCTGCGCTTGCCGCCGGCCTGCGCTTGCCGCCGGCCTGCGCCGCTGGTATGCCTTCTGTCCCGGGAGGGGAGCGCCCGCCGGGCGGCGACCGGCCTGCGCCGCTGGTATGCCTCCTGCCTCGCGAGTGGGGGAGCCGGCCGCGCGGAACAGCGGCGCGCGCACGGAGAGTCTCGCAGCGGACGGGGGAGCCCATGTCGTCGATCGCCACCATCAATCCGGCCACCGGCCGCACGGTGCGGGAGTTCGAGCCGCACGCGGGCGCCGAGGTCGAGCGCCGCGTCGCGCGGGCGGCCCACGCGTTCGAGACGCTGCGCGCGACGAGCTTCGCGGAGCGCGCGGCGTGGATGCTGCGGGCGGCCGCGATCCTCGAGACGGAGAAGGACCGCCTCGGCGCGCTGATGACGCTCGAGATGGGAAAGCCGATCGGGGCCGCAGTGGCGGAGGCGGAGAAGTGCGCGTGGGCGTGTCGCTACTACGCCGAGGAGGCGGAGCGTCAGCTCGCGGACGAGCCGGTCGCGACCGACGCGGCGCGCGCCTTCGTCCGCTGCCAGCCGCTCGGGCCGGTGCTCGCGATCATGCCGTGGAACTTCCCCTTCTGGCAGGTCTTCCGCTTCGCCGCGCCCGCGCTCATGGCCGGCAACGTCGCCCTCCTGAAGCACGCGGCCAACGTGCCGCAGTGCGCGCTCGCGATCGAGGACGTGTTCCGCCGCGCCGGCTTCGCCGAGGGCGCGTTCCAGGCGCTGCTCGTCGAGCACGACGCGGTCGAGACGGTCCTGGACGACCCCCGCATCCGCGCCGTGACGCTGACCGGCAGCGTGGCCGCGGGCGGCGCCGTCGCGGCGCGGGCCGGACGTCGCATCAAGAAGACGGTCCTCGAACTCGGCGGCAGCGACCCCTTCGTCGTGATGCCCAGCGCCGACTTCGACGCCGCCCTCGACACCGCCGTCAAGGCGCGCATGATCAACAACGGCCAGTCGTGCATCGCGGCAAAGCGCTTCATCGTCCACACCGACGTCTACGACCGCTTCCGCGACGCCTTCGTCGAGAAAGCCCGCGCGCTCCGCGTGGGCGACCCGATGCAGCAGGACACCGATCTCGGCCCGCTCGCGATGGCGCGGCTCCGCGACGACCTGCACCGACAGGTGCGCCGCACCGTCGACGCGGGCGCGACCCTGCTGCTCGGCGGCGACACCCCCGACCGCGAGGGCTGGTTCTATCCAGCCACCGTGCTGGAGGCGATCCCCGACCGCTCCCCCGCCCACTCCGACGAGCTGTTCGGCCCCGTCGCCTCCCTCTGGCGCGTGCGCGACCTCGAAGAGGCGATCGCGCGCGCCAACGACACCCGCTTCGGCCTCGGCGCCGCCGCCTGGAGCGACGACCCCGCCGAGCAGGAGCGCTTCATCGACCGGCTCGACGCCGGCTGTGTCTTCATCAACGGCATGGTCGCCTCCGACCCCCGCCTGCCCTTCGGCGGCGTCAAGGAGTCCGGCTACGGTCGCGAGCTCTCCTGGATCGGCATCCGCGAGTTCGTGAACGTGAAGACGGTCTCCGTGGCCAAGCCGCCTTCGCGCAACGAGTAGCGGCGTCGCACCTCCAGCACCTTCCCCGCGACGACGACGCCGCCGTCCCCGCGACGACGACGCCCGCCGTCAGCGCGCGAACGTGGGCCGCGTCCGCTCCGGCCGCGCCAGCGACGCCGCGAGCTCCGCCGGCGCCGGCCCGAACACCGCGAGCGACGGCGACGTCGCCGACCTCCACCACGCGTCCCCCTTCGCCAGGCGCCGCACGTCCGACGGCGTCAGCCCCACCACGCTGAACCACACCCGCTGCACCTGGCCCGCCGGCTCCAGCATCGCCTCCAGCCGCTCCACCGCCACCTCCACCGCGTCGTCCGCCGCGACCAGCGCCACCTCCACGTCCGCGTGCGCCCGATCCTCGCCCCGCGCCACACCGCCGTAGATCCACGCCGCCAGCGGCTGCGGCGTCAGGTTCTCCGCCGCGCTCACCAGCGCCGAACGCACCGTATCGAAACGCTCCGCCTCCGCGTGGAAGAGCGAGCCCAGCGCCACGTACAGCGGATGACTCACGTCCGCCTGGTACAGCCGGCTGCGTCCCGCGCCCAGCGCCTTCACCACCCCCGCCTCCGCCAGCTCCGCCACCGTGTTCCGCACCGCCTGGTTCGTCAGCGACGTCCGCGCCGCCAGCTCCGTCACCGCCAGCGGCTCCCCCTCCAGCGTCAGCTCCCGCAGCACCCGCACGCTCCCCGGCGTCCCCAGCAGCGTGCTCGTCGGATACCTCAGGAAACTCTCACGTACCAACGGTTTGCGCATGGTCGACCGGCCTTTGCTCCGAACGGCGTCAGCAAAGAATGATTGGGTTGAGCAAACGAATGTTGGGGAAGATGGGGGTGGGTGAGGGCTCGTGGCAAGGGGAGGGCGGGGCCGTGGCGGGGCGTGGGAAGGCGAGCGGTCTGGGGTCTGCGGAGGGGGTCTGCGGGGGGTCGGGGGTACGGGGTCGGCGGGGGGTACGGGGGTCTGCGGGGGGTCGGGGGTCTGCGGGGGCACCGCGGGTCCGCGGGGGGTCGGGGTCTGCGGGGGCACCGCGGGTCCGTGGGCACCGCCGGTCCGTGGCACCGCGGGTCCGCGGGGGCGCGCTCCGGGGTGCGGGGAGCGCGCCCGCGCGGCGGGGGTCAGCGGAAGAGGCGCCGGACGATCCACGCGGCGACGGCGAAGCCGACGAGGCCGCCGGGGATGACGCGGGCCAGGTCGAAGACCGGCCGGTACTTCGCCTCGCCGCCGCGCACCTCGATGTAGCCGACCGGCGTGATGGCCATGCCGCCGCCGGCGCCGCCGCCCTCCTCCTGCGGCCGGCGGCCCTTCCCCGCCCCACCGCCGAAGCCCCAGCGCGCCTTGGCGACGGGGATGACCGTCACCCCGTCGCGCGCGACGGGGTCGCCGAAGACGGCGCGCGCGCGGGCGCTGCTGCCGAGGCGCTCGGCGATGCGCTCGATCGCCGCGGCCGCCCCGTCCGGCGCGGTCGCGCCCTTCGCGGCTCCGCCGTTCGTCGCCGTACCGGCCGTCGGCTCCGCCGTGGCGGTGGCGCTCTCGTATCCGTTCATCGTCGACCTCCTTAACGAGCCACGAGTCCGCGCGCGACCGGATGGCGCGCGCGCGCATCGTACGACGCGAAAGATGCGCCATGGGCGCCGCGAAGGGCGTAGGGCGGAGCCCGCGGCCGGGGGCGGGGCTGGACGACGGGGATTCGACTACGCGGTTGCGCGACTGGCGCGGCGGCGTCCCGGCGCCCTATGCTTCCGGCCGCACACCGTCGTCGCCGCCCCCCGCTGGAGGAGTGGAGAGGAATGCGTCCGCTACGAATCGCCGCATGCGCCGTCCTGCTTCCGTCGCTCGCCGCGTGCGCGCGCGGCGGGAGCGATGCCGATGCCCCCGCCACCGATGGAGAGCCGATCGCGATGCTGGCACCCGGGATCACGCCCGCCGAGTTGCAGTCGCGGGTGGCGCAGTTCGCGCCCGCCACGATCGAGGTGGACGAGGCGAAGCTCGAGCCGTGGCACCGGCAGGTGCTGGCGAAGCTGATCGAGGCGTCGCAGGTGCTGCACGACGTCTTCGCGATCCAGGTCTCGCCGCAGGTGCCGGAGTGGCGTAGCCGGCTGGCGTCGGAGAGCGGCGCGGGCAAGGACGCCGCCGTCGCCTACTTCGACATCATGGCGGGGCCGTGGGACCGTCTGCGCGACGACGAGCCGTTCCTCGACGTGGGTCCGAAGCCGCCGGGCGCGGGGTTCTACCCGGAGGGACTGACGCAGGAGCAGTTCGAGGCGTGGATCGAGGCGCACCCGGGCGACCGCGACGCGTTCACGAGCCCGGTGACGCTGATCCGGCGGCAGGGCGACAGCAGCCTGGTCGCGGTGCCGTACTCGCAGGCGTACGGCGACTCGCTGGCGAAGGCGGCGGCGCTGCTTCACGAAGCGGCCGGGATCGCGCGGGCGCACAACGCCTCGCTGGCCGACTTCCTCGACAAGCGGGCGGACGCGTTCGGCTCGAACGACTACTACGCGAGCGACCTGGCGTGGATGGACATCCACGGCAGCGCGATCGAGCCGACGATCGGTCCGTACGAGGTGTACGAGGACCAGCTCGTCGGGCTGAAGGCGTCGTTCGAGAGCTTCATCACGGTCGCGGACTCGGCGGCGAGCGCGGAGCTGGACGAGCTGAAGAGCCACCTGCGCGAGCTGGAGGGCGCGCTCCCGATCGAGGACCGCTACAAGAACCTGGACCGCGGCTTCGAGAGCCCGATCCGCGTGGTCGACGTCGCGTTCACCGCGGGCGACGCGCGCCGCGGCGTGCAGACGATCGCCTTCAACCTCCCCAACGACGAGCGCGTGCGGAAGGCGAAGGGGTCGAAGAAGGTGATGCTGCGCAACGTGTCGCAGGCGAAGTTCGACAAGACGCTGGTGCCGATCGCGCGCGAGGTGCTCGACACCGCCCTCGTCGCCGAGATCGCGTTCGAGCCGTGGTTCACCAACGTGCTGATGCACGAGCTGGCGCACGGCCTCGGCCCCGGCTTCATCACCGTGAACGGCCAGCGCACCACGGTGAACCAGGCGCTCAAGGAGCAGTACTCCGCGATCGAGGAGGCGAAGGCGGACGTGACGGGGCTGCACGACATGTCCGTGCTCGCCGAGCGCGGCCTCTACGACGCCGACTTCGTGCGCCGCGCCTACATCGGCCACCTCGCCGACATGTTCCGCGCCGTTCGCTTCGGCACCTCTGAGGCGCACGGCAAGGCGAACCTGCTGCAGTTCAACTACCTGTGGGACCGCGGCGCGATCCGCTACGACTCCGCCACGGCCCGCTTCTCGGCCGACCTCCCCGCGCTCGTCGCGGGGAACCGCGCGCTCGCCCACGAGCTTCTCACGCTGGAGGCACGCGGATCGTATCAGGACGCCGTCGACCTGCTCGCGAAGTACGCCGCCGCGATCCGGCCCGAGATGAAGCAGGCGATCGACCGCCTCACCCGCGTGCCGGTCGACATCCGGCCCGTCTACCCGGCGGCGGGGAAAGTGGACGCGTGGAGCCGCTGAGCGCGCCGGTGGGCGTGCCGGTGGGCGTGCCGGTGGGCGTGCCGCCGGGACCGAACGCGACGGCCGCACGTCGCACAATCGAGGGGAGAGACCGATGACGTTTCGCACCGCCATCCGGCTGTTCGCGGCCGGCGCCGTCGTCTTCACGCTCGCGGCGTACCTGAAGCACCCCGCGCCCGAAGCGCGCGCCGCGCAGGCCGGCGCGCAGGCCGCACGGACCGGCGCGGCGGCCGCGGGCGCGGCCGGCGCCGCGGCGGCCGTCCGCCAGGAGCCGACGCTGCCGCCGGACGCCGAGGGCGCGGAAGCGCGCCTCGCGGCGTCGCCGCGGCACGGCGAGTGGGTGACGATCCGCACCGGCCCCGCCGACAGCGTGCGCGCGTGGGTCGTCTATCCGGAGCGCGCCACGAAGGCGCCGGTCGTGCTCGTCGTGCACGAGATCTTCGGCATGTCGAACTGGGTGCGCGCCGTGGCGGACGACGTCGCCGCGCAGGGCTTCATCGCCGTCGCGCCGGACCTGCTCACGATGAAGGACGTGCCGACCGCGCCCGACGGGTCCGCCGACGCGCAGGCGGCGGTCGCCGCGATCCGCACGCTCGACCGCGACGCGGTGCAGCGCGACCTGCGCGCCGTCGCGGCGTGGGCGATGAAGCTGCCGGCGGCGACGCAGAAGTACGGCATTGTCGGCTTCTGCTGGGGCGGCACGACGACGTTCGCGCACGCCGTCGCCGCACCGGACCTCTCCGCCGCCGTCGTCTACTACGGTACCTCGCCGAAGTCGGAGTCGCTCGCGCGCGTGCGTGCGCCGGTGCTCGGCCTCTACGGCGGCGCCGACGCGCGAGTCGGCGCGACCGTGCCGGGCGCGGACTCGACGATGAAGGCGCTCGGCAAGGTGTACGAGCCGCACTTCTTCGAGGACGCCGGCCACGGCTTCCTGCGCCAGCAGAGCGGGCGGGACGGCGCCAACATGGCGGCGAGCCGCCAGGCGTGGCCGCTCACGATCGCCTGGTTCCGCAGGTACCTGGAGTCCTGAAGCAGGAGGGGCGGCGCTTGCCCGAAGCGCCGCCCCCCTTCCCACCTCATCGACCCTGCCGCGCTCACGCCGGCGCGGCGGCGCACCTCACGCCGTGGCCGCCTCCTTCCCCTTGCGGCTCTCGGCGACCACCTGCTGCGCGACGTGCGCCGGCACATCCTCGTACCCGTGGAACGAGCGGCTGTGGAAGCCGCGGCCCTGGGTGAGGGAGCGCAGCGTCGTCGCGTACTTGTAGAGCTCGGCCTGCGGCACGAGCGCGCGCACGCGCGTCTTGCGCCCCTCCGGCATCATGCCGAGGATCTTGCCGCGGCGCTGGTTGAGGTCGCCGATGATGTCGCCGGTGAACTCCTCGGGGGCGAGCACCTCGATCTCCATGACCGGCTCGAGGAGGACGGGCGCGGCGTCGGCGGCGGCGCGCTGGAACGCCATCGAGCCGGAGATCTGAAAGGCGATGTCGCTCGAGTCGACGCTGTGGTAGGAGCCGTCGTAGCACTCGGCGACGAAGTCGACGACGGGGTAGCCGGCGACGATGCCGCGACCGGCCGCCTCCTGGATTCCCTTGTCGACGGAGGGGATGAACTTGCCGGGGATCACGCCTCCGACGATGCGGTCGACGAACTCGTAGCCGGAGTCGCGGGCGGCGGGCTTGAGGCGGACCCAGCAGTCGCCGAACTGGCCGTGGCCACCGCTCTGCTTCTTGTGGCGACCCTGCGCCTCGGCGGTGCGGCGGATCGTCTCGCGGTAGGCGATGCGCGGCTCCTCCGTCTCGGCCTGAACGCCGAACTTGCGACGCAGCCGCTCGAGCTGGACGTCGAGGTGGAGCTCGCCGAGGCCGCGGATGATCGTCTGCTTGAGGTCCGGATCGTAGCCGAAGCGGAAGGTGGGGTCCTCCTCGTGCAGCTTGGCGAGCGCGGTGCCGATCTTGTCCTCGTCGGTGCGCGTGAGGCCGTGCACCGCCATCGCGATGTCGGGCTCCGGGAAGTCGACGCCATCGAGGCGGACGGGCCGGCGCGCGTCGCACAGCGTGTCGCCGGTGTGGGTGTCCTTCAGCTTCGCGACGACGCCGATGTCGCCGGCGTGCAGGCGGCTGACTTCGAGCCGCTCCTTGCCGAGCGGGATCGAGAGGTGGGCGAGCTTCTCGCTCGCGTTGCGACTCGCGTTCTGCACCTCCTGCCCCGTGAGCACCTCGCCGGTGAAGACGCGGAAGTAGCTGAGCTCGCCCACGTGCGGCTCGGAGGAGGTCTTGAAGACGAGCGCGGCGAAGGGGGCGTCGTCCTTCGGCGCGAGCGTGATCGTCTCCTTGATCCCCGGCCGCTCGATCTTCTCCGGCGCGGCTTCGGCGGGATTCGGGACCAGCTGGCACAGCTTCGAGAGCAGCGCGCGCGTGCCCCACGTCTTCTGCGGCGCGCCGCAGAAGAGCGGGAACAGCTCGCCCTTCTGCATCGCGGCGCGCATCGCGGAGATCGCCTGGTCGCGGTCGATCTCGCCGCCCTCGAGGTACTTCTCGAGGAGCGAGTCGTCGGTGGTCGCGATCGTCTCCAGCAGCTCCGTGCGCCAGCGCTGGAACTTCTCGCGCAGCTCGTCCGGGATGTCGGTCTCCTCGTACTCGCCGTGGAGCGTACCGGGGGTGTAGAGGTGGGCGCGGCCGCTGAAGAGGTTGATGATGCCGTGGAAGGCGTCACCGGAGCCGATCGGGATCTCGACCGGCACGACCTTCTCCGTGAGGTGCTCGCGGATGTCGGCGTAGACGTCGTCGAAGTCGGCGTGATCCTTGTCCATCATGGAGACGAAAAAAAGTCTGGGAATTCCGCGTTTCGAGCAGTATTCCCAGACGATCTCCGTGCCGACCTCGACGCCGTGGGTGGCGCCGAGGACGATTACAGCGCCGTCGGCAACCCTCGCGGCGGCGATCGCGTCTCCCGTGAAGTCGAGGTAGCCGGGGGTGTCGAGCAGGTTGATCTTGCAGTCGTTCCACTCCGTGTAGGCGGGCGACACCTGCATCGAGATCCCGTGCTCGACCTCCTCGTCCGTGTACATGGTGAGCGCCGTGCCCTCCGCCACGCCGCCGTGCCGGTGCGCGGTGCCGCCCACGAAGCAAAGGGCATCGATCAGCGAGGTCTTGCCCGACCCGCCGTGCCCGAGTATGGCCACGTTGCGAATCTGCTCCGTCCGGTACTCCCTTGCCGCGGACATTGCCTCCCTCCTTATGGAGGTGGGAAAGGGGGGTATTGCAGGACCGGCAACGTACGGAAGCGGATTCGACGATGTCAAGCAGCGGAGCGGCGGCCGGCGTGGCCTGGTGCCGGCCTTGCGCGGGCCGACCGCCGCAGCCGCGTCAGTGGACGGTCACGACTTCGATCACGCCCGCCGGGTAGCCGGCGCCGTAGCGCATCGTGGCCTCGGCGCCGCTCAGGTAATGGATCTCCTCGACGGTCGCCGCGTCGACGCGCCTCAGCGCCTCGAACTCGCCGAAGTGCTGGCCGTCGAGAAAGACGGCCGGACGGATCGCGACCGGGTCGGCCGAGCCGTCGCCCATGGTGGAGATCTCGTTGCGGCTCCGCATCCAGCTCGGGCGCAGGTGCTCGACCAGGTCCTGCGCCGAAGAGAGGTGCGCCGCCGCGATCTCCTCGTGCGTGATGAGGTTGCGGTTCCCGTGGGTGCGAGTGCCCGACGCCCCGGCGCTGGCGCACGCCCCGACGGCGAACGCGACGAGGAGCGGAGCGAGACGATGTGCGCGCATGGCGACTCCTGGTTGTGTGTGTGGAACATCCGCCGCGCCGGCGAGCCTCCCGCGCGGCGCGGCTTCGCGGATCAGTTCTGCCGGTAGCGCCGGCTCACCTCGTCGAGCAGCCTGCGCTCCTCCGGCGACAGGCTGGCCATCCCTTCCTCGCTGATCTTGTCGAGGACGCGGTCGAGGTCGTCGAGCACGTGGTCCTCGGCACGACGCCGGGGCGCCTGCGCGGCGGGCGCGCCCGGCGCATCACGGCGGTGTAGCGTCAAACGACGCGAAGCGCCGCCGCTCTGACGCAGCTTCTCCAGCCACGCCCGGCCGCCCGACCCGGATCCCAGCGATGCGCCGTGCCGCGCCGGGTCCCACTTCAGGTAGAGGAAGCCGACGACGAAGCCGCCGAGGTGCGCGAAATAGGCGATCCCCCCGCCCTGTCCGCTGATCACGCTGAAGAACTGCATGCCGACGAGGATCGCGACCAGCCACTTCGCCTTGATCGGGAGGATGCCCCAGATGTAGATCGGCGCGTCCGGCCAGTTCATGGCGAAGGCGAGCATGACGCCGAAGATCGCCGCGGAAGCGCCGATCACCGCCGCGTGCGGCGCGAAGACGAAGGAGAAGGCGGCGCCGCCGAGGCCGCAGATCGTGTAGTACTTCAGGAACTCGTTCGACCCCCAGCGCGACTCGAGCGGCGGCCCGAAGAAGAAGAGGCCGATCATGTTGAAGAAGATGTGCCAGAAGCCGCCGTGGACGAACATGTACGTCACGAGGGTCCACGGCTGCCGTAGCGTCGCCGCCGGCACGAACGCCAGGTAGGGCACGAGCGCGGGGACGAGCGACGTCAGCAGGAACACCGCCCCGTTGAGGACGATGAGCCGCTTGACCCAGGGGGTGAGCGAGAAGCCGAACGGGAGATACATGTCGGCTATCTATTCCCTCCTGCGCAGCCGATGTTCCTCGATGGCGAGGCGGCAGATGCGCTCGCACACCTCCGGGAAGGTGATCCCCGCCGCGAGCGCGCCTTTGGGGAAGAGGCTCGCCGCCGTCATGCCCGGCAGCGTGTTGACCTCCAGGCACCACAGCCGCTGCTCCGCGTCGAGCCGGAAGTCGACCCGGCTGTAGGCGCTCAGCTTGAGCGCCCGGTGCGCCTGCAGCGCGAGGCGGCGCGCCCGCCCGGCGACCGCCTCCTCGATCTGCGCGGGGAAGATCTCCTGCGCCATCCCCGGCTGATACTTGCACTCGTAGTCGAAGATCTCGTGCGCCGGCACGATCTCGCCCACCGGCAGCGCCTCCTCGGCGAGGATCGGGACCGTCAGCTCGCGGCCGGGCACGAAGCGCTCCAGCATCACCTCGTCGTCGAAGCGGAACGCCGTCTCGATCGCGCCCGCCAGCTCGCCGGGCCGCTTCACCACGCTGAGCCCGACGGTCGAGCCCTGTCGGCTCGGCTTCACGACCACCGGGTAGCCCAGCTTCACGACCGCGGCCTCCGGCGGCCGCGGCGACCGCGGCGTCAGCATGAGCCACTCGGGCGTCGGCACGCCGGCGTCGCGGAAGAGGCGCTTCGAGACGTCCTTGTCCATCGCGATCGCGCTCGCCACCATGCCGCTGCCGGTGTACGCCACGCCCGCCAGGTCCAGCAGCGCCTGCAGCGTGCCGTCCTCGCCCGCGCCGCCGTGCAGCGCGAGGAATACGACGTCGGCGCCGCGCACGCCCGGCGCGGCGAGGAGCGCGCCGGCGTCGCCGCTGCGCAGCACGTCCAGCTCCGCCGCGCCGGGCGGCAGGGGCGCCACGCCGGAGCGCAGCAGCCGCTCCTCGCCGGCCGTTTCGAGCACGCCGGTCGCGGTGTCGACGGCCACCACCTGGTGGCCGCGCTCGCGCAGCGCGCCGACCACCTGGGCGCCGCTCGCGATCGAGACGTCGCGCTCCTCGCTCGTGCCGCCGAAGAGCACGGCGACTTTCAAGGGTGCCACCGCTTCGTCCTCACTTCGTCAGGTAGCGGACCATGTCGTAGCGGGTCACGATCCCCGCAAGCCGCCCGCCACCGCGCACGAGGACGGCGGGATTCTGGCGCGTGAGCAGGCGGCCGACGGTCGCGATGTCGACGCCCGCGTCGACGACCGGGAAGGGTGCCTCCATGAGCGCCTCGACCGGCCGGTCGAGGACGGCGGGCTCCTCGATGACGCGCGCCATGAGGCTCGCCTCGACCACGGCGCCAACGCAGTCGCCGTCGCGCAGCACCGGGAGCTGCGAGATGTCGTTCTCGGTGATGAGGGCGAGGGCGCGGCGGGCGAGCGTCGTCGGCTCGACGGCCACGAGCTCGGGCGCGCGCCGGTCCTTGCGGGCGAGGAGGTCGACGGCGCGGACGTGCTCGCCCTCGAGCATCTGGTTCTCGCGCATCCACTCGTCGTTGAACACCTTCGACAGGTAGCGCTCGCCGGTGTCGCAGAGCACGCACACGACGCACGCGTCCGGGTCGTCGACCTCGCGCGCCACCTGCAGCGCGAGGTGGGTGATGAGGCCCGCGGAGCCGCCCACGAAGAGCCCCTCCTCGCGCGTGAGCCGGCGCGCCATCGCGAACGCGTCGCGGTCCGAGACCGGGCGGTAGTCGTCGATCACGTCGAGCCAGAGCGTCTCCGGGATCTTCTCGTTGCCGATCCCCTCCACCTTGTACGGGTGGCCCTCGACCTTCTCGTGGGCGCGCCAGTAGTGGGCGAGGATCGAGCCCTCCGGGTCGCCGGCGATCACGCGGATCGCCGCGTCGCGCTCCTTCAGGTAGCGGCCCGCGCCGCTGATCGTGCCGCCGGTCCCCGCGGAGGCGACGAAGTGCGTGACGCGGCCGTCCGTCTGCTCCCAGATCTCCGGCCCGGTCGTGCGGTAATGCGCCTCCGGGTTGGCCTGGTTGTAGAACTGGTTGGCGAGGATCGCGCCCGGCGTCTCCTCGGCGATGCGCTTCGCCATCATCACGTAGTTGTCCGGGTGGTCCGGCGGCACCGCGGTCGGCGTCACGATCACCTCGGCGCCGAACGCCTTGAGCAGCCGCACCTTCTCCTGGCTCATCTTGTCCGGGATCGTGAAGATGCAGCGGTACCCCTTCACGCTCGCCGCGAGCGCCAGCGCGACGCCGGTGTTGCCGCTGGTCCCTTCGACCACCGTGCCACCCGCGCGGAGGCGCCCCTCCCGCTCCGCCGCCTCGATGATCGCCGGCCCGATTCGATCCTTCACCGAGCCGCCCGGGTTGAAGAACTCCGCCTTGCCGTAGACCGGCGTGCGGATCCCCTCCGCCACCCGGTTCAGGCGCACCAGCGGCGTCCAGCCGATCGTGCCGAGGACATCCTCGTACGGCCGGTGGTTGCGTCGGAACGCGGCGGCGCCCGCGTCCGCGGCAGGGCCGGCGCCGCCGCCTGCCGCCTCCCCGGGCGCGCTCACGAGGGGCTCGTCCCCGCCGGAGGAGCGGCGTCCCCGCCGCCGCCGCGGTGGAACCGGATCGGCAGGCGCACCCAGCGCGCGATCGGCGCTCGGCCGCGTTGCGCGGGCGCGAAGCGCAGGCGGCGCACCCCCGCGCTGGCCGCCGAATCGAGGTCTGGCTGACCGCTCGGCACCGCGACGTAGCTGCTGTCCACGTCGCCTCCTTCCGTGACGTGCACCATGAGGACGGTGTCCCCTTCCCTGCGCGCGTCCCACGCGGCGATCGGATAGCGGATCACCTGCGACGGCTCCGCCAGCGGCACCGGCTCGCGCACCGCGGCGTCGTCGCCGCCGCACGCGGCGAGCAGGATGGCGCACAGCGTCAGAAGTCTCATTCCGGTTCGTCGCACTCGCGTCATCTCGGGGGAAGGTAACCCGCGGCAGCGGGGCGGAGCTACTCCGCGGCGGCCTTCAGCTCGGCGAGCAGGTTGAGCGCCTGGAGCGGCGTGAGGCCCTCGATCTCGAGCTCGTGCAGGCGGCGCAGGACCGCGGACTCCGCGGGGACGAAGAAGGAGAGCTGGTCGGCCGGAGCGACCGCGGCCGGGGCGTGCGCGCCCGCGCGGCCGAGTCCGCGGCCGCCGACGGCGTGGCTCCCCTCCAGCTCGCGCAGGATCTCGCGGGCGCGCTCGGTGACGCGGCGCGGCAGCCCGGCGAGGCGGCCGACCTCGATGCCGTAGGAGCGGTCGGCGCCGCCCGGCTCGAGGCGCCGCAGGAAGACGATGCGATCCGCCACCTCGCGGATCGACACGTTCGCGTTGACCACGCCGGGCAGCAGCTCGGCGAGCTGCGTCAGCTCGTGGTAGTGCGTGGCGAAGATCGTCTTGGCGCCCACCTGCTCGTGCAGGTGCTCGGTGACCGCCCACGCGATGCTGACCCCGTCGTAGGTGGCGGTGCCGCGGCCGATCTCGTCGAGGAGCACGAGCGAGGCGGGCGTCGCGCCGTGCAGGATCGCCGCCGTCTCGTTCATCTCGACCATGAACGTGGACTGTCCCCGCACCAGGTTGTCGGACGCGCCGACGCGCGTGAAGATGCGGTCGCACACCGGCAGCGTCGCCGCGGCCGCGGGGACGAAGGAGCCCACCTGCGCGAGGAGCTGGATCAGGCCGACCTGCCGCAGGAGCGTGCTCTTGCCGGCCATGTTCGGGCCGGTCAGGATCATGATCCGCGCGTCGTCGTCGAGCACGACGTCGTTCGGAATGAACGCCTCGCGCGGCATGATCGTCTCCACGACCGGATGCCGGCCGGCGCGGATCTCGAGGCGGTATCCGGTGTGGATGGCGGGCCGCACGAAGCCGCGCCGTTCGGCCACCTGCGCGAGCGCGGCGAGGGCGTCGATCGCGGCGAGGGCGGCGGCGCTCGCCAACAGCCGGGGCACGCGCTCGGCCGCCTCGCGCCGCAGCGCCGCGAACAGCTTCGCCTCCAGCTCCGCGATGCGCTCCTCCGCGCCCAGCACCTTCGCCTCCCACTCCTTCAACTCCGGCGTGACGTAGCGCTCCGCGTTCGCCAGCGTCTGACGCCGTTCGTACTCCGCCGGCACGCGATCGAGGTTCGCGCGCGTCACCTCGAGGTAGTAGCCGAAGACCTTGTTGAAGCCGACCTTCAGCGACGCGATGCCGCTGCGCTCCCGCTCCCGCTGCTGCAACGCCGCGATGAAGTCGCGCGCGCCGTCGCGCGTCTCGCGCAGCGCGTCGAGCGTCGCGTCGTGCCCCGCGCGCACGACGCCGCCGTCGCCGAGCGTCGCCGGCGGCTCCTCCGCCAGCCCGCGCTGCAGCAGCGAGTGCAGGTCCTCGAGCGGATCCACGTTCGCGGCGCACTCCGCGAGCATCGCATCCACCGGCGGATCCGCCTCCCGCAGCGGCGCCGTCAGCTCCGGAAGCCGCCCCAGCGAGTCGCGCAGCGCGGCGAGCTCGCGGGGCGCCGAGCGCGCCGCGCCCACGCGCGCGGCGAGGCGCTCGAGGTCCCGGATCCGGCGCAGCTCGGCGCGCACGCGGCGGCGCAGGTCCGCCCGCTCGAGCAGCGTGGCCACCGCATCCTGCCGCCGCCACACCGCCTCCGCCGCCACCAGCGGACGCAGCAGCCAGCGGCGCAGCAGGCGCGCGCCCATTGCCGTGAGCGTCTCGTCGACCACGTCGAGCAGCGTGGCGGCGCGCCCGCCCCCCGCCGCCGCGAGGTCCGGCCGCAACGGCTCCACCAGCTCGAGGTTGCGCCGCGTCATCTCGTCCAGCGCCATCGCCTCGCCCGGCCGCTCGATGCGCGGCGGCCGCAGCGTCGCCACCGCCGACGCCTGCACCTCGCCCACGTAGACGACGAGCGCGCCGAGCGCGCCGATCAGCGCATCGTCGCCGGCCTGGAATCCGAACCCGTTCAGGTTCTCGACGGCGAAGCGCCGCCGCAGCTCGTCGCGCCCCGCGTCGGCGTCGAAGAGCCAGTCCGGCCGCAGCGTCCTCGTCGCCCGCGGCACGGCGCTCTCCAGCGTCGCGGCCAGCGCCTCCCCGACCGCCGCTGCCGCCGGCAGCAGCAGCTCGGCGGGCTCCAGGCGCGCCAGCTCCGTCGCCAGCGTCGCCGCGTCCACCGGCACGGCCAGCAGGTCGCCGGTCGAGATGTCGGCCGCCGCCAGAGCCGCCGGCACCCCGCCCTCGAAGGCGACCGCGGCCAGGAAGTTGTTGCGCCGCTCGGCGAGGAGGCCGTCGCTCAGGACCGTGCCGGGCGTGATCGTCTCGACCACCTCCCGCCGCACGATCCCCTTCGTCTCCGCCGCCTCCTCCACCTGCTCGCAGATCGCGACCCGCCGCCCCGCCCGCACCAGCCGCTGCACGTACTCGTCCCGCGCGCGCACCGGCACTCCCGCGAGCGGCACCGCCGAGGCGCCCCCGTTGTTGCGGGAGGTCAGCGTCAGACCGAGCAGCCGCGATCCCTCCTCCGCATCCTCGCAGAACATCTCGTAGAAGTCGCCCACGCGGAAGAAGACGAGCGCGTCCGGATGGCGCGACTTCGCGTCTCGCCACTGCTGCATGAGCGGGGTGTCGTCCTGCTTCGGCATGAGGCTTGGCGGCGGGTTCGACTCGGTCCGTGGATCGGGCGAAGGATAGCCGGCGCGCGCCCGGGCCGGCAACCGCCGACTGTCCCGTTCCGTCCGGCGCGCGCGCATCGAATCGTTACGCGCGCGCCCGGGAGGCGACTGGAATGGGCGTCGTAAGCGATTGATAGCCAGAGCGTTACGGAAATTCCCGCCGCGCCCGCGCGGCGTGGCACGGAGATCGCCCCATACGCGCGCGTTCTTCCCCGAACCGATGGGGATCTCGTTCGACCGTCGGCCCTCCACGGCCCGCGTCGGTGCCCAGGCGAGAGGAACCATTCATGGCGGATGGTTGGTGGAAAAGCGAACGGTTGTGGGTGGCGCTCGCGGGAGGCGCGGCGCTGGCGCTGGTCGCCGGCTTCGTCCTCGTCGGGCTGAAGGCGGAGCCGTCGGTGGTCCGCTTCGGCGCGGCGGCCGGGTTCGTCATCGGCGCCTCGGTCGAGGCGCTGTTCTGGGGGAGCCACGCCGGCTTCGGCTACATTGCGATCCTGCTGGGCGTCGTCTGTCTGACGATCGTGCTCTATTTCACCACTCTGCGAGAGGGCCGCGTGGAGATGGAGCGCGAAGCGGCGAGGGCGCAGGGGCGGGCCGCGGCGACGCAGCCGGCCACGACGGCGGCACCGCAGCGTCGCAGGCGGTGACCGCGGCGTCGCAGGCGGCGTCCCGAGCGCGCGCATCCGGCCGCATCGCGAGGTCCGCGCGTCCCGCCGTCGTGTCCGGCCGCGACTCCACTCTGTCGGACTCCCTGCCGCGTCCCTGATCCGTCGCGGCCGGCGATCCGGCGATCCGGCGAGAGACGGAGGTGGTGGATGCGTGGGGGGCTGCTGAGGATGCGCTGGAGGCTGCTGAGGTTGGCCCTGCCGGCGACGGTGGCCGGTGACGGAGCTCGTGCGCCCGCCGTGGCCCGCGACGTGCATTGCTGCTGCGGCGAGCGTCGGCGGGCTCCCTCCAAACGGGTCCCCTAACCCGACACCAAAACCCGTCGCGCTCGCGGGTGGCCGCGGCCGCGTTCTCCACCAGCGACCCGGCCGCCCTCCTTTCCTCCCCTTCGCCCGACCTCGACCCCGCCGTGCGCCGGCCGCTCAGCCGACCTTGAGCAGCTCCTCGAGCTGTTCCGGCGTGAGATCCTCGGCGCGGCGCGTACCGAGGCCGCGCCCCGTGCGGCCGCGCTTCGGCGCCGGTGCGGGCGTGGACGTGCCGCCGCCGTAGTCGAACTCCGGGAGCGAGATCCTCTCGATCTCGTAGCCGACGGTGCGCTCGATCGAGCGCACCTGGGCGAACTCGGGCGCGGTCATGAAAGTGACCGCGTCGCCGCTCGCGCCCGCCCGCCCCGTGCGCCCGATGCGGTGCACGTAGTCCTCCGGATCGCGCGGCACGTCGTAGTTGACGACGTGGCTGATCCCTTCGATGTCGAGGCCGCGCTGCGCGACGTCCGTGGCGACGAGGACGCGCTCCTGTCCGTCGGCGAACGCCTCGAGCGCGCCGGTGCGCTGCTTCATGTTGCGGTCGCCGTGGGTGACCGTCACGCCCACGCCGGCCGCCTTCAGCCGATAGTAGAGCAGGTCCGCGCCCGCCTTGGTGCGCGTGAAGACGAGGACCTGGTCCATCGCCGGGTTCTCCAGCAGGTGCAGCAGCAGGTCCGGCTTGCGGTCCGGCCGCACGGAGTAGACGACCTGTCCGACCGTCTCGGCGGCCGTCGTCTCCGGCGTCGCCGAGACCCACTCCGGCTCGCGCAGGATGCGGAGCGCGAGCGCGTGCACGCCGTTCGGCATCGTCGCCGAGAAGAGCAGCGTCTGGCGTTCGCGCGGCAACGCCGCCATCACCCGCTCGATCTGCGGCCGGAAGCCCATGTCGAGCATGCGGTCCGCCTCGTCCAGCACGAGCACCTCGACCTCCGACAGATCCGCCGTGCCGCGCTCGAGGTGGTCGATCAGACGGCCGGGCGTCGCGACCAGCAGGTCGAAACCCGCGCGCAGATCCCGGATCTGCGGCCCGATCGGCACGCCGCCGTAGACGGCGCCCACGAACAGCCCCGTGTGCTTCGACAGCGCCCGCGCGTCCTCGACCACCTGCTGCGCCAGCTCACGCGTCGGACACAGCACGAGCGTGCACAGGCCGTCCCGGTCCATCTGCCGCTCCAGCGAGGGCAGCAGGAACGCGCCGGTCTTGCCGGTCCCGGTCTGCGCCACGCCGACCAGGTCCTTGCCTTGCTTTGAGAGAGGGGATCGCCTTCGCCTGGATCGGCGTCGGTTCCTTCCAGCCCAGCTCCGCTATGGCGCGCAGGAGCGCCGGAGCCTCGATGAGGTCCTCGAATCGCACGTCTTCGTCCTTGCAGAGATGTACCCCGTTGTGTTCGGGGTTTCTCTCCGCCCGAACACAGCCGCGTCGTTCGCCGCAACGAGATCGGCCGGGGAGCCGGAGCCGGTCGGGCGCGAGGTGCGCCCGGCGGGCCCGTGAGGCTGCCCGGCCGATTCTGTTGCAGCGCGTAAATTTAGCGCCGCGCGACGGCCGTGTCCAGTGCGCCGGCGCCGGGAAACGTCCCGATCGGCGCCGCGAGCGTCGAATCCGGTCGGCCGCCGACCCCGCTCTAGCCCGCCTTGTTCAGGTGGATCGAGCCATTGACCGTGTGCAGCCGCAGGCGGGGCCCGCCGCCGCCGACCGAGCCGTGCAACTGGTTCGGCCGGATGCGGCCGCTCACCTGCAGCGGGAATTCGGACTCGATGCTGCCGTTCACGGTGGCGAAGTCGAGATCCGCGGCGAGCGACGCGGGCGCCTCCAGCGTGATGGAACCGTTGACGGTGGTGAAGGCGGCGTCGGAGCCGAAGTCGGCGTTGCCGAAGCGGGCGAAGATGGCGCCGTTGACGGTGCTCGCGAGGGCGCGGCCGGTGGTGGAGACGCGGATCTCGCCGTTGACGGTGCGAGCGACGACGTCGCCCCGCAGCGTGTCGCCGCGCACGTCGCCGTTCACGGTGCGGGCGACGACGTGGACGCCGGCGGGGACGGCGACGTCGAAGTCGACGACGACGTCGGTCTTGTTGCTCATGTGGTAATCGTCGCCGGCGGCGCAGCGGTTCTCGCGCTCGGCGTCGCGGGGCGTGGGATAGACGGCGCAGATGACGACGGCGTCGCCGTCGTGGACGACCTCGACGTGGACGGAGGCGGGGTCGTCGCGGCGGGCGTGCTTGGCGGCGTCGACGCGGGCCTCGCCGGTGGTCGGCCGCAGGCGGACGTCGCCGTTGACGCCGCGGATCTCGAGCGTCTGGCCGGAGGCGAGCGAGCCGTTCCAGTGGAAGGGCTCGCCCTGCTGGGCGGCGGCGAGGGCGGGCAGCGCGAGCGCGGCCGCGGTCGACAGCGCGAGGGCCGCGAGGGACGGATGCGCGAGGCGTCGGATCATGGGATCGCTCCAGGAAAGAAGGGACGTGGTCAGCGGGCGCCGGCGCGTCGCAGGGCGATAGTGCCGTTGAAGGAAGAGAGCTCGATGCGCGCCGCTCCCGAGCCGGCGAGGAGGCTCAGCTCGTGCCCGTCGGAGGACGTGAGCTGGAGCGGGAAGTCGGAATCGAAGTGGCCGTTGTAGGTGGAGACGGAGATGCGCGCGTTCGGCGGGCGCGACAGGCGCAGGGTCACGGGGCCGTTGTGGGACGCGAGCCGGTAGTAGCCGGACGGCTGGATCGGGCCGTCGAAGGTGACGGAGCCATTAACGGTCTCCGCCTCGACGGAGGCGCTCTCGATGCCCTCGAGCACGATCGAGCCGTTGACGGTGCTCGCCTGGACGTCGCCGTGGATGGCGGCGAGGCGGATCCCCTGTCCCACCGTCTGGACGTCGACGCGGCCATGCGCGCCCTCGACGGTGACGGAGCCGCTGACGCTGGTCACCTGCACGGCGCCGCCGCCCTGCACGGCGACATCGCCGCTCGTGTTCCGGACGAAGATCTCGCCGCTGCCGCTACGCACCGAGACGGGGGCATCCTCCGCCTCCACGCGCGCGTCCATCCAGGCAGGCACGGTGATGCGGAAGTCGATCGCCTCGCCCTCGCCGGAGCGCCGCCCCTCGACGCGCAGCTCGGAGCCGGCGCGCCGGATGCGAACGGCCGCCGCGCCGCGGCCCTCGGCGACGACGCGGACGGCGGAGCGGTCCCAGCTGTCGATGCGGACGCCGGACTCGTGCGCGGCGATGCTCAGGCGCGTCCCGCGCGACACGGCGACGGTCGTGTCCTGCGGCGGCGCCGCCGCCACGGCGGCGAGCAGGAATGGAAGCAGCGAATTCATCGTACGATCCTCGCGATCGCGTTCGAGTCGATCAGGTCGAAGCGCCGGCGGCGCGCGTCGCGACGCGCAGCACGTCGAGCTTGCGCTGCAGCGCGTCGGTCAGCGCGCGGTTCAGGTACGGGCTGGCGGGGTCGGCGGCGAGCGCGCGGCGGATCTCCATGACGGCGGCGTCGATCACGCCGACGTTGCGCTCGACCGCCTGCACGGTGGCGGGGTCGAGCTGGTCACGCCGCTGCGTGCAGCGCCGCTTCCAGCTCGCTCGCGGCACGCTCCAGCTCCACGCCGCCGCGCGCCTCCGCCGCGGTCAGCGTGAGGGGCGTCGCGGCGGCGGCGGTGCGCGCGGTGCGCGCGGCGCGCGCGGCCGGCACGGCGGCGGGCGCAACGGGGCGGGCGCCGAGGCGCAGCGCGACGGCGCCGGCGGAGGCGACGACGAGGACCACCGCGGCGGCGGCGAGCTGCGGGACGGAGAGGAGCAGGCGGCGGCGCCAGAAGAGCGCCGGCGCGGCGTGGCGCGGCGTGGGCGTGCGCGGCGCGGCGGCGATCGCGGCGGCGACGCCGGCCCACACGCGGGGCTCGGGCGCGGCGTCCGGAGCGAGCCGGACGCGGTCGCGGACGGCGCGCAGCTCGGCGGCGAGCGCGGCGCACGCGGTGCAGCCGCCGATGTGCGCGTCGGCGGCCGCGCGCTCGCGCGGGTCGAGGTCACCGTCGATGTACTCGGAAAGCCGGTCCGTCCAGTGCTCGTCCATGTGGTCTATGCCTCCAGATGGCGGCGCATTTCCATGCGCGCGCGGTGCAACTGTGATTTCGACGTGCCTTCCGCGACTCCGAGGAGTGCGGCGATTTCGTGGTGCTTGTAGCCCTCCATATCGTGGAGCACGAGGACCTCGCGGGCGCCGTCCGGCAGCCGCTCGAGGGCGCGCTCGAAGTCCATCTTCAGGTCCGGCCGGACCGGCCGCGTGGCGGTACCGGGCGGCGGGTCGCCGATCGGGAAGCGGGCGCGGCGCCGCGCGGCGCGGCCGCGGTGGGAGAGCGTCACGTTGACCGCCAGGCGGTGGAGCCAGGTGTGGAACTCCGCGTCGCCGCGGAACGTGTGCAGCTTCTCCCAGACGCGGATGAACACGTCCTGCGTGACGTCTTCGCACGCGTCGTCGCCGCCGAGCATCCGCCGCACGAGTGCGTGGATGCGCCCGACATGCTGACGGTAGAGGCGCTCGAAGGCGGCCGTGTCACCGGCCGCGGCGCGCGTCACCTCGTCTTCGTCCCGCGCCGCGTCCGGCGCCGCCGGCGTTGCTCTCGCGATCGTCCTCGCTCCTCTTCCGCCACGCTTGTCCGACATGCTCTTAGATAGCGGCGGGGGCGGCAACGTTGGAAGGGAAACGCGCTGGCGAGCGGGGTCGCCCCCCTCTACCTTCTCCCCCGCGTCGGCGGGCGGCGCGGCGGGACCGCGTCGCGCGCGCGCGGGTACGCATTCGTCGCACGGGGCACCGCTTCGGGGAAGAGGGGACGTGAGAATCGGAGATCGGTTCGCAGGCTACAACGCAGGCTACGCGCAGCAGCTCTACGAGCGGTGGCTGCGCGACCCGTATTCGGTGGACGAGGCGTGGCGCCGCACCTTCGCGAAGACGCCGGAGGAGCTGGGTCTCGTCGCGGCGCCCGAGGTTGCGCGGGCGGCGTCGGCCGGCGGGCCGGCATCGGCGAGCGGACCGGCGGGCCCGGGCGCCGACCCGGCGGAGCTTCGCGCCACGAGGGCCGCGGCGGAACTCGTCGAGGCGTACCGCCTCAACGGCCACTTCGCCGCGCACCTGGATCCGCTGGGCGGCGAGCCGCGCGGGCATCCCACGCTCGACCCGCTCTTCCACGGCCTTGCGGAAGCGGACCTGCGCGATGGCCGCGCGGCGATGCTCGTGCACGACGTGCTCGAATGGCTGCGCGCGACCTACACGGGCCCCATTGGCTTCGAGTACGAGCACCTGCAGGATCCGGAGCGGCAGGAGTGGCTGCGGGAGCAGATCGAGTCCGGCGCGCTGCTGCACCCGCTGGAAGCGGCGGCGCGGCGCCGTCTGCTGGAGCGGCTGACGGAAGTCGAGGCGTTCGAGCAGTTCATCCATCGCGCGTACCTGGGAGCGAAACGGTTCTCCATCGAGGGGACCGACATGCTGGTGCCGATGCTCGACCTGTCGATCGAGCGGGCGGCCGCCGCCGGCGCGCGCGAGGTCGTGCTCGGCATGGCGCACCGCGGCCGGCTCAACGTCATCGTCCACGTGCTCGGGCGGCCCTACCGCGCCATTGTCGCCGAGTTCGAAGGGATGCACGGCGGCCACGGCACGACCGGCGACGTGAAGTACCATCTGGGCGCGGAAGGCGCGTACGCGACCGCGTCCGGCGGCTCGGTCGACGTCCTGCTCGCGCCCAATCCGAGCCACCTCGAGGCGGTCGACCCGGTGGCGGAAGGGATCACGCGCGCGAAGCAGTCCGACCGCACCGCACCGGAGATCACGCGCGACCACGACGCCGTGATGCCGATCCTGATCCACGGCGACGCCGCGTTCGCGGGGCAGGGCGTGGTCGCAGAGACGCTCAACCTCGCGAAGCTGGATGGCTACAGCACGGGCGGCACGCTGCACGTCATCGCGAACAACCAGATCGGCTTCACGACGCTGCCGACGCAGGGCCGCTCCACCGACTACTCGAGCGACGTGGCGAAGGGGTTCGACATCCCGATCTTCCACGTCAACGCCGACGACCCCGAGGCGTGCCTCGCGGTGACGCGCCTCGCGCATGGCCTACCGCGCCCGCTTCCACGGCGACGTCGTCATCGACCTCGTCGGCTACCGCCGCTTCGGCCACAACGAGGCGGACGAGCCCGCCTACACGCAGCCGGGCATGTACGAGCGGGTGCGCTCGCACCCGACCGTGCGCCAGCAGTGGGCGCGGCGGCTGCAGGCGGAGGGCGTGATCGGAGAGGGCGACGCCGACGGCATCTGGGACGCCACCTACCAGCGCCTCCTCACCGCGCAGGAGGAGGTGCGCGCGCAGGAGCGGCCGCAGCCGGAGCTGCGCCCGGAGCCGGAGACGCTCGAACCGCCGCTCGCCACGGAGACCGAGGTCGCGCAACAGCGGCTGCACGAGATCGACGGCGCGCTGCACGCGTGGCCCGAGCGCTTCCACCCCAACCCGAAGCTGGAGCGGCAGCTGGAGCGCCGCGCCAGGGTCCTCGCGTCGGGCGGCGGCGTGGACTGGGCACACGCGGAGTCGCTCGCCTTCGGCTCGCTGCTGCAGGAGGGCGTACCGATCCGGCTCACCGGACAGGACACCGAACGCGGCACCTTCTCGCAACGGCACATCGTGCTCCACGACGCCGCCGACACCGCCTACATCCCGCTGCTCGGCGTGCCGCAGCGGCGGGCGCCGCTCGAGGTGCTCAACAGCCCGCTCTCCGAGCTCGCCTGCCTCGGCTTCGAATACGGCTACTCGACCGCCGCGCCGCACGCGCTCGTGCTCTGGGAAGCGCAGTTCGGCGACTTCGTCAACGGCGCGCAGATCGTGCTCGACCAGTTCATCTCCGCCGGCCGCGCCAAGTGGGGGCAGGAGTCCCGTCTCGTGCTCCTGCTGCCGCACGGCTACGAGGGACAGGGGCCGGAGCACTCCAGCGCCCGCATCGAGCGCTTCCTCCAGCTCTGCGCCGAGGACAACCTGCGCGTCGCCGACGTCACCACGCCGGCCCAGTACTTCCATCTGCTGCGCCGGCAAGCGAAGCTCGAGGAGCGGCGCCCGCTCGTCGTCGCCACACCGAAGAGCCTGCTCCGCCACCCGCGCGCCGTCTCGAGCCTCGGCGAGCTCTCCGGCGGCGGCTTCCGCTTCGTCATTCCGGACGACGACGCCGCCGCGCGCGCCGACGAGGTGCGCCGCGTCGTCCTCTGCTCCGGCAAACTCTACTACGACCTCTCCGGCGCCGAGGAGCGCGAGGCGGCGTCGCACGTCGCGATCGTTCGCGTCGAGCAGCTCTATCCGTTCCCGGACGCGGCGATCACCGCCGCGATCGAGGCGTTCCCGCGCATCGAGAGCGTCGCGTGGGCGCAGGAAGAGCCCGCCAACATGGGCGCGTGGCGCTTCGTGGAGCCCCGCCTGCGCCGCCTGCTCCGCCTCGCGGACGCGCACGATCCCGTCTACATCGGACGCCCCGAGCGGGCCTCCCCCGCGGAGGGGTACGCGAACGCCCACGAGCGCCAGCAGCAGCGCATCGTGCACGAGGCGCTCGCGCCGATCGCGGGCCGCGACCGCCGCGACGCGCGCCGCAAAGCCGCGAGCTGACCGGCACGCGGCTTGCCACCTCGCCCCGGCGTGGCGGCGACGCGGGCCGGAGGGGCCGGTCCACGGGGCGGCCGGAAATGCGGGAGGCGCGATGTCATCGTTCGCCATCTATCTCTTCGGCACCGTCGTCCTGATCGGCGGACTCGCCCTCGCCGCCTACCTCGTCGGCGTCCCGTCGATGTGGATCGGCGTCGGCGTGATCGTGCTCATCGGGCTCGGCATCCTCACCGGCGTGAGCCGCACGCGCCGGCCCGATCCGCCCTCCACGTAGCGGCGAACTCCACGGAAGCCGGCCAGCCCAGGAGCGGTGACCGCGGCGTATCCAGCACAGCGGTCCGCCGCCGCCGGCACAGCGCGCCGCCACCACCGCGGCGCGGGGGCACGCGCGGCGGCGGCACAAGGGTTGACCTCCCGGGGTATGGCGTGAAGCGTACCGGAGAGCGCCTGGACGGAGAGATCGTGGAGCATCTGATCGTAGTCACGTATCCGGAACCCCTCGCCATCGAAGCCCGCGCCGTCGACCACGACGCGGTCCCCGACGGCAACGTCGGCCTCGCCTACTTCTACGACGACCACATGATCGCGCGCAGCGTCGTCGACTCCGACGCCATGGACTCGATCAATTCCCTGCTGCAGAAGCCGGTGATGCTCGCGCTCGCTGCGAGCGAGGACGAGAACGGCGACATCGAGGCGCGCGTCTGCCTCGTCCTGCCGGTGGACGGCAGCGGGGCCCAGACGGGCGACGAAGAGGAGGCGGAGGAGCCGTGGAAGGAGAGCGTGCCCACGCCTCCTCCCGAGATCGAGGACGACTACGGCCAGGCGGAGGGCGAGAAGCCACGCATGGCGCTCCTGCCGATCGGCAACGTGATCCGGGCCCACGACGACCGCAACCACCCCGACGACGTCGCCGCCGACGCCACCGAGATGCTGCGCAACCTGCTCAGCGGCCACGCCAAGGACGCGGTGCAGAAGGCGATCGACGACCTCCTCAACAGTCTCTGATTCACCCGAGCGCCTGCTCCAGATCGGCGATGACGTCCTCCGGGTGCTCGACTCCAACGGAGATCCGGATCATGCCGGGCGTGATGCCCATGCCGCGCTGGGCCTCGGCGGGGACGTCGGAGTGGGTCATGGTGGCGGGGTGCTCCGCGAGCGACTCTGTGCCGCCCAGGCTGACGGCGAGCTTGACGAGCTGCAGCGCGTTCAGGACGCGGAACGCCTCGGCCTCGCCGCCCTCGATCTCGAAGGAGAACGTGGAGCCGGGCGCGTCGCACTGGCGCCGGTAGATCTCGCGCTGCGGGTCGTCGTCGGGAAGGAGTCCGAGGTAATGGACGCGGCGCACCTTCGGGTGCTCGGCGAGGTACTCGGCGACGTAACGGGCGTTCTTCATCTGCGAGGTCATGCGCAGCTTGAGCGTCTCGAGGGAGCGCATGAGGAGCCAGCCGGTCCACGGATCGGCCATGGTGCCGAGGATGGTGCGCATGCCGCGCACGGCGCCGATCCGCTCCGCGGCGCCGAGGCAGGCGCCGGCGATCAGGTCGCTGTGGCCGCTCACGTACTTGGTCAGCGAGTAGAGCACGAGGTCGGCGCCGTGCGCCAGGGGCCGCTGCCAGAGCGGGCCGAGGAACGTGTTGTCCACGGCGACGATGGGGCGTGCGCGTCCGCTCCGCTCGCCGATTTCGCGGGCGCGCGCGGCGCAGGCGGCGATGTCGACGAGCGCGTTCGTCGGGTTGGCGGGCGTTTCGACGTAGATCATCGCGACGGGGTCGTCGCCGGCCTCCGCGAGCGCGCGATCGAGCGCGCCGGGCACGCCGGCGGGGAAGCCGACGCGCCGCACGCCGAACTGGGGCAGGATGTTGTGCACGAGGAACTCGGTGCCGCCGTAGATCGGCTCGCTGTGGACGATCACGTCGCCGGGCCGCAGGAAGGAGAGGACGGTCGTCGCGATCGCGGCCATGCCGCTCGAGAAGACGAGGCAAGACTCCGCGTCGTCCCACAACGCGAGGCGGTCCTCGAGCACTTCCAGGTCCGGGTTGTTGATCCGGGAGTAGATCAGGCCCGGCTCCTCTGCGGGGCCCTTCTCGCGCAGGCCGTACGCCAGCTCGAAGAACGCCTTGCCCGCCTCGGCCGACTCGAAGACGAATGTCGAGGTCTGAAAGATCGGGATCTTCACCGAGCCTTCGGAAAGCGCGGGATCGTAGCCGTAGCTCATCATCAGCGTCTCGGGGCGCAGCTCGTGCGAACCGATGCGGCGCTTGCGATATCCCTTCTTCGATTCCGCCATCGTGCGACCTCGCGTGCGTGGCATGCCGTCGTCGTTCCTCATACCGTCGTGTCTGATAATGCCCGCCTGCGGTGCCATCCACCACTCCGCGCAGCCCCATTCCCTGTCGGGAGATCCCCTACGCGAGGCAAGAGCTTCCCCGGTCCAGGTTCGGCGAGCCCCCGACAGATCGCGCCCGAACGACGCCGTACCTTGGCTCCCACGTTCACCACGATGGCCCACGGCACCGGGCGGTGCCGCGCGCGGGCTTCACGCAGCCGGACGGGCAATGAGCACGGCACAAGAAGCGATCGCATTGGCGGACGAACCGAATCCGCTCCCGTCGGCCCCCGCCGACGCGCACGCGGGCGGCCACGGCGCGAGCCGCTTCAAGGCCTCCATCCCGATGGACGCGGCCGGCATCGCCGATTGCCTGTGCGCGAACCGCTGGGGCACGCTCGCCACGATCCACGACGGGCGGCCGTACGCGATTCCCCTGATCTTCGGCTGGGACGGCGAGCTCCTCTATTTCATCGCCAGCCCGGGCCGCAAGACGGAGGACCTGATCGCCAACCCCGACGTCTGCTTCACCGTGACGGAGGTGGCGCAGGGCGGCCACCGCTGGCGCAGCGTCGTCGTTCTCGGAACCGCCGAGCTGGTCGCCGACGTCCCCGGCAGGATCTCGGCGCTGCGCACGCTGCGGGCCCACCTCAACGTCTCCATCAAGGACGTCGGCGTGGCCGACGTCGCGGCGCTGGCGCACGCGCGCGTCGTCCGCGTCCGGCCGCGCGAAGTGACCGGCCGCTCGACGCGCTGGACGGGCGCCCTGCCCGACGCGCGAAGCTGAGCGCGGCGCGCCGTCGCGCGGCGGCCGCGTCCATCCCGCCTCGGAACACCCCACGCGCCCGGCCGAACGTCCTGGCCCATCCGCCGTCAGAACCGTCCACCGACGCGACGTTCAACGCGCAGGCGACTGCCGATCCGCCGACGCGACGTTCAACGCGCAGGCGACTGCCGATCCGCTCCGCGGTCGGCGGAGATGTGGACTCTTCCTGGCGGAGGTCGATCATGCGACGAGGCAAAGCGGGCGCGCCACTGCGCGAGTGGCTCTCGGCGAGCGGTGGGTTCGCCGCGATCGCGGCGGCGCTGGCGATCGGGGCGTGCTCCGACGCGACGACGGCGCCGCCGCCGCGGGCCGTCAACGTGGTGAGCGCGGCGCCGGTGCAGCGCGTGGATGTGTCGCCGACGGCGTCGCTCGAGGTCGGCTTCGACCGGCCGATCGATCCGTCGACGATCACCGGTCGTTTCATCGTGAGCGGCCGTGCCTCCGGACGGATCGCGGGCGTGCTCGCCGCGTCCGAGGACGGACTCGGACTGATTTTCCAGCCGGCGTCGCCGATGAAGGCGGGGGATCTGGTGACCGCCACCCTCACGGAAGGCCTCAGGAGCATCGAGGGGACGCCGCTGCAGCACGCCTACACGTTCCAGTTCCGCGTCGCGACGGCGGCGAGCGGGTTCGTATTCCAGATCGAGGATACGCCGTTGGGGACGGCGGGTGCGAATCCAGGACCGGCGAGCGTCTTCAGCGGCGACTTCGACGGAGACGGGGTGAGCGATCTGCTGATCGCGGACACGGCGGCGCGCGACGTGCGCCTCTACCGCAACGACCGCTCGGGCGGCTTCGGCGATCCACAGATCCTCACGTTCGGGGAAACGGTCCCGCTGGCCGTGCAAGGGGTGGACGCGAACGGGGACGGCGTGCTCGACGCGCTGGCGGTGGACGGCACGCTGCGCCTGTTCCACGGGCAGGCGGGCTCGGCACTGGTAGCGGCGGCACAGCAGGTGGATGCGAACGTGACGGCCTTCTGCGGGTCGGCGGGAGCCGGGGGGGTGGTGACGTACGACGAGCAGAACCTCTTCCTGGTGCCGATCGACGCGGGAAGCTTCGGCTCGTCCCGCGAGGAGGGGGTCGCTCCAGGGTTCAGCGCCTGTGCGGTCGCCGACGTGAACGGGGACGGGCTGCTCGACCTCCTCGTCGGGTACGGCGGAGCGGCCGCGCGCGTCGACCTCTACGAGGGCACGGAGAGTCCCCGGGACTTCCGTCTCGCCGGCACCCTGGCCGAACTGGCCGACGCGGGTGTTCCGCGTGCGATCGTCGCGGGCGACTTCAACGGCGACGGGCGAGCGGACTTCGTCGTCGCAAGCGGCGCTGCGTTGGACGTGTTCCTCCAGCAGGGGACGGATGCGGTGGAGTTCGGCCCGGCCGGACAAATCGCCACGTTCGAGCCCGTGACCGGCGCGCTCGCGCTGGGTGACATCGACGGCGACGGCGACCTCGACCTGGTCTCCGGCGGTCGCGCGATCTCCGTGACCGCGGCTGAGAACGACGGCGCCGGCCACTTCTCCCCGGCGACGGCGATCAGCTTCCCGGCCGGGGCCGAGATCACGGCCCTCGTCGTGGACGACCTGGACGGGGACGGCGACCTCGACATCGGCGCGACCACGACGGACGGTCAGCTCCACGTTCTCCGCGGGGAGGGCTGATGCGCCCGCGCACGATCGGCATCCTGCTGGCCGCTGCGGTGGCCGCGTGCGGGGATGCGACCGGCCCCGCGCCGAAGCTCCACGTGGTGAGCGGCACGCCTTCGCTGCAGGCGGCCGTCTCGCCGACGGCGTCGCTCGAGGTGACGCTCGATGACCCGGCGGACGTCACGACACTGGCGGACGCGTTCCTCGTGACCGGGCGCTACGGCCGCATCGAAGGCACACTCACTCCCTCGGAGACGGGGCGGGCGTTCACGTTCACGCCGGCGGCGCCGATGAAACGAGGGGACCACGTGACGGCGACGCTGACGGCGCCGGCACGCGGCAAGGACGGCCGGCCGCTGGACCACCCCTACACGTTCGAGTTCCGCGTCGCGACGAACCCCGCCTCGGCTGCCCCGTCGCTGGTCGACAGCCTGCGGATGGCGCCGGCCGGGGAGCCGACGGCGCCAACCGACATCTTCGGCGGGGATTTCGATGGGGACGGTCTCATTGATATCCTGATCTCGAACTCACTGTCGCGCGATGTCCGGCTGTACCTGAACGACGGGGCGGGCGGCTACCTCCAGCCTGGGGCGCTGGCGATCGACGGCGGTCGGCCGTCGGACGTGGAGGGGATGGATGTGGACGGGGACGGCGCGATGGACGCGCTGGTGGCGGCGGCTGGGAGCCTGGTGTTGCTGCACGGGCGGGGGGCGGCGGGCCTGGCCGACGATGCGACCGCATTCGGTGCGGACGCGTCTCGGATCTGCCGCGTGATCCCGGGCGTCGAAGTGATCACTTACGGCCGCAGTCAGGTGTGGACGATTCCGGTCACGGATCACGCCCTCGGCGCGCCTTCGATGAGGTCGATCGCCGGCATCAAGAGCGCCTGTGCGGCGGTGGACGTCGATCGCGACGGCGTGCTGGACCTCCTGATCGGGGACGAGACGGCCAACACGGTCACGCTCTACCTCGGCCGCGGCGGCCATGCCTACACGGAGTCCACGGCCACGCCGACGGTGGATCCGCCGAGCGCGCTCGCGGCAGGCGACTTCAACGGCGACGGCTTCGCGGACTACGCCGTCTTCAGCAGCACCGGCCGGAGCATGTTCGTCTTCCTCAACGACGGGAGCGCCCCGGTCCATTTCTCGCCGGCCGGGCGCATCGATGTCGCCTCGACGGTCGGCGCCGCGGCGGTGGACGTGGGCGACATCGACGGCGACGGACATCTGGACATGGTGGTGGCCAGTGGAGCGAACGAAATCTCCGTCCTGACCAACGAACAAGGCCGGGGCCTCTTCTCCTCCACGTCCAGCTACCTCGTCGGAGACGGCGCTAGGGGCGTGCTGCTCGAGGACCTCGACGGTGACGGCGACCTCGACATCGCCGCGATCGGCGCCTTGGAGGGCTGGATCTACTTCTTCCGCAACGGGAGCTGATCGGGACGCGCACGGCCAGGGACTCGCGCGCCGCCGAAGAGGCGCGCTTCGCGACGATCTTCCGCCGCGTGCACGCAGGGCACCCGTCCTGCCTGGACGACGAGTGGCTGATGGCGGCCTGCCGCGACGCGGCGGGCCAGCCGCTCGAGCGTCCATCGGTGTGGTCGCGCCGCAACGGCGCGTGGCGGCAGGTCGACCTGCTCTGGGTCGGCGCCGCGCCGGGGAACGCGGGTGGGCGCGGCAGCGGTGAGCTGGGTGCCCACGGCACGCGCATCCCGTTCGGCGGCGACGTCGCCGGCGCCAACCTCGATGTGCTCCTCGGCAGCGTCGGCGTCACGCGCAACGACACCTTCATCACCGCCGCGCTGAACCACTTGCCGGACGCCGGCGGCGGCGAGCCGCGTACGGCGGAGCTGCTGCGACCCGTCGGCGCGTACGCGACGTCGCTGCATCTGCTGCGCGACACCCTGCTGGCCGCCGGTCCCCGCCTCGTCGTCGCGCTGGGGAACGTCGGGCTGCGGGCGACCTTCGCGGCGGCATGCGCGCCGGACGCCGGCCGCCTGCCGTCGCTGGTGCGGCTCCGCCGGGCGGGCATGGCACGCGGCGAGGTCACGCCGTGGCCGGACGGGGAGCGTCCCGACGACGCTTTCGCGCAGTCGTGGGCGGAGGCGTGGTCCGGGCGGCCCCTCCCTGCCCTGCTCTGGCTGACGCACCCGAGCGCGCAGAACATGAGCCCTCACGCGCGAATCGAGACGGAGTTCCACCGGCGCATGGTCGACGCGCGGGCGCGGCTGCGGCGCGCCGTGGCCGCCGTGCTCGGCGTCGAGCCGCCGCGGCGCCGCCGGCCGCCGCCGGGATCCGGGATCTACGCGCTGCCCGAGTGGCGGGAGCGGATCGGCCCGCGCCACGCCGAGCTGGACCGGCTGTGGCGCGAAAAGGGGGTGTGAGGCAGGCGGGCGGCCTCGGAACTTCTCAGGGGCGTTCGGTGAGGTGTGCCTTGGGGCCCACGAAGCGGAAGACGATCGCGACGAGGAAGTAAGCTCCGATTCCCACCACCACGGGGAGCCAGAGCAGCGACATCGTGGAAGCGATGAGGAGGAAGACGGCGACGTCGCCGCCGCCGCTTCCCAGCCAGCCGGTCACCTTGCCGAGGACGAGGAAGGCGAGCCACACCACGGCGGCCGCCACCAGATAGATCGTCAACCACATGCCGTCCTCCTTTCCGGTCCAGCGAAGCAACGGCGGCGCCCGCTCCGCTCCGCGCGTATCGCGCTCCTCCCGCCGAGGTCTAACCCATCGGAAGGCCGCGCACAACCCGTTGCCCGACTCCCACGACGTGCTTAGCGTTCCCGGCGATGGGCTACTACGCGTCCTCTCCGGTATCGCGGACGATCCCCACGGTCCTCGTCCGCCTCAACACCGACGACGGCGAGGTGCTCTTCCGCGCCCGCTGGAGCCGGTCCGCGCTGGACCTGCAGCGGCGCATCCTGTTCCGCATCCGCAACGGCCGGCCCGTGTGGTTCGAGGACGAGCGGGGGCGGGATATCTGTTTCCGGCCGGAGGCGATCTGGGGGGCGATGGTGTGGGGGCCCGAAAGATAGCCGGCGGGGGCTGGCGGGTCTGGGGTCTGGGGAGGGGGTCTGGGGGGGGTTGGGGGTCGGGGGTCTGGGGGGCGCGGCTTCGCGGCGCGGGGGTTGGGGGTCGGGGGTCTGGGGGGCGCGGCTTCGCGGCGCGGGGGTTGGGGGTCGGGGGTCTGGGGGGCGCGGCTTCGCGGCGCGGGGGTTGGGGGTCGGGGGTCTGGGGGGCGCGGCTTCGCGGCGCGGGGGTCGGGGGTCGGGGGTCTGGGGGGCGCGGCTTCGCGGCGCGGGGGTCGGGGGTCGGGGGTTTGGGGGGGGATTCTCTGTGAAGAGGGGTGGGTCATGATGCTGGAGCGGTTCGGGCGTGGGGGGGTCTGCCTTCTGGTCGCGGCGGTGGTGGCGGCGGCGCTTCCCGGCGGGGTGCGCGGGCAGGCGGGAACGGGGCGCGGCGTGGGCGGGGGCGGCGCGGGGGGCGGCGCGGTGGGCGGGGGCGGGGGGGGCGGGGGCGGCGGCGCGGTGGGCGTGGGCGGGGGGATGGGCGGGGCGGGTGGCGTGGATCCGGCGCTGTACCAGGGGCTGCACTTCCGCAACGTGGGGCCGAGCCGGGGGGGGCGGGTGACCACGGTGGCGGGGGATCCGTCGCGGCCGGGGACCTTCTACTTCGGCTCGACCGGCGGCGGCGTGTGGAAGAGCGAGGACTACGGCGGGACGTGGCGCAACGTGACGGATCCGTACTTCGCGACCGGCTCGATGGGCGCCGTGAGCGTCGCGCCGTCGGATCCCGACGTCGTCTACGCGGGCACCGGATCGGACGCGATCCGCAGCAACGTGTCGATCGGGCGCGGGATCTACCGCTCGACGGACGCGGGGCGGACGTGGCGCTTTCTCGGGCTCGCGGACGTGGGACAGATCGGCGCGGTCGAGATTGACCCGCGCGACGCGAACCGCGTCTACGTCGCGGCGCTCGGCACGCCCTTCGGCAGGAGCACGTCGCGCGGCGTCTACCGCTCGAGCGACGGCGGTGCGACGTGGCGCAAGGTGCTCTTCGTCTCGGACAGCGTGGGCGCGATCGACCTCGAGCTGCAGCCGGGCCATCCGAACGTCGTGTACGCGGCGATGTGGCGGGGGGAGCGCCGGCCGTGGACGATCATCAGCGGCGCGAAGGCGAGCGCGGGCGACGGCATCTGGAAGTCGACGGATGGCGGCGACCACTGGACGCGGCTGACGGCGGGGCTGCCCGGCGGCCTGATCGGCAAGATCGACCTGGCGGTCTCGCCGGCGGCGCCGCAGCGCGTCTTCGCGCTCGTCGAGACGGCGGACCCGGACGAGGGGCTCTACCGCTCCGACGACGCGGGCGCGACGTGGAAGCTCGTCAGCAGCCAGCACGGCCTGATGAACCGGCCGTTCTATTACACGAACGTCGCCGCGGACCCGAAGGACGCCGACGTCGTCTACGTCCTGAACGAGAGCTCCTACCGCTCCACGGACGGCGGCTCGACGTTCCGCCGCTGGCCCACGCCGCACGGCGACAACCACGACCTGTGGATCGCGCCGTACGACACGCGCGTCATGATCGAGGCCAACGACGGCGGCGCCGTCGTGACGCAGAACGGTGGCGGGACGTGGTCGTCGGAGCTGAACCAGCCGACGGCGGAACTGTACCAGGTCGACGTCGACGGCCGCTTCCCCTTCCGCCTCTACGGCGCGCAGCAGGACCAGGGCAGCAACCTCTCGGTCCCCAGTCTGCCGATCGACGCCACGCCGCCGCCGGAGTACGCCGCGTGGTGGCGTGACATTGGCGGCTGCGAGACCGGCCCCGTCGTGCCGAAGCCGGACGACCCGGACGTCGTCTACACCGACTGCAAGGGGCGCTTCGGCGTGAAGGACCTGCGCACCGGACAGGAGCAGCAGTACTACGTGGGAGCGGCGAACATGTACGGCACGGCGCCGCGCGACCTCGAGTACCGCTTCCAGCGCGTCTCCCCGATCGAGGTCTCGCCGCACGACCCGAACACGGTCTACCACGGCGCGCAGTACGTGATGAAGACCACCGACCGCGGCGTGCACTGGCGGCGCATCTCAGGGGACCTGACCGCGGACGAGCCGCAGTACCAGGGGACCTCCGGCGGCCCGATCACGCGCGACATCACCGGCGAGGAGGTCTACAGCGTCATCTACGCGATCGAGGAGTCGCCGCTGCGGGCGGGCGTGATCTGGACGGGCGCCAACGACGGCCCGGTGCACGTCACGAAGGACGGCGGCGGCGCGTGGACGGACGTCACGCCGCGGGGACTGGCGACGGGCGCGCGCATCCAGAGCATCGAGCCGTCGCACTACGACGCCGGCGAGGCGTACGTCGCGGCGTACCGCTACCTGCTCGACGACTGGAAGCCGTACATCTTCCACACCACGGACTACGGCGCGCGCTGGACGCTGCTGACGCCGGGCGACAACGGCATCCCGGCCGACGAGCCGACGCGCGTCGTCCGCCAGGACCCGGAGCTGCGCGGCCTGCTCTACGCCGGCACCGAATTCGGCATCTACGTCTCGTTCGACGACGGCGCGCACTGGCAGTCGCTGCAGCTCGACCTGCCGCACACGCCGGTCACCGACATCGAGGTGAAGGACGACGACCTGGTCCTCTCGACTCAGGGCCGATCCTTCTGGATCCTGGACGACGTCACGCCGCTGCGCGAGATCGCCGGCTGGGTCCAGGCCCGCGCGAGCACGGACGACGACGCCGACGACGCCGCCGCGGCGATCCCCGCGCGCCACCTCTTCACCCCCGCGCCGGCGGTCCGCATGCGCTACCGCCGCGGCTTCGGATCGCGCGACCCCGCCGCTCCGGAGTACCCGCCGCCGGGCGCGCGCATCGACTACTGGCTGGCGACGCCTGCCGCCGCACCCGTGAAGATCGACGTCATCGGGCCGGACGGAGAGACGATCCGGACCTTCTCGAGCGACACCGCCGCGGGTGCGTCGGGCCTCGCGAGAGGCCGCGGCATGCACCGCTTCGTCTGGGACCTCGCCTATCCGGGAGCTTGGGAGCAGAACCCCGGACGCGGCCGCGGCGACGGCCCGCTCGCGGTGCCGGGCGACTACCGCGTCCGCCTCTCGATCGGCGACTGGAGCGAGACGCGAGCGCTGCACGTCGCGGCCGATCCGCGCGTGACGGCCGCCGGCGTGACGACGGCCGACATGCAGGCGCAGCTCGAGCTCAACCTGAGGATCCGGGACGCGCTGGGCGAAGCGCGCATGCTCACCGCGCGCGTCGCGCGCGCGGAAGCGGCCGCGCGCGCGGCGCACGACCGCGTGAAGCTGGAGCGGCTGACGGCGGTCGAGCGCGAGCTGACGACGCGCGAGGACCGGAGCTACCCGCAGCCGATGCTCGTCGATCAGCTCGAGTACCTGTACGGCATGACTACGCAGGCCGACCAGCGGCCGGGCCAGGACGCCTACGCGCGGCTCGACGTGCTGCGCGCGAAGCTCGCGGAGCTCACGGAGCGAGCACGGCCGCTGCTGTAGCGGGAGCGCGGCGCGCAGACGCGGCGCGCGCGCGCCTTCCACGGCGCCGTCCGCACCGCCGGCGGCGGTGCCGTCATCGGATGAACGCGGCGAAGAGCGCGCCCACGACGCACGCGCCGGCGGTGAGCCAGGTGACGTAGTCGGCGAGGCGGCCCGTGTGCGCGCGCTCGATGGCGTGCATGAACGGCCCCGCGACGGCGGCGGCGAGCGCACGCGCGGGGCGCGGCAGCCGTTCGGCCCGCAGCGCGAGAAGCGCCAGCAGCATCGCGCCGGCGACCGCCGCCGCCGTGAACGGCGCCGACCGCGCCCGCAGCGCGAGGCGCGCCGAGGTCGCCGTGCCGTCGCGCGGGGCGGGCGGCGTGGCGATGCGCAGGCGCGGCGCGGTCGTGGGCGGCGCCTCTCCGAGCACGCGCTTCACGTAGCCGGCGGCGTCGCCGAATCCGGCCGCCTGCGCGCGGACGCGGCCCTCCAGGCCGGGGACGAAGGCGAGCGCGACGCACGCCGCCATCAGCGCGACGGCGGGCGCGATCATCACCAGCGGCGCGCGGCCGCGCGCGCCGCGCGTCTCTCCCTCCCGCGCCGACTCCTTCGTGCCGCCGCGTTCCTCGCCGGCGGTGTCGCCCATGCCGATGAAGATGCGGCCGCCGGCGCGGAGCACGGCGCCGCCCGTGAGGACGCCAACGTAAAGCGCCAGCCACGGCACCCACCACGCGCCGGCGGCCGCCGCCGACTCCTCGATCAGGCGCTTGCCCGCCTCGGTCGCGAAGAGCGGCGCACCGGCCAGCGCGAGGCCGCCGAGCGCGAGCAGCAGGCCGAGCGCCGGCGTTTCGCCGCCGCGCCCGCGCAGATCGATCTCGTCGACCGTGCCGAAGCGGTTGAGCAGCACGCCGGCGACGACGAAGAGGGCGCCCTTGGCGAAGCCGTGGCCGAGCGCGTAGAGGGTGACGCCGGCGAGCGCGTCGCTTCGCAGCAGCGCGATGCCGACGAGGAACAGGCCGCTGTGTCCGACCGTGGAGAAGGCGAGCAGCCGCTTCAGGTTGCGCTGGGCGTAGGCCATCGTCGCGCCCACCACGGCGGTGAGCGCGCCGGCGCCGAGGAGGATGGCAGAGACCGCGCCGGCGTGGCCGGCGAGCGGCCACGCGAAGACGGTCCACAGCAGGCGCGCGGCGCCGTAGAGCCCGACCTCGACCATGACGCCGGAGAAGAGGACGCAGACGGGGGTCGGCGCCACGGCGTGCGCGTCGGCGAGCCAGAAGTGGAACGGCGCGATGTCCGCCTTGACGAAGAGGCCGACGAGGAGGAGCGCCGTCGCGACGGTCGTGAGGCCGTCCGGCGGAGAGCCGGCCAGCGCGCGGCCGATCGCGGCGAAATCGAGCGCGCCGGTCCTGCCGTAGAGCAGCGCGGTCCCGGCCAGGATGAGGAAGGCGCCGATGCTGTTGGTGACCGCGAAATTGACGGCGCCCATCAACCCGGGCTCCTCGATCTTGTACGCCGTGAGCGCGTAGGCGGGCACGCTCATCAGCTCGAGGAAGACGAAGAGGTTGAACAGGTCGCCCGTGAGGCAGAAGCCGACCATGCCGGCGAGGAAGACGAGCACGAGGGCGTGGAAGAGCGCTCCGGCCGCGTCGAAATAGCGCCAGGAGAAGACGAACGTGGCGGTCGTGAGGAGCGCCGCGAGGAGCGCGAGTCCCACGCCGATCGGGTCGAGGTAGAGCGCGATGCCGAGCGGCACGCCGTCGAGGAGAGCGCGTCCGCCCACCCACACGACGGCGGGCGCCGCGACGACGCGCGTGAGCAGCAGCGCCAGCAACACCGCCGTAACCCCCGCGAGGAGGACGCTCCACGCGTCCCGAACCAGGCGCGGCAGCCGGTCTCCCAGCGGGATCACCGCCGCCGCGCCCGCGAGCGGCAGCGCGATCGGCAGCGTGGCCAGCAGGGAGAGCGCGTGCGGCGCGTCGTGCGGCTCAGCGACGAGCATCGGCCAGCGACTCCGGGTCGATCCGGCCGGTCCGGTGGTGCAGCTCGAGCGAGAGCGCGACGAGCAGCGCGGTGACCGTGGCGCCCACCACGATGTCGGTCAGCACCAGCGCCTGCACGACCGGGTCCACCACGGCCGCCGCGCCGGGCGCGGGCTCCGCGAAGTACGGCGCCGCGCCCCCCGCGCGATAGCCGACGGCGAGCAGCAGGACGTACGTCGAGGATTGCACGACGGAAAGGCAGATGGCGAGGTGGATCAGGTGGCGGCTCGTCGCGACGCCATAGAGCCCGACCAGGAAGAGCCACAGCGCGACCGCGTAGGGGAGCACGCTCACCCCTCCTGAGGCTCCTCCTCGAGGAACTCGATGACGAGCATGCCGACGCCTCCCGAGACCGCGGCCCACACCGCGAAGTTGATCGCCGCGATCGTGCCGGAGGAGAGCAGCGTTCCCGCGTCCCCGCGCGGCAGCACGTTGGCAAGGAAGGCGCCACCCGCCAGGAGCGCGCCGAGGCCAATGGTGGCGAAGCCGAACGCGCCGATCGCCTCCAGCGCGTCGACGCGCTCCTTCGGCGCCACCCGCGCGACGCGCGCGTAGCCGAACGCCAGGTAGACGCCGACGATCACCGCGGCGATCATCGCGCCCGCCTGGAAGCCGCCGCCCGGCGTCAGGTGCGCGTGCAGCGAGAGGTAGGCCGCGAAGACCGCCGTCGCCGCGAGCACGCGCGGCTCCGCCAGCCGGATCGCCTCGCTGCCCACCTCTTCGAGCCGGCCGCGCCGCCGCGGCTGCGGCCGCGGCAGCTTGCGCAGCAGCGCCGCCACACCCACCACCGCCGCGACCAGGATGAACTCCTCGCCGAGCGTGTCCAGGGCGCGGTAGTCGTAGAGGATCGCCGTGACCACGTTCGTCGCGTGCGTCTGCGACACCGTCACCCGCGCGAGGAGCTCGCCGTACGAGGGGCGTACGGCGCCGAACTTCGGCAGGCCGGCGAAACCCCACGCCAGCAGCGCACCCAGCCCCGCCTCCGCGGCGAGGAAGACACCGGTGCGCCAGCGCCGGCTCACGGCTCGTCGCGAATCCGCCGGAGCGCGGAGAACAGCACCACCGGCACGAAGACGACGCCGACCGCGAGCTGCGAGAGCGCCACGTCGGGCGCAGCGAGCAGGGCGAACAGCAGGACGAGCGTCAGGCCGAAGAAGCCGAGCACGACCACCCCGCGCCATGCGTCCCGCGTGAGGACCACGCACGTCCCCGCCACGCCCACGAGGAGCAGCGCGAGCGTCTGCAGCACGGCCGTCACGGGTTCCGCCGCTCCGTGCGGCGCGCGCGCAGAGATCCGTCGCGCCGGATCCGCAGCGCCCGCCCCGTCGCGTGGGTCACGAGCGGGTTCGTCCCGAACAGAACGAGCGCGACGAGCATCGCCTTCGCACTGCCGCTCGACGCGCCCTCCGCCACGACCACGCCGGCGACGATCAGCGCGACGCCGAGCGTCCCGGCGACAGAGACGAAATGAAGCCGATCCGCGCCCGAGCGCGTTGCGAGCAACGCGAGCGAGGACACCAGCACGACGGCCGCGCCGGCCAGGGCGAGGAGCGCGCCGACGGTGCCGGACACTCAGCGGCTCCGCGCGCAGAAGTGGGCGTAGAGGAGGCCGCTCGGCCAGGAGAGCAGCGCGAGCGTGAGCGGAAGGTCGAAGAGGGCGGCGCGTCCCAGCGCCTCGGCGAGCGCGAGGAGGTCCAGCGTCGTGACGAGGCCCGCGAGCTGCAGCGCGACGACGCGAGCGCCGAGTCCGCCGCGCGCGACCGCCACGCCGCACGGCAGGAGCGCGGCCGTGAGCACCGCCGCGACCACCATCCAGAGAGTCACAGCGGCCATTCCTCGCCGGGACGCGCGCGTCGCCTCCCGCCCACCAGGCGGTGCAGCAGCGCGCGCCGCGTGCCGCCCTCCGCAGCCACCACGTAGCCGTTCGGCGCGAAGGAGCCGAGGAGCGTGCCGAGCACGCGCCGGGCGGGTGCGCCGGGCGCCGCACCGCCGTCGTCGAACGGGACGGAGCGGTAGCCGCCGTGCAGTCGGCGGCCGCGCACGCCGCGCCGCCACGCGAAGCGGAAGACGGCGGCGGACTCCCGCAGGGTGCGCCAGGGCAGGCGCGCCAGCGCGCCGAGCGCCACGCGCCCGGGACCGCGTCGCGGCGCATCACCATCCCGGACGGCCGCCGTCAGCGCGAGAGCCGCGCCGGCCGCCGCGGCCCCGGCCAGGACCTCGGCCGCGGCAAAGCGAGCGGCGAGGAGGAGCCACAGCGAGGTCAGCCCCCCGATGCGGGCGGCCGTTCCGCCCACCGCGTTCACTGCTGCGCGCGTCGTCATCAGCGGCGCGCCGTGCAATGAGCATGCCCCGCCGGCTGCCCGCGGCCGCGGCTCCGCGCCGCCGCCCGCTCGAGCGGCCGACGGCGGCTCAGCCGTCCAGGGTGAAGCCCACCTTGATCGTGACCTGCCAGTGCACGACGTCCTTCGACTCGACGTGGCCGCGCACGTCGACGACCTCGAACCAGCGCATGTTGCGCACGGTGTCGCCGGCGCGATGGATCGCGTTGCGGATGGCGGGCTCGATCCCCTCCGCGGAGGAGCCGGTGAGCTCGATGTGCTTGTAGACGTGGTCTGCCAATGGGTCCTCCCGTGGAAGTCGCGGCGGCGGCGTGCGCTCGAGCGGCCGCCGCCGGTGCGGCATCAGTAGAGGATGCGCGAGCGCACGGTACTCGGGATGCGGTTCAACGCGTCGAGCATGCCACGGTCCACCTCGGCCGAGACGTCCATGACGAGGTAACCGAGCCGCGCGTCCGTCATCAGGTACTGCCCGAGCACGTTCACGCCGTGCTCGCCAAAGAGCGCGTTCACACGCTGCAACACGCCCGGCACGTTGCGGTGGAAGTGCAGGATGCGGTGCATCCCCGCGTGGATCGGCAGCTCCACCTCCGGGACGTTCACCGCCGACGTCGTCGAGCCGTTGTTCACGAACTTGATCAGCTTCTGCGACACCTCGCGCCCGATCGCCTCCTGCGCCTCGATCGTCGAGCCGCCGATGTGGGGCGTCAGGACCACGTTGGGCAGCCCCTGCAACGGCGACTCGAATCGCTCCTCCGCCCCGCGCGGCTCGCGCGGAAAGACGTCCACGGCGGCGCCGCCGAGGCGGCCGGAGCGCAGCGACTCCGCGAGGGCTTCGACGTCGACGACGTCGCCCCGCGCGCAGTTGATCAGGTACGCCCCGTCGCGCATCCGCGAGAGCGCCTCGGCGTCGATCATGCCCCGCGTGGCGGGGGTGCCGGGCACGTGCAGCGTGACGACGTCGGCGGCCTCCAGCAGCGCGTCCAGCGTCGGCAGCGGCGCCGCGTTGCCGAGCGCGAGCCGGTCCACGATGTCATGGTAGACGACGCGCATGCCCAGCGCTTCGGCGAGCACCGACACCTGCGAGCCGATGTGCCCGTAGCCGACGATGCCGAGCGTCTTGCCGCGCACCTCGTGGCTCGACTCCGCCGACTTCAGCCACCGCCCCTCGTGCGCCGCGCGGCTCTTCTCCGGCACGCCGCGCACCAGCGCGATGCAGTGGCTCACGACCAGCTCCGCCACGGAGCGCGTGTTCGAGAACGGCGCGTTGAAGACCGGCACGCCCGCGTCCGCCGCCGCATCCAGGTCGATCTGGTTCGTGCCGATGCAGAAGGCGCCCACGCTGAGCAGCCGCGTGCCCGCCTCCAGCACGTCGCGCGTTACGCGCGTCTTCGACCGGATGCCGAGCACGTGCACGCCTGCGATGCGCTCCGCCAGCGCGGCGGGATCGAGCGCGCCCGCCAACGCCTCGACGCGGAACGTCTCCGCCTCGAACGCCCGCACGCCCGACGCGTGGATGTTCTCGAGCAGCAGGACCCGGATGCGCGACTTCGGGAAGGAGTGGCGCACGGACGGCGTTCCCGCCCCTCTACTTCACGAACAGCATCTCCCGGTAGCGCGGCAGCGGCCACAGGTCGTCGGGGACCACCTTCTCGAGCGCATCGGCGGCGCTGCGCACTTCCTGCATCGCGGGCACGATGTGGTCGCGCATGTGGTGCGCCTTGGAGTGCACGTCGTCGCCGCCCAGCTCGGCGTTCTGCTCGATGAGCCGCTCCAGGGCGGCGCGCAGATCGTCGATCAGGCCGTTCAGCTCGCTGACGGTCCTGGAGATCCCCTGCGCGCCCACGCCCACGCCGCGCGCGCGGTCGGCGGCGGCGAGGAGGTCGTTCATGTACCGGATCGCGGCGGGGAGCACCGTCGTGCGCGCGATGTCGGCGGTCGTCTCGCCCTCGATGTTGATCGTCTTGAAGTACTGGTCGACGGCGATCTCCTCGCGCGACTCCATCTCGCGCCGCGTGAGCACCTTGTAGCGCTCGAAGAGGGACACGTTCTTGTCGGCCGTGAGCAGGCCGATCGCGTCCAGCGAGTTGCGCAGGTTGAGCAGGCCGCGGCGCTCCGCCTCCCGCTGCCACTCCTCGGTGTAGTTGTCGCCGTTGAAGATGATGCGCTTGATGCGCGGGATCTCGCGCGCGAGCAGCGAGCGCATCGCGTCCTCCAGGCCGGCGCCCGCCTCCATCGCCGCCTCGAGCTCGCCCGCCAGCTCGTCGATCGATTCCGCCACGATCGTGTTCAGCACGATCGCCGGGAACGAGATCGACTGCGACGCGCCCAGCGCGCGGAACTCGAACTTGTTCCCCGTGAAGGCGAAGGGCGAGGTGCGGTTGCGGTCCCCCGCGTGCGCGGGCAGCTTCGGCAGCACCGGCGAGCCGAGGCCGAGAAGGCCGCCCTGCTTGCTCGCCTTCGCCGAGCCGCTCTCCTCGATCTGCGCGAAGATGTCCTCGAGCTGCTCCCCGACGAACGCCGAGATAATCGCCGGCGGCGCCTCGTTCGCGCCGAGCCGGTGATCGTTGCCGGCGTAGGCGACGCTCGCCCGCACCAAGTCCTGGTGACGCTCGACCGCCCGCAGCACCGCCGTGCAGAAGAAGAGGAACTGCAGGTTGTCGTGCGGGTCGTCGCCCGGCTCCAGCAGGTTCTGCGTCCCGGTGCCGAACGACCAGTTCAGGTGCTTGCCGCTGCCGTTCACGCCCGCGAACGGCTTCTCGTGCAGCAGCGCGACCAGACCGTACTTCGGCGCCGTCTTGCGCAGCACCAGCATCATCAGCTGCTGATGGTCCGCCGCGACGTTCGCGTTCTCGTAGATCGGCGCCATCTCGTACTGCCCCGGCGCGACCTCGTTGTGCCGCGTCTTCACCGGCACGCCCAGCTTGTAGAGCTCCCGCTCCACCTCCATCATGAACGCCAGCACGCGCTCCGGGATCGAGCCGAAGTAGTGGTCCTCCAGCTCCTGGCCCCGCGGCGGCTTCGCGCCGAACAACGTGCGCCCCGTCGTCACCAGGTCCGAACGCCGGTAGTAGAACTCCTGGTCGATCAGGAAATACTCCTGCTCCGGACCCAGCGTAGCCACCACCGGCTCGTCCGCGTGACCGAACAGCTTCAGCGCCCGCCGAGCCTCCCGGTCCAGCGCGTGCATCGAGCGCAGCAGCGGCGTCTTCTGGTCCAGCGCGTCCCCCGTCCACGACGCGAACGCCGTCGGAATCGCCAGGTACGGCCCCGACGGGCTGTCCACGATGAACGCCGGCGACGTCGGATCCCACGCCGTGTAGCCGCGCGCTTCGAACGTCGCGCGCAGCCCCCCCGACGGGAACGAAGACGCATCCGGCTCACCCTGGATCAGGTCCTTGCCGCTGAACGACGCCGTCGCCCCGCCCCCCACGTTCGGCGTGATGAACGAGTCGTGCTTCTCCGCCGTCAGCCCCGTCAGCGGCTGGAACCAGTGCGTGAAGTGCGTCGCGCCCCGCTCCGTCGCCCACTCCTTCATCGCCAGCGCCACCGCATCCGCCACGCTCGCGTCCAGCTCCGTCCCCCCCTCGATCGTCGACTGCAGCGCCTGGAACGCCTGCTTCGGCAGCCGTGCCTGCATCTCCGCCAGCGAGAACGTGTTCTCGCCGAAGATTTTCTCGATGTCCATCGGCGCCCTGCCGTTGCCGTCGTGAGGCTTCGCTCCGGCTTCCGGACTCCCGGACGCCGCCGGCCAGCTCTTCGCCGCCGTGAGCGCATCGAATCGGGTGGTGCGAACGCGCATCGGTCTCTGGTCCCGGGCTCAGGTGGGGACGGCTCGCCGCTCCCGGTCGTGCCGCCGTGCGCCCGGCCGACGCGGTGTTGCGTCGTCGGACGGACCAAGCTAGCGCGGCGTCCACGCGCCGTCAATGCTCGCGGCAACGCCGCGCACGATCCGGGTGCGCTTCGCTGCATCACGAGGGGCGACCACGGCGCAGTGTACAGTAAAAAAGCGCCGTGCGCCCGAAAAGGTGTGTACACCACGCCACCCGGCCGCGGTGCGACCGACGCCCGCACCTCGCCGGTGGACGCGAGTTCCGAGCCGGCGCCCGCCCGTGCGCGCCGGCCGTGGCGGCGGGAGACGTGCGCGTGGCGGCCGGCCGGCGCGCGGATCACGGCGGGAGAGCGCGCGCAGCCTCGCGGGCGCGGGCGGCGGCGCGGAGGTAGTCGGCGACGGCGAGGACGCCGAGAGGGACGACGAGGTAGAGGATCGGCGGGAACCACGCCGGCGCGAGGACGAGCACGAAGAGGGCGACGAGCTGCAGGGTGGTGACGATCTTTCCGGGCCAGCGGGAGCGCAGCCGAACGGGTAGTCGGGCGAGGAGGACGACGGCGCCGCCGGCGGCGGTGAAGAGATCGCGGAGGAGGAGCAGCAGGAGCTGGACCGCGGTGAGCCGGTGGAGCGCGAGGAGGGTGAGGAGGGCGGTGAGGACGAAGGCGCGGTCGGCGATCGGGTCGAGGATCTCGCCGACGCGTGAGGTGCGGCCCGTGCGGCGGGCGAGGAATCCGTCGAGCCACTCGGTGGCGGTGGCGAGGACGAGGAGGGCGAGGCGGGCGGCGTCCCCGGGGGCGAAGACGAAGACCGGCGCGAGGAGGAGGCGCGCCGTGGTGAGGAGGTTGGACCAGGTGAGCCAGCGCGGGGAGCGGGCGCGGCGCGATCGTGTCGCCCGCGTCGCTTCGTCCCGCTCCGCATTCGGTCCTCGCCGCATGCCGCCTCGTGGATCGGTGCTTCGACCCGGATGATAACCGGCGGGCGGGCGGCACGCGACGGCGCGCCGGGGTGAGCTCCGGACGCGGGCCGGGTGGCGCCGCGTCCGGAGGTGCGTCAGACGTCGGCCGCGCCGGTCGTGTCGGAGCGCGGGTCCTCGTCCGCGGCGCCGGCGGCGGGGGGCTCGTCCACGTCGCGCGCGGCGGCGGCGGCGGCCGGCAGCGCGGCGGGCTCGCCGGTGGCGTCGGCCTCGTCGCGGCGGCGCGCGCGCTCCTCGAGATCGCGTCGGATCGCGTCGATCTTGGTCTGCACGCGCTCGAGGAAGGAATCCAGACGCGGCTGCACGTCGCCGAGGAATCGGTCGACGCGGGGGCGCGCCTCCTTCACGGCGGCGTCGAGGCGCGGCTGCACCTCCTTCATCGCGGAATCGACGCGCGTCTCCATCTCGTCCAGTGCGCGACGCAGTTTCGGACGGACGTCGTCGAGGGCGTCGTCGATGCGGCGCTCGAGGTCGGACAGGATCTCCTTCGCGCGAGCGCCCTTCGAGCGCGCGCCAGCCCCTTCCTCGGCGTCGGCTTCTTCCGGACGGCGTCCGGCATCGTACGAATCATTCACGCTGCCTCTCAGGCTCGGGTCGATCGATGGCTCCGGACATCCCTACGATCGCGGCGTCGTCGGGTTTCCGCTATCTTTGCCTCACCATGCTTCGCGCGCCGCGGAGGCGCGCACCGGGGCAGCCGTCGCATGCTGCCGCTCCTCTCCGAAGTCGCCCGATGAAGTCTGCTCTCCGATCCGTGCCGCGCCCGGCCCGCACGCCGGGCCGCCACCGCTCGCTCTCCCTTCCGGGCGTCGCCGCCGCCGCGCTCCTCTGCGCCTGCGGCTTCCGCGACGCGCCGCAGCCGGCGATCGAAGCCGCCGACGGTGCGGCGCGCGCCGGCGCAGCCGAAGTCGGGGCGGCGGAGCCGTCCGTCGAGCCGCCGGCGCAGACCCGCCGCGCGGCGGTGGACGGCGCGGCGGCAGAGCCGCCGCCGCCCGCGACGACCCCACCCTCCCGCGCTGCCGCGCCGGCGGCCGCCGCGAAGAAGCCGGCGGCGGCGAAGTCGTCCGGGCCGGCGCGCGCCGATTTTGAGGCGCCGAGCTCCGCTTCACCGGCCGCGCCGCAACGCTATCGACAGGGCGAGGATCCGGAGTACGCGCGTCGCATGGGCTGGCCGGTGTCGCTCCCGGAGGTGCTGCCGGGGTCGATCCTGCCCGCGAAGCGCATTGTCGCCTACTACGGCAACCCGCTCTCGACGCGCATGGGGATCCTGGGCGAGGTGGCGCCGGAGGAGATGCTGCGCCGGCTGGATCGCGAGGTGGAGCGGTGGGAGAAGGCGGACCCGGCGACGCCGGTGCAGCCCGCGCTGCAGCTGATCGCCGTCGTCGCGCAGGGAGAGCCGGGAATCTCCGGGAAGTACCGCACGCGGATGCGCGATTCCCTCATCGAGGAGGTCGCGCGCTGGGCGGAGAGCCGCGACGCGATCGTCATCCTCGACGTGCAGGTCGGCACCGGCACCCTGCAGGAGGAGCTGCCGCGGCTGCGCGAATTCCTGCGCCGCCCGCGCTTCCACCTCGCGATCGACCCGGAATTCTCGATGAAGGACGGCACCGCCCCCGGCCGACGCATTGGCACGATGAGCGCCGCGGACGTCAACTACGCCGCGCGCATGCTCGCGGAGCTCGTGGACGAGTACCACCTGCCGCCGAAGGTCCTCGTCGTCCACCGCTTCACCCGCCGCATGCTCACCGGATCGCGGCAGATCCGCCTCGACCCGCGCGTCCAGATCGTCATCGACATGGACGGCTGGGGCGCGCCCTGGCTCAAACGCGCCAGCTACCACGACTACATCGTCTCCGAGCCGGTCGAGTTCACCGGCTTCAAGCTCTTCTACCACAACGACACCCGGAAGGGAGATCCGCTCCTCACGCCCGAACAGGTCCTGCGCCTGCGGCCGATCCCCCTCTACATCCAGTACCAGTGACCCGCCGCCCTCGAGCCGCCGTCGGCACGCGGCCGCGGCGGCCTCAGCGCTCGAGCGCGACTTCGTCGAACACGAGCGCACTGCGCCGGTTCTCCGCGCGCACGCCCGTCATCAGCCGGTCGACGTGCCGCAGCACCTCCTGGGACGACGACGGCGGGCGCCGCCACCACGCCGCCGCGATCGCGATCGTGACCGGCCGGTCCAGCGCCGTCACCCGCTCGCGAAGGCGCTCCTGAACCGCCTCCATCACCGTCCTCGCTTCCGCCGCATCCGACCCGCGCAGCCGCAGCGCGAACTGCCCACCGCTCAGCCGTCCCACCAGCGCGCCCGCCGGCACCGCCTCCACCACCGTGCGGGCCACGGCCACGAGAAGCTGGTCCCCCGCGACCCGGCCGAAGCGCTCGTTGACGTACTCCAGATCCCCGATGTCCAGCCGCCCCACCGTGAGCGCCCCCCGCGCCGCCGGCTCCTCCGCTCCCAGCGCTTCGTAGAACGCCCGCCCGTTCGCCAGACCCGTCAGCCAATCCTCCGCCAGCACCCGGCGCGTCCGTAGCAGCTCCTCCCGCAGCCGCCCCAGCGTCGCCGCGACCACCATGAAGACGCCCAGACGCACGAGCGCGTTCCAGCCGTGCACCAGCACGGGCACGTCGGAGCCCCCTGCGCTCAGATCCACCGTCAGCCACGCGGCCGCGGCCACCACCGCCATCCACATCCCGGCGCGCGGCCCACCCACCCACGCCACCGCCGCCACCGGCACCAGGTAGAAGATCGAGAAGCTCAGCTCCGAGCCCGTCGCCCGGTCCAGCGCCGCCACCAGCGCGGTCACCGCCAGACTGAGCGCCACCACGATCCACTTCGACGAGCGGTCCAGCACCGCTTGCGTCCGTTCCAGCATCGTCGCTCCCTCCAGGCGGTCCGCCTGTGCCGGCCTCTCTCTGCTCGCCCCGCGGCCGCCCTCCGCCGCGCCCGCAAGATCGCCCGCCGCCGCGCGCGGCGACAGGGCGGGGGGCGGCGGCGCCCCGTGCCGGCGCCCGTCCCGGAGGCGCCCCGGTGCCGGCGCGCGCTGGGCGGGCCGCCTCCGCGGCGCCCGTCCGAGCGCGTCGTGTGCGGGCGGTGGCGCGGAGAGGGTGTGTGGCGGAGGATTGACCGGGAGATGGTTGCTTTTTCGCCACATTCCCCCGATGCTGCGCGGCATGCAGATCGATCGCAACCTGAAGGAGCGGCTCGAGGCGGCGCTGCGGCGGCGGCCGGTCGTCGTGCTGGCGGGTCCGCGCGGCGCGGGCAAGCGCGCGCTGGCGGAATCGGTTTCGGCGGGGTGGCGGCGCGTGAGCCTGGCGGACGCGGCGACGCGTGCGGCGGCGGCGGCGCCGGCGGAATTCGTCGCGGGGCTGGTCGGCGCGGTGCGGCTGGAGGGCGTGCATCACGCGCCGGGGCTGGTGGCGGCGGTGGTGGCGGCGGCGCGGCGGGACCCGCGGCCGGGGCGTTTTCTGCTGGTGAGCGGGGTGGATCCGTATCTGTTGCCGGGCTCGTCGGAGCTGCCGCCGGAGCTGGTCGAGATGCTGCTGTTGTGGGGCGTATCGCAGGGGGAGCGGCGCGGAGTGCGGGAGGGGTTCGTGGACGCGGTGTTCGCGGAGAAGGCGCTGCCGGGGCTGGAGGGGAGGGCGAGCGGGCGGGGCGAGCTGCTACGGCTCGCGCTCACCGGGGCGTACCCGGGTGGACTGGGGGTACGGCGGGAGGAGCGGGAGGAGCGGCTGGGGGCGCGGCTGGGGGAGGTGCTGCAGTCGGAGATCCCGGCGATGGCGCGGGTGGCGCGGCCGGAAGAGGTGACGCGGCTGCTGTCGGTGGTGGCACGGAGCGCGGGCGCGCTGCTGAACTTCGCGGCGCTGTCGCGGGCGAGCGGAATACCGGCGTCGACGGTGAAGCGGCACCTGGCGCTGCTGGAGGCGGCGTTTCTGTTGCAGGCGGTACCGGCGTGGTCGACGATCCATCAACGGCGCCTGGCGAAATCTCCGAAGTTGTTGCTGACGGACACATCCTTGCTGGCGCGGCTGGCGGAGATCGGCGAGGCTCGCGCGGGGTCGGATCGGCTCGCCGCGGGCATGCTGCTGGAGAACTTCGTCGGCATGGAGCTGCACCGGCAGGCGACATGGAGCCGGACGGAGCCGCGCATCCACCACCTTCGCACGGCGGGGGGGCAGGCCGTGGACTTCGTGCTGGCGGATCGGGCGGGGCACGTGGTGGGCGTGGAGGTGCGTGCGAGCAGCGCGGCGGGGGCTCGCGACGCGCGCCATCTGCGCGCGCTCGCGGACGGGCTGGGGCGGCGTTTCCGGCGGGGGATCGTCCTGCACACGGGGGAACGTCACGGGGCGCTCGGACCGCGCATCGAGGCGTTGCCGATCGACGCTTTGTGGCGGCTCGGCGCGTCGCGCCACCCAGCGCCGGCCGGTCGCTGACGAAACCGGAGCGAGCGGCGTCGCGGGGCCGGGCTAGGCGGGCCGGCCCCGCGGCGGACCGTCAGCGGACGGTTAGCGGTGCGTGGGCGCGCCGACGCGCGCCTGCAGCGAGTCGGCGATCATGTCTTCGAGTTTGCCGTTGCTGCCGCAGTCGATGTTGGCGCCGGAGACGCCGCGCGAGTGGGCGATGCCTTCGAACCGGGTGCGGACGCGCGCGCCCGGCTGAGCGGGGTCGATCTGCGTGAGGAGCACGATGCGGACCTCGTAGTCGTCGGCGACGGAGCCGGTGATGCCGGTGCCGCAGGCGAGGAAGCGGCTGATCCGCTGCCCGGCGATGCGGCGAGGCGCGACGGCGGGCTGCGGTACGCCATAGACGTGAGTGGTCGAGTCGACGACGAATCCGACAAGGCCGAGCGACCGGTAGACGCGGGGCAGCGCGTCCCACGCGGCGTCGGGATCGGCGTCGAGGGTGCGCTCGGCCGCGACGCGGTCGCGAGCGACCGGCACGTCGTAGGCGCCGTTGCTCGTCTCGACGCGGGTCATTCCGCTCGAGGAGCCTTCGCCGAGGCCGCTCTGGCTGGAGGAAGCGCACGCCGCGAGGAACGCGGCCGCGGACAGGCAGGCGAGCGTCGCGCGCAGGGCCGGCCCGAGCTGTGGGCGCCGGGGGTGCAGTTCGGAGTCGTACATGTCGCATCCTTCCTCGAAATTCGGCGCGCCCCGACCTCGGTCGCGTCCCCTGCCAATACTCAACGGCGCCGGGGCGTCCGCAAGCGGCTGGCCGTTGAATCCCCGGCGCGCCTCCGCCAGATTTGCGAGCCGATCCCGAGCCGGAAGATTACGACGATGCGCGATGCGCCGCACCCGATCCTGCTGCTGCTCCTGCTTCCGCTACTGAGCGCGGGCGCCTCCCGGGCGCACGCGCAGGAGCCCGCCGCCGCCGGTGCCGGCGCGCCGGCGTCCGCCGCGACCGCGACGGTGCCGCGGATCGAGGGCGCGCAGGCGACGGTGGACGGCCACCTCGACGAGCCCGTGTGGAAGCGGGCGGCGCGCCTCGGCGATTTCCACCAGTACGAGCCGGTCGATGGCCGTCCTGCGGCGGAGCGCACGGACGTGCTGGTGTGGTACGCGCCGGACGCGATCTGGTTCGGGATCGTGGCGCACGACACGCGGCCGGAGCGCATCCGGGCGACGAAGGCGGATCGAGACAACATCGACAGCGACGACAACGTCGTCATCTTTCTCGACACGTTCGACGACCGGCGGCGTGCGTTCTTCTTCGGCGTGAATCCGCTGGGCGTGCAGTCGGACGGCGTGCGCACAGAGGGGGCGTCGAGCGCGGCGCACATCTTCGGCGGCTCGACGGACAAGAGTCCCGACTACTGGTACGAGTCGTCGGGCGAGGTGACGGACAGCGGGTACGTGGTCGAGGTGAGGATCCCGTTCAAGAGCCTGCGCTTCCCGGGCACCGGCGCGCAGCGGTGGGGGCTCCAGATCGAGCGCAAGGTACAGCGCACCGGCTTCACCGACACGTGGACCGACGTGCGGCGCGCGAACGCGAGCTACCTGCTGCAGGCGGGCACGCTCGACGGGCTGCACGACCTGCGGCGCGGCGTCGTGCTCGAAGCGCAGCCGTTCGTGACCGCTTCGCTGAACGGCGCGCGCAGCGACGCGGGCGCTTTCGAGCGGGGCGACGTGAAGCAGGACGCCGGGCTCAACATGCGGCTCGGCTGGACGAGCGTCTCGCTGGACGCGACGGTGAATCCGGACTTCAGCCAGGTGGAAGCGGACGTCGGCCAGGTCACGGTGAACGAGCGCTTCGCGCTCTTCTATCCGGAGAAGCGGCCCTTCTTCCTGGAGGGGATCGAGCTCTTCTCGACGCCGAACCAGCTCGTCTACACCCGGCAGATCGCTTCTCCGCTCGCCGGCGCGAAGCTGACGGGCAAGATCGGCCGCCTCGGCATCGCCTACATGAGCGCGCTCGACGAGCCGGGGGGCGGCGACGCGCTCTTCAACATCCTGCGCCTGCGTCGCGACATTGGCACGAACTCCGTCGCCGGACTCGTCTTCACCGACCGCAGCGCGCAGGGTTCGCCGGCTTTCAACCGTGTCGCGGCGGCGGACACGCGGATCGTCTTCGCGCGGCTGTACTACTTCGAGACGCAGCTCGGCGGTTCGTGGACGCGCGCGGCGGCGCCGGGCGCGGCGGCGGGGGATGCGGCCGCGTCCGCCGGCACGCGGGGCGCCCCGATCTGGAAGGCGGAGCTGGACCGCACGGGCCGCGGCTTCGGCTTCAACTATCAGGTCAGCGGCATCGGCGACGGCTTCGAGAGCGACGCCGGCTACGTCCCACGCGTCGGCATCGTCACCGCGCACGCGTTCAACCGCCTCACCTGGTACGGCCCGCGCGGCGCGCTCGTGGAGAGCTTCTCGACGTTCGTGGCGCCGATGCGGATCTGGCGCTACGCGGATTTCGGCCGCGCGGCCGCGATCGAGGGGAACGAGAGCCTGCGCGGGACGTTCCGCCTGCGCGGCGGCTGGGACGTGCAGGCGGCCCTCGAGCGGGATTTCGTCACGCTCGATCCGGCCGACTACGCGGGGCTCGCGAGCGCGGGGGCCGGGGGGCCCTACGTTCCGCTCCACCGCGTCTCCGGGCCGAGCATCCAGGTGCAGGCGGCCACCCCCACCTACCAGGGCTTCTCCGCGTCGGCGCAGGCCCGCCGCGGCCGCGTGGCGATCTTCGCCGAAGGGGCGGAAGGGACCGCGACGACGCTGAGTGGCGACGTCGCCCTGCGGCCGGCGCCGTGGGCCCGCGTCCAGCTCTCGGCCACGTGGCAGCGCATCACGCGCGCGCGAGACGGCTCGCGTTTCGCGCTCAGCCGGATCCCGCACGCCAAGATCGAGATCCAGCCGAGCCGGCCCCTCTTCTTCCGCGTGGTGGCGGAGTGGCGGTCGCAGCGGCGGGCGGCGCTGGAGGACGCGCGCACGGGCGCTCCGCTGCTGCTGGAGGGCGAGCCGGTCGCAGCTCTCTCGACCGACGCGCTGAGGCTCGACCTCCTCGCCTCCTACGAGCCGCGGCCCGGAACCGTCGTGTTCGTCGGCTACGGCAGCGCGCTCGCCGGGCAGGCGCTGTTGCGGCTCGGCGACCTCGAGCGCACGAGCGACGGCTTCTTCCTCAAGGTCGCCTACCGGTTCCGCCGCTAGGCCGGCGGGTCGCCGTCGGGCGGCTCCGGCGCCGGCCGCGCGGCCCTCGCCAGCGGACGCGGCCCCTGCTGGTCGCGCGAGAAGCGGCCTCCCACTTCGCGCAGCGTGTCCTCCGGCGCCACGCCGTGCCCGCCGAGCGCGCCGGCGAGGTCGTCGCGCGACGCGCGGTAGTGGAGGACGGCAACGTCGGCCGCCGCAACGCCGTCGCGGCCGCCGCCGAAGCCACCGCGGCCGCGCCCCGCCGCATTGTCGGGCGGATCGAGCGTGCCGAGAAGATCGAGGCGCTCGACCATCGGCAGGATGCGGAAGATCTCCGCTCCGATGCGGAGGGCGAGCCCACAGCACAGATCCGCGTGCACCGACCACCGCTCCGCGAGCGGGAGCGGCCCGACCCAGTCCTTGCCGGGCTCGGGCTCGCGGCGGGCCGCGCCCGGGATGTCCGCGATCGGCGGCAGGACGAGGCGTACTTCGGCGGCCGTGAGGCCGGTCGGGAAGGAGAGCTCGCACACGACCGGGACCGGCAGGTCCTGCCGCGCCATCTCGATGGCGAGCACCACGGCGAGCGGCTCCGCGTCCTCGTGCTCGACCGCCTCGCGCAGCCGGCGGCGCAGCTCCTGCGCCGCCGCCCACGCCTCGCGCCGGGCGCGCTCCTCCGCTTCGTGCATCTGGCGGGCGGTGTCGACGAGCTGACGCTCGGTGCGTTCGCGGACGAGGCGGAGATCGGCGCGCAGCGCGGCACGCCAGAACGGGACCCGCAGGCTGAAAAGCGCCGTCACGGCCGCGACGAAGACGGCGAGCGCCCGCACGGGGAGCACCGGCGCGAAGAAGGCGACGGCGACGGCGGCGACCACGCTCAGCACCCATGGCCAGTACGGCAGACGCCGAGCGGCCTCCCGGCGCAGGCTGCGCTCGTCGATCCGCGTCTCTTCCGGCGTGTCGAACCCTTCGACCACCAGCGCCGGCAGCGGCTCACAACGCGCTCCCCAGTCGAACGGCTCGCGGGCGCGGCCGCTGAGCACCGAGCGCAGCGCGGAGATGCGCGCGGCGCGCCACTCCCGTTCCCCCATCTCCGAGATGCGGAGCCGGTCGCCGGACGTGGACGCCTGGGCGAGGGCGCGGTAGTCGGCGCGGCCGGCGGCGGGGGCGGGCGAGCCGCGCCACGCGGCCCCGGCCCGTAGCAGCGGGAGCTCCGTGTCCACATCGGGCGCAGGCATGGCGGCGAGCGTCGGTCCTCGCACGCCGACGGAGATCGCGCCGACGGCGCGCCCGGCGACGAGGTGCACGCCCGGCATGAGGCGGATCGAGGCGCGAAAAGAGGTCGCCACGCACAGCTCCCGTTGATCGGTCCACATTGAAGGAACCCCCGCCCGGACCGCCGCGCAAGATGCTCGCGGCGCAGCCGCCGCCTTCCGTTCGCCGCCTTCCCTGCCCCGCCACGCCGCCTTACCTTCACCGCGACGGCAATGCGCCCCCCGCAGCGCGCTTCCGGATGGCCCGATTCCTTCTCTTCCACGCTCCCGACGCCGACGCGCTCCTCCGCCACGCCGCGGAGCCGCTCCTCGCGCCGCACTCCGATGCGCCGCCTCCGCTCCTGGCCGTGCGCCAGGGCGGCGTCCGCGACGACGTCGTCGCCGCGCTCGCGAGCGGCGCCCGCGACGGCTGGCTCGGAAGCCCCGTCGTCGTCTTCCGCGAGTTGCTCGAGCAGATCGCCGGCGACGCCGCGCCGCTCTCCGTCTTCGAGCGCGAAGTCCTCCTGCGGTCCGCCATCCGCACGACCGGTGCGTTCCCCGGCCTGCGCTCGCTCGGCGGGTTCGTCGGCGCGCTCGACCGGCTGTTCGGCCGCCTGCGCGCGGAGCGCGTCTCACCGGACCGCTTCGCCGGGACGTTGCGCGGCGCGCTCGGCCACGAAGCGGACGGCTGGGCGCGCGAGCGGGACCGCCAGCTCGCCGCGCTCTACGCCGAATGGAACGGGGCGCTCGCCGCGCTGGGTCCGCTCGACGGCGTCGCGCGCTGCGACGGCCGCGACCTCGCCGCCATCGCGGCCGAGGCGGTCCGCGACGAGCCGGACGCCGTCGCGCGACGCCTGCGGGCGCCCTTCTCCGCGGCGGGCCGCGCCTCTCTCGCCGTCTACGGCCTCGCCGATCTCGGCGGCGGCTGGGGTCTGCTCCTCCAGGCGCTGCGCGCGGCGCCTTTCATCGACGAGCTGCGCGTCTACCTCGCGGCGCCCACGACGACCGGCGGCGCGAGGGGAGACCTGTCCGAGCTCACGCTCCTCGACGCGCTGCGCGAGCGGGCCGACGACGTCGTGGCGCTGCCGGGCAGTCCGCGCAGCGGCGCGCTCGCGCGGCTGCGCGACGACCTGTTCGGCGACGTCGAGCCGGCGGAGGCGAGCGCCGCGGCGGGCGGCCACGCGCCCTTGCCTCGCGAGGCGGCGGTCGTCGCGCTGGCGGCGCCGGACCTCGCGCGCACGCTGCAGGCGGTCGCGCGGGTGGTGAAGCGCCGTATCCACGACGGCGCGCGGCCGGACGAGATCGCCGTCGTCGTCCGCGGTCTGCGGCCGGACGGACCCCGGGCCGTGCAGGAGCTGAGGCGGCACGGCATCCCGGTGACGGCGCGCCTCCGCTATCGCCTGGCGGAGATCCCCGTGATCGCCGCGGTGCTTCGCGTGGTGCGGCTCGGCGCCGAGGGGTGGAGCCGGCGCGCTCTGATCGAGGTGGCGGAATCGCCGTATTTCGACCTCCACCTCGACGCGGGTGTCTTCGCCCACATCGCCGCGCGTGGCCGCCCGCGCACCCTGGACGAGTGGCGCGGAGCGGTGGCGGCGCTGCTCGTCGAGGCGACCGCCGCGGAGGAGATCGCGGAAGACGACGGCGGCGACGCCGGCAGGAGGTACCACGGCCCCGCAGCCGAGCGCGTGCGGGCGGCGCTGCAAGCGTTCGAGCCGCTGATGCGCGAGGCGCCGGCCCTGGAGTCGGCGCACCGCCGCTCCGAGTGGATCGGGCTCTGCCTCGACTACCTCGGAGCGGGCGACCTCCCCGGCGAGGAGCGGCCGGGGCTGTGGGGGCTCGCGCGGGCGGCGGCTCGCCTGCACGCGCGCCACGAGTCGGACGAGGAGAGGGTCCAGGCCGTCCGCCTCGATGTCGCCGCGCTGCGCACCGCGCGCGACCTGCTCGCTGCGTGGCGGCGGGCGCTGCGCCTCGACCGGACCGAAGATGCCGAACTGGACCCCGCGGCGTGGCTGCGCGAGCTCGCCGCCACGCTCGAGGAAGGCGAGCTCGCGGCGTGGACGCCGCAGCGCCACGGCGTCCAGGTGCTGGAGGCCCTCGCGGCCGTCGGACGCACCTTCGAGCACGTCCACCTCGTCGGCCTCGCCGCCGGCGAGTTTCCCGTGGAGCCGCCGCGCGGCGGGCTCTTCACCGACGCGGAGACGGAGACGCTGCGCGCCGCCGGGCTGCCGCTCGAGCCGGCGCAGGAATGGCTCGCCCGTGAGGCGTCGCTCTTCCGCGCGGTGGCGACGGGGGCCAGGCGGTCGCTGCACCTCTCCTACGCCAGCGCCGACGCGGCCGGCACGCCCCGGCTGCCCTCGCCCTACCTGGAGGAGGTGGCGGCGCTGCTCCGCCCCGGAGAGGCGGATCCGCTCGATCATTGGCTGGAGCGCGTGCCCGGCTCCCGTCTCGCGCCCGCGTCCATCGACGACGTCTGGTGCGCCGACGACGCGCTCCTCTTCGGGGCGCGCGCGTGGCGCGACGGCGCCGGGGCCACCGCCGAGGATGACGTCCTGCGACCGCCCGGGGCGTCCGCTCCGGCGCTCGCCGCGCTGCGCGGCGCGTGGGAAGTGGAGGGCGACGTCGTCCGGCGTGCGCTGCACGGCGCGCGGGTCGAGTGGCTCCGTGCCGGCCATCGCCGCTCCCCGGCGCTCTCCCGCGTTCCGCACGCCTACGACGGCGCGATCGACGATCCCGACCTGCGCGCCTGGCTCGAGGCGCGCTACGGCGACGCCGTGTGGAGCGCGAGCCGGCTCGAGCGCTACGGCTTCTGCCCCTTCACCTTCTTCGGCGCCGACGTGCTGCGCCTTGCGGCGATCGAGGAGCCGGAGGAGGAGATCGACGCCGCGACGCGGGGCACCGTCTACCACGCTGCGCTGGAGCGCCTGCACCGGGAGATGGCGGCGGGCTTCGGCGAGGAGGCGCTGGACGCGACGCGCGTCGAAGCGGCGGTCGCGCGCTTGCCGACGATCCTCGACGACGTCCTCGCGGAGCAGGCGGCGCGCGCCTGGACCGGCGAGGAGGCGCTCGTCGGCGTGCTGCGTGACCACATGCGGCGCGCGCTGGAGGCGTACGTCCGCTGGGAAGCCGCAGAGAACGGGGCGAGCGGCTGGCGCCGCGTCCCACGCCGCCAGCCGGTCGCGTTCGAGCTCGTGTTCGGCCGCGACGGCGAGCCGCCCGTCGAGATCACAGACGGCGAGCGGGTGCTGCGCCTGCGCGGTCGCATCGACCGCGTCGACGAGCTGATCGAGGACGGGGTGCGCGGCTGGCTCTACGTGGTCGACCACAAGAGCGGCGGGGGATCGCTCGAACCGCACTCGAAGTACGAGTCGGGCGCGCTGCTGCAGCTCCCGCTCTACCTGCACGCACTCGGGCGCATCCGCCCCGGCGCGCAGGTGTGGGGCGGGTCCTACCAGGTGATCGCGCCGCGCCCCGCGCGGCCCGCCGCCCGCCTGCACCCCCGCAACATCCTGAAGGACGGAGTCAAGGAGGGCGGCAGCGCCGAACGCGACCGCGCCGCCGAGCGCATCTCGCGCGCCCCAGAGCGCGCGCTCGACATCGCCGACGCGATCCGCGCCGGCCGCTTCCCGGCCGCCATCCCGCCGCGCTGCACTTGCCCCCCCTGGTGCGAGTTCATCGAGATCTGCCGCGAGGACAGGGTGGAGCGGCGATGACCGACTGGACGAGCAACCAGCGCCGCGCGATCGCCGCCCGCGGCCACACGATGCTGAGCGCGGGCGCCGGCTCCGGCAAGACCTCCACGCTCGTCGCCAAGATCGTCCACCTCCTCGGCGCCGACGTCGGCACCGGGGAGACGCCGGCGGCCGCGCGCTGCGAGCTCGGCCAGATCGCGGCGATCACCTTCACCAACGCCGCCGCGGCGGAGCTGAAGGCGTCGCTGCGGCGCGAGCTGCGCGGCGTCGCGCGACGCACCGGCACACGGGAGTGGCGCGACCGCGTCCACGAGGTCGAGCGCGCGCGCATCGGCACCATCCACGCCTTCTGCGCCCGCATGCTGCGCGAGTTCGGACTGCGCGCCGGCCTCGACCCCTCCTTCCGCGTCCTCGACGAGGCGGAGGCTTCCCTGCTCCGCCACGACGCCGTCGCGGAGGAGGTGATCGCGCGCCTGCGCGGCGGTGACGCAGACGTCGCGAGTGTCGTCGTCGCGTTCGGCCTGCGCCGAACGCGTGCGATCGTCGACGGCCTCGCCGCCGGCGGCGAGGGGGCGCGCCTCGCGTACGACCGCTGGGGCAGCGGCGACGCGGCGCCGGCGCTGCGCCGCGCCGTCGAGGCGGGGGGCGGTGCGTGGCTGCCGAACGACGACGACGCGGCTCGCCTCGCCGGCCGCCTGCTCGAGATCGGCATCGCCGCCCGCCACCGCCTGGACGCGGCCCTCGACCGCGAACGCGCCCTCGACTTCGACGCGCTCGTCTACCGCGCCCGCGACCTGCTCCGCGACCGCCCGGACGTGAGGCACGCGCTGCGCTCGCGGCTGCGCTGGCTGTTCGTCGACGAGTTTCAGGACACCGACCGCGCCCAGGTCGAGATCGCCTACGCCATCTGCGGCCTTCCGGGCGGCGAGCCTGCCGCGCCGCGCCTCTGCGTCGTGGGCGATCCGAAGCAGTCGATCTACCGCTTCCGTCGCGCGGACGTCGCGCTCTGGGGCGACGTGGAGCGTGAGATCCTCGCCGCGGGCGGCGAAACGATCCCGCTCGACACCAGCTTCCGCAGCCGCGCCCCGATCGTCGCGTACGTGAACGCCGTCTTCGGCGCCGTCATGGGCGAGGCCGCGGCCGACGCGGCCGCGGCGGAAGCGGGCCACGAGATCGCCTACGCGCCGCTCCAGGTCGGGCAGAACCGTGTCGTCCCAGACGACGACGGCGCCGTCGAGGTGATCCCCGCGCGGGGCGACACGGCGCCCGCGCGGCGCGAGTCCGAGGCGGAGCGGGTGGCCGCGCGGCTCCTCGAGCTGCGGCACGACGAGTCTGTCGTCCGCGAGGACGCGAGCGCCCCGCCTCGCGCGCCGCGCTGGAGCGACTTCGCGGTGCTCTTCCGCGCGCGCACCGCGCTGCCCATCTACGAGGCGGCGTTCCGGCGCCACGGCATCCCGTACGTCGTGGCGGGAAACGCCTCCTTCTTCGCGCGCCGCGAGGTGCGCGACGTCCGTCTGCTGCTCGCCGCGCTCGCGGACCCGGACGACGACGTCGCGCTCGCCGGAGTGCTGCGCTCGCCCTTCGTCGCTCTCACCGACGCGTCGCTCCTGCGGCTGCGCATCGCGGGCCCACGCCGCCTGCGACGGGCGCTGCGATCGCAATCGCTGCCGGAGCCGGCCGAAGCCGCGCGCCTCGCCTGGGCGGCCGAATGGTGGGAGTCGCTGCTGTCGCTGCGAGACCGCATCCCGGCGGCGGCGCTGCTGGAAAGGGCGCTCGGCCGCGCCGGCTACGCGGCGCACCTCCTGCTCCAGGCGGACGGCGACGTCGCCCTGGCCAACCTCCGCAAGCTGGTCGGCATCGCGGAGTCGCACCCCGGCAGCTCGATCCGCGAGCTGCTCGAGATGATCGCCGAGCGCGCCGACAGCGGCCACGAGGCGGAGGCGGCCGTGCAGAGCCGGGAGGACGACGTCGTCACCCTCACGACGGTGCACCAGGCGAAGGGTCTCGAATGGCCGGTGGTCGTGCTCGCCGACGGCGCGCGCGACATCGAGCTCGGCGGCCGCGAGTCGCCTCCGCTCTTCATCGACCCGGACGCCGGGATCGGGCTGCAATGGACGCCGCAGGGCGGCGACTCGCCGGGCGCCTACGCCTGGTTGAAGGCGCGCGAGAGCGCGCTCTCCCGCGCCGAGGAGAAACGCGTGCTCTACGTCGCCGCGACGCGCGCGAAGGACCGCTTGATCCTCTGCGGCGACACCGCCGCGCCGGCGGCGGGGCCGGAAGCCGTGCGCGCGGCGAAGCACGCCGACGCGTGGCTGCTTCACGGCCTCGAGTTCTCCCGAGGCCGCTTCGCCTACCAGGACGGCGGCCGCACCTGGAGCGGCCCGGTCGTCGACGTGGAGCCGATCGCGGCTGCCGCGCTCGAAGCGCCGGCGCCGCCCACGCCGGATACGGTCGTCGCCGGGCCGATCGACGCGGCTCTCGCGCGCCGCCTCGCCCCGGTCGCGCCGCGGCCCGCCCTGCGCGTGCACTCCGCCACCGAGCTGGTGATCCTTCGCAACCGGCCGGCGGAGCACCGCAGGATCTACGCGCTCGGCCTGCCGCCGGCGGAGTGGTCCGCCGCCGCACCCCTCGCCGCGGACGGCGCCGCGGCGGCCGAGCCGATCGCGGACGAGCAGCTCGACCTGCTCGTGCCGCACGCCACCGCGCGCCTGATCGGGGACGTCCTGCACGGCGTCCTGGAGCGGCTCGAGCTGCTCGCCGAACTCGACCGCATCCTCGACCTCGAGCTGGGCGGCCGCATCGGCGAAGGCGCGCCGGCGACGCTCCGCGACCGGCTCCGGGCCGAGCTGCGCGGCATGATCACGGCCACCGCGTCGCATCCGCGAGTCGCGCCGCTCCTCCGCGCGCCCCGCCACGAGCGCGAGCTCGCCTTCACGTGGGTCGCCCGTGGCGCCGGAGCGCCCGCCGTGATGCACGGTGCGCTCGACCTGGTGGCCATCGACGCGGAGCCGCCGCTGCTGCGCATCGTCGACTACAAGTCCGCGCGCGCCGCCGGCCGCGAGACACAGCGGGCGCGCGAGTACGAGGCGCAGAGGGACGTGTACCTGCTCGCCGCGGCGGCGCTCGGACCGGCGCCGCCCGCGGAGCTCACGTTCTTCTTCGCCCGCTCGGGACGGCCGGTGCCGGCGGGCGAGGCGCCAGGCCCCGTCGGCGCGGCCGCCCTGGAGCAGGCGCGGCGCCGTCTGGCGAGCGACCTCCGCCGCATCGACGCGGCCGCCGCGCGCTGACTCGGCGCCGCGTCAGCGCTCGAGGCCGTGTCCGCGATCGAGCGCCGCGCCGGCCAGCCTCCCGACGGTTGTGCGCTCATGCGGTGTCCCCGCATCTTTCGGGAACCTTCGCCACCCGCGTTCACGAAGGAGCGACCGTCGACCGAGGAGACGCACCGATGAGCGACCGCATCCTCGTCACCGGCGCCACCGGCACCGTCGGCCGCGAGCTCGTCCGCCTCCTCGCGGCCCGCGGCGCCGCGGACATCCGCGCCGCCACCCGCAGTCCCCAGCGCGCCCGCTCCCTCTTCGGCGACGCCGTCGAGGTGATCGAGCTCGACTACGCCGCCACCGAGACGTACGACGCCGCCGTCCAGTGGGTCGACCGCATCTTCCTCGCCCCGGCCCCCTTCGACCCCGACGCCTACGAGACCCTCCTGCCCCTCCTCGACTGGGCCGTCCAGGCCGGCGTCAACGCGATCGTCCTCCTCTCCGCCATGGACGCGGAGCAGGTCGAGGACCTCGCCCTCCACCGCCTCGAAAACCACATCGAACGCCTCGGCATCCGATTCACCTTCCTCCGCCCCAACCTCTACATGCAGAACTTCACTTCCGCTTTCCTCCGCCCCTCCCTCCGCGAGGACGGCGTCCTCGCCGCGCCCGCCGGCGCCGCCCGCGTCAGCTTCGTCGACGGCCGCGACGTCGCCGCCGTCGCCGCCGCCGCACTCACCGATCCGGCGCACGACCGCCACGCCTACACCCTCACCGGGCCCGATTCGCTCGCGCCCGGCGACATCACCCGCACCCTCTCCGCCGCCGTCGGCCGCCCCATCCGTTACGACTCCCTCGACGACGACGCCTACCGCCAGCGCCTCCGCGAAGCCGGCGCCAACGAGCGCGCCATCGACGTCGCCGTCGACTTCTTCCGCTCCATCCGCCAAGGCCGCCGCCAGCGCACCACCGACGACGTCGCCCGCGTCCTCGGCCGCCCGCCGCGCACCTTCCGCGCCTTCGCCGAGGAGAACGCTCCCCTCTGGCGCTGACCGCACCGTCCCATCCTTCTCCCTCCCCGCCGCTTTCCCCCCACCTGCCGCCCCGCTCCCTCCTCCCGCCACCCGCCGCGATCCCGAGCCACGGCACGGTCCCTGCCCTATCTCCCATCGCCCGCTCTCGCGGGCACCAACGGAAATCCAAAAGGGAGGATCCCATGGGAGACACCAGCCGCGACATCAAGCGCGAAGCGCATCGCGAAGGCACCGAGCATGAGGTGAAGGGCGCCGCTCGCGAGGCCGCCGGCAAGGTCGAGCGTGAGGCGGGTCGCGTCGTCAAGGACCGCTCCACCGAGACGAAGGGCGCCGCCCGCGAGGCGGCCGGCAAGGTCGAGCGCAAGGCCGGCGAGGCCGCACGCAAGGCGACCGAGTCCAACGAACCGCGGAAGCGCGAGGAGTAGCCCGCACGGCCGACGGCATCTCCGGCGGCTGACATCGGCACGACGCCGGCCGCACCGCGGCCGGCGGTCGTGCCCTTCCGAAACTTCGCGATATATCGTATCGTATCGGTAAGGAACGGGGCCGATGAGGGCCGACGTCCGGCGCGCGCGGTTGCGACGCGGACCGGGACGGACGCAGCGCCCCGCATCCAGCGGAACGGGAGGCGAGCGATGGGACCGCGGCACGGGGGATTCGACTTCAACACGTGGGCGTCGGCGTGCGGTCCGGGGTTCCGCTTTCGGGCGGGGCCGCGGCGGCGGCGGCGGGTCTTCGAGCGCGGCGACTTGAAGTACATGGTGCTGTCGCTGCTGGCGGAGGCGCCGATGCACGGGTACGAGGTGATGCAGCGACTGGAGGAGGAGGCGGGGGGCTTCTACTCGGCGAGCGCGGGGTCAGTGTACCCGGTGCTGCAGATGCTGCAGGACCAGGGGCACGTGACGTCGGAGGAGGTGGAGGGGAAGCGGGTGTACCGGATCACGGAGGAGGGGCGGCGCTTCCTGGAGGAGAACAGCGAGCGGGTGGACGACGTGACGGACCGGGTGAGCGACTTCGGAGCGGCGTTTTCGGGACGCGGGATGGGCGATCTGACGCGTTCGTTCGTGCGGCTGGCGCAGGTGAGCTTCGAGCGGGCGATGGAGGCGGCGGGCGATCGGGAGGCGGTGCACGGGCTGCAGGAGATCCTCGACCGGGCGACGTCGGAGCTGGAGGCGTGGCGCCGCGGCACGCGCAAGAGCTGAGAGGAGCGGGCGCATGTTTCCCGAATGGCTGGTGATCGGGGCGGTCATCTGGTTTCTGGTGTCGGCGCGGCGGCGGGCGCGGTGGGCGCGGCGGGAGCGGTGGAGGCGGCGGTGGGGGGGCTACGCGGAGCAGCGCGCGGAAGTGGCGGAGGCGCCGCGACCGCGGGCGCTCCCGCCGGAATCACCCCTCGAGCGGGCGCAGCGGGAATACGTGAACGGCCGCATCACGGTCGAGGAGTACGAACGCGAGCTGGACCGCATCTACGCGGGGCGCGGCGCGGCGTCTCAGCCGTAGGCGTGTACGCGGCTTTCGCGCAGCGCCTGCACGTGTCGGATGATGGCGCGTGCCTGGCTGGCGCCGTCGAGGCCGGCCTCCGCGACGACGAGGTCGCCGGGGCCGCTCCCGGGGAAGCGACCGTTGCGGTAGGGGTGCAGGCTGTTGGCGCGGCCGAGGTCTGAGCGGATCCAGCGGTAGAGGGTCGGCAGCGTGAAGCCGGTGATGCCGATCGCCTCGTCGGCCAGGGCGCCGGGCAGGATCCGCTCGCGCTCGGCCAGCGGCAGCGTATCGAAGAGCTCGGCGCTGGCCACGTAGTAGGCCGCGACGTCGACCGTTTCGCGCTCGAGGATCGGAAGCGCGTCGCGGACGAACGCGATCGCGACCTCGGAGCCCTGCAGCACGACGGTCGCGTCGTGGCCGCGGCGCGGCTCGCGCAGGAGATAGACGCCGGCGGCGGCGGCCTCGGGGGCCGCGAGGCCGATCGCATCGCGGTCGGGCACGATCTCGGTGGGGCGAGTCACGAACGGCGCGATCGTCGCCGGGCGCACGGCGAGCGCGCGCGCCAGGAGCGGCCAGATCTCGGACGGCTCCCACGGCGTGAGCGTGACCATGGCGCCGGGCGGAAAGTTCTCCTGTAGCAGTTGCAGCGCCTGCGGATCCGCGTGCGTGGGTCCGTCCTCGCCGGTCTTCAGCCCCGCGTGGCCGCACACGAGGACGAATGGCCGCCGCGGCTCGCCGAACGCGGCCTGGCGCGCCTGAGCGCCGATCGCGTGCAGGCGGGCGGCCACGTGCCCGAGCGGCGCGAGGAAGGCGGCGTAGGAGGAGCCGACGCCGATGTGCTCGCCGAAGCTGGAGAGGCCGGCGAGGATCGCGCTCATCGCGTCCTCGGCGATGCCGCCCGTCGCGACGAGGCGTGCGCCGGGGTTGCGCGTCGCGTTGTAGAAGCCGGGATCGAAGCCTTTCGCCGCCTCGGCGACGGAGGTCGAGCCGAGGAGGTCCGCCGAAGCGATCAGGAGCGCGCCGCCGCTCTGGCGGTTGAGATGACCGAGCGCCTTGCCGAGCTGGCCGCGCAGGGTGACGCGAGCCCCCGGCTCGAGCGCGAGCTCCGGTGGCGTCGCCTGCGACGTCGCCGCCGCGAAGACGCGGCCGACGTCCGGGGCGCCGGCGCGGCGCGCACGCCCGCGCGCGTCGAGCCTTTCGCGCGCGGCGCGCAGGCGGTCCGCCAGCGCGGCGACGGTGGCCGGATTCGCCTCCAGCGCCCGCCGCACGAGGCTCAGCGCCTCCCAGTAGCACGTCTCGACCTGCGCCTTGAGCGCGCCGTCCAGGCAGCGCGTACGGCCCGCCTCACAGCGCGGCAGCGTCGCCGCGTCGTCGCCGAGGAGCGGCGCGAGCGCGTCGTAGAAGCCCGGCGAGCAGAGCGGGTGTCCGGCGCCGTGCGAGGCGCGGCCTTCGATGCCGTACTGCCACCCCTTCGTGGTGCGGTAGACGATCGCCGTGGGTTGGCCGGTGTCGAGCTCGAGGGCGCGGCGCTGCGCCGCCGCGATCGCGCCGAGATCGGTGCCGTCGCGGACGACGACGACGTTCCAGTCGTGCAGGTAGAACAGCTCGGCCGGCTCCCACTGCACGTAGTCGCCCGGCTCCGCGCCTTCGCGGGTCACGTGGTTCGAATCGATCGACGCCTGGTTCCAGTCGAGATGCACGATCGCGTTTCCCAGCGAAGCGGTGCCGGCGAACGCGAGCGCCTCCGACACCCGGCCCGGCGTCAGGCCTCCCTCTCCCTCGACGATGTGGACGCGCGGCGCAGCGCCCACGCCGTAGGCGTCCGCGGCGGCGAGGGCGAGGCCGAGCGAGCCGGCGAAGCCGACGCCGGAGGCGCCCGTCGCCAGTGGAACGAACGGCGTCGCCGGCGTCGGGTGCCCGTCCAGCGTCTTCGCGCCGAGCGCGGCGAGCAGCGGCGTGCCCGCGATCGGGTTGCGCCGGAAGCCGAGCAGGTCCTCGAGTCGCAGGCGGCGTGCGACGTCGTCCGGAAGCAGCTCCGGCGCGGCGATGCGCGCCACCTCGTCGCGCAGCGCCCACAGCGCGTAGAGGCCCAGCGCCTTGTGGCCCGCCGCATAGGAGACGAGGTCGGCGTCGCGGCGCGCCGGATCGGACAGGTCGTGATCGAGGCCGTCGAAGAGGAGCGACGCGACGAAACGGCCGGAGGAGATCGATCCTCCCGGGTGGCCGGAGGTCGGCGCGTAGTTGTAGAGGATCGCGCAGAGCGTGCGGTAGACCACGTCGAAGCGCTCGAGCGCGGACAGGATCCCCGCCTCCCGGGGAGCGTCCGCGCTCTCGATCTCCACCAGCACGCTGCGGCGCGGCCCGAATCGCATCGTCATGGTGACCGCTCGCTCAGAAGGAGAGCGCCCGCCCCTCGCGGAGGAAGGCGCGGAATCCGTCGACGTCCCGCGCCGCGACGGCGATCCGCTCGACCGCCTCGAGCAGGTCGTCGATGCCGGTCGCGATCGAGATGCGGAGGAAGTGCTCGCCGTCGCTCTCGAGGGCGCCGAAGGAGCGACGATCCATCGTCGCCACGCGGTAGCGGTGCAGGAGGAAGAGCTGGAAGAGCGTCGCGGGACTGGACTCGCGCCGCGCTTCCGGCGGCAGCGCGTCGAACGCCCCGATCGCGCCGATCCGCTCCAGCAGACTCCCGACGTTCGGAAAGAGATAGAAGGCGCCGCGCGGCACCTGGCAGCTCACGCCGTCGACGCGGCGCAGCGCGGCGAGGACCGCGTCGCGCCGCTCCGCGAACGCCGCCACCATGCGCTCGACCGCCGGCACGCTCTCCGGTGACTCGATCGCCGCCTTCGCGCCGAGCTGGTTATACGGCGAGATCGACGCGAAGTAGTTGATGTTGAGGTTCGTGAAGACGGCCGCTTCGCGCGCCGTCGGCAGCACCGCCCAGCCCACGCGGCCACCCGTCCACGCGTAGGTCTTCGAGACACCCGACGTGACGATCGTCCGCTCCGCCATCCCCGGCACGGACGCGATCGAGCGGTGCGCCTCGCCATCGAAGACGATCGCTTCGTACGATTCGTCCGAGTAGACCCGCACGTGCGCGGGCGCCCTCGACAGAATCACCTCCGCCAGCGCCTCGAGCTGCGCCTGCGTCGCTACGCCGCCCGTCGGGTTCGACGGAAAGTTCAGGAAGATCAGCGACGTCCGGGGGCCGATCAGCGGCGCCAGCCGTTCCGCCGTCAGCGCGAAGCCGGCCCACTCCTCCAGGTGCAGCGGCACCGGCCGTGCGCCCACGTACGCCGTGAACGACTCGAAAAGGGGATAGCCCGGCGTGGGGTAAATCACGTCGTCGCCCGGCTCGCAGTACGTCTGCTGCGCGAAGCCGATCGGCGCCCGTGCCCCCGGAAAGACGACGACGCGCGCCGGATCGATCTCCAGCCCGCGCCTCTCCCCCACGTCCGCCGCGATCGTCGCGCGCAGCTCCGGCAGCCCCTGCGGATCGCAGTAGCCGGTCCTCCCCTCCCGCAGCGCGCGCTCGACCGCCTCACGGATGTGCGACGGCAGGGCGAAGTCCGGCTGTCCCAGGTTGCACCGGATCACCGGCCCGGACTCCGCCTCCACGGCGCGGATCCGATCGCCGATCCGGAACGCGCGCTCCGTCCCGATGCGTGCCACCCGCGCGGCGAAGCGTGCGGCACCGGCCGCGGGCGACGCTGGCAGGTCCTGCAGCGCCGGCGAGGGCGCCAGCAACGAGCTCTCCATACCCTCCCCTCCTCGAACGGACGGTCCGATCTCGCCGCGCCCAAGATAGGCGCCGCGTAGGGGATCATCTGTGGGGAGAGAGTCGACGCGCCTGTCGGGGAAGTTCCTCGTTCGCCCGCCGCCCCGGAACGCCTCAGTGTGCCGGGCGCAGGCGGATCACGGAGGCCGCCGTGCGGATCACCACCTCGCCCGTCGCCTCGTCACGGGTCACCGTGACCGGTCCGCCGCGCACCTCGACGTCGGTGTCGCCGATGCGGCCGCGGAAGCGCAGGACGCTGGCATCCAGCGCAGGAGACGCAGACGCGGCCGGCGCGGGGTCGCGCGGCGCGCTCGCGACGAACCGGTGCTCGCTCACCCGGCCGGCCCGCCGCACGCTCCAGCGCAGCGTGTCCCCCGGCTCGATGGACGAGAAGCGGCGCGCACCGCGCGGGCTGGTCAGCGGCAGCCCGTCGAGACGAAGCAGCTCGTCGCCCGGCAGGATGCCAGCGCTCGCGGCCGGGCTGCCAGGCGCCACGCCGGCTACGGCCGGCGGAGCGCTGAACGACCACTCGCCGGAAGCGACCCCGCACGCGGAGCAGGAGAGGCCGAAGCCGAGGTAGGCGGCGGGCGGCAGGCGCGCGGCGCCGACGACGACGGAGCGCGGCGCCCGCGCCCCCGCGCGGCGCGGGAGCGGCGCCGGGGTCGCATGCGGCGCGACGCTCGGCGCGGCGCTCGGCTCGGCGCTCGGCTGGCGGGGGGGGACCGCCGGAGCGGCGAGCGGTGCCGGCTCTGCGCGCGCCGCGGGCTCGGGCAGCGGCGGCAGCGGCGCCGGCTCGATGACGCTGCCGATCGGCGGCAGCGGCGGCGAGGAGGCCCTCGCGCGGAACTCGTCGCATCCGCTGCCGGCGATCATGTGCAGGTCGGCCACGTCGCCATCGCGGCGGACCCGGACGACCACTGTTGCGCCCGGCCGCAGGTGCACCAGGCGGCCTCCGCCCGCGCCCGTGCTGATGAGCGCGCCATTGATCGAGACGATGCGGTCCCCGCGCCGGAGCGCGTCCCCGCGGGCAACGCCGGGAAGCACGCTGAGCACCACCGGCTCCGTGCGGAATCTGGCCTCGACGATGCCGTTCTTCCCCATCTTGAAGCTGCACCCCTCGCAGCTCATGCCGTTGATCCCGATCGAGCCATGCGACGCATCGCACGCCTCGTCCTTCGCCTGCGCGACGAGCGGTGCGGTGACCGCGAGCGCGGCGAGCACCAGCGCCGCAACGCAGCGGCGGCGGGGCCGCACGACCCGCGTCCGCTCCGAGCTTCCGGTGTATCGCTTCATCTCCAACCTCCAGCGCTCAGAACCAGTGTACCGGCCCCCGCGGCGCGACCGGCTGCCCGGGGTTCTCACTGCGGGCGTCCTCCTCCAGCACGTCCAGAACGCGGCGGAGCCGCGGATCCTCCGGGTGCAGCCGCGCGAGCTCGACCGCCGCGGCGTGCAGCGCCGCGATGCCGACTTCGACCCCCGTGCCCACCGAGGCGTGCTCGCCGCTCCGCTGCGAATCGACCAGACGGGCGAGCGACTCCACGTAGAGCGAGCCGGTCCGCTGCACGAGCGCCGGCCGCTCCGACGGCGTCGCCTCACGCAGCGCGCGCACCAGCTCGCCCGCCGTCGCCGCCGCGCGGGCCTGCCCCACCACCACCCCGGCCAGGAAGAGGGCGAGCGCCGCCGCCACTCCCGCCGCCCACCACCCGCGGCCGAGCGCCCCTCCCGCCGCGGCGATCCGCCCCCAACGCGCGCCCGTGCCGGCCAGCCTGCCCCCCGCCGCTCTGCCTCCCGCCGCTCTGCCTCCCGCCGCTCTGCCTCCCGCCGCGGCGACGACGCCTCGCCCGCCGAGCAGCCCCCGCTCCCGCAGCGCCACCACCGTCCGCTCCTCCAGCGCAGCCGGCGGGGCCGCCGTGCGCCCAAGCGCCTCGAACGCCCGCCGCTCCTCCGGCGTCAGGCCGTCCCCATCGTCCGCCGTGTCCAGCCGCGCCGCCTCCTCCTCCCCCCGCCCCTCCGGCGTCACCGCTTCATCCTTCGACATCGCCTTCTCCTTCCGAGAGCAGTCGCCGCATCGCCCGGCGCGCGCGCAGCAGCTGGCTGCGAGACGTGCCGACCGCGATCGACAACCGATCGCTGATCTCCTCGTGCGTGAACCCCTCGACGTCGTGCAGCACCAGAACCGTACGGTAGCCGTCCGGCAGCGCGGCGATCGCCTGCTCGAGGTCCAGGCGCCGCCCCGGATCGGTCGCGGCGGCGAGCGGCGCACCGTCGATCCCCGCCCGCGCCACGCCGCCTCCCGCCCCGCCTCCGCCCGGCGCGCCGCCGCCCTCGCCTCCGACCCCCTCCACCGCCACTTCGCGCCGCCGCATGCGCCGCCGCACCGTCTCGCGGCACCGGTTCAACGCGATGCCGGTCAACCACGTCGAGAACGAGGACTCCCACCGGAATCCCGCAAGCCCCCGCACTGCGCGCACCCACGCGTCCTGCACCGCCTCCTCCGCCTCCTCTCGCGCCGCGTCGCCGCCGAGCATGCGCAACGCCACCGCCCACAGGCGCGGCGTGTGCCGCCGGTAGAGTAGACGGAACGCCGCCTCGTCCCCGTGGCTGCGCACACGGCCGGCAAGCTCCCGGTCCGTCGGCTCCATCACGCGCGCTTCGATCGTCACGTCCATGAGTGACCCGTTGCGGGATCGGCGTTGCATCCGCCTTCACGCCCCGCGCCACGATAGCACGAATACGGGGGGCGGCTCGCGCCGTACCCCCGTTTCATTCGCTCCGCCGCGCGCTCGCCCGGAGGTGCGTCATTTGCCCCACCACAGCCGTGCCCGATGCGCCGGATCCCCCGTTCACGACGCCCGTGTTCGCCCGGTAAATCTGCCGCATCTGCATGGCCTGCAAGCGGTTCCACGAATTCACCGATCGGGGCACGCAGCTTGAACGAACGTTCGATCGTGCGGCGCGCACACGGCTGCCGCGTGACCGGAGCAAGAACGCACGAAGAGGAGGGGGTTCCGATGCGGGTACGCGAACGCACTGGGCGGATCGCCATGGCGGTCCTGGTGGCGCTCTCGCTGGCGGCCTGCGTGGACACGCAGCGGGTGCTGGTGGACAAGCCCCTCTTCGAGCAGCCGCCCGCGGCGGCGCAGGGGTTCCTGGGCTACAGCGACGTGGCCGCGGGCAAGCCGGTGTGCGGGAACTGCCACGTGGGGCACTACGCGGAGTGGCAGGGGACGGCGCACTCGCACGCGTTCAAGGATCTGCAGGCGAGCGACCACGCGGCGGCGTCCTGCGAGGGGTGCCACACGGTGGGCGCCAAGGGGAACTGGGTGACGGACCCGAACGTGGGGTGGACGTCGACGGCAGACCCGCGCTACCAGGACGTGCAGTGCGAGAGCTGTCACGGCCCGGGCCTGACGCACGTGACGAATCCGGACGAGACGCAGCCGCTCGCATCGGTGCTGGTGGGGCTGGACCTGACGAACGGCTGCGGCGAGTGCCACAGCGGGGCGAACAATCCGTTCCTTGAGGAGTGGTCGCAGTCGATCCACGGCCAGGTGCCGCACCAGAGCTTCACGGGCGATCGGGATCCGTGCAAGAACTGCCACACGGGCGAGGGGGCGCTGCGGTCGTGGGGCGAGGATCCGAACTTCCTGGAGAAGGACAGTCTCGAGGAGAACGGCGGACACCTCGCGATCCTGTGCATCGTGTGCCACGACCCGCACAACGCGACGATCGACAAGCAGCTCCGCTTCCCGATCGACGTGGCGAGCGTGGAGGGGAACCTGTGCATGAAGTGTCACCACTACCGGCCGGAGCCGGAGGTGAATTCCTCGCGCGGCCCGATGTCGCCGGAGGGTCCGCTGCTCCTGGGTCAGGCGGGCTGGCGCTCGCCGGACTTCGGGCCGACGGACGACATCCGACCGACGCACGCGTCGTCGGCGAACGAGGATCTGTGCGTGACGTGCCACCTGCACCGGTCGCGGATCAACGACGCGAGCGGCGCGCTGGTGATCAACTCGACGGGCCACCTCTTCGTCGCGATTCCGTGCCCGGACGCGGAGGGCCGGCCGACGACCGAGGAAGGGTGCACGGTGCAGCAGCGCAGCTTCGAGGCGTGCGCGAACAGCGCCTGCCACGGCAGCGCGGACAACGCGCGCTTCGCATACGGCGCCGCGACGCAGCGGATCGAGGACCTCGTGGCGACGGTGAACGCGCTCCTGGCGAAGGTGCCCGCCTCCGAGTTCGACACGTCGGACGGCCGCATCTCGACCGCCGAGGGCGCGAAGTTCAACGCAGCGCTCGGCGCTCTCCCCGGCTCGCCCATCCACAACCCGTTCATGATGGAGGCGCTGCTGACGGCGAGCGTCAAGCAGCTCCAGAAGGACTACGGGGTGACGGCGAGCGCGTCGGTGAGCCTCGACGACCTCCTGCCGCGCCGGGACCGGTGAGCGCGGAGCCGCGGCGGATCGCGAAGGAGGTCCAGGATGCGAGCGCGGTCGTCGAGGTCGCGGTGCCTGCCCGGCGTGATCGCCGCGGCGATCCTCGCCGCCCTCGCGCTCGCCGCCTGTAGCGGAGACGCCGGGAAGGAGGCCGACTCCGCGGCGGCCGACTCCGCGGCGGCCGACTCCGCAGCGGCCACGCAAGCAGGGACGCCTCCCGCCGCCGCTGCCGCTCTGGAGACGTCCTCCCTCCAGATCCAAGGCGTGGGACGGGGCGGCACGGCGGCCGGCGAGGCGACGTTCCCGCACGGCCGGCACCGGGGCGTTCCGTGCTCGACGTGCCACGGCACGGTCGCGGGCCACGGCGCTCACCTGCAGGCGGGCGCGCGGTGCCTGGACTGCCACGAGGCGGCGGACACGACGGCGGCGCCTCCGCCGTCCGGCGACCTGACCTCCTGCCGCTCCTGCCATCACGGACCGAACGCGCCGCGCACCTGCCCCGTCTGCCACGCGGACGTCACGCGTCGGAGCCTGACCGTACGCCAGACGCTGGCGATGACCGTGTGGTCGGGGCCCCGGCAGCGGGAGCTCACGTTCGAGCACGCGCGCCACGGCTCGCTCGCCTGCACGCGCTGCCACACGAAGCCCGGCAGCAACGCCTTCGGCCTCACCTGCGTCACCTGCCACACCTCGCATCACCGCCCGGACGCGAACTGCGCGCTCTGCCACCCTGCCCCATCGCCGGGCGTGCACACCGTCGCCGCCCACCGCGGCTGCGCAGGAGCGGGTTGCCACCGGGACCGCACCGTCACGGCGCTGCCCCTGAGCCGCGCCGTCTGCCTGAGCTGCCACCGCTCCCGCTCCGAGCACCAGCCCGGCCGGAACTGCAGCGACTGCCACGCCATGCCGGAAAGCGCCAACACGAGAGGGACCCGATGACGCCACGTGCGCGATCGACGACGTCGTTTGCGACCTCGATCGCGCTCGCCGGCGCGCTCGCCGGCGCCGCCACCGCGCTCGCGCCGCCGCTTCGCGCGCAGGCGGTGCGGGTGCGCGGCCTCACCACCTTCCGCTACGTGGACGTGCACGTGCTGGAGATCGACAGCGTCCCCGTGTCGCGGACGCTTGGCGACGGCGTCCTGCGCCGCTCCGTGGACGGCGTGCCGGTCCAGTGCGTCCCCGGAGACGACGTCTGCCGCTACTTCCGCAGCGGGGCGGCGATCTCCTCCGTGCCGGCGACGCAGGACCTGTGGCTGAGCGGATGGGGATTCGGTCGCGGCGTGCGCGCGTACGCGCACCTGCGCGGCCGCACCGTGATCGGTGGCGACCACGGGATGTGGCCGCAGGCGGATCGCGCCTTCGACGCGCTCGAGGCGTACGTCGAGCTCGACCGGGAACGCTTCCGCGCGCGCGCCGGGCGGCAGTGGCAGACGACCGGGCTCGGCTACTACAACTACGATGGCGCCGATCTCCTGCTGCGGGCCACGCGCTGGCTGAGCGCCGAAGGCTACGCCGGCTGGAGCCTGGCCCGCGGCCTCGACGCTCCCGTGACGAGCGACGCGCTCGCGGCCGTCGAGAGCTTCGCGCCGGACGCGCGCGGCCTGCTCTTCGGCGTGCAGCTCCGCGCGCGGCCGCGCGGCGGACCCTCCCTCGGCGTCGTCTACCAGCGCGAGATCCGCAGCGACCGCCTCGGCCTCTACTCCGAGCGCTTCGCCTTCGACGGCGTGTGGCGGCTCTCCCGCGCCATGCTGAGCGGCGCCATCGACGAGGACGTCGCTTCCCGCGTTCTGAACGAGCTTCGCCTGCGCGCCGACGTCGTCGCCTCGCCGGCCCTCTCGCTGCACGGCTTCGTCCGGCGGCACGAGCCGTACTTCGACCTGTGGACGATCTGGGGCGCCTTCTCGCCCGTCGGCTTCGAGGAGGCGGGCGCGGGCGCCGTGTGGCGCCGGCCGGGGGCGCCGCTCGGCCTGCAGCTCGACGCCTCCCGGCGCCGCTATCCCGACACCGGCGCCGGCCTCTCCTTCGCGCCGCTCCGCTCCGCCGGCTGGCGCATCGCCGCGGCGGCCACGCTCGACCCGCTCCCGGCGTGGAGCTTCGAGGGGCGCTTCGCCTCCGAGATCGGCTTCGGCACGGGCCTGAGCGACGCCAGCGTGCGGGCGCGCCGCGCGCTGGGCGGCGGCGCGTTCGTCGGCCTCGGCGCCGTCGCCTTCCAGCGCGCGTCCGAGCTGCGCGTGGACGAAGGCACGGTGGCGGGCGTGGACATCGATTTCGGCGCTCGACTGGGGGGTCGCGCCGAGCTGGGCGGCTCCGCCGCCGGCTACCGGCAGTTCGGCCGCGGCCCCTCCGTCGGTGCCGACTGGAACCAGATCCGCGGCTCGCTGTGGATCGGCTGGACCGTCGGCACCGAGCCGGGCGCTTCCGCGGGAGCGGGACGATGAGCGGCCGGAGGCTGGCGCTCCTGCTCGCCCTCGTCGCGGTTTCGATTCCGGCCGCCGCGAGCGCGCAGAGCGGCGGCGGCCGCTTCCCCCACGCGCGCCACGAGGGGCTCTTCCCGCTGTGCGTCGGCTGCCACCGCGGCATCGAGTCCGGCGTGGCGGCGGACGTCTTCCCCCCCGCCGAGCTGTGCGCCCGCTGCCACGACGGCCAGTCGCGCCCGCGCGTCGCGGTGCCGGCGCGCACCCACACGCCGTCGAACCTCCACTTCTCGCACCAGCGCCACGCGACGGCGAGCGCGGCCGGCGGCCGCGCGCCGGAGTGCGTCGCGTGTCACCGCGCGCCGGGCGAGAGCGGGGCGATGAACGTGGGGCGGCCGGTGCAGCGGGACTGCGCCGTCTGCCACACCGCCGCCGCGGGCCACATTGATTCCCGCGTCGACTGCCGCCAGTGCCACGTGGCGCTCACGCAGGCGACGTCGCTCGCGGCGGAGCGCATTGCGGCGTTCCCGCGCCCCGCGAGCCACGGCGCCGCCGATTTCCTGCACACGCACGGCCCCACGGCCGACGTCGCGGCGACGACGTGCGCCGTCTGTCACGCGCGCGAAAGCTGCGAGCGCTGCCATCTCGACGCCGCCCGCATCCCCGCCGTCACCGCACTCGCACGCGATTCCCGGGTGGCCGCGCTCGTCGCGGGCCGCGCTCCCTCCTACCCGAAGCCCGCGAGCCACGGCGCGACGTGGAAGTGGGGGCACGGCGCGCAGGCCGCGGCCCACGCCGTGGGCTGCGCGGACTGCCACACGCGCGCGAGCTGTCGGAGCTGCCACAGGCAGGGCGAGCTGCGCGCGCTGGACGCCATTCCCGCTCCGGCGCCCTCCGATCCGCGTGGCGTGCGGCTGCCCGCCGCGAGCGTGCACCCGCCGCGCTTTGTCTCGCAGCACGCGACGGACGCCGCCGCCGGCACGAACTGCGAAGCGTGCCACGCGCGCTCCTTCTGCACCGACTGCCACCGCTCGCCGACGCGCTCCGCGTTCCACGCATCCGACTTCCTCGAGCGCCACGGCACCGACGTGTGGGCCTCCGACACGGAGTGCACCGCCTGCCACAACACGGAGACGTTCTGCCGCGCCTGCCATTGCAGCGCCGGCGTCGCGCAGGCGGGTCGCTCCGGCGCCGCCTTCCATGGCACGCAGCCGCTGTGGCTGCTCTCGCACGGCCAGGCGGCGCGCCAGGGCCTCGAGGGCTGCACCGCCTGCCACACCCAGACCGACTGCACCCGCTGCCACTCCGCCAACGGCGGCTGGGGCGTCAACCCGCACGGCGCCGCGTTCGACCCGGCCCGCCAGCAGGATCGCAACGTCGCCTCTTGCCTGCGCTGCCACACCATCGCCCAGCTCGCGGGCTCACGCGGAGGCGGCCGATGACCGCGCGCTGGACTCCACCACGCCTCCCGGTCTCCTGCACCGCCCGGCGCGCTCGCCGCGCGCTCGCCGCGGCCGCCCTCGCGCTCGCCGCGCTGTTCGCTCCGCCCGCCGCCGCGCGCGCGCAGGGCCCGCCCAGCTCCGCGAAGTGCGTCGCGTGCCACGCGCGTCTGCCCGACGCCCGCCTCTCCCGCCCCGCGAAGCTGTTCAAGGGCGACATCCACGCGCAGAAGGGATTCGGCTGCGTCGACTGCCACGGCGTCGCCGCGCGCACCGGGCCCAAGTCGATCGATCCGGGCGCCGGCTTCCTGCGGCGGCCTGCCCGCGCCGACATCCCCGCGCTGTGCGGCCGCTGCCACTCCGACGCGGAGTTCATGAAGCGCTACAACCCGTCGTTGCGCATCGACCAGGTGACGGAGTACTGGACGTCCGTTCACGGCCGGCGCCTCAAGGAGTTCGGCGACGACCGCGTCGCGACGTGCATCGACTGCCACCCGGCGCACGACATCCGGCCGCCGTCGGACCCCAACTCGAGCGTCCACGCGACGAACGTGGCGCGCACCTGCGGCCGCTGCCACGCCGACCCGAAGCGCATGGCGCCCTACGGCATCCCGACCGGGCAGCTCCAGGAGTACCGCGGCAGCGTCCACGGCAGGAAGCTCTACGAAGACGGCGACCTCTCGGCCCCCACCTGCAACGACTGCCACGGCAACCACGGCGCGACACCGCCCGGCATCGCGTCGGTCCGCAACGTGTGCGGTCAGTGCCACGCCACCAACGCCGCGATGTTCGCGGCGAGCGGCCACGTGAAGCTGTTCGAGCAGGGGAAGCTGCCCGGCTGCGAGACGTGCCACGGCAACCACGGCGTCCGGCACCCCGACGACGATTTCCTCGCGGACCGACAGCAGGCGGTCTGCCGCCGTTGCCATGAGAGCGGCGACACACTCGGGGCCGAGTTCGGCGCGATGCGCACCCTCATCGACTCGCTACGCGCCTCGATCGCCCGGAGCGATGCCATGCTTCACGAAGCGGCCAACCTCGGCATGGAGGTGAGCCAGGCGCAGTTCGAGCTGACCGACGCCGGCACCGAGCTCACCAAGGCGCGCTCCGCCATCCACTCCTTCCACGTCGATTCCGTCGCCACCGGCGTGGACGCCGGATTGACGATCACGGCCGCCGCCGCCCTCCGCGCCCGCGCCGCGCTCGCCGATCACCGCTTCCGCCGCATCGGACTCGCGCTCTCGGTGTCGCTGATCCTTCTCCTCGTCTTCGGACTGCTGCTCGCGATCCGGGAGGTGGACCGGCGCGCGGCGGGCCAGGATCGCGACGGCGGCACGCCCGCCGCGCCGACCGCCAACCCGAACGTGACGAGCTGACCGATGCTGCTCTTCTCCGACCCGCCGCGCCTCTCCAGGAAGCGGTTCCTGGGCTGGCTCCTCGGCACCAGCGCCGGCGGCCTCGCCGCCTCCGTCCTCTACCCGGTCGGCCGCTATCTCGTCCCGCCCGAAGTCACGGAGTCCGCGTCCGCCACCGTCACGCTGTCGATGAAGCCGTCCGACCTCGCGCCCGGCTCCGGCACGATCTTCAAGTTCGGCACCAAGCCCGGCATCCTCATCAAGACGGCCTCCGGTGAGCTCCGCGCCTTCTCCGCGATCTGCACCCATCTCGGCTGCACCGTGCAGTACCGCCCCGACTTCGGCCAGATCTGGTGCGCCTGCCACAACGGCCACTACGACCTCAACGGCCGCAACGTCTCCGGCCCGCCGCCCTCGCCCCTCACGCCGTTCGACGTCAACGTGCGCGGCGACCAGATCGTGGTCAGCAGGAAGGCGTGAGAACGATGGGGATCGAGCGCACTCGCCTCTGGCTCGCCGACCGCATCGGCTTCGGCGCCCTCACGCACATCATCCAGAAGAAGCGCATCCCCGTCCACCGCCACAGCGTCTGGTACTACCTCGGCGGCATGCTGCTCTTCCAGTTCATGATCCAGGTCGCCACCGGCATCCTGCTCCTCTTCTACTACCGGCCGAGCGCCGGCGAAGCCTACGAATCCGTTCAGTTCCTGATGTCCGACGTCAAGTTCGGCTGGCTCATCCGCTCGATCCACGCGTGGGGAGCCAACCTCATGATCCTCACCCTCTTCGTCCACCTCTTCAGCGTCCTCATCCTCAAGGCGTTCCGCGCCCCCCGTGAGTTCACCTGGATCAGCGGCGTCGCCCTCTTCGGCATCGTCCTCGGCCTCGGCTTCACCGGCTACCTGCTGCCCTGGAACACGCTCTCGTTCTTCGCCACCCGCGTCGGAACCTCGATCCCCGGCGTCATGCCCGTCGTCGGTCCCTTCATCCTCCGCCTCATGCGCGGCGGCGACGACATCACCGGCGCCACCCTCACCCGCTTCTACGCGCTCCACATCTCCGTCCTGCCCGGCCTCGCCATCCTTACCGTCGCGCTCCACGTCGTCCTCGTGCAGCGCCACGGCATGAGCGTCCCCCGCAGCGTCGAGCGCCACGGCCAGCCGCGCTCCGTGCCCTTCGTCCCCAACTTCCTCCTCCGCGATCTCGTCGGCTGGCTCCTCGCCCTCGCGCTCCTCGCCAGCCTCGCCGCCTTCTTCCCCGCCGAGCTCGGACAGAAGGCCGACCCCTTCGCCCCCGCCCCCGCCGGCATCCGGCCCGAATGGTACTTCATGTTCATGTTCCAGACCCTCAAGATGCTGCCCGCCCGCATCGCCGGCATCGAGGGCGACCTCCTCGGAATCGTCGCCTTCGGCCTCGCCGGCGCCGTCCTCCTCGTCGTCCCCTTCCTCGACCGTCCGCGCGCCGACGGAGAGCACCCCCGCACCGGCACCATCCTCGCCTGCGGCGCCCTCGCCTACATCATGATCTTCACGGCGCTCGGCTACGCCGTCAGCGCCACGAAATGACCGGCCCGGTCCGCCCGCCCACCCCGCCGGCGGATCGCACGCGGCCGCCCGCGCCGCGCACGTCCCCTTTGCCCTCCCGCCGGCGCGGCGTTAGCGTGAGCTGGGGCAAATGCCCCGCTCCCTCGATCACGCGGAACGGGCGATGACGGACGAAGTCGACGCCGGCAGGCCGGCAGCAGCAGCCGGCGACGCGGGCGACGCGCACGCCGCGGCTCCGCGCGCGGACCGCACGCCGGTCGCCGGCCCGCTGGGCCGTCGTCTGCTCGGCTGGTTCCTGGTCTTTTCGCTGTTGCCGCTGCTGGTGACGAACGGCACCGGCTACCTGCGCAGCCGCGGCATCATCGAGCGGCTGGCGGGGCGCTACCTATCCACGATCGCGGGGGTGGAGGCTCAGCACATCCGAGGCGAGGTGGACCGGCAGCTGCTGAGCCTGCAGACGATCGCGGGGGGAAACGCGTTCCTGGCGGCGGGTGCGGCTCGCCTGGCGGCGGAAGGGGGGGGCGGCGCGTCGGGGACGGGCTCCCCGCGGGCGGCGGCCGCCGGCGGCGCGGGCGGGGTCGGCGGCGCGACGCCGCCCGCGGCGCGGCGCGGAAGGGGTGGCAGCGTGCTGGCGATGGGGGAGGCCGCGACACCGGAGGCGGTGCGGGCGTATCTCGCGCGCAAGCTCGCCGAGCTGCCGGCGTTCGAGGCGCTCTTCCTGCTCCTGCCAGAGGGCGGCGGCGTGGTCGCCGGTGCCGGAACGGACCCGGCGCCGACGATGGTCGCGGCGGCGCTCGCGCGGTGGAACGGCGGGCCGGCGGAGCGGCGCGGGCGAGGAGGCGGATTCGAGGAGCTGTCGCGCTCGCGGACGACGACGTCGCCGCCGCGATACCGCGCGCTCGTCCCGGTCACGGGCGAGGATGGCGCGCTGGTGGCCTATCTCGGGGGCGTGATCGGGCCCCACGGCATGGAGAAGCTGCTGGAGATCCCGCCGCACCTGGCCGGAAGCATCGAGAGCTTCATCGTGGACGCGGACGGCGTGCCGATCTTCATCTCGCACGCGCACGGCGAGCCGGACTACGCGCGTCCGCTGGCGGCGCCGCCGCTGCGGGGCGCGCCGGGCACGTTCGTCCAGTACGCGGACCGCGGCGGCAAAGCGGTGATCGGCTACAGTGTCGCGGTGGCGGGCCTGCCGTGGCGCTACCTGATCGAGGCGCCGGTGAAGGACACGGTCGGGCCGCTGCAGCGGCTGCGCACGATATCGCTGTACTTCGCGCTGCTCTTCGCGCTGGTGCTGGTGGTCGGCGCCTGGATCGTGGCGGGCGGCGTCGTCGCGCCGGTGCGGCGGCTCGTCGTGGCGACGCGCCGCGTGGGGGCCGGCGACCTCTCGGTGCGGGTCGACGCGGCGGGTCGCGACGAGATCGACGAGCTCGGCCGGGCCTTCAACGAGATGACCGCCCAGCTCGCGGAGACGTCCGCCCGGGTCGAGGAGCTGCACCAGCGCGAGATCGGCCGCGCGCACCAGCTCGCCACGGTGGGCGAGCTGGCGAGCGGCGTCGCGCACGAGATCAAGAACCCGCTGATCGGCATCTCCAACGGCCTCGAGCTGGTCCAGCGCCGGCTGGGGCACGACGCGGCGCTCTCGCCGATCCTGGAGGAGATCGCGCGCGAGCTGCACCGGATCGACGTCGCGATCCGGGACCTCCTTGCCTTCGCGCGGCCCGCGACGCCGACGCTCACGCCGACGGAGGGCGCCGAGATCGTGGAGCGCGCGGTGCGCCTCGTGCGTCCGGCGGCGGAGCGGGCGGGCGTCGCGCTCGACGTGGCGCTCGATCCCGAGCTGCCGCCGGTCCCGGTCGACCCGGAGCTGATGCAGCAGGCGGTGGTGAATCTGCTGATGAACGCGATCCACGCGACGTCGGAGGGCGGCCGCGTGACGGTGGGCACGGCGGAAGTGCCGGGCGAGGCGAGGCTCTTCGTGCGCGACACCGGGAGCGGCATGGCGCCGGAGACGCTGGAGCACATCTTCAAGCCGTTCTTCACGACCCGCCACGCGGGCACCGGCCTGGGGCTGTCGATCACGCGCGAGATCGTCGAGCGGCACCGGGGCCGCATCGACGTGCGCAGCCGCGTGGGAGAGGGCTCCTCGTTCACGATCGCGCTGCCGCTCGCCGGGAACGGCGGCGCGGCCGGCGACGAAGGGGAGGTGGACCGGTGAGCACGCCGCGCGTCGTCGTATGCGACGATGAGATGCTGATCCGGCTGTGGCTGGAGGAGCACCTGAAGGAGGAGGGATACGCCGCGGAAGGCGTGGCCGACGGCGCCGCGTTGATCGCCGCGCTGCGACGCCAGGCCGCGGACATCGTGCTGCTGGACCTGCGCCTGCCTGACGGCTCCGGCCTCGACCTGCTCCCGCGCATCCGCGAGATCGATCGCGCGCTGCCCGTGATCATGATCACCGCGTACGGTGAGGTGGAGACGGCGATCGCCGCCGTGCGGGCCGGCGCCCACCACTTCCTCGAGAAGCCGATCCAGCTCCCGGAGCTGCTGCTGCTCATCGAGCAGGCGCTCGAGACGCGGCGCCTGCAGCGCGAACTGGAGCAGTACCGCGACGGCTACCGCTGGCAGTTCTCGGACGTCACGCTCGTCGGGCGCTCGCACGCGATCCGCCGCATCGCCGGCCTCGTGATCCGCCTCGGGCTGAAGGGGACGCCCACCAACGTCCTGCTGCGCGGCGAGAGCGGCACGGGCAAGGACGTGGTCGCGCGCGCCATCCACGCCCGCGGCCCCCGCGCCGCCAAGCCGTTCGTGGCCGTCAACTGCACCGCGTTGCCGGAGCACCTCGTCGAGAGCGAGCTGTTCGGCCACGAAGCGGGCGCCTTCACGGACGCGCGCGAAGCGAAGCGGGGGCTCCTCGAGCTCGCGCACGACGGGACGCTCTTCCTCGACGAGATCGGCGACATGCCGAAGCCGGCGCAGTCGAAGCTGCTCGGCGTGCTCGAGACGCGCTCCTTCCGGCGCGTGGGCGGCGTGCGCGACATCGAAGTGGACGTCCACGTGGTCGCCGCCACGAACCGCGATCTCGAGTCCGCCGTGGCGGAGGGGAGCTTTCGCGAAGATCTCTTCTATCGCCTCGACGTGGTGCCGATCGAGCTGCCCCCGCTGCGCGAGCGTCCGGAGGACATCGCTCCGCTGGCGATGCACTTCGTCGAATGCCTTTCGCGCGACATGCGCCAGCCGCGGCGCGACATCGAGGTCGACGCGATGCGGGCGCTGGAGCGGCACGAGTGGCCGGGCAACGCCCGCGAGCTGCGCAACACGCTCGAGCGCATCCTCCTCCTGGAGGACGACGGCCCGATCCGCGTGGAGAGTCTCCCGCCCGCCGTGCGCCACCACGCCGGCAAACAGGCGATGTTCGTCCTGCCGCCCGATGGTGTCAGCCTCGACGAGATCGAGCGCGAGCTGATCTGCCAGGCGCTCGAGCGCACGGACGGCAACAAGACCGGCGCCGCCCGCCTGCTGGGCCTGTCACGGGACACGCTGCGCTACCGGCTGGAAAAGCACCAGATCCGCTGAGTTGCCGCGGCCACCGCCGCCGCGCGCGCCGTCCCGACGCCGGCCACCCGCCGGTGAGCCGACGTGAACCCCGGCCGCCGTTCCCCGCGTACGGACGTCCATGCAGCCGAAGTCGTCCGCCGTCATCGTGGGACCCTGCTTCGTGGCGGGTGCCTTCCAGGTGCGCGAGATCCGCTATCCGCCGGCATTCGCGCTGCCACCGCACGCCCACGCGGAGACGAGCCTGACGCTCGTGGTCGCCGGCTCGCTCAGCGAGCGCGTGGGACGGCGCGACGAGCACGCGGGCCCGCTGAGCGTCGTCGCCAAGCCGGCCGGCGTCGAGCACGCGAACGAGGTCGGCTACCGCGGCGCGCGAACGCTCCAGATCGTCTTCGACGCGGACGCGCTGGAAGGGGAGGCGGGGCGCGCGTTCGACGCCTGGCGCTGGATCCACGGCGGAGTGGCCGCGCGGCCGCTCCTGGCGCTCGCGCGAACGGTGCGACGCCGGGAAGGCGCGGGCGACGGCCCCCGCCGCGATCGCGACCCCCGCACGGAGATCGAGGAGGTCGTGCTCGACGCCGTCGCCGCGATGAGCGTGGAAGCGAGCGACGACGCGCCTCCGCCGTGGCTCGCGCGCGCGAAGGAGGCGCTCGACGACCAGCTCCCCGCGCCGGTCGCGGTGCGTGAGCTCGCGGCGTTGGTGGGGGCGCACCCCGTCTCCGTCTCGCGCGCGTTCCGCCGCCACTTCGGCTGCACGATCGGCGAGTACCGGAAGCGCGCCCGCCTGCGGCGCGCCGCGGCGAGGATTCAGGAGAGCCGACAGCCGATCTCGCGCGTCGCGCACGCCTCCGGCTACGCGGATCATCCGCACCTCTGCCGCGACTTCCGGCGGGCGACCGGCATGACGCCGGGCGAATTTCGCCGTCTCTGGTCCACGGCCTGACGCCGGCCGCTCGACTGCCCACCCGGTTTCATCCGTTCAAGCCGCCGCTCGCGGGGAGGCGTATCATTGCCCGGAGTCCCGCACGCGGGTGCCGGACGATCATGCCTGGAGCGGAGGCCGAATGATGCGGCGAACGGAGCGAAGAGGAACGGGGCCGAGGATCCCGGGCCGGTGCCGGGCAGTGGCGGGGCTCCTGCGGCGGCGAGCGGGCACGGCGGCTCGCGCTTCGATCGTGGCCGCCGCCCTCCTCGGCGGCGCGGGTGGGGCGCGCGGCCAGGCCGTGATCGGCGGCGACTGGCGCGCCGACGTGGACAGCTTCGCCGCCCGCGTCGTCGCGGCGGGGCTGACGCCCGGTCTCGCCCTCGGCGTCGCCACCGGCGGCCACGTGGCGCACGCGCGCGGCTTCGGGACGACGGACCTCGCCACCGGCCGGCCCGTCGACGGCGACACGCCCTTCTACATTGCTTCCAGCACGAAATCGTTCACGGCGCTCGCCGTGGTCCTGGCCGCCGCCCGCGGCGACATTGACCTCGACGCGTCGATCCTCCGCTACCTGCCGACGGCGCGGTTCGCGGAGGGCGTGGAGCCGAAGGCGATCACGGTTCGCGACCTGCTGTCGATGACGCACGGCCTGTCGGGCGAGGGCCCGATCACGCTCGTCACGGCGTACACGGGCCAGTTCGACCCCGCGGATCTGCCGGCAATGCTGCGATTCCACAAGCCCACCGGGCACAAGGGCACCTTCGACTACGACAACCTGGGCTACAACGTGCTCGGGATGATCCTGGATGCGCGCTACGGCGCGAGCTGGAAGGACGTCGTGCGGAAGGAGGTGCTGGCGCCCATCGGGATGAGCCACACGTCGGCCTACTGGTCGCGCATCGACCACGCGCGCGTCGCGTACCCCCACGCCGCGACGACGACCGGCTTCGCCCGGCTGCCGGTCGAGAAGAAGGATGCCAACCTCCACGCCGCCGGCGGCCACTACGCCTCCGCCCGCGACCTCGCCCGCTATCTCGCGGCCCACATCAGCGGCGGCGTCGTCGAAGGGGAACGCGTCCTGCCTCGGGCGCCGCTGCTGTCGACGCACGAGATGCGCGTGGCCCAGGACGCCGAGTTCGGACCGTTCCACCGCTACGGCTGGGGGTACGGCTGGGATCTCGGGACCTTCGAGGGGGACACGATTCTTCACCGTTTCGGCAGCTTCGGCGGCTACCGCTCCCACATGTCGTTCATGCCGTCGCACGACATCGGCGTCGTCGTGCTGACGAACGGCGGCGGCCCCGCCAGTCCAGCGGCGGACCTCGTCGCCACCTACATCTACGACCGCATGCTCGGCAAGCCGGACGTCGAGGCGCGCTACGCCGCACGCCTCGACTCCCTGGAGGCCATGGCCGCGGCCTACCGCCAGCGTCTCGGGCAGCAGCTCGCCCAGCGCAAAGCCCGCCTCGCCCCCCTGCAGCACCCGCTCGCGGACTACGCCGGCGTCTACGAGAGCGCCCTCCTGGGTCGCATGCGCTGGAGGGTCGTGGCGGGCGGCCTCGAGATGACGCTCGGCGTCATCCACAGCCGCGCCGAGGTGTTCGACGCCGCCCACGACGCGCTCCGCGTCGAGGCGGGCGGCTCCGGCCTCGTGGCCGCCTTCGCCTTCCCTTCCGACGGCGGACCCGCGAGCGCCATCCGCCTCGCCGGCAACGAGTTCAAGCGGGTGGCAGCCGAGCCGCGCTGAGGCGCCGCGCTTCGCTCGCGGCGCCGGTCCACGGAGCGCGCCGGGCGGCCTTGCTCCCGCCGCGCGACACGCGCGGTGGCGGGCGCACCTGCGGTCGCGGCACCCGTGGCGTTAGATTCGGTCGCGAACACGACCGGGCGCCGCGAGGAACCGCCACGACCATGCACGACCGTGTCTCCATGCCGGCCAGTCTCGGCGACCTCACCGGTCGCGGCTATCTGTCGGTGCAGACGGAGGGGTACCGCCGGGCGGAAGGCGTCTTCTTCACGGAGCTCGCCCACCGCGACACCTGCCTCCGCTACATCATCCACGGCCTGCCCGCCCTCTACAGAGGGGTGCTCGTGGACGACCGCGGAATCGAGCGGATCTACGACGGCGAGGTGTTCGTCCGCGCGGTCGGCGCCGAGGGCGGACGCCTGCGCGTGCGCCTGGAGGCGATCGGCTCGTTCTGAGGCGGAGGCGGTCCACGCCGGGATGCCGGCCGCTTCCGCCTCACTCCCGGAGGGGGTCCGAGCCGATCCACCGGCGCGCCAGCCGCGCCGCCGGGCCGCTCGCCAGCAGCAGCACCAGCACGACCAGCGCGTGGATCACGTCCCCGACGACCATCGCGGCGAGCAGCGCCACCGTGAAGAGCAGCATCACCCCCTGCACCCACGGGTAGCCCCACGCCCGATACGGCCGCTCCAGCGCCGGCTCCCGCCGGCGCAGCACGAAGAAGGAGACGAACGTGACCACGTACATCGTGACGATGACGATCCCCTCGATGCCGAGAATCGTCGCGAAGGAGCCGCTGAGGACGAACAGCGCCGTCACGGCGTAGCTCACCCCCAGCGCGGCGCTCGGAGTGCCTCCCGCGTTGATGCGGCGCGCGAAGCGCGGAAACAGGCCGTCGCGCGACATCGCGAGCATGATGCGCGGCACCGTGATCACGTGCGCGTTCACTGTGCCGAGCACGGAGACGATCATCAGCAGGCGGATCGCCGCGTCGCCGCGCGCGCCGAAGATGGCGCGCGTCATCGTGCCGCCCACGAAGTTGTCCCCGGCCATGCGGCCGATCGGGACCACCGCCAGGTATGCGGCGTTGACGAGCAGGTAGATCCCGATGATCAGCCACAGCCCGCGGAAGACCGAGCGCGGCACCTCCCGCCCCGGGTCCCGCATCTCCTCGCCGCAGTAGACCACGGCGTAGTAGCTGTCGTACGTGAAGACGACGCCCTGCATTGCCAGCGCCATCGCGACCAGCAGCCCCCAGCCGTGGGGCAGAGCCGGCGCGGCGCCCGCCGCGGCCGCGGCCCCGCCACCGCCGCTCGCGCCCGCCCCTCCCCGCGCCGCGCCGCCCGTGGCCACACCGACCGCCGCGTGCGGCAGCACGAACGCGGCGGCCACCAGCGCCAGGAGCGCGAGCGTCTTGAGCAGGCTCGTCGCCTCCTGGATCCCGCCGGCCGTGCGCGTGCCGCGCCACCCGGCGATCACGAGCGCCGTCAGCACCGCGAGCGAGACCGCCGTGGCGTGCCCGGCGAGCGCGGGAAGAAGCTCCGTCGTGTATTCGCCCACGATCAGCGTGAGCCCCGCCCAACCCAGCATCCAGTTGAACCAGTCGAGCCAGCCGACGAAGAAGCCGACGCCGTCGCCGAGCGCGCGGTGCGCGAAGACGTAGACGCCGCCGGAGCGCGGGACGGCCGCTCCGAGCTCCGCGAACATCGTGGCGCCGAAGAGCGCGCCCACGCCACCGAGCGCCCACACCCCCATGTACAGGCCCGCCGACGGCAGGTGGGCCGCCACCTCGCCGGGCGTACGGACGATGCCGCCGCCGATCGTGGCGCCGATCGCGATGGCCAGGCCGAACGCGGTGCCCAGGATGCGCAGCAGGCCGCCCCCCGGTGCCGCCGTGGCCGGTGCGCGCGTGCTCGCCATGTCAGCGCCCCGGCCGATGACCCGGGTACGGCGGCGGCTTCGGCCGCCGCGGCGGATCGCGCTCGATCTCCGAAAGCAGCATCTTCACCGCCGCCTCGAGCTGGGCGTCGCGTCCCGCGAAGCTCTCCGCCGGATCGTCGTCGACCACCGTGTCGGGGTCCACCCCGTGACCCTCGATCAGCCAGCGCCCCTCGGGACCGTATACGCCGAACTCGGCCGCGCTGGCGATGCCGTTGTCGACCAGCAGATTCGAGGAGGTGAGCCAGATCTCACCGCCCCACGTCCGCACGCCGACCACCTTGCCGAGTCCGAGCCGGCGGAACCCCTCCGCGAACGCCTCGCCGTCGCTCGCCGTATGCGCGTCGACGAGCGCGGCCATCGGCCCGATGAACGCCTGCTGCATGTTCGGGTACGGCACGCCTGTCCGCCCTTTCCACCACATCCACGCCCTGCGCGCGAGGCGGTCGAGCACCCACGAGTCGATGTTGCCGCCGCGGTTGTGGCGGTCGTCGAACACGAGAGCGTCCTTGCCGAGCGCCGCCTGGAAATCCCTCGCGAACTGCGCCGCGTCTCCCGTGCTCATCGCGCGCAGGTGGACGTAGCCGATGCGTCCGCCGGAGAGCGAGTCCACCAGCAGGCGTCGCGTGTACTCCCACTCCGCGTAGCGCAGGTCCGCGGCGCGCGCGGGCGTGATCGGCTCCACCACGACGTCGCGCGGCGCGCCGCCGTCCGCCGCGCGCACCCGCAGCAACACCTGCTCGCCCGCTTTGCCCCGGAGCAGCGCACCAGGATCGGGCGCCGACAGCGTCGCCCGTCCGTCGACCGCGAGGACGACGTCGCCGGCTCCCACGCGGACGTCCGGGCGATCCAGCGGCGCGACGGCATCCGGCAGGTCCGGGTCCGCGCGGTAGACGTGCACGACGCGCCAGCCGCCGGCGGCGGAGTCGCGCGCCAGCTCCGCCCCGAGCGATGCCGGCGCAACCTCGACGTCGCCCTGCCGCGTGTCCCCCGCGCGGATGAAGGCGTGCAGCGTCGACAGCTCGCTGATCATCATGCCGAGCAGGTCCGCCAGCTCGTCGCGCTCCGTGACGCGCTCCACGAGCGGCGCGTACTTCTCGCGGATCGACTTCCAGTCGACGCCGCGCATTCCCGGATCCCAGAAATAGTCGCGATGGAGACGCCACGCATCCGCGAACATCTGGCGCCACTCCTCGCGCGGATCGAACGCGAACTTCCACCCCTTCAGATCGACCGCGGCCTCCGCCAGCTTCTCCGGCGCGCGCGTCCCCGCGTCGAACACGTAGAGCGCGTCACCCTTGCGCACGAGCAGCTTCCCGCCATCCGCGGAGAGGTCGTAGAAGGCGACGTCGCTCGCGAGCGTCTTCGCCGCCAGCGGCCCCTTCTTCAGCTCGACCGCCAGCAGTCGCCGCTCCCTCCGGCCGGCGTCGCGGTCGAGGAGGTAGAGCCGCTTCCCGTCCGTCGACAGCGCCGAATAGTTGCCCGCCTCGAGCGGCACCTCGAACAGTCTCCGGCCGGGGGCGTCGAGCGCCACCCGCGGCACGATGTCACCGACGACGACGCCCGCCCGCCCGCCCGCGCCCTCGTCCCGCGCCGCGGTGCCGGCCGCCATCCGCGCGCCCCGCCCCTCACGCCCCGCTCCCTCCGCCTGGTCCTCACCGCCACGTGCCGGCGCGTCCAGCTCCGTCCGGTCCCCCAGCGGGAACGGCGCCGCAGAATCGAGCGCCAGCGCGTACACCTTCGTCGGCCGGTCGAAGTACGGTTCCGGCCAGTACGCCCCCCACGGCGCGCCCACGATCGACTCGAAGCGACGGTCGCTCAGGAACCAGAGCCACTTGCCATCCGGGCTCCACGCCGGCGAGTAGCTGGCGAGCCGGTCGGTCGTGACCGCCGTAATGGAGCCGGAGCGCGAATCCCAGAGCCGGATCTGCTGCAGTCCGTTCGCCGTCGATTGCACGAACGCCAGCCAGCGGCCGTCCGGCGACCACGCCAGGTCGCCGGGCGCGTCGCCCGACAACGTGTCCGTCACGACGGGCGTCGTGCGCGCGGACGTCGTCTCCGTCACCCACAGGCGGCCGTCCTTGTCCGTGTGCGCGACGCGAGCGCCGTCCGGAGAGGGGAGCGCGCGCCAGCGCAGGATCGTGCCGCCACGCGTGAGCTGCGTACGCGGGCCCACGCCGTTCGCGGGCAACCGCCACACCTCCACCTCGCCCGACTCGTCCGAGAGCGCGATCAGCGAACGGCCGTCCGGCGACCACGTCGCCTCGCGATACCTCACGTCCTTCCCGCGCGTCACGCGAACCAGGCGTCCTCCCTCCCGGCCGGTGGGCGCCACGAAGACCTCGCCGCGCGCCGTCAGCGCCACCCGGTCCCCGCTCGGCGACAGCGCCACGGCCGTGACCCACTTCATCGGCTCCGTCACCCACCGCTCCTGCTCCTGAGCGAAATCCGAGGGGAGCACGATCGGGATCACGCGGCCGACGCCCGCGGAATCGCCCCCGGCAAGGTCCAGCCGGCGCAGCTCCGCCCCCACGCGGTAGACCAGGACGCCGTCCGAGATCGTCGCCTCGCGCACGTCCCAGGCCGTCTCGTGCGTGACCTGCGTCAACTCCGCGAGACCCGCCTCCGCCGCTGCGCCGCCGCCGCGCGACGCGGCCGCTGCCGCCGGCACCGCGCCGGACCACACGTTCATCGTGCCGTCACGGTCGGAGAGGAAGAAGAGACGACCCCCCCACACCATCGGATCCTTGCTCGTGCCCGGGTAGTCGGCGGTGAGCGGCGCGGCGCGTGACGCCCCCTTCGCGAACGACCAGAGCGTCTCGGCCGTCCCACCCCGATACCGCCTCGCGTGCGAGCCCTGGAACGGGTAGCGCGTGAAGACGAGGTCGCCCGCGTCCGTGTACGTCCCGAACGCCGCCTCTGCCAACGGGATCGCCGCGACGTCGCCCGTCCCGGGATCGATCGACTCGAGACGCACGCCGGGCAGCGTCGAGTGCCCCGGGCTCGCCACCAGCACCCGCCCGTCGCGCGTCCACCCGACCGCGCGCGGCGCCGCGCGCCCGCCGCCACCCTCCCACGTCAGCCGCTGCGGCACGCCGCCCTCCAGCGGCATCACGTACACGTCCGATACTCCCTCGTACGTGCCCGTGAACGCCACCCGCGCCCCCGTCGGATCGATCGCCGGCTCGCTCTCCTCTCCCTCGCCCGTCGTCAGCCGACGCGCGAGACCGCCTGCCAGGTCCACCCGCCACAGGTCGCCCTCCGCCGCGAACACCAGCGTTTCCCCGTGCAGCGACGGCTGCCGCAGGTAGGGGGGCGCCGCCGCGCGCGCCGGCTGGAACGGGAGCATGGCGGCGACAGCGGCCACCGCCACGGCCAGGCGAACGGATGGACGCGCCGGCTGGCCCGAGGGCCTCGGAGGGAGAACGCTCATCGTCGGTTTCGGGGTCGAAGGAGAGGACGATCCGGCTGGTGGCGATCCGGTCTCCCGGTAGGATGCGCGCTTGCTACGGGGATCGCAACACGAGCACACGCATTGCGGCGGCGGCGGCGGCGCATACCGATGCAAGAACCCCCGAGCATTGGACGAATCCAATGTCGGGGGTTCGAGCTACTGGCGAGAGCCGAGTTCCGCTAGGTTCGGTGCCGTGCCCGAAGGCTCAGCCGGATCCCACTCTCTTTCCCTCGCCACGCGGCCTCGCGACTCGGGTGCCCCTGGCCAGGGGCTTCGACTGCGGCCAGTGACCTCGCAGTCGGCTCGACGGGTCCGAACTTCCATCGAGCTGCCTCCGAAAAGCGTCCCTTCGGGAGGCGACGCCCTCAGCCGTGTTGGCCGCCCGGCCGCTGACGTCTGGAACAATGATAAACCCGCGGCACACCCACGTCAAGCGTCCGACTCAGCCGCGTAAACGATTGCGAGAGCACAACCTACGTGGCACGCCTCGAAGATTCCCGAAAAGACGCATCGCGCCTCTGGCGCATCTGCCTGCAACGCCTGCGGTTCGGGTTTTGTAACAGTTGGAATTCACAACAGAGGCGGCTGTTGTGAACAGGGTTTCCACGCAACACCCACCTCTTTCCACGGCGCGAACGCCGCAACGGTGGAAAACCGGGCGACGCACGCGCCGGCAAGGAGCGGGCGCGGGCAACCTTCGCGGCGCGCGGACCGTACTAAGAGGTGGCGGGCGGCACGAGCGATGCGGGGAGCGAGAGCATCTCGAGGGACAGGGGCGAACATGGGAGCGGAGCAGTACCGCGGCGGGGGCGGAGGGGAGGAGCGATCGGGGCTACGCGCTCGCATCGGGCGGGCAGCGCGCGGGTGCGCGGAAGCGGCGTTGGCGGCGCTGGGGTGGCTGCAGCGGAGGGCGTCGTCGGTGGGCCGGGGTCTGCCGCGGTGGTCGCTGGGGTCACTGGGGTCGTTGCAGCGGGGCGTGTTGTCGGCGGGCCGGCGTCTGCCGCGGTGGTCGGTGCGGGCGGTGTGGTGGGCGGCGGCGGCGGCCTGGCTGCTGGCGGGGGTGTCGTGGGGGACGTGCGGTCTGCGGGGTTGCCCGGACCCGGCGGAGCTGGTGGCGTACCAGCCGGAGAGCGCGCCGGTGCTCCTGGATCGGGACGGTCGCGCTTTCGCGCGGCTCATGCCGGTGGACCACCGGGTGGTGCCGATCGACTCGCTGCCCGCGTACGTGGCGCCGGCGTTCGTGGCGGTGGAGGATCACCGCTTCTTCCGTCACGGCGGCGTGGACGCGGTGCGGGTGCTGGGGGCGGCGCTGCGGGACGTACGCTCCGGAGGCTACGAGGAGGGCGCGAGCACGATCACCATGCAGCTCGCGCGCAACCTGTTTCCGCAGCGGCTGGCGGCGAGGCAGCGGACGCTGCGGCGCAAGCTGTTCGAGGCGCGCGTGGCGCTGGGGATCGAGCGGCGGTTCAGCAAGCGTGAGATCCTGGAGCTTTACCTGAACCACATCTACTTCGGCGACGGCGCCTACGGCATTGATGCGGCGTCACGCGACTATTTCGACCGGCCGGCGTCGCGGCTGACGCTGTCGCAGGCGGCGGTGCTCGCGGGGGTGGTGCGGCGGCCGGGCTATTACGATCCACGGGAGCGGCCGGATGCGGTGCGGCGGCGGCGCGACCTCGTGCTCGGTCTGATGGCGCGGCAGGGTTGGATCACGGCGGAGCGGGCGCGGTCGGCGGCGCAGGCGGAGCTGGCGGTGGCGGACGCGCACGCGTCGTCGGCCGGCCCGTTCGCGGCCTACTACGTCGACGAGGTGCGGGGCGTTCTCGAGCGGCGCTTCGGCGAGAAGCTGTACGGCACGGGGCTGCGGGTGCGGACGACGCTGGACGCGAAGGCGCAGCGGGCGGCGGAGTCGGAGCTGGCCGATCAGCTCCGGGCGGTCGAGCGGGGCCGCTACGGCCGGCTGCGGGCTCCGAAGTACGGCGCGGCGGGGGGGCTGGACGCGTCCGGCACGCGCTATCTGCAGGGAGCGGTAGTCGTGCTGCAGGCGCGCACCGGGGACGTGCTCGCGCTCGTCGGCGGACGCGATCACCGGCAGTCGCGCTTCGACCGCGCGGTCGCGGGGCGGCGGCAGGTGGGCAGCGCGTTCAAGCCGTTCGTCTACGCCGCGGCGCTGCGGGCGGGCTTCGCGCCGACGCAGCCCGTGATGGACGAACCGATCGCGGTGAGGCTCTCGGCGCATCGCGTCTGGCGACCGACGAACTACGAGGGCGATTACGAGGGGTTGGTCGACCTCCGCCACGCGCTCGTGCACTCGCGCAACGTGCCGACGGTGCGGCTGGCGCAGGCGGTGGGCGTGGACCCGATCGCGCAGATCGCGCGGGACGCGGGCGTGACGGCGGACATTCCGCGGCAGCCGTCGATGGCGCTCGGCACGGTGTCGCTCTCGCCGCTCGAGCTGACCGCGGCATACACGGCGTTCGCCAACCTCGGAGAGCGGGTGGCGCCGCGCTTCGTGGTGAGCGTGGAGGATTCCACGGGCGAGGAGCTGTGGCGGCCGCCGATCCGCCGGGAGGAGGCGCTGGATCCGGCGGTGGCGTACGTGCTGACGGACATACTGCGGCAGGTGGTGGACCGCGGCACGGGACGGGCGGTGCGGTCGGCCGGCTTCTGGGGCACGGCCGCAGGCAAGACCGGGACGACGAGCGACGCCAAGGATGCGTGGTTCGTCGGCTACACGCCGGACGTGGTGGCGGGGGTGTGGATCGGATTCGACCAGCCGCGACCGATCCTGGCGCACGCCAGCGGTGGCGTACTCGCGGCGCCGGTGTGGGGCCGCCTCGTCCGCCGCATCACCGATGCCGGCTCCGCCTATGACGACTGGCGCGTCCCGGACGGCGTCGTCTATCGCGACGTCGACCCCGCGAGCGGTGCGACGGTCGAGCAGGGCTGCGGCACGGAGTACGGCGACGTGCCGCTGCGCGTGCCGTTCGTGCGCGGCAGCGTGCCGGACGCGGTGTGTCCCCGTCCGCGATCGGCGGGCGGCTGGTTCTCACGCGTCTTCCACGACATCTTCGGCCGCGGCGACGACCGCGCGGAGGAGGACCGCTACGACCTCACGCCGGTGACCGCGCTCGGGCGCACACTCGGCGCGCGCATCCTTCCCGGCACGGTGGACGGCGGGGAGCCGGGCGCGGACGAGGGCCGCGGGGTGCGCATCAGCAGCCGCTGACGGCGAGCTCGCGGTCGCGGGCCGCGACAACGAGGCCGCGCTGCGGCGCTCAGCGCGCGACTTCGATCGGGATCGGCAGGACCAGCTCGCCCCACTGCATGCGCAGCACGGCGTCGTAATCGTGCACGACCGGAAAATAGTAGGCGAGCGTCTCCATGGGCGCGCCACGCTCCGGCGTGAGCCGCACCCGCAGCGCGTCCAGCTCCTTGCCGGGATAGCGCGTGTGGAACGTGTTCCAGCGGCGGTTCAGGATGAGCGTCCACTGCGCGGGCCCCGGGATCGTCCACACGCTGTAGCGCCCCGCAGCCACGGGCTGCCCCGCCACGCGCACGTCCGCGGAGAACTCGATCGTCGTCGCGCGGTTCGCGCCTGGCGTCCACAACGCGCCATAGACGACGACGCCGTCGTCGCCGAACAGCCGGCGCCCGCGCGCGCTCGGCCGATCGTACTCGATCGCGATGCGCGTCCCGGCCACCGTCTGGGACACGCTTCCGTGCTGGCTCTTCGGTGGGCCGCTCGCCGCGTCCTGGGCGCGCAGGGAGCAGGCGGAAGAAAGCAGCGCGGCGCCGACGACGAGAAGGGCGCCGACGGCGCGGTGCGGCGAGCGGGCTTCGGCATGGCGCATCGGACTTCTCTCCTCACTCGGGATCAGAGATGGCAGGCGGTCCGCTCAGCGCCCGTTCGCCGGCTGATCGCTGTTGTAGATGTCCGCCGCGACCTTCCATTCGCCGTCGACGTTCTTCCACACTACGACGAACTTGCCGTGATCCAGCACGTCGGCGCCGACCTTCCGGACCTCCCACGTGCCGTGCTCCCACGCCATGTCGCCGGCGGCGCCCACGTGGAGCGTCCTCGGCTCGAAGCGGAGCGCGATCGTGGTATCGGCGAGCAGGCCGCGGAGCGCGTTGGCGATCGCCTCCGGTCCCGTCGCGGTGCCCGCGCCCGGCGGCATCGCGAGCCCGTCGCGGGCGTAGAAGGAGGTGAACGCGTCGACGTCGTGTCTCGCGGCCGCTTGCGACCAGCGCTGGTCGAGGTCGTGGATGTGGGAGGCGATCGCGGCGGTGTCGACGGCGGGCGCGGCCGCGGCCGCAGCGGTGTCGCCGGCGATCGTGTCCGCCGCGGTCGCGCCGCCTCCCGCTGGGCGGCCGCACGCGGCGACCACGGTGGCCGCGAGGAGAACCGCGAGTGCAACACGGGTCGGCGCAGGACGATGCTGCGCTGGACGATCTCGCATGGTGCATCTCCCGAGAAGGGTCAGGCAACTCCCTCGCGCGCCATGAGGGCGGCGGTGAAGCCTTCGTCGTAGTCGGAGAGGCCGTTCTGGCCGGTGAGGCGCATGCGGGCGTCGTAGACCGCCTTGAGCGGCGCGGCGATCGCCTCCTCGAGGAGGCCGGGCTCGGGCCGGAGCGCGAGGAACCAGCGCTGCAGCTCGGGCCGGAGACCGAGGTCCTCGATGCGCCGGTGCAGGCGGTGCGGCTCGCGAACGGAGAGTGCCGAGAGCTGCCGGAGCAGGCGCTCGCAGAGGGCGGACTGGACGAGGATCGGCTCGTCGGAGTCGATCAGCGCGTAGTAGGCGAGGAGCTGCGCGTGCAGCTCCTTCCAGTATCCCTTCCGGTGCGCCAGCTCGTGGGCGACGACGTGCGGCTCGAACGGCCCCAGGTCGCGCAGGATCGCGACGTCGCCGGACAGGATGTCGGTGGCGCCCAGCGCGAAGGGGAAGACGAGACCGGTCAGGGAGAAGGAGCGCACCTCGGTGCTGGTGAGGACGCGCTGGCCGGTGTGGCGAGCAATGAGCTCGGTGAGGCGGTCGTCGACGCTGCGGGCGAGCGCTTCCCGCGTCATGCTGCCGGGCGTGTAGGCCTCGTCGAGGCGGGCGACGAGGCGGGCGATGTCCTGCTCACGCGCGGCGCGCGAGACGCGAGGGAGCCGGCGGATGTCGACGCCGAAGACGCGGGTGAAGTCGAGCCGCCGCACGCCGAGCCGCTCGACCCAGTCCTGGGCCGCGCTGCCCGCGTAGAGCGCGAGGGAGGCGGTCTGGAGCAGGCGCCCGGGGAGCGTGGCTCCGAGGAGGAAGCGAGAGAGGAGCGGCGCCGTGAGCCCGAGCTCGAGAAGCGAGACCGGCGCGTAGGTGGCGGAGTTGGGGATGCGGATCTCCTCCACGCCGCTACCCGCCGCGTCGCAGCGTGAGCGTGAACACGCTGCCCTCGCCCACATCACTGTGGGCGGCGAGGTCGCCGCCCATGGAGCGGGCGAGATCGCGCGAGATGGCGAGCCCGAGACCCGTCCCCTCGTGTCCGCTTTCGAGGCCGCGCCCGAGCTGTACGAACGGCTCGAAGATCTGCTCGAGCTGGTCGGGCGGGATGCCGACGCCGGTGTCACGGAAGCGGAGCTGCACGATGTCCGGCTCGACGTGACACTCGATCAGGACCGCGCCGCCGGGCGGCGTGAACTTGACGGCGTTCGAAAGGAGGTTGACCCCCACCTGCCGGAGCTTCTCGCGGTCCGCCTTCACCAGGAGATCGGGGTCGCACTCCTCACAACTGAAACGGAGGTGTTTGGCGCGCAGCTGCGGCTCGACGAGCGAGCCGAGCTGCTCGAGCACGCCGCGGAGCGCGATGTCGCGCACGTCGATGGCGACGCGACCCGCCTCGAGCTTGGCGAAGTTGAGGACATCGTTGATGAGCGAGAGCAGGTGGTGGCCGCTGACGCGGATGCGGCGCGTGGCTTCCCTCTGCCCCTCGGTGATGGGGCCGAAGATACCATTTTCGAGGAGGTCCGCGTAGCCGCCGATCGCGTTGAGCGGTGTGCGCAGCTCGTGCGACATCACCTTGAGGAACTCGGTCTTCGCGCGGTTCGCCTCCTCCGCGGCGGCGCGCGCGGCGTGCTCCGCCTCGCGGAAGCGGACGCGGTCGAGCGCCTGCGAGCAGACGCGGCCGATGCTCAGCATCAGCGAGCGCGCGTCGTCGTCGAAGGAGCGCGGCGCGTCGAAGGTCCACAGGAGCGCACCGACATCACCGGCGTGCGGCACGATCGGCACCGCGGCCCACGCAGCGCTGCGGCCGGTGCGCGGGACGTAGCCGAGGGCGTAGCGGCGGCTCCACTCCTCGGGCGAGCCGACGAAGACCGGCGCGGCGTCGCGCGTGGCGTCCGCGATGGGCATCGCGGCGTCCATCGGCCAGCGGCGGCCCGGACCCATGCACGCCTCTTCCGAATAGCCGATGGAAGCCCGGATCTCCAGCGCCGCCGAGTCCTCCGTCGGCAAAGCCAGCACACCGCCCCACGCCCCGAGCGCGGCGACTCCGTGCTCGAGGATGATGCGGGCCACGTCGTCCGCGCTCGTCGCCTCCGTCAGCGATTCCGTCAGCCGCTGCAGCCGCTCCGCCGCCGCGCGCGCCGCGTGCTCGGCGCGGAAGAGCCGCGCGTTCTCCGCCGCCAGACGCGCGTTGGCGCGCTCCGACTCGATGCTGTGGGTGACGTCGCGGAGCAGGTTGATCGCGAGGCGATCACCCTCGTCCTCGCCGGCCAGGCCGGTGGCACGGACGGAGACCCAGCGATCCGCGCCGCCTTCGCGCGGGTGCACCCGGATGAGCATCTCCTCCACCGTCTCCCCGCGCAGCGCGCGCCGGCCGGGGAGCATGTCCGCCGGAAGCCGCTCGCCGTCCGCCGTGAAGATGTCGAAGAGGCGGGTGAAGTCGCCGGGCGGCGCGCGCAGCATCTCCTCGGGCGTCTGGTAGCCGCAGGCGCGCGCTCCGGCGGGGTTCACGTACACGACGCGGCCGGCGGCGTCGTGGACGGTGATCCCCTCCGCGATCGACTCGAGGATGCGGGCGAGCAGCCCCGGGAACGCGCTCGTGCCTCCTTCGGCGGAGCGCGTCCGGGGGGCCGCGGTCTCGGAGGCCCTCTCCATCAGCGGTAGCCGTCGAGCAGCGCGTGGAGGGCGTCCCGGCCGGGGCAGAGATCCTCGAACGGCAGCGTCGCCAGCGGCGCATCCACGGTCTCGAGCTCCGCGTGCATGTCGCGCGCGCCCTCCTCGACGTAGAGCAGGCCGGTCGGCACCTCGCCCGCGGCCTGGCGCTCGCGCAGGAAGCGCAGCGCGCCCTCCCGGTCCGTCGGATCGTAGCCGGGGGCGACCTTGCGGAAGCGGACGACGCTGCCGTCGTGCATGCGGACGTCGGCGACGTCGCCCTGCTCGTACGTCGTGGTGATCTCGCGCCGCAGCGGGACGAAGTCCGCGTGCACGATCTCGACCTCGTGCTCTCGCGTGTAGCGGTAGCTCTTGGTGGAGCCCTCGTGGTCGTTGAAGGTGACGCAGGGCGAGATGATGTCGACGAGCGCGAAGCCGCGGTGGGCGAGGCCCGCCTCGAGGATCGGCACGAGCTGCGCCTTGTCGCCGGAGAAGGAGCGGGCGACGAAGGTGGCGCCGAGGCTGAAGGCGAGCGTCACCGGGTCGATCGGCTGCTGCCGGTTCACCTCGCCGCGCTTGCTGCGCGATCCGACGTCGGCCGAGGCGGAGAACTGCCCCTTCGTCAGGCCGTAGACGCCGTTGTTCTCGAGCACGTAGAGCATGTCGACGTTGCGACGGATCGCGTGGCAGAGCTGACCGATGCCGATCGAGAGCGAATCGCCGTCGCCGGAGACGCCGATGTAGAGCAGCTCGCGGTTCGCTGCGGCGGCGCCGGTCGCGAGCGCGGGCATGCGGCCGTGCACGCCGTTGAAGCCGTGGGCGCCGCCGAGGAAATAGGTGGGCGTCTTGGCGGAGCAGCCGATGCCGGAGAGCTTCGCGACGCGGTGCGGCGGCACGTCCATCTCCCAGAACGCCTCGACGATCGCGGCGGTGACGGAGTCGTGGCCGCAGCCGGCGCAGAGCGTCGACATCGAGCCCTCGTAGTCGCGGCGCGTGAGGCCGAGCGCGTTCTTCTGCAGGCCCGGGTGGTGGACGCGGGGCTTGGCGATGTAGGTCATGCGCGCTCTCCCTTCACGCGGCCTCCGCGGGCCATGCGCTCCTCCGTCGAGGGCACGCCAGGCTCCGGCGGCGCGCCCTCGTGCGCGGGATCGCCCGCTCGCCACCGCAGGAACGGCACCGCGTCCGGCGGCACCGCGAGCACGGCGACGACGTCCTCGACGACCGACACCGCGCTCAGCGGCAGGCCGCCGTAGCGGCGGATCGAGACCAGCCGGCTCTGCGGCACGCCCGCCTCGAGCACGAGGAGCGAACGCAGCTGCGCATCGCGGTTCTGCTCGACCACGAAGCAGCGCTCGTGCGCGTCGCAGAAGGCGGCGACCTCGGCGGCGAAGGGGAACGCGCGGATGCGGAGCACGTCCGCGTCGATGCCGGCTTCCGCGAGGATCTCCTGCGCCTCGAGGACCGCGGCGCGGCAGCCGCCGAGCGTGAGGATGCCGATCGGGGCCGCGAGCTGCGCCGCGTCCCCGTTGCCGGAGGCGGGGCGCGCGGCGGCGGCGTCGAGGCCGACGACGCCCGCACCGGCGGGGACGACCTCGGGCGCGGGCACGTGCGCGGCGGCCGTCTCCAGCTTGCGGAGCAGGCGGTCGACGACGTCCGTGTAGGCTTCGGCGTCCTCGGTGTAGCGGCCGAAGCGGTCGTGTCCGGAGCCGCGGGTGAAGTAGGCTCCCTTCGGGTGCGTTCCCGGGAGCGTGCGGTACGGCACGCCGTCGCCGTCGCTGTCGAGGTAGCGGTAGAACTTGTCGATCTTCTCGAGCGCGTCGGCGTCGAGCACCTTGCCGCGATCGGGGCGGTAGGCGTCGTCCCAGGCGAAGCGCGGCACGACCCAGTCGTTCATGCCGATGTCGAGGTCGGAGACGACGAAGACGGGCGTCTGGAAGCGCTCGGCGAGGTCGAAGGCGGCGACGGCGAAGTCGAAGCACTCCTTCGGGTCGGCGGGGAAGAGCGCGATGTGTTTGGTGTCGCCGTGCGAGGCGTAGACGACGCTGCTCAGGTCGCCCTGCTGCGTGCGCGTCGGCATCCCGGTGGAGGGGCCGGTGCGCTGGATGTCGAAGAAGACGGCGGGGATCTCGGCGTAGTAGGCGAGGCCGATGAACTCGCCCATGAGCGAGATGCCGGGCCCGCTGGTGGCGGTGAAGGCGCGGGCGCCGTTCCAGCTCGCGCCGATCACCATGCCGGCGGCGGCGAGCTCGTCCTCGGCCTGGAGGATGGCGTAGCGCGCGCGGCCGTCGTCGTCGCGGCGGTACTTGCGGCAAAAGCCGGAGAACGCCTCGACGAGGGAGGTGGAGGGGGTGATCGGGTACCACGCGGCGACGGTGGCGCCGGCCCATACGCAGCCGAGGGCGGCGGCGGTGTTGCCGTCGATCAGGATGTGGTCGCGCGTGGCGTCCATCGCCTCGAGCCGGATCGGCAGCGGGCACTCGAAGTGCTCGCGCGCGTAGTCGTAGCCGAGCCGGATGGCGGTGAAGTTCGAGTCGAGCAGCGCCTTCTTGCGCGCGAAGGTCTCCTGCAGCAGCCCCTCGACCACCTGCATGTCGAGGTCGAGCAGCGCCACGAGCGCGCCGACGTAGGCGATGTTCTTCATCAGGATGCGCTCGCGGGCGCCGTCGAAGCGCTCGTTGCAGAGTCCCGCGAGGGGCACGCCGAGGTAGTGGATGTCGTGTCGCTGCAGGGCGGACGCGCGCGGCCAGGTCGAGTCGTGGAGCAGCCAGCCGCCGGGCACGAGTTCGGCGATGTCGCGCGCGTACGTCGCCGGATTCATCGCGACGAAGAGGTCGTAGAGCGGGGTGCGCGCGGTGTGGCCGCGGCCGCTCACGCGGATCTCGTACCAGGTGGGCAGCCCCTGGATGTTCGAGGGAAAGAGGTTCTTGCCGGAGACCGGGATGCCCATGCGGAAGATCGCCTGCATGAGCAGCGAGTTGGCGCTCGCCGAGCCGGTGCCGTTCACAGTCGCGAGCTTCAGGGCGAACCGGTTCGCGAGGCGAGCGCCGCCGCCGTTGGCCCGTGCTTCCGTCGGGATCTGCTGCATTCGGGTCTCCGCGATCAGCCGGCGGACGCCGGTACGGGGTCACGGTGGCGCGCGGAGCGAGCGGGTCGACCGGCGTAGGGGATGAGCAGCTCGGACTTGCGCATGTCCCACGCGGCCGTGGGGCAGCGCTCTGCGCAGAGGCCGCAGTGGATGCAGAGGTCTTCGTCCTTGAGCATCAGGCGGCCGGTCTGCAACAGGGGTCCGGAGGCGAAGAGGGGCTGATCGAGATTCGTGGCGGGCGCGCTCAGCCGGGTGCGCACCTCCGCCTCGTCGCCATCGGCGCCGATGGTGAGGCAGCTCAGGGGGCACACGTCGATGCAGGCGTCGCACTCGATGCAGAGCGAATCGGTGAAGACCGTCTGCGCATCGCAGTTGAGGCAGCGCTCGACCTCCTTCACCGCCTGCTCGATCTCGAAGCCGAGCTCGACCTCGATCGCGAGGCTCTCGAAGCGGCGCTGCAGGTCGACGTGGCGCATCGCGGCGCGATCGGCGGCGTCGTAGTCGTTGCTGTAGCTCCACTCGTGCAGCCCCATCTTGCGGCTGAGCAGGTTCATGCCGTACGGCGGCCGCTCCTCGACCGGGTCTCCCTCGCAGTGGGCGTGGATCGAGATCGCCGCCTGGTGCCCGTGCTCGACCGCCCAGATGATGTTCTCGGGGCCCCACGCGGCGTCGCCGCCCGCGAAGACGCCGGGGCGCGTCGTCTGGAACGTCGCGCGGTCGACGACCGGCATGTCCCACTCGCCGAAGTCGATGCCGATGTCGCGCTCGATCCACGGGAACGCGGCCTCCTGGCCGATCGCCAGGATCACGGCGTCGCACGGGATCACGACCGTCTCGAGCGTCTCGGAGCGGAGCCGGCCGCCGGCATCCTCGCGCCAGCGCACGACGTCGAACTCCATGCCGACGAGGCGGCCGTCCTCGACCACGTAGCGCGACGGGGAATGGTTCTCGACGATCTCGACGCCCTCCTCCTCGGCGTCTTCGAGCTCCCACGGCGAGGCCTTGAAGTACGGCCGAGGCTTGCGCGCCATCACCTTGACGTCGGTGCCGCCGAGCCGCTTCGCGCTACGGCAGCAGTCCATGGCGGTGTTGCCGACGCCGATCACCAGCACGCGCGGCTCGATCTCCGTGATGTGGCCGAAGGCGACCGACTCGAGCCAGTCGATGCCGATGTGGATGTGGTCCGGATCGTCCCAGCGGCCCGGCAGCTCGAGCTCCTTGCCGCGCGGCGCGCCGGAGCCGATGAAGACGGCGTCCCACGCCTCCTGCTCGAGCAGCGCCCGCATCGAGGTGACCGGTGCGTTGAGGCGCAGGTCGGCGCCCAGGTCGACGATCATGCCGATCTCCTCCCGCAGCACCTCGGGCGGCAGGCGGAACTGCGGGATGTTCGACCACATGAGGCCGCCGGCACGGTCGTTCTTCTCGAAGATGACGACCTCGTAGCCGAGCGGCAGCAGGTCGTTGGCGACGGTGAGCGACGCCGGCCCCGCGCCCACGCACGCGACGCGGCGGCCGTTGCGCTCCGCGGGCGCCTTCGGCAGCCGGTCGGAGATGTCCCCCTTCAGGTCGGCGGCGACGCGCTTGAGGCGGCAGATCGCGACCGGCTCCTCGTCGATGCGGCCGCGCCGACACGCCGGCTCGCAGGGGCGGTCGCAGGTGCGGCCGAGGATCCCCGGGAAGACGTTGGAGGCGCGGTTCAGCATGTACGCGTCCGCGTAGCGTCCCTGCGCGATCAGCCGGATGTACTCCGGCACGTCCGTATGGGCGGGGCACGCCCACTGGCAGTCGACGACGCGGTGGTAGTAGCGCGGGTCGGCGGTGTCCGTGGCTTTCATCGACTCAGAGGGAAGCGAGGAACATCCCGGAGAGGGTCCGATGAATAATAGAACGGCGCGGAGGGTGCGGGCCAGCCCCGGGGCGTGGCGCGGACGGCGGCGGGAATGGACGCAGCTAGGGTATGATCGGCCGCGCGGCCCGCAACGGATTCCCCGCCGGCACGCGCGGTGGATCCTCGCCGGCGTCCGCGGGAGTCGAGAAGAGCGGGCAGAGCGCACCGGTACAGCGGACGCCGTAGTCGAGGCAGACGAGGTCGGCGGGGTCGACGACGGCGGTCGAGCCTCGCCGCACCGCCTCCGGCTTCATCGCCACGGGAACGAGTCGGTCGCACGCCGAGCAGAACGCCATCCGGGTTGGCATGATGCCCCCCTTTCGATGGTCTCAATCTAATGGAGCGGCCCGGTGCGCGCACCTCGCTGGCCGGTTCCGCCATGGCGGCGGCCCACCCCACGGCCCATCCTGGACCCGCGAGAGGCGGCCCCGCCGGCGAGCATCAGGCGCTCGCCGCCGAGCCGTTCCGGAGCGACACGGCCGCACCGAGACGACGATGGCGTTCGAGCACGACCGGCTGGAGGCGTACCGCATCGCGCGCGAGGCGAACGCCGCCGTGCAGGCGGTGGCGCGGCGGATCCCGCGGGGCCGTCCGGAGGGAGAGCGGCTGCACCGCGCGTCGCTGGCGGTGCCGCTGCGGGTGGCGCGGGGGGCGGCCGAGCGGCGGCCGGCGCGACGCGCCCACGACTACCGCAGCGCGCGGCGCGCCGCCGCCGCGTGCGCCGCGATCCTCGACGCGTGCGTGGACACCGGCCTGCTCAGCGAGGCGTTGGTCGCCGCGCCACGGCACGACCTCGAACGGGTGTCGGCGGCGCTGGCGCGGGCGCGGATCGCGATCGAGCGGCGGGACACGCCGATTCCCGAAGGCAATGCCGCGCCGCGCCGGGGGGGCGCGGCGCGGCCCGCGGCGTGGATCGGCGGTAGGTCAGGTCCCGCGCTTCCAGTCGACCGTGCGGTCGATGTCGCGCCCGCAGATCGTACCGGTGATCGTCATCATCCGTGAGTCCGGGTTGCGCACGACGTCGATGCTGAAGTCGCACTCGCCGCTGCGCGACACGTCACCGTCGGTGCGGGTCCACGCGAAGTGGCCGGAGGCGCTGGACGTCTGATTGCCGACGGGCTCTCCGTTCACGCGCTTGCGGTGCGCCTCGATCGTGGAGCCGCCACTCACCGTCACCGTGACGCCGTTGCGCCGGGCGTGCGCGCAGTCGGTCCGCGTACGCGACGCGGCGACGTCGAACTCCTGGGCGCCCGCGCCGTCGTCGCTGCGCGTGATCGTGCCCTGCGTCTCGACGGTGCCGCCGGCGGGGCAGTCGCGGACGCGGTCGAAGTCGCGGCTGCGCGTGGTCGTCTCCGCCGGGGCCAGGGCACCGGCGGGGCCGAAGAGCCCCATCTCCTCGTAGACGACGCCGCCGGCGATCTCCTCGTCGGCGATGGTGAGCGCCGCCAGCTCGTCCGCCGTCAGGGCGTCGGCCGGCCCGGCGGGGGACCGGTCGCAGCCGCCGGCCGCGACGGCCAGAACGAACAGCACGGGTGCGGCGAGCTTCGTCGGGCGCATCGGTCTAGCTCCTGCGGCGAATCGCCGCCGTTCGGGTTCGGGGAGCCGGTGTCGTCTTCCGTAGCTACCGACGCGGGCGGACGGGGAAACGTAAAACGACTCAGCGGGAGCCGGTGGAGGTCAGCTGCGGCTTGCGCGGCATCATGTCGTCGCGGTTGGCGAGGGTGTAGACCGTGGCGGCGACGACGACGGCGGCCTGGCGCAGGTCGTCGAGCACGAGCTGATCGTAGGTGTCGGCGTTCGTGTGGTGGGTGCGCGTGCCGTACTCGATCGGGTCCTGGATGAAGTTGAAGCCGGGCACGCCGGCGGCGTCGAAGGAGAGGTGGTCGGTGCCGCCGGTGTTGCCGTGGCGGACGGCGACGACGCCGAGGTCGCGAAACGGCCAGAGGATCTGCTCGAAGACGGGGATCGCCCGCTCGTTGCCCTGATCCCAGATGCCGCGGACGCGCCCCGTGCCGTTGTCGACGTTCACGTAGGCGGAGATCTCCGGCAGCATCTCGGGGTGGTTCTTCACCCAGGCGCGCGAGCCGAGCAGGCCCTGCTCCTCGCCGCTCCACAGGCCGATGCGGATCGTGCGGCGCGGCTTCAGGTCGAGCGCCTTGAGGATGCGCATCGCCTCCAGCATCACGATCGAGCCGGCGCCGTTGTCGGTCGCGCCGGTGCCGCCCTGCCAGGAGTCGAGGTGCGCGCCCAGCATGACGTACTCGTCCGCCTTGTCGGAGCCGGGGATCTCGCCGAGCGTGTTGTACGCCTTCAGGTCGTCGTCGAGGAAGCGGTTCTCGACCTGCAGCTCGACGCGCACCGCATCGCCGCCCGCCACGTCGCGCCACATCTGGTTGTACTGGTCGATGTCGACGACGAGCTCCGGCGGCGGCACCGGCGCCTTCGCGTCGCGCGCGGCGTTGGCCCCCTGCACGCCCAGGATGCCGAACGGCCGGCGCGACGGGGAGAGCACCGCCGCCACCCCTTCCGACAGCAGCATCGAGTCGGTCGCGGCACGAAGCGCGCGGGCGGCGCGGAAGCGCGCGATCCTCGCCTCTCGCTCCTGCAGCGCGTCGGGCGCCGGTGCGCCCCGCTCCCGCGGCGGCTGAAGCAGCTCCTCGAGCGGCGTGCGCAGCGGCGAGGGCTGCCACTCCGGCTCGACAGGGGAGGCCGGCTGCACGAGCACGATCGCGCCCTCGAGCTTGCCGCGGTACTGCGCCAGGTCGGCGGCCGAGTCGATCCGCAGCGCCACCACCGGACCGGTAACGACGCCCTTCGTGCTGCCGGTCCACGCCACCGGCTGCGCGTTGAGCGGCTCGATGAACGGCGACAGGACGCGGCCGCTGTAGCGAACGCGCTCCCAGCCGCGGCCGAACTCGCCCCACGGCTCGACGGCCACGTTCTGCAGGCCCCACTCGCGCAGCTTCGACGCGGTCCATTCGTTCGCGCGCTTCATCGCGCTCGACCCGGTGAGGCGGGGGCCGATGACGTCGGTGAGGTGGTGCGCGAGCGGCTCGATCCGCGAGCGCTCGAGCCCCTCCTCGCGGATGCGACGCACGGCATCGAGGTCGACGCGCTCCTGCGCGACCTGCGCGCGAGCCGCCGGCGCGGCGAGGCAGAGCAGCACGAGGACGGCGGACGACGACACGGCGAGGCGTGAGGTGCGCCAGGGCATGGGACCCTCCCGGTCGGAGCGTTCGGTGGAGCGAGGTCGCGGTAGGCTAGGCGCGGGGGCGCGCGGCCGCAAGACGACGGCGAACGTAGTCGGAGACGTGGTCGCCGTAGCGCGCCATGAACGGGCGCGCCCAGTCGTCGCCGCGCACCGTGCCGCGGCACTGCGCGGCGCCGCAGCGGCAGGCGAAGGGCGGCATCGCCTCGTTGCAGAACGTCGCGTAGTCCAGCGTGACCTCCTCGCCGGCCGGGATGTCGCGGCGCGCCACCACGTCGAGGCCGTCGAGCCACGCGTTCGGGTCGCAGGCGTGGTTGATGGGGCGCCAGCGCTCCGGGTCGCGCGCCCACGTGACCCACACCTCGTCGGTGAGCGGCCACGCGTAGCGCCGGAACCACTCCCGCTCGCGCTCGGACCAGCAGCGCTCGACGTGCGCCCGCGTGACGAGCGTGTGCTCCCGCTCCTCGTGACGGGCGACGACGTCGCCGGCGGCGATCGGGCGCGCGGCGAAGGTGCCGTAGCCGCCGTCCCGGGCCGCGCGCACCTCCCAGGGCCGGCGGCGGCGCGCGTGGCGGGCGAGCGCGGCGCGCACGATGAGCGCCGCGAAGCCGGCGTGGCCGGCGGGGTCGTGCAGCAGCGCGAGGTCCGCGCTGCCGGGGTCGGACGCGGGGTAGAATACGCCGCAGTTCGGGTTGATCTCCAGCATCTGGAGGCGGCCGTCGGCGCCCATGCGGATGTCGCAGCGGCCGTAGCTCGCGCCGCCGAGACCGACGAAGAAGTCCGCCGAGACGCGGCGCAGCTCCGCCTCCAGCGCCGCGTCCGCCACGGGCGCCTCCTCCATGCCGTGATAGTCGATCCACTTGATGTCGAAATGCTTGAAGCTCTCGCCAGCGGGGAAGCCGAATTCGATGGGCGTGTACGTCACGGGCGCCGCCGCATTGTCCGGGTTCTCCGCGACGAGCACCGTGAACTCGCGCCCCTCGACGAATTCCTCGACCAGCGCGGCGCCGTACGCCTCCATCATACGCCGCGCCTCACGCCGCAGGTCGACGGGCGTCTCCACGCGCGAATCGCGCGTGAGGCCGATGCTGCTGTAGCTGCTCGGGTGCTTGACGATGAGCGGGAATCGCAGCGTGGCGGCGGCGCGCTCGACGGCGGCGTCGTCGTCCGCCATGACATAGGCGGGGGAGGCGATGCCCCAGGCGGCGCACACGCGCTTCATCGCCTCGCGGCTCGGCTCGTAGAAGCTCGACGTGGCGCCCGTGAAGGGGACATCGAGCCGCTCGAGCGTCTGCACCACCTCGATGCCGGGGCGGTCGTCGTCCCACGCGCCGTCGCACAGGTTGAGGAAGAGGTCGTATCCCTCGCGGGCGAGGCGGATCACGCTCTGCACCGCGGTCTGCTTCACCAGCGGGACGACCGTGCACGCGTGCTCCGGCAGGTACGGCCGCGGATCCGTCGTGAGGTCGTAGTTGCGCAGCGGCGATTCGGAGCTCTCGTAGGCGTCGTCGAGAATGCAGATGCGCATCGGCGTCGGGGCTCGGGTGGCTTGGCGTCCGCTTCAGGGTGGCGGCAAGCGGCGCTGATCGCCAGAGGCGGGGGCGGCCCTTACCTTGGGGCGGCTCACGGATACAGGGGAGGTGACGATGCGAATCGCGGCGGGATCGTGGCTGGCGGCGACTCTGGCGACGACGCTCGCGTGCGCGGTGGCGCCCGGGGCGGGCGCGGCCGCGAGCGCGCCGGTCGGCGGGAGCGCGCCGGGCGAAACGCGCTTCGAGATCACGGTGCCGGCGTCGGCGCACGCGGAGCCGATCACGGGACGCGTCTACGTGATGATCTCGCGCACGGACGAGCGCGAGCCGCGGCTGCAGGTGGGGCGCACGGGCGTGCCGTTCTTCGGCCACGACGTGGCCGGGCTCGCGCCCGGCGCGGCGGCGACGATCGACGGGAGCGACGTCGGCTTCCCGCTCGACTCGCTGGGCGCGCTGCCGGCGGGCGACTACTACGTGCAGGCGTTCGTCAACGTGTACTCGGAGTTCCGCCGCGCGGACGGCCACGTCGTGTGGATGCACGACGACCGCTGGGAGGGGCAGCAGTGGCGGCGCAGCCCCGGCAACCTGTACGGCGACGTCGTCCGGGTGCACCTCGACCCGGCGGCGGGCTTCGTCGTGCGCCTCCAGGCGACGCACGTAATCCCGCCGGTCGAGGCGCCGCCGGACACGAAGTGGGTGAAGCGGTTCCGCTTCCAGTCGCCGTCGCTGACGAAGTTCTGGGGACGGCCGATCTACCTGGGCGCGACGGTGCTGCTGCCGCGCGGCTACGACGGGGACACGACGCACTATCCGGTGCTCTACGACCAGGGCCACTTCTCGCTGCGGCCGCCGCTCGGCTTCCGCGCGGGGAGCGAGCTCTACGACGCGTGGATGGCGGACGATTTCCCGCGCATGGTCGTCGTCACGTTCCAGCACCCGACGCCGTACTTCGACGACTCCTACGCCGTGAACTCGGTGAACGTGGGCCCGTACGGCGACGCGATCATGCGGGAGCTGATTCCCGAGGTGGAGAAGCGCTTCCGCGTGCTGCGCGAGCCGTGGGCGCGCTGGCTCGACGGCGGCTCGACCGGCGGCTGGGAATCGCTGGCGCTGCAGGTCTTCCACCCGGACTTCTTCGGCGGCGTGTGGTCCTACTGCCCGGACCCGGTCACGTTCACGAACGTCGAGGGCTACGACATCTACGAGGACGACAACGCGTACGAGCGCACGACCGGCTGGATCCGCGTGCCGATCCCGAACTCGCGCAACACGGACGGCTCGATCCGCACCACGTCGCGGCAGCGCAACTACTACGAGCTGGCGAGCGGCACGCACGGCCGCTCCGGCGAACAGCAGGACATCTGGCAGGCGGTCTACGGCCCGCTCGGCGACGACGGCTACTTCGAGCCGCTCTACGACAAGCGCACGGGGAAGATCGATCACGACGTCGCCGCCTACTGGCGGGATCACTACGACCTGCTCGAATACCTGAAGCGCAACTGGGCAACGCTGGGGCCGAAGCTGGTCGACAAGATCCACATCTACGCGGGCAGCATGGACACCTACTACCTCGACGTCGCGGTGCGACGGCTCCAGGCGTGGATGAAGACGACCGAGAACCCCCACTACGAGGGTTACTTCGAGTACGGCCTCTTCCAGCCGCACTGCTACACCGGCGAGGCGAGCCGCGCCGACCGGCTGCGCGAGATGGCGGAGTTCGGCCTCGCGCACCGGCCGGGAGGCGAGCGCGGAGCCGTGGCGTGGTGGAAGCGGTGAGCGCGCCGCCGCACCTGTTCGCGCCGCTCAGGCTGCGCGAGGTGGAGCTCCGCAACCGCGTGGTCGTCTCGCCGATGTGCCAGTATTCGAGCGAGGACGGCTTCGCGAACGACTGGCACTTCGTCCACCTCGCCACGCGCGCCGTGGGCGGGGCGGCGCTCGTCTTCACGGAAGCGACGGCAGTGACGCCGGAGGGCCGCATCTCGCCGTGGGACCTCGGCATCTGGAGCGACGCGCACGTCGAGCGGCTGGCGGAGATCGTCGCGTTCGTCGAAGCGCAGGGCGCGGTCGCCGGGATGCAGCTCGCGCACGCAGGCCGCAAGGCGAGCGTGGGGCGGCCGTGGGAGGGCGGCGGCCCGGTCCCCCCGGAGCAGGGCGGCTGGACGCGCATCGCCGCGCCGAGCGCCGTGCCGTTCGACGACGGCTACCCCACGCCCCAGGCGCTGGACGACGCGGGCATCGCCGGCGTCGTGGCCGCCTTCGCCGCCGCCGCGCGGCGCGCGCGCGACGCCGGCTTCCGCGCGATCGAGGTCCACGCCGCGCACGGCTACCTGATCCACGAGTTCCTCTCGCCGCTCGCCAACCGCCGCGAGGACGGCTACGGCGGCGCGTTCGAGAACCGCACGCGGCTGCTGCGCGAGGTGATCGCGGCGGTGCGCGGCGTGTGGCCGGAGCGGCTGCCGCTCTTCGTCCGCATCTCCGCGACCGACTGGACCCCGGGCGGCTGGACCGGCGACGACGCGGTCGGGCTCGCCCGCGCGCTCGCGCCGCTGGGCGTCGACGCGATCGACTGCTCCTCCGGTGGCGTGGTGCCCGGCGCGGTGATCCCGACGGGGCCCGGCTACCAGGCGCGCTTCGCCGAACGGGTGCGGCGCGAGGCGGGCGTGGCGAGCGCGGCGGTCGGGCTGATCACCGCGCCGCAGCAGGCGGACCACATTGTCCGTTCGGGGCAGGCGGACCTGGTCGTGCTCGCGCGCGAACTGCTGCGGGACCCCTACTGGCCGCTGCGCGCGGCGCGCGAGCTGGGGCAGCCGATCGCGTGGCCGCCGCAGTACCTGCGCGCGGCGGGGCCGGGGGCGGCGGGGAGGGGGTCGTGAGCGGGCGGACGAAACGAAGCGTGCTGAAGCGCGTGATGCGGGCGTGGGCGGTGGTCGGGACGACGGCGTTCGTCGTCTTCACGGTCTGGGCGCTCCTCTCCTACCGCGCCTCCCCGGTGGCGAAGCGCGCCGCGCGATCGGATTCGACCGTCGAGGTGCGGCACGAGTCGGGCGCGTGGCTGTTCCTGCCGGCGGGCGCTCCGCGATCTTCGACCGGCTTCCTCTTCGTCGCCGGCTCGCTCGTCGATCCACGGGCGTACGCCCCGCTCGCCCGCGCGACGGCGGAGCGAGGCTACCCGTCCTACGTGGTCGAGCTGCCGCGCCGCGGGGCGTTCGGCGGTGCGACCGAGCCGTCGCTGCTGCGCGGGATCCGCGCGCGTCTCCGCGACACGACGATCGCGCGGAGGTGGGTCGTGGGCGGCCATTCGCGCGGCGGCGTCGTCGTATCGACGCTGCTGGCGACGGACGCCCCGAACGTGGCGGGCGTGGTGCTGATCGGCACGTCGCACCCGCGGGACGTCGACCTGAGCGGTCTGCGGCTTCCGGTCACGAAAGTGGTGGCGACGCGCGACGGACTCGCGACGCCGGCGCGGGTCGAGGCGAACCGTGCGCTGCTGCCGCCGTCGACACGCTGGGTCCGGATCGACGGCGGCAACCACTCGCACTTCGGCTGGTACGGCTTTCAACCCGGCGACCGACGGGCCACCGTGCCCGCGGCGGTGCAGCGCCGGATCATGGTCGACGCGGTGCTCGACGCGCTGCGCGCCGCCGTCGGCTTGCGCGCCGAATCCGGATGTTGTTTCGTTGCGGCCATGGAAGCTGAACGGATGCCTCGACGCGGCGAGAGCGCCAACGCCGCGGTCGAAGGTCCACAGCGTCGCCTGGCGTGGATCCGCCGGTGAACCAGGACGCGACGGCCGAGAGCATGGCGAAGACGGCCGCGTCCTACCGTCGCGTCATGCGCGGCTGCCGGGATCTCTTCACCGCGAAGCTGAAGGACTACGGCCCCTCCTGGCGCATGTTCCGGCTCGGCTCGCTCGTCGACCAGATCTACATCAAGGCGCGGCGCATCCGGGAGCTCGAGCGGCTCGGGGACGCGCGGCGCATCGCGGACACGACGTCGGACGAGTACGTCGGCGTCGTCAACTACGCGGTCATCGCGCTCGACCGGCTCGCGCACCCTGAGGAGGAGACGCTTCCGGAGCTGGAAGGCCGGCCGCCCGAGCGGTGGTCGGCGGAGCGCGCCGCAGCCACGTACGACGGCTACGCCGAGCGCGGTCTCGAGCTGGTGCTGCAGAAGACCCACGACTACGGCGAGGCGTGGCGGGAGATGGAGATCGCGAGCCTCACGGATGAGATCCTCGGCCGCACCGCCCGCATGAAGACGATGATCCGCAACGCCGGCCGCACTGACGTCTCCGAAGGCCTGGAGGCGCAGCTCCTCGATACGCTCAACTACGCCGTCTTCGCGCTGATCCGCGGCGGACTTTCCTAGTCAGTCCCGCTCCGGCCCTTCCGGCGGGACGAGCTTCGCCTCGACGCCGCGCAGCAACGCGGCCGGGTCGTAGACGACGCCGCCCTTCACGACGCGCGCGGGGTGTCGCGTGCGCGTGATGTCGTCGAGCGGGTCGCCGTGGACGACGACGAAGTCCGCCCACTTGCCCGCTTCGATGGAGCCGAGGCGGTCGGACAGGCCGATGGCGTGGGCGGCGTTGATGGTGGCCGCGCGGAGCACGGCGGCGGGAGGGATTCCGGCGAGGACGAGGGCGTGCAGCTCGCGGTGGATGGAGAAGCCGGCGAGGAACTCGCCCCAGCTCGGGTGGTCGGTGCCGACCGTGAGGAGGCTGCCGCCTCCGTCGTCGTAGAACCCCTTCACGGTCCTCATCTTGGCGCGGTAGATCCGCTCGAACTGCTCGTTCACCGGGCGCGGCGGCAGCTTCGCCATCGAGTCCCGGACCCACGGCGCGAGGTACTTCATCTCGTCCGTCCACTTCGTGTAGACGCGCGGGTCGCGCTCGCCGTAGTAGCCGTACGCGCTGAGGGTGGCGTCGAAGTAGACGTGGCGGGAGAGGTAGAGTCGGACGATGCGGTCGAAGCCCGGCGACGTCGGGCGAGAAATTGACGAGCGACGCGTACGCGGAGGAGTCGGCGGAGAAGTCGTCGCCGCCGAGGAAGTGCTCGACGCGGTCGATCCCCATGCGGATCGCGTCGCGCGGGTTGACGCTGTTGCGCCAGCCGGAGTCGAGGTGGCCGGTGACGGTGAGGCCGTGGCGGTGGCCGCAGCGGATCAGCGGCGCGAGCGCGGCGGGCGAGATGCGCTTCGCCTTGAGCCCGCGGATGCCGTGGGCGGCCCAGTAGTCGACCTCGGCGCAGATCGAGTCGGGGGTCATCGCGGCGGCCAGCCAGCCGGGGCGCGCGCCGCCGAAATAGGGGCCGGAGTCGAGGATGCGCGGCCCCACGCGCCGTCCCGCGTCGATCTCCCGGCGCAGCCGCTCCATGGCGTGCGGGTTCATCTCGCCGGCCGGGAAGGTGGCGGTGACGCCGTTGGCCAGGTAGACGACCGGGTTGACCCGGGTCTCGTCGGCGCGGGGGCGTCCGAGCAGCTCCATCCCGTAGTGCGCGTGCAGGTCGAAGAAACCGGGCAGCAGGTACTCGTTCGCGTCGAGGGCCAGGACGTGGAGCGAGTCGGCGCCGGTCGCGCCACGGCGCGCGGCGGCGGCGAGCGCGTCGTCGTCCAGCGCGACGATGCGGCCGGCCACGACGAGCACGCCGCGGTTCTCGACCATCCGCTCGCCGTCGAAGCGGTGGCCGCCGCGCACGAGCAGCGTCTGGGCGGCGGCGGGCGCGGCCGCCAGGAACGCACCGAGGGTGAGGAAGGCGAGGAGCGCCCGCCTCACCGGCCCACCTCGCCGCGGGCGTCTCGGCGCGCGACCACCGTCTCGTCGGCGATGGCGAGGGCGACGGCGTCGTGGACGTCACGGCGGAGTGCCTTGTGGCGCTCGTTGGCGGCGGTGGGATCGACGCGGTTGGTGAGGAGCACGACGAAGAGGTCGCGCTCCGGGTCGATCCAGATGCTGGTGCCGGTGTAGCCGGTGTGGCCGAACGCGTCGGCGGAAAGGAATCTGCCGGCGGGCGAGCGCGCGCCGCTGGGCACGTCCCAGCCGAGGGCGCGGCCGTTGCCGCGCGGCTCAACGAAGCGGCGGATCGTCTGCGGTCGCGCGATGCGGCTCTCGCGGCCGCGGGCGCCGTCGAGCAGATCCTGCGCGATGACGGCGAGGTCGCGGGCGGAGGAGAAGAGGCCGGCGTGGCCGGCGACGCCGTCCATCGCCCACGCGTTGAGGTCGTGGACCACGCCGTGGACGTGCGTGTGGCGGACGGTGTGGTCGACCTCCGTGTAGGCGATGCGGTCGAGGTCGAACGGCGATCCGTTCGTCGGGTGCAGCGGGTTGAACGCGGTCTCGCGCAGCCCGAGCGGCCGCCACACGCGGCGTTGCAGGTAGGAATCCATGCGTTCGCCGCGGATGCGCTCGATCACCGCGCCCAGCACGATCATGCCGAGGTCGCTGTAGAGCGTGCGCGTGCCCGGCTCGAAGCGGACGCCCATGCGCGCGATGCGACGCAGCCGGTCGCGCCGGTCGCCGTCGATCGCCCACAGGTCGTAGCCGGCGGGAAGCCCCGACGTGTGCGTGAGCAGGTGCCGGATGCGGATCCGGCCCGCCCTTCCCTTCCGCGGCCAGTACGGCAGGTAGCGCCAGACCGGCGCGTCGAGCGACAGCTCGCCGTCGTCGACGTGGCGCATCGCGGCGACCGTCGTCGCCAGCACCTTCGTCAACGACGCGAGGTCGTAGAGCGTCGAGTCCGTCACCGGCGCCGCGTCGCTCATCCAGTCGATGCGGCCGTAGCCGCGCAGCCGCACGAGCTGGCCGTGGCGGCCGACGGCGAGCGCGACGCCGGGCGCGGCGCCGTCGGCGATGCCCGCTTCGATGATCGAGTCGACGCGCGCCAGGCGGACCGGGTCCATGCCGGCCGCGACGGCGCGCACTTCGTGCAGGCGGATCGGCCCGCTCGCCACGGGCGTGCCGGGAGGCGCCGCGGCCGCGGCCGCGGCGAGCGCGAGCGCCATGGCGATGGCGAAGCGGATGCAGAGCCGTGCCACGGGGGCACGGGCGGCCGGGTGCATGGGCCTCCTGCGGTGCGTTTGGCGGGGATGAACTGTCGAACGAGGACGAACGGGGAGGAAGCGTCCTTCTGCTTATTAGATAAGGAGTTCGGACGGTGGTGTCCAGGGTGGCGTGGGAGCTGCGAGGGCTGCGGGATTGGACTGCGGGATTGGACTGCGGGATTGGACTGCGGGATTGGACTGCGGGATTGGACGGCGGGACGGGGGGCTCTTAGGCGGGGTAGACGCGGATGTGGTCGGCTAGGGTGGCGTCGATGGCGAACTCGGCGCGTCCGAGGCGGAAGACGAACGCCGGGTAGGTCTGGACGAGAAGGATATCGACGCCGGGGAGGACGCCCATCGCGACGAGGGTGCGGACTGCGCGGCTCTCGGGCTCCTGCAGGCACGAGATCGTGCCGGCGGCGCCGACGCGCATCGCGGTGAGCGAGACCGAGTCGCAGTCGAGAGAGGTGCAGCGCGACTCCGGCAGCGGCGCGCCCGCGCGGCACGCGGCGCCCCAGGTGCCCGCGCGACGGCCTCGCAGCCGTTCGAGCACGTAACGGGAGAAGTTCTTCATCGGCGCCTCACGCGGTCTATTCGTCGCTGTCGACGCGGTGCGCGAACCACCCCTTCACGCGCGCGAGCCAGCCGGGCATGACGGGGTTCTCGAAGCCGCAGTGGGGACAGCGGAGGAAGTGGCAGCTTCCTGCGAGCGGGCAGCCGAGACAGGTGGGCTGGCCGGAATCCTCGCGGAACCCGCGGCCGCACAGGCCGCACACGAGGAGGGCTCCCCGGCCGTCCGGCGCCGCGCCCCGGCCGTCCGCCACCGCTCCCCGGGCGTCCGGCGCCGCTCGGCCGGCGAGGGGCGGCGTCACGGCGAGCGGGGTCGAGGAGATCGCGGCGGCGTCCGTGGCGACGTCGACCGCGATCGGCAAAGCCACGTGTATCACCATCCGAGCCCCCGCAGCAGGAGGTTGAGCGCGAACCCGACGCCGAAGGCGAAGGGGGTGATGAAGGCGAGCATCCCGAGCGCGGTCTTCACCCCGCGCTCGCGGATCATCATCAGGAACTGGGCGATGCAGGGCACGAAGAGCGTGAGCGTGACGGCGGCGACGGTGATCTGCGTGGTGTCGAGCAGGCCCTGACGCTGCAGGTCGAAGAGGCCGGCGGCGCCGTAGTCGCGGCGGAAAAAGCCGAAGAGGAAGACGGACGCGGTCTGCGCGGGCAGACCGAGGAGGTGCACGAGGGGCGCGAGACCGGAGATCGCGACCTTCAGGAGACCGGTCTGATCGCCGGCCCAGAGCAGCACGCTCGCGAAGAGGAAGAGCGGCAGCACCTCGAGGAAGTACCAGTGCATGCGCGTGTACGTCTTCATGAGCACGTTGCCCGCGCGCGGCCAGCGCAACGGCGGCAGCTCCATGTGGAACGCCGGCGCCTCGCCGGGAAGCACCTTCGCGGTCAGCACGCCCACGAGCAGGAAGGTGCCGAGCATCGCGATGCTCCAGACGCCGAGCGCCAGCGGATTGACGGCGAGGATGGCGAGGATGACGCCGAGCTGCGCCGAACAGGGGATGGCGAGCGCGAGCAGGAGCGTGGCGAGGACGCGCTCGCGCTTCGTCTCGAGCGTGCGCGTCACCATCGTCGCCATGGTGTCGCAGGCGAAGCCGAGCACCATCGGAATCACGGCACGTCCGGAGAGCCCGATGCGCTTGAACACGCGGTCGACGAGCAACGCGAGGCGCGGAAAGTAGCCGGAGTCCTCGAGCACCGAGAAGAAGACGAAGAAGGTGCCGACGACCGGCAGGATGAGCGCGATCGCGTAGCGGATGCCGAGCGTCAGCACGCCGTAGTCGCCGACGAAGAGCGCGCGCACCGCCTCCCACGGCACGTGCGCGAACAGCCGCTCGAAGGCCGGATTGATGCGCGCCTCGAAGAGCGGACCCTCGATCCAGTCGACCAGCGTGCCGGCGCCGAACTGGCCGACGAACTTGTACAGGCCGAGGTAGATCACGAGCGCCAGCACCGGCAGCCCCGTCAGCGGCCGCGCGAGCAGCCGGCCGAGCGCGTCGCGGCCGCGGCTGCCGCGTCGCTCGTCGCGGACGACGTCGTCCAGCAGCGCCTCCGCGGTACGCCGCCGCTCGAACGCCAGGCGGTAGACGACGGCGCGACCGAGCGCGTCCGCGCCGCGGCCCAGCGCCGCACGCGCCGCTTCGCCCCCGTCCGGCTCCGCCGCCGCGATCGCGGCGAGCGCGGCCTCGTCGCCCTGCAGCGCCAGCGCCGCGAGGGCGCCCGGCTCCACGACGTACTCCCCCACCAGTCCGGCGCGCACGGATTCGATCGCCTCGCCCACGCCGTTCGCGTAGGGCGGAAGCTGCGGCGGCGCCGAGCCCGGCGCGGTGCGCACCTCGTCGAGCAGACGCGCCACGCCTTCGCCGCTCACCGCGCTCGTCGCCACCACCGGCGCGCCGAGCCGGCGCGCGAGGAGGGCCGTGTCGATCTCGATCCCGGCCGCGCGCGCCTCGTCGATCATGTTGAGCGCGAGGACGAGCGGCCGGCCGAGCTCGGCGAGCTGCAGCGTGAGCGGCAGCATGCGGTCCACGCCCTTCGCGTCAGCGACGTGGACGAAGACATCCGCCTCGGCGCGGATCGCGACGCGTTGCGTGACGCGCTCCTCCTCGCTCGAGGGCAGCAGCGAGTAGATGCCCGGCGTGTCGATCACCTCGAGCGCCGTCTCGCCCGCACGGCCCGCTCCGCGCGCCACCTCGACCGAGGTGCCCGGGAAGTTCGAGACGGTCACGTAGGAGGACGTGATGCGGTTGAAGAGCGCGCTCTTGCCGACGTTCGGCGTGCCGATCAGCGCGACGCGCAACGCCCCCGGCACCGGCGCGACGACCGCACCGCCGTGACAGCCGGCCGCGCTCGCCAACGACGCATGGGCGCCAGGGGGATGAACGGGCCGGGCGATGCTCACCGGGCTTCGACGCCGCCGTACATCGGCAGCGGCTGCTTGCGTGGGTTCCAGCGCCGCGGCACGTGCGCGCAGAACGGCTCGGCGGCAAGGTAGTCGCCGGTGACGGCGTAGGCGCGGGCGCGGCTGCCACCGCACACCGACAGGTACTCGCACACGCCGCACTTGCCGGTGAAGAGGTCGCGGTCGCGGAGCGCGAGGAAGAGCGGCGCGGTGCGGTAGACCTCGACCAGGTCGTCGGTCCGCACGTTGCCCGCGCTCACCGGCAGGAACCCGGAGGGGAAGATCTCGCCGGTGTGGCTGACGAACAGGAAGCCATCGCCGTCGTTGACGCCGCGGGCGCGGCCGATTCCGTCCTTCAGCGAGTGGGCGACGCCGTCGGTCAGCACGTCGGCCGCCTCGCCGCGCCGGCCGGCGCGACGCTCGGCGACCTTGCGCTGCAGCACGACGCGCGAGTACTGCGGGGCGGCGGTCGCCTTGATGTCGAACGGCGCCGTCTTCGAGAGGTCGTAGAGACGGTTGAAGACCGCCTCGAACTCCTCCGCCGATGCGACGTCCTCCGGCCGCGCACGTCCCATCGGCACGAGGAGGAACACTTCCCAGAAGACGATGCCGAGCTCCGTCATCAGCGCGATCAGCGCCTCGAGATCGTCCAGATTGTGCTTGGCGACGACGGTGTTCACCTGCGTCGAGAGTCCGATCTCCTGCGCCGTCCGCAGGATCCGCCGGCCGTGTTCGAAGGAGCCGGCGACGCGGCGGAATTCGTCGTGGATGCCGGGGTGCGAGCCGTCGAGGCTCACCGCGAGCCGCGCCAGCCCGGCGTCCTTCAGCTCCTGCAGCTTCTCGCGCGTGGCGAGCGGCGTCGTCGCCGGCGTGATCGCCATGCGCAGCCCCAGATCCGCGCCGTGCCGCACCAGCTCGACGATGTCGGGCCGCTTCAGCGCGTCGCCGCCCGAGAAGACGAAGATGATCGGGCCGAAGCGCCGCACATCCTCCAGCAGCCGTTTCGCCTCCGCCGTCGTCAGCTCGTCCGGATGCCGATTCGGCTGTGCCTCCGCCCTGCAGTGCTTGCACGCGAGATCGCACGCCTGCGTCGTCTCCCAGATCACCAGGAAGGGCGACTGCGCGAAGTCGATCGCGCCCGGATGCATGCCGGCCGCTCCCGCTGGACGGCCGCCTGACCCGCGCGCGCGATCCGCCGAGAGCGCGCCGCTTGTCGAGGGGGCGCGATCCGCCGCGAGGGCGCCGCTTGTCGAGGGGGCATCCGCCGCGGGGGCGCCGCCGTCCGGAAGCGCTGCGCCATCCGAGGGATTTCCACCGCCACGCTGATTCGAGCGATCCACCGCCATCCTCCTGTGCAGCCGCCGTCGCGTCCAATTCGCATGCGTAAGGTGCCTTCTCGGGCGGGTGCGGGCTGTCGGGGGGGAAAGGAAAAATACGTCGGGGGAAGGTGGAAAAAGGGGTGGGGGAATTCCTTACGGGCCGCTCACGAGGTCTCTGTAGCGATGCAGGTGGCGGAGGGCGGCGGGGCGGTCGCCGCGGCGCTCGTAGAGGCGGGAGAGGTTGTAGTGGGCGTCGGCGAGGGTGGGATCGAGGTCGAGGGCGCGGTCGTAGGCGGAGGCGGCGTCGTCGGCACGGCCGGCATCCTCGAGGACGACGCCGAGGTTGAACCAGGCGGTGGTGTGGCGGGGGTTGCGGGCGAGGGCGCGACGGTAGTGCGCCTCGGCGGCGTCGAGGCGGCCGCGCTCGTGGAGGAGGCGGCCGAGATTGACGTGGGCGTCGGGGTGCTCGGGATCCGCTTCGAGGGCGCGTTCGTAGGCGGTGCGGGCCTGGTCGGCGTCGTGCGCCTCGAGGTCGAGGGCGAGGTCGTACCAGTCGTCGGCGCCGTAGTCGGGCGCCGCCGAGCGCGGCGAGGGGAAGGCGCGCACGAGCGGAGCGGCGTCGGCGGCGAGGTCGGAGACGGTGAAGTCGAGCTGGATCTGGCCGGACTCGGGGTTCCAGGCGCCGCTCCGGTCCTGCACGAGGACGTCGCCCCCGACGGCGGTGATGCGCAGCTCGGTGAGGGCGCGCCCGCGAGGCAGACGGTCGCGGAGGCGTCCGAGGACGCGCCGGATGGTGCGGACGGGGACGTCGGCCTGCTCGAGGCCGCGCGCGGTGCGGAGCAGGACGAGGTCCTGGAAGGAGTAGCGGTACTCGCGGCCCTGGCGTACGGCGTCGAGGAGGCCGGCGCGGGCGTACGCGCGGATGCGCGAAGGCGAGAGGCCGATGAGCTCGGCGACATCCCGCGTCGTGTACCCCTTCATCGCGGGCCTGGCGCTACTTCTCGCCTCCGGCCTTGCGACGGCGCGACCTGGGGGCGGCTCCCTCCTCCGTCTCACCCTTCTTGCGGGAGGCGGCGCGGCGCGGCGCCTTGCGGGCGGCGGGCTTGCCCTCGTTCCTGGCGAGCGACGCCTTGAGGGCGGCCATGAGGTCGATGATCTGGGCCTGGGGCTCCGGTGCGGCGATCTCGGTGATGTCCTCGCCCTCGACCTTGCGCTGGATGAGGTCGAGGACGCGCTCGCGCACCTCGTCCTTGAAGGGCGTGGGATCGAAGGTGTCGGTGGCGGCCTGCTTCACGAGTTGCGTGGCGAGCTTCAGCTCCTCCTTCTTCACGTCGCCGCGGCCGAGCGGCACTTCGTCGAAGGAGCGCACCTCGTCGGCGTAGTGGAGCTGCTCCATGACGAGTCCGCCGTCCTTCGGGCGGACGAGGACCAGGTACTGCTTGCCGCGGGCCGCGTAGCGCGCGAGGGCCGCCAGGCCGGTCTCCTTGAGTGCGGCGGAGAGCAGGTGGTAGGCGCGGTCGCCGCCCTTGTCCGGTCCCAGGTAGTAGGTGCGGTCGAGGTAGATCGGGTCGACCTGGTCGGCGGGAACGAACTCGGCGATGTCGATCGTGCTCGTCCCCTGTTCCTCGAGCGCCTTCAGCTCTTCGGGCGAGAAGAGGACGTACTGGCCCTTGGTGAACTCGTAGCCCTTCACCATGTCGTCGCGCTCGACGGCCGTGCCCTCCTTCGCGCAGATGTACTGCTGCTTCAGCCGCGACCCGCAATCCTTGTGGATCCAGTTGAAGGAGATGCTGCCGGACGTATCCGCCGCCGAATACAGCTTGACCGGCACCGACACCAGGCCGAAGGCGATCGATGCCGATCCGATAGCGCGTGCCGCCATGTTTCCCGAGCCCGTTCACCGTGTTGGTTGGGAGGATCCCGAAGATGCGACGAAGCTTCGGCTTGCGTCAATGCTCTCGCGCATGCCGGGCTCCGTCTGCCACTTGCCCTCCGCGGCCCGGGGCGCGTAAAAAGAGGTCCGCTCGGAAGTGGAACGCGAGGGAGGGCGATGGACCCGCTGGGGAAGTACCGCGCCAAACGATTGCGCGACGCGACGCCGGAGCCGGCGGGCGTCGTCGCGCCGGCCGGCGGACGTCGCTTCGTCGTCCAGAAGCACGCGGCGCGGCGGCTCCACTACGACTTCCGCCTCGAGCTGGGCGGTGTGCTCGTCTCGTGGGCGGTGCCGAAGGGGCCGTCGTACGAGCAGGCGAACAAGCGCGTCGCGATCCACGTCGAGGACCACCCGGTCGAGTACGCTGATTTCGAGGGGGTCATCCCCGCCGGCAACTACGGCGCGGGCGCCGTGATCGTGTGGGATCGCGGGGTCTGGGAGCCGGTCGGGGACGCCGAAGAAGGGCTCGAGAAAGGGAAGCTCCTCTTCGACCTCCGCGGCTACAAGCTGCGTGGCCGCTGGACGCTGGTGAAGATCCGCAAGTCGGAGAACGACTGGCTGCTTATCAAGGAGCGCGACGCGCTCGAGGGGGCGGGCCGCGACGACTTCGACGAGGCCTCGGTCCTCTCCGGCCTCACGCTCGAGGAGCTCGGCTCCGGCGCCGACCGCGCCGCCGAGATCGAGGCGGCGCTGGACGCGCTCGACGCCCCGCGCCGCGCGCTCTCCGCCGCCGACGTGCGCCCGATGCTCGCCGAGCCGCGGCCGGAGCCGTTCGACCGCGACGGCTGGATCTTCGAGCTGAAGTACGACGGCTGGCGGATCGTCGCGGGCGTGGAGGAGGGCCTCGCGACGCTGCGCACGCGCAATGGCGCGGACGTGACCGCGCGCTTCCCGGAGATCGCGCGCGCCCTCGCCGCCCTCCCCTGCCCGCGCTTCGTCGTCGACGGCGAGGCGGTCGTGCACGACGACGCCGGCAAGCCGAGCTTCCAGCGGCTGCAGCAACGCGCGCAGCTCCGGCGCGCCACCGACATCGAGCGCGCGGCGCTCGTGCTTCCCGCCACGCTGTACGCGTTCGACCTGCTCGGCTTCGACCGCTTCGACCTGCGGCCGCTGCCGCTGCGCGAGCGCAAGCGGCTCCTGCGCCGGCTCCTGCCGGCCGCGGGACCCGTTCGCTACTCGGACCACGTGGAGCGGAGAGGGCGCGCGCTGTACGCCGAGGTGGAGCGGCTGGGGCTCGAGGGCGTCGTCGCCAAGAGGGCGGATTCGCCGTACCGCGCCGGCCGCCGCTCCGCCGACTGGATCAAGGTGCGGAGCGACCGCACGGACACGTTCGCCGTGGTCGGCTACATGGAGGGGAGCGGCTCGCGCGCGGGCGGGCTCGGCTCGCTCCACCTCGCGACGCGCTCGGCCGGTGAATGGCTGTACGCAGGCCGCGTCGGGAGCGGTCTCGACCAGGCGCAGCTCGCGCGGGCGGAGGCGGAGATCGAGCGCAACGGCCGCGCCGAGCCGGTGGTCGGCGCTTTGCCGGCGTCCGCCACCCGCGGCAGCGTCTGGTGCGAGCCGACGCTGCGGGCGCGCGTGCGCTACAAGGAGTGGACGCAGGAAGGGCTGCTGCGCCAGCCGGTGCTGCTCGAGCTGGGGCCCGCGCCGCCCGAATGGTCTGCTCCGCCGGACCCGCCCTCTCCCGCGCCGCCCACGGTCGAGGCGGCCGGCGAGGACGCGCCGGCCGCCCCACGCCTCGCGATCAGCAACCCCGACAAGGTGTTCTGGCCCGGGGAGGGCTACACGAAGGCGGACCTCGTCGGCTACTACCGCTCGGTGGCGCCGGCGCTGCTCCCCTACCTGCGCGACCGGCCGGTCGTCCTCACACGCTATCCCGACGGGATCGACGGCAAGTCGTTCTTCCAGAAGGACGCGCCCGCCTTCGCGCCGGCGTGGCTGCGGCGCGTGAAGGTGTGGAGCGAGGACTCGCAGCGCGAGCTGAGCTACTTCGTCGTCGACGACGAAGACGGCCTCGCCTACCTCGCCAACATGGCGTCCATACCGCTCCACATCTGGTCGAGCCGCGTCGGTTCGCTCGAGCGACCCGACTGGTGCATCCTCGACCTCGATCCGAAGGAGGCGCCCTTCGCCCACGTCGTCGAGGTGGCGCGCGCGCTGCACCGGATCTGCGACGACGCCGAGCTGCCGGTCTTCGTCAAGACGAGCGGCTCGACCGGCCTCCACGTGCTCGTCCCGCTCGGCGGGCTGTGCACGCACGAGCAGGCGCGCATGCTCGGCGAGCTGCTGGCGCGCGTCGTCGTCGCCCAGCTGCCCGGACTCTGCACGATCACGCGCGCGGTGCGGCGGCGCGGCGGGAAGGTGTACGTCGACTACCTGCAGAACGGATACGGCAAGCTTCTCGTCGCGCCGTTCAGCGTGCGGCCCCTGCCCGGCGCCCCCGTTTCGGCGCCGCTGCGCTGGAGCGAGGTGACGCGGCGGCTCGACCTCGCGGACTACACCATCCGGAGCATGCCGAGAAGGCTGGCGGCGCAGCGCTCCGATCCGTGGGCCGGCCTGCTCGGCAGCGGCGTGGACCTCGTCCAGGCGCTGTCCCGGCTCCAGTCGCGCGACGGTTGACACGGAGCGCAGACGTCCGCCCGGCGCCCCGCCGGCGCCCCGCCGCCGCGACGCGGAAAAGGCGTCCCCCTCGAAACGGGTCCGCCTCCGCTATTACATTTCGCACATGCTGAGACGACGCTATGGCGAACGAATCCACCGGGTCCGGCCCCGCTTCGACGCGCACGCGCTGACGGAGATCGCCTTCGAGCGGCTCGGCGAGGCGTGGCCCGCGGAAGCGTGGCTCGCCTCGCACGAGCGCATCGCGGAGCACGCGCTCACGGCGGAGGCGGAAGGCGACGTCAAGGACGACGCGGAGAAGGGATTGATCGCGACCCTGCGCGAGCGGCTCGACGCGGTGCTCGCTTCGCTTCCTCCCGGCGCCGTCGCGCTGGTGGAGAACTCGCCGCACGACCACCCGAAGACGCGCGACACGACCACCGAGATCCCGCACCCGCTCGGCAACCGCCTGCACTTCCGCTGGCGCGTCGAGCCGCCGCTGCTCATCGGCGTCTACCGGCCGAGGGAACAGCCGTAGCGTGCCACAGCCGACCGCCCTCGCCATCGCGACCGACCGCGGACCGGTCTCCGCGCTGCTCCTGCGCCCCGTCGACGCGCGAGCGATCTATGTCCTCGCGCACGGCGCCGGCGCGGGCATGCGCCACGCCTTCATGGAGGCGATCGCCCGTCGCCTCGCCGAGCGCGCCGTCGCCACGCTGCGCTACCAGTTCCCGTACGCCGAGGCCGGCGCGAGACGCCCCGATCCGGCGCCACGTCTCCACGCGACGGTGCGCGCCGCGGTCGACGCCGCGGCGCACGAAGCCGGCGACCTCCCCCTCTTCGCCGGCGGCAAGTCGATGGGCGGCCGGATGACGTCCCAGGCGCAGGCGGAACGGCCACTCCCCGGGGTGCGCGGCCTCGTCTTCCTCGGCTTCCCGCTGCACGCCGCCGGCAAGCCGGACGACCGCCGCGGGGACCATCTCGACGACGTCGCCGTGCCGATGCTCTTCGTCCAGGGAACGCGCGATGCGCTCGCCGACATCGCGATGGTTCGGCGCGCCGTCGACGCGCGCCGGCCGCGGGCGACGCTGCACGTGGTGGACGGGGGCGACCACTCCTTCCACGTGCTCAAACGATCCGGTCGCACGGACCGCGAGGTGCAGGGCGAGGTCGGCGACGCCGTGGCGGCCTGGATCGAGGACCTGCTGGGGGAGAGCGCCTAGGCGGACCCGCCCTCGAACATCTCCTCGAAGCGGCGCGCCAGCCGAGGACCTGCGCCCGCGTCCTCGTGCTTGAAGAAGACGTACGCTTCGTCCCATGACTGGCTGCGAAGCCACGCCACCCACGACGCCAGCGCGGCATCGTCGTAGTCCTGCCGGCGCAGACGGAGATAGCCCCAGTCCGCCGTGGCGACCCGCGGCGCTGCGCCCGCCTCGTCCTCCGCCTGAACCAGCGCCGCGCCCCGATGGCGCAACTCGTCGAGCACGGCGTCCTCGTACCACGAATCGTGGCGGAACTCGAACGCGGCACGGCACCCGTCCGGCAGCCCGGCGAGGAAATCGCGAAGGCGCGTCAGGTCCGCCTTCAGGTTCGGCGGCAACTGAAAGAGCACCGGCCCCAGCCGGTCTCCCAATGTCCGCGCCTGCCCCATGAAGTAGCGCGCCGGCTCCACCGCCTCCGCCTTCAGCCGCTTCATGTGCGTGATCTGCCGCGACGCCTTCAGCACGAAGCGGAAGCTCGACGGCACCTCCGCCGCCCACGCCTCCAGCACGTTCGCCCGCGGCATCCGGTAGAACGTGTTGTTGATCTCACACGCGCCCAGCCGGCCGGCGTAGAAACGCAGCATCTCGGCCGCCGGCAGGTCCTCCGGGTAGAACGGCCCCTTCCACTCCTTGTAGGCGAAGCCGCTCGTGCCGGTCCGCAGCCGCATCGCTCCTCCTCAGCTACCCGCACCCCAGCTCCCCATCCACACCCCCGCCAGGAACACCGCACCCCCACCCAGAACCACCTGCACGATCGTGCTCCCCAGAGGGCTCCGCATGTAGCGGAACCGGATGTAGGAGATCGTCACCAACTCCAGCACCACCACCGCGTACGCGATCGGCAGCGCCGTCTGCAGGTCCGGAATCAGGAACGGCAGCGTGTGCAGCATGCCGCCCACCATCGTCGCCACACCCGTGATCGCGCCCCGCAGCCACGGATGCCCCCGCCCCGTCAGCTTGCCGTCGTCCGACAACGCCTCCGCCAGCCCCATGCTGATCGCCGCCCCCACCGCCGCCGCCACACCCACCACGAACGCCTTCTTCCCGCTCCCCGTCAACGCCGCCGTCGCGAACAGCGGCGCCAGCGTCGACACCGACCCGTCCATCAAACCCAGCAGCGCCGGCTGCACCGTCTGCAGCACGAACCGATGATGCTCCCGTTGCTCGTGCCCCGTCATCCTCTCGCCTCTCCTGCAACCGTTCGGCCGACCTTCCCGGAGTTCCGCTAACGATAACGATTATCATTACGAGAGACAAGCCACGCATTCCGGACCCTCGTTGGCGGGCGCGTTGACGAACGTGGAGACGGGGAAGGCTTCGAGGTCGTCGGCGTCCCACGGACGGAGCAGCGGAGGCAGGTGGTCGGCGGGCGTGCTGGGGTCGAGCCACGTAGCGCGGTCGTCGGGGCCGATGAGGACGGGCATGCGGTCGTGGATGGGGCGCAGGAGCGCGGAGGGGCGGGTGGTGAGGATGGCGAAGGAGTGGAGGGTGGAGCCGTCGGGCCGGTGCCAGCGTTCCCAGAGGCCGGCGAAGGTGAAGACGCGGCGATCGCGGCGGCGGATGTAGAACGGCTGCTTGTGAGGTTCGGCGGGTCGCCACTCGTAGAAGCCGTCGGCGGGGACGAGGCAGCGGCGGTGGGCGAAGGCGTCGCGGAAGGCGCGCTTCCGCGCGACGGATTTGGAGCGGGCGTTGATGAGGCGGTTGCCGATGGAGACGTCCTCGGCCCACGGCGGCACGAGCCCCCAGCGGAAGGCGGCGCAGCGGTCCCCCTGGGGGCCGCGGCCGACGACGAGCGCGTCCTGTGTGGGCGCGATGTTGTAGCGGGGCCGGTAGTCGGCGGGCACGTCGGGGACGGCGAGGTCGCGGGCGAGCTCGGCGGCTTCGACGGCGAGGGTGAAGCGACCGCACATGACATGGGCTCCGTGCGGGAGGATCGAATCGCGACGGATCGGTTCCGGCCAATTGATCCCGGGCGGCGTCGCGCGGCAAGCGCGCGGGGGGGGGGTGCGAAGTCAGCGGGGGAGCAGCCTCGCGGCGGCGTGAGGCGCTGTGGCGTAGCCGGTGAGCTCGACGTAGCCGACGCCGTGCAGCGGGCCGCCGGGCCCGCGTCCGACGGCGTCGACGGCACCCTCCCAGTAGCGGACGGCGAGGTCCAGCTCCTGGTCGGGGAGCACGGGGGTCACGGTGAGGGAGATGTTGCGGGCCGGCAGGTCGAGGCGCCAGCCGGCGGGGTAGGGCGCGCCGTCGATCGGGCTGCGCCAGGTACCGGTGGGGGTGATCACGACGTCGCCGGCGCGGAGAGGCTCCACGCGGCCATCGGCGGCGACGAGCGTCCCCGCGCTGAAGCGCGACGCGGCGCCGTCGTCACGGCGCAGGCGGTAGTACATGAGGCGGGCGCCGTCGGCGAGCTGGAGCGCGAACCAGTCCCAGCCGACGTCGCCGGGCGGCAGAGCGCTGGTCCCCCACTCGCGGTCCATCCAGGCGCCGCCCTGGACGGCGAAGGTGCCGGCGGCGGTGCGCACGGAGCCGCGCACCGGCATCTCCATCATCGAGTAGTAGTAGGAGGCGTTGCCGGCTGCCTCGCCTTTGCGGCTGAGCCCCGCCTCGCCGTTCGGCACCGGCGGCGCCGCGCTTCCGAGCACGAGGTCGAGGGCGACGTCGCCGGCGGCGGCGCGCAGGCGCAGCGGCGGCGTCCCCGGCGTGAGCGGAATTCCGGCGGCGGCGGAGTCGGGGACGGCCTCGGCGCTCCAGGCTTCCGTCCACACCCGGAGGGGCGTCGTGCGCGCGCCGGCGAGGCCGAGGGCGGCGCGGGCGAAGCGGTCGAACGCGTGGAAGCGTCCGGCGGCGGCGTCGGTCAGGGCGAAGTGGGCCATGTAGACGTCGGACGCGGCCCAGGCGGAAGCGCGTCGGGCGGGCTGGGCGGTGAGCGCGTTGCGGAAGAAGGTGAGCTCGAAGCCGAAGCGCCGGCCGCGCGCGTCGCGCACGTTGCCGGTGAAGTACCACCACTCGGTACGGAAGCCGGGGTGGGGACCGTGGTCGGCCGGAAAGACGAAGGGGCGGGGCTCGAGGGCGTGGGCGAAGCCCGTGTCGGCGACGCCGGCCATGCCGCCGGCCGCGCCCAGCGCTGCGGCGACGTCGATCGTGGCGCGGGGAGCGCGCGGCGCGCCGCCGCAGCCGGTGAGGAGCGGCGCGGCGAGGAAGGCCACGGCGGTGCGGACGGTCGCGGCGCGCCGCCGCGCGAGCGCGCTCTTCATTCCTCCCGCAACGCCGCGGCGGGCGAGACGGCGGCCATGCGCCAGGCGGGGTAGAGGCCGGCGAGCAGGGCGGCGACGAGGGCGAGCGCCAGCGCCTGGACCATGACGGCCGGCTGCACGTGGAGGTGCAGCGTCCAGCCGAAGGAGCGGCGGTTCACGACGCGCACCATGACGAGGGCCATCATGAGGCCGAGGGGGAGCGCGAACAGACCGGCGGCGAGGCCCATGAGCCCGGTCTCCGTGGTGACGAGGTGCCACACCTGAAGGCGCGTCAGGCCGGTGGCTCGCAGCACGCCCAGCTCGCGGACGCGCTCGAGCTGGAGCGCCATGAGCGCTCCGGCGACGCCGATGAAGGCGACGATGAAGGCGAGCCCGCGCAGCACCGCCGTGATCGCGAAGGTGCGGTCGAAGACGCGGAGCGACGCGTCGCGCAGCGCGCGGTTGGACGTCACGCGCGCTGCGAGCGCGCCGGCGTCGGCGGCGGTTCGGGTGGTGCCGCCGGTGCGGGCGCGCACGCGCGCGAGCAGCGTATCGAGCGGCACGCCCGGGGCGGCGAAGAGGCCGAGGGCGGTGACGTCGCGGTCGTTCCAGTAGCGGCGGTAGGTGGCGCGGTCGATCATCACGACGCCCTGGTCGGAGCCGTAGTCGTAGAAGATGCCGGCGATCGGGAAGGCGCGGGGGCCGGCGTCGGTGCGGAGGCGAAGGGTGTCGCCCGGGCGCAGCCGACGCCGGTAAGCGAACGACTCGGACACGATCACCGCGCCGGCCGTGCGGAACGCCGGCCAGACGCGGCGCGGATCACCGCGCGCGAAGTCGAAGGCGCGCTCCATCCGCGGCGGCAGACCGAGGGCGACGAGGCGCAGCGGCCCCGCGGGCGACTCGACGCGGACGCTCCGGTTGGTGCTCACGGCGGCGACGCCGGGGGTGGCGACGACGCGGCGCACGAGCGTGGCGTCGAGCACGCCGGCCGTGCGGCTCGCGACGGCGCTGGGCGCGGAGACGTAGACATCGGCGCGCAGCGTGGTGTCGAGCCAACGCTCGACCGTGTGGCGGAAGCTGCCGATCATCACGCCGAGCGCGACGGTGACGGAGACCGCGATCGAGAGCGCCGCGATCGCCGGCGCCGTGCGGCTGAGGGTGGTGGCGACGCCGCGCGCCGCCATGGCGCCGACCGGTCCTATCGCGCGCCGCAGCGGCGGCCGCAGCACGGCCATCAGGAGCAGCGTGGCGGCGGGGACGAGCAGCGCGGCTCCGATCACGAGGGCGAAGAGCGCCGCGAAGGCGATCCCGACGCCGCGGCCGGGCAGCGCCAGGAGGGCGACTCCGGCCGCGGCCAGCGCCGCGCCGGCGGCGGCGACGCGGGGCACCGCACGACGGAAGCGCGCCTCGAGGACGGAGCGCGTGAGCGTCGCGCGCGGCGGCGCCTGCGTCGCCTCCAGGGCGGCGGGCAGGCTCGCGAGCATCGTGGCGAGGACGCCGAGCGCGGCGCCGAGCGCGAGCACGCCCGGATCCAGGTCGACGCGACGGACGGTGACGGCGAAGTAGAGGTCGTTGATGGTGCGCGCGACGAGGCGCACGAGACCGCTCGCCAGGGCCACGCCGAGGACCAGCCCGAGCGCCGTACCCGCGACGCCCACGGCGAGCGCCTCGCTCGCGATGAGCCGGAACAGCTCGCCGCGGGTCACGCCGAGCGCCCGCAGCGTCCCGATCAGGGCGCGGCGCTGCACGACCGCGAAGCTCGTGCTGTCGTAGATCAGGAACATGCCGAAGATGAGGGCCAGCAGGCTGAGCGCTGTGAGGTTGAGCGAGAAGGCGCGGGTCATGTCGCCGAGGGCGGCGGCTCGCGCGCCGGCGTCGACGACGGCGGCGCCCGGCGGAAGCACGGCCCGCGCGCGGCGCAGGAGCGCGGCGCCGGCGTCGCCGTCCGGCACCATCAGGTCGACGCGGTCGATGCGGCCGACGCGCCCGAGCAGCTCCTGCGCGGTGGCCACGTCGGTCACGACGACGTCCGCGAGACCGACGCGCGCGAGCTCGCCCCGCGGCCGGATCGTGCCGATGACGCGCAGCGTGCGCACGCCGGCGGGCGTTCGGATCGCCACGTCGTCGCCCGGCACCAGGCCCAGCTCGCGCGCCGCGGCGGCCGGCAACAGGGCCGCGCCCGGCACGGTGAGGAACGCCGCGATCGAGCCGGAGCCCGCGGCGGCGGCGGGCGCCAGATAGCCGCGGAACGGCGCCTCCGCGAACGGATCCACGCCGAGGAGCCGGAACGCACGTCCGCCGGCGGCGGGGAGCGCGACGTCGCCCTCGACGATCGGCGCCGCCGGCCGCACCCCGGCGTCGACGCGCAGGCGCCGGTAGACGCCGTCCGGGAGGCCCTCGGGGCCGCCCACGACCTGGTGCGTGGCGCGGCCGGCGATCGTCTGCGCCGAGAGCGTGAAAGCGCGGCGTGCACTGGCGTTCGCGAGGTCGATCGCGACGACGACCGCCACGCCGAGCGCGACGCCGAGAACGGCCAGCGCGAGCTGCCACGGATGGCGGCGCAGGTGGCGACGCATCGCCCGGCCGGGCGTCGCGCGCGGCCTCACGAGCGCGCCCCCTCCACGAGGGCCCCGTCGCGCAGCGTCAACACGCGGTCCGCACTCTCCAGCACGTCGTGGCTGTGGGTGACGACGACCATCGTGCGGTCCTCGGCGCGCACCAGCTCCTCCAGAAGCCGCAGGACGCGGCGGCCGGTTTCGCGGTCGAGGTTGCCGGTCGGCTCGTCGGCGAGGATCAGGTCGGGGTCGTGGGCGAGCGCGCGTGCGACGGCGACGCGCTGCTGCTCACCGCCGGAGAGGCGGTCCGGGTAGGCGGCGCCGCGGCCGGCGATCCCGACCCGCTCCAGCAGGTCGGCCACGCGGCGCTCCGCCTCGGCGCCGTGCGACCCGACGAGGTCGAGCGGCAGCAGCAGATTCTCCGCCACGGTGAGCGTCGGCAGGAGGTTGAAGAACTGGAAGACGAAGCCGACGCGACGGCGGCGGAAGAGCGTGCGCTCGCGGTCCGAGAGCGTGGCCAGCGAGACGCCGTCGACCTCGATCGTGCCGGCGTCCGCATCGTCGATGCCGGCGAGCAGGTTGAGCAGGGTCGACTTGCCCGATCCGCTCGGGCCGAGGATCGCCACGATCTCGCCGCGCGCGACGTCGAGGTCGAGCCCGCGCAGCACGGCGTGGTGCACGCCCGCTTCCTCGTAGGAGCGGGTCAGGCCGCGGATGCGGATCAGCGGGGGGCGGGGCGCCGGTGTGGCTCCGGGCGGAGCGGGAGAGGGGTTGCGGGGCGTGCGACTCAGAACTGGATCCCGACTCCCAGCACCGGCACGATCGGCAGCGCCGCGAGCGCCTGGGGCGCCGCCTCCTGGCTGCCGTCGAAGTGGTAGAAGAGGGCGTCGCGGCGGTTCAGCGCGTTCAGCACGCGGAGGTACGGTGTGAGAAGCATCGGGCTGCCCATCCAGTGCACCAGCCACGTGTGCGTCACCTCGCCGTCCAGGCGCAGATACGGCTGGTCCGGCGTGGACACGAGCTGCGACGACGCGACCACGTTGCCGCGCGGAGGCGCGATGTCGCCCCCACCCGCCGGCTGCGCGGGCGGGTTGGCGCCCGGCTGGATCGCAGTGAAGGGGAGCCCGGCGCCGTAGGTGGCGCGAAGCTCGAAGCGGCCGGCGTCTCCGGCGGGCCCGAGCACGCCGGCGCTCACCAGATGACGCCCGGAGAAGATCTCGTCGACCGGCCGCTTGGTCGGATCGTTCGACCAGATCCAGGCGAGCGAGTAGCCGAGCCAGCCCTGAATAGTGCCGCGGTTGCGTCGGATCCAGAAGTCGAGGCCGGACGATTGCGCGCGCCCGTCCGGATCGGTCGGCACGCCGTCGTAGATCTTGTGGAACCCCTCGAGGCCGAGGCGGACGCCGCTCGTGATCTGCTGGTCGAGCGAGAGCACGATGTGGGAAGCGCCGGCGACGGCGAGGAGGGGGTTCGGGCCGTAGCTGGGCGTGCTCGCGGAGTCGCTCGCGTCCGGCGCCGTGATCACGGATTCCGGCGTGCGCACGTACTGGTGGTAGCGGCCGACGGCGAGCGTGAGCGCCGCGTCGTCGGAGAGGAGCCAGGTCGCAAGCAGGCGCGGGGCGATGTAGGGGACGTGGTCGGCGGAGAAGATGTCGAGGCGCACGCCGCCGCGGACGCGCACGCGCGGCAGCATCTGCCACGACGCGTCGAAGTAGCCGCCGGATACGTCGCCGGTGAGGCGATTCTCGCGCAGCAGCGAATCGGGGTCTGGCCCGCGCGACCACGCATGGTAGCCGAGCCACTGCCGCTCGAAGGAGAAGCCGTAGCCCACCTCCGCGGTGGCTCCGGCCACGCGAGTGAAATCGGCGGCCATATGTACGCGCGTGGCCGCGCCTTCGGACCACAGGTCCTGCTGGCCGACGATCGGCAGACCGGCGTCGAAGCGGCCGGCCCCGAGGGTGAGCTCCGCGTCGGCGCCGCCGATCGGCCCGACGTAACGGACAGAGCCGGCGTAATTGCCCCAGTATGCGACGCCGCGGTCCGCTTCCGCCGCCTCCAGCCTCACCGACTCGCGGTTGGCGAAGCCGGTGGCCGTGATCATGCCGCGGCCGAGGACGCGGCGGTCCAGGCGGACGAGGCCGTCGGCGTAGCCGTAAGGGAAGGCGCCGACGTGGAAGCCGCTGGCGCCGAGGCCGTGAACGATGCGGCCGCTCACCAGGTAGCCGGCGCTGTCGCCGAGCGGACCCTCGATGCGGGTGCGCGCCGAGAGCAGATCGACGTCGATCTCGGAGTGCACGCCGTCGCCCCGCGGGCCCCGCGTCTGCATGTACAGAATGTAGGAGATGCCGCCGTCGTAGCGCGCGGGTGCGCCACCCACGTAGAGGCGCGCCGAGGAGAGCAGGTCGGCTTCGAACGGGGCGACGAGCCCGCCGAGGTGGAACGGGGCGTAGACGGGGGCGCCGTCGAGGAGGACCCGCTTCAGGTCCGCCGCGGCGCCACGCACGAACAGCACGTCGGAGGGATCGATCGGATTCTGGCCGCTCGTGCCCTCGACGACATTGGCCAGCCCGATCTCGACCATGCCCGGGCTGCTCTCCAGCGCCCGCACCGACGCTTCGCCGAGGGCGGCCGGCGTGACCTCCACGGTGTCGCGCACGCCGGGCGCGCGCCCGGCCTGCGCCGTCACGCCCGGCAGCGAGACCGGCCGCAGCCGGAGCGCGACGTTCAGCGTCATCTGCCCGCCCGGCGGCACGTCGACCTCCACCTCCAGCGGAGCGTGGCCGATGTGCGTGACGCGCAGCATTCTGGCGACCCGCCGGAACGCCCTCCAGGAAGTAGACGCCGGCCGCATCCGTCACGGCACCGACGCCGGCGGCGCCCACGACCTCGACACCCGCGAAGGGCAACGGCGGGCCGTTCAGCCCGCTCGTCACCTGTCCGCGGATCACACCGGTCGTGATCGCGGCAGGCTGCGTCCGCTGGGCGAGGGGGAAGGGTCTCGGGCGTACCGGGACCTGGGCCTGCAGCGCGGTCGCGGCGAGGAGGGCGGCGAGTCCGAGCATGGGATCCGCCCGCTCAGCGCGTGAGGCGATCGGGGAGGTGTACGACGGGATCGGGCATGCATCCATAATAGCCGATCCCCCGCGCCAGTTCCAGCAGGCAACGGGGGATTGCGCCCGACGCGCGGCCGCGTCGGACGATGCGCGGCTCCGGCTTCAGCCGCCGATCTCGAACACGATCTCCGCCGCAGAGCTGTCGGCGGGCGTGGCCAGCAGCCGCACGCTCGCGCCTTCCTTCACCAGCAGCGGACGGCCGTCGGCCACGACCGTCGCGCGACGCACGTCCCGCGGAATACGGATCGTGATGTCGCCCGCGGGCACGTCCGCGATGTCGATCCGCCCGGCCGCCGTGCTGAAGTGGCCGGCGGTCGCGGCGCCGGTCGCGCGCACGGCACCCCGCGGGGCGTCGACGATCTCGATGTGGAGGCGCGTGCGCGGGGCGGCGCGCGCGATCGTGAAGTACAGCTCCCCACCCAGCGGACTGACGGACACGGCCATCGGCGCGCTCGCCGCCGGCGCCGTCGGCTCGACCTCGACCTCGACCGGCGCGACGGGCACGGCGGCCGGACGCCGCACGATCACGGTGCGGACATCGTTCCACAGCCCCACCGCCCAGCGGTGCAGCGGCGTTCCGGGCAGCGCAGCGGCGGCGCCGGCGACGAAGACGAGCAGCACGGCGGCGCGCGTCAGGACACGGCGGGCGAGCACGGAGCGGGCGCGCCGGCGACGCCGCGCGAGCTCGTCGGTGGGCAGCGGCGGCACGGGGACGTCGGCAGCGAGGGCGAGGAGGTGGAACCGGGCGGCGGCGCTGCGGAGCGCCGCGAGCTCGCCGGCGCACTGCGGGCACGTCTCGACGTGCAGAGCCAGCTCGGCGCGCTCGCGCGCCGGCAGCTCGCCGTCGAGGTAAGCCTGGATGGTGCCCTCAGTCGCGTGGTTCATCGCCTGTCTCACGTGTATCGTACAGCTCTGCGAACTTCTTGAGCGCGCGGGCGATCAGCGTACCGACCGATCCCGGCGCGACGTCGATGGTCCGGGCGATCTCCTTGTAGCTGAATCCCTCCTCGCGAAGCAGAAGCAGCTTTCGATCCCGCTCCGCCAACCGCTCGAGAACCTTACGCACGCCCTCGATCCGCTCCGCCCTCTCGACCAGCTCGTCCGGCGGGCGCGGCGCTCCCGGCGGCGTGTAGGTGCCGCTCAGGAGCCGGCGTCGCCGCTCGCTTCCGCGAGCCGAATCCCGCACCAGGTTGGTCGCGACCGTGAACAGCCACGGGCGGATCTCCTTCTCCGGGAGTTTCTGCCGCAACAATCGGACGAACGCCTCCTGCGCGATGTCCTGCGCCGCGTCCGGGTCTCCCGTCAGCCGGTGCAGGTAGCGGAACAGGCCCGGATAGAGCCGCTCGAAGGCAGCATCGAAGTCCACGACGTTCCGTCCGCGCCGACTACTGGATAAACGTCCACCGGTGTCGATTTCTGACACCGGTGGGACGGAGAGGCCGCGGGACGTGCGGAGCTGCGGAGGTGGCGGTGCGGCGGTGGGACACGCGGAGCTACGTCGTGGGCGAGGCGAGCTTGCGGTCGAACTCCCGCGCATCGACGAGGCGGTCGACCGAGGTCTCGACCGACTGGATCTGCTGCTCCAGGAGCGCGACGCGCTTCTCGAGCATCTCCACTTCGCGATCGTTCCCCTGCGCCTCGCGCGCACGCGCGATCGCCTCCGCGATGGGCCGGATCGTGAAGCGCGCGGTGATGCCGGCGATCGGGAGGAGCACGATGAGACAGCCGAAGAAGATGCCGACGACGGCAGTAAGATCGATGGGCAGTACGTTCATGTTCAGCACCTCTCGAGCAGAGTGCACGGACGGCGCCGCTGCCGGCGCCCCTCGATCGCCCTACGCGCGACGCGCGCTCCCGGCTTCAGCGTCTCGCCGGCGCCGGCCGCAGCGGTATGACGACGCGCGTGCGTTGCCACTCGAGCAGGATGCGAGTGGCCGTGCCGGGGCCGGGCTCGGCGCGGATCGTCAGCGTCTCGATGGGCGCACCGACCCTCTCGGAGCTCACCGTGGCGCGCCCGACCTCCTGCGCGCGCACCGCGTCCGTATAGTCGGACTCGATCCCCCACTGGCTCGTCGAGCGGTTCACGATGAGCACCCACTCCTGCGGTCCCGGAATGGTATACAGCGAGTACGAGCCGGGCGCCACGCCCAGCCCGGCGATCTCGGCGGAGACCGGAAGGTGCAGGATGGTCGGCTCGTTGGCGCCGGTCCGCCACAACTTGCCGTACGGCACGGCGTCGCCGCCGATCATCGTGCGGCCTCTCAGTGAGGGGCGGCCGTAGCAGATCGTGGCGACGGCGTCGCCCACCGGCACGCGCACCGAGTCGTACGGGCTCGCGCGCCCCTGCACCGGCATCCGCGAGGAAGGGTGGCAGGCCGGCGCGCGCTGGGCGGCGGCGCGGGCGGGCGGCGAGGCGAACGCGAGGCCCGCCGCTATGGCGAGCGCCAGCGTCCCGGGCATCACGGTCGCGCAGTCGGGATGGCGCATTGCACGTCCTCCTCTATTCGACGGTGACGGTGATCCAGGGCGATGTGTAAACCTCCGAGCCGGTGCCGATCTGACCGCTCTCGAGCTTGAAGCGCACGCGCGTCGCGCCCACCATGCGGCCGGCGATGCGGGCGGAGAAGGCGCCCGGCGACGTCGGCTCCAGCGTCGCGACGACCGTGCTCTCGACCTCCCCGGCCATGAACGTGCCGGACAGCGTCAGCGGCTCGCCCTGCCGGTCCGTGAAGGTCACCTCGAAGACCGCGGTGGTGTCGCCGACGCCGACGCGGAAGCCGTCGTCGGCGGTGGTACCGTGGACGGTGATCAGCGTGGAGCCGGCGGAGGTGACGACGAGGCCGACCGGCACGCTGGAGGAGCCCGGCCCGGTGGTCGAGCCTGAGCAGCCGGCGGTGAGCACGGCCGCCGCGACGGTGGCGGCGGTGAGTGCCGCGCGGGCGAGCGTGGCGGCGGCGCGGATGCGGTCCATCATGGCGCGTCCTCCCGCGCGCCGGCGTCGACGTCGTGTCCGGACTCGAGCAGGTCGCGCAGCTCGGCGTCGTAGAGGGCGAAGAACCGGCCGCGCGGAAGCAGGGCCAGGCGGAGCGTGCGCTCCGGCTCGACGGTGCGCGCGAAGCCGATGGCCACGAGCGGCGCGCCGCCGAGGAGGCCGGTGCCGTAGACGCACTCGCCGGCGGCGGTCGCGATCCACTCCACGCCGTCGACCGCGAAGCGGCGGCGGGGCGACGACGGCGCGGCCGGCTCCGCGGCGTCCGCCGGCTCCTCGGCGCCGCGCAGCACGTCGCGCGCGGAGAGGGGCGCGCTCACTGGTCCTCGCCGCCGGCGTACTCGACGAAGAACGTCTCGTCCTCGGCGAGGCGGAGGCGGCGCAGCGTCGAGCCGTCGGGCATGTCCGAGACGAGGCGGGGCCAGAGGTAGAGCAGGATGTTCTCGCTCGTCGGAAGCCGTCCCCCCGGAGCGAACTCGGCGACGGCGTGGTTGAGGTGCTGGTGGTCGAGGACGCGCACGACGCGCTCCTCGAGCAGGCGGTCGAGCGCGCCGAGGTCGACGCAGAAGCCGGTCTCCGGGTCGACCTCGCCGGCGACGGTCACTTCGAGCACGTAGTTGTGGCCGTGCCCGTGCGGATTGCTGCACGGCCCGAAGAGCGCGCGGTTGCGCTCGTCGCTCCATTCGGGTCGGTGGTATCGGTGCGCCGCCGAAAAGCGCAGGCGACGGGTGAGCTCCGCTTCGGGCATGTCGGAAGCTAAGAGATGCAGCGGGGGCACGTCCAGTCGTCGCGGGTCGCGACGAGCGTTGCATGGCCGGGGAATTGCATACCCGAAGGAACGGGCGGGGTGGCGACGGTGCGTCCACGTACGGCGCGGAGATCCGGGTCCGACTCCGCGACGTCACGAGAGTTTGTCTCATTCCGGGTCATCGATGCAGCACCACTCCCTCGACGAGACGACACCGGGCACCGTGCTGGTCGCGGAGGACCACCTCGACAGCCGCGACGCGATCCGCACCCTTCTCGAAGCGTTCGGCTACCACGTCGTGGTGGCGGCCAACGGGCGCGAGGCGGTCGCCTTCGCGCGCTCCAGGCCGCCGATCCTGATCCTGATGGACATGATGATGCCGGAGATCGATGGCTTCGAGGCGATCCGCCGGCTGCGCGGCGATCCGGCGACGCGCGCGGTGCCGATCATCGCGGTGACCGCCATGGAGGGGGCGCGCCAGCTGTCGCTGGCGGCGGGGGCGGACGATTTCATCGCAAAGCCGTTCGATGCGCGCAAGCTTCTCGCGAAGGTGCGTTCGTGGGCGGCGCCGGGGAACGGCCCGGATCAGGCGGGGACGCGCGCGCCGAAGAGCCGGTAGGAGCCGCGCACTTCTCCGGCGTCGTCGCGGATGACCAGCTCGGCCTCCGGCGAGCGAAAGCCGACGTCGCTCGCCTGGCGGACCGCGTCCTCCTTGGTGGGGAACACCATGGCGAAGTCGGGATCCTCGCGCCGGCGTAGGAACCACTCTCCGCTGGCAGGGAAAAGATCGTAGATGGGTCGGTTCATGCTCGCCTCCGCCATGGCTACGGCGCATCGCAGTATGAAAAGAGGCGCTGAGCCAGTGGCTGCAGCGCCCCGGTCGAACGACCGTCGCTCCATGCAACCTTCTTGCCAGAGCGTTCCACGCCGGCCGGCGCCGCGCGAACGCCGCGCTCGAGCGCGGGCGCTCAGAGGTGCGCGTGGGCGGAAATCGCCTGGAGCACGTCCTCGCCGTAGAAGAGCCGGATGTACTTCGCCTGGACCGGCGTGATGCGACGCACCGCCCACACGAGCTCGACGTAGTTCGGCTCACGGGGCCGGTGGATCGGCTGCATGCCGGACTCGTGGGGCAGCCGGCTTCCCTTCCGGTTGTTGCAGGTCGAACAGGCGGTGACGACGTTCGTCCAGGAGTTGTCGCCGCCGCGCGAGATCGGCACTACGTGGTCCCGTGTGAGGAACTCGCGACCGCGGAGCGTCGCCCGATGGCGGCCGCAGTACTCGCAGCTGTAGTGGTCGCGGGCGAACAGGAAGGTGTTGGTCACCTGCCGCCGGAACCGGCGCGGGACGTGGATGAAGCGGACCAGGCGGATCACCACCGGCGCGGACAGCTCGTGGCGCGCGGAGCGGAAGATCCGTGACTCGTCCACCTCGAGGACCTCGGCCTTCCGCTCGAGGACGAGGCGGAGGGCGCGGCGGACCGGCAGGATGGTCAGCGGCTCGAACGAGGCGTTGAGTGCCAGGCAGCCCGAGGCGTTGATGGGGGTCCTCCTTTCGGCGAAGCGCGCAGACACGATCGAAGTGTAGCGCGCGGGGCGGGGCGGAATCAACGGTCGCGGAGCCGCGCCCGCCGGCTACAGCAGCGCGACCGGGTCGCGGTCGAGCGCGACGCGGAGGTCGCCCGCGGAAGCGCGCTGTGGAAAGCCGAGGTGGAAGGCGCGGCCGAGGCGACCGATGGCGGCGGCGCTGGGGCTGCGCAGCAGGAAGTGCCAGCGCCAGCGGCCGCGCACGCGGTCGATGGCGCACGGCGCCGGCCCGAGAAGCTGCACCCGGTCGCGGGCGCGCAGATGAGCGCGCACCCAGGCGGCGGCGTCCTCCGTCCCGCGCGCAACGGCGTCTTCGTCCGTGCCGCTGACGACGACGTTGAGCAACCGGCAGTGCGGCGGATAGCAGGGCGTCACGCGCTCGGCGAGCTCGATCTCGGCAAACCCCGGATAGTCGTGCTCGAGCGCGCGGCGGATCGCGTACTGTTCCGGCATCGCCGTCTGCACGATCACCTCGCCGCGCAGCTCGCCGCGGCCGGCGCGCCCCGCCACCTGGGTGAGGAGCTGGAACGTGCGCTCGCCGGCGCGGAAGTCGGGCAGGTTGAGACCCACGTCCGCGTTGATGACGCCGACGAGCGTCACGCGCGGGAAGTCGAGCCCCTTCGCGATCATCTGGGTGCCTAGAAGGATGTCGACCGCGCCGCGGGCGACGCGATCGAGGATCGTCTGGTGAGCCCATTTGCCGGAAGTGGTGTCGACGTCCATGCGCGCGAGGCGGGCGCGCGGGAACGCCTCACCGACCGACCGCTCGACCTGCTCCGTCCCGACGCCGCGGAACGAGATCGCGGCCGAGCCGCACTCGCCGCAGCGCTCCGGCGGCGTCTCCTCGTGGAAGCAGTAGTGGCACACCAGGCGTCGGCGCGCGCGGTGGAAGGTGAGCGACACGTTGCACTCGCCGCAGTGCCAGACGTGGCCGCACTCCCGACACTGGACGAAGGTGGCGTAGCCGCGCCGGTTGAGCAGCAGGATCGACTGCTCGCGCCGCTCCAGCCGTGCAGCCAGCGCGTCGCGGAGCGGAGGCGAGAGGATCCCCGCGCCGGGCCCCGCACGGTCCTCGTCGTCAGCGCGCTTCCGCAGGTCGACGACGCGGACCGGCGGCAGCGGCCGCCCCTCGACGCGCTCCGGCAGCTCCACCAGTCGATACTTGCCGCTGCGCGCGTTCGCCCAGCTCTCGAGGGCGGGGGTGGCGCTGCCAAGCACGCAGACGGCGCCTGCCAGGTTGGCGCGCACGATGGCGACCTCGCGGGCGTGGTAGCGCGGGGCGTCCGACTGCTTGTACGTCGACTCGTGCTCCTCGTCGACGATGATCGCGCCGGGATCCGGCACCGGCGCGAAGACGGCGGAGCGGGCGCCGATCGCGATGCGGCGCTCGCCGGCGCGCAGCGCGCGCCAGGCGTCGTAGCGCTCGCCGTCGGAGAGGCCGGAGTGGAGCACGGCGACGGTGTCGCCGAAGTGGGCGCGGAAGCGGGCGACGGTCTGCGGCGTGAGCGCGATCTCCGGCACCAGCACGATGGCGCCGCGCCCGTGGCGCTCGACCACCTCGCGCAGCAGCTCGATGTAGACGAGCGTCTTGCCAGAGCCGGTGACGCCGCGCAGCAGGAACGGGCGGCGGTCCTCGCCGTCCGCGCCAGCGGCGGCCGCACCGCGGAACGAGTCGATGGCGGCGCGCTGTGCGGCCGTCGGTTCGAGCCGTGGCGGCGGCCCGGGGTCGATCTCGGCGAACGGGTCGCGCGCCAGCTCGGCGTCCGCGAACGTGGCGAGCGCTTTGGCGACGAGCCCCTCCAGCACGGAGCGGGAGAAGCCGACGTTGCCGGTCAGGTGAGAGACCTCGGCGGAGCCGCCGGTCGACTCGAGCAGCTCGTAGCACTCGCGCTGCCGCGGCGCGCGGGCGAAGAGCGCGTCGCGCTCGCGCAGGCTCGGCAGCTCGCGGCCGAGACGGATCACGCGCCGCGTGAGGACGGGCGGCGCGGGGCGGCGCGCGTCGCTGAGGACGGCCGGCAGTGCGGTGCGCAGCACCTGCCCCAGCGGCGCGAGGTAGTAGGCGGCCACCCACTCGCAGAGGCGGAGCAGCTCGGGCGGCACGACCGGGCCGCCGGTGGGGCTGGAGGCGCCCGGGGCGGAGAGGTCCTCGTCGAGCACGCGGATGACGTCGCGCAGCCGCTTGACGCCGGCGGCGTCGGGCTCGCGTCCGGTGATCCAGCCGACGAGGCGGCGGCGTCCGAAGGGGACGAGCACGCGCGTGCCGGGCGGGGCGGCGTCGCTCTCGAGGCGGTAGGTGAACGTCTGCGGCAGCGGCAGCGGCAGGGCGACTTCGACCAGCATCAGATCGTGATGCGCACGAAGTCGTAGGGCGGCCACGGCCCGGTGACGTCGAAGACGATCTCGTCGTGCTTGCCGACGATGTCGTCGGCGCGCTCGACGAAGGCGATCCACGCGTCGCGCTCGACGAGGAAGGCGGCGCCGAAGAGGCGGCCTTCCGTCTGCGGCAGCGGCAGCGCCGCGTGGGCGAGGCGGCGCAGCTCCGAGTAGACGTGGGCGGCGAAGTCGTGCAGCTCGGGCGACGCCTCGCCGTGCGCGAGCGAGAGGTGAAGCCGCAGCTCCCAGTGACCGTGAACGAAGGAGAGCCCTTCGTCCAGGACGAGGTACTGCTCCTCGAGGAAGGAGAGCACCGCGCGTCGTCCGCCGAACACGATGCCGTACGGCGCGGGCAGCACGCTGGTGCGGCGCATCGACGCTTCCACGATGCGCTGGTGCTCGCGCACGCGCGCCGGATCCAGCGGCGGCATGGAGAAGGGCGCCGGACACACGAGCGCCTCGAGGTCGCGGTAGCGGATCTTCACCACCGTGTCGGCGCCGTCGCCGGCGGGGCGCCGCCAGCCGCCCGCGCGGGTGATGCCGTAGAGGTAGAAGCCGCCCTCGGCCGCCTCGCCCACCGCCTCACTCCGCGCCGAGCAGGGGGAAGATCTCGTCCTGCGGATCCGGCGTGGTGACCTCGGGACCGGCGTCGCCGATGTAGACGTCGACCTCGGAGCGCAGGCCGACGTCGCCGGCGAGGTAGATGCCGGGCTCGATCGAGAAACCGACGCCGGGCACGAGGCGCCGCACCTCGTGCGTCTCCAGGTTGTCGATGTTCGGCCCCGAGCCGTGGATGTCGCGGTCGATCGAGTGGCCGGTACGATGGATGAACGCGTCGCCGTGGCCGCGCTCGCGGATGACGCCGCGGACGACGTCGTCGACCTCGTAGCCCTGGACGTCCCGACCCGCGTCCCAGCGCTCGCGGACCAGGCGGATGCCCGCATCGCGGGCGTCGCGCACCGCTTCCCACAGGATGCGCACGCGCTCGTCGGGCGCGGGGGCGAGGACCGCCATCCACGTCTGGTCCGCGAACACCATCTCGTCCGCCTCCTTCCCCCACAGGTCGAGCAGCACGACGTCGCCCTTCACCAGCGGACCGCCCTCGCCTTCGATGCCGTAGTGCGGGTTGGCGGCGTTGCGGCCGGAGGCGAAGATGCAGTCGGCGCCGACGCGCACGCCGCGCTCCGCGAGCGCGTCGATCACCCAGCCTCGCATCGCGCCCTCGCGCGCCTCGCCCTCGGAGCGGACGCGCGCGGCGAGGTGGTCGAACGCGGCGCGCGCGACGTCGGCGAGGGCGCGGGCGGCGCGGCGGTGCGAGGCGAGCTGCTCGGCACTCCAGCGCGAGTAGAAGAGCGAGATCAACTCGCCGGACGGGAAGACGTCGGCGCCGGCGGCACGGATCAGCTCGACGACGCCCCAGGGGACGAAGTCGATGGCGGGCACGGCGTCGCGGTCGACCGCCTCCATGGCGAGGCGGGGCCGGCCGGCGAGGAGGCGACGAAGGCGGTCGTCCAGCTCGCTCCAGCCGACATAGCGCTCGCTGCGCCACGGCCACAGCTCCCACGGTCCCTGCTCGATGCCGTGCGTGAGGGCCGTCGGCTCGCCCTCGGCGGGGAGCAGGACGAACCAGCGGCGCGTCAGCTCGCCCAGGCCGAGCAGTCCGGAGGAAACCGGGTTGCGCGCGTGCAGGTCGTAGAGCAACCAGCCGTCCAGCCCGTGCTCCCGCAGCGCTTCCTGGATCGACGGCAGCCGCTCCCGCAGCCGCGCGAAATCGGGCCTTACCAACGCTCCACTCGCCAACGTCGCCTCCGTCCGTTCAGTTCTCCGGCGCTTCGCCGGCCCGCGCTTCGCCGGGTGCTTCGGCGGGGTCGTGGGGCCCTCGGCCGTCGCCGGCCGGCTGCTCGCGCCACTTCGTGCCCTTGATCAGCGCGAGGCCGAGGATGCGCTCCCGCATGATCAGGCGGCGCAGCTCCTGTCCGCCCGCGACCGCCTGGCCGAGACCGTACCAGCCCCACTGGCGCCAGGCGCTGTAGAGAAGATGGAGCCGCTCGCGCAGCGTGGGAAAGTCGAGGGCGGCGCCGCCGCCGAGCAGGGACCGCCACGGATTCGCCGCGTCGACGAGGTCCTCGACGAAGAGGTCGACGACGCCCGCATCGCGCAGCATCTGCTTCCACTCGACCAGCAGCTGCGGGCGCGCCCCGAGGTGTTCGACGAGGACGTCGCGGCGGATCTCGTCCACCGCGCGGTTCCACACCGGTTGCACGAGCACGACGGCGCCGAGCGGCTTCGCGACGCGCGCCAGCTCCGCGACGGCCGCCGCAGGCTCGCGCGAGGCGGCCAGGCCGACGTCGCCGATGACGAGGTCGAAGATGTCGTCCTTGTAGGGAAGATCGGTGAGCGGCCCGGGGTCGAAGTGGAGCCGCACGGCGAGGCCGCGCTGCTGCACGCGCTCGGTCGCGGCGGCGACGAGCGCGGAATCGGGGTCGGCGCCGGAGCCCGCGGCGCCCGTCGCGCCGGCGAGGAACTCGGCGGCGAGGCCGCGGCCGCACGGCGCCACGAGGAACTCGTCGTCTTCGCCGATATCTACGAGCTGCGCGATGCGGCGGTACACCTCCTCCTCGGCGGGCACGAGGCCGGCACGGCGGCTGAGGCGTGCCAGTCCCAGCACGGTGGGACCCGCCTCGAGCAGCGTCGCGGCGTCGGCCGCGCCCCCCGCGGCGGAGTCGGCCTGTGGATCGTTGTCGCCGGAGCCGCGGCCCCCGGGAACGCCGGAGCCGGACCCCTCGTCGAAAGGCATCGGAAGAATGTAGACGGAGGTCGAAGCGGCGGTCAATGGACGGCGGGACCGGGTGCGGGGTCGGGGTGCGGGATCGGGGTGCGGGATCGAAGCGCGCCCGCCTCAGCCGGCGCCATGCGCCGCGTCGCCGTGCGCGGGCGGCAGGTCGGCCAGCGCGCGCAGCACGTCGACGGCACCGGCGCCGAGGCGCGCGGGCGCGTAGCCGCCCTCGAGCGCGACGACGAGGCGGCCTTCGGCGTGGTCGTCGGCGAGCGCGACGAGCCGGCGGGTCAGGCGGTGGAGGTCGGCCGGCTCGAGGAGCATGCCGCCGAGCGGGTCGCCGGCGAGGCAGTCGAATCCGGCGGAGGCGAGGACGAAGTCGGGGCGGAAGCCGGCGGCCTCCTCGAGGGCTTCTTCGAGGCAGTCGAAATAGATGTCGGCGCCGGTGCCGGCGGCGAGCGGGACGTTGCGGGTGGTGCCGACGCCCGGGCCGCTGCCGCGCTCGGCGGCGCGGCCGGTACCGGGGTAGTGCGGCGTGAGGTGCGTGGAGAGGTAGAAGACGGAGCCGTCGTCGTAGAAGATCTCCTGCGTGCCGTTGCCGTGGTGCACGTCCCAGTCGACGATCAGCACGCGGTCGACGCCGCGCTCGCGGAGCATGCGCGCGGTGACGGCTACGTTGTTGAAGAGGCAGAATCCCATCGGCCGGTCGGCGGTCGCGTGGTGGCCGGGCGGACGGCACGCGGCGAAGCCGGTGCGGACGGCGCCGTCGAGGACGAGGGAAGCGGCGGTCAGGACGCAGCCGGCGGCGGCGCAGGCGGCGTCCCAGGACGCGGCAGAGACGACGGTGTCCATGTCGAGCCGCACGGGGCGGCCGCTGCGGCTCGCGCGCGCGACGGCGCCGCGCACGCGCTGGAGGTGCGACGGTGTGTGGGCGCGCAGCAGGTCCCGCTCGCCGGCGGGATGCGCCTCGCGCTGGGAGACGTGCTCGATCAGCGCGGGCGTGTCGCGCTCGATCGCGCGGACCAGCGCCGGCAGCCGCCCCTGGTGTTCGGGGTGGCCCCAGCCGGTGTCGTGGCGCGCGCAGTCCGGATGGCCGACGAAGACGGTGGCGCTGGGCATCGCCGCTCAGCGATGGGAAGGGGTGGCGCGGACCATCGCCGCTCAGCCTTCGAAGGCGAGGCGCGTGGCGGGCTCCGTGAGCATCTCGGCGCCGTCGCCGGTGATGGCGATGATGTCTTCGAGGCGGACGCCGAACTTGCCGTACTGGTAGATGCCGGGCTCGTCGCTGAAGGTCATGCCGGGCCGCAGCTCGATGTCGCTGCCGCGCACGAGGTAGGGCCATTCGTGGCCCTCGAGGCCGATTCCGTGGCCGAGGCGGTGCGTGAAGAGGCGGTAGTCCGGCCCGTAGCCGGCGCGGGTGATGAAGTCGCGCGCGGCGTCGTCGACGGCGCCGCACGGCCGCCCCGGCTTCGCGGCCGCGAGCGCCGCCCGCTGCGCGCCCTGCACGACGTCGAATACGCGCTGCGCCTCCGCCGAGGGGCGGCCGAAGGTGACGGTGCGCGTGTCGTCCGACTCGTAGCCGTGGACGCTCAGGCCGCCGTCGACCAGGACGACGTCGCCCTCCTTCAGCGGCGCCGGATTCTCCGCTCCGTGCGGGTACGCCGACGACTCGCCGAACAGCACGAGCGCGTAGCCTTCGTAGCCGAGCTTCTGCATCGCCGCGCTCACGTTGAGCGCGAGGTCGCGCTGCGTCATGCCCGCGCGCATCGTGCGGAAGGCGGCGGCGTAGGCTTCCAGCGTGATGCGGTTGGCGAAGCGCATGATCGCGATCTCGTGCGCGCTCTTCACGCCGCGCGACCGGTGCAGGATCTCGGCCGCGTCGCCAGCCACGAGGCCCGGCGCGCCGGCGGCGCGGATGCCGTGGGCGACGAAGACGCGGGCGCTGTCGTCGACGGCGATCGTGCCGCTCGCGCCGCCCAGCTCGCGCGTCTTGCGCGCGATCAACTCGTACGGACTCTCGTCCTCCTGCCAGGTGAAGATCTGGAAGCGGCCGCGGACCTGCCGCTCCGCGCGCTGCTTCTCGAACGCCGGCGAGACGACGACGGCGTCGCCGCGACGCGGCACGAGCAGGCCGAACACGCGCTCGCTGCGGCTCCAGGGAATCGAGCCGAAGTACTCCAGCGAGGCACCGGGCTCGAGGAAGACGGCGGCGACGCCGCTCGCCTCCATCAGCCGCTGCAGCGCCGCTCGTCGCTGCGCGCGCTCCGCTTCCGAGATCGGCGGCGGCGCCGCGCGCGTCTGCAGGCGGGCGATCGCCGGGTGCAGCTCTTCGGCGCGGGCGGGGACGGGCAGCGTCGCGCCGGCGGCGGCGGCGCCGGCGGCGGCGATGAAGGCGCGGCGGTCCATGGCTGGCCTGCGGCTCGGGTGGGTCACGCGGGGCGGCCGGGCCGCTCCAGGATCTGACGGATGTGCCAGAAGTGCCGCCGGTCGTGGGCGAGCACGACGTCGAACGCTTGCCGCGCGCTGAGCGCGATCAGCGGCACGAACGGGGAGCGGAGGCGCGCGCGCCGCGGGTCGATCTGCCGGGCCCGCTCGGCTCGCTGCGCGAAGTCGTCCAGGGCGGCGCCAAATTCGGCGAGCGCCTGCTCGCGCGGCGGCACGTCGAGCGGCAGCAGTCGCTTGAAGGTGCGGAAGCGACGGCGCGGCGGCGGCTCCATGTTGCGCAGCAGGAAGGCGCCCGTCCACGGCTCGCGCGGCGAGCGGCGGCCGCCCGCGCCCGCCGCAGCGCCCGCGTCTTCGATCGCGCGGTCGAGCGGCTCGAGATACGGCAGCACGCTGAGCGTGAGATGGACGACGTGCTCCCCTGCCGACCACTTCTGCGGCTCCGGCCGCCACCGGTAGAGGGAGTCGGACATGCCTTCCAGCAGCGACGCGGCCTCGATCTTCTGCGCGGCCGCCTGCTCGATCACGCGATCGCTGTCTTCCATCGCCTTCTCCGGGTTCCGGTGCACTCAACGCGCGCGGTCAACGCCGACGGCGCCGGCGAGCCGCATCACCCCGTCCTCCGCGAGCGCGACCGCGGTATCGGGCAGGCCGAGCCTGCGCACGGCGGCGCGCCGCAGGTGGAAGCCGGCGTACGCGCTGGCGACGGCCGCGCCCGCCCCGACCAGCGCCGCGAGCGCGACGAGCCCGTTCGCGGGCGCTCCGGCCGCGCCAAGGGCGGTGCGAACGGCGCGGCCGGCGCGGCCGGCGCGGCCCGCGCGCCGTCCCGCGAGGGCGGCGCCGGCGAGCGCGCCGGAGGCCGCGCGGCCGATCAGGCCGGCGGGCGCGATGCGGTCCGGCATGCCGGGCAGCTTGTCGGCGACGACTTCGGCGAGGAGCAACGTGCCGAGCACCGGCGCCGCGGCGCTCGCCTGGAGCAGCCGCTCGGCGCCGCGCGCCCGCGAGCGCGGGTGGCGGCGCAGGTGGTCGGCGATCAGCGCGGGCGCCGAAAACGTGCGCAACCCAGCCGAGACGCCGAGCGCCGCGGCGCCGAGAAGGCTGTCGAGCACGATTGTGCGCTTCACGTCGTCTCCGGTCCGGCCGTCGGCTGCGAACGAAGGATCCATGAGGATCCGCTCCGAACCAGCGTAGCGAGGCGCGGCCGGGTCCGCCAGACGTACGCGCGCCTTGCCGGCGACGCCTGCCCCGACGCAACTTCGCCTCGACCCGAGCCGCGAACCGCCATGACCCGACGCCACGCCCTCCGCCCCTCCGGCCTTCACCCGGACGCCGATCGACGCTGCGCCTGCTTGCGCCGCCGCCCGCCTCGATCCGTCGCCTTCACGCTCCTCCTCGCCGCCGGCTGCGCGGGCGCGCCGCCCGCGCCGACGGCGGCGCCGCCTCCGGACGCCGCCAGCCGCGTCGTCGCGCAGCACGGCGTCGTCAGCTCGGCGAACGCGCTGGCGAGCGAAGCGGGGATCGAGATCCTGAAGGCGGGCGGAAACGCGGTCGACGCGGCCGTGGCGACGGCGTTCGCGATCGGCGTGGTCGAGCCGCAGATGTCCGGTCTCGGCGGCGGCGGCGCGATGACGATCTGGGTCGCCAAGGAGGGGAAGCCGTACTACCTCGACTTCTACGCGGCGCAGCAGGCGGCGGCGTTCCAGGGGCATACGGGGCCGTACGCCGGCGCGCAGGACCTGAGGATCGTCGGCGTGCCGGGCGAGGTGGCCGGCCTGCTCGCGGCGCACGAGCGCTTCGGCCGACTGCCGCTCGAGCGCGTGATGGCCCCGGCGATCCGCCTGGCCGCGACCGGCTACCCCATCGGGCAGGTGCTCGGCGCACTCATCGCATCCGACTCCGTTCGCCTTCATCGCTTCGACGAGGCCGCCGCGCGCTGGTGGCCGAACGGCCGGCCGCTGCCCCCGGGGTCCGTCTTCCGCAACGACGCGCTCGCGCGCACGCTGCGGCTCGTCGCACAGAACGGCCGCGCCGGCTTCTACGCGGGCACCACGGCGCAGGCGATCGTGAAGCGGCTCAACGACGCCGGCAACCCGACCACGCTGGAGGATTTCGCGGCCTACATGCCGCAGTGGAAGCGGCCGCTCTGCTCCACCTACCGCGACTACGCCGTGCTCTCGGCGCCGCCGCCGCAGACCGGGATGCAGCTTCTGGAGACGCTCGAGCTGCTCGAGCCGTTCCGCCTGCCCGAGCTCGGCCTGCCCACCCGCTCCGCGCGCGCGTTCGACGTGCTCGCGTCCGCGCTCCGGGTCGCCATGGCCGACGCGGGTGTCGACGACGATCCGCGCTGGGCGCCGGTGCCCGCGCGCGGCGTCGCCTCCGGCGCGTTCGCCTCCGTGCGCCGCGCGCTCGTGGGCACCGGCCGGCCCCCGCCCGAGGTCGAGGCGGGAGAGCCGGCGCGCTTCGACGACACGCCGCCGCCCGGCGCATGCGCGCGCTACGACCCGTACCCGCCCGCCGCCGCCGCCGCGGACGGCGCGGCGCCCGCGCCGCCGGACACGAGCGGGGCGCCGGGCGGCGAGACGACGCACATCTCCGTCGTCGACGCGGCGGGGAACGCGGTGGCGCTGACGCAGACGAACAGCGACGCGTTCGGCTCCGGCGCGTGGGTGGGGGGCTTCTTTCTGAACGACTCCGGCTACATCTGGACGGCCGGCCCGATCCGGCTGCCGCCCAACACCGCGTGGCGGACGCGCCGCTCGACGATCTCGCCCACGATCGTCGTGCGCGGCGGCCGCGTGCGGATGGTGATCGGCGCCCCCGGCGGCGCGCGCATCCCCACGGCCCTGGCCCAGGTGATGGTGTACGTGCTGGACTACGGGATGGACCCGCTGGACGCCGTGCGCATGCCGCGCATCTTCCCTTCCCCTCACAGCCGCAAGGTGCAGCTCGAGCGCGGCTTTCCGCCCACGGTGCTGCGCGACATCCGCGTCACCGGCTACGACCCGACGCCGCGAGCGGACGGCTTCGCCCGGATCTATCTCGTGACGCGCGGCGCCGCCGGCTGGATCGGCGTCGCGGACCCGCGCCACGACGGCCAGCCGCGCGGGTACTGAGGGTCGGCTACCGCAGGATTCGGCGCCCCGCGCGTGGGCGCGGGAACGGGCTCGCGCGGGTCGGCCCCCGGCGCGCGACGGCGCCGCCGACGCGGCGAGAACGAGGATCGTGGATCGGCCGATCCTCCGGCGTTATCTTGGGACGACCCGGCCCGGAACAGGGCCCGGCCCCCCCCGCAATGGAGGCACGGTGATGAGCGACGAGAGCGCTCAAGCGACGGTCGAGCCGACCGAGACCGCCAGTCGCGCCGACGACTACATCGACATCTTCTTCTCGCCGGCGAAGGTGTTCGCGCGACGGACCGGCGCCGACTGGGTGCAGCCGTTCGTCGTGCTGCTCGTCGCGACGCTCGCCGTCTACTTCATCGCGCTGCCCGCCTCCGCCGCCGTCATGCGCGTGGCGGCGGCCAACAGCCCGAATCCGGAGCAGACGGCGGCCGCGATGGAGCGCATGGGCGGCGTGATGCGGTTCGTGCTCGGCATCGTCGCGCCGATCGCCGCCGCCGTGACCGTCGTCCTGCTCGCGACCGTGCTCACGATCGTCGGCCGCCTCTTCGACATCGCGATCTCGTTCAAGGAAGGGCTGCTCGCGGCCACCTTCGCACGCTTCGTCACGATCCCGCAGGCGCTCGCGATCACCGGCGCCACGATCCTCGCCGACCGCAACGGCTCGCTGAAGGTGCCCCAGAGTCAGTCGTTCGGCGTCGTGCGCTTCCTCGACACCCACTCCGTCACGCCGGTCCTCGTGCCGCTGCTCGGCCGCCTCGACCTCTTCATCCTGTGGCAGGCCGTGATCTGGGCGATCGCCCTGTCGGTGCTCGGCAAGGTCCCGCGCGGCCGCGCCTTCGTCGCCGCCGCCATCGTGTGGGTCATCGCCGCACTGCCCGGCATGATCGCGAAGGTCGCCTTCCCCGGCGCCATGCCGTAGGGTCGGGCGCCCTTCAGCCGACCGAGCGGGCCGGCTCTGCCCTTCCCGCCCCCGCGTAGCGCTCCTGCAGGCTGGTGACGCGGCGGCGCAGCGAGCGTAGCGCGATGACCGCGTCGCACGCCGCGGAAGCGGCGGAGAGGGTCGTGCAGTAGGGCGTGCGGTGCGCGATCGCGGCGCGCCGCATGGCGTAGTCGTCGTACTGCGACTTCTTGCCGAGCGGGGTGTTGACGAGAAGCGCGATCTCGCCGCTGATGATCGCGTCGACCAGGTTCGGCCGCGCCTCGCCGACCTTGAAGATGCGCTCGGCGGGGATGCCGCGCGCGCGCAGGAAGCGGGCGGTCCCGTCGGTGGCCAGGATGCGGAAGCCGAGCTCGTGGAAGCGGCGCACGATCGGCGTCGCGTTGCCCTTGTCGCGGTCGTTGACCGTGACGGCGACCGCGCCCTCGGTCGGCAGGTCGGAGCCGGCGGAGATCTGCGCCTTGGCGAACGCCATCCCGAAGGAGTCGTCGAACCCCATCACCTCGCCGGTCGAGCGCATCTCCGGGCCCAGGATGACGTCGACGTCGAACTTGTTGAAGGGGAAGACGGCCTCCTTGACGGCGACGCCGCGCGGCAGCGTCAGGTCCCCCTCGAGACCCACGTCGTCGAGCGAGCGTCCGCCCATGACGCGGCTGGCGATGCGCGCGAGCGGCACGCCCGTCGCCTTGGAGACGAAGGGCACGGTGCGCGAGGCGCGCGGGTTGACCTCGAGCACGTAGACGACGCCGTCCTTGATCGCGTACTGCACGTTGATGAGGCCGACGACGCCGAGCTCGGCGGCGAAGCGCCGCGTCAGCCGCTCGATCTCCGCCACCTCGTGGTCCTTGAGCAGGTAGGGCGGCAGCACGCACGCCGAGTCGCCGGAGTGGACGCCGGCGTCCTCGATGTGCTGCATGACGCCCGCGATGACCGCACGCCCGCCGTCGCAGATCGCGTCGACGTCCGCCTCGAATGCGTCCTCGATGAAGCGGTCGATGAGGACGGGCCGCTCCGGCGAGGCGCGCACGGCGCGCTCGAAGTAGTCGAGCAGCGACGGCTCGTCGTAGACGATCTCCATGGCGCGGCCGCCGAGCACGTAGGAGGGGCGTACGAGCACGGGATAGCCGACGTCGTGGGCGACCTCGACGGCCTGCTCGGGGCTCGTCGCGACGCCGTTCGGCGGCACGGTGGCGCCGATGGCGCGGCAGAGCGCGGCGAAGCGATCGCGGTCCTCGGCGCGGTCGATCGCGTCGACGGAGGTGCCGAGGATCGGTACGCCGAGGCGCTCGAGCGGGCCGGCGAGCTTGAGCGGCGTCTGCCCGCCGAGCTGGACGACGACGCCGACCGGCTTCTCGCGCTCGACGATCTCGAGCACGTCCTCGAGCGTCAGCGGCTCGAAGTAGAGCTTGTCGGCCATGTCGAAGTCGGTCGAGACGGTCTCCGGATTGGAGTTGACCATGATCGTCTCGAAACCGTCCTGCTTGAGGCCGAGCACGGCCTGCACGCAGCAGTAGTCGAACTCGATGCCCTGGCCGATTCGGTTGGGGCCGCTCCCCAGGATCACGACCTTGGGCCGCTCGCCGGGCTCCGCCTCCGACTCGTCCTCGTACGCGGAGTAGAGGTACGGCGTGCTGGAGGGGAACTCGCCCGCGCACGTGTCGACGACGTGATAGGTGGGCCGCACGCCCAGCGCGTGCCGGCGCCCGCGGATCGACGCTTCGTCCACGCCGCGCAGGTCGGCGAGCTGGCGGTCCGAGAAGCCGAGACGCTTCATGCGCAGCAGCGCCGCGCGCTCGGCGGCGTCCGCGTCGCCGGCGCCGCCTCCGGGCGTATCGGCGCCGTCTTCTGTCGCGTCGGCGCCGCGCGCCGCCCAGTCGCGCTCGGCGTCGAGCAGCTCGGCGAGCTGGGCGAGGAACCAGGGGTCGATGCGGGTCAGCTCGTACAGCTCGTCGAGGCCGACGCCGCGCTCGAGCGCGCGCTTGATCTGGAACGGCCGTTCGGCGGTGGGTCGGCGGAGCGCGGCGCGCAGGGTGTGGAGCGCGTCGTCGGCGAGGCCATCGTCGGCGAGGCGGGCGGCGGTGGCCCAGCCGGCGCGGTCGATCTCAAGGCCGCGCAGCCCCTTCTGCCACGCCTGCTTGAAGGTGCGTCCGATCGCCATCGTCTCGCCGACCGCCTTCATCTGCACGCCGAGCGTGTCGTCGGCGGCGGGGAACTTCTCGAAGGCGAAGCGCGGGAACTTGGCGACGACGTAGTCGAGCACCGGCTCGAAGGAGGCGGGCGTCGTCCGCGTGATGTCGTTGGGCAGCTCGTCGAGACGGTAGCCGACGGCGAGCTTGGCGCCGATGCGCGCGATCGGGAAGCCGGTCGCCTTGGAGGCGAGCGCGGAGGAGCGGGAGACGCGCGGGTTCATCTCGACGACGAGCATCTCGCCGCAGGACGGGTCGAGCGCGAACTGGATGTTGCAGCCGCCGGCGGCGACGCCGATCTCGCGGATGATCGCGATGGCCGCGTCGCGCATCGCCTGGTACTCGACGTCGGAGAGGGTCTGGGAGGGCGCCACGGTGATCGAGTCGCCGGTGTGCACGCCCATCGCGTCGATGTTCTCGATCGAGCAGACGATGACGACGTTGTCGGCGCCGTCGCGCATCACCTCGAGCTCGAACTCCTTCCACCCGATGACGGAGCGGTCGACGAGGACCTCGGAGATCGGCGACAGGTCGAGGCCGTGCTGCACGGCGGCGCGGAACTCCTCGAGGTTGTAGGCGATGCCGCCGCCGGTGCCGCCGAGCGTGAAGGAGGGGCGGATGATGGCGGGGTAGCCGACGTCGTCGATGATCGCGAGCGCCTCGTCGAGCGAGTGTGCGAAGCCGCCGTGCGGGACGGCGAGGCCGAGGCGGCCCATCGCGGCGGCGAACTCCTCGCGGTCCTCCGCCTTGCGGATCGCCGTCGCGTCGGCGCCGATCAGCTCGACGCCGTGGCGCTCGAGGACGCCGGCGTCGTGCAGCTCGAGGGCGACGTTGAGCGCGGTCTGGCCGCCCATCGTCGGCAGGATCGCGTCCGGCCGCTCCTTCTCGATGATGCGCTCGATCCACTCGGCGGTGATCGGCTCGATGTAAGTGGCGTCGGCGAGCTCCGGGTCCGTCATGATGGTGGCCGGGTTGCTGTTCACCAGCACCACGCGGTAGCCCTCTTCCTTGAGGGCGCGAATCGCCTGCGTCCCGGAATAGTCGAATTCGCACGCCTGGCCGATGACGATCGGCCCGGAGCCGATGAGGAGGATGCTCTCGAGGTCGTTCCTGCGGGGCACGCGCTCTCCCTGTGGGTCAGCCCGGCGGCGACGCCGCGGATCCGGTCTCCGGCCGCGACGCGCCGGCCGACACTGCGCCACCGTCCGGCGGCGACTTCTCGCGCTCCTTGCGCACCGCGACGAAGAGGATCACGAGGAAGCCACCCCACACGGCGCCCGCGATCACGACGAAGGTGGCGATGGCGGCTGCATTCATCTCCTCGATCCCGCGCGGGTGATCACGGTACGTCCGGCGGCGGGTCAAAGTGCGGCGCACGTCGGTGCGCGGCAAGGCCGCCCGCGCGGCGCCCGGAGGCGGACCGGGCTCCGCTCAGGGCGACGCCGCCACCTTCAGGCGACGGCGGGCGTCCGCGATCTGCGCCTCGACCGCCGCGCGGGCGGTGCCGCCGGGTAGCCGGCGCGCTTCCACCGACGCCTCCGCCCCGAGCGGCGGCGGGCCGGCGGCGAGCGCCGCGTGCGCGGCGACGTACGACTCCGCCGGCAACGCGTCCAGCGCCACGCCCGCCTCATCGGCCTGCCGCACCAGGCGCGCGACGACGCCGTGCGCCTCGCGGAAGGGGACGCCCCGCCGCACCAGCTCGTCGGCGAGGTCGGTGGCGAGGAGCGCGGGGTCCGCGGCGGCTCGGGCGAGCGCGGCCGCGTCCCATTCGAGGCCGGCGACCGTCGCCGCCGTGGCCGGCAGCAACGCGGCGAGGTCGTCGAAGGCGCGGAAGAGGAGCGTCTTGTCCTCCTGCAGGTCCTTCTGATAGCCGGTCGGCAGCCCCTTCAGCAGCGCGAGCGAGGCGGCGACGTCCCCCACCGCTCGCGCCGCCTTGCCACGCGCGAGCTCGAGCCCGTCCGGGTTGCGCTTCTGCGGCATCAGGCTGGATCCGGTCGTGTACGCCTCCGGCAGCCGCACGAAGCCGAACTCGTCCGTCGAGAAGAGGATCAGGTCCTCCGCCAGGCGCGACAGGTGCCCCGCGAGCAACGCGGCGACGAACACCAGCTCCGCCACCCAGTCGCGGTCGCCCACCGCGTCCATCGAGTTCTCCGACACGCCCCGGAAGCCGAGCTCGGCGGCGATGCGCGCGCGATCCACTTCGAAGCCGGAGCCGGCGATCGCGCCGGAGCCGAGCGGCAGCGTCGCGACCCGCTCGAGCGCGTCGCCCAGCCGCGCGCGGTCCCGTTCCAGCGCCCAGAAGTGCGCCAGCAGCCAGTGCGCGACCCGCACCGGCTGCGCCCGCCGGACGTGCGTGTAGGCAGGCATCAGGAGCTCGACCGTGGATTCCGCCTGCGCGAGAAGCGAGCGCTGCAGCGAGGCGACAGCGGCGCCCGCGCGCTCCGCGGCGCGCATCGCCCACAAGCGCGCGTCCGTCGCCACCTGGTCGTTGCGCGAGCGGCCCGTGTGCAGCCGCCCCGCCACCTCGCCGACCTCCTCGTAAAGCAGCCGCTCGACCAGCGTATGGATGTCCTCGTCCGGCGCGCTCGCCGCTTCGCCCGCCTGCAGCCGCGCGGCGACGCGGACCAGCCCCGTATCCAGGCCGAGCGCGTCCGCGGCGTCGATCACGCCGGCCCGCGCCAGCGCCCGCGCCCACGCACGGCTCGCCTCCACATCCTCCTGCCACAGCCGAACGTCCACCGGCAGGCTGCGGTTCAGCGCGTCCAGCGACGCCGCCGGCCCTTCCGCGTAGCGCCCCGCGTAGAGCCGGAACGGTCCACTCGCGTCCGCCACCCGCCCCGCCCGCCCTAGCCGTTCGTCGCCGAGCCGGACCGCCGCGACACGTCCAGCTCCGCCGCCGCCGCGCCCGACGCGCCGCCGTACCCGTGGGCCCGCGTCCATACGCTGCGCGTCGGACTCACGCGCGCCGACGTCGGCGCGGCGCCGCTCGTCACGCCCCCGGCCGCCGACCCCGCCGCGCCGTTCGTCGCCCGCGCAGCCACGCCCGGCGCCGGCGCCGTGCCGTTCGGCGAAGGGGCCGGGACACCGGGTGGCACCGGCCGCCAGCCTCCGCCGAAGCCCGCCGCACCGCGCCGCCGCGCCTCCACCCGCGTCGGCAACGCGAAGAGGCGGATGAATCCCGCCGCGTCCGCGTGGTCGTAGCTCGACGCGCTGTCGAAGGACGCGAGCGCCTGGTCGTACAACGACGCCTCCGCCTTCCGCCCCACGACCGCCGCCGAGCCCCTGTACAGCTTTAACCGCACGACGCCGCTCACCCGATCCTGCGTCCGATCGACGAGCGCGTCCAGCGCCTCACGCTCCGTCGACCACCAGCGGCCCTCGTAGACGAGGTCCGCGTAACGCGCCGCGAGCTGGTCCTTCAACGCCAGCGTGCGGCGGTCCAGCACCATCTGCTCCAGCTCCCGGTGCGCCGTGTAGAGCAACGTGCCGCCGGGCGTCTCGTATATGCCGCGCGACTTCATGCCGACGAGCCGGTCCTCGACGACGTCCGCCCGGCCCACCCCGTGCCGCCCCGCCACCCCGTTCAGCACCTCCAACAGTCGCACCGGCCCGAGTGCTTCCCCGTCCACGCTCACCGGATAGCCTGCCTCGAACCCGATCTCCACGTACTCCGCCTTCGCCGGCGCATCCTCCGGCGACGCGGTCAGCAGGAAAAGATCCGCCGCCGGCTCGAACCACGGGTCCTCCAGAGGCCCCCCCTCGTGCGACACGTGCCACAGGTTGCGGTCCCGCGAGAAGATCTTCTCCTTCGTCGCCGTCACCTCGATCCCCCGCGCCGCTGCATAGTCGATCGCCTGCTCCCGCGACCGCACGTCCCACTCCCGCCACGGCGCGATCACCTCCAGACCGGGCGCGAACGCCGCGTAGCTCAGCTCGAAGCGCACCTGGTCGTTCCCCTTCCCCGTGCACCCGTGCGCCACCGCCTGCGCCCCGATCTTCACCGCATATTCCGCCTGCGCCCGCGCGATGATCGGCCGCGCCATCGACGTCCCCAGCAGGTACGTCCGCGAATACACCGCACCCGCTCGCAACGTCGGCCAGATCGCCTCCGTCACGAACGCCTCCCGCAGATCCTCCACCACGCACGCCACTGCCCCCTGCCGCAGCGCCTTCGCCTCCAGCCCCGCCAGCTCCTCCGCCTGCCCCACGTCCGCCGCCATGCAGACGACATCCGCGCCGTAGTTCTCCCGCAGCCACGGCACGATGATCGACGTGTCCAGCCCGCCGGAGTAGGCGAGCACGACGGTGTAGGGTCGCATCGAATGGTCTCCGATTCTTGGATAAACGGCTGCGCGAGGACGAATAGTTATGCATCGTGAGGGCGGAGTCAATGCCCTGCAGGCAGGTCTGGGGTCTGCGGAGGTGGTCTGCGGGAACGGCCTCTGGGGTATGGGGTCTGGGGGGTTTCGGGCCCGGATGGTGCGGGGGCGGGAGGTGCGGAGCGTCTTTCCGACGCGACGTATTCGGGGCACACGACGATGATCACGGGGGAGCGGCCGGCGCGGCACGGCGTCGTGCACAACCGGCCGTTCGACGCGGCGGGCCAGAGCGAGCGGCGGTACTGGGAGGCGTCGTCGATCCGGGTGCCGACGCTGTGGCAGCGGGTGAGGGCGGCGGGCGGAACGGTGGCGCTGGTGGCGTGGCCCGTGAGCGTGGGAGCGGACGTCGAGTGGAACGTGCCGACTGTGGCCGCTCGACGAGGTTGCGGATCCGGTGGAGACGATCCGGCGAGCCACACGGCCGGTGGGGCTGTTCGAGGAGATCGAGCGGGAGGCGACGGGGCGGCTGCGGCGGGTGAACTTTACGCCGAGCCATCTGAGACGCGAGGACGAGGCGGGCGCGATCGCGGCGTGGCTGCTGGAGCGGTACCGGCCGACGCTGCTGATGCTGCACCTGATCGGGACGGACCACATCGCGCACCTGCACGGCCGCACGAACCCTCTGACGCGGCGCGCGGTCGGCGCGGCGGACCGGGCGATCGGCATGCTGGTGGAGGTGGCGGAGCGGTGCGGGCTGCGCGAGCGCATGGCGTTCCTGGTGACGAGCGACCACGGCGCGGTGGACACGCACACGCGAATCAACGTGAACCGGATCCTGATCGAGGCGGGACTGATGGGGGCGAGACGGGACCGGGGCGAGTGGCGCGCGACGTTCCACGCCAGCGGCGGGTCAGCGTTCCTGCGCCTCCGTGAGGCGGCGGACGACGAGGCGGTGGCGCGCGCGCGGGAGGCGATCACCGGGCTGGCGCCGGGCGTGCGCCGCCTCCTGCGGGTGGTGGAGAGGCCGGAGCTGGGCGAGCTCGGCGCGGACCCGGAGGCGCCCTTCGCGCTCGCCGCAGTGCCGGGGATCGAGCTGGACGACGACGCGACCGCCGCGACGCTGCTGGCGCCGACCGAAGGCGCCGCGCACGGCTACCTTCCGGACGAGGCGGGGATGCACACGGCGCTGCTGCTGTCGGGGGCCGGCGTCCACCGGGGCGCGACCGCGCCGATCATGCGGATCGAAGATGTCGCCCCGCTCGCGGCCGGCCTTCTGCAAGTAAGCATGCCGACGCGTGACGGTGTATTCTATCCGGGGCTGCTGCGATCACAAGACCGCCTCCGCCCGCCCGCAGTCCAATCCCGCAGTCCAATCCCGCAGTCCAATCCCGCAGTCCAATCCCGCAGTCCAATCCCGCAGTCCAATCCCCAGTCCAATCCCCAGTCCAATCCCCACCCCTCACCTCTCCGGCAACTCATACTCGAACGTATAACCGTGCCGCCCGTCCGCGATCTCGACCGACATGGTCCCTGAAAGGCCCGCCAGGTCGCCGGTGCCGGAATCAGGAACGACCGTGATCGAGAGACTCGGCTCGCCGCGTGTGAGTATCCCGCTGTGCTGAAGGATGAAGGCGCCGAGGCGGCCTGCGAGCGATCCCTCGACCCGCTCGATCGCCACGTAGCCGGCGGAGCCCGCGACGTCGGTCCCGGCGCTCAGCATCTCGCCGCGACTCGTCGCCTCGAGATCTCCCGCGAAGCGCTTGTCGATGGAACTCCGGCCGAGCATCTCGCTCTTCGCAGCGGCGTACGCGTCCAGCGGCTTCACGTCCACCTCGAACGTCCCGCGCGCCCGCATTTTCACGATGGCGACCCCCGCTCTGGTGGAGACTCCAGGCAGCCTGAATCTTCGGCCCTACTTCTCTTCCGCGCCGGCGATGCGCTCCAGACGCTCCTGCACCGCATCGAGGGAGGCGGCGTTGCGCAGGATCACGAGGATCGTGTCGTCGCCGGCGATGGTGCCGAGGACCTCCGGCCACTCCTCCCAGTCGACGGCGACGGCGATCGGCTGGGCGCCGCCCGTCAGCGTCTTGACGACGAGGAGATTGCCGGCGCCTTCGGCGCCGACATAGAGGGCGGGCAGCAGCTTCTGCAGCGGCGGCGTCTGGTCCCACGACTCGGGGGGCAGCTCGTAGAACGGGTGGCCGCTTGCGTCCGGCACCTTGACGAGGCGGAGCTCGCGGATGTCGCGCGAGAGCGTCGCCTGCGTGACGTCGAAGCCGCGCCCGGCGAGCAGCTCGCGGAGCGCTTCCTGACTCGAGATGCGGTGGTCGCCGACCAGGTCGAGGATGGCCGCGTGGCGTTCGCGCTTCGTCATGGGGCGCCGAAGTCGTAGTCGGGCGCGAAGGTGGCGGTGAAGTGCCGCAGCACCGGGGCCTGGTGGGTGAAGCGGAAGCCACCGATCCGCTCGCGCCTGCGCCACACGTCGAGCACGACCTCGACGACGTAGTCGATGTGGCTCTGCGTGTAGACGCGGCGGGGGATCGCGAGGCGCACGAGTTCGGTCGGCGCGGTCGTCGTCACTCCGCTCTCCGGGTCGTGGCGGCCGAACATGACCGTGCCGATCTCGACGGCGCGCACTCCGCCCTCGAGGTACAGCTCCGCGACGACGGACTGGCCGGGGAGGCGGAGCGGCTCGACGTGGGGAAGGAAGGCGGCGGCGTCGATGTAGATGGCGTGCCCGCCCGGCGGCTGCACGATCGGCACGCCTTCCGCGGCGACGTGTTCGCCGAGGTAGCGCACGGAGGCGATCCGGTAGGCGAGGTAGTCCTCCTGCACGACCTCGCGGAGGCCGATCGCGATCGCCTCGAGATCGCGCCCCGCCATCCCGCCATAGGTCGGGAAGCCCTCCGTGAGGATGAGCAGGTCCCGCTCCTGCTGGGCGAGGCGGCCGTCGTTGGTGGCGAGCAGGCCGCCGATGTTGGCGATGCCGTCCTTCTTCGCGGAGAAGGTGCAGCCGTCGGCGTGGGAGAAGATCTCGCGCACGATGTCGGCGACGTCGCGGCCGGCGTAGCCCGGCTCGCGCAGCTTGACGAGGTATGCGTTCTCGGCGAAGCGGCACGCGTCGATGTAGAGCGGGATGCCGTGGCTGCGGCAGAGCGCGGACACCTCGCGCAGGTTGCCGACGGAAACCGGCTGGCCGCCGCCGGAGTTGTTGGTGAGGGTGATCATGCAGAGCGGGATGCGCGCCTTGCCGTGCTCCTCGATCAGCGCGGCGAGCGCGGCGACGTCGAGGTCGCCCTTGAACGGGTGCGGCTCTTGCAGCCGCCGGGCCGACGGCGTCGGCAGGTCGATGGCGCGCGCCCCGACCGCTTCGATGTTCGCGCGCGTGGTGTCGAAATGGGTGTTGTTCGGCACCACGTCGCCCGGCCGGCACATGGTGCTGAAGAGGATCCGCTCGGCGGCCCGGCCCTGATGGGTCGGGATCACGTGCTCGAAGCCGAACAGGTCGCGGACGGCGGCCTCGAAGCGATAGAAGGAGCGACTGCCGGCGTACGCCTCGTCGCCCCGCATCATGCCGCCCCACTGTTCCGCGCTCATCGCCGCCGTCCCGCTGTCGGTGAGCAGGTCGATGAGCACGTCCTCGGCGTGCAGCCGGAAGACGTTGTAGCCGGCGTCGTCGAGATGGTGGCGCCGCTCGTCCCGGGTCGTCATCCGGATCGGCTCGACGACCTTGATCTTGAACGGCTCGATGATGGTGCGCACTCCTACCCTCCGGAGAGACGCTCATGAGAAGCGACGGTCACCGCATCGAGGAACACCTCGGGACGATCATCGTCGAGGGTCAGCGCCACGCGGTCTGGGTCCGCTCCGAGCCGGACGAGGACGGCACCTGGCACAACGCGCTCGTTTTCCGCCGCGAAGGCCCCCTCTCCGCGCCGGAGGGCGTCGTGACCGGCGTCGAGTGGCACGTGCCGCCGGGCATCGCGCTGGAGCGGGCGCAGGAACTGGCCGAGAAGGACCGCATCGAGCTCTTCCAGCGCGCGAACCGGCCGCGGCCGCCGCTGCAATGACGGTGGCCGTGCGGCGCTCCCGCTCGAAGGCGGGCCCTACTTCGCCGTGTCGACGACGACCTGGCGCGCGCTGTCGCTGCGGGGGACCTGGAGGTCCGGCGGGGCGACGTCGCCGTCGGGGGTGAGACGCGGCGTCCGCACCGGCTCGCCGAGGCGGCTCATCGCCGACGTCGCCTCCGGCGTGACGACGAGGTTCATCCGCTCGAGCGGCGCCTTGAACGGCCCGCGATGGTCCGTGGTCGCGTTGCACGCGCCCGCGCCGAGCGCGAGCAGCAGCGCGACCGCGAGGGCGCCAGCCCTTGCCTGCATCCGTCTCTCCATTGAGCTCCGTCGGCTCCCGTGTCTCTCGCGCCCGCGCCACCGGCCCCGGGCGCGCGACAATATAGGGGCGAGGTCGTCGCCGGCAAACCACCGGAGAGGGCGCGTGCGCGACCCGTCGCGCGGCGATCCTCGCCCGCGAAGCCGGCCGCGTGCCTTTTCGCGAGGCGCCGCGCAGCTTCTCAGGGACGCCGCGCGGCTGCTCCAGCGATGCCGCGGGCGCTCCTTCGTCATATTCCTTGACATTGGAGGCGCGAAGCCGCTAATTGCAGCCACACTCGACAATTTGCGTACCCGTTCCCGCATGGAGGCGATGCATGGCCGACGTGAACGAGAAGGTCATGAAGATGGTGGAGGACGAGATCAAGAAGAACCCGAGTGTCGCGACGAGCGACCTCTTTCAGAAGGCGACCAAGGTCGACAAGTCGATCGAGAAGCTGAGCCCACGGCAGTTCAACGCGCGCTATCCGCTGCAGGTCAAGCGGCGCATGTCGCCACCCCGCCGGGGCCGCGCCGGTGGTCCGCGCCGACGCCGCGCCCGCGGCGCGAACCGGGACGCCATCCGCGGCGTGCTGCTGCAGTTCGCGCAGGATCTGGCGGGCGCCGAGGGGAAGGGTGACGTGGTGAAGTTGATCGCGGGAATCGACAAGGTCGTCGACCGCGTCGAGAAGGCGGCCAGCAGCCGCTGACGTCTCGCGGGCCACGGTCCCGGCCGGGCGGCCGGGCGCACGCGAACGAGCGGCGCCCGCCTCCGAGCCGTCCGAAGCGCCCGCCCCTGCTACGGGGGCGGGCGCTTCGTCTTCACTGCACGGCGGCGGCATGGCGCCGGCGCGCCGCGACGGCATGGCGCCGGCGCGCCGCGACGGGCGCCCTCCCTACAGGCTGCGGGGCGAGGGGTGCGCCGCGTGGCGGGCCACGAGCAGGTGCCGCTTCGCGGCCGCCTTTCCGGCACCGCTGCACTCCGACGGCAGGGTGAAGATCCCGGGGTCGATCGGTGTGTCGAACTCCGCGTAGGTGAAGTAGTCGGCGAGCGCGAGGCTCGTCCCGCCCTCCGCGATGCTGGACGCGGATTCCATGAAGGTGACCGGCCGGCTGTGGGTGCCGTTCGAGCCCGGGAACGGGCTGTACCACGTCCACAGGAAGCGTCCGTCCGGATACTCGGGGGTGGGTGGGAAGAGCACGGAGATGATCGTCACGACCTCGCCCGGGCAGAGCGCAGGATTGTTCGTGACGGTGGCGTGGATCGTCCCCTGCACGGCCGGGATCCCCGCCCAGTTCGGCGGCTCCTCGCCGAGCCCCATCGACTCGCACGTCTGCGTGCCATCCGTCTTTCCCGTGATCAGGAAGCCGTTCCCGGAGTTCGGCGGCGGGTTGACGCCGGCGGGCGCGGCGCCGAAGAGGTCGGCCTCCTGCGAATCGATGCCGGAGCCGGGATTGTAGACGTAGTACATGAAGGTCGCCTGCGCCCGGTCGGTGAGGAGGCGGTAATCCGCGTCCGGCTTCCACTGGTACATGACGATGGTCGGCAGCGGGAAGCTCTTCGAATCGACCGGCGTCATCAGCGTGGTCATGCCGAAGCTCGGCCGCCACACGACCAGCTCGTATCCCTCGGGGTTGCCGAACTGGAAGCCGGGGATTTGCGGCGGCGTCCACTGCTCGACGTTTGGCGACGACACCGCCTGAAAGGCCGGGAAATAGGTGAAGGAGAAGTTCTGGAAGAGGGCGAGCTGGGCGGGGTCGCCCGTCGTCGGCGTGGGCGGCGGCGCGCCGAACATGAGGCGGAAGGGCAGGCCGTTGCTTCCCGCCCACATCCAGGTGGTCGCGTTCGAGTTGGGGACCGGCTGCTTCCACCAGTCGTAGCTCTGATTCGACATCCAGTTGATCGGCGCGGACGCGAACCACGTGGCGCCGGCCGCGCTCGAGAACCAGCTCGTCGTCGGCAGCGTCCAGCCGATGTCGATCGTGCTCCACGTCTTGCCCTGGTCGGTCGACACCGTGGTGCCCTGCGGCGTGACCTTGTACCACCACGTCCCGCCCGAGTCGACGCCGGTGAGCTGCGCGGACAATACCACGCCCTCCTTGTAGCCGATCTTCGCGACGCACATCTGGTAGAAGGGGACATCGCCGCCCGATCCGTCGCTCGGCGGCGGGCCGTACGGGTGGAGGAGGGCGGTCGCCTCCCAGGTCGACGGCAGGGTGGGCACGGGCGGAGCTTCGCCGGTCCTCACCCGTTCGCTCGGGAACGACATCTGGGGGTATCCCTGGACCGGGGAGCGCTCCATGGCTCTACCTCTTTCGTGGGTGGAAGACGGAAACGTCCCCCTCGTCGCGAGCGGGACCGGAATGCGCTCGACCTCCCTCAGCCGCCGCTCACCTGCGGGCCGGTGAGCCCCAGCTCCTCGCCGATGCCGCGCATCGCGTCGATCACGTTCTGGATGTGCTCGGTCAGCTCGACGCCCAGCAGCTCGGCGCCGTGGCGAACCTCCTCGCGGTCGACGCCCTTCGCGAACGTCGAGTCCTTCAGCTTCTTCTTCACCGACTTTGGCGTCAGGTCGTCGATCCCCGTCGGCCGCACCAGCGCGGTGGCGGTGACCATGCCGGTGACCTCGTCGCAGGCGAGCAGCGTGCGGTCGAGCTTCGTCTCCGGCTGCACGCCGGTGAAGTCGGCGCGATGGGCGAGGATGGCGTGGAGGATCTCCTCGGGGTAGCCACGCTCGCGCAGCGCCTCGACGGCGCGCAGCGGGTGCTCCTCCGGATACTTCTCCCAGTCGAGGTCGTGCAGCAGCCCCGCCAGCCCCCAGCGCTCCTCGTCCTCGCCGAAGCGACGCGCGTAGCTGCGCACGGCGGCCTCCACCGCCTTCATGTGGCCGCGCAGGTTCGCGTTCGGCACCCACTCCTCGAGCAGCTGCAGCGCTTCCTCTCGCGATGGCAAAGTCATCCTCCGATCGGGATGGGACGGTCGCGATCCTGGCCGACGATGCACGGAAAGCCGAACGGCTCCGACGTCGGGTCGCCGAAGCGGTGGGGCTCCGCCGGCGCGTGCGTGCCGTAACATAGGACCGCGAGGGCCACGTCGCACGAGGCGGCCGCGATCGCGCGCGACGCGGCCCGTTCGGCCCGCTCGGCTTCTTGGGCGGCGCTCCGCCCGCCCGCAGCCGATCCGGCGGCTGGACGGCGCGGGCGTGCGGACGCAGCACGGCGCGTCTATCTTTGCGGTCCAGTCGAGCGCCGCCTCGGACGGCGGCCCCGTCTCGAGCGCAGGAGATCCGCCATGCGACGTCGCACGTCTCACCTCCCGACCCCCTTCCGCACCCGCATCGTCGTCTTCGCCTTCGCCGCCGCGCTGCCGGCGTCGCCGTGGTGCCTGCGGGCGCAGCAGGCGGGCGTCCCGGCGGCGGCGGCGCGCCCGGCCGCCGACTCGATCGCCGCCGACACGCCCGCCGCGCCGGGCGCGGCGCTGCGCACGCTCGCCCCCGCCGACTACGGCCGGTGGGAGCGTCTCGGCTTCGCGACGCTGTCGCCGCGCGGCCGCTGGCTCGCCGTGCCGATCTCGCGCACGAACGAGGAGAACGAGCTGCGGATCCGGCGCGTGGGGACGGACTCCGTCGTCGTCGTCGCCCACGGCCAGAATGGCGTGTTCTCGAAGGACGGCCGGTGGGCGGCGTACGAGATCGGCGTCTCGGAGGCGGAGCGAAAGAAGCTCGAGAAGGCGAAGAAGCCGGTCCACGGCGACGCCGGGCTGCTCGACCTCGAGCGGGGGGACACGGTGCTGATCCCGGACGCCGGGCGGGTCGCGTTCAGCGGCGACGGCCACTACGCGGCGGTACAGCGGCACCCGGCCGAGGGCGAGCACGGGAGCGACCTGCTGGTGCGGGACCTGACGACGAAGCGCGACCTCCACTTCGGCCACGTGGCGTCGTTCGAGTGGGCGGACCATGGCGCGCTGCTGGCGATGGTCGTCGACGACGCGGATGCGACGGGACGCGGCGTTCAGCTCTACGACGCCGGCACCGGCACGCTGCGGCCGCTCGACTCCGGCGCCGCCGGCTACGGCGATCTCGCGTGGCGCAAGGACCATCCGGACCTCGCCGTGCTGAAGGCGGTGGCCGACTCCGGCTGGGCCGACTCCGCGCACGTCGTCCTCGCGTGGCGGGACGTCGCCCGCAGCGATCGACGCGCACGCGTCTTCGACCCGGCGGGCGCCAGTGGATTCCCGGCGGGCCTGCGTATCGTCGACTTCCGGCCGCTGCGCTGGGCGAAGGACGGCTCCGCGCTCTTCTTCGGCATCAAGGCGCGCGAGGCGAAGGAGGAGCCGGAAGCGCGCGCGGCGGAGGCGGACAGCGCGGGAGCAAGGACGGGCGCCGCGAAGGAGGGCGCGGCGACGGGCGCGGGGAAGGCGGACGCCGCGTCGCAGACGAAGGGCGGGCCGGCGGCCGACGAGGGAGAGGAAAAGCCCGCGGTCGAGATCTGGCACGCGAAGGACCGCGAGATCATCCCGGAGCAGAAGGCGCGCAACGCGCGCTACCGGGAGCGCAACGACCTGGCCGCATGGAACCTGGACGACGGCGCTTTCGTGCGGCTCGGAAACGGGCCGGACGAGGACGTGCGCCTGAGCGCGAACGACCGCACCGCGGTCGTGCTCGACCGCGCCCCGTACCTGGAGAGTGCGATGTTCGGGCCGGCGTACGAGGACGTCTACGTGGCGGATCTCGCGACGGGCGCGCGCACGAAGGCGCTCGAGAAGGTGCAGTATTTCCGCGGCGTGAGCCCGGATGGGCGCTATCTGCTCTACGTCGACGGCGGCGACTACTGGAGCTACGACGTGCGGAGCGGCGCGAGGCTCGACCTGACCGGAAAGCTCGGCACGCCCTTCGTAGACGTCGAGGACGATCACACGATCGCCGAGAAGCCGCCGTACGGCGACGGCGGCTGGCTGAAGGGGGACCGGGCGGTGCTGCTCGACTCGAAGTACGACGTGTGGCGCGTGGCGCCGGACGGCTCGGGCGCCGAGCGGCTCACGGACGGCGCCGCGGACAGCGTGCGCTACCGCGTCGTCACGCTCGATCCCGAAGCGGACGCGATCGATCCGTCACAGCCGATCTACTACTGGACGTATGGCGAATGGTCGAAGAAGTACGGCTACGCCCGCGCCCGGCCGGGAGAGAAGCCGCGGCGTCTGGTGTGGGCGGACGAGAACGTGAGCCGGCTGCTCAAGGCGAAGGACGCCGACGTCTACGGCTACACCGCCGAAGACTTCGACGACTCGCCGGACTACTTCGTCGGCGGACCGGATCTGCGCGGCGCGTCCCAGGTGACGCACACGAACCCCTTCCAGACGGAGTACGCCTGGGGCCGCTCCGAGCTGGTCGAGTTCCGCAACGCGGAGGGGCGGCGGCTGCAGGGCTCGCTCTACTACCCGGCCGGCTACCAGCCGGGGAAGAAATACCCGATGATCGTCTACATCTACGAGATCCGCTCGCCGAGCGTGCACAACTACTCGGAGCCGTCGGAGCGCAGCTACTACAACTTCACCGACTTCACCCAGGAGGGGTACTTCGTCTTCCAGCCTGACATCGTCTACCGCGACCGGAATCCGGGCCTCTCCGCCGTCGACGCGATCGTCCCGGCGGTGAAGACCGTGCTGCAGCGCGGCGACATCGACCCGCAGCGCGTGGGTCTGATCGGGCACTCGTGGGGCGGTTACCAGACCGCGTTCACGGTGACGCAGACGGACGTCTTCGCCGCCGCCGTCGCCGGCGCACCGCTCACCGACCTCTACAGCATGTACCTGTCGGTCTACTGGAACTCCGGCAGCACCGACGCGCGCATCTTCGAGATCAGTCAGGGCCGCATGGAGGTCCCGTTCTGGAAGGACCTCGACGCCTACCGCGCCAATTCGCCCGTCTTCAACATCGAGAAGCTGAACACGCCGCTGCTGGTCGAGGACGGGACGAAGGATGGCGCCGTCGACTTCAACCAGGCCGTCGAGTTCTACAACGCGGCGCGGCGCGCGAAGAAGGACCTCGTGCTGCTCGTATACAACGGCGAGAACCACGGGCTGTCGAAGAAGCCGGACCAGATCGACTACCACCGGCGGATCATGGCGTGGTTCGCTCACTACCTGAAGGGCGAGCCGGCGCCGGACTGGATCACCGACGGCCTGCCCTACCTGGTGCAGGAGAAGCGGTTCAAGAAGGGCGACGCGGGATCTCCGCGGCGGTGACGGACGGGGGTGAATTGACAGCGGGGCGGGTGTGAGGCAGGATTCCTCATGAATCCACGACGCCGACTTCCTCTCGTCCCGCTGCTGCTCGGCCTGCTCTGCACAGTGGCGCCGCGGCCCGCCGCCGCGCAATCGGCCGGCGACCTCCTGCGCACGGCGATGGACCGCTACGCCAGCCGCATGAAGGGCATCGACTCCTATACCGTCGTACAGGAGATGATGGGCATGCAGGCCACGGCGCACTTCACGCGCGTCGAGGGCAGCGACCCGCCCGTCTTCAGCTCCAGCGTCAGCATGGAGGGCAACGGCGTCGCGCTGAAGCCGCAGCAGCGCTCCGCGGCACAGGAGGCGGACGTCTACGGCTCCTTCCCGGAGCTCGCCGAGCGCGCGACCCTGAAGGGGAGCGAGGCGGTCGACGGCCACGCCAGCCACGTCATCCAGATCGACGACCTCTCCGGCATCTCCGTCTGGAAGCGCGCCGCGGACAACAGCGGCTTCACGCCGCAGACGATGGTGATCTTCCTGGACAAGGCGCAGTACGTCCCGCGCCGGATCCGCGTCGGCGGGCAGATGGCGGTGAACGGGCAGACGACCGCCGTCACCATGGTGATGGACATGGAGGACTACCGCGACATTGATGGCCTCCTCTACCCGTTCCACACGACCATGGACATGCAGGGCATCGAGAATGCCATGAGTCCCGAGGACCGGGCGAAGGCGCAGCAGTCGCTCGATCAGCTCCAGGCGCAGATGAAGGACATGCCGGACGCCCAGAAGCAGATGATGGAGAAGATGATGGGGCCGCAGATGGAGCGGCTCCAGAAGATGCTCGCAGGCGGCGGCATGCACATGGAGATCGACGTCAAGGACGTGAAGGTGAACCCACCGGCCCCCGACGGATCCCGGCCCTAGGCGACGCCGGCGCCGGCGGGGCGGCGCTGCTCTTCGTGCACGCCTTCGGCGAACTCCTCGATCATCTTGCGGTTGAAGGCCGGCAGGTCATCCGGCTTGCGGCTGGTGACCAGACCGTGGTCCGTCACCACCTCGCGGTCCACCCACTCCGCGCCCGCGTTGCGCAGGTCCGTCCGCAGCGACGGCCACGACGTCACCGTCCGGCCGCGAACCACGTCCGCCTCGACCAGCGTCCACGGCCCGTGGCAGATCGCCGCCACCGGCTTGCCGCTTTCGAAGAACGAACGCGTGAAGCTCACCGCCCGCTCGTCCATGCGCAGCTGATCCGGGTTCATCACCCCGCCCGGCAGCAGCAGCGCGTCGTACGCCTCCGGCCGCGCCCCTTCCAGCGCCACGTCCACGTCGAACGTGTCGCCCCACTCCGTGTGGTTCCACCCCTTCACCTCGCCGTCCTTGGGTGAGACGAGGTCGGTCTCCGCGCCCGCCTCCTGCAGCGCGCGCCGCGGTTCCGTCATCTCCACCTGTTCGAAGCCGTCGGTCAGCAGGATCGCGACCTTCTTGCCTTCCAGCTCGCGTGCCATGGGTACCTCTCGGTTCGTATGCTTGTAAGTCATTGTGAGCACGTCATTTAATCGCAAGAAGCGTGCAACGGGAGGGCCGATGGCGGGCGCTACGGCCTCTGCGGCGCGCGTTCGGAAACGCCGCCGGACCCCCATCGCGGCGGTCCGATCCAGGTCCCGCTACTCGCGGGCGGGGAAGACGATCGTCTTGATTCCCGCCACGCTTCCCTTCCCCGCCGCGCGGAGGATGGCGTCTCCCACGCCGCCGAGGCCGACGCGGTGGGTGACGAGCGGCGCGACGTCGAGGCGGCCCTCGCTCAGCAGGCGCAGCGCCTCGCGCGTTTCGTCAGGGCCGCAGGAGTAGCTCTGGGTGAGGGTGATCTCGCGGAAGTAGAGGCTGGACAGGTCGAGGTCGAGCGGGCTCTCCGGCGGCAGCGGCGTGAAGCAGACGACGCGCGCGCCCGGGGCGGCGGCGTCGATGCCCGCCTTCACGGCGGCGGCATCGCCCGGGCATACGACGACGACGTCGGCGCCGCGGCCGCCGGACAGCTCGCGGGCGGTGGCGGCGACGGCGGCGGCGCGCGGATCGAGGGCGATGTCGACCGCGATGCGGGCGGCGAGCTCGCGGCGGTCGGGAAGGAAGTCACTGCCGACGACCGCGCGGGCGCCGGCGTCGCGTGCGATCTGCGCGATGAGCAGGCCCATCGCGCCGAGGCCGACGACGAGGACGACGTCGTCGCGCTCGATGCGGCCGTGGCGGCGCACGGCGCGGACGCCGCACGCCACTGGCTCGATGAAGCTGGCGGTCTCCATCTCCATCGCGTCGGGCAGGACGAGCGTGTCGTGGGCGACGGTGGTCGCCGAGGCGAGGGCGTAGTCGGCGAAGCCGCCCGGCTCGAGGTGCCGGCCGCGCCACGTGGCGCAGCTGGACCAGAGGCCGCGGCGGCATTCGGCGCAGGCGAGGCAGGGGGCGTGGTGGTGGACGAAGACGCGATCGCCCACGCTCAGCGTGGCGACGCCCTCGCCGAGCGCGACGACGACGCCCGCCGGCTCGTGGCCGAGCACGACCGGGCGCGCGGCTGCCTTGCGGGCGACGTACCAGTCGAGCGCGTCGGAGCCGCAGACGCCGCACGCGTCGATGCGGACGAGCGCCTCGCCGGCGCCGGGAAGCGGCACCGGCGCCTCCTCGACGCGCACGTCGCCCCAGCCGTGAAGACGGGCGACGCGCATGCGATCGGGGACGACGCTCACGGCGCGGCGTCCGGGTCGCGGCCGGGCAGGATCGCGACCTTGATCGCGGCACGGGAGAGCGCGAGGTGGATCGCGTCGTCGAGCTCGGAAAGCGGCCGCGCGTGCGTCACGAGAGGCGCGGCGCGCACCGTGCCGCGCGCGAGGAGGTCGAGCGCGTCGGCGACGTCCGCGGGCGCGTAGTGGAAGGCCGCGCTGTGGTCGACCTCGCCGTAGTGCAGCCGCTCGGTGTCGAAGCGCGCGTGCGTGCCCGCCGCGCAGCCGCCGAAGAGCAGGACCTCGCCGCCGGCCGCGGCGAGGCTGGAGGCGAGCTCCCACGTCCGGGGGGTGCCGACGCACTCGACGACGACGTCCGCGCCGGCGCCGCCGGTCTCCCGGGAAACGGCCGCGCGGAGTCGCGCTTCGTCGCCTTCCGGAACCTCGATGGTGCGATCCGCGCCGAGCTCCGCGGCGACGGCCAGGCGGTGGGGGTGGCGCCCTGCGACGAGGATGCGAGGCGCGCCGAGCGCGCGCGCCACCTGTACGAAGAGCAGGGCGATCGCGCCGTCGCCGACCAGCGCGACCGTCTCCGCGCGCTCGAGGTCCAGGCGGCGGGCGCCGTGCACCACGCAGGCGAGCGGCTCGAGCGCGGCGGCCTCCCGGGCGGCGAGCCCATCGGGCCGGGGAAAGACGTGCCGCCGCACGACGTGGCGCGGGAGGAGCAGGTACTCGGCGAACGCGCCGAGCACCATGCGGCCGACCGCGTCCGGACAGAGGTTCTCCCGGCCGCGGCGGCAGAGGCGGCACACGCCGCACGGCGCCGTGGGAACGAAGACGACGGCGTCGCCGGTGCGGAAGCGGCGCACGCCGGAACCCACGGCCGCGACGGTGCCGGCGGCTTCGTGCCCCATCGGCGCCGGCAGCGGAAGGCGCGGGTGGCCGCGGCGCAGCGTCTTGAGGTCCGTGCCGCAGGTGAGCGCCGCGTCGACGCGCAGCAGCAATTCGCCCTCGCCGGGCCGCGGCACCGGCCGCCGCTCGAGCTCGAAGCGGTCCGCGGCGACGAGGCGCGCGGCAAGCATCGTGGAGGGAAGATCGGCCAGGGGCGCGGCACCCGCGGGGATGGCGGCGCTCATCCGCGAAACGTCCGCAGGAGCGCGTCCAGCGCAGCGGGATCGGAGACCGGCGCGGCGCAGGTGCGCCCGACGCAGACGTAGGCGCGTGGCGCGTCGCCGCTCAGCATCGCGCGCAGCTCCGGGGGCAGCGCGGTCGGCTCGGGCGGGGGGGCGACCGCCGCGCCGCCCTCCGCACGCTCGATCGCGGCGCCAGCGTCGCGCCGCTCCCCCGCCGGCGCCTCCCCGGCGCGCAGCCGGCGCAGCACGGTGCGCGGCCGGTGCACGCCGAGCGCGGCGCGGAAGAGCGGGTCGGAGGCGGCGTCCTCCTCGGCGCCCACGACGACGACCGTGGTCACGGGGCGTGTCGCCCAGTCGACCGCGCGGAAGTAGGTCGCGGCGCCCGCGCCGAGGCGGCGGGCGGCGCCGGCGAAGGCGGTGAGCGTGCGCAGCGCCGCGCGCCGGTAGCGCTCCTCGCCCGTGAGCGCGTGCAGCCGCAGCAGCGCGAGCGCCTCGACCGCGTTGCCGGCGGGCTCCGGCGCGTCGGCGATCGGGCGGTGCGGCTCGGCGAGCGCGCCGACGCCCTCCGCAGCGTCCACTGCGCGGTCGACGAAGCCGGCGCCGTCGGGGGCGGTGAAGCGGTCGATCGCGACGTCGGCGAGCGCGCGGGCGCGGCGGAGCCATCGCTGGTCCTGGGTGAGCTCGAAGGCGTCGAGGCACGCCTGCGCGAGGCACGCCTGGTCCGCCAGGAAGCGGCCGGCCGGTGCGCCGCCAGGCCTGTGGTCGACGCCCTCGCCGGCGGTCCAGCCGTCGTCCCAGACGCGGTCGAGCGCGCGCAGCGCGGCCGCGCCGGCGTCCGCCGCGCCGAGGTGGCGCGCGGCGGCGATGTGGCCGGAGGCGACGAGGGCGGTCCAGTCGGCGTAGACGGTCTCGTCGACGAAGGGACGCGGCCGCCGCGCGCGGGCGTCGAGGAGCGCGCGGGCGGCGGCGTCGAGGAGCGCGCGGGCGGCGTCGTCGAGGCGCGCGGGCGCCGTCCCGTCGTCGCCGCGGGCGTCGTCGTCGAGGCGCGCGGCGACCTCCCCGGCTTCGCGGCCGAGGAAAAGGACGTGGCGGTCCGGGTCCAGGTGCATCGCGGCGCCCGGATCGTCGAAGCCGTAGCGCAGCAGCGCGGCACGCGTGGCGCGCCCGTCGCCGCCGAGGGCGTCGCGGACCTCGTCGGCGGTCCACGTCCAGTAGTCGCCGTCGTCGTCCATGCCGATGTCGGCGTCCTGCGACGCCGGGAAGCCGCCGCGCGCGAGGAGCGCGGGCGCGACGTCGTCGTAGTAGCGCAGGATCGCGCGCGCGACGTCGGCGAAGAACGGCTCGTCGAGCGTGGCGGCGGCGCGGGCGTAGAGCTCGAGGAGGGGGCCGTTGTCGTACGCCATCTTCTCGAAGTGGGGGATCAGCCAGCGTGCGTCGGTGGCGTAGCGGTGGAAGCCGCCGCCGAGCTGGTCGAAGACGCCGCCGCGGCCCATGGCGCGCAGCGTCTCGAGGACGACGCGGCGCTGCCAGTCGACGCCGTCGTCGAGCCAGCGGTCGAGAAGGAGGTGCAGACCACCCGGGTTCGGGAACTTCGGCGCGCGCCCGAAGCCGCCATGGCGGAAGTCGAACTCGTCCGCGAGCGCCTCGACGGCGACGTCGCCGAGCGCGCTCGACAGCTCCGCCCCCTGGCGCAGCGCGGCGTCGGACTCCGCGAGGCGGCCGCGCAGCGCGTCGGCCTGCTTCAGCGCGCCGTCGCGGTCCTCACGCCAGACGCGCGCGATCTCGCGTAGCACGCGCCGGAAGGAGGGGCGGCCATGGCCGTCCTGCGGCGGAAAGTAGGTGCCGCCGTAGAAGGCGCGGCCGTCGGGCGCGAGGAAGGCCGTGAGCGGCCAGCCGCCCTGGCCCGTGAGTGCCTGCACGGCGCGCTGATAGCGGGCGTCGACGTCCGGCCGCTCGTCGCGGTCCACCTTCACCGGGACGAACAGCTCGTTCACGAGTGCCGCCGTGGCGGGATCCTCGTAGCTCTCGCGGTCCATGACGTGGCACCAGTGGCACCACGCGGCGCCGATATCGAGCAGGATCGGCCGGTCCTGGGCCCGCGCCAGCTCGAGCGCCTCGGCGCCCCACGGCAACCAGCGCACCGGCTGCTCGGCGCCGTGCCGCAGGAACGGACTCGCGGAGCCCTCGAGCGTCGGGCGCTCACTCATGCCCGATCCACCCGCGCCACGCACAGGCCGCAGGCCCGCATCCCGCACCCGGCCCTCACACCCGGCTCGACGGGCAGATGTCACTCAGCACGCACTCCCCACATCTCGGGGTCGGCGCCCGGCACACCGCCCGCCCGTGGAAGATGAAGAGATGCGACACGTCCGTCCATTCGTCGCGGGGCACGACTTCCATGAGCTCCTTCTCGATCTTCACCGCGTCCGTCTGGCCGCTCAGCCCCAGCCGCTTCGAGAGCCGCTTCACGTGCGTGTCCACGACCACGCCCACGTTCGTGTCGAACGCGTTGCCCAGGACCACGTTCGCGGTCTTGCGGCCCACTCCCGGCAGCTTCGTGAGCGCGTCCATGGCGGCGGGGATCTCTCCCTCGTGCCGGTCCACCACCGCGTTCGCCATGCCGAGCAGGCTCTTCGTCTTGTTGCGGAAGAAGCCGGTCGACCGGATCAGCGCCTCGACGTCCTCCGCGCGCGCCCCGGCGAGGTCCTCCACGTCCGGGTAGCGCTCGAAGAGCGCCGGCGTGACCCGGTTCACGCGCTCGTCCGTGCACTGCGCCGAAAGGATCGTCGCGACGAGCAGCTGATACGGGTCCCGGTGCTCGAGCGAACACGTCGCATCCGGGTACTCCGCGTGGAGCCGCCGCAGGATCTCCAGCGTGCGCTCGCGCTTCGCTTGCTTCGACTCGCGCCGGCGGCGCGGCGGCTCGCCTGCGGCCCGCTTCGCACCGCCTGCGGACCGCTTCGCACCGCCCGCGGCCCGCTTCGCGTCCATCTTCTTCGCCGTGCCTCGGGCCTTCGCCATTCCCGTTCAGCTCCCTCTTTCGCGGAAGAAGGCGCTCACGTCCCCGAGCGCCCAGCAGTTGACGACGTCGGCGGCGCGCAGCCATCCCTTGCGGGCGACGCCGACGCCGTAGGCCACGTCGTCGAGGCCGGCCACGGAGTGGGCGTCGGGGTTGATGGCGGCGGGGATGCCGCGCGCCGTCGCGGCAGGCCAGTGACGCCAGTCGAGGTCGAGACGATTCGGACTGGCGTTGATCTCGATCGCGACGCCGCGCTCGGCGGCGCGATCGAGGACGGCTTCCAGGTCGAGCGGGTACCCCTCGCGGCGCAGGAGGAGCCGGCCGGTGGGATGGCCGAGGAAGGTGACGTGGGGGTCGTCGAGCGCGTTGAGGAGGCGGCGCGTCATCGCCGCACCGGTCGGCGCGGAAGCCGGAGTGGACGGAAGCGACGACGTAGTCGAAACGGTCGAGGAGGCCGGGGACGTCGGCGTAGTCGAGGCAGCCATCGGCGAGGATGTCGGCCTCGACGCCCTTGAAGAGCCACAAGTCGTCGCCGCGCCGCTCGTTCCACGCGTCGATCGCGGCGTGCTGGCGCAGCACGTCCTCCGGCTCGAGTCCACCCGCGTAGGCGGCGGCGCGGGAGTGGTCGGCGATCCCGAGGTAGCGCCAGCCGCGTGCGAACGCCGCCTCCGCCATCTGCTCCGGCGTCGCGCGGCCGTCGCTGAATGTGGTGTGGCAGTGGAAGCAGCCGCGGAGGTCGGCGTCCTCGATCAGGCGCGGCAGCGCGCGGTGCGCCGCGACGTCGATTTCGCGGCCGTCCTCGCGCAGCTCCGGCGGCACGAGATCGAGGCCGAGCGCGCCGTAGATCTCCACCTCTTCCGCACCCGCCACCCGCTGCTCGCCGCGCCACAGCCCATCGGGGCGGAGGTCGAGCCCGCGCTCCGCCGCGCGCCGCCGCAGCGCGCCGGTGTGACGGGGGGAGCCGGTCGCAGCGAGCCACGCCGCGCCGAACGCGTCCGGCGGAGCGCAGCGGACGCGGAGCGTCAGGCCGTCGGCGAGGCGCCCGGCCGCGGCCGGGGATGGCTCGGCCGCCGGCGCCGCCGCGTCCTCGCCGGAGCCGACGGGCGTCCGTACCGGAGCCAGGCCGGGGAGGCGGAGGAAGGCGTCGATCGCCGCGGCCGCGTCGTCGCATTCCACGACGACGTCGATGCCGTCGACGGTCTCGCAGCGGCGCCGCGCCTCGCCGGCGAGCCTCACCCGCGCGGCCACGCCGGTCCCCTCGAGATAGCCGACGAGGCGCGCTGCGGCCGCGAAGGCCGCGGGCTGGCGGCGGCGTCCGGCGCTGGAGTGGACGAAGCCGATCCCGGCGAGGATCGTCGCCTGCGTTCTGGGACCGAATCCGGCGAGGTCCGCGATGCGGCCGTCGCGTGCGGCGGCCTCGAGGTCGGCGAGGTTCTCGACGCCGAGCTCGGCGTGCAGCCGGTGGATGCGCGCGGCGCCGAGGCCCGGCACCGCGAGCAGGTCGAGGAGCGCGTCCGGCGTGCGGCGCCGGAGCTCGCGGTGGAGCGTCGAATCGCCGGTTTCGACGACTTCGCGGGCGGCGCGCGCGGTCGCGGGGCCGAGCCCCGGGACGTCCACGAGCGCGCCGGCGCGGACGAGATCGTCGAAGTCCGTTTCGAGCGCGTCGACGGTGCGCGCCGCGGCGGCGAACGCGCGGGCCTTGTAGCGGTTCTCGCCGAGCAGCTCCATCAGCGTCGCGATCTCGTCGAGCACGAGCGCGACCGCGTGCCTATCCACCGGCGTCCGGCGGATGGATCCGCCGAGCCGGGAGCGTGGAAGGATTGTCCGGAGCGGCGGCCGCGGCCGGCTCCACCGCCGGAGCCGTGGCGGACGGCTGGTGCGCGGCGATCCAGAAGAGGATCTCGGCGAGCTTGAGCACCTCCTCGGAGGTGGTGAGCGCGAGCAGCCCGTCGATCTCTCCGCCCGGCAGGATGTTGGCGAAATCGCCGCCCTCGGCGCGGGCGCGCGACGCGGCCCAGCCGGCGGCGCCGCCGGGCGGCAGGCGGCCCGCGACGTCGACCACGCTGAAGCCGGGACGGCCGGGCCGCATGCCCAGCACGAGGAGCACGTCGAGGGCGCGGACATCGCCGTCGTCGCGCTCGCGCACGGTCCAGAAGAAGCCGTCCACCGCCTCCGGCGCGGCGCCCTCGACGGCGCGCGCCCAGATGAGGTGGCGCGGGAGCTGGAGGTAGCCCGCGTCGGCGGGCAGGTCCAGGTGCCACGCCCCGATCGAGGGCGGCTGCGCCACGGCCGACCGCACGACGTCCGCGTCGACCACGAAGAACGGGCGGCCGGCGCGCCAGAAATGGTAGCCGTGGTAGAGCAGGCGCGCGGCTTCTCCGAGCAGCTCGCCCGCCGGCGTGGGGGCGGCGGCATCGGGCGCGGGCGCCAGCAGCTCGCGCAGCACCGCGCCGACGGAGCCGAGCAGGATGAAGCGCTCCGGATCGCGCGCGTCGACGTCGCGGGTGCCCGCCTCCTCGACGATCGCGGGGAAGACATCGTCCTCGACGCCCGCGGCGGCCAAGGCGAGCTCGTAGGGGGTCGGACGGGGACCTTCGGAGGAAGCCGGTGCACCCTCGTTCTGCGGCATGCGTGAAGCTATCCCGCGTCCGGTGCCGCGTCCACCGCCCGCGCATCGACGTCGGCCTGCACCACGACAACGGGACGGCGGCGGAAGAGGGAGCGCACCGTCTCCCATGCGCCGCGCCGCCGCGCGAGTACGACGCACAGCTCGCCCGGGCCGGTCTCGGGACCGCGCAGGACGCGCAGATAGGCGACGTCGCCGAGCGGATCCGGGAGCGGCACCGCCCAGCGCTCGCCGCGCCAGTCGAAACGCAGCGAGCCGCCCGGCCGCAGCTCGCCCGCGCGGTAGACGATCTCGCGGAAGAAGTCGTGGTCGACGCGGCGGACGCCGGGCGCGGCGAGGAGGCCGGAGCGGTAGTAGAAGGGATCGAACGGCTTGCCCTCGAGGCGCTTGAACTGCTCTTCGGCGGCGTAGTCGGCGGCCTCGAGCGCCGCCTCGTCCGCGAGCGACTCGAGGTGGTGGTGCAGCTCGTGGGTGAGCGTCTCCCACAGCTCCTCCTCCCAGTCGAAATCCGGATCGAGCCGCGCCAGCCGCGCGAAGGAGCCGTAGTAGAGGACGAGGGTCGAGCGCACCGTCTCCGGCCCCTCGTAGTCGGAGGGATACGACTCGGTCAGGCACTCGCCGAGCGTGTAGACGTCGGCGCGATCCGGGTGGGGAAGCGCCGCATCGCGGACGACGACGCCGTCGACACCTTCGCGGTACGCGGCCGGGATCTCGCGCCACAGCCGGCGCGACAGGCGCTCGAACGCCGCGTACTTCACCGGCGGCGCAGCACGCGCCGGCTCAGCGAGCGCCCCATACGTCGATCGGCCCCGGCTGGAAGCGGACCTCGACGGAGGCGACGCGCCGCAGCGTGGACAGGTCGAGGACGTCCACGGCGCCGCGGCCGCTGCCCTGCCCCTCGTCGCTGACGAAGGCGAAGCGGCCGTCGCGCGTGACGACGATCCCGTGGGGCACCGGCGCGGAGGTCGGGATCCGGGCGCGCACCCGGCCCGCGTCCAGGTCCACGACCGCCACCGCCGCCGCATCGCGCAGCGCCACGAGCAGCAGCTTGCCGTCCGGCGTCGCGGCCATGCCGGCCGGAGAAGCGTCGAGCGCGATGCGCCGGACGAGGCGCCATTGCCGCACGTCGACCTCGTCGAGCGTGCCGGCGCCGCCGCACGCGACGTATACGACGCGGTTCGCGCGCGCGCCCCGACCCGGCGTGACCCAGCCGGGCGAGCACGCGGCCTCGCGCAGGTCGATGCTCCGCGCGGGCGCGTCGACCAGCGTGTCCGCAAGGCGCCGCTCGGCGCCCGGCTCCAGCGAGAAGCGCGCGCTCACACGGCGGCGGCGGGCGTCGATCTCGACGAGCTGGTCGGAGCCGGCGCAAACCGTGTAGTCCCGTGTGCCGGACTCGTTCAGCCGGTTCCCGGCCGGGAGCACGCACGCGGCCACCCGCGCCACCTCGGTCATGCTGGAAGTGAACACGACGGACACCGGCGCCGGCCGCGGCGGCCCGTCGATGTTCATGTTCGTGACGAAGAGGAAGCGGCCGTCGCGGCTTACCGCCATCGCGCCGGGGAAGACGCCGACCTGCGCGGCGCCGAGCAGCGTGTCCGAACGCGCATCCATCTTCCAGACGCGGCCGTTCGGCTTGCCGTGGGAGATGGCGACGTACCAGTAGCGGCCGTCCGGCGCGGTGCGCAGACCGTGCGCCGCCTCGATCTCGTCCCGACGCTCGCCGATCGGCAGATCCCCGAGCGCGCTCGCACCCCCGCCTGGAGTGAAGCCGATCCGCGTCACCACGTCGGACGCCTGGTTGACGACGAGCGCGCGGTAGGCGGGCGGCTCGCCCGCCGCGGCGGCGCTGGGCGCGGCGGCGCCGGGCGCGACGCCGGCGACGCCGTCGGTGCCCGCCGGGGCGCGGGCGGGCGCGCCGGCGCAGGCGCCGAGCGCGGCCGCAAGGGCGAGAGCGAGCGCCGCGCGGAGAGGGTCGATCGCCGCCGCCGCTCGCCGGTGGGTCGCCATCACCGCGCGCCGGTAGGAGTCGCTACGGGATCGATGGCGGCATGTGCCCCGCCGGCGCGGTCTCACGCTCGTGCTCCGGATGCGTGCGTCGGACCATCCAACCGTTGGCGAGGAGGAAGAAGGCGAGGGCGACGGCGAACTGGGCGAGGGTGGTGCCGATACCGTATGTGCCGAAGAGCGGCTCCTTCCGCATCTGGGCGATCCACCAGACGATCAGCACGATCGCCTCGACGACGACGAGCCGGATGGCCCATTCCCACCACACGCCGATGCGGATGTCGGAATCGGCGGTGTTGACGAGCTGCTCGCGGAATCGGCGCACGCCGTAGCGCAGCACGGCGAAGGCGAAGAAGAGGCCGGACACCATGAGGCCGACGCCCCACACGAAGTCCTGGTCGGCGAAGACGTTCTGGGAGAGCGCGGAGGGGACGCCGAGCAGGAAGCCGAAGCCGCCGACGAGCCAGATCGCGCGGCGCCGCGCCATGCCGCCGTCCTGCAGCACGCGCGTCGCCAGCTCGATCATGGAGATGAGGCTGGTCCAGGCGGCGAAGACGAGCGCGAGGAAGAAGAGGATCATGAAGAAGCGGCCGGCGGGCATGCGGGCGAAGAGCTGCGGCACCCAGATGAAGGTGAGGCCCTCGTTGCTCGCGCCCACGATCTGGTCGCGTGCGTCCGGCATGATCGAGAACACGGTGCACAGCACCATGATGCCGGCGAGCAGCGATACGGTGTTGTTGCCGAAGCCGAGCATGAAGGAGTTCAGCGCCGTGTCCTCCCGCTTCCGCATGTAGAGCGCGTACGTGAGGATCAGACCCCAGCCGGCGCCGGTGTCCCACGCGTTCTGCGTCAGCGCCTGCAGCCAGATGTGATAGTCCTTCAGCGCGCTCCACGACGGCGTGAAGAGGAAGTTCAGCCCGCGCGCCGCGCCGGGCAGCGTCACCGCGCGGATGGCGAGGATGACGACGAGCACGAAGAGGCTCGGGATCAGGATGCGGGCCGCGCTCTCGATCCCCTTCACGCCCCGAGCGACGACCCACACGGCGAGCGCCATCGCGATCGCGTGGTAGATGAGGACGTGCGGCGTGTAGGCGAACGCCTGCCACACCGCGCCGGGCTCGGCGCCCGGCAGCTCGCCGGTCAGCGCGGCCCACAGGTAGCGCAGCGTCCAGCCCATTACGACCGTGTAGTAGAACATGATCGCGCTGGCAGTGAAGGCGACCCAGGCGCCCATCCACGCGAAGCGGGGGCCGACGAGGCGGCTGAACGCGCCGACCGCGCCGTAGCGGGTCTCCTTCCCCATCGCGAACTCGACGATGATCAGCGGCACCGACCAGGCGAGGAGGAAGATCACCCACGCGACGAGGAAGGAGCCGCCCCCGTTGGAGGCCGCGATGCGCGGGAAGCGCCAGATGTTGCCGGTGCCGACCGCCATGCCGAGCATCGCCGCCATCATGCCCCAGCGGCTGGTGAACGTCTCGCTCGCGGCGCCGGCGTCCTCGCGTGCAGTCATGGCTTTCCGGGTGGGTCGTTGCGTGTCAGGTCGGCGACCTGCTACTCGATCTTCGCCCTCAGGTACTCGACGAGCCGCCCGATGGCGATGCGCTCCTGCGCCAGCGTGTCGCGATCCCGAACGGTGACCGTCTCCTCACCCGCGGTATCGCCGTCGACCGTGATGCAGAACGGCGTGCCCGCCTCGTCCTGACGGCGGTAGCGCTTGCCGATGGAGCCGCCGTCGTCGTAGAAGGAGGGGATCGCGGCAGCGCGGAAGCCGTCGTGGATGCGACGCGCCACCTCCGGCATGCCGTCCTTCTTCACGAGCGGGAAGACCGCCACCTTCGTGGGCGCGAGCCGTGGGTGGAGCCGAAGCACCACGCGCGTGTCGCCCTCGATCTCCTCCTCACGGTACGCGTCGGCGAGCACGACGAGGAAAGCGCGACCGAGGCCCACGGCGGTCTCGATGACGTAGGGGATGTAGCGCTTGTCGCGCTCGACCGGGTCGACGTACTCCAGCTTCTTGCCGGAGTACTCCTGGTGGCGCCGCAGGTCGAAGTCCGTACGGTTGTGGATCCCCTCGAACTCCTGCCAGCCGAACGGGAACGCGTACTGGATGTCGAAGGCGCGCTTCGCGTAGTGCGCGAGCTCGTCCGGCCCGTGCTCGTGGAAGCGCAGCTTCGCCGCATCGATGCCGAGCCGCGTGTGCCACTCCATGCGCGCGGCTTTCCAGTACTCGAACCACTCGTCGTCGCTGCCCGGCTCGACGAAGAACTGCATCTCCATCTGCTCGAACTCGCGCGTGCGGAACACGAAGTTGCCTGGCGTGATCTCGTTGCGGAACGCCTTGCCCACCTGCGCGATGCCGAACGGGATGCGCTGGCGGCTGCTGGTCAGCACGTTCTGGAAGTTGACGTAGCTGCCCTGCGCCGTCTCGGGACGCAGGTAGACGACCGCCGCGTCGTCCTCGACCGCACCCATGAACGTCCTGAACATCAGGTTGAAGAGACGCGGCTCGGTGAGCGAATCGCGCGCCCCGCACACCGGGCACTGGCCATCCGCCAGCTCCGGCCGGTCCGCGCGGAAGCGGCGGTGGCAGTTGCCGCACTCGACCAACGGATCGGTGAACCCGGCGACGTGGCCGCTCGCCTCCCACACCCGCGGATGCATCAGGATCGCCGCGTCCAGACCCTCGACGTCGTCCCGCTCGTGCACCATCGCACGCCACCACGCTTCCTGGATGTTGCGCTTCAACTCGACCCCGAGCGGACCGTAATCCCACACCGACCCGGTGCCGCCGTAGATCTCCGAAGACTGGTACACGTATCCCCGGCGCTTGCACAGGGACACCAGCTTCTCCATCAGGTCCGTCGCGTTCGCCATGCCGCGGCCCACCGCCTCTGTCACGTGATCGTCTCCCGCACGCGGGAAGTGGAAATTACCGGAGGCCGCGGGCGGACGCCACCGTCGCGGCGGGCGGAAGCATACCTGCGACGGGGGCGCGCGGGCCGGCGCCGGGCGGGTCCCGGCGAGAGGAGAGGGCGGGCTACTTCGGCTGGCGGGGCTCTTCGGCGGGCTGCGCCAGCGCATCCGCGGAGCCCGCTTCCACCTCGAAGAGGCCGATGTGCCGCGCCATCGAGACATAGGCGGTGAACAGAGCGACGCCGCCGAACGCGAGCACGCCGCTCCAGCCTGCGCCGAGCGCGGTGCAAAGCGCGGCGAAGGTGAACAGCAGCGAGGCGACCCCCGCCAGCCCCCAGTCGGTCTCACCATCGGCCAGCCAGCGCTGCCGGATCACCGCCGCCGACGCGCCCGCGCCGGCGTACGCCACGAGGGCGAAGGAGAGCAGCACGAAACGGAGGGCGTTGGTGATCATGGCATCCTCCCCCGGCTCCGCGGCACGCGCTGCGCGTGCGGCCCGCGCCGCACCGGGCCGCGCCAGCCGCAGCCGGCGCAGTGGCCCCGGTCCACGAGGCCCGCCAGCGCGCGACGACGGACGCCGCCGGGCGGGCCGAACGTGCTCCTCCGCAGCGGGGTCGATCCGCACGCGGGACAGGAGCGTCCATCGGGCAGCGAGCGAAGCACCAGAAGGAAGATCATCGCGAGCAGGGTGAGGGCGACGGCCAACGACAACAACATAACGACTCCTATCCTCCTCGTCCCCGGGACGGGGCGAACGCGCCGGGGATCAGCCGTGATCGGCGAATGTCGGCAGGCGGACTGCCGAGAGGGGGCGAAGCACCCACGTCGGCTCGGCTCCGCCCCCTCTCCTGGCAATGAGATACTGGCAAGCCGTGTGCCCGCGCCCGCGAGGCGCCGGCGCGCCCGCGCGGGCCGACGACTCACCGCCCGAAGGGCGGCGCGTCCCCTCTTCCGACGAACGCCCGATCGCCGCGGGACGTGACAGCGACCGCGAGCGCGGCCACGACAACGTTGATGTCGCGACGCACATGGAGCATCCTGTACGTGGCATCCGTCGCACCGACATGGGTCTACCGCGGAGGGGCACGACATGTTCAAGGAATTCAAGGAATTCATTGCGCGCGGCAGCGTCTTCGATCTCGCCGTCGGGATCGTGATCGGCGCCGCCTTCACGTCCGTGGTGAACTCCCTGGTGAAGGACGTGATCATGCCGCCGATCGGGCTGGCGACCGGCGGCGTCGACTTCTCCGAGCTCTACATCAACCTCTCCGGGCAGCCGTACGCCTCGCTCGCGGACGCGACCGCCGCCGGCGCGCCCACGATCAACTACGGCGTCTTCATCAACAACTTGATCAGCTTCCTGATCGTCGCGTTCACCGTCTTCCTCCTCGTGCGTTCGTACAACCGGCTGCGGCGCCCGAAGGTGTCGGCGCCCGCCGCGCCGACCGAGAAGGAGTGCCCCTACTGTCGCTTCCGCATCCCGATCGGCGCGACGCGCTGCGCCCACTGCACCTCCGACCTCACCTCGGCGGCCGCCGGCGCTTGACGGAGGAGGGCCCGCGTCCCGAGTGGAGCAGAGGGGGCTCGAACCCCTGACCCCCGCCTTGCAAAGGCGGTGCTCTCCCAGCTGAGCTACTGCCCCGATGCCGGTCGAGCCGGCCGGTGCAATATCGCGCAGAGGCGGCGGCGGGTGCAACCGGCGGAGCACCACCGCGCTGCCCTTGCGCAAAGGCCGTCGCGCCTCGATTCTCAACTTGGCACCTCTGCCATATCTTGCGCTGTGCACTTCCGTTAGCGCACGCCGAACCGCCGCGGCGCACCTCCACCGTGACCCGAGACAGGATCGATCTTGGCCGGACCGGACCCGGAGGGGCGCGAAGGGAGGTCGGTGGACGCTGACCAGACCGTGGCCACGCCGGAGGCGCTCCGCCATAGCGTCGCCCGCTACGTAGCGCTGCTGGCGCACGCCACCGAGATGATGGCGATTGTCGACGATGCCGGCGTGATCCGCTACGTGAGCCCCGCGGTCGAGCCGGTGCTCGGGTACCGCGCGGCTGAGCTGATCGGCCGCAGGGCGCCGGAGCTGTACCACCCGGACGAGCGGGAGCACCGGGAGTCGATCCTGGCGGAGGTCGCGGCGAAGGCGGGCCGGGTGCGGCGCGGCGAGCTGCGGTTCCGGCACCGCGACGGCGCCTGGCGCCTGCTCGACTGCACGTGGACGAACGCGATCGCGGACCCGGCTGTGGGCGGGATCATCGTCAACAGCCGCGACGTCACCCAGGAGCGCTCGCTGGCCGAGCAGCTCCGCCACGCGCAGAAGATGGAGGCCGTGGGCCGCCTCGCCGGCGGCGTCGCGCACGACTTCAACAACATCCTCACGGCGATCCGCGGCTACACGCTCATGGTGCTCGAGGAGGTCGGCGACGCGGCGTTGCGGGCGGACCTCGAGGAAGTCGTTCGCGCCGCCGACCGCGCCGCCGACCTCGTTCGCCGGCTGCTCACCTTCAGCCGCAAGCAGACCGCGCGGCCGCAGCGGCTCGACGCCACCGACCTGGTGCGCGACCTCGAGCGGATGCTGAAACGATTGGTGGGGGCGGACGTGATGATCGAGACCTCGTTCGCCGACGCTCCGCTCCCGGTGCACGCAGACCGCGGCCTGCTCGAGCAGGTGCTCGTCAACCTCGTCGTGAACGCGCGCGACGCGATGCCGGAGGGCGGCCGCATCCACATTCGCGCCGACGGCGTCGACCGCGAGGATACGACGGCGGCACGACTCCCGTCCGGCGCCCACGCCGCCGGCTACATCCGCCTGAGCGTGAGCGACACCGGCGTCGGCATGCCCGCTTCGGTGCGCGAGCGGATCTTCGAGCCGTTCTTCACGACGAAGGAGAAGGGCAAGGGGACGGGCCTCGGCCTGAGCACCGTCTACCAGATCGTGAAGCAGGCGGGCGGCCATGTCTGGGTGTACAGCGAGCCCGGTGCGGGCACCACCTTCAAGATCTACCTGCCCCGCGACACCGATATACGCCCTGCGGCGCCGGACGAAGGCGACGACGCGGGCGACGCGACCGCGCCCCTTCCGCTGCCGGATTTCGCCGACCGCCTCGTCCTGCTGGTCGACGACGACGCGAGCGTCCGGACCTTCGCGCGCCGCGCGATGGAGGCCGCCGGCGTGCACGTCGTGGAAGCGGAGAACGGGGAGGATGCGCTCCGCATCGTGGAGTCGCACGCCGGCGTGTTCGACCTCGTGGTGACGGACATTCTGATGCCGCTGATGGGAGGTCCCGAGCTGGCGCGGCGGCTCGCGGTGCTCCGTCCCACCACGCCGGTCCTCTTCACCAGCGGCCAGACCTCCGAGGAAGTGGCCGAGCGCGGCGTCCTGCCACCCGGCGCCCGGTTGATCGAGAAGCCGTTCACGCCGCGGACGCTGGTGGAGCGCGTGGCGGGGGCGCTGCGCTCGACCGGAGCGACGGACGGGGACCGGACGGAAGCGGACCGTGCGTGAGGACGCGCGCAGCGTCGATGCGTTGCCCACGCCGGCTGCGCTCGTGGACGTCGACCTCATGACGGCGAACCTGGACCGCATGGCCGCCTACACCGCGGAGCACGGGCTGGCGCTGCGCCCCCACACGAAGACCCACAAGAACCCGCTGCTGGCGCGCGAGCAGCTACGCCGCGGCGCCGTGGGCGTGACCGTGGCGACCGGCCCCGAGGCGCAGGTGATGGGGACCGTCGCGCACGACATCCTGATCGCCTACCCGGTGCTCGGCGGCGGCCGCCGTGCCGCGCTGCACCGGCTGCCTGCGGACCGCGACGTGAGCGTGGCGGTCGACTCGGAAGCGGCGCTGCTGGCGCTCTCGGACGCGGCCGTGTCGGCCGGACGCGACGTGGCCGTCCTCCTGGAGGCCGACGTCGGCATGGGCCGCATGGGCGTTGCCGACGCCGCCGCGCTCGTGCGCCTCGCACGAGAAGCCAGCCGCCTCGATGCGCTCCGGTTTCGCGGCGTGCTGTTCTACCCCGGGCACATCCGCGAGCTGGTGGCGGCGCAGGGTCCCGCGTTGGCGCGGCTGCAGCAGGATCTCGACGCACGCCTCGCCGCGCTGATCGATGCCGGCCTCGAGCCCGAGGTCGTGAGCGGAGGCTCCACGCCGACGGCCTTCCAGTCCCACCGCCTGCACGGCGTCACGGAGATCCGCCCCGGCACCTACATCTTCAACGACCGCACGACGGCGGCGCTCGATGCCTGTCGGTGGGAGGATTGCGCCTACACGATCCTCGCGACGGTGATCAGCACCGCGGTACCCGGGCAGGCGGTCGTGGACGCGGGATCGAAGGCGCTCTCGCGCGAGGAGATCCGCGCGCCGACCGATGCCCGAATCCGCACGGCGGACGGCCGCGAGGGCCCCACGGCCGGGCTTGGAGCGCTGCTCGACCGGCCGGAAGTCGTGGTCCGCGCCACATCGGAGGAACACGGCATCCTCGACCTGCGCGGCGGCGACTGGCGGCCGCGCGTCGGCGACCGCGTCCGCATCGTGCCGAACCACGTGTGCGTCTCGGTCAACCTGCAGCCGGTGCTGTACGCGGTGCGCGGCGATGCGGTGGTCGACCGCTGGGAGGTGGCCGCGAAGGGCTGGTGAGGCAGGAGCGACGGGGACGTCACCGAGGCCTGCGGCTTGCGTCATACTCCGGAAACGGCGACCTTTAAGTCCCGTCACGCGCCGCGTCGTCCGCGGCGCTCGCTCGGCTCCGATGCTTCCCCGCTGACAGGAGTAGGTTATGCCCGAACCGGGATTTCTCGCGCATCCGTGGTGGGTGCCGCTGCTGTGGGTGGCGGTCGTCGGCCATATATCGAATACGGCGACGACGCTCTATCTGCACCGCGGAGCGACGCACGGCGGCGTCCGCTACCACCCGATCGCCGAGCACTTCTTCCGGTTCTGGCTGTGGCTGACCACCGGCATGAAGACCCGCGAGTGGGTCGCCGTCCACCGGAAGCACCACGCCTTCTCGGATCGCGAAGGGGATCCGCATTCGCCGGCGGTCGAGGGGCTGTGGGAGATCGTCCTCGGCGGCGTCTTCTTCTACCGCCGCGCCGTCAAGGACGAGGAGATGCTCGAGAAGTACGGCAAGGGGTGTCCCGACGACGCCGTCGAGCGCCACCTCTACTCGCGGTACTCGTGGCTCGGCCTCGCGATCATGTTCGTCCTGGACTTCCTTCTGTTCGGGCCGTGGATCGGGCTGCTCGTGTGGAGCGCGATGACCGTATGGCTGCCGATCTTCGGCAACATCGTCAACGGCATCGGCCACGCGCTCGGCTACCGCAACTTCGCCACCAAGGACGAGAGCCGTAACATCCTGCCGATCGGCATCTTCATCGGCGGCGAGGAGCTCCACAACAACCACCACGCCGATCCCCGATCCGCCAAGTTCCGCGCCCGCTGGTACGAGTTCGACATCGGCTGGATCTACATCAAGCTCCTCACGATGACGAAGCTCGCGCGCGTCGTCTACGCCCGCACCCTCAACGCCCGCGACTTCGCCGCACGCTACTACTCGAGCGCCAGCGAGAGCGCCGGCCGCGCCGCCAGCACCGCGCGCGAGCACGCCGCGTCCGCCGCCGCTTGCGCGTCCGCCGCCGCCGCCCGGGCCTCCGCCGCCGCACACCGCGCCTCCGCCGCCGCCGCGCACGCGCGCGACTCCGCCGGCCGGCGCGCCGCATCCGCCGCCCAGGCCGCCGCGGACGCGGCCGAAGCGGTCGCCGGGAAGGCTTCCGGCAACGGCCGCGCTGCCGCGACGTCGTAATCCCGCCGCGCGGGTGACGCGTCAGCGGCGGTCGTCCCCACGATCGCCCTGACGCGCATCCCCGCCGCCCCGGCCGTCGCGCCGACCCTCCACTTTCCCGCCGTCGTCACGCCCGCCGCGCTCGTCGCGCCGCCGCTCGACGCGGTCCTCTCTCCGCTCCACGCGCCCCGACCGGCTCTCCAGCCGCGCCTCGCCCGGTCGCGAACGCGCGTCGTAGCGGCCATTCCGGCCGTAGCGGTCCGGACGGTCGCGCGAGCCGTCGTAGCGCCCGTTCCGGTCGTAGCGCCCGTTCCGGTCGTTGCGGCCGCCCCGTCGAGCGACGCGCGCCACGCAGCGGGAGTAGTCCCGTCGCAGCCGCAGCTCGGCGGCGCGGAAACGCTGCCGGGCGGCGCGGTTCTCGGCGCCGCGGGCGCGGGCGTGCCGGAGCGACCACTGCCGCTCCTGGGCGCGCAGGCGGATCGCGCTGCGGCGGTAGCGGCTCTCGCAGGCCGCGCGGTCGTCGCGGCTTCCGCGCGAGAAGATCTGAGCCGACGCCGGGGCGGGCACGGCGAGGGCGGCGGGGATCGCGAGGGCGCCGAGCAGCAGCGCCGCGGAAAACGGGAGTCCAGGCTTGAGCATCGGGGCCTCCTTCTGAGATGGTGTTTCGCGGATGGAGGAGGCCGGATCCGTGCCGGCGGGGGATGCACGACACAAGTCGTTGTCACGTAACACGTTGTAGCGACGATGGCGGCGCCAGGATCGGCCGCGCCGCCCCCTCGAAAGGTCACACCGGCGTCCCGCGGAGAGGACGCATCCCGCCGCGCGGCTCAGCTCCGCATCATCTGGCGCAGCACGTACTGCAGGATGCCGCCGTGCCGGTAGTACTCGAGCTCCTGCGGCGTGTCGATGCGCATGCGCGCCTCGAACTCGCGGACGGCGCCGTCGTCGGCGGTGGCGCGGACGGTGACGGTGCGGCCGCCGGCGAGGCGGTCGCGGACGCGGTCGGCGAGGCCGGCGACGTCGTAGCGCTCGTGGCCGGTGAGGCCGAGCGAGGCGGCGCTCTCGCCGTCGCGGAACTGGAGCGGCAGGACGCCCATGCCGATGAGGTTGGAGCGGTGGATGCGCTCGTAGCTCTCGGCGACGACGGCGCGGACGCCGAGGAGCGCGGGGCCCTTGGCGGCCCAGTCGCGGGAGGAGCCGGTGCCGTACTCCTTGCCGGCGAGGACGATGAGCGGCACGCCCTCGTCGCGGTAGCGCATGGAGGCGTCGAAGATGCTGAGCTCCTCGCCGTCGGGGAGGTGCTGGGTGTAGCCGCCCTCGACGCCCGGCACGAGGTGGTTGCGGAGCCGGATGTTGGCGAAGGTGCCGCGCATCATCACTTCGTGGTTGCCGCGACGCGAGCCGTAGGAGTTGAAGTCGCGCGGCTCGATGCCGTGACCGACGAGGTATTCGGCGGCGGGGCTGGTGCGGGCGATGCTGCCGGCGGGCGAGATGTGGTCGGTGGTGATGCTGTCGCCCAGGAGCGCGAGGACGCGGGCGCCGACGATGTCGGCCGGCTCGGGGGCGTCGCGCGGCATGTCGACGAAGTAGGGCGGCTCCTTGACGTAGGTGGAGGCATCGTCCCAGGCGAAGAGATCTCCCTCTGGGATGGGGAGTGCGCGCCAGCGGTCGTCGCCGGTGAAGACCTCGGCGTACTCGTCGCGGAACATGTCGGAGCGGACGAAGCCGAGGATCGTGTCGTGGATCTCGCGCTGGGTGGGCCAGATGTCGCGAAGGAAGATGGAGCGGCCGTCGCGGTCGGTGCCGATCGGCTCGTTGTAGAGGTCGATGTCCATGCGACCGGCGAGGGCGTAGGCGACGCAGAGCGGCGGCGAGGCGAGATAGTTGAAGCGTGTGTCGGGGTTGATACGGCCCTCGAAGTTGCGGTTGCCGCTGAGCACGGAGCAGACGACGAGGTCGTTCTCGCGCACGGCGGCGCTGACCTCGGCGGGCAGCGGCCCGCTGTTGCCGATGCAGGTGGTGCAGCCGTAGCCGACGAGCTGGAAGCCGAGCTCGTCGAGGTAGTCCTGCAGGCCGGAGGCTTCGAGGTAGTCGGTCACGATCTTCGACCCCGGCGCGAGCGACGTCTTCACCCACGGCTTGCTGCGCAGGCCGTGCTCGATCGCCTTCTTCGCGAGCAATCCGGCGCCGACCATCACGGCGGGATTCGACGTGTTGGTGCAGGAGGTGATCGCGGCGATGACGACGGCGCCGTCGCGCAGCGTGAAGGTGTTCTCGCCGATCTCGATGCGAACCGCGCGCGCGCTCTTCTCGGCGACGGCGACGCCGCCGGGTGCCGCGGCCGCGGCGCGGGTGCTGCGCTCGTCGGCGAAGTTGGAGAAGGCGTCGTCGTATACGGCGCGCGAGCGGGAGAGCGAGATGCGGTCCTGCGGCCGGCGCGGTCCGGCGAGGCTCGGCTCGACGGTGGCCATGTCGAGCTCGAGGGTGTCGGAGTATTCCGCCTCGGGGGAATCGGGCGTGTGGAAGAGGCCCTGCTCCTTCATGTACGCTTCGACGAGGGCGACGCGCTCCGGGGGGCGCGCGGTGAACTCGAGGTAGCGCAGCGTCTCGGCGTCGACCGGGAAGATGCCGCAGGTGGCGCCGTACTCGGGGGCCATGTTGCCGATGGTGGCGCGGTCGGCGAGCGGCAGGCGCGCGAGGCCGGGTCCGAAGAATTCGACGAACTTCCCCACGACGCCCTTGCGGCGCAGCATCTCCGTCACGGTGAGGACGAGGTCAGTGGCGGTGGCGCCCTCGGGCAGCTCACCGGTGAGGCGGAAGCCGACGACCTGCGGGATGAGCATCGAGATCGCCTGCCCGAGCATGGCGGCCTCGGCCTCGATGCCGCCGACGCCCCAGCCGAGCACGCCGAGGCCGTTCACCATGGTGGTGTGGGAGTCGGTGCCGACGAGCGTGTCCGGGTAGGCGAGCGAAGCGTCCTCGCCGGTGTCGCCGAAGACGACGCGCGCGAGGTACTCGAGGTTGACCTGATGAACGATGCCGGTCTCGGGCGGCACGACGCGGAAGTTGTCGAAGGCGCTCTGACCCCAGCGCAGGAACGCGTAGCGCTCGCGGTTGCGGCGGTACTCCATGTCCGCGTTGACGGCGAAGGCGATGCGGGTGCCGAATTCGTCGACCTGGACGGAGTGGTCGATGACGAGCTCGGCGGGCTGCAGCGGGTTGATGCGGCGCGGGTCGCCGCCCATGCGCCGCATCGCGTCGCGCATCGCCGCGAGGTCGACGACGGCGGGGACGCCGGTGAAGTCCTGCAGCAGCACGCGCGCGGGGGTGAAGGCGATCTCCGTCTGCGGCGCCGCGGCGGGGTCCCAGCTCGCGAGCGCGACGATGTCGTCTCGGGTCACGACGGCGCCGTCCTCCTTGCGCAGCAAGTTCTCGAGCAGGATGCGCAGCGAGTAGGGCAGGCGGGCGACGGAGAGGCCCGCCTTCTCGAGTGCTTCGAGCCGGTAGTATTCGTAGCGGCGGTCGCCGACGCGGAGTTCGGCGCGTGCGGCGAAGCTGTCGTGGTCCATGGCGGTTCGTTCCGTTGCGGGTTCGGCGATGCTGCCCAGGGACTCAAGATGCGCCCTCGCGCGGCAGATGCAAAACCGCGCGCTCCCGCCGCTGGCCCGACTCCTGCAAAGCGCTCGAAACGACGCCGCGTGAACCACGTTCGCGACGGAAGCGAAGCGCGCCCCGGGAGAGCGATGACGCCGGACGCCGATTCCTTGATGCCGAAGAACGCCCAGGCCGCCGCGCTGCGGACCTTCGCCGCCGCCCTGCGCGGGCGCAGCGAGGACCTGGTGCAGCGCTGGCTGGAGCGCATCGCGCATCGGATCACGCTCGATCCCGCGCTGGTCTTTCCGTCCGAGGACCTGCTCGACCACATCCCGATGCTCGTCGAGCGGATGGGGGACTACGTGGCCGACCACAGCAACGAGCTCGCCGCCGACACGCCGGTGGTGTCGAAGGCGCGGGAGCTGGGGCGGATGCGTCACGAGCAGGGGTTCGACGCGCGGCAGATCCTGTGGGAGTACGAGATCCTCGGCGCGGTCCTCTTCCAGGCGCTCGGCGCTCACGCGGAGGAGCACGTCGACAGCGCGCCCCACTTGACCGAAGCGGCCGACCGCCTGTTCCACGCGGTGGCGGTCGTCCAGCGCGAGACGATGACGGAATTCCTCGATCACGCCGAACGGGTGATCGGAGAGCGGGAGGACCGGCTGCGCAGCTTCAACCGCGCCCTGTCGCACGAGGTCCGGAACGAGATCGGCGCGATCCTCGGCGCCGCGCACATGCTGTCGGAGGAGTTCGTGGTCGCGGTGCCCGAGGAGCGCGAGCGCTTCGTCCGGATGATCGCCGAGAACGCGGAGCGGATGCGCCGCCTGGTGGACGATCTGATCGAGCTGTCGCGCACGGACCGCGACACGCGCTCGCACCGCAACGTGCACCTGCGCCACGCGATCGAGGAGAGCGTGCGGCGGCTCCGCGAGATGGCGTCGGCCGCCGGCGTGCAGGTTCGCGTCGCCGGTGAGCTGCCGGAAGTCGAGGTGAAGGCCTCCCTGATCGAGCTGGTGATCACGAACCTGCTCTCGAACGCGATCAAGTACCACGACCCGTCGCGCGAGGATCGCTGGGTGGAGATCCGCGTCGCCGCGGCCGGCTCGTCCCCGGCCGGCCGCAGCATCACCGTCGAGGTGGCGGACAACGGGCGCGGCGTGCCGCCGGCGCAGCGGGAGCGTATCTTCGAGCGCTTCTTCCGCGGCGATCGGGTCGGCACCGCCGAGGGGAGCGGACTGGGGCTCTCGCTCGTCCGCGACGCGTTGACGACGGCGGGCGGCCGCGTATGGGCGGAGTTCCCCGACTCCGGCGAGACGGTCTTCGCCTTCACGATCCCAGCCCGCCGCGCCGCGGATGGGCTGCACCCGGACGCGGACGGGCAAGGGCCGCAGGCGTGATCGTCCGCGCTGCGGCCCCGCCGGCGTGAGGAGCGGGGCGCGACAGGCACCGGACAACAGCACGAGGAGGCGCGACGATGAGCGATCGGAACGCGCCGTCGACCGCTGCCGCGCACGCGCCGACCTCCGCGCGCGCCGCACGCGTGGCGCGGCGGACGGAGACGTTCACGGAGTCGGTGATCCGCGAGATGACGCGCGTGGCCGCCGAGCACGGCGCGATCAACCTCGCCCAGGGATTCCCGGACTTCCCCGCCCCGGACCTGCTCAAGGAAGCCGCGTGCGAGGCGATCCGCGGCGACGTCAACCAGTACGCCGTGACGTGGGGCGCGCCGCGGCTGCGGCGAGCGCTCGCCGCGAGCTACGCGCGCGGGTACGGCATGGACGTGGATCCGGAGCGCGAGATCACCGTGGCGTGCGGCGCGACGGAGGCGATGGCGTCCGCGCTGCTCGCGATCGTCGATCCGGGCGACGAGGTGATCGTCTTCGAGCCGTTCTACGAGAACTACGGCCCCGACGCCGTGCTGTGCGGCGCGAAGCCGGTGTACGTGCCGCTCGATCCGCGGACGGGGCCGGACCTCGATCGCCTGGCGGCGGCGTTCTCGTCGCGCACGCGCGCGATCGTGCTCAACACGCCGAACAACCCTTCCGGCCGGGTGTTCACGCGCGACGAGCTGGAGACGGTGGCGGGGCTGTGCCGGCGCCACGACGCGATCGCCGTGACGGACGAGATCTACGAGCACATCCTCTACGACGGCGCCCACATCCCGCTCGCGACGCTGGACGGCATGCGGGATCGCACGGTCACGATCAGCGGCGCGTCGAAGACGTACAGCGTGACCGGCTGGCGCGTCGGCTGGATCGTGGCGCCCGCGGCGCTGACCGGCGCGATCCGCAAGGTGCACGACTTCCTGACGGTGGGCGCCCCCGCGCCGCTGCAGGAGGCGTGCGCCGCGGCGCTCGAGGGGATCGGCGAGGCGTACTACGGCCGGCTCGCCGACGACTACCGCGCCCGTCGCGACGCGCTCGTCCCCGCGCTGCAGGCCGCCGGCTTCCGCTGCGACGCGCCGCAGGGCGCGTACTACGTCATGGCGGACTTCTCGGCGCTCAGCGACCTGGACGACGTCGCCTTCTCGCGCTGGCTCGCGGCGGGCGCCGACGGTCGCATGGAGGGCGGCGTCGCGCCCGTACCGGGATCGAGCTTCTTCCACGATCCAGGGGACGGGCGCCGGCTCGTTCGCTTTGCCTTCTGCAAGCGGCTGCAGACGCTGGAGGAGGCGGGGCGGCGTCTGCGGGAGCTGGCGCGCTGAGACCTTCCCCTCAGCGGAGCCCGGCGAAGAGGTCGCTCTCCCTTTCCCGCCCGCCGTTCACGGTGCTGAAGACGCGGTAGTAGGTCTGGTCGCCCCAGAGCCCCTCGTGGTGGCGCGGCGTCAGCTCGCCGAGGCGACGGTAGATCGCCATCTGGGTCTCGTGACACCGGACCGCGCGCCATACGGTGTCCCAGTGAGCGCGCGCGTCCACGCGCGTCGTGATCGACCACTCCGGCCACGGCGACGCCTGCCGCGCCTCCCCGTCCACGCGGCTGACGAGCGTCTTGAACGCCTCCTGGTACGCCGCCCACGCCTCCGGCCCCCACGCCATGTAGTAGAGCTTCGCGACCGCGTGCGGCGGTCGCGCTTCGGCCGCGGCCGCACCGCCACCCGGCGGCCGCGCTCGCTCGCCGTCCGGGGCGGCGGCGGCGACGATCGCGGCGCCCGCGAGCTGTGACACCGCGATGTGGTCCGGGTGGCCGTAGGCGCCGAACGGGTCGAAGGTGAGGACGACCTGCGGACGGATGCGGCGGATGTGGGCGGCGATGCGGCCGACCGCTTCTCGCGTGTCCACGCGGTCGAGCGAGCCGTCCATGTAGCCGAGCGGGCACACCTCGCGGATGCCGAGGACCGCGGCCGCACGCCGCAGCTCGGCCTCTCGGACGCGGCCGACCTCGGCGTCGTCGGGACGGTCGCTGTCGTCGAAATAGCGGCCGCGCTGGCCCAGCGTCGCGGTGACGAGGTAGGTTTCGACGCCTTCGTCCGCGTACTTCGCGAAGGTGCCGCCGGCGCCGAGCGATTCGTCGTCCGGATGAGCGAGAATTCCCATGAGGCGGAGCGTTTCGGCCATGATCGATTCCTTCCCGCTGTTCGGCGACGCGCGGCCACGGCGCCGCCGGATCCGTGGAGGGGGCCTCGAGGCCGCTCCGGTCAGGGCGTCTTCGGCATCTCCAGGATGCGCACGCGGTTCTCGCCGGGGACCGGCAGCAGAAGGCGGCCCCGCTTCGTGTCCGCGCCGAGCTCGGCGACGCCGGCTCCGGCGTAGACGCGGGTGAGACGGCCGTCCGCGCCGAGCAGGTACAGCCCGCCGCCTGAGCTCGCAGCGACGATGCGCCCGTCGTCGAGCCGCGCGAGGCCAACGAAGCCGCCGGCCGAGGCGGGCCCGCGCGCGGCGACGGATACGGCGGAGTCGCCCGGCGTAAAGGCGAGGATGTCGGGACGGTCGCGCGAGGCGACGAGCAGCTTCCCGCGGCCGGGGTCCCAGAGCAGGCCGTCCGGCACGCCCAGGCCGCCGCCGGCAAAGGCGACGCCACGGCCGAGCGTCGGCGCGAGCCGGATCAGGCGCCCCGCGCGCGCGTCCGAGATGTAGAGAGCGCCGTCCGCGGCAACGGCCATTCCGGCGAGCGAGCGGGCGCCCTGCGGCCGCAGATCGAAGCTCGCGAGCACGCGGCCCGTGCGCTTGTCGAAGCCGCGGATCCAGGTGATGTCCGCCACCCACAGCGTGTTTCCCGCGATCGCCATCCCGCGCGGCGCGTCCAGCTTCGCGCCGTGCCGGCCGCCGACGATGAAGCGGAGCGAGTCGACCATTCCGTCCGGGCGGACGCGGCTGATGAAGCCGTCGTCGTCCGCCGAGTCCGCGGCGCCGTTGCGGTTGCTGACGAAGTAGACGTCGAGGTCGGCGTCGTAGAGGACGGCCTGTGGATCGCGGAACGCCGCACCGTCCAGCGGCACCGGCGCCGGGGCCGGGGCCGAGGCGCTCCGCGCGGCCTGCGCGACATGCGCCGAGTCGGCCGCGCTCGCCTCCGCCGGGGCGCCGCCGGCGGAGCCCTCGCCGCGGCACGCGTAGACCGGCGGCACGAGGAGGGCGAGCGCGACGAGCGGCGAGAGGCGGCGGCGCCCACGCGGGGCGGAGGCGGGGGCGCCGCGCGGCCGCGGACCGCGCGCGCTCAACCGCGGGCGGCGTCGTACCGCTTCTCGACCTCGCGCCAGTTGACGACGTTCCACCAGTTCTGCAGGTACTCCGGACGCTTGTTCTGGTACTTCAGGTAGTACGCGTGCTCCCAGACATCGACGCCGAGGATCGGCGTGTGGCCGTTCATGTACGGGCTGTCCTGGTTCGGCGTCGAGTAGACGTCGAGGTCGCCCGGAGCGGTCACGACGAGCCAGCCCCAGCCGCTGCCGAACTGGCCGCCCGCGGTGGCGGTGAGCTTCTGCTTGAAGTCGTCGAAGGAGCCGAACTTCGAGCGCAGCGCGTTGGCGAGGTCGCCCTCCGGCTCGCCGCCGCCCTCCGGCGACATAATGCGCCAGAAGAGCGCATGGTTGACGTAGCCGCCGCCGTTGTTACGCACGGCCGTCCGGATGTCTTCGGGCACGCTGTTGATGTTGCGAAGGATCTCCTCCGCCTCGCGTCCCTGCCACTCCGAATGCTTCTCCAGCGCATCGTTCAGCTTGCTGGTGTAGCCCGCGTGATGCTTGTCGTGGTGGATCTCCATCGTGCGCGCGTCGATGTGCGGCTCGAGAGCGCCGAAATCATAGGGAAGATCCGGGAGCTTGAATGGATAGGGCATGTGATCGTCTCCTGGCGTGCGGGGTGCGAATCGTGGCGCGATCCGGGTGAGAAAATCCGGTCGCAGCGGTTGCAAGATCCGTACTTAGGATACGCCGGTGGGGCTCGCTTCGCGAGGGAAGCTCGCTGTGCGAGGGAGGCTCGCTGCGCGAGGGAAGCTCGCTGCGCGAGGGGAGCCCCGCTTCGCGGGGGGGCCGCTTCGCGGGGAAGCTCGCTGCGCGAGGGAAACCCGCTTCGCGGGGGCCCCGCTTCGCGGGGGGGCCGCTTCGCGGGGAAGCTCGCTGCGCGAGGGAAACCCGCTTCGCCGGGGGGGGGGGCGCTGCGGGGGTGCGGGTTATAGCGGCGGGAGAAGGGATTCGGGGATGCCGAAGGCTTCTACGAGGGGGACGGCGAGGGGGCGGAGGTCGGCGCAGAGGCGGTTCACTTCGGCGCGGACCGCCTTCGCCTTCGAGGCTTCGATGTAGCCGGTCTCGAGGAACCAGCCGCGGTCGGCTTCGATGCGGGAGAGCGCGAAGAGGTCGCGGAGGGCGCGCAGCGCCGCGAGCGATGCCGGGACGAGGGGAGAGGGGCCCTGTTGCGCCGTGGCGGGCGCGGTCGTGGCGGGCGTGACCGTGGCGACGCCGGGCGCGGCCGCGGCCGTGGCAACCCCGGGCGCGGCAGCGGCGGCGCCGGTGCTCGCGTGCGCGGCGACGGCATCGGCGAAGCGCTCGAGCAGGACGCGCTCGACGTGGGCGCGGGCGGCGGCGACGAGGTGGTCCTGCGTCTGGTTCATGGCGGCGAAGGTGTCGCCGGTCTCGTCGATGCGGCGCTTGAGGCGGCGCGCGGCGGTGTCGACGAGATGCTCCTCGCGGAAGCGCAGCGCGTCGAGCTGGAACTGCGGGTCGCGCAGGTGCTCGGGGTCGGTGCGGCGGGTGAGGATCGGGTTGAGGCGGGCGACGCGGTGCGCGGCGCGCTCGCCGAGGTAGCGCGCGAGGCCCCAGATGCGAAGGTCGCCGATGTGCTCGCGGAAGCGGGTGAGCAGGCCGCGAGCGACGAGCTGGAGGAGGACGAGGTTGGCGCCCTCGAAGGTGGTGAAGACGTCGGTGTCGGCGAGCAGCGCGCCGAAGCGGCTGGCGGCGAGATAGCCGCGGCCGCCACATGCCTGGCGGCACTGCTGGATCGTCTCGACGGTGTGCTGCGTGCCGTACGCCTTGAGGCCGGCGGCCAGGCTCTCGATCTCGCGGTCGACCTCCTGGCCGGGCCGGACGTCGGCATAGCGGCGAACGAGGTCCCGCACGGCGAAGTGGAGGGCGTACGTCGTCGCCAGGCGCGGCAGCAGACGCCGCTGCTGCGCGAGGTAGTCGAGGACCGGCACCTCGGCGCCGCCGGGAGGGCCGAACTGGCGGCGCCGATCCGTGTAGCGGACGGCGATCGCGAGCGCCGTGCGGGCGACGCTGCCGGCGGCGGCGGCGATACTGATCCGCCCGGCGACGAGCGTGCCCAGCATGGTGAAGAAGCGGCGGCCGTCGCTGGCGATCGGGCTCTCATAACGGCCGTCTTCCGTGACGCGGCCGAAGCGGTCGAGCAGATGGTCGCGCGGCACGCGCACGCCGCGGAAGGCGAGGCGGCCGTTGTCGACGCCGTTCAGCCCCTCCTTCAGCCCGCAGTCCTCGATCTCGACGCCGGGCAGCGGACGGCCCGCCGCGTCCCGGATCGGGACGACGAGCGCGTGCACGCCGTAACCCTGGCCGCCCACCTCGAGCTGGGCGAAGACCGTCGCGAGGCGCGCGTGCAGCGCGGCGTTCCCGATCCAGTCCTTGCGCGCGTCGGCGTCGGGCGTGACGACGACAAACTCACCGCTCGCGGCGTCGTAGCGGGCGACGGTGCGCAGATCACGCACGTTGGAGCCGTGGCCGACCTCGGTCATCGCGTAGCAGCCGGCGAGCTGGAGCGAGGCGACGTCGCGCAGCCAACGCTCGTGGTGGCGCTCCGTGCCGAGGTGCAGGATGCTGCCGCCGAAGAGGCCGAATTGCACGCCGTACTTCACGACGAGGCTGAGGTCGTGGTACGCGAGCGTCTCGAAGACCGCGATGCTGGCACCGACGTCGCCCGCGCCGCCCTGGGCCTCCGGGTAGGCGAACGCGGTGAGGCCCGCCTCCGCCAGCTCGCCGAGCCAGGCGAAGACCCGCCGGCGGTGCTCCGCCATCGGCAGGCCCGCATCGAGACGGAACGACGGCCGCTCGAGCAGCGCGAAGACGCGCGCGCGGATGTCGCGGTGGTCCGGCTGCAGGAAGCGTTCGAGCGCCACCGGGTCGGGCGGCGCCTTGGCGGCCGAGGGCGCAGGCCCGGCCGCGGGCGAGGACGCGGCGGCCGCGGGCGAGGGAGCAGCTGCCGTGGGCGAGGGCGCGGCGACGGCGGCCGAGGACGAGGCGGGCTCGGCGAGGATCGCCTTCACGGCGTCGCCGCCCGCGACGCCGAGCGCGGCCTCGACGCGGCTCAGTGCGGCGTCGACCGCGGGGTCGTGGAAGCCGCCGCGGCGGGCGAGCGCGGCGCCGAGGCCGGCGAGCGAACGGCGCTCGTCGGCGGAGAGCGAACGCGCGGCGCGGCGGAGCGTTCGCAGCAGCGCGGCAAGGTCGACGGGTGAGGGGGGCCGCGCGGGATTGAGCCACCGGTCGACAGCGTCGGCGGCGATGCCGTCGGCGCCCTCGCGTGCGCGCAGGATCTCGCCGATGCGGGTGATCTCGTCGCCGGAGAGCACGCCGTCCGCCCAGGCCACGTAGATCATCGGCGCGAAGGGGAGGAGCGCCCACTCCGCGTCGTCCGGCCTCGGTCTTCCCGCTGTGCGCTCGCTCAATGGGTTCGCCTCAGTCCAGGCTCGCCTCGCCGGCGGGGGGGCGGCCGGCAGCGGCGGCGGTGCGGGCGGCGCGACGCCGGATCCAGTTGGTCAGCCCCCCCGCGCGCACGGCGGCGACCTCGCGCCGGGAGAGGCCGTGCCGCGCCAGGAAGCTCCATCCCGGTCCCCCGCCGTCATCGGCCGCGCCCGCCGCGGCGCCGCGCTCGCCGCCGACGACCTCGATCTCGAGCGGCCCGTCGCGCTCGAGGCGCGCGTGCAGGTCGCGCAGGCGCAGCGTCGCCCCCTGCCGCAGACGATCGTAGTCGGCGCGGTGCTCGAACACCAGCGGCAGCACGCCGAAGTTGACGAGGTTCTGGCGGTGGATGCGCGCGAAGCCGACGGCGATGACGACCCGCAGGCCGAGGTAGCGCGGCGCCAGCGCGGCGTGCTCGCGGCTCGAGCCCTGACCGTAGTTCGAGCCGGCGACGACGGCGTGGCCGCCGGCGTCGCGCGCGGCGGCGGCGCGGCGGGCGTAGCTGTCGTCGACGATCTCGAAGGCGAACTCGCTGATCTTCGGGATGTTGCTCCGGTACGGCAGGATGCGTGACCCGGCGGGGAGGATCTCGTCGGTCGAGAGGTCGTCGCCGACGCGCAGCAGCACGGGCAGCTCCAGCGTGTCGGGGAGCGGTTCGAGCGCGGGCAGCGACGAGATGTTCGGCCCCTTGAGCAGGTCGATGTCCGTCGCCTCCTCCGCGGGCGGCGGGGCTTCCATCGTCCGCAGGCGGAGCGGGCGCCGGGACGGCTCCTCGATCGCCGGGTACGGCATGTCCAGCGTACGCGGATCGGTGATCGCGCCGGCGAGCGCGGAGGCGGCCGCGGTCTCCGGACTGCACAGCCAAACGGAGTCCTCCTTCGTTCCGGAACGGCCGGGGAAGTTGCGCGGCGTCGTACGCAGCGAGTTGCGGCCGGTCGCGGGCGCCTGGCCCATGCCGATGCAGCCGTTGCAGCCGGCCTGGTGCAGCCGCGCGCCCGACGCGATCAGGTCGGAGAGCAGGCCGGCCGACATCAGATCCTGGAGCAGCTCACGCGACGTCGGGTTGACGTCGAAGGAGACGTGGCTCGCGACAGTGCGGCCGCGCACGATGCGGGCGGCAATGGCGAAGTCGCGGAAGCCGGGGTTCGCCGACGAGCCGATATACGCCTGGTAGATCTCCGCGCCGGCCACCTCCCGCACGGGCACGACGTCGCCCGGGCTCGACGGGCGCGCGATGAGCGGCTCGAGCGCGCCGAGATCGATCTCCTCCTCGACGTCATACGACGCGCCGTCGTCCGCCGTCAGCTCGCGCCACTGCTCCTCGCGCCCTTCCGCGCGCAGGAAGGCACGCGTCGCGTCGTCCGACGGGAAGACGGTCGTGGTCGCGCCCAGCTCCGCGCCCATGTTCGCGATCACGTGGCGGTCCATCGCCGAAAGGCCGCGCAGGCCGGGGCCGTGATACTCGACGATGCGGCCGATCCCGCCGGCGACGCCGTGGCGGCGCAGCATCTCCAGGATCACGTCCTTCGCGCTCACCCACGGCGGCAGCTCGCCGACGAGGCGCACGCCCCAGATGCGCGGCATGGAGAAGCGGAACGGCTCGCCCGCCATCGCGAGCGCGACGTCCAGGCCGCCCGCGCCGATCGCGAGCATGCCGAGAGAGCCGGCGGCGCAGGTGTGGCTGTCGGAGCCGAGCAGCGTCGCGCCGGGCCGGCCGAAGCGCTGCATGTGCACGGGATGGCTGACGCCGTTGCCCGGCCGGCTGAACCAGACGCCAAAGCGACGGCAGGCGCTCTGCAGGAAGAGATGGTCGTCCGGATTGCGGCTGTCCGCCTGCAGCAGGTTGTGGTCGACGTACTGCGCCGACAGCTCCGTGCGCACGCGGTCCAGCCCCATCGCCTCGAGCTCGAGCATCACGAGCGTTCCCGTCGCGTCCTGCGTCAGCGTCTGGTCGATGCGCACGGCGATCTCCTCGCCCGGCCGCATCTCTCCTTCGACCAGGTGCTCGGCGATCAGCTTGCGCGCGACGTTGCTCGACACTGCGGCGCCTCCGGCGGGAGGGAGAGGGGCGCTCTTCGGTTGCAGGTTCTGGACCGCCGGGAGCGCACCCGGTCGGCGAGAGGAGCGCACCCGGTCGGCCGCACCGCCTTCCGCCGGTCTCGCGGCTGGCTGCCTACGACCCTGCCGGCACGAGCCGCACTTCCACGTACCGCTTCCGATCCAGGTACTGCCGCGCGGCATCGCGGATGGCTGCGGCATCCAGCGCCCGGACGCGGCGCTCGAAGTCGTAGAGCGCGGCCGGGGGGCGGTCGTGTTGCTCCATCTCCTGCAGGTAGGCGGTCCAGAAGCCGTTCTGGCGCAGCGACGTCTCGCGCCCGCGGAGTTGCGTCTCGCGCACCTTCTCGAGCTCGGCGGAGCGCGGACCGGAGCGCTGCAGCGAGTCGATCTGAGTGAAGACGGCGCGCGTCAGCTCATCGAGGCGGTCGGGCGCGGCGCCGAAATCGATCGCGACGCTGTAGCCGGGATACGGCTCGGGTGAGGCGCCGGCGTCGACACCCACGCCGTAGGTCCCGCCCATCTCCTCGCGCAGCACGTCGCGGAGCCGGATCTGGAGGATGTCGGCGAGGGAGGAGAGCAGGTAGGCGCGGTCGTCGTCGTAGTCGATCGGGCCGTGGAAGATGATGCGCGCGCGGGCTTTCGGCTCGATGCCCTTGCGCACGGTGCGCTCGACGACGCCGGGCGGCGGGCGGATGCCGACGTCGCGCCAGCTCTCGGCGTGGCCGGACGCGGGCAGCGAGGCGATCCAGCGTTCGACGAGCGGGCGGATGGAGTCGACGTCGAAGCTTCCGACGAGGAGGAAGGTGAAGGCGCCGGCGTCGTCGAAACGATCGCGGTAGAAGCGCAGCGACTCGCCCAGGTCCATGCGGCCGAACCAGGCGCTGTCGAGCGGCTGGGCGCGCGGCGCGTGCTGCGCCATCACCACCTGCAGCGTGTCCTGGAACGCGGCCTCCGGGTTCTCGCTGCGGTTGCGGTAGGCGGCGGCGATGCGGGACTTGAAGGAGGCGAACGCGACGGTGTCGGCGCGGGGCGCGGTGAAGGTGAGCCACACCAGCTTCATCAGCGTCTCGAGGTCGCGCGGCGAGCCGCCGCCGGAGAGGCCCTCCTCGAGGCCGCTGATGTAGGGCGTGACGCTGACCGCCTTGCCCGAGAGCGCCTTGTCGAGCTCGATGCGGTTGAAGTCGCCGGCGCCGCCCGCCGCGACGACGGCGGCGGCGGTGACGGCGGGGACGAGGAGGCTGTCGGGCGCGAGCGAGGTGCCGCCCCAGGCGAAGGCGCGCAGGAGCACCTGGTCGTCCTTGAAGTCGGTCGGCTTGAGCAGCACGCGGGCGCCGTTCGACAGCGTCCACTCGGTGACGCCGATCGTGTCGAGCCGTGTCGTCCTCACGATGCGGCCGGGCGCGGGCGGCGCGGCGACGAGCGGCCGGTCCGCGGCCACATCCTCGTAGGCCGGGATCTGCGCGTGCGCGACCGAGTCGAAGGCGGCGAGGAGCTGCGCGCGCGCCGGCACGCTCGCCTTCTCCGGCGCCTGCACGAGGACGACGCGGCCGGCCGGCCGCAGCCAGCGCTGCGCGAGCGAGTCGACCTCCGGCAGCGTGACGCCGGGGACGAAGCGGCGGTAGAGGGCCCACTCGGCGGGGATCCCGGGGATCGGCTCGCCGAGAAGGAAGTTGCGCACGTACTCGTCGGCGAACGAGGAGGACTCCGTCTTCTCCCGCTCCGCGTAGACGCGCTCCATGTTGCGCAGCGCGTCCGCCTTTTCGCGCTGCAACTCGGTCGCGGTGAAGCCGTGGCGGTAGACGCGCTCCGCTTCGGTGAGCAGCGCGTCGAGGCCGCGCAGCACGCCGCCGTCCGGGACGCCCGCGGCCAGGACGTAGGCGTCGGCGGTGCGGGTCAGGCTCGTGTTGCCCGCGAACGCGCCGATGAAGGGCGGCGCCGTCTGCTGCGTCAGCTCGGCGAGGCGGCGGTTCATCATGCCGTCGTAGAGGCTCTCGACAATGCTGCGCCGGTAATCGCCGTAGGTGCGCTCCTCGCGCGAGGCGTGCTTGTAGTAGACGTTCACCGTCGAGCCGGTCGCCTCCGGGTCCTGCACGACCGAGACGAGCGTCGTGTCCTCGGTCGGGACGGGGAAGACGGTGCGGGGCTCGGCGTCGCGCACCGGCGCGATTGCGCCGAAGTGCTCGCGGATCATCGCCTCGACGCGGGCGGCCTCGAAGTCCCCGACGGCGACCACCGCCATCAGGTCCGGGCGATACCACGCGCGGTAGAACGCCTCCAGCTCCGACGGCGTGGCGGTGGTGATCACGGCGGTGTCGCCGATCGGCAGCCGCTCGGCGTAGCGGGAGCCGTGGAAGAGCACGGGGAACTGCTTCTTCCGCATGCGCGAGCCGGCGCCCTGTCCGAGGCGCCACTCCTCGAGGACGACGCCGCGCTCGGCGGCGACCTGCGCCGAGTCGAACACCTGGCCGTGCGCCCAGTCCTCGAGGATCTGCAGCCCCTTCTCCAGCACCGCCGCGGTGTCGGTCGGCAGCGTGAGCGTGTACACCGTCTCGTCGAACGACGTGGACGCGTTCACGTCCGCGCCGAACCGCATCCCGATCGACTCGAGATAGGAGACCAGCTCGTTCTTGGCGAAGTGGCGCGTGCCGTTGAACGCCATGTGCTCGACGAAGTGCGCGAGCCCGCGCTGCGCCGGCGTCTCCAGGATCGAGCCGGCGTTCACCGCCAGCCGCAGCTCCGCCCGGTCCTCCGGCCGACGGTTCACGCGGATGTAGTAGCGCAGCCCGTTGGGCAGCGTGCCGGTCCGCACGAGGCTGTCGGCCGGCAGCGGCGCCGTGAGTGGCGGCGTCGTGTCGCGCGCGGCAGCCGTCGGCCGCGCGGTGGCGGCCTGGGCCGCGATCGGCGCGGGCGCGGCGAGCGCGGCGGCGAGCGTCGCCGTCGAGAGCCCGCCCGCGAGCGCGATGCGGCCGAGCCGGGAGCGGGCGGCGGGGCTCATCGCGTCACCGGGCCGTGCGGCAGCGGCTGCGGCAGGTCCGCGACGACGTACGCCATCACGGCCATCGCCGCGACGCACTCGGCGACGTCGGCGGGATCGAGCTTGTCGAGCGTGTCGGCGTTCGTGTGGTGGTACCAGAAGTAGCGGTCGCCCTGCACGACGAGGCCCATGCCGGGCACGCCGCGGCGCATCAGCGGCGCGATGTCGGCGCCGCCGCCGCCCTTGCTCACCGCCCCGGCGCCGATGCGGTCGAGCAGCTTCCCCACCGCGGCGACGCGGGTGAACGCGTCGTCGGGGCCGGTGAAGCCGAAGCCGAGCGGCTTGAAGACGCCGTCGTCGGACTCGATGGCGAGCACGTGCTCGTCGACGGCGTCGCCCTGAGAGTCGGCGTAGGCGCGGCCGCCGGCGCCGGTGTGCTCCTCGTCGACCCAGAGGACGACACGGACGGTGCGGCGCGGCCTCAAGCCGAGCCGCTTCATCAGGCGCAGCGCTTCCCACGAGACGACGACGCCGCCGCCGTCGTCCATGGCGCCCTGGCCGACGTCCCAGGAGTCGATGTGGCCGCCGATCACCACGACCTCGTCCGGCTTCTCGCTGCCGCGGATCTCGGCGACGACGTCGCGCGAGGGGACGTCCGGGTACGTCCGCGCCGCCATCCGAAGACGGATCACGGGCGTGACGCCGCGGTCCTGCATGCGGTGCAGCATCATCACGTCCTCTACCGTGAGCGCCGCGTGCGGGATCCGCTCCACGCTCGAGTCGTAGCTCATCGCACCGGTGTGCGGCAGGTTCATCGAGAACGGCGTTACGGAGCGGATCAGGCTGGCGACGGCGCCCACCTTCGCCGCCTCGATCGCGCCGCGGGAGCGGTACCGCACCGTCTCGCCGTACGTCGAGAAGGGGACGTCGTAGACGACGATGCGACCCTTCGCCTCTGCCGCGTGCGCCCGCAGATCGTCCCAGCCGCCGACCACGAGGACCGGCGCGGTGACGCCCTCCGGCGGCGTCGCGATGCTGCCGCCGAGCCCGAGCATCTCCAGCTTCTTCGGCCGCGGCTCGACCAGCTCCGCCGACTCCGCGCCGCGCACCCAGTGCGACACCATCGCCGGCACGGTGTGCACGTTCTCCAGCCCGTCCTCCTGCATGCGCGCCACCGCCCAGTCGATCGCGCGCTCCAGCGCCGCCGAGCCGGCGATGCGCGGGCCGAACGTGTCCACCAGCTCGCCCAGCCGGGCGTACGCCGCGCTGTCCGCGAGCGCCGCGTCGATCAGCCGGTCCGCCACGCCGCCGTACCGCTGCGCCATCGCCGCCGCGTCGAGATCCGTGGCCCGCGCCCCGGCGGCCGTGCCGGTGGCCTGCGCCGCGGCGGGCGTCGCGGCGAGCGGTGCCCCGGCGGCCAGCGCGAGGAGCACGCGCGCCGCGCGGCGAAGGCGGAAGAGCGCGCGGCGCGCCGGCGCGGGGGGCGTCGTCCTGCGAGATCCGTGCATCGATCGGGAACCCTGCTACGGGGGGAGGGCGCAGCCGTGGCGTCGCCGCGAACGCGAAGGCGACAAGGTGCCGCGGGCGGGAAGCGGCCGCAAGCGACCATGGCGCGGATCGGCCGGCGCTCCGGCGCTGGCGTGCGCGCCGTGGCGCCAATACGTTGGGCGCGTTTCACGTCCACCCTCCAGGAGGACCGATGGCCTCTGCGCCGAAGAGCGGCGCGCCCGCGCGCCGGCCTCTCTGGCACGCGCTCGTGCCGGTGATGGCCGCGCTCGTGCCGGCCGCCGCGCTCCTCACTGCGCGGCCGCTCCGCGCGCAGGCGCCCAGCGACCTCTTCCTCGCGCCGCTGTCGGGCGCGGGGACGGCGCTCCGGGTCGGCGCACCGCGCCGCCTGACGGACCGCGACGGCTACGACAATCAGCCCGCCTTCGCGCCGGACGGGCGCGCGATCCTCTACACGTCGATCGACTCGGCCGGGCAGGCCGACATCTTCCGCTACGACATCGCCGCCGCGCACTCGACTCCGCTGATCCGCACCGCGCCCGAAAGCGAGTACTCCGCGGCGGTCACTCCGGACGGCCGCCGCATCACGGTCGTCCGCGTCGAGGCGGACTCGACACAGCGGCTGTGGAGCTTCGACCGCACGGGCGGCGATGCGCGCGTGGCGCTGCCGGAGCCGAGGCCGGTCGGCTACTACGCCTGGGCCGACGACACGACGCTCGCGCTCTACGTGCTCGGCGACCCGGCGACGCTGCGGGTGGCGAGCGTGCGCGGCGGGGCCGCCCGCACGGTGGTGCGCGGGATCGGCCGCTCGATCCAGAAGATCCCGGGACGCTACGCCGTCTCCTTCGTGCGCGAGACCTCGGCCGACAGCGCGTTCGTCGCCGAGCTCGACCTCGCCACCGGTCGCACGCGCGACCTCGTCGCGGCGCTGCCGGGCGGCGACTTCCACGCCTGGACGCCGGACGGCACCCTGCTCATGGCGAGCGGCTCCAGGCTCTACGCCTGGCGTCCGGGCGAAGCCGGCTGGCGGCCGCTCGCGGACCTGCAACGCGATGGCGTCACAGGCATCACGCGCCTCGCCGTGTCGCCGGACGGCCGCACGCTCGCCCTCGTCGCCGACCACACGCCCACCCCGCACAAGGAGTAGCGCATGGCCGCCAGGACCGATTCCGCAACGATCGACCGCCGCGTCTTCCTCGGCTACTTCTCCGCCCTCGGCCTCGGCGGGACGCTCTTCCCCGGCGCGCTGTGGGCACGCATGCAGCAGCAGCCGAAGGTGACGCCGGAGATGATCGCCGATGCCGCCGCCATGACCGGCCTCGACTTCACCCCGGAGCAGCGGGAGAAGATGGTGCGCGGGCTGAACCGCCAGGCCCGCTCCTACGAGCAGCTCCGTACCGTGCAGCTCCCCAACGCCGTCGCGCCCGCGATCCTCTTCGACCCGGTTGTGCCGGGGACGCCGCCGCCCGCCGCCGCCGGCTCCGCGGTCCGCGGGCGCGCGCGCGCCGGCCGCGTGCAGGCCGTGAAGCGGCCGGCGCGGCTGGAGGACGTCGCGTTCTGGCCCCTCACCCGGCTCGCCGAGCTGATCCGCACGCGCCAGGTGAGCTCGGTCGAGCTTACGCGCATGTACCTCGACCGGCTGAAGCGCTACGGACCGAAGCTCGAGGCGGTGATCACGCTCACCGAGGAGCGCGCGCTGGAGCACGCCCGCGGCGCGGACGAGAAGCTCGCCGCCGGCACCTACCTCGGGCCGCTGCACGGCATCCCGTGGGGAGCCAAGGACCTGCTCGCCGTGCGCGGCTACCCGACGACCTGGGGCGCCGAGCCGTACGTGAAGCAGGTGATCGACATGGACGCCACGGTGGTCGAGCGGCTCGACGCCGCCGGCGCCGTCCTCGTCGCCAAGCTCACGCTCGGCGCGCTCGCCCAGGGCGACGTCTGGTTCGGCGGCAAGACGCGCAATCCGTGGAACCTCGAGCAGGGCTCGAGCGGATCTTCGGCCGGGCCCGCCGCTGCCACGGTCGCCGGCCTCGTCGGCTTCAGCATCGGCAGCGAGACGCTCGGTTCGATCGTCTCGCCTTCCACCCGCTGCGGCGCAACCGGGCTGCGGCCCACGTTCGGCCGCGTCAGCCGCTACGGCGCGATGGCGCTCTCCTGGACGATGGACAAGCTCGGCCCCATCTGCCGCGCCGCGGAGGATTGCGCCCTCGTCCTCGACGCGATCTACGGGCCCGACGACCGCGACCTCACGGTGCACGACATTGCCTTCGACTGGGACGCCACGCGCGATCCGAAACGGCTGCGCGTCGGCTACCTCAAGTCCGCCTTCGACGCCGACCACCCGACGAAGGCATTCGACGACGCGGCCCTCGCCGCGCTGCGCAAGCTCGGCTTCGACCTCTCCCCCATATCGCTGCCGGAGGACGAATACCCGGTGCAGGCGGTGCGCGCCAACATCCTCTCGATGGAAGCCGCCGCCGCCTTCGACGACCTCACGCGCAGCGGCCGCGACGCGTTGATGGAGGAGCGCAGCTCGTGGCCCGAGACGTTCCGCGAGGCGCGCTTCGTGCCCGCCGTCGAGTACATCCAGGCGAACCGCATTCGCACCCTGATCATGGAGTCGACGCGCGCGGCGCTCGCCGGCATCGACGTGCTCGTCACGCCCTCCTTCGGCGGCGACGTCCTGGTGCGCACGAACCTGACCGGCCATCCGACGGTCGTCGTGCCGAACGGCTTCCGCGACGACGGCACGCCCGTCAGCCTCTCCTTCGTCGGCCAGCTCTGGCGCGAGGCGGACGCGATCCTCGTGGCGAAGGCCTATCAGGACGCGACGGGCTTCCAGACGAAGAGGCCACCGCTGTTCACGTGAGCTGACGCTCACGGGAAGCTCGCTTCGCGAGGGAAGCTCGCGCTGGCGCGCGAGGGAAGCTCGCCTTTGGCGAGGGAAGCCGGCTGCGCCGGGGGCTCGCGCTGGCGCGCGAGGGAAGCCGGCTGCGCCGGGGGCTCGCGCTGGCGCGCGAGGGAAGCCGGCTGCGCCGGGGGCTCGCGCTGGCGCGCGAGGGAAGCCGGCTGCGCCGGGGGCTCGCGCTGGCGCGCGAGGGAAGCCGGCTGCGCTGGGGCGGCTCGCGCTGCGCGCGAGGGACGGGCTAGGGAGAGAGGTGGCGGGTGAACCAGTCGCCGGCGAGGCGGGCGACTTCTTCCAGTTTCCCCGGCTCCTCGAAGAGGTGGCTGGCGCCGGGGACGATCTCCAGGCGTTTTTCGGCGGGGATCCGTTGCAGGGCCTGACGGTTCAGGTCGAGGACGACGGTGTCCAGGCCGCCCACGATCAGCAGCGTGGGGGCGCGCACCCGGTCGAGCGCTGCTTCTCCGGCGAGGTCCACCCGCCCGCCGCGCGAGACGACGGCCGCGACCGCATCCGGGTGCTCGGCGGCGGCTCTCAGCGCCGCACCGCCCCCGGTGCTCGCGCCGAAGTAGCCGACGCGCATATCCCGCGTGCGCACGTTCGAGCGCAGCCACTCCGTCGCCTCCCACAGCCGCGTCGCCAGGAATGCGATGTCGAAGCGCAGGTGCCGCGTGCGCAGGTCGACCTCCTCCTCGTCGTGCGTGAGGAGGTCGATGAGCAACGTCGCCAGCCCGCGCTCTCGCAGCGATGCCGCCACCGCCCGGTTCCTGCGGCTGAAGCGGCTGCTGCCGCTGCCGTGCGCGAAGAGGACGACGCCGCGCGCCCCGCCCGGCACGCCGAGATCGCCCGCGATCGCCGAGTCGCCCGCCGGCAGCTCGACCGGCTCGAGTCGCTCCCCCGCGTCTGCCGACATCCCCTCCTCCATTCCGCTGCACCGATTCCGCTGCACCGTACGTCATCCACCGTTCACCGAAGCTCCGTGCAGCGAAGCCGGGTTGCGACACCACCCCCCCACAGCGGACGCTTCAGTGACATACACCAATCTGCTCGCCCCCCGCCGCTCGGTCGAGCCCGCTCGTATCCCGGCCGCTGGTTGCCCCCGCGCATGTTCGTCCCGCCCGAACCTCATAGCTGTTCCCTCGCGCGCAGCGCGAGCTTCCCCGCCGCAGGCGGCCCCCTCGCCGCCGCAGGCGCGACCCCCCTCGCGCGCAGCGCGAGCTTCCCCGCCGCAGGCGGCCCCCTCGCCGCCGCAGGCGCGAGCCCCCCTCGCGCGCAGCGCGAGCTTCCCCGCCGCAGGCGGCCCCTCGCCACCAGGCGAGCTTCCCTCGCCGCCAGGCGAGCTTCCCTCGCGCGCAGCGCGAGCTTCCCTCGCCGCCAGGCGAGCTTCCCTCGCCGAAGGCGAGCGCCCGCCCTACCTTCCGCGCCCGTGACCACCGACGCCCCGACACAGCGGCCGCCCCGCCACGCCGCGCCCTGGCAGCGCCTCCTCGCCAGGTTCGAGCGGGCGGGCCTGAGCGAGAACGCGATCCTCTTCGCGTTCGCGGTCTTCATCGGCGCGATCACGGCGCTCGGCGTCGTCGGCTTCTATCGCCTGATCGACCTGGCGCACGCGCTGCTCTACGAGGGTCCGATCCCGCGGCTGTCGCGGCTGCACCAGCTCGGCTATCGGCCGCTGCTCACGGCGCTCGGCTTCGCGGCGGCGTGGTGGATGATGCGTCGCCTGGGGCGCGGTCACGAAGGGCTGAACGTGCCGGACGTGCAGGTCGCGGTGGCACGCCGCGGCGGCGACATCCCGCTGCGGCCGGCGCTGGCGCGAACCGCCGCGAGCGCCCTCACCCTCGGCGGTGGCGGCTCGGCCGGCAGCGAGGGGCCGGTCGCCGTCATGGGCGCCGCGCTCGGCTCCTGGCTCGGTGGCGTCTTCCGCTTCAGCCCCGCCCGCGTGAAGGTGCTGGTCGGCGCCGGCGCGGCGGCGGGGATATCGGCCGCCTTCAACGCGCCGCTCACCGGCGCCTTCTTCGCCCTCGAAGAGATCCTCGGCAACTTCGGCGTCGCGGCCTTCCCCCCCGTCGTCGTGAGCAGCGTCGTCGCGGCGATCATCTCGCACGCGTTCTTCGGCGACCACCCGGCCTTCGCGGTGCCGGTCGAGTACGGCGTCACGCTGCCCCGCGAGGTGCTGCTCTTCTATCCGCTGCTCGGCCTGATCGCCGGCCTGACCGCGATGCTCTTCGTGCGAACCTACTTCGCCACGGAGACGCTCGCGCGCCGCCTGCGCGTGCCCCCCGCCGCGCTGCCGTGGATCGGCGGCGCCCTCGTCGGCGCGCTCGTCGTCGCCTCCGGCGGCATCCTCGTCGGCTACGGCCACCTCGCCTTTCGGATCGGCCTGTTCAGTCGCCTCGCCTGGTGGGCCCTCGCGCTCCTCGCGCTCGGCAAGATCGTGGCGACGTCGCTCACCCTGAACACCGGCGGCTCCGGCGGCGTCTTCACCCCTTCCCTCTACGTCGGCGCGGCGACCGGCGGCGCCTTCGGCCTCGCCCTCCAGCGCCTCTTCCCCGCCATTGGCCTCAGCCCCGAGCCGTACGCCCTCGTCGGCATGGGCGCCATGGTCGCCGCCGCGACCGACGCGCCGATCACCGGTATCCTGATCGTCTTCGAGATCACGAAAGACTACGCGATCATCCTGCCGCTCATGCTCGCGACCGTCATCGCCTACCTCGTCCGCCGCCACTGGGAGCCCGACTCCCTCTACAGCGGCTGGCTCCGCCGCCGCGGCGAGAAGGTCGTCCACGGCACCGACGAGAACATCCTCGCCAACCTCCTCGTCCGCGACGCCCTCGAGCCGAACCCGCAGGTGATCGGCGAGACCGCCTCCGTCGCCCAGCTCCTCGAGCACCTCGGCCGCGGCGAGCAGACCGACTACCCGGTCGTCGACGACACGCTCCGCCTCGTCGGCTCCATCTCGATCGCCGACCTCGGCCGCATCGCCAAGGACCACCGCGAGCTCGCCAGTGTCGTCGTCGCCGCCGACCTCGTCGTCCCGATCGAGAGCGTCGGCCCGGACGCCACCCTGCTCGACGCCGTCCGCAAGATGGGGCTGCGCGGCGCCGCGACGCTCGCCGTCGTCGATCCTTCCTCCGGCCGCCTGCTCGGCGTGGTCGGACGCGCCCACATCCTCGCGCTCTACGAACGCCACGTCGCGGCGACGCCGTCTCACCTGGCGCGCGAGGGGCACGCCGGATAGCGAGCCACCGCCGCCCGCGCCCCCGCGCCCAGGCGAGCTTCCCCGCCGCAGGCGCACCCTCCCCGCCAGGCGGAGCCCACGCGCTGCATGCTTTTTGCGTTGGCCGAGCGCCGTCCACGGAGTGCCGCTCCGAGTCGTGAACCGAAAGCCGAGAATGCGGCCTGATTACCCGGAATGGACGAATGCCGCGGTGCGGTGGGGGATCACGGTCGCGGTGCTGGCCGTGATCGGAGCGCCGGTCCTTCTGATGGGCTGGGTCCGCAGCCCGTTCGCGACGGGGCAGTTCCAGGCGCCGGAGCAGCCGGTGCCGTTCGACCACCGCCACCACGTCGTCGACGACGGCATCGACTGCCGCTACTGCCACACGCTGGTCGAGAAGTCGCCTTACGCCGGTGTACCCTCCACTGACATCTGCATGAACTGCCACAACCAGATCTGGAATCAGAGCCCGCTGCTGGAGACGGTGCGGGAGAGCTGGTTCGAGGATCGCCCGATCGTCTGGGAGCGGGTCAACAAGCTGCCCGATTTCGTCTATTTCGATCACTCGATCCACGTCCACAAGGGGGTCGGCTGCGAGGAGTGCCACGGGCGCGTGGACCGCATGGCGCGCGTGGCACAGGCGGCGCCGCTGACGATGAAATGGTGCCTCGACTGCCACCGTAGCCCCGCGGAGCGGCTGAGGCCCCTCGACGCGATCACGGTCATGGGATGGAAGCCGCCCCCGACGGCGCGCGACAGCCTGGGGCGCGCGCTCGTGAAGCGATACGACGTGCATCCGGGCACCTACTGCACGACGTGCCACCGTTGATGGGGAGGGAGCGGACGTGATGCGCAGGGACGCGGCGTACTGGCGGAGTCTGGAGGAGCGGCTCGGAGGCGCGGCGTTCCACGAGGCGGCGAGGCCGGAGTTCCCCGCTGGCGCGGACCACGCGCCGGATGGGATGAGCCGGCGCCGGTTCATGCAGTTGCTGGGTGCGAGCATGGCGCTCGCGGGCGTCTCCGGCTGCGTCGAGATGCCGGAGCACCGCATCGTGCCGTACGCGGTGCGCCCGCCGGAGATGGTGCCGGGCGTGCCGCTGAGCTACGCGACGACGATGGCGCTCGACGGCTACGGCGTCGGCCTGCTGGTGCAGGCGCGCGAGGGCCGGCCGATCAAGATCGAGGGGAACCCCGCCCACCCGGCGAGCCTCGGCGCGGCAGGCGTCTACGAGCAGGCGTCGCTGCTCGGCCTCTACGATCCGGCGCGCGCACAGGGGATCCGGCGAGGTGCGGCGGCGCGCGACTGGCGCTCGGTCGTGGCCGCCTTCGACCCGAACGCGGTCGGCCCTTCCGCCGGCCGCACCGATCGCGGCGAGCGACTCCGCTTCCTGATGCGGCCCACGGCGTCCCCGTTCCGCAAGCGCCTCGTCGACCTCGTCCGCGAGCGCTACCCCCTCGCCCGTTTCCACTTCCACTCGCCCGTGCCCGCCCACGCGGGGTTCGACGCGACGCGCGCGGCGTTCGGAAAACCGCTCGCGACGCACTACGACTTCCGCCGCGCCGCCGTCGTCGCCGCCTTCGACGCCGACTTCCTCGCCCGCGGCGCGTTCCACCACCGCCACGCCCGCGATTTCGCGGCCTCGCGGCGGATCGAGAAGCCGGGCGACGACCTCAACCGGCTCTACGTCGCCGAGCCGTACCCGACGCCCACCGGCTCGCTGGCCGACCACCGCCTGCGCGTGCGCGCCGCCGAGGTGTGGCCGCTGCTCCTCACCCTCGCGGCCCGCCTCCGCGTGGGCACCGACGGGCTCGCCGTGCCGCGCCTGAGCGAGCGAGCGGACGCGTGGATCGACGCCGCCGCCGCCGACCTGCGCGCCGCCGCGCCCGCCGCCCTCGTCCTCGCCGGCGACGACCAGCCCGCGATCGCGCACGCGCTGGCGCACCGCATCAACGAGCGCCTCGGCGCCGCCGGCGAGACGACGTGGCACACCGAACCGGCGGTGCTCGATGCGGGTACGGCCGCGCACGACCTGCGGGAGCTCGCCGCCGAGCTGCGCGCCGGCGCCGTCGACACGCTCGTCGTGCTCGAAGCGAACCCCGCCTACACCGCGCCCGGCGAGCTCGCCTTCGGGACCCTGCTCGAGCGCGTGGAGACGGTCCTCTACCTCGGACCTTACGACGACGAGACCGCCGCCGCGGCCGACTGGTTCATCCCCTCCGCGCACTACCTCGAGAGCTGGGGCGACGCCGCCGCCCACGACGGCACGCTCTCCCTCGTGCAGCCGCTCATCGCGCCGCTCAACAACGGCCGCACGCCGGACGAGCTGCTCGCCGTCTTCGCGGGCCGCACGGGCGCCGCGCTCCACGACCTGCTGCAGGCGTTCTGGCGCACGGACATCGCGCCCGCCGCGCCCGCCTACGACGGGGCGTTCGACGCTTTCTGGGAGCGCACGCTGCACGACGGCCTCGTCGCCGGCACCGCCGCGCCCCGCGTGACGCCGGCCGCGGCCGCCTCGCTGCCACCGCCGCCGCGACGCGCGGCGGTGGACGCCGGCCGCGCCTCGACGCTCGAGGTCGCGTTCCGCGCGGACCCGAGCGTCTACGACGGCCGCTTCGCCAACAACGGCTGGCTGCTCGAGCTGCCGGACCCGACGACGAAGCTGACGTGGGGCAACGCGGCGCTGCTCAGCCCGGCTTCGATGGCGCGCCGCGGCCTGTCGCAGAACGACGTCGTCCGCGTCACGCTGCGCGGGCGCTCCGTCGAGCTGCCGGCGTTTCCGGTTCCCGGCCAGGCGGACGAGACGCTCGTCCTGCACCTCGGCTACGGCCGCCGCGTGAAGGGGGCGACCGGCGACGGCGTGGGCGCGGACGTCTACGCGCTCCGCCCCGCCGACGCGCTTTCGGTCGCCACCGGCGCGACGCTCGAGCGGGTCCTCGCGCCGGACGGCACGCCGCGCCGGCAGCCGCTGATCTCGACGCAGACGCACTGGTCGATGGAGGGCCGCGACATCGTGCTGGAGCGCTCGATCGGCGACTACCGCGCCGACCCGGCTTTCACGGCCGAGCATCGCGGCGAGGTGCCGTCGCTGTACCCGGGCCCGCGCCTGACGTCCGACTACCAGTGGGGGATGACGATCGATCTGTCGATCTGCACCGGCTGCAGCGCCTGCGTCGTCGCGTGTCAGGCGGAGAACAACATCCCGATCGTCGGCCCGGACGGCGTGCAGAACGGGCGCGAGATGCACTGGCTGCGCATCGACCGCTACATGACCGGCACGCCGGAGGAGCCGCACGTCGTCCACCAGCCGATGCTGTGCCAGCAGTGCGAGCACGCACCGTGTGAGTACGTCTGCCCGGTCAACGCGACGGTGCACAGCGACGACGGCCTCAACGAGATGATCTACAACCGCTGCGTCGGCACGCGCTTCTGCTCCAACAACTGCCCCTACAAGGTGCGCCGCTTCAACTGGTTCGACTTCAACGCACCGCGCCGCGGCACGGAGCTGCTCGTGCTCAATCCGGACGTCACGGTGCGCGAGCGCGGCGTCATGGAGAAGTGCACGTACTGCGTGCAGCGGATCCGGCGCGCCCAGATCCGCGCCCGCGAAGAGGGTCGCTTCCTGGAGGACGGCGAGGTGGTGACAGCGTGCCAGCAGGCGTGCCCGACGCGCGCCATCGTCTTCGGCAACCTCGTCGATCCGGACAGTGAGGTCGCGAAGACGCGCGAGCAGGAGCGTCGCTACGAGGTGCTCCACGAGCTGGGCGTCATGCCGCGCACGCAGTACCTGGCCCGCATCGGCAACCCGAACCCGACGCTCGCGCGGCGCGAGCAGGCGGCCGGTGAGCGCGCGAGCGCGACGTCGCCCGAAAGGGCGGCCGGCGCATGAGGAGCCGCTTCGCGGGACAGGCGGCCGTCGTCGAGACGCAGGCGACGGACCTCGAGCTGACGGACCACTTGCTCGCGCCGATCTGGTCGCGCAACCGGGTGTGGCTGTGGGGCTTCCTGCTCTCCGGCGCCGGCACGCTCTTCATGCTCGTCTGCATCACCTACACGGTGGTGAGCGGCATCGGCGTGTGGGGCAACAACATCCCGGTGGCGTGGGCGTTCGCGATCATCAACTTCGTCTGGTGGATCGGCCTCGGCCATGCGGGCACCTTCATCTCCGCGTTCCTGCTGCTGCTCGAACAGGGGTGGCGCAGCTCGATCAACCGCATCGCGGAGGCGATGACCCTCTTCGCGGTGCTCAACGCGGGCCTCTTCCCGCTGCTCCACCTCGGACGGCCGTGGTTCTTCTACTGGCTGATCCCCTATCCGGAGCGCATGGGCGTGTGGCCGCAGTTCCGCAGCTCGCTGCCGTGGGACGCCGCCGCCGTCTTCACTTACTTCACCATCTCGCTCCTCTTCTGGTACATGGGCGCCGTGCCGGACTTTGCCTCCGCCCGCGATCGCGCGCCCACGCGCCGGCTCGCGCGCGTCTACGGCATCCTCGCCCTCGGCTGGCGCGGCTCCGCCCACGACTGGAACCGCTACCGCATCGCGTACGGCCTGCTCGCGGGCCTCGCGACGCCGCTCGTCATCTCCGTCCACAGCGTCGTCAGCATGGACTTCGCGATCGCCAACCTGCCCGGCTGGCACTCGACGATCTTCCCGCCCTACTTCGTCGTCGGCGCCATCTACTCCGGCTTCGCGATGGTGCTCATGCTGATCATCCCGATCCGCTGGATCTTCGGCATGGAGGGCGTGATCACGAAGCGGCACCTCGACGTCAACGCGAAGATGCTGCTCGTCATGGGGCAGCTCATGGCCTACGCGTACGCCGTCGAGACCTTCCTCGCCTGGTACAGCGGCATCGACTTCGAGCGCTTCATGGCCCTCCACTTCCGGCCCTTCGGCTGGTACGCCGCGCTCTACTGGGCGATGCTCGTCCTCAATGTGGGGGTGCCGCAGCTCTTCTGGTTCCGCAAGCTGCGCACGAGCCCCGTCGTCCTCTTCCTCGGCGCGAGCGCGATCTTCGTCGGCATGTGGATCGAGCGTTTCGTCATCATCGTGACGTCGCTCTCTCAGGACTTCCTCCCCTCGAGCTGGGCCATCTACAAGCCGACGTGGGTCGACTGGGGGATCCTGCTCGGCACGCTCGCCTTCTTCACCTTCAACTTCCTGCTGTTCCTGAAGTTCGTGCCCGCCGTGGCGATCGCAGAGACGAAGGAGACGCGCCGCGACATGCGGCAGGAGGAGCGCAGGGAGCAGGAGCGGCGACGTCGCTCCACGACGGGGGCGCCGCGATGATCGACCTCTTCGTCGACCCGATGCGCGTCGCCGTCGCGGCGGAATACGACACGCCGGAGGACCTCGTGGCGGCGCTGCGCGAGCTGCGCTCCGAGGGCTACCGCCGCATCGACGCCTACACGCCCTACCGGATCGAGGAGGTGTCGGAGACGCTCGAGCTGGGACGCACCCGCATCCCGCTCATCGGCTTCGTCGCGGGCCTGATCGGCGCCGCCGCCGGCTTCCTCGTCCAGGTCTACGCGAACACCTGGAACTACCCGATCGATGTGGGCGGCCGGCCGCTCTTCTCGGTGCCGGCGTTCATTCCGCCGACCTTCGAGGCCACCATCCTCTTCGCCGGCTGCGCGATCTTCGTCGCGATGTTCTTCCTCTCCCGCATGCCGGAGCCGCGCAACCCGCTGCAGGATGTGCCCGGCTTCGAGCGCGCCACCGTCGACCGTTTCTGGATCGGCGTCGACACGCGCGATGATCGCTTCGACGAGGTGCGCACGGAGCTCGACCTGCAGGCGACGCGCCCGCTGCGCGTCGTGAGGATCGAGAGGCCGCGATGAGGCGCGCCCTCGCCACGGCGATCCTCGCGCCGCTGCTGCTGCTCGGCGGCTGCCGCTGGTCCAACTCGCGCCTGCAATGGGGACTCGAACGCATGCTGAAACAGCCGAAATACGACGCGTTCGAGCCGAGCGACCTCTTCCCCGACGGCATGGCGATGCGCACGCCACCGCCCGGCACCGTGCCGCGCCAGCGCAGGTACCTGTCGACCAGCTCGATCGCGACCGGTCGCGCGCGCGGCGCCTACCTCGGCCACATCCCGATCCCGCTCGACCGCACGCTCGTCGAGCACGGCAAGGACCGCTTCGACATCTACTGCGCCGCCTGCCACGGCATCGACGGCACCGGCGTCAGCATGGTCGCCGCCGCGATGCCCCTGCGCCATCCGCCGTCGCTCCACGAGCGCCGCATCGTGGCGCTGCCGCCGGGCCGCATCTTCCGCATCGTCACCGACGGCTTCGGCCTCATGCCGTCCTACGCGCGACAATTGAGCGTCGAGGAGCGCTGGGCCGTCGTCGCCTACGTGCGCGCGCTGCAGCTCAGCCAGCGCGTGCCGCTCGGACAGCTCCCGGACTCCGTGCGCCGGCAGTTCGACCGCTACCTGCGCGCCGTGCGGCCCGGCGCGGCGCCGGCGGGGCCGGGAGGGACGCGCTGATGGAGGCGGCCGCGGTGGTCGACGGCCGCGTCGTCCGCGGCGTGCGACGCGTCGCCGTGCCCGCGCTGATCGCAGGCCTCGTCGGCGTGATCGGCTTCGTGATCGCCGCCATCACGACGCCCGACGTCGCCTTCCTCGGCTACCTCGCCGCCTACGTCTTCGCCCTCACGATCGCGCTCGGCGCGCTCTGCCTGATCATGATCGGCCACGTGACGCACGCGAAGTGGATCATCGTCGTGCGGCGCGTCGCCGAGGCGATCGCAGGGACGATTCCCGCCTTCGTCGTCCTCTTCATCCCGATCCTGGTCGGACTGCAGCGGCTCTACCCGTGGGTGCCGCCGCTCGACGACCTGACGCCGAAGCTGCGCGACAACATCCTGAAGAAGGCGGCCTACCTCAACGTGCCGTTCTTCCTCGTCCGCGCCGCGATCTACTTCGCCGTCTGGGCGGGGCTCGCGTTCCTGCTCCGACGCTGGTCCTTCCAACAGGACCGCGATCCCGACGCCGCGCCCGTCGAGCGACCGGTCAAGCTCAGCGCCGCCGGCCTCATGCTCTTCGGCGTCACCATCACCTGGGCCACCATCGACTGGCTGATGGCGCTCTCGCCCGACTGGGAGTCGACCGTCTTCGGCGCCTACGTCTTCGCCGGCGCGATGGTCGGCGGCCTCTCCCTGATGGCAATCCTCGTCTTCCTGCTCGAACGAAGCGGCGCGCTGCGCGACGTGGTCGCCGCGTCCCACTACTACGCGCTCGGCCGGCTGATGCTCGTCTTCGTCATCTTCTGGGCGTACATGGCCTACAGCCAGGGCTTCCTCATCTGGATCGCCAACCTTCCCAGCGAGGTGCCGTACTACATCGCACGCACGCTCACCGGCTGGGGCTGGGCGTTCGGCGCCCTCGTGATCGGCCACTTCGCGCTCCCCTTCCTCGCCCTGCTGATGTACCGCCTGAAGCGGCGTGGGAAGTCGCTCGCGCTGATCGGCGCCTGGCTCCTTCTCATGCACTACGTCGACGTCGCGTGGCTCGTGCTGCCCGCGCTCCACGCCGGCTCCGTCGGGCCCCACTGGTCCGACGCCGCTTCCCTCCTCGCCGTTTGCGGCCTCGCCATAGCCTTCGGCGCCTGGCGCATGGCGGGAGTCGCCATCGTGCCGCGCAACGATCCGCGGCTCGCCAAGTCCCTCGAATACGACAGCCGATGAGCCGCGACGGACCGCAGCGCCTCGACGTGTATCAGGAAGAAGACCGCGTCAGCGGCCGCAAGGGCCTCTACCTCATGGTCTTCGCGGTGGCCGTCGCGCTCGGCGGAATCTGGATCGCCATCGCGCTGCTGCGAGGGCGCGAAGCCGCGATCCCCGGCGCGCCGCCCCTCGCCTGGGCCGCGCCGCGCACCGAGGTCGACACCGGCCCGGCGCAGATCCACGGCGTGCGACAGACGCAGATCGTCGACGACGCTTCCGCCGACAGCCTCGCCGCACGGCAGCGCCGTCAGCTCCGCACGTTCGGCTGGGTCGACCGCCGCGGTGGCCTCGTCCACATCCCGGTCGACGAAGCGATCGGCATGGTCGTCGCCGGCCAGACCCCCGGCGGCGCCGGCGCCGCGGCGGCGGACACGACCGGCGCCACGGCGGCGGACACCGCCGGCCCGGGAGGCGCCCGGTGAGCGCCGCGCTCCTCGCGGCGCTGCTCGCGCTCGCCGCCGGCGCCGCACCGCTGCGCGCCCAGGCGCCGCCCCCGGCCGTGAAAGGGATCGGCATCGACGAGAAGCCGGGAGCGCTGCTCCCCCTCGACGCGAAGCTCGTCGACCAGGACGGCCGCCCCGTGCGGCTCGGCCACTTCTTCGACCAGCGCGAGCCGGTGCTGCTCGTGCTCGCCTACTACCACTGCCGCATGCTGTGCGGCCTCGTGCTCGACGGCGCCGCGAAGGGGATGCGGCAGGCCCACCACCGCCTCGGCACGGACTACCGCGCCGTCACGATAAGCATCGACCCGCGCGACGGCCCCGCCGACTCGCGCGCGAAACGCGACTCGATCCTCGCGATCCTCGACCAGCCCGCCGCCGCGCCCGCGTGGAGCTTCCTGACCGGCGAGCAGGCGGACGTGCGCCGCGTCGCGGACGCGATCGGCTTCAAGTACCGCTTCGACCCGAAGACCGACCAGTACGCGCACGCCGCCGCCGCGTACACGATCACGCCCGACGGCCGCGTCTCGCGCTACATGTACGGCCTCCACTTCAGCGGCGCGCAGATCGACTCGACGCTGCAGCTCGCCGCCGACGGCGACACCGGCCACTCGCTGCAGCAGGTGATCCTCACCTGCTTCCACTACATCCCGTCCCTGCGCAAGTACGCGTCGCTGATCACGAACCTGCTGCACGTCACCGCCGTGTTGATCCTGGTCGCGTTCGCGGGCGCGTTCCTGCTCCTGAAGCGGCGGGTCGAGCGGCGCGGCGCACGACCCGGCGCCCGGCCCGGCGCACGACCACGGGAGGGCTCGCAGTGAGCGCCGCCGACGGCGTCGCACGGGTCGCGCTCGCGCTGCAGGCGGTGGCGCGCAGCGAGACGCCGGGCGTCGAAGTGACGTCGCCGCTGCAGGACGTCCTCGGCGCGCTCGAGCACACGCTGCACTGGCTGCTCGACCTGCCGACGCAGGCGTCCGAGGCCGCGCGCCAGCTCGACAACCTGCAGTACCTCGAGTTCACCCTCTTCTTCGCGCTGGGGACGGCGACGACGCTGCTCGCCGCGTGGTTCGTCTTCCGCTACCGCCGCCGCGGGCCGATCGAGTTCCCGCCCACGCCGCAGGTGCGCTCGCCCGCATGGCTCGAGCTCGGTGCCGGTTTCGGCATCCTCGCGATGTTCGTCTTCTTCTGGGTCGTGGGCTTCCGCCAGTACGTCGGCATCGAGGTGCCGCCCGCAGGCTCGATGGACGTCTACGTGACCGCCCGGCAGTGGGTGTGGAAGTTCGCCTACGCCGACGGACCCGCCACCGCCGGCGTGCTCTACCTCCCGCGCGGCCGCCCCGTCCGACTCCTCCTCACTTCGCGCGACGTGATCCACAGCTTCTTCGTGCCCGCGTTCCGCATGAAGCAGGACGCCGTGCCGGGCCGCTACACGACGATCGGCCTCACGCCGACCCGGACCGGCCGCTTCCAGATCCTGTGCGCGGAGTACTGCGGCGCCGGCCACTCGCGCATGTGGGGTGAGGTCGTCGTGCTCGAGCCGGACCGCTTCGAAGCGTGGCTCGAGGGACAGACGCCGGCCGACGCGTCGCCCGACACCCTCACCCCACTCACCAGCCCCGGGGCGCCGGGCCCGCCGGGGACGACGATGGTCCAGCGCGGATTCACCGCCGCCGCCGGGCGCGGCTGCTTCCGCTGCCACTCGACCGACGGCTCGCCCAACGTCGGACCCACCTGGCAGGGGCTCTACGGCTCGCGCGTGCGCCTCGCCAGCGGCGACACCGCCATCGCCGACGAGGCCTACCTCACGAGGTCGATGATGGACCCGATGGCCGACATCGTCGCCGGCTTCGACCCGGTCATGCCGGTCTACCAGGGCCTGCTCCCGCCCGGCGATGCCGCCGCGATCATCGAGTACATCAAGTCGATCGCCGGGCCGCCCTCGAGCTTCACCGGCCAGGGCTCCGGCGCCAACCCGAACGGGCCCGACAGCACCGCGCCCGGACTGAAGATGCGAGGCCACCGATGAGCACCATCGTCGTCGAGCCGGGCGCGGGCGGGACGGGCGCGCCGGCGCCGCCGAAGAACTACCTCAACGCCGAGACGAGCGTGTGGTCGTGGCTCACCACGACGGACCACAAGCGGATCGGGCTGCTGTACCTCGCGTCGACCTCGATCGCCCTCGCGATCGGCGGCACGCTCGCGATCCTCATGCGCGTCGAGCTGATCGCGCCCGGAGCCACGATCATGGGCGCGGACACTTACGACCGCTTCTTCACCATGCACGGCGTGATCATGGTGTGGCTGTTCATGATCCCGTCGATCCCGGCGGGATTCGGCAACATCCTGCTGCCGCTGATGATCGGCGCGCGCGACGTCGCATTCCCGCGCCTCAACCTGGCGAGCTACTACATCTACCTGGCGGGCGCGACGCTCGTGATCCTGGCCCTCGTGCTGGGCGGCGCCGACACCGGCTGGACCTTCTACCCGCCCTTCAGCGCGCAGTCGCTCTCCGCCGTGGCGTGGGTGGCGATCGGCGTCTTCGTGCTCGGCATCTCGACCATCATCACCGGGCTCAACTTCATCGTCACCACCCACACGCTGCGCGCGGAGGGGATGACGTTCATGAAGATGCCGCTCTTCGTGTGGACGATCTATGGCACCGCCATCATCCAGACGCTCGCGACGCCGGTGCTCGGCATGGCACTCGCGCTCGTCGGCATCGACCACGTCTACCACCTCGGCGTCTTCGACCCGGCGCAGGGCGGCGACCCGATCCTCTACCAGCACCTCTTCTGGTTCTACTCGCACCCGGCCGTCTACATCATGATCCTGCCCGCGATGGGCGTCATGAGCGAGGTGGTCTCGACCTTCTCCCGCAAGGCCTCCTTCAGCTACCGCGCCATCGTCGTCTCCACCCTCGGCATCGCCTTCGCCGGCTTCCTCACCTGGGGCCACCACATGTTCACCGCCGGCATGTCGACCCTCGACGCCGGCATCTTCGGCATCCTGTCGATGATCGTCGCCATCTTCAGCGCCATCAAGGTGTGGACGTGGACCGCCACCCTGTACAAGGGGTCGATCGACCTGAAGACGCCCATGCTCTACTTCTTCGAGTTCCTCTTCCTCTTCGGCGTCGGCGGCACCACCGGCGTCGCGCTCGCCAGCACCTCGCTCGACCTCCACTGGCACGACACCTACTTCGTCGTCGCCCACTTCCACTTCATCATGGTCGGCGGCACCATGACCGGGTTCCTCGCCGCCCTCCACTACTGGTACCCGAAGATGTTCGGCCGCATGTACCCCGAGAAGCTCGGCGCCCTCGGCGCGATGCTCATCTTCATGGGGTTCCTCGGCACCTTCGTGCCGCAGTTCCTGCTCGGCAACGCCGGCATGCCCCGCCGCTACTTCGACTATCCGGCCCGCTTCCAGACGTTGCACGCCGTCTCCACCGTCGGCTCCTGGTCCCTCGCCGCGGGGCTCATCCTCATCCTCTGCTACCTGCTCTGGTCCCTCAGGTGGGGCGAGCGCGCCACCCGCAATCCCTGGGGTTCGCGCGGCTTCGAATGGCTCAGCGACACTCCGCCGCCCCAGCACAACTTCGCCGTCACGCCCACGTTCCACGACCGCGAGCCCCACGACTACCACCGCGAGGAGACGCTCGCATGAGCCGCGAGGAGAGCGCCGCATGAGCCGCCTGCCATCCGACGCAGCCGTCGACGCCGTCGCGCCGGGACCGGTGGAAGGCGGCGACGTCGTCGCGCGCGAACACCTGAAATTCCACTACGCCAGCCTGGGCCAGCAGACCAGCGGCGCCCTCCTCGGCATGTGGGTCTTCATCGCCACCGAGGTCCTGTTCTTCGGCGCGCTCTTCGCCCTCTACGCCACCTATCGCACCGAATACCCGCACGCCTTCGCCCTCGCCGCGCGCCACACCGACCTCGACCTCGGCACCATCGGCACCTACGTCCTGCTCACCGGCAGCTTCCTCGTCGCGCTCGCCGTCGGCGCCATCCGCGCCGACCGCAACCGCCTCGCCGCCTGGCTGCTCTGGGGCGCCGCCTTCCTCGCCCTCGCCTTCCTCGCCGTCAAGTTCACCGAGTACGGCCACCACTTCAGCGAGGGGATCTACCCCGGCCCCTACTACCGCTACGACAAGCTGCCGCTGCGCGGGGCGCACCTCTTCTTCACGCTCTACTACCTGATGACCGGGCTGCACGCGATCCACGTCACCGGCGGCTTCATCCTCCTCACCATTCTCGGGTTCAAGGCCCACGACGGCACCTACAATGCCGCCTACCACACGCCCCTCGAGCTCGGCGGCATGTACTGGCACTTCGTCGACGTCGTCTGGCTCTTCCTGTGGCCGTTCTTCTACCTCATGCGCCACTGACCGCCATGGAACACACCAAGCGCTACACGTTCACCTTCGTCGGCCTCCTCCTCCTCACGACGGCGACCTTCCTCCTCTCCTACGTCGATCTCGGCGTCTGGTCCACCGTCATCGCCATGACGATCGGCCTCGCCAAGAGCGTCCTCATCGTCCTCTTCTTCATGCACCTGATCGATCAGCACGCAAGCAACTGGATCGCCTTCGTCACGTCCGTACTCCTCGTCGCGAGCCTCATCGCCATCGCCATGATCGACGCGCTGTCGCGGGCGGCGCCGCCCTTCGTGCCACGGCCGTAAGGACGCCCCGCCGCCGGATCCGCGCGCCACGCCCCCGCGCGGCCTCCTACCCGTTGCGCCTCAAGCTCACCGGCGACCCCCGCGCTCCTCGCCCCACCGTCGCAAGGTACGCTTATTGCTCCCCTTACGCGGTGAATGGGAGGGTGAGATGGAGCCGATTGGACACACACGCTGGGCCATCGCGGAGGGTTGGATCCCGACCTGGAGCCACGGTCCGGAGCCGGAGATGACGAGCCACGAGACGGCCTGCCTCCTCAACGCTTCGGACCGCGAGGCGCACGTCGAGATCACCGTCTTCTTCGCCGACCGCGAGCCGGCCGGCCCTTACCGCGTCACCGTCGGACCGCGGCGCACGAAGCACATCCGCTTCAACGAGCTCGACGATCCGGAGCCCCTTCCGAAGGGCACCGAGTACGCGAGCGTGATCGAGTCCGACGTGCCGATCGTCGTGCAGCACACGCGGCTGGACTCGCGCCAGAAGGAGAACGCGCTGCTCTCCACGATCGCGTTCGCGGACTCCGCGTGAGCAGCGAATATGACCCGCAGACGAAGGATGGAAGGCGAAGCATGAGCGAGACGGTTGCGGACTTCATGGTCGAGCGCCTGCACGCGTGGGGGATCCGGCGCATCTTCGGCTATCCCGGCGACGGCATCAACGGGATCATGGGCGCGCTGGAGCGCGCCGAGGACACGGACCACGAACTCGAGTTCGTGCAGGCGCGCCACGAGGAGCTGGCCGCCTTCATGGCGTGCGCGCACGCCAAGTTCACGGGCGAGATCGGCGTCTGCATGGCCACGTCGGGCCCGGGCGCGATCCACCTCCTGAACGGCCTCTACGACGCCGCGATGGACCACCAGCCGGTGCTCGCGATCGTCGGGCAGCAGGACAGCAAGGCGCTCGGCGGCGACTACCAGCAGGAGGTCGACCTCGGCGTCCTCTTCAAGGACGTCGCCCATCACTTCGTCCACACCTGCGCCAACCCGGCGCAGATGCGGCATCTGGTGGACCGCGCCGTGCGCATCGCGCGCGGCGAGCGCGCCGTCACCTGCATCATCGTGCCGAACGACGTGCAGGAGATGGACGCGGTGCGCGAGCCGCCCCGCTCGCACGGCACGGTCCACTCGGGCATCGGCTACTCCGCCCCGCTCGTCGTGCCGCAGGACGAGGACCTGCGGCGCGCCGCGGACGTGCTGAACGAGGCGAAGAAGGTGGCGATCCTCGTCGGACAGGGCGCGCTCGGCGCCTCGCAGGAGGTGCGCGAGGTCGCGGACCTGCTCGGCGCCGGCGTCGCCAAGGCGCTGCTCGGCAAGGCGGTGATCGACGACGCGCTGCCCTACTGCACCGGCGCCATCGGCCTCCTCGGCACCAAGCCGAGCTGGAAGATGATGACCGGCTGCGACGCGCTGCTCATGATCGGCAGCGGCTTCCCCTACTCCGAGTTCCTGCCGGAGGAAGGGCAGGCGAAGGGGGTGCAGATCGACATCGAGCCGCGCATGCTCGGCCTGCGCTACCCGATGGACGTCAACCTGGTCGGCGACGCGAAGCCCACGCTCCGCCGCCTGATCGCGCTGCTGCAGCGCAAGGAGGATCGCTCCTGGCGGCAGAAGATCGAGGAGGAAGTGGCCGACTGGTGGAAGGTGCTCGAGGCGCGCGCCATGAACGACGCCGACCCGATCAACCCGCAGCGCGTCGCCTGGGAGCTCTCGCCCAAGCTGCCGCCCGAACGCGATCCTCGCCTCGGACTCCGGCTCCGCCGCGAACTGGTGGGCGCGCGACCTGAAGGTGAGCGAGGGCATGATGGCCTCGCTCTCCGGCAACCTCGCCACCATGGGGCCCGGCGTGCCGTACGTCATCGCCGCGAAGTTCGCCCACCCCGGCCGCCCCGCCATCGCGCTCGTCGGCGACGGCGCCATGCAGATGAACGGCATCAACGGCCTCATCACCATCGCCAAGTACTGGCCCACGTGGAGCGATCCGCGCCTCGTCGTGGGCGTGCTCAGCAACCAGGACCTCAACCAGGTCACCTGGGAGGAGCGCGTCCTCGCCGGCGACCCCGAGTACCCGACGACGCAGAACGTGCCGCGCTTCGACTTCGCCGCCTACGCCCGCCAGCTCGGCCTGACGGGGATCCACGTCGAGAAGCCGGACGACATCGCCGGCGCCTGGGAGGACGCGATCCGCGCCGACCGCCCCTGCGTCATCGACTTCGTCACCGACCCCGAACGTGCCGCCGCTGCCGCCGCACATTACGTTCGAGCAGGCGAGGCACTTCCTGACGTCGATGCTGAAGCGCGACGTGCACGCGAAGGGCGTCATCAAGCAGAGCGTCAAGGACATGGTCGAGTCGGTCGTGCCGCACCGCTCCTGATGTCGGCCCGCGGATCCGCGACCGACCGCCCCGCCGCAGGCGGCGCCCGCGCCTCTGCGTCCGCCCGTGGCGCGGCACGCGAAAGCGCCGCTCGGGGAGCCGACCCCCTCGCCGGCGGAGCTGGCGATGCGCGCGCCGGCGCCGACGCGCACCCCGACGCCCCCATCGACCGCATCGACGTCTCCGCCTACACGATCCCGACCGACGCCCCCGAGTCCGATGGCACGCTCGCCTGGGACTCCACCACGCTCGTCCTCGTCGAGGCGCACGCCGGCGGCGCGACCGGCGTCGGCTTCACTTACGAGCATCACGCGGCCGCCGCCGTCGTCGCGGACCCGCTCGCAGACGTGGTCCGGGGCCGCGACGCGCTCGACGTGCAGGGCGCCTTCGACGCGATGTGGCATGCCGTGCGCAACCTGGGCCGCCCCGGCCTCGTCTCCTGCGCGATCTCCGCCGTCGACACCGCGCTGTGGGACCTCAAGGCGCGTCTCCTCGACGTGCCGCTCTGCCGCCTCCTCGGCATGCGCCGCGACGCCGCCCCGATCTACGGCAGCGGCGGCTTCACTTCCTATTCCCTCGATCGCCTGCGCGAGCAGCTCGGCGGTTGGGCGGAGCGCGGCATCCCCCGCGTCAAGATGAAGGTGGGCCGCGACCCGGATCGCGATGCGCAGCGCGTGCGCGCCGCCCGCGACGCCGTCGGCCCCCACACCGGCCTCTTCGTCGACGCGAACGGCGCCTACTCCCGCAAACAGGCGCTCTACTGGGCGGACCGCTTCGCCGAACACGACGTCCGCTGGCTCGAGGAGCCGGTCTCCTCCGACGACCTCGCCGGCCTGCGCCTGCTCCGCGACCGCGGCCCCGCCGGCATGGACATCGCCGCCGGCGAGTACGGCTACGACGTCTTCTACTTCCGCCGCATGCTCGAGGCGGAGGCCGTCGACGTGCTGCAGGCGGACGCGACGCGCTGCGGCGGCTTCACCGGCTTCCTCAAGGCCGCCGCGCTGTGCGACGCGCGCTCGCTTCCCTTCTCCGCCCACACCGCGCCGCTGCTGCACGCCCACGTCTGCTGCTGCGCGCCGCGGCTCGAGCACATGGAGTACTTCCACGACCACGTCCGCATCGAGCGCCTCCTCTTCGACGGCGTGCTCGAGCCGGACGACGGTGCGCTGCGGCCGGACCTCTCGCGCCCCGGCATGGGGTTCCGCTTCAGGCGCGCCGACGCCGAACGCTACCGGGTCCGATGACCCGGCGATCTTCCCGTCCCAGCTTCCGCCGGATGCCATGAGCACACTCGTCCAGCTGCGCACGCACACCGATGCCGAGAGCGGCCCCGACCGCGACGCCGCCGCCGCCGATTCCGACGCCCTCGCCCGTGACCTCGCCGCCGCGCTCGACGGCGAGGTCCGCTTCGATCGCGGCACGCGCGGCGCGTACTCGCGCGACGCGTCCAACTACCGCCAGATCCCGATCGGCGTCGTGCTGCCGAAGACGACCGACGACGTGCTGAAGACGGTCGAGATCTGCCGGCGCCACGGCGCGCCGATCATCGCCCGGGGCGGTGGAACGAGCCTCGCGGGCCAGTGCTGCAACGTCGCCGTCATGATCGACTTCTCGAAGTACATGAACCGCGTGCTCGAAGTCGATCCGGAGCGCCGCATCGCCCGCGTCCAGCCCGGCTGCGTGCTCGACGACCTGCGCTCCGCGGCGAAGGAGTTCGGCCTTACCTACGGCCCCGATCCCGCCACGCACAACCGCTGCACGCTCGGCGGCATGGTGGGCAACAACTCGTGCGGCATCCACTCCGTGCTCGCGGCGAACTACGGGCCCGGCCCCCGCACCGAACAGCAGGTCGAGGAGCTCGTCGTCGTCACCTATGACGGCGAGGTGCTCAAGGTGGGCCCCACGAACGAGGCGCTGCTGCAGCACATCGTCGACGGCGGCGGCCGCCGCGGCGAGATCTACGGCCGGCTGCGCGACCTGCGCGACCGCTACGCCCACCTGATCCGCGAGCGCTTCCCCGACATCCCGCGCCGCGTCTCCGGCTACAACCTGCCGGAGCTGCTGCCGGAGAACGACTTCAACGTGGCGCGCGCGCTCGTCGGCACCGAGTCCACGTGCGCGCTCACGCTCGAGATCACGGTCAAGCTGTGTCCGGAGCCGAAGCACCGCGCGCTGATCGTGCTCGGCTACCCGGACGTCTACCACGCCGGCGACGACGTAGTCGAGGTGATGAAGTTCCGTCCGATCGGCCTGGAGGGGATGGACTCCCACCTGATCAACGACATCCGCCGCACCGGCACGCACTCCGGCGCGCTGCAGTACCTGCCGGACGGCGAAGGCTATCTCGTCGTCGAGTTCATGGGGGACACGCCCGACGAGGCCCGCGCCAACGCGGAGGCGCTCGAGCGCTGGGCGGAGGAGAAGGGCGTCGTCGCGCGGCTGTTCACGGATCCCTCCACGCAGGAGGAGGTGTGGCAGGCGCGCGAGGCGGGTCTCGGCGCCACCGCCTGGATCCCCGGCAAGGCCGCCACGTGGCCCGGCTGGGAAGACGCCGCCGTCCCCCCCGAGAAGGTGGGCGACTACCTGCGCGCCTTCCGCCAGCTCCTCGAACGCTACGGCTACGACTGCGCCCTCTACGGCCACTTCGGCCAGGGCTGCATCCACACCCGCATCGACTTCGAGCTCACCACCGACCAGGGCATCCGCGCCTACCTCGCCTTCATCGACGAAGCCGCCGACCTCGTCGTCACCATGGGCGGCTCCCTCTCCGGCGAGCACGGCGACGGCCAGTCCCGCGCCGCGTTGCTGCCCAGGATGTACGGCAGCGAGATCGTCGCCGCGTTCCGCGAATTCAAGTCGATCTGGGACCCCCAGTGGAGGATGAACCCCGGCAAGGTGGTCGAGGCCTATCGCCCCGACGAGAACCTCGCCCTCGGCCGCGACTACGAGCCGATCCCCGTCGAAACCACGTTCCAGTACCCGCACGACGACCACGACTTCCACCACGCCACGCTGCGCTGCGTCGGCGTCGGCAAGTGCCGCCGCAAGGAAGGCGGCACGATGTGCCCCAGCTACATGGTCACCCACGACGAGGTCCACTCCACGCGCGGCCGCGCCCGCCTCCTCTTCGAGATGCTGCAGGGAGACGTCATCGAGGACGGCTGGAAGAGCGACGAGGTCTTCGACGCCCTCGACCTCTGCCTCGCCTGCAAGGGCTGCAAGGGCGACTGCCCCGTCCAGGTCGACATGGCCACCTACAAGGCCGAGTTCCTCCATCACTACTACGAAGGCCGCCTGCGCCCCCGCGCCTTCTACTCCATGGGCCTCATCTACTGGTGGGCCCGCCTCGCCGCCTTCGCGCCCCGCCTCGTCAACGCCGTCATGCACGCGCCCGCGCTGTCCGGCGTCATCAAGCGCATCGGCGGCGTGTCCACCCACCGCACGATGCCGCGCTTCGCCACACGCACGCTGCGCGACTGGTTCCGCGACCGCCCGCGCCCCAACGCCGGCGGGCCGCCCCTCCTGCTCTGGCCCGACACCTTCAACAACTTCTGGCACCCGGAGATCGGCATCGCGGGCGTCGAGGTGCTCGAGAGCGCCGGCTTCGACGTCCGCATGCCGGAGGCGATGCTCTGCTGCGGCCGTCCCCTCTACGACTACGGCGCCCTCGACGTCGCGAAACGCCTGCTGCGCCAGATCCTCGACGCGCTGCGCGACGACATCCGCGCCGGCGTGCCCGTCGTCGGCCTCGAGCCGAGCTGCGTCTCCACCTTCCGCGAAGAGCTCGTGAGCATGTTCCCGCACGACCCCGACGCGCGGCGCCTCTCCGAGCAGACCTACATCCTCAGCGAGTTCCTCGACGAGAAGGCGAAGGACTTCGTCCACCAGCTTCCCGAACTCTCCGCCGCCGACGGCGCCACCGCGGCACGCGCCGCCGTCCACGGCCACTGCCACCACAGGTCCGTGCTCCGCTTCGACGCCGAAAAGAACGTGCTCGACCACCTGGGCCTCGAATACGACGTCCTCGACTCCGGCTGCTGCGGCATGGCCGGCTCCTTCGGCTTCGAAGCCGACCACTTCGACATCTCGCAGGCGTGCGGCGAACGTGTCCTTCTGCCCCGCGTCCGCGACGCCGACGCGGACACGATCGTCGTCACCGACGGCTTCAGCTGCCGCGAGCAGATCGAGCAGAACACCTCCCGCCGCCCGCTGCACCTGGCGGAGCTGATCCGCATGGCCCTGCGGCAAGCGGGCCGCCTGCCCGCCAGCGACGAGCCGGAAGCGGAGTCGGTGCCCGACGACGGCGCCCCCGCCAGCGCCAGCCGCGGCGCCGCGTACCTCGCCCTCGCCGGCCTCGGCCTCGCGGCGGGCGCGCTCGCCGCCCGGAGCCTGCTCCGCCGCTGATCGCGTACTCGGCGCATCCGCGGGCGGCCGCCGAAGCGCGGGCCGTCGGCGGGTCGCTCTACTTGCGGATCACGCTGAACTTGCCATCCGGCTCGACGCTGGCCTGCTGGACCTGGTCCAGACGGGAGACGCCGTGCTCGCGGAGCTTCTCCAGCACATCGTCCTCCGTCAGACGCTCGTGCCGCGCGTTCTCGTGCAGCAGCTCGCCATCCCGCACCACCATCACCGGTGTGCCGCGCACCAGCCGCCTCGCCCAGCGGCTGCGAAAGGCCAGCTCGTTGAATAGCCAGTCCCACAGGATCAGGACCGCCGCCGTGATCGCAGCGTCGGCGACGCCGGTGTAGCGCCCCGTCAGCCCGTTCCGCACCGCCGTCGCGAGCAGGAAGACCACCAGGATGTCCGAGAGCCCCAGGCGGGAAAGCTGGCGGCGGCCGAACACCCGCAGCGCCGCCAGAAGGAAGATGTAGAGCACCGTCCCCCGCACCAGCAGCTCCACGATCGGAGCGTGCGGCAGCAGGACGTCACCCCAGTCGCTCGGCATCAGACGCATCTCGGTCGCCTCCGACCACCCCGTCCATGCACGAGCCGCGCCGGGCCCTACGCCTTGCGCCCCCCATCCCGGAGCACCTTCTCCAGCAGCACCGCCGCGCGCGACAGAGCGGCCACCTCCTCCGCGGCGAGACCCGAGAGCAGCGCCCTCAGGTGCTCGACCCGGCGACGTCGCCCCTCCGCCAGCAGCGCGCGCCCGCGCGCCGTCGCCCGCACCACCACCGAGCGGCGATCCTCCTCACCGCGACGCCGCTCCACCAGCCCCTCCGCCTCCAGCGCCGCCACGATCCGGCTCATCGTCGGCGCGCTCACCTGCTCCGCCGCCGCCAGCTCACCCACCGTCCGCTCACCCCCGAAGACCAGCACCGAGAGCGCCGACGCCCGCGCCGGGCTGACGCCGATCGCCTCGTCCTCCACACGCACACGTCGCAGCAGGTGGATCGCCACCGAGTGCAGCCGCGTCGCCAGCGACTCCAGGTGCGCCGCGGACCGACCCGCGGCCGCCGCCGTCGCAGCATCGCCGGCGCCTTGTACGTAGGCTTCGCCACCGCCCCGGGCCGCTTCGCCACCGCCCCGGGCCGCTTCGGCGGCAGCATAGCTCTCCGCGCGCGCGGTCCGCGGCGTACCCCTCGTCTCTCTTGCGTCGTCGCCCATGCCGATATAGTTAGTTACGCTAACGAAACGATGCAACCTGCCACGAGGTCGATGATGGACGAGAAACACGGGACGACCGCCGCGGACGCGACCGCGATCGAGGCGGCGCCGGGCGCAGAAGGCGGCCGGTCCGTCGCGGACGCCACGATCAGCGGTGTCGGTCAGATCATGATCAACGTGAAGGACCTCGAGCGCGCGGTCGCCTTCTACCGCGACCGCCTTGGCCTGCGCTTCCTCTTCCAGGTGCCGGGGATGGCGTTCTTCGATTGTGGCGGGATCCGCCTGATGCTGGGTGTGGCAGAGAAGCCGGAGTTCGACCATGCGGCGTCGATTCTCTACTACCGCGTGGCGGACATCGTGGCCGCCCAGGCCGGGCTGGAAGAGCGCGGCGTCGCCTTCGTCGAGCCGCCGCGCGCCGTCGCCGATCTGGGAGATCGCGTGCTCTGGCTGGCGTTCTTCACGGACTCGGAGGGCAACACCGCGGCGCTGATGAGCGAGGTTATGAAGGGGCCGTAGCGTGGGCGGGGGTCCGGACGACGCAGGGAGGGCGGGCCTGTTCAGGGCTCTGAGCGCTCCGCCGGTCGCGACCGTGATGCGCCGCTCCGTGACGCGGTGCCACGGGCGAGCGGCCGAGTCGCGACCGGCGGGCGCAGGCCTCGGGGCGGCGCGCGGCCGGCCCGAGCGGGACGGTCAGGCCGGTACGGGGACGGGCGCCGGTTCGGAGATCTCCTCCAGCATCCGTTCCACGCGCCTCGTCTCCTCCGCTCCGACGTGGCGGGCGACATCCGCCTGCGCGATGACGCCGAGGAGCCGATGCTCGCGATCCACCACGGCCAGACGGCGCAGCTTGTGGCGGGCCATACGGCCGATCACGTCGTGCACGTCCGTGTCCGGATGGACGACCTCGAGTCTGTCTCCGGTCATGTGCTTCTCGACGGGGCAGTCCTCCGCGTGGCCCGGGGCCACGTGCCTCGTCGCGAGGTCGCGATCCGTGATCACGCCCACCAGCCGCATTGAATTCCGGTCCTCGACCACCGGCATGAAGCCGACGTCGAGGAGCTGCATGAGCGACGCGGCGCGGATCACGCCGTCGGACGGCGTCACGAACTCGGGATTCGCCGTCATGATCTCTCTTGCCTGCATCCGTCCCTCCTGGCTGGGGTTCGCCTGCAGTGCAAGATCGCTACGCGGCAGCCACCCGTCTGTCCGGTGATGGCGGGAGCTCGCGGCAAATTCCCCTACGCCCCGCCCGCCTCCCGACTCCAGGGCATTCCCCCACGCCCCCCCCCCCCCGATACCGGCGTTCAGCGGATCTTCACCGTCGTGACACGTGCCAGCGGCGCAGACGCCCCCCCAGCCCACACACCCGAACGGAGGCGGGACGGCGTTCCGCCGAAGCGGGCCTGCCGGAGCGCAGGGGAGACTCCGCCCCGCGGAGGCTCCCCGTCGCGCGGAGGGGCCCGCGCGGCGGAACGCCGTCTCGCCGACGGTCCACCCCCAGAGGTCATGCGGAGGGGCCCGCGCGGCGGAACGCCGTCTCGCCGACGGTCCACCCCCCGAGGTCGCGCGGAGGGGCCCGCGCGGATCACGCAGTCGGACGGCGCGCGAACTGGCCTCCCCCCCCAGCCCACACACCCGAACGGAGGCGGGACGGCGTTCCGCCGAAGCGGGCCTGCCGGAGCGCAGGGGAGACTCCGCCCCGCGGAGGCTCCCCGTCGCGCGGAGGGGCCCGCGCGGCGGAACGCCGTCTCGCCGACGGTCCACCCCCAGAGGTCGCGCGGAGGGGCCCGCGCGGCGGAACGCCGTCTCGCCGACGGTCCACCTCGCTTCAGATCGAGATCGCCGTCGCCTCCTCGACCGGCTCGACGTTCGCGGCGGCCGCCAGCACCGGCGGGAACAGGAGCACCGGCACGCGGGCGTGGTGGATGACGCGCTCGGCGACGCTGCCGAGCAGGAGCCGCTCCCATTTGCTGCGGCCGCGGCTCGTCATCGCGATCAAGTCGACGCCGTGCTCGCTGACGTAGTCGAGGATGGCGGAAGAGGGCTCTGGCCCGATCTCGACGACGGCGTCGCTCTCGACGCCGGCGGCGCGCAGCCGGTCGACGAGCGGCCCGAGCTCGCGGCGAGCGACGTCGCGCATCGCGTCGACGCTGTCCTCGACCGTCGCGACCCAGTATGGTGCGTCGACGAGCACCGGCGGCGGGATGATGCGGATCAGCGTGACCGCCGCCTTCTCGACGCGGGCGAGGTCGAGGATGTGATCGACGACGCGGGCGGCGCTCTCCGTCCGATCCAGCGGCACGGCGATGTGGCGGAAGGCGCGGCGGATCGCGTCCTCGCCGGCGCCGGGCCGCACCAGCAGGACCGGAAGGCGGCTGCCGCGGATCACGGTGTCCGCGACGCTGCCCAGCCAGGCGCGGCGCAGAGCACCTCGCCCGTGCGTGGACATGACGACGAGGTCGATGCCATGCGCCTCACCGTAGCGCCGCAGCGCGCTCGCGATCTCCGCGTTGGATGGCGGGAACAGCGGGTCGGCCGTCTTCTCCTCGCAGAGGCAGAAGTCGACCGATTCGCCGAGTTCGTCGGAGACCCGCTCGCTCACGCCCTCCATGTAGGCGCGCTCCTTCTCCTCCTGCACGCTGACCACCTGCACCAGATGGAGGCGGGCGCCGGAATGGCGCGCCAGCGAGATCGCCGCCGGCAACGCCTGCTCGCTCACCGCCGAGCCGTCGAGCGGCACCAGGATCGTCTTGAACATGTCCGGACCTCCAGCCTCCGTTTCCGTGCTGCGTGTTGCAATAGTCGCCGCGAGTGGGGAAGCTCGGTGTCGGGAAATGCCGGAAGATCTGTCGGGCGCAGGCGCAATTCGACCCTTCGAGAACGACCCCCTGGACGTGGAGCATCCATGAACACACGCCGCCAGTTCCTGATCCGGGCCCCCGTCGGCCTGCTCGGCGCGCTCGCCGCGTGCCGTGCCGGAGCCCCCGCCGCGGGCGACGGCGCGGGCGGCGCGGCGACGCAGGGCGGCGTCACCGGCGCCGCCGCCACTCCTGGAACGCCGCCCGCCTTCAACACGGCGCCCCCGGTCGGGCCGCCCGTGTCGCCCGCCACCTTCGCGGAGGCGGAGAAGCTCGCGCAGGTGCGGATGAGCGACGCGCAGCGAGCGATGGTGGCCGGGAGCTGGCGCACTTCCCTCGCCGGGCTGCTCGAGCGCCGCACCGGCCCGCGCACCATCGCGCTCGAGGCGGACCTCGCGCCGGGAACGGTGTGGCGCCCGCTCGACGACGTCACCGGCGCCGGCCCCTCGCGCGACCGCTTCGTGCGCGGCGCAGCGGAGCCCGGCCCGCTGCCGGCGAGCGACGCGGAGATCGCCTTCGCGCCGGCGACGCACCTCTCGCGCTGGATCGAGAGCCGCGCGCTGTCCTCCGAGCGGCTGACGCGCATCTACCTCGACCGCCTGAAGCGCTACGGCCCGCGGCTGCGCTGCGTCGTCACGCTCACCGAGGATCACGCGCTCGCGCAGGCGCGGCGGGCGGACCGCGAGATCGCCGCCGGCCGTTACCGCGGCCCGCTGCACGGCGTTCCGTGGGGCGCCAAGGACCTGCTCGACACCGCCGGGATCGCGACGACCTACGGCGCCGAGCCGTTCCGCGACCGCGTGCCGGCGGCGGACGCGGCGGTGGTGCGGCGCCTGAACGACGCCGGCGCCGTCCTCGTCGCCAAGCTGAGCATGGGCGCGCTCGCGCTGAACGACGTCTGGTTCGGCGGCCAGACGATGAACCCGTGGATCCCGGAGGAAGGCTCGTCCGGCTCGAGCGCGGGACCCGGCGCCGCGACGGCGGCGGGCCTCGTCGGCTTCGCCATCGGCAGCGAGACGCAGGGCAGCATCATCGGCCCCAGCATGCGCTGCGGCGTCACCGGCCTGCGCCCCACCTACGGCCGCGTGCCGCGCACCGGCGCGATGACCCTCTGCTGGAGCCTCGACAAACTGGGGCCGATGACGCGCGGCGTGGAAGACACGATGCTCGTGCTGCACGCGATCGCCGGTCCGGACGCGGGCGACGTCGCGAGCCGGCCCGCGCGGCTCGACTTCGACGCGAGCGCCGGCACTGCCGCCGGCGTGAAGGGGCTGCGCGTCGGCTATTTCTCGCAGTGGATGAAGGAGAGCCCCGCCACCGACGTCGACCGCGCCGCGCTCGCACGGACGCGGAAGCTGGGCATGGTGCCGACGGAGGTCTCGCTCCCCGACTGGCCGTACGACGCGCTCAACCTGGTGCTCTTCGCCGAGGCGGCGGCCGCGTTCGAGGAGATCACCCTCGACGGCCGCGCCGACCGCATGAGGATGCAGGTGGCCGACGCGTGGCCGAACGTTTTCCGCGAGTCCCGCTTCCTCTCCGCCGTCGACTTCGTGCAGGCGGACCGGCTGCGCCGCAAGGTCGCGGGCGAGATGGCGCGCCTCATGTCCGACGTCGACCTGCTCCTCGTCCCATCGCTGCGCGACGAGATGCTGGTCATCTCCAACTTCACAGGCCACCCGTCGCTCACGCTGCGTCAGGGCTTCGTCGAGGTGTCGCAGGCGAGGAGCGACTGGGCGCCCGATCCGGCGCATCCCCTGCCCCGCTTCTCCCCGCCGCGCCGCGCGCCGCACGGCGTCACGCTCGTCGGCCGCCTCTTCGACGAGGGCACGATCGCGCGCGTGGGGATCGCGATGGAGCGGGACGCCGGAGTTGCGGAAGAGCGGCCGGCGGGATTCGCGGCGGCGTAGAGCCGGAGCCGATCAGCGGCCCGCGTGTCGATTCACGCTTCGTCGTCGGGAACGATCCCGTTCATGGCCTCCGACACGGCCTGAAACACCTCCTCCCGCGAGACGCCGAGGTGGTACGCGGCCACTGCGATCGGCCTCACCAGGCCCGACAGCACCTCGTACGCATCCTCCGGCCGATCGGGGCCGCCCGGAGGGACACGCGTTCCTGTCACGCGATCGCCTTCCAGCACGCCCTCCCTCGAGAGATCAGCGTACGCCCCTGCCACCGTTCCCGGCGCGACTCCCAGGAGTGGCAGTGTGTCAACGGCATTGACACACGGAGATGCAGGCGAGGGAACGTTCGTTGTCGACTGGCTCACTGCTCAATCAGGGTACCGCGATAAGTGAGGGGATCCACCAAATAGAACATGAAATACCCATTCCCCCACAAGCCTACGGTAACCTTGGACGATATGCCGATCGCGTAGTATGCTGCACCCGCGCCACCGTACTTCAGAATCACATACT
>CAWFKH010000002.1:0-107453 GCA_963816355.1 uncultured Gemmatimonadales bacterium | reverse complement strand
CCCTAGCTCAGCGAGAAGGGCGGGTACTCGTCGCGCAGGAGCAGAACGTACGCCTCGAGGCGGGTGCTCCAGCGCAGCACTCCGACGCCGTAGTCGTAGAGGGCGCGCGGGTAGCGGGCGGTGAAGAGGATCGCGATCCATGCGACGACGCTCGTGAAGGCCCAGCCGATCATGAGGAACCAGAGCACCAACAGGTGCGGCAGCGCGAGCAGGATGCGGAAAGCGACGGACAGGCGGTCGCGCGGCGCCTCCGGCGGCTCGAGGTCGAGACCGGCGGGGTAGGGGCCGTCGCCGAACGGCGGGTATTCGTCCCTGAGCAGCGTGCAGTAGGCGACGGCGCGCACGCGCCAGCGCAGGTAGAACGTGGCCAGGTCCCAGAGCCCCTTCGGGTAGCGGCCGGTGAACAGGATCGCGAACCACGCGATGATGGCGACCACGCCGGCGACGGCGCCGAGCACGCCGCCGCTCGAGCCCCACTGGTAGTGGACGTGGCCGGACCCGGATGTCCAGCCCCAGAACAGACCGGCCGCGAGCGGTCCGCCCACCAGGAGGATGTGCGGAATGGCCAGGATCAGGCGGAAAGCGCAGGTCAGCTGGTTCCGATCCTCGATCGCCGGGTCGACGTGCACGTCGACCGGGTAAGCGGCGTCGTCGGGTCCATTCGCGACGGTGCTCATGGGAGTGACTCCGATCCGTCGGGTGCGGGCGAGGAACGGCGGGCTGCCGCTCGATCCAACCTATGTCTCGCGGTCGCGCGGGCCAATGCAGTTGCTTGCGCGGCTGACGCCGCTTGGGCTGCTCGACCCCTCTCCGGGCCGGTCAGACGCTTGACGGTGGTCGCGGGCCGCTCGTGGCCGCGGTGGTCAGGGGGGACGATCATCCGCTCCAGCAGCGTCTCCGGCCACAGCGGCAGCGCCGCCGGCGCGCCGCGCACGACCGGCCCGCCACCTCGACGGTTGGCCCGCGCGGCGGCCTCATCATAATCCTCCATGAAGCGCACCGGATCGCACAGGGAGGCGACCAGCGTGGCTCGGCCGAGCTCCTTTTCCACCACCGCGCTCATGAGCCAGCCGACCGTATAGAAGGCGCCCTGCGGCGCGTCCTCGGTGTTGATGAACCCGAAGCCGCGGCGGCGCAGCGCATCACCGGTGATGGCGCCGTCCAGGATGTCGCCGAAGAAGCCGGTGAGCCTCCGCACGTCCTCGGGCGCCCGGGTCAGGTTGCGCTCCCAGATGGCGCGCTCGTCGGCGCTGCTGGTGGCGTGGGGGTCGACGTCGGGGCCGCCGGCGGCGGCGAGCATGGCGCGTCCCTCGTCGAAGCCGGACGCCCAGGTGCGGGCGTCGCGCAGCGCCTGCGGCAGTGTGCTGTCCTGCGGCTCGGCGCACGCGCTGGCGGTGCCGATGTGGTGCAGCTCGTGGCTGAGCGTATTGGCGGTCTTCGCGGTGGTGCGGCCGGGGTCCAGGTAGAAGAAGATGGCGGGGTCGGTGTCCGTGTCGAAGACGAAGCTGTTGGACGCCGGCTTGATCTCGGGGTACATGCGCGCCCGGATCGTGGTGCCCGCCGGCAGGTAGGCAAGCGCCCGACGGGCCGCCGCGTCGACGTCGATGCCGCGCCACGCCTGCAGCGTCCGGCGCAGCGCTTCGCGTCGCGCCGCCAGCCCGGGCGTCAGCACGAAAGCGCGAAACGCCGAGTCGGTGAAAGCCACTCCCATGGCGCGCTCGCGCCTCTTGAGTCGGACGTAGCCTTCGCTGGTGAAGAGACGGTCCCAGTCGGCCGCGGCCGCGTGTCGCCCGCCAGCGCGCTCCTCCAGGATGTCCAGCACCGCGTCGGCCTCGTCGCTCACCAGCCGCACGTCGAGCTGCCGCGACAGTCCAGGAGGGGAAGCAGACTCCGCGGGCGTGGCCGGGCCTGCCGGTGCGCACGCCAGCAGCAGCGAGGTCGCCGAAGCCGCCCATGTCATGAAGCGCATGCACTGCCGCCTTTTGCGATGGCGATCGCGTCCAACCCGTTCGACCCCGCGGGCGCGCCGTGCGTTGCCCGGGCGCCGCGTCCCTCATGATCGGGAACGCTGCCGCGCAGCGGCGCTCCGTGAACGGCCCGTCGCACGCCGGGGATTCGCGCGAGCCGGCGAGGATCTACGCGTCGGCGCCGGCGGCGGCCTCGGGCATGACCGATCCGCCCAGATGCCTGCCGAGGAAGCTCTCCATCGCGGCGTAGAAGTCGAAGCGGTTCTGTTCGCGGGCGTAGCCGTGGCCCTCGTCGTCCTTCACCATGTATTCGACGTCGATGCCTCGCCGGCGCAGGGCCTCCACGACCTGGTCGCTCTCCTCCTTCGGGACGCGGGGATCGTTCGCACCCTGCGCCACGAGGAGCGGCACCTTGATCCGGTCGACGTGGAAGAAGGGGGAGATCGAGCGGATGAAGGCGGGGTCGGCGTCCGGATCCCCGATCATCTCCTTGACCATGGCGAGCATCGGCTTCCAGTACGGCGGGAACGCCTTCATCCAGGTGAAGATGTTCGAGACGCCGACGTAGTCCACGCCGCAGGCGTAGAGGTCCGGGGTGAACGTGACGCCCGCCAGCGTCGAGTAGCCGCCGTACGACGCTCCGTAGATGGCCACCCTCCGGGGATCGGCGATTCCCTGGTCGATGAGCCAGCGGACTCCGTCGGTGACATCGTTCTGCATCGCGAGTCCCCACTGGCGGAAGCTCTTCGTCCAGAACTCCTTTCCGTAGCCGGTCGAGCCGCGGAAGTTCATCTGCAGCACGGCGTAGCCGCGGTTCGCCAGGAACTGCACTTCGGGATTGAAGCCCCAGACGTCGCGGTGCCACGGGCCGCCGTGGGGATTGACGACGACGGGCAGGTTCCCGGGCTCCGCGTCCCGGGGCAGGGTGAGATAGCCGTGGATCGTGAGGCCGTCGCGGCTCGTGTACCGGATGGGCTTCATGTCGGCCATCGCGGCGGGATCGAGCCAGGGGCTGACTTCGACGAGCTTCTCCAGCTCGTCCGTGTCGCGGTTCTGATAGTAGTAGGCGCCCTGGGTCTTGTCGCTGTAAGTGCGCACGAGCGCCCGCGTCTCGTCCCTGCTCATGCTGGCCACCGCCACCTCGACGCCGGGCAGCTCCCGCTCGAGGCGCTCCTGGAGCTGCTTGCGGTCCGCATCGAAGAAGTGGTAGCCGCGCTTCTCGGTGTGGAAGCCGACGCCGGTGATCACCTTGCGGTGGCGCGAACGCAGCAGGTGCGCGACGTCGACCTCGGGGTGCTCGTAGATCAGGTCCAGCAAGCGGGCCGTGCGCGGGTCGTAGGTGTAGATCGCCCGCCGGTCGCGGCCGAGGTTCGAGACGACGTAGAGGAGCGCGTCGTCGAACGTGAAATGGAGGGGCGCGAGCGTGTCCTTGAAGTTCGTCGTGATCACGGTCTCGAAGGGGTCGTCCTCCGTCTCCCGGTAGAGCAGGCTGCTGTCGACGCCGTCGGTGGCGAGGGCCGCCCGAACGCGGCCCTGGTTGTCGGTTTGCCAGCGCGTGATGCTGCCCGGGTTCTCCGCCACCAGGACGAGCTGGCCCGTGTCGACGTCGACGCGATGGACGTCATGGACGCGCGGATCGCGGCGGTTGATCGCGAGCAGCATGTGCCGGTCGTCCTCTTCCAGCAGGTCGACGATTCGCGTCTGGACGGACTCGAAGGGGGTCAGGTCGAGGAAGTTGCCGCCGTCCAGATCCACGGCGTACGCATGGTAGTTCTCATCCCCGCCGCGGTCCTGCACGTAGACGAGACGGCCGTCGCTGGCCCAGCCGTAGCCCGGGATGTCGCGCGTGGTCGAGTCGGTGACGCGGGTCACCACGTCGCTGCCGATGGCGCGTACGTGGAGGTTGAGATGTCCGCCCCACGGCTGCAGCCAGGCCAGGTGCAGGCCGTCACGGGAGAGCTGAAAGCTCGTCTGTTCCGGGTTGCGGAAGAAGTCCTTCATCGGGATCAACGGCGTGTTCTCCTCGCTGCGGTGGCGGAAACCGGCTGCGGCAAGATCGGCGCGGTCCCGGCACGCGGCAAGCGCCGACGATGACTCGACGCTGCCCCGCCACCGACGAGGGATTGACGCCGACGCGGCCGCCGCGCACAATCCTTCTGCTCCCTGACCTCCCCCATCCGGAGACCCGCCATGAACCGAATTCGCCTCTGCGGCCTCGCCGCGCTGCTCGTGCCGACCGCGCTTCTCGCGCAGCAACCCGCTTCGGCCGGAGCCAATCCGGTGACCGAGGCCGCGCAGCGCATGAGCACGCACTTCGGGGGGTACCTGATGAGCGCGGCAGACGAGATCCCAGCCGAGAAGCTCGCCTACAAGCCGACCGACGCGCAGCTCAGCTTCGGTCAGGTGTGGGCGCACCTCGCCAACGCGAACCGCACGATCTGCAGCGCGATCGGCGGCATGCCGGCGCCGGAAACGCCGGAGCGGAAGGGGACGGAGGAGAAGGCGATGCTGGTCCAGGAGCTGAAGGACTCCTTCGCCTTCTGCGACAAGGCCCTCGCGGCGACCAGCGACGCCAAGATGGGCGACCCGGTCGACCTCGGCTTCATGAAGGGGTCGCGCGCGCTCGCGACGTTCATCTACGTCGAGGACCTGTCGGACCACTACAGCCAGGTGGCCAACTACATGCGCCTCAACGGGATGCTGCCGCCGAGCGCGAAGCGGCGCGGCGGTGGCGAGTAGGTCAGGTGATCCGCCAGCTCCCGCCGCCCGTCGCGACGATGACGACGTTGCAGACGATGTAGAGCAGCTCGTAGTACCAGCCCTGGCCGCTCTCGCCCCAGAAGCCGGTCTTCCACACGAAGATCTTCTTCTGCAGCGCGCCGAGCATGACCAGGATCAGCACGATCCCGCCGATCTGCGGCCACACGCCGAGCGCCAGCGACACGGCGCCGGCGAGCTCGACGATGCCGAGACCGAGCGTGAACGTGGGCGACATGCCGATGCTCTCGGCGCGTTCCTTCGGCCGCGTCAGGTGCGACCATCCGCTCGCGCCGAACAGCGCCGCCATCATGAGACGCAGCGCGAAGAGCGCCGCGTCGGCGAAGATCGTGAGCGCGGGGAAGACCATCGCTCACCTCCCGCGGCGGCGGCGTGCGTCGATGATGCGCCGGTTCGTCATGGGTTCTCCCGGAGAGGGGGCTGGCGGCTCCAGTGGCCGAACCGGGCGGCTGCAATCACCGTTCCCCGCCAGGCGGCCCGACTTCTTCGCCCGCGCCGCCGCGTCGCCTCCGCCCTCGCCTCGAGGGCTGCAGCCCCGCCCGCACCGCCCGCAGCGTGGAGTCGAGCACGGCGCCGGTGAAGCAGCCGAGCGTGTAGGGGTACTCGCGCGTGAAGTGGTAGGCATACGCGTAGGAACGCCCGTCGGCGACGACGCGCTCGCGGCGCCCGTGGCAGGCGTCGAGGTCCGCGTCGGTCAGCTCGGCGCCGTCGTGATCCTTCGTGCCGAGGATCGGGAAGCCGTCGAGCGCCCAGCCGACCACGCCGTCGCCGTCGATGCCGGGGATGCACGGCGAGGCGCCGTGGTAGTGGTACTGCGCGTTGGCCTGCGGATGGCCGTCGCAGGCGTCCTGGATCTCGTGCGCGGCGGCGTCGCGGCCCGCGTCGTCGAGCGCGCTGTAGAGCGCCACGCCCGTCACGGTGAAGCCGATCATGCCCATCGGCAGGCAGCTCGGACGGGCGGCGGTGGCCGGCTCGGCCGGGATGCGGAAATCGAGGTCCTGCGCGCCGACGTGGTTCGGGTTGGTGTCGTAGCGGAAGACCGGGTCCGACGGCGCGATCGGGAAGACGCCGGTCGGCTCGCGCAGCGGCAGGCCGTTTCCCCGCACCTCCACATCGCCGCCCGCGGGCGTGAGGCTGAACGCGGCGTCCGGCCAGAGCACGTGACCGCGCACGTGCGGCTTCTCGGTGGGGTCCCACGTGCCGCCGTGGAACCAGGGGCCGTCGTGCCGCGCCCCGCCGTTGCGGAACGTCGTGCGGCAGGCGTACACGTTCCCCGCCTCGGGATGGTCGCTGACGCGGCCGTCGCCGACCGGGAGATCGGCCGCGCCGCGGGCGGAGGCGGCCGGAACGCTTGCGCCGGCGTGCGCGCTCTGGCCGGCCGCGGCGACGGGCGTGAACAAGGTGAGGCTGGGGAGGAAGGCGAGGATCGCGACCGGCAGCAGCCGGCCCTGGCGGTGCGTACGCCGAGATTCCATCGTGCCCATCCATCGCGGGGAAGACGGGCGCCCGGGAGGATGAGCGCCATCCGTTGAAACGACGCGCGTCGGCGCGGATGCGTTAAACGTCCGCGCATTGCGCCGGTGATTCCTCCGCGACCCCCGCGTCCTCGGCGAGAAACGAGGTGTCGAACGTGCGTGCGCCGCGAGGCAGGCCCGGCGGCTACCCGACCGGATTGCCGTCCGCGTCCAGCACCTGGATCGGCGCGATGCCTGTGGCGCGGAGCGGCGCCTCGATCACGGAGCGGTCGCCGACGATCACGACGGCGAGGTGGTCGAGGTCGATGTACTCGCGCGCGACGCGCACCAGGTCCTCGCGGGTGACGGCGTTCACGTGGGCGGCGTACTCCTGGTAGTAGCGCTCCGGCAGGCCCTCGGTGTAGAGGCTGCCGATCGCGGAGGCCATCGCGTTCACGGACGCGAACCGGCGCGGCAGCGACTGGATCAGCGATTCCTTCCCCTGCTTCATCTCGTCGTCGGTGAACGGGATGGCGCCCTGGACGCCGCGCAGGTGCTTCATGAACTCGACGAGGGCGCTGTCCGTCTTCGCCGTCACGATGCCGCCGCCGGCCTCGAACGCGCCGGGGCCGCGGCCGAACGCGAACTCGGAGCCCACGCCGTAGCTCCAGCCCTTCACTTCCCGGATGTCGTGGTTCAGTCGGGACTGGAAGAGACCGCCGAGCAGGGTGTTCATCACCTCGATCGCGTAGTAGTCCGGCGTGTCGCGCGGCGGGCCCGGCTCACCGATCACGAACACCGACTGCGCCGCTCCCGGCTTGTCCACCAGGTAGATCGTCGTTGCCTTCGGCGGCGGCGGCGCCGGGTAGTCGAACGACGGCCGCTCGCCGCCCGCGGCCCAGCCGGCCAGCGCCTTCTCCACCGCCGCCTTCGCGGCCGCCGGCTCGATGTCTCCGGTGACCGTGATCACCGCGCGGCCGGGCCGGAAGTAGGCGCGGTGGAACGCCACGACGTCCGCGCGCGTGACCGCCGCCACGGACGCCTCCGTCTCGACGCGGCCGTAGGGATGCGCGTCGCCGTAGACGACGCGGTCGAACACGTTCGACGCGATGGCGTTCGGCCGGTCCTTCGCCTGCCGCAGCGCGACGAGCTCGCGGCCCCGCACGCGCTCGAGCGCGTCCTGCGGGAACGTCGCGTTCACCAGCATGTCCGCCAGCAGCGCGAGCGCCGGCTCGAAGCGGTCGCGCAGCGCGGTGAAGCCGACGGCGCCGCCCTCGTCGCTCACGCGCGCGCGGACGGAAGTGCCCAGCATCTGCAGCGCGTCCGAGAGCGCGTCGGCGCTGCGCGTCGGCGTCCCCTCGCTCAGCATCTGCGCGGTGAGCGACGCCACGCCCACCTTGCCGGCCGGCTCGAAGTTGTCCGCGCCCCCGACGAAGTCGATGCTGAAGGAGACGAGCGGCAGGTCGTGCTTCGGCGCCACGACGAGCTCGGCGCCGTCGGCGAGGCGGGTGCGGGTCCACTCCGGCACGTGCAGCGTGGGCGCCGGACCGGGCGTGGGGACGACGTCGCGGTCGAGCGGCTGCTGCGCCCGCGCGCTCGCGGTGGGGCCGGTGGCCAGCAGCGCCAGCGTCGCAAGGAAAACGGCCGCGGGCCGCGAGCGTGGAGGGAGCGCCGTCGTACGCATCAGTGCGACTCCATGAGGTAGTGGCCGCCGTCCGGCGACACGGTGACGATCGTGCTCGAGCCGGGGCGCGACGCCAGCGCCGTCTGCCCCTTCGGCACGACGCTCAGCACGACGCGGCCGGCGCTCAGGTAGCGCTTCGCCACCCGCTCCACGTCCGAGGCGCGGACCGCCTTCATCGCCGCGTACGCCTCGCGGTAGTAGCCGGCGTCGCCGTGGAAGACCAGGCCGGAGTTCAGCATCTCGGCCTTGCCGAGGTTCGACTGCAGGCGTGAGACGAAACCGAACTCGAGGCCCGCCGACGAGCGCGCCACCTCCTCGGCCGTGGGGCCGTCGCGCGCGATCCGCTCGAGCACCGAGTCCGTCGTCGCCTCCAGCTCGGCCAGCGTGTGACCCGGACGCGGCGTCACGACGATGACGAAGTCGCCCGCGTTCTCGTTCGTCGCGTTGAGCACCGACACGCTCGCCGCCGACTGCCGGTCGTAGACGAGCGCCTTGGTGAGGCGCGCGGTCCGCGACCCCGCCAGGATGTCGGCCAGGTAGTCGAGCGGGCGCGAGTCCGCGTCGTCCTCCCCGACGACCGGCCAGCGGATGTAGAGCCGCGGCACCTGCACGTGGTCCTCGAACACCAGCCGCTTCTCCGCCGCAAGCCGCGGCGGCGTCACCGCGGGCCGCGTGATCCGCGCGCCAGCGGGCAGGTCGCCGAAGTAGCGCGTCACCCACGCCTTCGCCTGCTCCGGATCGAAGTCGCCGACGATCGCGAGCGTCGCGTTGGAGGGCGCGTAGTAGAGGCGGAAGAAGTTCTTCACGTCCTCCACCGTCGCCTTCTGCAGGTCCGCCATGTAGCCGACGATCGGCCACGAGTACGGGTTCGACGCCGGGTACGCCGCCGCCGTCATGATCTCCCACGCGCGGCCGTACGGCTGGTTGTCGGTGCCCTGCCGGCGCTCGTTCTGGACGATGTCGCGCTGCGCCTCGAACTTCGCCTGGTCCAGCTTGTCCAGCAGGAACCCCATGCGGTCCGACTCCAGCCAGAGCGCCGACTCCAGGTAGTTCGACGGCACGTTCTCGTAGTAGTTGGTGCGGTCGTTGCTCGTCGAGCCGTTGTTGTTGCCGCCCACCCCCTCCGTCAGCCGGTCGTGCATGCCGTACGGCACGTGCCCCGAGCCGGTGAACATCACGTGCTCGAACATGTGCGCGAAGCCGGTGTGCCCCGTCTGCTCGTTCTTCGAGCCCACGTGGTACCACACGTCCACCGCCACCTGCGGCGTCGTGTGGTCCGGCGACAGGATCACGTTCAGCCCGTTCGGCAGCGTCACGCGCTCGAACGCTATCTCCAGCGTGGGGACATCCCCCGCCTGCGCCGCGAGCGGGTCCGCCGTGCCGCCGAGCGCGGCCGCCGCGACGGCCGTGGCCAGCGCGAGCGTCGCCGATGCGGCGCGCCGGGCGGATGCGGCGCGCGCCGCGGATGCGGCGAGCCGGGCGGATGCGGCGAGGCCGGCGGATGCGGCGAGCCGGGCGGATGCGGCGAGCCCGGCCGATGCGGCGAGGCCGGCGAGGATGGGGCGTGGCTGTATCGTCATGGGAGCGTTCCGGATCTGAGGGCCGCCGGCCACCCCGCCACGGCGGATCCCTGAAGAACGCTCAGGGATCGGCGGGGCCGCCGGCGGCTTCGTCAATTCGCTTCGGATCGAGTGTCGCCCGCGATCACGGCTTGGCCGGCGCGTCGTTGCCGATGTCGCGCAGGATCCGCCACGTGCCGTCCGCGTCATGCCGCCAGAGCACCATGTAGCGCCCCGTGTCGACGCGCGACTTCTCACCCTTCTTCAACTTCCCCTCGGCGCGGTAGTGCCCGACCTCGACCACGTACTGCGGACCGGTCTGGATCACCTCGTCCGTGATGTCCTCACGCGCCGTGTACGACGTGCTGTCGAACTGCGTCTGCATGTCCTTCGCGATGCCGTCGCGACCGCGGTTCCACTCGCCCGCCGCGGGAATCGACGCCGCGTCCTCGGTGTAGAGCGCCGCCACCGCGGCCCCATCGCCCGTCAGAAACGCCGCGGACCACTCCTTCTCCCGTGCCTGGATCGCGTCCTTGAGCGCCGCCGCATCCATCATGGGAGCGGTCTCGGTGGCCGGGGCCGCGGCCGCCGTCTCCTCCGCGGAGGCGTTCGCGTCGCTGGACGCGTTCGGGGCCGGCGCGCACGCCGCGATGGCGGACAGCAGCACCGGGATCGAGGTCAATCGCATACCACGCATGGATCTCCTGGGAGAACGGGTGGTGGCAAGACGGGAGACTACTATTGTATCGCCCCCGGGCGTCGCCGCACAGGGGGCGTCTTGCGATGCTCGCGGGGACGCCCTATGCTGATTGAGAATGAGTCTCAAGCGTGCGGGCCGGATCGGCGCGGGGGGCGGGACGGCGCAGACGGCGTGGAATACGCCGAGCACGTGGACGGCGCGGAAGACGCAGAGCCTGTGGAGGACGTGGACGGCGTGGACGCAACGACTCGACATCGGGGGGGACGGATGCTCGCGGCGGCGGGCGCGGGCGCGGCGCTGCTCGCGGTGGGGGGCGTCGTCGGGTGGGCGACGGTGGCGCGCGGCGGCGTGCCGGATCCGCTGGCGCCCGGTACCGGCCGCCTCTCCGGCGTGTTCGACATCGGGGTGCTGGTGTTCCGCGAGGGGCTCGAGTCGATCCTGGTGTTGACGGCGCTGACGGCGAGCATGACGGGGGCGCGGGCGGGAGACCGGCGGCCGGTGGCGGCGGGCGTCGGCGTCGCCTTCGTGGCGACGCTGGTCACGTGGCTGGTGGCGATCGGCGTCGTGGACCGCTTGACGGAGAGCGTGCCGGCGCTGCACGTGCAGGCGGCGACGGGGCTGCTGGCGATCGTGGTGCTGCTGGTGGTGATGAACTGGTTCTTCCACAAGGTCTACTGGACCGGCTGGATCCGGCTGCACAACAGCCGCAAGAAGCGGCTGGTGGAGGAGGCGGCGGCGGGGCGCCCGCGACGGCGGCTGCTGTGGGGGTTCGTGCTCCTCGGCTTCACGTCGTTCTACCGCGAGGGGTTCGAGGTGGTGCTCTTCCTCCAGAGCTACCGGCTGCGGCTCGGGGGCGGCGCGGTGTTCTACGGCGTGCTCGTGGGCGCCGCGCTCGCGTCGGTGGTGGCGGTCCTGACGTTCGTGGCGAACCGGCGCCTGCCGTACAAGCGCATGCTCGTCTTCACCGGCGTCATGCTGGGGGCGGTGCTGCTCGTGATGGTGGGCGAGCAGGTGCAGGAGATGCAGCTCGCCGGCTGGCTGCCGACGACGCCGGTCCACGCGCTCGAGGGCCTGCCCGCCTGGCTCGGCCTCTGGTTCGCCGTCTTCCCGAACGTGCAGACGCTCTGCGGCCAGGCGCTCGCGCTGGTGCTGGTGGCCGGCTCCTTCCTCGCGTCCCGCCTGCGCACCGTGCTCGCCATCCGGCGCGGCGCCGCCGTGCGCGTCGTCGATCCGCAGCCGGAGTTCGGCTGAAGGGGCGGACGGCGCTCGGCTGAGGGGCCGGGCGGACACGTCGCAGGCCGGCGGTCCGGCGGTCCGGCGGTCCGGCCATCGGCCTCGCCCTTGCGCCCGCCCCCCTGCGTCGCTACCCTTGTTGTCGAATGACTTGGTAATGTCACCCTACAACAAGGCCGCGACGTGAGCCGATCCAAAGCCGACCTGCTGCAGGGCACCCTCGACCTGCTCGTCCTCAAGGCGCTGACGCTCGGGGCGCTGCACGGGTGGGGGGTGTCGAAGCGGATCCGCCAGATGTCGCGGGACGTGCTGGAGGTGAATCAGGGCTCGCTCTATCCGGCGCTGCACCGGCTGGAGGATCGGGGGCTGATCACGGCGGAGTGGGGGATCTCGGACGAGGGTCGGCGCGCGAAGTTCTACACGCTGACGGCGGCGGGGCGCGCGCAGTTCGTCGAGGAGCGCGAGAGCTGGAGCCTCTTCGCGGCGGCGATGAAGCACGTGTTGGAGGGCGGGTGAGGGGCGGCGGCGATGGAGACCTCCGCCGCCTTTTCGCGCGGCGGCTGCGCGTCCTGCTGCGGAAGGGCGACGTGGAGCGGGACCTCGACGACGAGGTGCGCCTGCACGTGGAGATGGAGGCGGAGGATCTGGTGCGGGGCGGGATGGATCCGGAGCGGGCGCGGCGGGAGGCGGCGCTCCGCTTCGGCGGCGAGGAGGCGGTGAAGGAGCGGGTACGCGACGAGCGCGGAGGCCGGCCGGTGGAGGATCTGGTGCAGGACGTCCGCTACGGGGTGCGCAGCCTGCGCAGGAGCCCCGGCTTCACGGCGAGCGCGCTGCTCGTGCTGGCGCTCGGCATCGGCGCGGCGACGGCGCTCTTCGGCGTCGTCTACGGCGTGCTTCTGGCGCCGCTGCCGTTCCCGTCGCCGGAGTGGCTGGTGCGGGTGTGGCCGGCGTCGCCGGGGCGCGGGAGCGACCAGGTTCCGCTGTACTACCTGGAGTTCCGGGACTGGCGCAAGCAGGCGAGGACGCTGTCGGGGCTCGCGGTGTACTCGGGGCTGCCGGCGCCGTACCCGTACACCGGTGGCGCGGCGCCGATGGAGCTGGCGACGACGTGGGTGGCGGGCGACTTCTTCCGGCTTCTCGGGGTGCAGCCGGCGCGGGGCCGTGCGCTGCGGCCGGACGACGACGACTCCGGCCGGCTGGTCGTCGTGCTGTCGGACGGCGCGTGGAAGCGGCTCTTCGGCTCCGACCCGTCGGTGGTGGGGCGCACGATCACGCTGGACCACCGGGCCTTCGAGGTGGTGGGGGTGATGCCGCCGGGCTTCAGCTATCCGGGGGAGGGGGGCGCGAACGACATCTGGGTGCCCCTCAGCGTGATTCCGGAAGACGACATCCCGATCCACACGCGCGGCGTGCGCTTCCTCTCCGCCGTGGCGCGCCTCGCGCCGGGCGCCACGGAGGAGGCGGCGCGGCAGGAGCTGAGCGGCATCGCGCGCACCCTCGAGGCGCGCTACCCGGACGCCAACGCGGGCGTCTCCGCGGCGACGGTGACGTCGCTCAGGACGAGCATGGTGGGCGACGTGCGCACGGCGCTGTGGGCGGTGCTCGGCGCCGTCGGCTTCCTCCTGCTGCTGGCGAGCGCCAACGTCGCCAACCTGTTGCTGGCGCGCGGCACGTCGCGCTCTCGCGAGGTGGCGCTGCGGCTGAGCCTCGGCGCCTCGTCCGGGCGGGTGACGCGGCAGCTCCTCACGGAGAGCCTGCTGCTGGGCGGCGCCGGCGGCGTCCTGGGGATCGCGCTGGCGTGGGGCGGGACGCGGGTTCTGGTCGCGCGCAGCGCGGGACTGCTGCCGCGCTCGGGCGACATCCGGATCGACGCCACGGTGCTCGGCGCGGCGCTCGTCGTGACGCTGTTCGCGACGGCGCTCGCGGGCGTGCTCCCCGCGCTGCGCGCCACCGACGTCTCGCCCGCCCAGGAGCTGCGCGAGGGCGGGCGGCAGGTGGGTGGGGGCACGTCGCGGGTGCGGCTGCGGCGCACGCTCGTCGCCGCGGAGGTCGCGCTCGCGGTCGTGCTGCTCGTCGGCGCCGGCCTGCTGATCCGCAGCCTCGGCGCGCTGGGCCGCGTCGATCCCGGCTTCCGCACCGACGGCCGTATCGCGATGACGATCACCCTCTCCGACCAGAAGCACCCGGATCGGGCGGAGTGGATGGCGATGTACCACGCGATCATCGAGCGCCTCGCCGCGCTGCCGGAAGTCACCGCCGCCGGCGCGATCCGCTACCTCCCCTTCCAGGGCACCGGCGAGGCGGTCCCGGTGCGCGTGCCGGGGCTGTACGAGCCGGCGCGCTCGGAGCAGCGCTCCGCCCAGGCGTTCCAGGTCTCCGACGACCTCTTCCGCGCGCTCGGCATGAAGCTGCTGCGCGGGCGCGCGCTGCGCACGACCGACGGGCCGGACGCTCCGCCCGTCGCCGTCGTCAACGAGGCGTTCCAGCGGCAGTTCTTCCAGGGCCAGGACCCGCTCGGACGGGAGTTCACGTTCGCGGGCAGGGACACGCGGGTGCGCGTCGTCGGCGTCGTCGCGGACGTGCACCACCGCGACATTGCCGATGCGCCCCGGCCTTCCCTCTACATCCGCAACGACCAGAACCCGCGCATCCAGATGTCGTACGTCGTGCACACGACCGGCAATCCGCTCGCGCTCGCGCCGGCGATGCGCCGCATCGTCCACGACATCGACCCCGACCAGACGATCAGCCAGATCCTGCCGCTCGACGAGCTCACCTCCGATGCGCTCGCACGGCCCCGCTTCTTCACCCTCCTCCTCGGCGGCTTCGCCGCCATCGCCCTCGTCCTCGCCGCCCTCGGCATCTACGGCGTCCTCGCCTACATCGTCCGCAGCCGACGCCGCGAGATGGGCCTCCGCCTCGCCCTCGGCGCCTCCACCGGCCGCGTCCTCGGCCACGTGCTCCGGCAGGGACTCGCGCCCGCCGCCGCCGGCCTCCTCGTCGGCGCCGCCGCCGCCGCGGTCCTCTCCCGCTTCCTCGCCACCATCCTCTTCGGCGTCGAGCCGCTCGACGTCACGACGTACGTCGCCGTCGCAGCCGCGCTCGCCGCCGTCGCAACCGCGGCGTGCCTCGTGCCGGCGTGGTCCGCGGCGCGCGTGAACCCGATGGAGAGCCTGCGCTCGGAGTAAAGCGACGCTCGGCGAAGGTTCGCGGCGGAGCCGCGGCGGGTGAGGAGCGCGGAGGAGCCGCGGCGGGTGAGGGTTCGCGGAGGAGCCGCGGCGGGCGAGCAATTTCTCGTAATCGACGTCCTCTCGCACATCGTTATCCGGATTTGTCTCGGAATACGAGCAAAATGTCGTAATCGATCCGGCCTCGCCGCGTCGCCTACGAGATTCTTCCCGCTTTCCGAGCAATATCGAGATGGAGATCCTCGCGCCGGCGTCGATTACGAGATTCTTCTCGCACGTCCGGCGGCCGATCGCAGGTCCGCGCGGCCGATCGCACGTCCGTGCGGCCGATCGCACGTCCGGCGGCCGATCGCACGTCCGGCGTGCGTGGCGGGCACTTCGTGTGCGTGGCGGGCACTTCGTGTGCGTGGCGGGCCCCTCGCGTGCGTGGCGGGCCCCGCGCGGCGGCGGCGTGCTCGTCGCGTGGAAGGTCGGGCCCGCGTAACTTCCTGCCGCATGCCGCGGCGCCGACGACGCCGGCGTGTTCCGACGCCGCGGCGCCCGCCACGTCCCGAGCCGCTGCGGCGTTGCGACGGCGCGCCGCACCCGACGTCCCGAACCGCGATGTCCCGATGCCGCGGCGGCCCGACACGGAGGTCGATGTGGAAGACCGCAGGAACGATGCGCGCGAAGGCGTCGCCGGCGGGGCGAATGGCGACGTCGCCGCCGAGGCGGACGGTGGCGACGTCGCCCGCGACGTCGACCTCCCCTACGGCGTCGCGCCGCCCGGCTACCGGCTCCCCGGCGGAACGCGGCCGGGGCGGGTGCGGCTGCAGGTGGCGGACCTCGAGCGCTCGCTCGACTTCTACGAGAGGGTGCTGGGGCTCGGGGTGCTCGAGCGGCGCGAGGGTGTCGCGGTGCTGGGGCCGCGGGGGGCCGCGGGAGCGGCCCGAACGCCGGTGGGCGGCGCACGGGAGGCGGCGGCTGCACCGGCCGCTACGGCCGCGAACGCGTCGGCGGGCGAAGGTGCGGCGGAGGGCTCGTCGCCGGCCGGCGTCGCGGCGCTCGTTGAGCTGCGCGAGAGGCCGGGCGTCGCGCCGGTGCCGCGCCGCGGCCGGCTGGGGCTGTACCACTTCGCGATCCTGCTGCCGGAGCGCGCCGCGCTGGGCCGGTTCGTCGCGCACCTGGCGGCGCTCGGCGAGCGCGCCGGGGCGTCGGACCACCGCGTGAGCGAGGCGATCTACCTGCAGGACGCGGACGGCCTCGGGATCGAGGTGTACGCGGACCGGCCGCGCCCGAGCTGGCGCTACGAGGGTGGTCAGATCGTCATGGCCACCGACCCGCTCGACGTCGACGACCTGGTCGCCAGCGCGCGCGGCGAGCCATGGGAAGGGATGCCGCCGGGGACGACGATCGGCCACGTCCACCTGCACGTGGGCGACCTGCCGCGCGCGGAAGCGTTCTACCACCGCGCGCTCGGGCTCGACAAGGTGGTGTGGAGCTACCCCGGCGCCCTCTTCCTCTCCGCCGGCGGCTACCATCACCACCTCGGCGTCAACACGTGGGCGGCCGGCGCCGCGCCTGCGGGCGACGACGACGCCCGGCTGCTGGAGTGGGAGCTGGTTCTGCCCGACGCCGAGGACGTGAGGCGGGCTCTCGATGCCGCCGCCGCGGCGGGATACGATGTCGAGCGCGGCGCGGCGGAAGCGGGCCCCGCGGCGGGCGCGGGCGCTGCTGCGGCGGCGCGCGCGGGCGGCGTGCTGCGCGACCCGTGGGGCGTCGCTCTGCGGCTGCGCGATTGACGGCGGAGAAGCCCGCGGCGGCGAAGCGAGGCCCTCTCGGGATCAGACCCGTCGCCCTCTCGAGATCAGGCCCACCACGAGCGCGAACAGGGTGGCGCCGATGATCGACCAGACGACGGGGAACGGCTGGCCGCCGACGCTCACGACGAGCATCTGCGGCAGGCCGAACGCGCGCGCGATCCAGCCGCCGAGCAGCGCGCCGATGAAGCCGACGGCGGTGGCGACGAGGCAGCCACCGAGCGAGTAGCCGGCGATCGACTGTCCGAGCGCGCCGCAGACGGCGGCGATCAGCAGCAGGATCAGGAAGCTCATCAGGGTCATTGTCGCACCTCCACGGCGGGGCATGGCAGGTTCCGGGCCGGACGCGCCGCGACGGCTCCGCGGCCGAGCGATCGGGCATGCGCCGCGCGATCTTCCGCCACCTTCCGCGCTTCTCCGGGTAAACGACTCATCGCCGGTCGAATCGTTCGGTGCGGCGACCCTCGCAGCCGGGAGGACGAAGGGTGGCCAAGCGACAGAACTACGGGTTCCAGAAGCGGCAGAAGGAAGCGGAGAAGCAGAGGAAGCGCGCCGCGAAGGCGGAAAAGAAGCGCGCGCGCAGGGAGTCGGGCGACGAGTCGGGCTCGAACGGGGGCGACGACGAGTCGGACGAGGAGTCGGACGAGGACGAGTCAGAGATCGAGCGGGCCACGCGCGGCGCGCGCCCCGGCCGCCTGAACCCGCGGCCGGCCCAGCACGGTCGCGCCCTCGCCGCCGCCCTCGTCGCGGCCGGGCTCGACGCGACGCTGCAGCGGCGCCTGCGCGAGCTGTTCGACGAAGGCGACGAGCTGTGGGACCGCTTCGACCGCGCGGTGCGCCGGCAGGCGTTCCACCCCTTCGTCGCCGCGGACTACGACGTCGTCCTCGAGGCGCTGCTTCCGCTGCGCGCGCCGGGGCTGCGCTTCCTCGAGTGGGGCTCGGCGACCGGCGTCATCACGATCATGGCGGACCTGCTCGGCTTCGAGGCCTGCGGCATCGAGATCGACGCGCGCCTCGTCGATCAGGCGCGCGAGCTGGCACGCCGGTTCGACTCGGACGCGCGCTTCGTGGCCGGCAGCTTCCTCCCCACCGGGTACGAGTGGGGCGGCCAGGGCGGCGACCGCCGGCTCGGCACGGTTGCCACCGGCGAGTCCGGCTACCTCGAGCTGGGCATGGCGCTGGAGGACTTCGACGTCGTGTTCGGCTACCCGTGGGGCGGCGAGGAGCCGATCATGCTCGACCTCATGCGGGCCCACGGCCGGGGCGACGCCGCCTTCCTACTCCTCGCCGGCGACGGCGTCCGGGTCTATCGGGGTGGGCGGCTGAGGGCGGGGGTGTGAGGGGATTGGACTGCGGGATTGGACTGCGGGGGTCGCACAGCGAGGTCGCTGTGATTCGTCGCCTTCCCGGTGGCCGCCTCGCGGTAGTCGACGAGGACTTCGACATCGCCGCTTGAATTGGACCACGACCTCCGTCTCCGCCTCGCACTCTTCGCCCACGTCGACAACCTCCGGCGCGAAGCGGGGGGCGTGGTCACCTCCGTGCAGCTGAACGAAGGTTTCACCTTCGAGGGCCGACGCGTCCCGATCTGGAACCAGCAGCAAGGGATCTTCCGACCCGCAGCCCTCCGCGACAGCGGCATCGCCCTCACGGTCCAGACGTCCTTCAAGAGTCCGTACGCAGACCGCGCCGACAGCGGCGACGATCGGTTCGTCTACAAGTACCGTGGTCAGGATCCGAACCACCCGGACAACGTCGCGTTGCGACGGGCGATGGAGACGCGGCGGCCGATCCTCTACCTCGTCGCCGTGCAGCCGGGTGTGTACCAGCCGGTCTTCCCGACGTACGTCGTGGGCGACGTGCCGGAGCGGCTCACGTTCATGCTCATCGCGGACACGATCGGCACGATCACGGCCGACACACTCGACCCCGACGAGCACGCGCCTTTGAAAGCGTACGTCACCCGCGAGGTGAAGGCGCGGCTGCACCAGCGTCGCTTCCGCTATCTCGTGCTGCGGGCCTACCGCGAGCGTTGCGCCATGTGCCGCCTCAGGCACCCCGAGCTCCTCGATGCGGCCCACATCCGTCCGGACCGCGAGGTCAGCGGCTTGCCGGAGGTGCCGAACGGGCTGTCGCTGTGCCGGATCCACCACGGCGCGTTCGACGTCGGAATCGTCGGCGTCGATCCGGATTACCTCGTTCACGTGCGCGAGGACGTGCTCGAGGAGATCGACGGCCCGATGCTGCGCCACGGGCTGCAGGAGCTCGACCGCGCGCGCATCGCCGTCCCCCGTTCCGCCCGCCTCCAGCCGAACCGAGACTACCTCGCCGAGCGCTTCGAGGCGTTCCGGAGAGCGGGCTGATGGCGACTTCGCCCGCAACCGTCCCGGTGATCGCCGCGGTGATCCGCCGCGACGGCTGCTATCTCCTCTGCCGCAGGCCGGCTCACAAGCGGCACGGCGGCCTGTGGGAGTTCCCCGGGGGGAAACTGGAACGGGGCGAGTCGTGGATCGGAGCGGTGCGGCGGGAGCTTCGAGAGGAGCTTGGACTGGAGGTGCGCGGCGCGGCCGCTCCCCTGTTCGAGTGCCGCGACGCCGGATCCCGTTTCGGGATCCGCTTCGTTCCGGTGGACGCGGTCGGTGATCCACGGCCGTTCGAACACGACGAAGTCAGGTGGGTCGCGCTGCGGGATCTCGCGGACATGGATCTCGCCCCCGCCGATCGCGCCTTCGCCCGGCACCTGCTGAGCGCCGTTGAACCCCGGGGATCATGAGCCCTCGCCGCAGGCGCAGGAGTGAGCCGTATCGCAACCCGTTCGAGCCGCTCGATGGACCGGTCGACGAGACGCTGGACCTGCACGGGTTCACGGCCAGCGAGGCCCGTGTGGCCGTCGAGCGCGTTCTCGCCGCGGCGCAGCGGCACCATCCGGGCGGGCTCCTTCACCTGATAACGGGGAAGGGGCACGGATCGAGCGGGCGGCCGGTGCTGCGCGGGCTGGTCCGCGGACTTCTCGAGTCCGGGCGCTTCGCCGCGGTGGGGGAATGGGGGCCGGATCTCGATGGCGGGGGATACGTGATCCGGCTGAAGTCGTGACGGGGGGCTCGCCCTCGTCGGTTGGCTGTGGGGGGCTCCCGACGACTACATTGGCTACGCGCTCCGGCAGTTCGATCACACGTCGATCGGTGGTGCGAATCACTCCATGGGATTCTACCTTCGCAAGAGTTTCCGGCTCGGGCCGCTGCGCCTGAACCTGTCGCGGAGCGGCGTCGGCCTTTCGGCCGGCGTCCCGGGCGGGCGCCTGGGCGTGTCGGCGAAGGGGCACGCATACGTTCACGCGGGGCACGGCGGGCTCTACTACCGCCGCGACCTCGGCGCCGTACGACGTCGCGCGGCCGCGACCTCCGCCGGGCGCGTCTCCGGCGGCTCGTCCTCCGCGGGCGGCGGCGGCGCCGGCGGGGGGTTCGGCGGCATCCCCTCCGCACGCCACATCTCCGTGCCGTGCGACGACGGCGCGACCGCCGCGCTCTACGCCGACACCGGCGCGACGTATCCGCCGCCGGCCGTGGAGACGAACGTCGGGGCCGACCGCGACGCGCTCTCCGGCGAGGCGGACGCGAGGCTGCCGGCAGGCGCGCATCCGCGCGCGGCCGCGCTGCTCGCCGCCGGCGCGGGCGGCGCCGCGATCGCGGCGCTCGCGACGAGCGGCGCGGTGCGCGTCGTCGCGGGCGCGGCCGCCGTCGCGCTGCTGCTGGCGTGGACCCTTCTCGTGCTGCGCGCGCGGGGGCGTCGCGAGGCGCGCTCCGCGCTGCGTCGTCTGCTGGAGTCGGCGTGCGTCGAGGAGCGGCCGCTGGCGCCGGCGTCGGTGACGCGTATCGAGGTCGCGCTGCGCGACGCGCGGCTCGAGGCGGGCGCCGGTGGTGCGGAGCTGCGCGCGCTCTACCTGCGCGCGGCGCTGCGGGCGGCGGCCGACGGGCGGATCGGCGAGGGGGAGGCGACGCTGCTGCGGCAGCTCGAGGAGCGCTTCGCGATCGACGCGGCGTTCTGCACGGCGGCGCGCCGCGACGCGTACCACGCCGCGTACGCGGCGGCGGTCGCGGACCGGGATCTGACGCGGGCGGAGGAATCCGCGCTGGAGGAGGTGCGCGGCGCGCTGGAGCTGGCGGACGACGACGTCGCCCCGGAGCGCGGCGTGCTGGAGCGGCTGCGTCGTCTGCGAGAGATCCGGGGCGGCGAGCTGGCGACGGTGGACGCGGGCGTGCCGCTGCCGGAGGGGGAGACGTGCCACTACCGGGCGCCGGCGCGGCTGCTGCGCGAGAAGGTGGTGCGCCGCTTCCAGCGCGCGGGGCGGCGCTACTCGGTGCGCGGGCTCGTGGTGCGCACCGAGGGGACGCTGCTGGTGACGGACCGGCGCGTGCTCGTCGTCGCGGAGGGGACGACGTCGGTGCCGCTCACGCGGATCCTGGACGTCGACGTCGATCTCGACCGCAACGTGCTGCGGATCACGGAGGACGGCCGGAAACGGCCTGTCCTGATCACGACGCCGGACGCCGGGGAGGCGGGGGCGGTGGTGGCGGGGGTGGGGGGGATGTAGGGGACTGCGGGATTTAACTGCGGGATTTAACTGCGGGACCGACGGCGGGATTTAAAATGCGGGGCGGCGGCCCGGTGCTGCGACTCGGGGGGCGGCTGGAGCGCTGGAAGACCGGGAGTCGTCGGCGGCGTCGCGGCACGGCGGGATTCGTGGCTGGCCGGCTCGTCGGGACCGCGGTTCCCGCGCGCACTGTTGGCCCCCCCGCCCCGGTCCCCGGACGCCGCAGTCCCGCAGTTGAACCTGCCGTTCAGTCCCGCCGTTGAATCCCGCATTGGCCCGCAGTTGAATCCCGCCGTTCCGTCCCGCAGTTCCGTCCCGCCGTTCAATCCCGCAGTTCCGTTGCGCCGTTCCGTCCCGCCGTCCAATCCGTTCTACTCCACCTGGTGCGCGACCAGCACCTGCCTCTGAACGGGCAGGCTGAAGCTTGCCCGGTTCTGGACGATCTCGGTGCCGTCGCCGAGCGTCATGCGGTATTCGACGGTGCCGGCGACGACGCCGATGCGGTAGGTGCACCGGTCGATGACGATGCCGGTGAGCTTGCGGGTGCATGGTATCTCGTCGCTGAAGTACTGGAGCGACGTGATGGTGACGGTGCCGGCGTCGGCGTGGTCGGCCACTTTCTGGCCGGGCGGCCGCGCGAGCGCGTAGCCGAAGCTGACCTCGTGGATGAAGTCGAACGTGGGCCAGGCGACGTCGTAAGCGCCGACCTGGACGGCGTCGAAGCTGCCGGTGTTCACCGCGCCGAAGCTGACGTAGTCGATCGGGGCTCCGACGACGCTCTCGTCGGGGACGGCCGTAACGCCGACGCCGGAGCTGCGCAGCACGGTCCCGTCGAGGAGCGTGAGCTGCTGGCTGAAGTCGAAGCCGGTGGCGTCCATCGGGATGCCGCCGGGGCCGGTGAAGGTGCCGGCGCCCTGGGGCAGGCCGTCCGTGAGGCTGCCGGCGAAGCCGGCGCCGTTGCTGGCGTCGAGCAGCGCGGGATTGATGCCGCTCGCGGGCGCGACGGCGTCGCTGCAGCCGGCGAGGCTCGAGAGGGCCGCGACGGCGATCGCCGCGACGAAGATGGCTCCGCCCGAGCGCAGGTGCGGGCGGGCGGCGAAGCGTGTCCTCATGGTGATCTCTCCGTGTCGTTCACGGTCTCGGCTGGGCGTCCGCGGGCGACGGCCGTAGCGACGACCGTCGTACTCAGTGGGCGTCGCGAGCCGAGCGGTTTCTGACGCGGCGCGTGCCGACCGGGGCGCCGCTGTCCATCTCGATGCGGACGACGTCGGCGCCGACCGCGTCGCGCGTCATCTCGATCGGGCGCCGCGCACCGACGCGGATGCGCAGCCGGTCCACGCCGTCCGGGAGCGTGATCGTGTAGGATGCGTTCGAGGAGGCGAGGTTGGCGATGCGGACGACGTCGCCGCTCCACGTCACGTGCTCGCCGCCGCCGTCGTCGACCGAGACGACGACCTGCTCGCCGGCGGTGAAACGTGCCGCGAGCGTGCCGCCCGCCTGGGTCGTGTTGAGGACGACGTCGACGACGGGGCCGGACGCGCGGAACGAGAGCGCGGCGGCGCCCGCGGGTGTCGCGGCCGGGATCGCCGCCGGCACCGGCGCGACGGCGGGCGGCGGGGTCTCGCGGTGCACGAGCGAGGTCCAGCTCCGGGCGATCCAGGCGCGCACGGGCGGGCTCGCCGCGGCGGCGGCGGCGGTCATTGCCAGGAGGAGGCCGGCGGCGATGCGGAAGCGGGCGGCGCGGCGCCGTGCGGCGGAGGCGGAGCGCACCGCGTCGCGCACGGCTTCCCACGCGGCGGGCCGGGGCTCGTCGAAGGCGGCGTCTTGAAGCGCTTCGCGGACGCGCCGGGCGCGCGCCTCGATCGAGGCGGCGAGCTGGCAGCAGGCGTCGCAGGCGGAGAGGTGCGCGGCGAGGGCGCGGGCGGCGTCGCCGTCGAGCTCGCCGTGGAGGTACCGCGCGAGGAGGCCGTCGCCGAGCGTGGCGCCGGGCTCGTGGCGGAGGTTCGCGTCGCCGGTCTCGGGGCGGAGGTTCGCGTCGCCGGTCTCGTGGCGGAGGGTCATGGCGTTTCCCTCCATTCGACGTCGAGACGGGCTTCGAGGCGGGCGAGGGCGCGGGCCCACATCGTGCCGACGGAGCCGGTGGTGGTTCCGATCGCCTCGGCGATCTCGCGGTGGGTGAAGCCTTCCTCGCGCATGAGCAGAATCGTGCGCTGCTTCTCGGGGAGCGCGGCGAGGGCGCGCCGGACGACGGCGCGGGTCTCGGCGCGCTCGGCGTCGGCCTCGGGTGTGGCGGGTGCGTCGCCGCTGGGGAGGCGGTGGGAGGCGGCGCGCAGGAGGGCGTCGCGGCGGCTGCGCTTGCGCAGCCCGGAGCGGGCGAGTCCGCGCGCGACCTGGAAGAGCCACGCCCTTTCCGAGGCGTGGGGCGGGATCGGCCGCCTGGCGATGGAGAGGAAGGTGTCCTGCACGACGTCCTTGGCGTAGTCCGGGTCGTTCGTCATCCAGGCGACGAAGCGGAACAGGCTCGTGTGGTGCGCATCGAACAGCTCCTCCAGCGTCATGCTTCAGAAGCGGACGCGGAGCCCCGCGACCGGCATGCGGGGCAGGCCGGGGTCGAAGGTGTCGTGGAGGCCGAGCTGGCCCGCGTCGCCCTCCGCCGCGCAGATGCAGGAGGCGTGGTAGGTGACGGCGTTGCGCCGGCCGAGCGCGTTGCGGAGCTGGCCGTAGACGGAGAGCGACCAGGTGCGGAACGCGTGCGTCCACTCGCCCATCAGGTCGAAGCTCGCGAAGGCGGGCGCACGCTGGGCGGCGGGCGCGCCGTAGAAGAGCGGCGGAGGTTCGTCGCAGGCGAAGGACGGAGTGCATGATCGCTGGACCAGTGTGAGCCTCGTGTACGGAGCGCCGCTCTGTGCGCGGAGCGTAGCGCCCAGCAGCCACTCGGGGTGTACGCGCGTGACGATACCGATATTCGCCACGTGGCGCCGGTCTTCTGACGCGTAGAAGGCGCGGCGGCCCGTGCTCTCCCGCGACACCGACAGCGTATAGTTCGCGAAGGCGCGGGTGCGGCCTTCGAGCTTGCGGACGGAGATCTCGACGCCGCGCGCGCCGCCGCGGGCGGCGACGAGCGGCCGCGGTCCGTCGATGGTGCCCGGGCTGGGATCCGGCAGGAGGATGCCGGCGGAGACGCGCGACCAGGCGGTGGCGCCGAGGAGCCAGTCGGCGCCGCCCCACAGCTCGGCGCCGACGCTCACGAGGTCGGAGCGCAGCGGCGCGGTCGCGGTGTCCGCCTGTACGAGGATCTCGCTCGCGCGCAGCCCGGCTCGCAGCACGTCCGTGGTGGCGACGGACTGCAGGTACTGATACGCCCGGCCGTACGCGGCGGAGAGGGAGAGCGGCGAACCGACCGCACGGTAGCGCAGGCGGAGGCGCGGCGCGAGGCGGAGATCGGCGCCGCGGATGGCGTCCCCGCTCTCGAGGCGCAGGCCCGCGTCCACGGTGAAGCGGTCCGAGAGCGCGACCCGGCGCTCGCCCCACAGGGCGATGCGGGCGGCGCGCTCGGAGTCGAGCAGATGGGCGCGCTCGATTTCGCGGATGATCTGCGACAGGTCGGAGATGCCGCGGCGCGAGAGCTCTTCCGGCGAAAGGAGGCGGGCGAGGTCGACGCCGGGGCCGTTATAGACGTGGCGCTCCCACGTCGCGCGCGCGCCGAGCGACCACGGCGCCGCGCCGGCGAGCGCGCCCGTGCCGCCACCTTCCAGCCGCGCCTCCCAGAGCAGCGTGCCGTAGTGGTTCTCGGTGGCCGACTGGAGCGGCTCGTGGCCGGCGGTGAGCGGATCGGCGCGGAGCGACACGTCGAAGTTGCTGAGCGCGAAGGTGTTGCGCATTGTCGCACCCGCAAGCGACGATACGAGCGAGACGCGCGCGATGCGGGCGCCCCAGCCGCCGTCGTTACCGTACGCCACGCCCTCCACGTCGCCGAAGACGCGGTCGTCCTGCCAGAAGCCGCTCGCCTCCAGGCGCTGGTGGGGCGTCAGCGCGAGGTCGAAGCGGGCCGTGGCGTCGTCGAACGCGTACGGAACGCCGCCCCGCGGGACCACGCCGGAGGCGAAGGCGGAGAATGCGTCGATGTAGCTGCGGCGGGCGCCGGCGGCCCAGGCGAAGCGGTCGCCCACGCGACCGTCCACCGTGGCGCGGACGCTGACCGGCGAAATGGCGACGCCGCCCGCCCGGCCGTCGCGCGCGGGAGAACGGCTCTCGACCGAGACGACGCCGGCGCCGGCGCCCTGCAGCGACGCGCTCGCCACGCCGGGCTGAAAGCTCGCGGTGGCGAGCATGTCCGAGTCGAGCCCGCCGAGGACGCCCAGCGCGTGCACGCCGCCGACCAGCGGCACGCCGTCGAAGAGAACCGCCGTCTGGCCGGCCGAGGCGCCGCGCGTCCACAGGTCCGCGGCGTAGTCGTCGCGGGTGGCGACGCCCGGCACGCGCTGGAACGCGCGCATGACGTCGTCCTCCACCAGCGTGTTCGCCTCGCGCAGGTCGGCGTGGCCGAGCTGCCGGGCGTCGCTCGTGAGGTAGGCGTCCTGCCGCACGCGCACCGCAGCCGCGCGGTCCGCCACGTCGTCGCTGCGGCGGCGTGCGACGCGGCGGCGTCAGCGTCGGCCCGCGCGCTTCGCCACCGTCATGGTCGATTGCATCGAGCCGGAACGGGATCGGCTCGAGCGTGATCGAGATCGGAGAGTGGCGCGTCGCGCTCGAGCGCGACGTCGAGCGTGACGCCGCGGTAGCCGAACCGCTCGACGGCCAGCTCGTACGCGCCGCGCGGCAGGTCCGCGAAGACGTAGGCGCCGTCGGCGCGGGTCGTGGCGGTCCGCGCTGGCGCCGCGGCGGCGGCGGGGTCGAGCGCGCGCAGCGTGAGCGTCGCGTCGACGACGGCGCCGCCGTGGCGGGCGTCGAGTACGGTGCCGTCGAGCCGGGCCGGGCCGTGCAGCTCGGCGGCGCGCGTGGCGACGGCGGGCGGGCGCGACGGCGCGTCCGTGCTCTGGGCGCGGGCGGGGCCGGCGACGGCGAGGGCGCAGAGCACGCCGGCGAGGAGCGGGCGGAGCGGCCGGGCAGCGGGATCAGGCAAGCGTCTCTCGATCGCGCGTTCAGGGACGGGGAGTGCCGGATGAGCTATCAACGTGCGGCAGGGGTGGGGATTTGACAACGGGGTTGGGATTGCGGGGATTGGATTGGACGGCGGGATTGGGCTGTGGGATTGGACTGCGGGATTGGAGTGCGGGATTGGACTGCGGGGTCATGGTACGGTGAGAATTCACACGAGAGGGGGGATGCGATGCGCTGCTGGCTGATGAAATCCGAGCCGGGGAGCTATTCGATCGACGACCTCGCGCGCGAAGGGGAGACGTCGTGGGAGGGGGTGCGCAATTACCAGGCGCGCAACTTCATGCGCGACGACATGCGCGTGGGGGACCGGGTGCTCTTCTACCACAGCAATGCGGATCCGACGGGGGTGGCGGGGATCGCGGAGGTGTCGAAGGCGGCGCACGCGGACCGGACGGCGCTGGAGCCGTCGTCGCACTACTACGATCCGAAGGCGACGGAGCAGGATCCACGCTGGTACATGGTGCGGATACGCTTCGTGCGCAAGCTGCCGCGCGTCGTGCCGCTCGCGGAGATGAAGGCGGACCCGGCGCTCGAGCGGATGGTGGTCACGGGGCGGAGTCGGCTATCGGTGCAGCCGGTGGAGGCGCGGGAATTCGAGAGGGTGGTGGAGATGGCGGGCGCGGATTGAACCGCGGGACCGGACCCCGGGGATCGGACTCCGGGACCGGACCCCGGGGATCGGACTCCGGGACCGGGCCGCGGGACCGGACTCACGCCTCGAGCTCCCGGCGCAACTGGTCGCGGGCTTCGGCGATGCGCTGGTGTACGCGGTCGCGGAGATCGGCGACGTCGTCCAGAGTGAGGCCGTGGGTGGGGATCGGCTCGAGGACGCGGACCTCGGCGCGGGCGCGGTTGAAGAGGAGCGAGCCGCGGGCCATGGCGTCGCGCGTGCCGGCGAGCGCCATCGGCAGGATCGGGACGCCGGCCTCGATGGCGGTGCGGAAGGCGCCGTCCTTGAAGGGGAGCAGCCGGCCGTCGGGTGAGCGCGTGCCTTCCGGCATGATCATGACGGTGACGCGCTTGCGGAGGCGGTCGCGGATCTGCTCGAGCGCGGCGGCCCGGCTGCGCGCGCGGCCGCGGCGCACCTCGACGTCGCCGGCCATGCGCATCATCCAGCCCACGAGCGGGATCGCGAAGATCGTCTCCTTGGAGAGCCACTTCATCTCCCACGGCAGGTGGCTGATGAGGAAGATGTCGGCGAACGACTCGTGGTTGGAGACGGCGACGTACGGCCGGCGCGGGTCGTGGATGCGCACGCCGGAGGTGCGGAAGCGCCAGAGCGGGTTCAGCTTCACGATCGCGACGGCCGCGAGGCGGAAGAAGCGGCCGGCGGCGTAGCGGCCGGGGTCGAACGGCGCGGTGAGGACGAAGATCGCGGCCTGCAGGGGCGTCCAGACGACCACGACGGCGCCGCACGTGACCCACAGCAGGGCGGACAGAACGCGTCTTCGCATGGTCATCCTCCGCCGGGTTTCGAGGCGTCCAAGATCGCGCCCCCGCGCGGGCCGGGCAACGCCGCCCTGCGCCGGGCGTCGCGGACCGCTCGCCCCACCCGCCGACCGACGCTATCTTTCGGTCGTCGGGCATCGCGACGCGGCGGCGACCGACCTGTCCGACGGCGGAGGAACCCGGCATGGATGTAGCGCTCTCACCGACCTTGCCGCTCGTTATCCAGGGGGGCATGGGGATCGGGGTTTCGAACTGGCGGCTCGCCCGTGCCGTCTCCACGTACGGCCAGCTCGGCGTCGTCTCCGGTTCGTGCATCGACACGGTCTTCGTGCGGCGACTGCAGGATGGCGACGTCGCCGGCTGCCTGCGGCGGGCGATCGAACGCTTCCCGATACCGGATGTCGGCGCGCGCGCCCTCAAGAAGTACTTCCTGCCGGAGGGCCGCCCGTGCGGCGCGCCCTACTCCATGCTCTCCATGTGGCGCCAGAAGGTGAGCCGCGCGCGCGAGCAGATCACCATGCTCTCCAGCTTCGCCGAGGTGCACCTCGCCCGCGAGGGCCATGACGGCATCGTCGGCATCAATCTGCTGACCAAGGTGCAGCTCCCGAACCTGGCGACGCTGTACGGCGCGATGCTCGCCGGCGTCGACTACGTCCTGATGGGGGCGGGGATCCCGCGCGAGATCCCGGGCGTGCTGGACGCGTTCGCGGCAGGCCGCGCGGCGTCGCTGAAGCTGGACGTCGACGGTCTGGAGCGCGGCGAGAGCGTCGAGGTCCGCTTCGACCCCGCCGAGCATTTCGAGGGTCCGGCGCCGACGCTGAAGCGGCCGCGCTTCCTGCCGATCGTCTCCTCGCACTCGCTCGCGACGATGCTGGCGCGCAAGGCGACCGGGCGCGTCGACGGGTTCGTCGTGGAGGGCCCCACGGCGGGCGGCCACAACGCGCCTCCGCGCGGGCGGCACGACGGCGGGGGCGCGCCGGAGTACGGGCCGCGCGACGAGGCGGACCTGGAGGCGATGAAGGCGCTGGGGCTGCCGTTCTGGGTGGCGGGCGGAGGCGGCTCGCCGGAAGGGCTGCGCGCCGCGCTGGAGGCGGGCGCCAACGGGGTGCAGGTGGGGACCCTCTTCGCCTACTCGGACGAGAGCGGCATCGCGCCGGAGCTGAAGCGGCGGACGCTCGCGCAGGTGCGGGGGTGCGGCGTCGAGGTGACGACAGACTTCCGCGCGTCGCCGACCGGGTTCCCGTTCAAGGTGGTGCAGTTGCATGGGACGAACGCGGAGCGCGAGCAGTACGAGGGTCGCTCGCGGATCTGCGACCTCGGCTACCTGCGGACCGCCTACAAGCGGGAGGACGGCCGCATCGACTACCGCTGCCCGGCGGAGCCGATCGACACGTACGTGAAGAAGGGCGGCCGCCTCGAGGACACCGAAGGTCGCAAGTGCCTGTGCAACGCGCTGATGGCGGACGTCGACCATCCGCAGATGCGGGAGGACGGGGCGGAGCGACCGATCCTGACCAGCGGCGACGACCTCACGCGCCTCGACCGCTTCCTCGCCGGGCGCGAGCGCTACTCGGCCGTCGACGTGCTCGACTGGCTCATGGCGGAGACGGCCGTCGCGGGTGAAGCGCGGGATCGGGTCGGCGTGGCGTGAAGCGAGGGATGCGGTAGCGTCGAGAAGCGAGCGGCCGATACGTGATCAAGCGCTCCCCCTTCTCGTCCTTCACCCGTACGCGCGCTTCGTGCTCCGGGCCGGAGATGTCGACGCCCGTCATCGCCATGCCATCGCGCAGGCCCGCGCGCGCCGCGGGGCCGTCCGGCTCGACGCCGCGCACACGTCGCTGCGCCCACGAGCCGCGGACGTCGAAGCCGGCGTCGAACGGCGCGAAGTCGACGGTGTCGAGAGTGAAGCCGGGGCCGAGCGCCCCGGCGGCGAGCGCGGGCGCGCGGCGGCCGTCGAGACGATCGGCGAGGCGGGCCGCGAGGGCCGCGCCCGCGGCGTCGCGGAACGCGGCGATGACGGCGGCCTGCGTCAGCGGCGTGGTGGCGGCGTCCCGGACGATGCGGCGGACGACGTCGTCGATCCCCAGACGGCCGCGCGTCGCGGTCCGGATCGCCGGGTCGAGCTCGATCGCGACGGCGCGGCCGCGCGCGTACGGCAGTTGCTTGGCGGCGTCGTTCGTCCAGTAGTCGCGGGCGACGGCGGCGTTCGAGGAGTCGCGGTAGGCGGAGAGGGCCTCGTCGCGCAGCGCGCGGTTGACGTCGCGCGCGAAGGCGGAGTCCGATTCGAGCCCGGCGTCGTGGAGCAGGCGGTCCGCGTAGTAATCGGTGAGCCCCTCGGTGAACCACTTCAGCACCTCCTCCTGGCCGTCGGCAGGCGCGGCGCGGCCGCCCAGCCATTCGTGGAAGGATTCGTGCGCGATGAGCGCGAGGGCGTCCGCGTCGAGGACGTGCGCGGTGTCGATGTCGAGCAGCAGCCCGTCGGTGTAGCGCGTGCCGCCGAGGGTGCCGCGGCTGCTCGGGACGGTGGCGACCAGGTAGCGCTGTGCGCCGGCGTCGTTCCAGAACGCGCGTTCGGCGGCCAGCACGGCCGCGACGGCGCGGGCGAGGGAGTCGTCCGGGATCGCGAAGGCGCCGTGGGTCAGAACTCTCACATCGCCACCGCGCACCGGAAGCCGCCGCGCGCGCCAGTCGCCGCCGACGAAGAGCGCGTTGCGCAGGGCGGCCCTCGTGGTGGTGAAGCGCTGACGCCTCGCCTGGCCGAAGCTGGTGGCGAAGACCGCGGCCGCGGGGAGGGCCGAAGCGTCGAGCGTGACGACGACGCTGTCCGCCGCCTCACCGCGTGCGGCACGCCCGCCCGCGTCCGCAGCGCCGCCGGCCGGCGCAGGCAGGACGAGCGCGTTCCAGCCGAGGAGCACGAACCACTCCGGCCGCACGAAGGCGCGGAAGTAGGCGTCGTGGTCGGGCGGTGTCGTGTCGGCGCGCAGCGTGTAGCCGATGCGCACGCGCGCGCCGGCTGGAGCGCGCACGGCGCGGCGGTCGGGCGCGCCGCCGTCGTCGATCGTCGCGCCGCGCGACAGGGCGCGCAGGCCGGAAACGTCTTCCCAGAGCCGGTCCTGGCTCGCCCAGCGCGACGGCAGGTCGAGCGCGACACGCCCGTCGTCGCCGGCCGTGAAGGCGACTTCGACGGCGAGTCCGTCGGCGGCGCGGCCCAACGTGATGGCGATCGTGTCGCGCGGCGGCGGCGGCGCCGCGGAGCGGAGCCGTGCCATGCTCGGCGGAGCGGCGGTCGGGGCGCGCGCGGCCGTCGGAGCAGGGAGCAGGACGAGGAGTAGCGCGAATAGCGGAAGGATCATCATGGCTCTTTCGGAAAGCGGAGAACGGGTGGTCGCGGCTTGGACAACCGAAGCGGCCCGACGGTTGCGCAGCGGCGGTTGCGTCGCGGCCGTAGCCCGCAGCCGCGGAACAGTCGAGCGGCCGCGCGCGTTCTGAGGGCATGACGCTACGCACCGCATTCCGCGCCGCGCTCGCCATCGTGGCCGTATCCGCGGCGCTCGCGGCGTGCGGCGTCCTCGCCGCGTGCGGTGAGGGCCCGGCATCGCCGGACGTCGCGGCGGAGGCGCCGGTGCGGCCGCGGGTGCTCGCGTTCTACTATCCGTGGTGGGGGCGAGCGGACGGGCCGTCGGGCAGGTGGTACCACTGGAACCCGGAGACGGCGCGCCACGACGCGGCCCACACGCCGGTCCTCGGCCTCTACGACTCGCGCGACACGGCGATCGTGCGGCAGCACATCCGGTGGGCGAAGGACGCCGGCATCGACGGCTTCATCGCGTCGTGGTGGGGGCCGGCGTCGTTCGAGGACCGCTCGCTGGAGGTGCTTCTCGCGGTGGCCGAGCAGGAGCACTTCGCGGTCGCCGCGATGATCGAGCACCCGTTCACGGCGGAAGAGCTGCGCGCCGATTTCCGCACGCTGCTGGAGACGCGCGCGACGAGCCCGGTATGGCTGCGCGTGGCCGGCCGGCCGGTCGTCTTCGTCTACACCCGCATCATGGCGCGCTTCGGCCCGGACGACTTCCGCCGCGCGTTCGCGGCGACGGGCGCGTTCACGCTGGCGGACACGCAGGACCCGGTGCAGGCGGCGCCGTTCGACGGCACCTTCGCCTACGGCCCGGTACAGGACGTCGACGGCTACATTGGCGAGGAGGCGACGCTGGCGGCGGCGGAGCACGCCGCGGGCCGCATGTTCGCGGCGGCAGCGGTGCCAGGCTACGACGACCGCGTCATCCGCCAGCCGGGGCGCCTGCTCGCGCGCGACGACGGCGCGCTGTACGGCCGCATGTGGGCGGCGGCGGCCGGCGCCGACTGGGTGACGGTGACGAGCTGGAACGAGTGGCACGAGGGCACGGAGGTCGAGCCTTCGCTCGAGTACGGCGCCCGTTTCCTCGAACTGACGCGCACGTTCGCGGACCGCTGGCGGGCGGAGCGCGCCGGACGCGGCAGCGCGGTTGCCGCGCGGCGGCCCGCGTCCCAGCTTCAGCGGGGGCGCTGATTCTTCCGGCCGGAGGGGCGAAGATGCCGATGCGAACGCGGCGAAGGACCGCGCGCGGCGCCGTCGTACGCCGTTTCGTCACGGCGGCCGCGTGCGGTTTCGCGGTCGCTTCGTGCGGGTCGGCGGCGGATCCGTCGCGGCCTGCGGAGCCGGGCGCTCCGGAGGCGTCGACGCGGAGCTACGAGATGGGATTCGCACCGACGCCGCCGCGCGCGACGTCGAACGCGATCGTGCAGACGGCGCAGGAGCTGGCGAAGGTGTCGGACGTGACGGTGGTGCAGCAGCCGGTGCCTTGGGCGGACCTGTTGGACGGCACGAAGACGATGGAGGAGGCGCTGGCGGAGCGGGAGCAGCTCGTGGCGTTCCTGCGGGCGCTGGGGTTGCGGATCATCTTCCTGCTCGACCCCCTCGACGGTCTCGACCGGCGGAAGGAGACGCCGGAGCTGGTGGAGCGGGGGCGCTCGATCCGAGAGCGGGAGATCCGCGCGATGCACGACGCGTGGGCGCTCGAGATCGCGCGGCGCATCCAGCCGGAGTGGTTCGGGCTCGCCTCGGAGGTGAACACGCTCGCGGACCTGGGGCCGCCGGATCTGTACGCGGCGGTCGAGGCGATGGTGAACGAGCTGTCGCCGCAGATCCGCGCGGCGTCGCCCGGCACCCGCACGTTCGTGTCCTTCCAGGCGGACGAGGCGTGGGGACTGGGCGGTATTCCGCGCGGCCTCGACCACTTCGCGCTCGCCGACGATTTCGACGTGGACGGTCTGGGGCTGTCGACCTACCCCGGCTTCGTGCTGGACGACCCGTCCGAGATTCCGGACGATTTCTTCGCGCGCTTCGCCGCGGCCACGAGCAAGCCGCTGCTGCTGGTGGAAGGCGGCTGGAACTCGGAGCCGACGGCCGCGACGGCAGGGTCGCCCGCGCAGGAGGCGGCCTTCTTCCGCCGCATCGCGACGCTGCTCGACGGCGTGGACGTGGAAGCGTGGGTCTTCCTCTTCTACGCCGACCTCGACCTCTCCACCTTCGGCCTGCCGCCGGACCGCGAGGCGGGCCTCTCCAACTTCGCCCGCATGGGCATCGTCGACGCCGACTTCCACGCGAAGCCGGCCTTCGCGGTGTGGGACTCCCTGTACCGGCTTCCGATCGAGAGTGGCCGCTGAGAACATGGGTTCGCGTCTTCGAGCGCCGCGACGTGCGTCGTCGCCGCCACCGCCTGGCCGTGGCGTGCCGACCCCGTCGCGCGCGACCGACGTCCTCCTGGCGTCGCTCGACTCCGGCGGTGGCTTCAATTGCGGCATGGCGAGCGACGGAACGCCGTTCAGCCGGGGCAGTAACACGAGCGGTCAGCTCGGGACCGGGGAATGGCAGCGCGGCGAGGACGATGTCGCGATGCCGGTCGCGGGCGGGCTGTCGAAAGTGACCACGAATGAGGGTAGACCATGACGACGACCCGAGCCGCCCGGCTCCGCACGCTCGCCGCCCTGGTCGCGGCGTCGGCCTTCCTCTCGCCGCGCCCACTCGCCGCGCAGGAGCACGAGCACGGCGAAGAGCACGAGCACGTGGAGGGTCACGAAAGCGACGAGGGCCACCACCACGGAGCGCTCCACTTCTCGCATCCGCTCGTCGCGGAGTCCGTGACGCCGGATACGAAGTTTCGCCTCGACGCGCACTTCGCCAACGGCAACCGGGGCTCGACGCTCGCGTTCGTCTTCGAAGGGGAGTACGCGTTCGCCCCGGCGTTCAGCATCGAGATGGACGTGACGCCCTATACGCACGCGTTCGTTCCTTCCGCGATCATCGATGAGCCGGCCGGCTCCGGGCTGCCGATCCAGGCGCACCTGGCCGCGACACCGGCGGGCGTGGCGGAGAAGTCCTTCAGCGAGCTGGGCGTCTCCTTCAAGTTCGCCAATTTCGCCTTCGCGGAGCACAGGATGCTCCTGGGCTACGGCGCGACGCTCGGCTTGCCGCTGAGGCGGGACGGCGAGCCGGTGCACGCGGTGACGACGATCGAGCCGTTCCTCGACATTGGGTATCAGCAGGCAGGCTGGGAGCTGGAAGGCTTCACACGCTTCGCGATCCCGACCGCGGCGGAGGAGGGCGAGCCGGGGCACGCGGACTTGCTGACGAATGTGTCCTTGCTGCGGCACTTCACGCCCCGGCTGCAGGGGCTGATCGAGCTGGACAGCTCCTCGCCGCTGGGAGGCGGCGACGACCCGACGCTGGTGCACCTGACTCCGGGTCTCAAGGTGCGGCCGTCCGCCTCCAACGAGCACCTGATCGTGGGGTTCGGGGTGCGCATGCCGGTGAGCGACAGCAGGCTGTTCTACGAGCAGGGAATCGTCTCCGTCTTCTGGCATTTCTGACGGGGCGGAGGGATGCTCCGGCGGAACGGCCCTTGCACCTGAAAAGAGCCTTGGTGGGGCCCGAATTTCCCGCTGCCCGGCTCATGTGGGGCGTGGTGGTCGCGTTCGCGCGATGCCGCGCCCTTCGCGCAGCGGGGGGCCCCGTCCGCGGCGGGCGTGTGCCCGCGGCGCAGGGAGTCTCTTGCAGCAGAGGTAGAATCATGGAACGGATCACAGCGGTATTCGGCGATATGTCGGAAGCGGAGGCGGCCGTCACCGAGCTGCGCCGCGAAGGCGTGTCGGACGACCAGCTCTCGGTCGTGACGCGACATCCGGACGCGGAGGAGCACGAGGGCAAGGGCGAGGCGGCGCTCAAGGGCGCAGGGATCGGCGCCGGCGCGGGCGCCGCGATGGGCATCGCGGCCGCGTTCATTCCGGGCGTGGGTCCGTTCATCACGGCCGGCGTTCTGACGAGCTGGCTCGGCAGCGTGGCCGGTGGCGCGGGCGCGGGTGCGGTCGTCGGCGGCGCATCGGGCGCCATCGCATCCGGTCTGGAGAAGGCGGGGTACGAGAAGGAGGAGGCGCGGTTCTACGGCGAGCAGGTCGAGGAGGGGAACGTGCTGGTCGCCGTCGACGCGAAGGACGAGACGCGGGCGGAAGACTTCCTGGCCACCATGGCGAAGCACGACGGGCGCACGCACGAGGCGCACGTCTGAGCGAAGCCTTCCAGCGAGGATCAGAGGGCGGTGGCCGGGGATCCGGCTGCCGCCCTCCGGTGCGTAGACGCACCGCTGTCGGGTAGAGCCCGTTTCCGCGTCAATGGATTCCCTCCGCAGGACCCGGTGCGTGCCCGATGACCTGCCGCTGCCCGCGGCGCCATCCTGGAGTGGCCGGTTCCGCCTCGGCGGACGGGACCGATCGCCGCCGCGCTCGATCGCCGCAACGCGGTGGAGCGGGGCGAGCCAACGAAGGCCCAGGAGGGACCATGTTGACGAGCGAGCATCTCCAGAGCGAGGTGGTGGACGAGCTGGCGTACGACACCGCAGTGGACTCGTCCGGCGTCGCGATCACGACGACCCACGATGGCGTCGTGACGATGAAGGGCACGGTTCCGACGTACATGCAGCTGCGTGCGGCGGAGAAGGCCGTGAAGCGGATCCCTGGCGTCAAGGCAGTGGTGAACGACCTGCGCGTGAGCCTGGACGGGGGCGATGGCGAGCGGAGCGACACACAGCTCGCCGAATCCGCGCTGCAGGCGCTCCGCTGGTCGGCGTCCGTGCCGAAGGATCGTGTCAAGCTGACCGTCGCGAGCGGGTGGATCACCCTGGAGGGCAACGTGGAGTGGGATTTCCAGAAGCGCGCCGGCTACAACGCGGTGCGTGACCTGCTCGGCGTGCGGGGCGTGATCAACAACATCGCCGTCCAGCCTCGCGTCAAGCCGGTCGAGGTGAAGGAGAAGATCCAGGCGGCATTCCACCGCGTCGCTCAGCTCGACGCCGAGCACGTCACGGTCGAGGCGGTGGGGGGTCGGGTGACGCTCCGCGGCACGGTGCGCTCGTGGCCGGAGAAGGAGGCGGCGGAGCGGGCTGCGTGGGCCGCGGCCGGCGTCACCTCGATCGACAACGACATCGAGGTGCGCGCGTACGCCTACGCCTGAGCGCAGGACGGAGCGCGCCCGCGCCGCGAGGCGCGGGCGCGCGATCCGTTGGCCCGCCCACCAACACTGTCCCGCCCGCTCACCAGCGCCGTCCCGCCGCCCACGAACGCCGTCCCGCCCGCCCACGAACGCCGCCCGGCCTGCTCACCGACGGCACCCGGCCTGCTCACCGACGGCACCCCGCCCGCTCACCGACGGCACCCGCCCGCTCACCAGCGCCACGCGACGCCGGCGTGCAGCAGCCGGGTCGGCTGCGGATTGCCGTACTCCTCCTCATAGGCGGTGTCGAAGAGGTTGTCGGCCGCCAGGTAGAGCTCGGGACCGCGAAGGGCGGCATCCGCGCCGGTGCCGCCGCGAGAGGCCGCGGGACGCCAGGACAGGCGCAGATCCACGATCGTGTACGCCGGCAGCGCCCGCCGTTGGACGGGCGTGGTGCGCGAGTCGAAGCGCTGGTCGGAGACGCGCCGGAGCGATGCATGGGCAGCGAGCCCGGCGGGCGCGCGGAACAGCGCCTGGAGGGCGAGGCGACGACGCGGCCGGTACTGGAGCGCTTCGCCGTCGGCACCGGGTGAGCGGTCGGCGGTGTGCAGGAAGGTGAAGGCGCCCCCCAGGCGGAGGCGCGGGAACGGCCGCACCTCCCCCGTCAGCTCCGCGCCATCGAATCGGTAGCGCGCGAAGCTCTCGAACGGTCCGCCGCGCTCGGCGCGCTGGATGAAGTCGTGCACGTCCTGCCGGAAGAGCGTGAGTCCGACGCTCGCTCGCGCCGGCAGCGCACGCTGGACGCCCACCTCGTAGATGGCGGCGGTCTCGGTGCGGAGCGAAGGGTCGCCGCCGTCGAGGTCGTAGAGCTGCTGCAGCGTCGGGAAGTGGAAGCGGCGGCCCGCGGAGGCGCGCAGCCGGACGGCGCCGAAATCATGGTAGGCGCCGGCGACCACCGCGTCGGCGTGGCCGGTCGCGGCGGAGTCGCGGCTCATCCAGTGACGCGCCCAGCCGACCGTCGCGCCGGAGGCGTCGCCGCCGCGCCATTCGTACTCGAGCGCCACGCCGCGCCGGCCGACGTCGTGGGCCTCCGCGACGTCGCGGACGTCGAAGAGGGTGTTGCGTCCGCCGCTCGAGCCGCCGCCGGTGGGGACGTCGCGGATGCGGCCGTCGAGGGACCAGGCGTCGCGCGCCGCGCCGAGGCCCAGGGTGAGTCGCCCGGCGCGCCCCGGCGCGAGCTCGACCTGGACCTCGCCGCCGCCCGTCGTCGTGCGGCTGCGCTCGCTGAACGTGCCGCGGACGTGCGGGTCCTCCATCGAGCTGTAGGTCGAGTCGTCGAAGCGGGCGGGATGCTCGCTGTAGCGGTTGAGGTACGCCCACGACCGCACGCGCAGCGGACCGGCCGGATCCCAGGAGCCGGCGAGCTGCGCCGCGTCGCCGCGTATGCCGTCCACGCGGTCGTACGTGGGGCGGCGCGCGAACGGGTCCGCCGGATCGTCCACGACGCTCGGCGGGATGCCGTACGCGCCCTCCACGTGCGTCGCCACGAGACCCAGGTCGACGCGACGCGACGGCGCCGCCTCGATCTGCGCGAGCAGGTTGGCGCGGCGCCGGTCGCTGTCGCTGCGCGGGACCCGCGCGCCGCCGGGCTCGACGGTCGGCGACGTCGCCACCGACGGATACGCTCCCGCGCGATGAAAGCTCGCGCCGAGGAGCCCCGACACGCGCGCGCCTCCTGCGGCGGCCGATGCGGATACGAGACGGCTCGCGCCGCTGCCCGCTTCCACGCGAGCCTCGCCGGACGGCCGCCCCGCGACGCGGCGGGTGACGATGTCGATGACGCCGCCGAGGCCCCCCTCGCCGTAGAGCACCGACCCCGTGCCGGACGTGACCTTGATCTCCGCGATGTTCTCGAGCGGGATCAGCGACGGGTCCGCCTGCCCGTCCGCCGTGGCGTTGAACGGGATGCCGTCGAGCAGCACGAGCACGTGGCGCGGCCGGAAGCCGCGGTAGTCGAGCCGCGGGATGCCCTGGCCGCCGGTACGCACGTTCATTCCGGGGAGCAGCGCGAGCGCCTCGTCGAGCGTGCGCGCGCCGGAGTCCCGGATCTCCTGCGCGGACAGGACGCGCGTCGTCGCAACGTCCTCGCTCACCGGACGGTCGACCGAGACGACGATCTCTCCGAGCCGGAACGGCTCCGGCTCCTGCGCGCAGAGGCCGCCGGCGAACGCGAGCGGGAGCGCGGCGAGCAGCGTGCCGAGCGCCGGTGCCATGCCGTTGACGGTGTTCCGCGCCGCACCTAGCTTCGCCCGCCCATGGCCGCGCCTCACAGCATCCTCCTGATCCGGTTGCACCACATGGGCGACGTCCTCCTGACGACGCCCGCGCTCCGCCTGCTCCGAGCCGCCTTCCCCGCCGCCCGCATCGACTACCTGAGCCGCGCCATCGGGCTCGCGGTGCTCGCCGGAAACGCCAACGTGGACGAGCGGCTGACCTACCGGGATGGCGCGTTACGCGTGCTGCGACTGCTGCGCTCCGTGCGGGCGCGCGCCTACGATACCGTGATCGACTTCCATTCGACACCGGGCAGCGCATGGGTCGTGCGCGCCAGCCGCGCGGACCGCCGCATCGGCACGGAAGGACGCGGTCCCCGCACGCGCGCCTACACCGATCTGACGCCACGGCGCGGCGACGTGCGCCGCTACGCCGCGCTCCGCTACATCGACATGCTCGCGCCGCTCGGGGTCGAGCCGGGCAGCGATCCGGACACCTCGCTCGACCTCCGGATCGAGGACGGCGACCGCGCGTGGGCCGCCGCCGAATGGCAGCGCCACGGCCTCGACGCCGGTGCGCCCCTCGTCGCGATCTCGGCGGTCGCGCGCGACGCGGCGAAGCAGTGGGGCGCGGCGCGGTGGGCGCGCGTCGCGGACGCCGTGGCCGAGGCGGGGCGGACCGTCGTGCTCACGCACGGACCGGGCGAGGCGGAGCAGGCGGCGGCGGTCGCGGCGGCGATGCGGCGGCCGCCCGCGGCGATCCTCGGCGCCACGTCGCCGCAGCGCCTCGGCGCGCTCTACGCCCGCGCGGAGCTGTGGGTGGGGCACGACGGCGGTCCTCGCCACGTCGCGGTCGCCGCGGGCGTGCGCACGCTGAGCGTGGCGCGCGCCGGCTACGGCGCGGACTGGACGGACCCGTCGGCGCCGTCCGGGCACCGCTTCGTGGAGGCGCCTGCTCCATCCCGGGGCGCGCGCCACGATGCGCGTGGCGGCCTCGACCGGCTCGAGCCCGAGGCGGTGATCGGCGAGGCCCTCGCCATGCTGGACGAGGACTCAGTCTAGCGTCAGCTCGGCCCTCGGTGATGGGCGTGGAACCGGCAGGTGGAGCGGAGCCCGGGAGCGTCCCGGGCCCCGCGAAGCGGTGCAGCGCTGAAGTGCGACGGCGCGCCGTTACTTGCCGCCGACTTCGTTCGCCGTCGGGAACGGCGCCGGCGGATAGGGCGGGACGTTCTCCTTGACGTAGGCCGCCCAGAAGTCGGGCGGGGTGAAGCTGTCGGCGACCTTGTTGCTGACCGGCTTGAGGCCGCGCTTCAGGTAGGCGGCGATCGCGTGCAGCTCATCGTCGGACATGAAGCGCCAGGACGCCCACGGCATGAACGGTCCGAGGTAGTGCGGCTCGGCGGGGTAGTTGCCCTCTCCCGGGGTCGTGGAGGTGATCTCGACGTCCGGCGTGTCCTCCGGCCGCAGGCCGTAGCGGAGCGCGTTGAAGATCTGGCGCTCGGTGAAGCGGCCCGTGCCGGTCGCGCTGTCAGGTGTCAGGTTGCGCGGCCTGCCTTCGAAGCACGGCTGCTTCGGATCGACGAAGCAGGGCCCGATGACGAAGTCCTGCGTCGGGTCGGTGATGCCGGCGAGCCACCCCTTCGACGCCGGGTCAGGGCCGCGGTGACAGCCGGCGCAGTCGTGATCGAGGACGAGGCGGCGGCCGCGCAGCACCTGGTCGCGGCCGTGTTCGGGCTCGTGCTCGTTCACCGTGGGGAACGCGGGCGCGGGATAGCTCCCGATCTCGTCGGGCGTGTAGGCGTCGGCCCAGAAGTCGGGCGGCCCCTCACTGTCGGCCACCTTGTTGCGCACCGGCTTCAGGCCCTGCTTGAGGTAGGCGGCGATGGCGTGCAGCTCCTCGTCATCCATGTGCCGCCAGCCGGGCCACGGCATCGGCGGTGCCAGGTAGTGCGGGTGCTCCGGGAAGTTGCCCATTCCGGGCGTCGTCGAGGTGATCTCCACGTCCGGTGTGTCCTCGGGGCGCAGGCCGTAGCGGAGCGCGTTGAAGATCTGGCGTTCGGTGAAGCGGCCGAGCCCGGTCAGGTTGTCCGGCGTGAGGTTGCGCGGCCGCGTCGTGAAGCAGCCGGTCGCGCCCGGCTCGAGGCCGCACGGCGGCGGCCCGATCGCGAAATCCATCGCGGGGCCGGTGGAGCCGGCGAGCCATCCCTCGGCGGCGGGGTTGTCTCCGCCGCCGTGGCACTCGCCGCAGGCGTGGTTGATGACGAGGATGCGGCCGCGTCGGATCTGGTCCTGATCCTGGGCCTCGGTCCGCTGCTGCGGCGTCGCGGGCCGCTCCGCCTTGGACCGGGGCAGCGCGAACGCGACGAGGACTGCGGGTAACGCAACGGCGACGACTCGGCTCGACCAGCGTATCATGTGCGTCTCCTTTCCATCGAGGGGACAACGAACGCCTTGGCTCGCGGGAACCATCGCGCGCCGGGACACGATCGCCGGAGCGCGCCGACAAGCGTCATCGGACCTGGAGGATCCCCATCATTCCGGCGTCCTCATGGTCCAGGATATGGCAGTGGTACATCCACTTCCCGGCGAAATCGTCGAAACGGACGATGATCCGCACGGACCCGTGCTTCGGGATGTTGACCGTGTCGTTCCAGCTGCGGTACGGCTCGGGTACGCCGTCGCGGTCGAGCACCTGGAAGCGGAAGCCGTGCAGGTGGAACGGGTGGTCCATGCCGACCACGTTGTCGATCTCCCAGATCTCGGTCGTGCCGAGACGGGCAACGAGGTCGATGCGGTTCATGTCCATCTTCCTGTGGTCGATCAGCCCCTGGCTGAAGACGACGACGCGGCGCTCGGCGACGTGCGTCGAGTCGAGCGGCGGGACCGGCCGAAGTACGCTCGGAACAGGCGCGGCGGCGAGGGCCGGCGCTTCCTCGTAGCGCAGCGCCAGCAGATCGCGCGGGCGGTTCCAGTCCGCGGGCCGCGTGTGCGGATCGTAGCGGTCGTACGGCAGCGTCTGCAGCGTCGTCCGACTGCCGGGCGCCCCGGCGCCGCGCACGAGCAGCTCGATCCGCCCCGAGTTGGCGAGGACGATGTCGCTCACCTCCCGCGGGTGTTCGAAGAGGCCGCCGTCGCTGCCCACGTGCAGCAGCTTTTGGCCGGGAATCGCGAGGCGGTAGACGCGGGCGGCGGCGGCGTCGATGATACGCCAGCGCTGCACCTCGCCGCTGCGGATCCGGATCGTGGGCATCACCTGCCCGTTCACGAAGAGGACGTTCCCCTCGCGGCCGTTCTCGAGGTCGATCAGGCCCTGCGGCGAGTCGGGATCCGGCAGGTCGATCGAACCGTCGCGGCGGAACCGGTTGTCCGAGAGGATCAGCAGCTTCTCCGGAACGCCCGCCAGGGGGTCGTGGCGGCTGCGGACGATCATCGCGCCGAAGAGGCCGTGCGCCACCTGCTCGGTGGTCGTGCCGTCCGGGTGCGGGTGGTACCAGTAGGTGCCCGCCGTCCCCGGCGGGATGTCGAAGACGTAATCGAAGCTGCCGCCCGGCGGAACCGGGTTGAAGGGGCTGCCGTCCGCGCCGGCGGGAAGGTGCAGCCCGTGCCAGTGGATCGTCGTCGGCTCCGCTAGCTCGTTGTGGAAATGGACGACGACGTGGTCGCCCTCGTACACGTCGAGCGTCGGGCCGGGCACCGTGCCGTTGTAGGCGAACGCCTCCGTGGGCGCCGCGCCCGGCAGCAGCACGAGCCGTGTGGGCACCGCGGTCAGGCTCACCTCCATGACCCCCGGCTTCGTGGAGACGTTCCGCAGCATCGGCGGAGATCTCAGCGTGTCGGACCACTGCGCCGCGAGCGGGGCGGCACCGAGCGTGACGAGCGCGAACGCTACGAGGAACTTGAGTGGGGCGAGGTCGGTGCGGGCGAGGATCGAGCGGAAGCGGACGGAGATCGTGTCGCGGATACACGACGAGGCTCGCCCCCTACATCGGTGCAGCTGACGTGAGGCCATTGGACGACCGATCGGCATCGAGCCGGGCTTTCGTAAGGGGAGGAGTGTGACAGGAGAACCCCGACAGGATAATCTGCAACATGGCGGCGCGGAAGGGTCTCGTCTGCGCGGGACGGGACGCGCGATGGCGGGGCCGGGCTGGCAAGGCACCCGTGCCGGAAGTGAGAAGCCCTCCGCTGCGCGAGGCGGCGGAGGGCTTCCTTCCGGGAGCCGGTGGGGCTCAGTTGAAGGTGTAGCGCAGGCTGAGCTGGATCCGGTAGACGTCTCCGAGGCTCGCCGTGGGCTCGAATGTGCGGCTGATCAACTGGTCACCGTCGGTGGTCAGCCGGTACGTGGCGCGGCCTTCGGCGTCGGCGCCGCGCGCGATGAGCGGTCGGGTGTTCACGAAGCGCTTGCCGATGCCCCAGTCGTGGTTGAGCAGGTTGGTCACGTTCAGGATGTCGGCGCGCAGCTGCAGGCTGTTCCGCTTCCCGGAGATGTCGGTGAAGAGGTCCTGCGCGATGCTCATGTCGGCGAAGAACGCCATGGGCAGGAAGACCGCGTTGCGCTCCGCGTACTGGCCGCGGTGGGAGCTGAGGTAGTCGTCCTGCTCGATGTAGTTCTCCCACGCCTGCGCCTGCTGCGCGGCGGTGAAGGTCTGGCCGCCGGTCGTGTAGGTCTGGAAGTTCATCTCCGACATGTCCTTCGGGATGTAGATCAGGTCATTGCTGAAGCCGCCGTCGCCGTTGAGGTCGCCGTTGTAGACGTAGCTCGCGTTGCCGAGCGTCCGGTCCTCGCCGTAGACGGAGATCGTGGTGGCGCCGAAGTCGAGCCAGTTGGCGCGGTAGGAGACCGCACCGAAGATGCGGGTGCCCGGTGAGAACTGCGAGAAGCCGACGCCGGGATCGTTCGGGTTGCCCGGGTGCGGGTTGTTGTTCCACGAGCCGAAGGCGATCGAGCCCGGATCGACGGTGTTCTTGGCGACGCCGTAGCTGAAGCCGCCCTTCACGAAGAACCCGTTCGAGAACGGCTTCTCGAGGGAGGCGGAGATGTTCCACGAATGGCCCACGTCCTGATTCTTCAGCACGACCGCGTTGTCGACGTTGTCGTTGATGCGGTTCCCGTTCGTCCAGCGCGGCCGGTTGTCCGCGCCGCTGAACGTCGCGTCCGGCTGGGACAGGTTGGCGTTGATGTAGTAGATGCCGTTGACGTCGTGGTTGTAGAGAAACTCCGCCGTTCCGATCAGGCCGCCGGGCAGCTTCTGGTCGACGGCCAGGTCGGTGCGCCAGAGCTGCGGGAACTTGAAGTTAGGATCGGTGAGCGCCAGCTCGTAGCTCGACGCCGGCTGACCGGTGACGTTCGTCGGCTTGTAGTGATCCGGGTCCGGGTTGAACGGCCGTGCCGTCGTGTTGTCGAGACGCTCGAATCCGGTCAGCACGCCGGTGTTGCCGATCTGATTGGAGATCCAGACGAACGCCGGCGACCCGGTGAAGATGCCGGTGCCGCCGCGGACCTGCGTGCTGCGATCGCCCTTCACGTCCCAGTTGAAGCCGATGCGCGGCGACCACAGGATGTTCGCGTCAGGCAGCTTCTTGGTGTCGTACTGGACCGGGTTGTTGTTCTCGTCACGGAAGGTGAGCGCGTCCGCTTGGGGATTGTCGAACCCGGTGTCGCCGAAGAAGGGCACGTCGGCGCGCAGGCCGAAGGTGAGCTTGATGTTCCGCGTGGCGTGCCACTCGTCCTGCGCGTAGAGGCCGCCGTAGAAGACGGTGAGCGGCTGCAGCGGTTCGGTCTGGCCGGGGATGTTCGACCAGCGCACCTGGAAGCGGCGCAGCGTGACCGGCGACGTCGTCCGGTTCGGGTTCGCCAGATAGTCGTTGGCGTCCGTGTAGAAGTCGTCGAGCGAGTTGTAGACGTAGGCGCTCTGCGACCCCGGGAAGAAGACGTTGTCGGAGTGGTAGCGCTCGGCCGATGCGCCGAAGGTCAGCGTGTGCTTGTCACCGTAGATCGAGAAATTGTCCTGAAGCTGATAGGTGCCGTAGCGCAGCTGGTTCGCCGGCGTGAACGGCTCGAAGCCGAACGAGGTGTAGGTGGATCCGTCCTGCAGGATGTCGACGAGCGGGAAGAAGGTTCCGCGTGATTCGCGGCTCTCGTCCTGGTACGTGTAGCCGAGGATCAGGTTGTTCGACTTGTTCGGGCCCATCGTCGAGTTCCACTCGCCGACGACGGAGCGGATGTTCTCGAGGATGATGTAGTTCGAGTTCTGGAAGTTGAGGCTCCGCGTGCTCGTGCGGCGGCTGCCGAAACCGAGCGAGGAGGAGTTCGACTCGAGCACGTCCGTCTTCGAGTTGAGCAGGTTGTAGCGGATGCTCAGCTTGTTCCGGTCGTTCACGTTGTAGTCCAGCTTGCCGATGAACCGCTTCGCGGGCGTCTCGGAGTCGTAACCCTGATAGGGACCGGTCGTGTAGTTGAAGTTCGAGCTCAGGAAGCTGCTCAGTGCATCCAGGTCGGAGGCGAGCACGCGCGTGACGTTGCCCCCGACCTCCTGTCCGCCGGCGTTCGCGAGGAAGGTGGTGCCGGGCTCCGTGCGCGCCTCGTCCTCGTAGTCCGCGAAGAAGAAGAGCTTGTCACGGATGATCGGCCCCGAGATCCAGCCGCCGGTGTTGTGGAAGGTGAACGTTCCGGGATCGACCGTGTTGTCGCCCGCGGTCTTGCCCACGTAGCCGTCGTTGCGGAACTGGCGATAGATGGAGCCGCGCAGCTCGTTGGTGCCGCTGCGCGTGACGGTGTTGACGCCGGCGCCGACGAAGTTGCCCTGGCGCACGTCGAAGGGCGCCACGGCGACCTGCAGCTGTTCGATCGCTTCCAGCGAGATCGGCGCCACGCCCGTGCGGTCGCCCGGCTGGCCCGCGAGACCGAACGAGTTGTTGAAGTAGGATCCGTCCACCGTCATGTTGTTCATGCGGTTGTCCTGTCCGGCGAAGGAGAAGCCGAACGAGACGCTGCTGTACTGCGGCGTAAGGCGGGCGAAATCCTCGATCCGCTGCGACACCGTCGGCAGCACCTGGATCGCGTCGCGTGAGACCGTCGTCGTCGCGCCCGTCCGCTCCGAGCTCAGGATCCCCGAGCCGGCCGCCGTCACGGTGATCCCCTGGAGCTCCACCGCCCGCTCGTGCACCGTGAGACGCAGGTCCGTCGAAGCGCCGAGGTTGACGTAGACGTTCTCCGTCGGCGTCGCCTCGAACCCGATGTGCGAGACGGTCACCGTGTACGGGCCGCCGACGCGCATGCCGGGGATCGCGAAGCGGCCATCGTCGCGGCTCACTGTGCCGTAGCGCGTGCCGGAGGGGACGTGCACCGCGATGATGCTCGCTCCCGAGACCGGCTGGCCGTCGGGGCCGACCACCGTGCCGATGATCGCGCCCGTCGTCACGCCCTGCGCGTGCGCCGCCCGCGGCGAAACCAGCAAGGGTACGAGGAACAGACAGAGGGCGATGAGGCGTTTCATGACCGACCTCCTGGCACGACAGCGGGGGTTGAACGGGAAGCGGTGACGGTATCTGGACCCTGCGCGTGCGCTTCGGCCGAGCACTTCGGCACGACGCACAAAGCGAGGCCGCCGGGGAGGCGAACTGGCTCGCGTCTCATGCATTTCTCCGCAGTTCAGGGAACGAGGATCGGGGTACGGGTCGAGAATCGAGACCGAAGCGTATCGGGCGCCGGTCGCGAAGAAGCCGTCTCTGTGCAACGAGGCCGCAACGGTGGCAGGGATGCCGCCGCCGCGAAGGGAACGCCCGGGTGCGTCGGATCGTGACGGGCCCGCTCGGACCGGCTCGGCGGCGCCGAGCGATGCCTGCCGGCGTGACGGGCAAACAAGGGCGTGGCACGCGCGCTCGCGTGCGCGTGAGGGCGGCCGGCGCCTGTGCCAGTCATCGGGAGAGAGATCACGCCGTCGTGGTCCGCAATCATCCAGGTGCGTGAAAAGATGCCCGATGATACGCCGCGATCGGAGGGTGCGTCAAGGTTTGCGGCGCGGTGCGTCGCACCGTGCGTCGGCGCTTGAGCGGAGCGCGGGCGCCGCTCTCGCATGGTATCACTAAACAGTTGTGCTGCAACGGTTTATTAGCGATGTAGCCGGCGCGGTGGACGCGGCGGGCGCGGGCGGATCGCTGCGCTGCCGAACGCCGCGCGAAAGGGCGGTGCGTGCCACGACAGGCCGCGCCTCGCGGGGCGCCGCGGAGCGGCTCGCTTGACCGGCGGCGAGGGGCCGCGCCTATTGCGCGGAAGCGGCGCCGCCGGTGGGTGTGCAGCGATCCCGGCTGGCGCGTGCCGGCCGGCGCGCCGGCCGAGCCGACCCGTGCGGGCGGCGAACCCTCCAATCTTCCCGGATTGTGCAATGACGGAGCGGAACTCGTGCGTGGAGCGGGATCGCGGCGCGGTTCACCCGGCGGCGTCCGCCGTCGCGGCGGCGGCGTCGATGGCGACGCGGCGGACCACGGCGGCATGGATCGTCGCGCTGGTCGGGCTCGGCGCGGCGGTGCCGGCGTGGGCGCAGGAGCCGACCGTGCTGGAGCCGACGCCGTCGACGGTGGCGTACGGCTACTACTGGGCGAAGGCGAAGCCGGTGCTGCGGATCCGTTCCGGGGACGCGGTGCGGGTGCACACGCTGATCACGTCGACGCCGGCGCGGCTGGAGGGGGCGGGGGTGGCGCCGGCGGATGTGGAACCCGCGCTGCGGGAGGTGGTGGAGAAGGTGAAGGACAAGGGTCCGGGCGGGCACATCCTGGACGGCCCGATCTACGTGGAGGGGGCGGAGCCGGGGGACGTGCTGGAGGTCCACATCGAGGAGATCGACCTGGCGATTCCCTACGCGTACAACGCGTTCGGGCCCACATCGGGCTTTCTGCCGGAGGACTTCCAGGAGCGGCGCATGAAGATCGTGCCGCTGGACGCGCAGGCGGGGGTGGCGCACTTCGCGCCCGGCATCGACGTGCCGCTGCGGCCGTTCTTCGGCTCGATCGGCGTGGCGCCACCGGACTCGATGGGGAGGGTGAGCAGCGCGCCGCCGTCGCTGCACGCGGGGAACCTGGACAACAAGGAGCTGACGGCGGGATCGACGCTCTACATCCCGGTATGGGTGCCGGGCGCGCTGCTGGAGGTGGGGGACGGACACGCGGCGCAGGGGAACGGCGAGGTGGACATCACGGCGCTGGAGACCTCGCTGATCGGGACGCTGCGGATCGTGGTGCGCAAGGACATGCACCTGGCGTGGCCGCGGGCGGAGACGCCGACGCACTACATCAGCATGGGGATGGACCCGGACCTGGTGACGGCGACGAAGCAGGCGGTGCGCAACATGATCGACTTCCTCGCCGCGGCGAAGGGGCTGAGCCGCGAGGACGCCTACATGCTGACGTCGGTGGCGGGCGACGTGGACATCACGGAGCTCGTCGACGGCAACGTGGGCGTGCACGTGATGATGCCGAAGTCGGTCTTCCGCGGCGAGGGTGGCGCGCGCTGACGCGGCGCAGGGGCGCCCGGAGCGCGTGCACGCAAGGATGACGCGCCACCGGCACGGGCTGGTGGTGGCGGCGTGGGCGCTCGCCGCGCTCGCGGCGCTTCCGCTCGCGCAGCGGCTGGAGGGGCGGCTGCGGGCGGGCAGCGCCGCGCCGGGCAGCGAGGCGGCGGCGGTCGAGCGGCGGCTCGCGAGCGAGTTCGACTCGCCGTTCGCGCGCTCCGCGCTGCTCGTCGTGCGCGGGCTTCCGCCCGTCTCCACGCGCGGCGGCCGCGCGGCGCTGGAGCGCATTGTCGCGGCGCTGGAGGCGCTGCCGGCGGTGGCGGGCACGCTCTCGCCGGCCAGCTCGCTCGACACGCTGCTGGTGGGCCGCTCTGGCGCGGGCGCGCTCGTACTGGTCGGACTGCGGGACGGCGTCGCGACGGATTCGGCGCTGCCGCAGCTGCGGAGCGCGACGGCGCGGCTGCGCGCCGGGGCGCTGTCGGTGTTTCCGGCGGCGGACCTCGCGTGGACCGGGCAGGCGGCGCTGGACGTGGACCTGCGGCGCACGGGCGCGCGCGAGGCGCGGCGGGCGGAGGCGCGTGCGGTGCCGGCGGCGGCGCTGCTCGGCGCGTGGGCGTTCGGCGGCGTCGCGGGCGCTCTGGTGGCGGCGCTGGTCGGGGGCGTGGTCGTGCTGGTGTCGCTCGGGCTCCTCGCGGTCGTCTCGCTGCTGGTGCCGGTAACGCTGCTGGCGCGCAACGTCGTGTCGCTGCTCGGCCTGGCGCTCGGCATCGACTACGCGCTCTGGCTGCACCGCCGGCGGCTGGCGGCGCGGGCGAGCGGCGTGCGCACGATCGCGCTGGCGGGCGCCACCGTGGCGGTGGGGCTCGCGCCGCTTGTGGCGGCGCCGGTGGGCGAGCTGCGCTCGGTGGGCGTGGCCGCGCTGCTCGCGGTTGCCGTGGCGGTCGCGTGCGCGACGACGCTGCTGCCGGGGGCGCTCGCGCGGCTCCCGGCTCGCGGCGGCGCGAGCGACGCGGGGTCCGCGGCGGAAGCGCGCTGGGCGCACTGGGCGGAGCGGGTGACGCGGCGGCCGTGGCGCGCGCTGGCGTTGTCGCTGCCGCCGCTCCTGCTGCTGGCGTGGCCGGCGCTGCGGATGCGGCCGGCGGTCGAGGACGCGGGCTGGCTGCCGGCGTCGATGGAGTCGGCGCGGGGGCTGCGCGCGCTGGATTCGATCGGCCGCGGCGGCGTCGCCGAGCGGCTGCGGGTGCTGCTCTCGCTGCCGCGGGGGGAGCGCCTCCTCGACCCCGCGGGCTGGGCGGCGCTGGAGCGCGTGCAGGCGTGGCTGGAGCGGGACCCGCGCGTGGGCGCGGTGCGCTCGGCGCGCTCCGTCTCGGGCGGGCAGCGGCCGGAGATCGTGCGGCAGGTGGTGCCGGCCCGGGTGCTGGACGCGTTCCTCAGCCGGGACCGGAGCGTCGCCGCGCTCGAGGTCGCACCGGCGGCGACGGCTTCGGCGGCCGACGTCGCGCGCCTCGTGCGCGACGTGCGGCGCGCCGACGCGGCGCGCGTCGCGGGTGTGGCGGGCGCGCGCCTGCAGGTGGGCGGGCTGCCGGCGTACAACCTGGACTACGCGGCGGCGATCGCGGGGCGCGCGCCGGCGACGGCGCTGCTCGTGGTGACGGGCACGTTCCTCGTCCTGCTCGCGGGCTTCCGCTCGCTGGCGATCGCGGTGAAGGCGGTCGCGTTGAACCTGCTTACGGTGGCGGCGGCGTTCGGCGCGGCGGTGCTGGTGTTCCAGGACGGCGTGGGCGCGCGGCTCGCGGGCCTCGCCGGTCCCCTCGACGGCCTCTTTCCGACCGTGCTGCTGCTCGCGTTCTGCGCCGTCTTCGGCATCAGCATGGACTACGAGGTCTTTCTCGTCGGCAGCATCGCCGAGGCGCGGCGCGCGGGGGCGGACGACGGCGCCGCGATCGTCCGCGGCGTCGCGCGGAGCGCGCGCGTGATCACCGGCGCGGCGGCGATCATGGTGAGCATCTTCGTCGCGTTCGCGGCGGGCGACCTCGTGCCGATGCGGATCCTGGGCTTCGTCCTCGCCGTGGCGGTGGCGCTCGACGCGACGGTGGTCCGCCTGGTGGTCGCGCCGGCCGTGCTCGCCATCGCCGGGCGCTGGAACTGGTGGCCGGGCCGGATGGCTTCACCCGAAGTCGCAACCACGACGGCGAGACGGCGGCGGGCGCCGCGGCGTGCGCCGATCCACACCCCCGAACCCATGGAACGATGACCAGACGACTCCTGCAGGCAGGTACGCTCCTCCTCCTCGCGGTCTTCGCGTCGTGCAAGCAGGACGCCGACGGCACCGCGCCGCGCACGCTGCACATGAGCAAGGCCGCGGGGGATGGCCAGACCGCGACTGCCGGCACGTCCGTGGTGGAGCCGCCGGCGGTGCGCATCGAGGACGACGCCGGTGCGGCGGTGGCGGGCCAGTCGGTGACGTTCGCGGTGGCCGGCGGCGGCGGCTCGGTCACCGGCGCGACGGCGACGACCGACGCGAGCGGCACGGCGGCGGTCGGCAGCTGGGTGCTCGGCGCCGCGGGCGCGCAGAGCCTGACGGCCACGGCGGCCGGCGAGTCGGTGACCGGCAGCCCGGCCACGTTCACGGCCACCTCCGTGGCCGGCCCCGCCGCCCAGCTCGACAAGGCGGAGGGCGACGCCCAGAGCGCGACCGTCGGCGCGGCGGTGGCGGTGGCGCCGCGCGTGCGCGTGACGGACGCGCTGGGTGATCCGGTCGCCGGCGTGGGGGTGACGTTCGCGGCGTCGTCCGGCGGCGGCTCGGTGACCGGCGCGACGCAGACGACCGACGCGTCGGGCGAGGCGGCGGTGGGCGGCTGGGTGCTGGGGACGGCGGCGGGCGAGAACGTGCTCACCGCGACCGCGGCAGGCGACGGGATCGCCGGCAATCCGGCGACGTTCTCGGCGACCGCGACCGCGGACGTGGCGGCGAACCTCGCCGCGTTGGAAGGGGACGGGCAGAGCGCGGCGCCGGGCGCGGCGGTGGCGGTGGCGCCGGCCGTGAAGGCGACGGACCGCTTCGGCAACGGCGTCGTCGACGTGCCGGTCGGCTTCGCGGTGACCGCGGGCGGCGGCAGCGTCGCGGGGGCGGCGCCGACGACCGGGGCGGACGGCGTGGCGCGGGTCGGGTCGTGGACGCTCGGTCCGAGCGCCGGGACGAACACGCTGACGGCGACGGCGCAGGGCAGCGGCATCGCGGGCAATCCGGTCGTCTTCACGGCGACGGCGCAGGCGCTGCTGAACGCGGCGCAGTACGTGGGGAGCTGGGCGGGCACGTGGCGCAACGACACGTTCGCGTCGACCGGCACGACGTCGTTGACGATCGCGGTGGACGAGGCGGCGCAGACCGCGACGCTGACGAGCTCCTCGACCGGCAACGTGCTGGGGCAGGGCGGCGCGCCGCAGCAGTCGACGATGTCCGCCTACGACCAGACCGGCTTCTCGCTCAGCGCCACGCTCCAGGTGTACGGCGACGTCACCCTCACGGTGGACGGCGGCGGCAAGCTGGAGGCGCACGGCGTGAACGTGCCGTCGGCGGGGATCGACCACTGGGACGCGACCGGGACGATCACGGCGACGCACATCGCGATCGACTTCACCGTCTTCTTCAACGGCGGCGGCACGGCGACCGGATCGGTGTCGCTGGACAAGAGCTGACGGCGCTATCCGCTCCCGCCGATCTCGCGTCCGAGCCGTTCGTCGAGGCGACGGCGCAGCGCGGGGTCGGCGGGCGCGGCCGCGTCCGGAGCGGTGCTCGCGCCGGTGCGCAGCGCCGCGACGGCGGCCGCGAACTCGCCGCCGAACTTCTCGCACCAGTCGCAGCCGCGAAGGTGCGAGCGGATGCGATCGAGCTGGACGGCGTCGAGCTGGCCGTCGACGTAGTCGGAGAGGAGCTCGAGGACCTGCGTGCAGCGGATCCCCGCCACCTCGCGGTCGTGCGCTTTCACGTCGCCTCCCTGAGTCGCGCCATGAAGTGGAGACGGGCCCGGTGCAGCCGGCTCTTCGCGGCCGGCAGCGTGAGGGCGAGGATCGTCGCCGCCTCGTCGCCGGTGAAGCCTTCCATCTCGCGTAGCGTCAGGATCTCGCGCTCCTCGGCGGGCAGCGCGCGGAACGCGGCGTGGACGGCGTCGCGCGCGTCGAGTCGAGCGGCGAAGTCGTCGTCGGTGGCGCCCCACCCGGCGGACGTGGCGAGCTCGTCGAGCGGTACGAAGCGGGACGGCTCGCCGGAGCGGCGGCGGCGCTGCCGGCGCGCGGCGTTGCGGGCGATGGTGAGCAGCCAGGCACGTGCCGAGTCCTCGCCGCGGAAGGAAGCGGCGGCGCGCCAGGCGGCGATGAAGGTCTCCTGGAGCGCGTCCTCGGCGGCGTCGCCGTCATCGGTCACGGCGGCGAGGAAGCGGAGGACCGCGGGCTGGTGGCGTTCGACGAGCATCGAGAAGGCGCTCCCGTCGCCCGCCGCGGTCCTCCGCAGGATGTCGGCGTCGGTGGCTTTCAGCGGCTCTGGATCGGGCACGTGCTGAGGCCGAAGAGAGTGTAGAGCGGGCAGCTCCCGAGGAGGCCGGTGGCGAGGGGCACCAGGCCCACCAGCCCCCAGGCGGTGTGCGGCCCGACGAAGAAGAGGGCCAGGAGTGCGACTCCCAGCGCGACGCGCACGCCGCGGTCCACGTAGCTCTCGTTGCGGGTGAAGATCCGGCTCGACATCATGACCTCCGAGGTTCCAGGCGTTCGTTTTGCGGAGCGTCGTCGCTCCTGCAATGGAGAGCCGGAACGCGGTGAAAAGGATTCACGTTCGATGCGCGGCGCAAGCGCGGAGCGGGGAGGGATCATGGAAGGCGAGTGGATCACGCTGGAGGTGGAGGATGGCTCCCGGATGCGGGCGTGGACGGAGCGGGGTCGCGCGGGACCGGGCGATGCGCCGTTCCGCGGCATGCTGCTCCTGCAGGCGGCGTTCGGCGTGAATGCGCACCTGCGCGAGGTGGCGGGCCGCTTCGCGGCGCTCGGCTACACCGTGGTGGCGCCCGAGCTGTTCCACCGCGACGCGCCGGAGTTCGACGGGAGCATGGACCGGCTGCAGGAGGCGATGGATCAGATCCAGGCGCTCACCGTCGACGGGCAGAGCGCCGACCTCCGCGCGGCGCACGCGTGGCTCGTCGGCCCCGGCGGGATCGCTCCCGAGCACGTCGGCGCGATCGGCTTCTGCATGGGCGGCCGCGCCGCGTTCCTCGCGAACGCGGTCCTGCCGCTGGCGGCTTCGATCGCGTACTACGGCGGCGGCATCGCGCCGGCGCTCCTCGACCGCGCCGGCGCCCTGTCCGGCCCGCAGCTTCTCGTCTGGGCGGGCCAGGACGCGCGCATCCTGCCGGAGCACGTGCGCGCGGTGGAGGACGCGCTGCGTGCCGCGGAGAAGCGCTACGCGAGCGTCGTCTTCTCCCACGCGCAGCACAGCTTCTTCGACGAGAGCCTGCCACGCTACGACCGCGAGGCGGCGCACCAGTCGTGGGCGCTCGCGCTCGCCTTCCTCGACGACCACATCGGCGGGCGCTAGGCGCCGCCCGGAGCGGGACTCCATGCCGCGGCCGTCGCCGTTCGCTTTCGATGCCGCGCTGCGGCGCTGCTCACGGCTCTCTCGCCTCGCGCATCCTGCCCCGGCGGCGGACGCCGCGGGTGCGGGCGATGCGACGCGCGCCGCGGACGCCGCGCGCGTCGCCGAAGTCGCGATCCTGGCGGCGGCCGGGTTCGCCGCCGCCGCGGCGACCACGTTCGTGCGCGCGCCGCTGCACATCCCCGGTCACGCTCTGGTGCTCGCCGCGCTTCCGCTCGGCTGCGGGCTGGCGCTGGTGCCGCGGCGCGGCGCGGGCACGCTCATGGGCCTGGCGGCCGCGCTCGCCGCCGCCGCGCTCGGCGCCGCCGGCGCGCACCTGCCGGGACCGGGCGCGCTGGCCGGGCTCGTCGTCTTCGGTCCCGCCATGGACGGGGCGTTGCGCGTGGCGCGCGGCGGGGCGCGCGCGTACGTGGCGCTCGCTGGCGCGGGCGCCGCGACCAACCTGATCGCGTTCGCGGTGCGCGGCGGCGCGAAGGCGCTCGCCGCCCCGCTCGGCGCGCGGGCGCTCGCGGGCGCGCGGTCCCTGGCGCAGTGGCTGAGCGTGGCGCCGTACACGTACGCCGCCGCGGGCGCCCTGGCGGGACTCCTCGCCGCCGTCGCGTGGTTCGGGCGCGGCCGGCGGGAGCAGGCCGGCGCGTGAGGCGAATCCTGGTGGGGCTCGACGACACGGACGTCGTCGGCACCCCCGGGACGAACCAGCTCGCCCGGCGCCTCGGCGGCGCGCTGCCTCCCGGCTTCGGCCTGCACTGCGCCGCGCGGCACCAGCTCCTGCAGCGCTCCGACATCCCGTACACCACCCGGAACGGCGCCGCATCGCTGGCGCTCGAGGCGGCGGGCGACGCCGAGCTGGAGCCGCTGCTGCGCCTGCTGCGGCGCGCCGTTCTCGCGTTCGCGCCGCGCGGCGCCGACCCGGGATTCTGCGTGCTGGAGCCCGCGGCGGCGGGCGCGGCGGGCGTGGCGGCGGCGACGGAATTCGGCCGCGCGTGCCAGCGCGAGCGGACCACGCAGGCGGAGGCGCAGCGGGTGGCGGCGTCGTGCGGCGCGCGGCTGGAGGGCCTGGCGGGCACGCGCGACGGCGTGATCGGCGCGCTCGCCGCCGTCGGCCTCCGCGCGAGCGGCGACGACGGCCGGGTGGTGCACCGCGCCGGGTGGCCGTGGCCGGACCACTTCGGCGGCGTGCGGCGCGTGGAGGAGGTCCTGCGCCGCGGCGTCGACGCGGTTCACGTCCCGGGAAGCGAAGCACCGCTCGCGGACGACGTCGCGGTGGTCGTGGGACGGCGGCTGCGCCCCTCCCTGCGCGGCGGCCGCGTAATCCTCTTTGTCGAGGCGGCGGGGCCGGATCACTATCGCGCGCTGAAGCTGGACTGAGGCACGCGAGCCGCTCCGCCGGTCCCGCGTCGTACGGTAGCTCCTTACAGACATTCGCCTACAAAGGGCTGGAGGATCCCCTACAGACTGCGGCGCAGCGCCCCGGTAGGCTGGAAGGGAGGACGTATGCGTGGCGCCCACAGCGGACGCGGATCGCGCGTCGCGTACAGTGAGGAGGCGAGCATGATCAAGCGGATCGTAGTGGCCGTCGACGACGCGCGGGAGAGCCCCCCGACGCGGGATTGTTCGCTGGATTGCGCGGGGGAGCTGGCGCGCCGGGCGGGCGCCGAGATCTCGCTGCTGAACGTTCGCTCGTCGCACGCGGTCCCGCCGGATCTGGAAGCCGTGACGCCGTACCGTCTCGAGGGCGTCGTCGACCACTATGGCGCCGTCGAGCGCCAGCGCGACGCCGACACGCGCGCGAAGCTGCAGGTGCTCGAGCAGCGGGTCGAGGATGCGTGGTCGGTGGCGGCGGGGTGGCAGTCGGAGCCGGTCGCGCCGGGCGAGGTGCCACGCGCCGCGCGCGAGATGGGCGCCGATCTGCTCGTGGCGCGGCTGGGCCAGCGTTACTGCGCGGGCGGCAACCTCGCCGAGCTGTCGGAGGGGATCCTGCGCTCGGTCGGCGTGCCGGTCCTGGTGCTGCGAGCCGGAACGTGTCCGCTGCTGCGGGGCGTGACGCGCCTGCTCGTCCCGCTCGATGGGACGCCGCGTTCGGAACGCATCCTGGACGCGGCGCTGCCGCTGCTCGCGGAGGGTGCGGCGGTTCACCTGCTGGCGGTGGTCCCGACGTCGCCCGGAGCGGGTCGCCGCGGCGCGCCGGCCTGGCGCAGCGCCGCGGAAGCGGAGCGCTACCTGGCGGGGGTCGCCGGCCGGCCGGAGCTGAGCGGAGTGCGCGTCGAACGGCACGTCGTGGAAGGGGAGGCGACGGCGGAGCTGATCCTCGACAAGGCGCGCACGCTCGACGTCGACCTGCTGGCGATGACGACGGCCCGGCGCGGCGCCATCGCGCGGCGGCTGTTCGGCAGCGTGACGCACGAGATCCTGGAAGAGCTGGACCGGCCACTGCTGGTCGAAGTCGCGTAGGGAGGGGGCCCGGACCCACGACTACGCCGACGCGAACTCCGCGACGAAGACGTGCCTCGCACGCGGCGCGGCGCTCAGCCGCCGACGGTGTCCGCCAGCAGGGCGCGGTAGCCGGCGTAGCCGCCCGCCTCGGCGCGGGCGACGAAGCGCGCGGCGGCCTGTACGATCTGGCTGCTCGCGTAGCCCGGCACCGCGCCCGGCGTCGGCCGCCGGAACGGGTGGAAGTAGCTGCGGATGAGGACGGCGCCGCTGTCGAGCGGCAGGGTCAGCACGTTGGCGGCGAAGCGGTCGAAGGTGCCATCGCCCATGAGGTAGAACTCGACATTGGAGACGTAGAACGCGCTCACGCGCAGTCCCATGCCGTCGATAGCGCGGCCGATGGCGCGCAGCGCGTGCGGTCCGGCGAGGTCGCCGACGACCGGCACGATGCGGTCGGCCGTCTGCAGCCGCTTCACGAAGCGGAAGTCCTCCTCGCGGGCCAGGTAGCTGCCGCCGCGGCCGCTCAGGTCGTGCTCGAGGAGGAGCTGGCGGTACGTCGGGTAGTAGGAGCGCGGCGCGCGGCCGTAGCTGGTGAAGCGGAGTGACGGTCCCGCCTCGACGAACGCGGAGGCGATGCGGTCGATCATGGCGACGTCGTCGTCGGAGAGCGGCACGCCGTAGCGCGCGAGCGCCGCGTGTACGGCCGCGCGCGTCGCGGCCATGCGCTCCGGATCGGCGGGCGTCGCGTCGAAGTAGTCGAGCAGCCGCGCGAGCCCGGCGGCTCCATCCGGGGCGGCGAAGTCCGGCCGCGGCCGGCCGAACAGCAGGGCGAGGTAGTCGGCGCGGTCCCGCGCGAGCTCGAAGAGCGCCTTGTACCAGAGCAGCTCGAGCAGGTTGCCGCGGCGGATGTCGATGATGAAGGCGACGCGGGGCCGGATCTGCGCGATGTAGGAGAAGTTCTGGTCCGGCCCCACGCCGATGTAGGCGCCGCCGCGCACTCCCCGCTCGCGGAGCGGGCCGAGCGCGTGGAGGTAGGACGCCTCGTTGGAGATCAGGTTGTCGGTGTCGAAGTAGCCGCCCGGCTCGGAGAGCCGCGCGACGAGCGCGGCGAAGGAGGAGTCGGCGCGCGCGGGGGGCGGCCCCGCTTCGGCGACGCGGCCGCTCCCGCGCACCGGCGCCGCCCGGGCGAAGCGGCCGCTCTCGCGCACCGGCGCGCCTTCGGCGCCATCGGCACGGCAGCCGCTCGCGAGCAGCAGGAGGAGCGGGGCGGCGAGCGCGGCCGCGCGTCCGTGCCTTCCCACGCTAGTTCAGGTCGCGGGAGAGGATCCGCTTCAGGGTCGCGTGATCGGAGCCTGAGGCGAGGCCGATGCCGGCGCCGGCGAGCCGCAGCATCCGTAGCTCGATCATGCCGCATAATAGCCGCGCGCCCGGCGCGGCGACATGCGCGGCGCGGGCCACTCTCCGCGCGGCTTCGCCGTCCGTTGGAACAAGCACCCCCCCTTCGGGTTTTTCCAGACGAGCGCCGAATGACACGCGGCCGCCGGCGCCCCGCCACGCCGCCCCGGCCCAGTGAAGCGACCATCGGCCTGTCCCCGGAGGATCGTGTTCGACTCGCTCTTCGCCTTCCTCTTCAAGTATCGCCCCGTCGTCTTTCAGCGGGGCGACCTCGTTCTGGGGGCGTCGTGGTCGTGGGCGCTCACGGCGCTGGTGCTGCTCGCCATCGGGGCGGTGTGGACGTATCGCGGCGTGCGCCGTCGCGCGCGGCCGCTCGACCGCGTCGTGCTCGCCACGCTCCGCCTCGCCGCGCTCGCCGTCCTCGTACTCGCGCTGCTGCGGCCGGCGCTCGCCGTCTCCGCGCTCCTTCCGCAGCAGAACTTCCTCGCCGTTCTGGTCGACGATTCGCGCAGCATGCGCGTCGCCGACGAGGACGGCAAGCCGCGCGGCGACGCCGTGCGGACCGCCTTCGGTGACGACGCCGCGCTGACGGCGGCGCTGGGGCGGCGCTTCCGGCTGCGCTACTTCCGCTTCTCCTCGTCGGCCGAGCGCGTGGCGGGCGTCGACTCGCTGGCGTACGACGGCACCCAGACGCGGATCGGGCCGGCGCTGCGGCGGGCGCGGCAGGAGCTGGCGGGTGTGCCGCTGGCGGGGCTGGTGGTGGTGAGCGACGGCGCCGACAACTCGGGCGAGTCGCTGACGGAGCCGCTGCTCGCGCTGCGCTCGGCGGGCGTGCCGGTGTACGCGGTCGGCGTGGGCCGGCCCCGCCTCGCGCGCGACGTCGAGCTGAGCCGCGTCGCCGTGCCGCCGTCGGTGCTGCAGGGGACGTCGCTGGTGGTGGACCTCGTGGTGACGCAGCGGGGCTTCGGCGGCGAGCGGGCGCCGCTCTACGTCGAAGACGAGGGCCACATTGTCGCGGAGCAGCAGATCGAGCTGCCGGCGGACGGCGAGAGCACGCCGGTGCGGGTGCGTTTCACGCTCGCCGAGCCGGGCGTGCGCCACGTTCGCTTCCGCGTCCCCGCGCGCGACGGCGAGGCGGTGACGCGCAACAACGAACAGGAAGCGCTGATCCGCGTCGAGTCGAAGCGCAGGAAGATCCTCTACTTCGAGGGCGAGCCGCGCTTCGAGCTGAAGTTCCTGCGGCGCGCGGTGGAGGACGAGGCGGAGCTGCAGCTCGTCACGCTCGTGCGCACCGCGCCGGGCAAGTTTCTGCGCCTCGGCGTCGACGGCCCGGACGAGCTGGTGGGCGGCTTCCCGAAGACGCGCGAGGAGCTGTTCGCCTACGACGGCGTCGTGCTCGGCAGCGTTGAGGCGAGCTTCTTCACGCACGACCAGCTCCGCATGATCGCGGACTTCGCGGGCGAGCGCGGGGGCGGCCTCCTCACGCTCGGCGGGCGCCACGCCTTCGCGCGCGGCGGCTACGCCGGCACGCCGCTCGCCGAGGCGTTGCCGGTCGTGCTCGATCCCGGCGACGGCGCGCCGCAGGACTCCTTCGTCCGCGTGCACGTCGCGCCGACGCGCGCCGGCCGCGTCCACGCCGTCACCCAGATCGCGGCGGACGAGGCGGCGTCTGTGGCGCGCTGGGACTCGCTCCCCGCGGTCACGACGCCGAACCCGATGCGGCGCGTCAAGCCCGGCGCCACCACACTCCTCGCCGGCGAGCCGGATGGCCACGGCGACGGCGTCGTCGCGCTCGCCTGGCAGCGCTACGGCCGCGGCCGCTCCGTCTCCTTCCCGATCCAGGACTCGTGGGTCTGGCAGATGGACGCCTCGATCCCGGTCGAGGACATGACGCACGAGACGTTCTGGCGCCAGCTCCTGCGCTGGCTCGTCGACGCCGTGCCCGGCCAGGTCGCCGCCTCCGTCTCGCGCGACCACGTCGAGCCGGGCCGTGCGCTCGAGCTGCGAGCCGACGTCGTCGATTCCGCGTTCCTCGCCCTCGACGACGCCCATGTGGTGGCGCACGTGCACGGGCCCGGCGGCGACGAGGACGTGCCGCTCGACTGGGACGTCGACCGCGACGGCGCCTACCGCGCGCGGTACATCCCGTCGCGAGCGGGATCGTACACGGTCGACGTCGAGGCGCGGCGCGGCGACGTGCCGCTGGGGAGCAGCGAGACGGCGTTCGAGGCGGCGCCCAGCGAGGCGGAGTACTTCGATGCCGGCATGCGCGAGCCGCTGCTGCGACGCATTGCGCGCGAGACCGGCGGCCGCTTCTACACCACCGCCAGCCTGTCGACCCTGCCGGAGGACCTGCGCTACACCGGCGGCGGCGTGACCGCCGTCGAGCACCGGGACCTGTGGGACATGCCGATCGTCTTCCTGCTGCTTCTCGGGCTCGTCGGCGCGGAGTGGGGGTGGCGCCGCGCGCGGGGGCTCGCGTGAGGAGCGCAGGGGCTCGCGTGAGCCACGCGGGGGGACGACGCTTCCGGGGCCGCGCGGCGGCGCCCGTGAGCCCGCGGCAGCCTCCGGCCACATGGGCCCTGGCGCTGCTACTGATCGCGCTCCCGGCGGCGCCCGCCGCCGCGCAGCGCACGCACCTCCTCGTGGTGAGCGGGATCGGGGGCACGCCGGAGTACGCCGACACGTTCTACACGCTGGGCGCGCGCGCGGTCGACGCGGCGCGCAGCCGCTACGGCCTCGCCGAAGCGGACGCCGTGTTCCTGGCGGAGCGGCCCGAGCGGGATCCGCGGCGGATCGCCGGCCGGTCGACGCGCGCGGCGGTGACGCGCGCGATCGAAGCGCTCGCGCGCCGCTCCGCGCCGGGCGACGAGGTCCTCCTACTCTTCATCGGCCACGGCAGCGCGCAAGGCGGCGAGCCGCGTCTGAACCTGCCCGGGCCGGACCTCACCGCGGCCGACCTGGCCGCCCTGCTCGACCGCTTGGCCGGGCGCCGCGTCGCGGTGGTCAACACGGCGAGCGCCAGCGGCGGCTTCGTGCCCGCGCTCAAGGGCGAGGGCCGCCTGGTCGTGACGGCGACGCGGAGCGGCGCCGAGTCGAACGCGACGCGGTTCGGCCGCTACTTCGTGGACGCCATCGCCGGCGATGGCGCGGACACCGACAAGGACGGCCGCGTCTCGCTGCTGGAGGCGTTCCTCTATGCGCGGCGCGAAGTGGGGCGGGCCTACGACGGGCGGCGCCTGCTGCAGAGCGAGCACGCACTGCTGGACGGCGACGGCGACGGCGAGGGCAGCGGCGACCCGAAGCCCGAGGACGCCGACGCGAAAGCGGCCGCGACGTTCTTCCTCGCGCCGGCCGCGGCGGCCGCGGCGGCCGCGGCGCCGGGCGGCGCCGCGGACCCGAAGGTGCGGGCGCTGGAGGAGCGCAAGCGCGGGCTCGAGGCGAAGATCGATGCGTTGAAGGCGGCCCGCGCGGGGATGGACTCGATCGCCTACGAGGGCCAGCTCGAGAGCCTGCTCCTGGAGCTCGCGCGCGTCGACGCGGCGCTGCGCGCGGCGGGAGGTGGCCGGTGATGCGTCCCGTGAGGCGGGTGGCGCGGCGGGTGGCGGCCTTCGCGGCCGGTTTCGCGCTCGTCGTCGCGCCGGCGTGCGGGCAGGGCCCCGACGCGGCGGGCGGGGCGGGCGGCGCCGCGCGCGTGCGTGCGCTGATCGACGTCGGCCGCTACGAGCAGGCGGAGGCCGCGGCGCGGCCGGCGGCTGCGACGTCGCCGGAGATGGGTGCGCTGCTCGGCCACGTGTTGCGGCTGCGCGGGCGGAGGTCCGAGGCGGAGCGCGTGCTGCGCGCAGCGGCGAGGGCGCGCGGGGCGGCGGGCGTGGTAGCGGCGGTCGAGCTGGGGTTGGTGCTGGAGGGCCGCGGCGAGGTGGCGGCGGCGCGGTCGCAGTACGAACGGGCGATCGCCGCGTACAACGCCGGCCCTCTCGGCGCGGCGGAGCTCACGGCGGTCGGCACCGCGGCGCGCCGGCTGGGCGCGCGAGACCCGGCGCTGTTCAAGGACGCGCTGCGCGCCTACGACGAGGCGGTCGCGGCGGACCCGGAGGCGCTCGAGCCGCGGCTGCGCGCGGGCGACCTCTTCCTCGAGAAGTACAACAGCGCCGACGCGCGCGACGAGTTCCGCGCGGTGCTCGTGAGGGACCCGGCGAACGCACGCGCCCGGCTCGGCATCGCCCGCGTCCTCGACTTCGACGGCGCGGCCGGGGCGGCGGACAGCGCGCGGGCTGCGCTGGAGACGAACCCGAACCTGGTCCCGGCGCACGTGCTGCTCGCGCGGCTCGCGCTCGGCGGGGGCGAGGCGGACGGCGCGCGGCACGAGGCGGAGCGCGCGCTGGCGGTCGACTCGACGTCGCTGCCGGCGCTCGCGGTGCTCGCCGCGGCCGCCTACCTGGCCGGCGACGACGCCGCTTTCGGCGCGGTCGAGCGGCGGGCGCTGGCGCTGGATCCGCGCTGCGCCGACTTCTACGCGGACGTCGCGGAGATGGCGCTGCAGGGCTACCGCTACGCGGGCGCGGTGGCGCTGGCGCGGCGCGGGCTGGCGCTCGATTCGACGTCCGCGCGGGCGCGGGGGATCGTCGGCATCAACGAGCTGCGGCTCGGCCACGTGGCGGCGGCGCGCGCCAGTCTCGAGGCGGCGTTCCGCCGCGATCCGTACAACGTGTGGTACAAGAACACGCTCGACCTGCTCGACACGTTCGAGAAGTACCGCACGGTGAATACGGAGCATTTCGAGCTGGTGCTGCGCGGCGACGAGGCGGACCTGCTCGCGCCCTACGTCGGCGCGCTGGCCGAGGAGGCGTACGACTCGCTGGCGGCGCGCTACGGCTACCGGCCGCCGCCCGGCGTGCGCGTCGAGGTCTTCCCGCGCCACGCGGACTTCTCCGTGCGCACGGCCGGCCTCGTCGGGCTCGGCGCGCTCGGCGTGACGTTTGGCCGCGTCGTCGCGATGGACTCCCCGTCGGCGCGCGACCGCGGCGACTTCAACTGGGGCTCGACGCTCTGGCACGAGATCGCGCACGTCTTCCATCTCGGCCTCACGGGCCAGCGCGTGCCGCGGTGGCTGACGGAAGGGCTGGCGGTGCGCGAGGAGCGGCGCGCGCGCCCCGGCTGGGGGCACCCGCCGGACCCGAGCTTCCTGCAGGCGCTGAAGGAGGGCCGCATCCTCCCCGTGAGCCGCCTCGGCGACGGCTTCGTGCGACCCAGCTACCCGGGCCAGGTGGTGCATTCGTACTACGAGGCGTCGCTCGTCGTGCAGCGCATCGAGGACGAGCACGGCTTCGACGCGATCCTCGCCATGCTCCACAGCTTCGCGAAGGGCGACTCCCAGGCGGACGTGTTCCACGACGTGCTCGGCACCGACCCCGCCGCCTTCGACCGCGACTTCGACGCGTTCCTCCGCCGCCGCTTCGCGACGCCGCTCGCCTCGCTCGGCCGCGACGACGGCTTCGAGGCCGAGCTGCGGACCGGCGCCCGACTCCTGCAGCAGGGGCGGCTCGACGACGCCGCCACGCACCTGCGGCGCGCGAAGACGATCTTCCCCGCCTACGCCGGCCCCGGCAACGCCTACGCGCTCCTGGCGCGCGTCGCTCTGCAGCGCGGCGACACCGCCGCCGCGGCGCGCGAGCTCGCGCGCCTCGACTCCCTCGACGAGCGGGACTACTTCGCCCGCACCCAGCTCGCTTCCCTGCGGCAGGCGATGGGCGACGACGCCGGGGCCGCCGCGGCGTTGCGCGAGGCGATCTTCATCTCGCCCTTCGACCCCGCGCTGCACGAGCGCCTCGCGGCGCTCGACGCGGCGAACGGCGACCACCGTGGCGCCGTACGCGAGCGCCGCGCCGTCGTCGCGCTCGCGCCGGTGGACCGCGCCGAGGCGCTCTACCAGCTCGCGCTCGCGCTGCTGCAGGCGGGCGATGCCGCCGCCGCGCGGCGCGAGGTGCTCCACGCGCTCGAGGTCGCACCGAACTTTCAGAAGGCGCAGGCGCTGCTGCTGCGGCTCCACGCCGGAGATGGAGGCGCTCCATGACCCGCTCCGCCCTCGCCGCCCTCGCCCTCGCCGCGCTCGGCGCCGGCTCGCTTGCCGCGCTCGGGCCGCTCGGCCGGACCGGCCGCCCCGCCGCGCGCCAGGCGGACCAGGGGGACGACGTCGCCTACGACGGCCGCTACACGCTCGCCCGCATCAAATACACGCTCGGCCCGGGGGCGCGGCTGCAGTTCGAGCCGGACGGCAGGGCGCTGCCGGAGTGGGCGCACGACTATCCGCGCGCGGAGCGGCACCTGGCGAAGATCCTGAGCGAGCTGACGTCGATCGAGCCGGTGCTGGACGCGAGCAACATCTTCACGTCGGACGACCCGCGGCTGGCGGAGTTTCCGATCGTCTACTTCTGCGAGGCGGGCTACTGGAACCCGACGGACGCGGAGGTCGTGGGGATGCGCAATTACCTGCTGAAGGGCGGCTTCGTCATCTTCGACGATTTCCGCGGCCGCGACTGGACGAACTTCGAGCGGCAGATCGGGCGCGTGCTGCCGCAGGCGCGGCTGATCGAGCTGACGGCGGAGGACCCGATCTTCCACTCGTTCTTCGACATCGACACGCTGGCCTTCGACGCGCCGTACAACCGGCGCTTCCGCCCGGTCTTCTACGGGATCTACCGGGACAACGACCCGAAGAAGGCGCTGCTGGCGATCGTCAACTACAACAACGATGTCAGCGAGTACTGGGAGTGGTCGGACCAGGGGCTGCTGCCGATCGACCTCTCGAACGAGGCGTACAAGCTCGGCATCAACTACATCATCTACGCGATGACCCACTAGGAGGCGGAGGCATGGCGACGAGCGGGGAACGGGTGCTGGAGTCGCGGGACGACGTCGCTCTCGCGGAGCGGATGCGCGAGGGGCGGCGCCAGATCCTGGCCGAGCTGCGCAAGGTGATCGTGGGCCAGGACGAGGTGGTCGAGCAGGTGCTGCTCACGCTCTTCGTCGGCGGCAACAGCCTGCTGGTCGGCGTGCCGGGGCTCGCCAAGACGCTGATCGTGCAGACGCTGGCCCAGGTGCTAGACCTGAAGTTCAGCCGCATCCAGTTCACGCCGGACCTGATGCCGTCCGACATCACCGGCACCGACATCATCCAGGAGGATCCCGGCACCGGCCACCGGCGCATGGTCTTCGCGCCCGGACCGATCTTCGCCGACATCGTGCTCGCGGACGAGATCAACCGCACGCCGCCGAAGACGCAGGCGGCGCTGCTCGAGGCGATGCAGGAGCACCGCGTCACGGTGCAGGGTGAGACGTACGCGCTCGAGGAGCCGTTCTTCGTCTTCGCGACGCAGAACCCGATCGAGCTGGAGGGCACCTACCCGCTGCCCGAGGCGCAGCTCGACCGCTTCATGTTCGAGATCGTGATCGACCACCTGCCGGAGGAGGAGGAGCTGGCGGTCGTGCGCGCGACGACGGCGATCGTCGAGCCCACCTTCCGCCACGCCGTGACCGGCCCGGACCTCGTCGCGTTCCAGCGGCTGGTGCGCCGCGTGCCGGTCGCCGAGGCGGTGCTCCGCTACGCGCTCGCCCTGACGCGCGCCACGCGGCCCGCCGCCGACGGCGCGGCGCCGGAGTTCATCCACAAGTGGGTCGCCTACGGCGCCAGCGTCCGCGCGGCGCAGTACATGGTGCTCGGCGCCAAGGCGCGCGCCCTGACGCAGGGCCGCGCCCACGTCGGCTTCGACGACGTGCGCGCCCTCGCGCGGCCGGTGCTCCGCCACCGCATCCTGACGAACTTCCACGCGGAATCCGAGCGCGTCACGAGCGATGCGATCATCGACCAGCTCCTCGACTTCGTGCGCCCGCCGGCGTCCGGGCTGTGAGCTGAGACGATGACGCCGACGACGACGCCGGGCCGCCCGGGCGCACGCTTCATCGACCCCGCCGCGCTCGCGCGCATCGACGACCTCGAACTCGTCGCGCGCACCGTCGTCGATGGCTTCATCAACGGGCTGCACCGCTCCCCCTACCTCGGCCTCTCGCTCGACTTCGCCGAGCACCGCGCCTACATGCCGGGCGACGACATCCGCCGCGTCGACTGGCGCCTCTACGCGCGCACCGACCGCTACTACGTCAAGCAGTTCGAGGCCGACACGAACGCGGACTTCGTCGTCGTGCTCGACGTCTCCCGCTCGATGGGCTGGGGAAGCGTCGACTACACCAAGCTCGACTACGCCCGGCGGCTCGCGGCGACGCTCACCTACTTCGCGCACCGCCAGCGCGACCGCGTCGGCCTCGTCGCCTTCGACGCCGATGTGGTCGAGCGCGTGCCCGCCTCCGCGCGCCACCTCGACGTGGTGCTGCACGCGCTCGACCGGCTGCGGCCCGGCCGTCCCGCCCCCGCGCTCGCCGGCCCGCTCGCGCGCATCGCGGACGGGCTGCGCCGGCGCGGCCTCGTCGCCTTCGTCTCCGACCTGTACGAGGAGCCGGAGGCGGCCGCGGCGGCGGTGCGGCGGCTGCGCGTGCGCGGCGGCGACGTCGTCGTCTTCCACGTCCTCGACCCGGCCGAGCTGTCGTTCCCCTTCGACGACGCCGCGACCTTCGTCGACGCGGAGACCGGCGAGCGCGCGCCGGTGGTCCCGGAGCGCATGCGCGAGCGCTACGGCGAGCTGGTGGCGGCGCACACGGCGGAGCTGTCGCGCCTCTTCGCGCGCGACGCGATCGACTACGTCCTGATCGACACGGCGACGCCGCTCGACCGCGCCCTCTTCGCGTGGCTCGGCGCGCGCGCGCGCCTGACGCGGGTGCGGTGATGGGCCTCTCCTTCCTCGCGCCCGCATTCCTCGCCGGCCTCGCCGCCATCGCGGTGCCGATCGCGATCCACCTGATCCACCGCGAGCGCGGCCGCACCGTCGAGTTCCCGTCGCTGATGTTCGTGCAGCGGATTCCCTTCCGCACCGTGCGGCGGCAGCGCATCCGGCACCCGCTGCTGCTCCTGCTGCGCGTGCTCGCGATCGTGCTGCTCGCCGCCGCGTTCGCGCGCCCCCTCCTCGACCGCGGCGGCGCCGCGGCCGCGCGCGACGGCGCCCGCGACGTCGTGATCCTGCTCGACCGCTCCTACTCGATGGGCTACGACGGCCATTGGGACGCCGCGCGCGCCGCCGCCGCCGCCGCGATCGACTCGCTGCGCCCGGACGACCGCGCCCGCCTCGTGCTCTTCGACACCGAAGCGCGCGCGCTCGGACCGGCCACCGGCGACCGCGACGCGCTGCGCGCCGAGCTGCGCGCCGCCACCGTCGGCTCGGCGGCCACGCGCTACGCGCCCGCCCTCGACCTCGCCGCCGGCTTCCTCGCCGCCTCCACCGCGCCGCGCCGCGAGGTCCGCCTCGTCTCGGACTTCCAGCGCGGCGGCCGCGGCGACGAGCCGCCCGCGCGCCTGCCGCCCGGCGTCCGCCTCGTGCCGGTGCCGATCGAGGGCGGCGACGGCGGCGAGGCCGGCGGCGGCGACGTGGCGGTCGCGGGCGTGACGTTCCGCCGCGAGCGGCTGCGCACCGGCGAGCGCGTCACCGCCACCGCGCGGCTGGCCCGCGTCGGCTCGGATTCCGCCGCCGGCGCCGACGTGGTGGCGACGCTCGAGCTGGACGGCCGGCCGGTGCAACAGCGGCCCGTGCGGCTCGGCGGGAGCGGCGCCGCGACGGTCGAGTTCGCGCCGTTCGTGCTCGCGCAGCCGGTGCGCGGCGCCGTCCGCGTCACGCCGGACGCGCTGCCGGCCGACGACGCGTTCCGCTTCCGCCTGACGCCGGGCGCGGCGATGCCGGTGCTGATGCTCGAGGCGAGCGACGCCGGGCGCGGCTTCTACATCCGCCGCGCCCTGGCGGTCGGCGGCGACCCCGGCTTCCGCGTCACCGTCATGCCCGCGCGCCGCTTCCGCGGCAGCGGACTGCCGGACGGCGGCGCCGTCGTGCTGGACGACGCGGCGCTGCCGGGCGGCGCGGCGGGGCGCGCGCTCGCCGGGTGGGTCGAGCGCGGCGGCGGCCTGGTGGTGGTGGCGGGAGGCGACGCCCGCTGGCCCCGCGACGCGGCGCTCCCCGCGCCGGGAACGCTCGGCCCGACCGTCGAGGCGCAGCCGAGCGACGGCGTCGCCCTCGGCCGGCTCGACTTCGCGCACCCGGTCTTCGAGCCGTTCGCCGCGCCACACAGCGGCGACTTCACCGCCATCCGCTTCCTGCGCCGCCGCGACGTCCGTCCCGGCGACTCCACGGCGGTGCTGGCGCGCTTCGACGACGGCGGCGTGGCGCTGGCGGAGCGGCACGTGGGCGCCGGCCGCGTGCTGCTGTGGACGACGCCGCTGGACGCCTCGTGGAGCGACGCCCCCCTGAACCCGGTGTTCCTCCCGTTCCTGCACGAGCTGGTCAAGTACGCGGCCGGCTACGCGGTGCCGCCCGCGTCGTGGACCGTGGGCGACGTGTGGAGCGCGGCGCCGTCCGCCGCCGGGGAGGCCGGAGCGCCGGTCGTCGTGGCGCCGGACGGCGGCGCGGCGCAGTTGAACCCCGAGACGGGAACGCTCGACCTGCGGCAGCGCGGCTTCTACGAGGTGCGGGTGAAGCCGGCCGCGGGCCGCGCCGCCGCGTCGGACGGATCGGCTGCATCCGGCGGATCGGCTGCGTCCGGCGGATCGGCCGACCCCGCCACCACGGTCCTCGCCGTGAACGTGGATCCGGCCGAGGCGGACCTGACGCCGCTCGATCCGCAGGAACTGGCCGCGGCGGTGACGGCGCCCGCGGACGCGGACGCGGACGTGCGCGCGGCCGATGCGCCGAGCGTCGCCGATCGCGAGCGCCAGCAGGGCGGGTGGCGCTATCTTCTCCTCGTCGCCTTCATCCTCTTCGCGATCGAGACCGCCCTCTCCAATCGACTCTCGAGGCCGGCGGGCGGGGGCGCGCCGGCGGCATCGCCGAACGGGAGGTAGGAATGCCGGACACAGCGAGCACGTCGCGCGCGGAGCTGCTCCGCATCATCCGCTCGGCACGCCGGCGGTGGCGGCTGCGGGTCGCCTTGCGCGGCCTCGCCGCCGTGGTCGCCGGCGGCCTCGTCGTCCTCGTCGCGGCGGCATACGGCCTCGAGTACTTCGCCTTCTCGCCGGCGTCGATCACGGCGTTCCGCGTCGTGCTCTTCGTCGTGCTCGCGGCGCTCGCCGTCGCCGCCCTCGTGCGGCCGCTGCTGCGCTCCGTCCCGGACGAGCGGATCGCGCTCTACGTCGAGGAGCACGAGCCGTCGCTCGAGGCGTCGCTGCTCAGCGCCGTCGACGCCGCCGCGCCGGCCTCTTCCGGCGAGGCCCGCTCGGCCGCCCTCGTCGCGCGGCTCGTCCGGGACGCGATCGAGCGCGCGCACGCCGTCGAAGACGGCCGTCGCATCGAGCGCGGCGGGCTGCGGGCGGCCTCCGCGGTGATCGTCGTCGCGGCCGGCGTCGGCCTGTTCGCGGCCGCGGCCGGGCCGGCGTTCCTGCGCCACGCGGCGCGCGCGCTGCTCGAGCCGTGGCGCGCCGCGCCGGACGTGGCGCCGTACCGGCTGGCGGTGCGGCCCGGCAGCGTGACCGTCGCGCGCGGCGCCGACCAGGCGGTTTCGGCGCGCCTCGTCGGCTTCTCGAGCGGGGGCGCCGACCTCCTCGTGCGCGGCGCCGACGGCGGCTACGAGCGCGTCCCGATGACGCGTACGGCCGGCGATTCGGCGGCATTCGACGCGATCCTCTTCGACCTGCAGCGGGGCACCGACTACTTCGTCGAGGCGGGCGGCGTGCGCTCGCCGCTCTACCACATCGACGTGGCGGATCTGCCGTACGCGCGCAGGCTCGACGTCGAGTACCGCTACCCGGCCTACGCCCACCTGCCGCCGCGCACGGTCGAGGACGCCGGAGACCTCGCCGCGCTCCGCGGCACGGTCGCGCGGCTGCGCGTCGTCACCACGATCCCCGCCGCCGGCGGCCGCATCGTGCGCGCCGACGGGCGGGCTTTCCCGCTGCGGCCGGACGGCCCGCTCGCCCTCGCCGCGGCCGTCCCGCTCGACCGGCCCGGCAGCTACCACGTCGAACTGCAGGCGCCGGACGGGCGGCCCGTCGAGGGCTCGCCCGAGCACACCATCGAGATCCTCGAGGACGAGCCGCCCACGGTCACCTTCGACAAGCCGGGCCGCGACGTCCGCGCGACGAACGTGGACGAGCTCTTCCTGCAGGCGCGCGCCGCCGACGACTACGGCGTCGCCCGGCTCGACCTCGTCTACGCCGTCAACGGCGGCGAGGAGAAGACGCTGGGGCTGTACGCACCGAAGGCGGCGCCGCTGCGCGAGGTCTCCGCCGGCCGCACCTTCTATCTCGAGGAGATGGGGCTGCAGCCGGGCGACCTCGTCGCCTACTACGCCCGCGCCACGGACGGCGGACCCGACGGCCGCGCATCCGGCTCCACCACCAGCGACATCTACTTCGTCCGCATCCGCGACTTCCGGAAGGACTATCACGCCGCCGAGCAGCGCGGCGCGCCGGGCGGCGGCCAGGGGCAGCAGGATGGCGCGCTCTCGGAGCGGCAGAAGGAGGTGATCTCCGCCACGTTCAACCTGAAGCGCGACGCGCCTTCGCTGGCGGAGAACGACCGGCGTGAGCACCGCACCACGATCCAGCTCGCGCAGGCGCGGCTGCGCGGGGAGGTGGACGGGCTCGTGCGTCGCATGCAGGAGCGCCGCGTCGCCACGATCGACTCGACGTTCCTGCGCATCATGGATGTCCTGCCGCGCGCGTCGGCGGCGATGATGGAGGCCGAGACGCAGCTCGACTCCGGCCGTGTCGCCGAGGCGCTCTCCCCGGAGCAGCGGGCGCTGCGGCACCTCCAGGCCGCGGAGGAGCTGTACCGCGACGTGCAGGTGTCGCTCGGGGATTCGCAGGGCGGCGGCGGCGGTGGCGCCGGCCAGACCGCCGACGACCTCGCGGACATGTTCCAGCTCGAGATGGACCGCCTCCGCAACCAGTACGAGAGCGTCCAGCGCGGCCGCGACGAGCAGACGCAGCAGGAGCTCGATGCGACGATGGAGCGCCTCAAGGAGCTCGCGCGCCGTCAGCTCCAGGCCGCCGAGCGCCAGCGCCGCCTCTCCCGCCAGGGCTCCGCGGGCAGCGGAGGCGGCGCCGCCGCCGACCAGCGCCAGCTCGCCGATTCCGTCGACGCGGAGGCGCGTCGCCTCGAGCGCCTCGCGCACGAGGACCCGCAGCGCCGCGAGTCGCTCGAGCAAGCCGCGCACAGGCTCCGCGACGCGGCCGGCGCGATGCGCCGCTCCGCCGCGGACGGCTCCGCCGCCGGCGCGCGCGACGCGGCTGACCGCCTCGATCGAGCACGCCGGCTCCTGGAGCGGAGCAGCGCCGACCGCCTCGCCGCCGCCGCCGCCGATGCGCAGCGACGCGCCGCCGACCTCGCCGCCGAGCAGGCTGCGGTCGAGGCCGATGCCCGCGACCTCGCCGGGCGCGGCAACCCCGCCGGCGCGGAGCGCGACCGCCTGCTGCAGCGGAAGGACCGCCTCGCCGCCGGCGTCGCCCAGCTCGAGCACGACCTCGACGCGATCGCCGGCGCGGCGCGCGGCGCCCAGCGCGACTCCGCCCGCCCCCTCGCCGACGCCGCGAAGGCGATCCGCGACGACCGCATCCAGGACAAGATCCGCTTTTCCAAGAGCGTCGCGGCGGCCCCGCCTTCCACGTACGGCCGCCAGCTCGAGCACGACATCACGGCGAATCTCGACAGCCTGGCGACGCGGCTCGACGGCGCCGGCCGCGCCCTCGCCGCCGCCGGCGAGGAAGGACGCGGCCGCGAGCGCGCCCTCGAGCGTGCGCGCCGCCTCGCCACCGGCGTCGAGGCAATGGGCCAGCGCATGCAGGACGCCGGCGAGGCGGCGCGCGCCGGCGGGCAGGCGCAGCCCGGCGGGCGGCAGGATGCCGCCGCGTCGCCGCAGGCTGTGGGCAGCGGTGAACGGTCCGGCGCCGCGGGCGGCGGCCCGCCGCGCGCGCTCGGAGCCGACCCGGTGCGGCAGTTCCGGCGAGAGGCGCGCGAGCGCCTCGCGGACGCCGACTCGCTCGCGCGCCTGCTGGCGGCGGAGGGGATCGACGCGGGGGACCTGGACGGCGTGCGGGCGGCGCTGCGCAGGTTGACCACCGCAGCGCCGTACCGCGACCCGGCGGCGCTGGCGCGGCTGCAGGCGGATGCGGTGCAGCGGCTCAAGGAGTTCGAGTTCTCGTTGCGGCGACGCCTGCAGGGGGACGACGAACGGCGCGCGCTGCTGTCGGGGAGCCGCGAGGTTCCGGAGCGTTTCCGCAAGCTGGTGGAGGAGTACTTCCGCTCCCTCGCCGGGAGCGGGAACCGGTAGCGGTCCACGGGGCGGGCGTCGCGCGCGACGTGATTGTCCGCTGCCGGCGCCGCGCGTATGTTCCGGCCTGCACCCATTGGAAGCGGAGCGCTCCGTCCGGAGACGAGACCGATGAGATTCGAAACCACCGTGCCGCGGGCGGCGCTGCCGCGCGCCGTCGTGCTCCCGATCGCGCTTGCCCTCGCCGCGGCCGCCGCGGCGTGCGGTCCGTCGGAGAAGACGAAGAAGCAGATCGCCGATCTGCAGGCGGCCGCCGCGCAGAAGGACAGCCTGATGTCCGAGGTGGCGGCGGACACGCGCATGATGAGCGAGATCGCCGCCGAGATCGCCCGTGTGCAGACGACGAAGCCGCCGGCGCCCGGTAGCGAGCACGTGCCGGTGGCGGTCACGCGCGACAGCATCCTCGTCCAGATCCGCGGCCTCACCGAGCGGCTCGACAGCGCCGAGGCGCGCCTCGCCGACACGCAGGACCGCCTCTCCTCCGCGCGGGGTCAGACGTCGACGCTGCGCCGCACGATCGCGGACCTGCAGAAGACCGTGGCGAACCAGAAGGAGACGATCGCGTCTCTCACCGAGCAGGTGAGCAGTCTGCAGGAGCAGAACACGCAGCTCGTGAGCCGCAACACGGACCTTACGACGCAGAACGCCGAGCTGAGCGACACCGTCTCCGCGATATCGACCCGCGCCAACACCGCCTACTACGTCGTCGGCACCAAGGACGACCTGCTCCGCCGCGGCCTCGTGGAGGAGAAGGGCGGCAGCCGGGTGCTCTTCATCTTCGGCAAGCGCGGCCAGGTGCTCGTCCCCGCCGCGGACGCGGATCCCGCCTACTTCACGCCGATCGACATCCGCCAGGCGATGGAGATCCCGCTGCCGGACCCGGAGGCGCGCTACAGGATCGTGAGCCCGCAGGATGTCACGGCGCTCGAGACGCCGCCGGACGCGGATGGCCACGTCAAGGGCGTGCTGCGCATCGCCGATCCCGCTCGCTTCTGGGCCGCCAGCCACTACCTGATCCTCGTGCGGTCGTAGCGGCCGGAGGCGGGCCGTGCCCGAGCGCGGCGCCGGCGTGACGCCCGACGAGTTCCGGGCCGCGCTCGCGCGCTGGGCGTCGGGCGTCGTCGTCGTCTCGGTCCGGGAAGGCGCGCGCATCCACGCGACGACCGCCACCTCCTTCGCCTCCGTCTCCCTGCGCCCGCCGCTCGTCGTCGTCGCGCTCGGCGCGGGCGCGCAGGTGCTCCCCTTCCTCGAGGAGGACGTCCGCTTCGTCGCGACGATCCTGGCGGCGCGGCAGCGTCGCTACGCTACCCTCTACGCCGACTCCTTCCCCGTGGGGCCGACTCCGTTTCCGGCGGCCGGCGAGCCGCGCATCGCGGGTGCGCACGCGACGCTCGTCTGCTCCGTCGTGCGCCACGTGGAGGCGGGTGACGCGCGGCTCGTGATCGCGCGCGTCGAGGAGGCGGAGCCGGGCGAGGATCCGGCGCCGCTGGTGCGACACGAGCGGACCTATCACCGCCTCTCGCCGCTCGACTGAAGCGCGGGGTTGCTGCGCCGGCACGCCCGCGCGACTGTGACGCGAAGGGCGCCCGGATCGACGGCGCCGGAGCTGAACCTGGACGAAGGAAAGATGGAAGCAGAGGAGAAACGATACCGCAACCGGCTGCTGGGGCTGCTGTTCGCCGGCGTGCTCATGGGGGCGCTCGACATCGCGATCATCGGTCCGGCGCTCCCGGCGATCCGGCGGGGCTTCGGCGTGGACGACCGTGCCGCGGCGTGGGTCCTGACGATCTACGTGCTGTTCAACCTGATCGGCACGCCGCTGATGGCGAAGCTCTCGGACCGCTTCGGGCGCCGCGCGGTGTACGTGGCCGACGTCGCCATCTTCGCGCTCGGCTCGCTGATCGTGGCGACGTCGCCGACCTTCGGCGTCCTGCTCGGCGGGCGCGCGGTCCAGGGCCTCGGATCCGGCGGCATCTTCCCGGTCGCGAGCGCCGTCATCGGGGACGTCTTTCCGCTCGACAAGCGGGGGCGCGCGCTGGGCCTGATCGGCGCCGTGTTCGGGGTGGCGTTCCTCGTCGGGCCGATCCTCGGCGGGGTCCTTCTGATGATCGGCTGGCCGGTGCTCTTCCTCGTCAACCTGCCGATCGCGGCCGTGGTAATCTACTACGCGCTGCGCCTGCTGCCCGCCGGCGCTCCGGCCGGTGCGCGCGCGTTCGACATCGGCGGCATGACGCTGCTCGGCGTGGTGCTCGCGGCGCTCGCGTTCGGCGTGAACCGCATCGACGCCGCCCACTTCTTCACCAGCGTCGGCTCGACCGCGGTTTTCCCCTATCTGCTCGCGGCGCTGCTGCTCGCGCCGCTCTTCTGGGCGGTCGAGCGCAGGGCGGACGACCCGGTCGTGCGGCCCGCGCTCTTCCGTTCACGGCAGGTGATCCTTGCCAGCGCGCTCGCCCTCGGTGCCGGCCTCAGCGAATCGTCGATCGTCTTCGTCCCCGCGCTGCTCGTCGCCTCGTTCGGCGTCAGCGCCTCGACCGCCGCCTTCATGCTCATGCCGATCGTCGTCGCCATGGCGATCGGCGCGCCAATCTCCGGGCGGCTCCTCGACCGGCACGGATCGCGGGCGATCGTCGTCGGGGGTACGGCGCTCATCGGCGCGGGCATGATCCTCGTCAGCTTCTTCCCCGCCACGCTCGCCGTCTTCTACGCTGCGGGGCTGCTGATCGGCGTCGGCCTGGCGGCGCTCCTCGGCTCCTCCCTGCGCTACGTCATGCTCAATGAGGCGCCCGCGTCCGAGCGTGCCGCCGCCCAGGGGATCCTCACCGTCTTCACCAGCATCGGGCAGCTCGTCGGCGCCGCGCTCGTCGGTGCCCTCGTCGCGTCCCACGGCGGCGGCAGCCGCGGCTTCGGCCTCGCCTTCCTCGTCGTCGGCGCCGCGATGGTCGGCCTCTCCCTTCTCTCCCTCGGCCTCAAAGGACGGCAGGAAGAGATCGAGACCGTGCGTCGCAACGAGCGCGGCCGGCAGTCCGGCGCGGCCGGTTCGGTCGCCACCGCCCGCGCCGCGGACGCATGAGCGCGGCGGCGGCGGACGCGCGCGGCACCGCGACCCGCTTGCCACGCGACACCGCCCGGGCCCAGATTCGGTGCATGGTCAGCCTCGCGGCGCCTCCATCCCGCGCTCTCTACGGCGCGCGCTGCGCCTTCTGCGGGTTCACGCTCGATGAAGGCGGCACGGGACCCTGCGCCCACTGCGGCGAGCCGGGCGCCGAGCTGCTCCGCTCCCCCGCCGGCCGCTCCTCGCCGCCATGGCTGCCGCGGCCCCTGCCGCTCGCCCTGCCGCGCACCGGCACCCGCCGACCGCCGGCACCGCCCGCGTCCCGACCTCCGGCGCCGGCCGCGTCGCGACCGCCCGCACCGTCCGCGTCCCCTGCGTCGGTCCCTGGCACCTCGCTCGTCCGCCGGCCCACCGTGGACCCGGCCCTGCGCCGCGAGACACGGCCCGTCCCCGTCGGGCGCATCGCCGCCGCGCTCGCGATTCGCGCCGCCGGCGCCGGGCTCTTCGCGCTCGGCTACGTGGCCGGTCGGATCGCCGATACGCTCGACGCCGGCCCTTGAAGCGGACCCGCACGCTTGCGAGCCTCGCGCTGCTGCCGGCGCTGCTCGCGCTCCCGGCCTTCACCGGGTGCGCCCGCCCCGCCGTGAATCCGGACCGCGTCACGATCGTCTTCGACGATGGGCGTACGCTCGAGGCGATCGTGCCAGCCGACCTGCGCAACGTCGGCGCGCCCGAGCTCGCGCGGGGGATGTGCGAAGCGTACCGCGGCACGAAGGTCGTGATGTCGAAGATGATGGGCCTGGTGCACGTCTGCCGGCACGAGACCGACGCGTCGCGTTGAGGCGGCGACAGGTGGGGGGTCCACCTGACCTTTCTTCGTCGGGCGCATCGCGCGGCGGCTGGAGGCGGCGCCGTCGCAGGTCGCGCTCGCCTGGCTCCTGCGACGCTCGCCGATGGTGCTGCCGATTCCCGGCACCTCGAGCGTCGAGCACCTCGAGCAGAACGTGGCTGCCGCCGCCGTGGCGCTCGACGACGACGACGTCGCCGCTCTCGACGCGCTCGGCGAGCGGTAGCGCCGCTCAGGCTTCGTCGTCGCGGGCGCGCTCGAGGAGCAGCTTCCGCTCCGCCGCCGCGATGTGCCGCCGCGTGGTCTCGACCGCGTCGGGCGCGACGGAGACGGAGTCGATCCCCCACTCGACGAGGTGGTCGACGTAGTCCGGATGGACCGACGGCGCCTGTCCGCAGATCGAGCAGGTGACGCCGAGGCGATGGCACTCGGCGATGATGCGCCGGATCGTGTCCAGGACGGCCGGGTCACGCTCGTCGAAGAGCGACGCGAGGCGCGCGCTGTCGCGGTCGACCCCGAGCACGAGCTGGGTCAGGTCGTTGGAGCCGATCGACACGCCGGTCGCGCCCTGTGCGACGTACTCTTCCAGCCAGTACACGACGGAGGGCACTTCCGCCATCACCCACAGCTCGAGCCACGGGTCGGCGCCGAGGCCGCTCTCGTCGATCAGCTTCCTGCACTCCCGGAACTCGCGGCCGGTGCGCACGAACGGCAGCATCAGGTGCAGGTTCGGATGGTCGGCGCGCACGAGTCGGATCGCCTCCAGCTCGAGACGGAAGAGATCCGGCTCCTGCGTGTAGCGGAAGCAGCCGCGGTAGCCGATCATCGGATTCGACTCGAGCGGCTCGAACTCCGCGCCGCCTTCCAGGCCGCGGAACTCGTTGGTGCGGAAGTCAATGGCGCGGTAGATGACCGGCCGCGGCGCGAACGCGGCGGCGAAGGTGCGCAGCATGGAGCTCATGCGTTCCACGAACTCCGCGCCGCGGCCCTCGGCGAGTAGCGCCCGCGGGTGCCGGTTCTCCAGCGCGCGGAGCACCATGAACTCCGCGCGCAGCAGCCCCACCCCGTCCACATCCCGCGCGGCGACCTCCACCGCGCGATCCGGGTCGGCGAGGTTCACGTACACGCGCGTGCCGGTGACCGCCGCCGCCGCCCCCGCCGCCTCGCCGCCGTCCGGCGCCGGCGCGGCGGCGGCCGGGGCGTCCACCACGCCCTGCAACACCCGCCCTTCATGGGCGTCCACGGTCACCACGAGCCCGGTGTGCAGCGTCCGCGTCGCATCGCGGGCGCCGACGATGCACGGGATCCCGAGCTCGCGCGAGACGATCGCGGCGTGCGACGTCATGCCGCCCGCGTCGGTGACGATGGCGGCCGCGCGGCGCATCGCCGGCACCCAGTCCGGCGTCGTCGCCTGCGCGACCAGGACCTCGCCGCTCTGCAGCTTCGCGACATCGTCCGGCGACGGCAGCACCCGCACGGGGCCGCTCGCCCAGCCGGGGCTCGCGCCGAGGCCGTGCACCAGCACCTCGGCCGCGGCGGCGGCGGCGCCGCCGCTGCCGCGCTCGAGCAGCGTCGTGATCGGACGAGTCTGGACGAGGTAGACGTCGCCGCCCTCGAGCGCCCATTCCGCGTCCTGCGGCGCGCCGTAGTGCGCTTCCAGACGCAGGCCGAGTCGCGTGATCGACGCCAGGTCCGCCTCCGTCAGCACCTCGGCGGCGGCGTCCGACCCGGTCCGCTCGACGCGGCGGTTGCGACCGCTCGCTTCGTCTCGGACGATCATGAAGTCCTTGCGCCCGATCGAGCGGCGTACGACCTCCCGCGTCGCCTTGTCGATCTCGTACCGGTCCGGCGTCACCTGCCCGCCCACGACCACTTCGCCCAGGCCGAACGCCGCCTCGACGACGAGCGTGCCGGTGTCGTTCGTCGCAGGATTCGCCGTGAAGAGCACCCCCGCCTTCTCGCTGTTCACCATGCGCTGCACCACGACGGCGACCGGCCCCTCCGCAGTCATCCCCTGCCGCACCCGATAGAAGAGCACGCGCGCCCCGAACGCGGACGCCCAGCACTCCTTCACCGTGCGGACCAGCTCCTCCGGACCCCAGACGTTGAGGAAGCTGCGGAACATGCCGGCGAACGAGTAATCCGGCGCATCCTCCGCCGTCGCCGAGGAGCGCACGGCGACGAAGGCGTCGCTGCCGCCCTGGCCCGCGAGCTGCGCGTACGCCTGCACGATCGCGCGGCGGACGGCGTCCGGCATCGGCGCTCGCACCACCAGCGCCTGCAGCTCTCGCGCGGCGTCGCTGAGCTTGCCCGGATCGTACACGTCCAGCGTGGCGAGGCGCGACCGCACCTCGGCGCCGGCCGCGCTGCCGTCCATGAACGCTCGATACGCCTCCGCCGTCACGACGAAGCCCGGAGGGACCGGCAGCCCCGCTGCCGTCATCTCGCCGAGATTCGCGCCCTTGCCTCCCACCCGCGCCGTTTCCCCCCTGTTCACGTCTTCGAACCAGAGCACCGCCGGCTCGGGACCGGCGCTCGCCGCCGCGCGGGGGGCGGGCGCAGGGGCGGCTGCCGTCCCGTTCGCCGTCGTGTCGGCTCCCGCTGCCTCGGGCGTCGAGGTGGCCGGCGGCAATTCCGCCGTCGTGGCGGCTCCCGCCGCGTCGGACGTCATCGTACGATCGGCGACTTCGCGCATGGTCGATCCCTCCGTTTCGGGGCTCGATGCCGCGAAGCGCCGCGGCAGGCCCGCGCTCCCACGATAGGCGGGGTGGCTCCCGAAGTCTGTGGGGGAAAGGTGGATCGGCGGGCGGGAAAGCCCGACAGGCATCGGAGGGTGGCGGAGGGGCGCAGGTCCGCGGGTCCCGACGTCGTCTTGCGCCGCGGGCCGGCTCGTCCCCACAATGCGCCGACCCGCCGGCGAACCCCGACCTCACCCGGAGCTCCGTCATGGACGCGACGCAGACCGTGCCTCCGACGTCGGGCGACGCCGCGGCGCGCGGAGGTCACGCTCCCGCCGTCTTCGCCGGCTTCCTCGGCTGGACCCTCGACGCCTTCGACTTCTTCCTCGTCGTCTTCGCGCTCACGGCGATCGCGCAGGAGTTCGGCCGCTCCGACGCCGCGATCGCGCTGTCGCTGACGCTGACGCTCGCGTTCCGGCCCGTCGGCGCGCTCGTCTTCGGGCTCGTCGCCGACCGATACGGGCGGCGCCTGCCGCTCATGCTGAACCTCGTCTTCTTCTCTGTCATCGAGGTGCTGACCGGGCTGGCGCCGAGCTACGGCGTCTTCCTGGTGCTGCGGGCGCTCTTCGGCATCGGCATGGGGGCGGAGTGGGGCGTCGGCGCGTCGCTGGCGATGGAGAAGGCGCCATCCCGCATGCGCGGCATCCTCTCCGGCCTGTTGCAGGAGGGCTACGCGTTCGGCTACCTGCTCGCCGCCGGCTGCTACTTCTTCGTTTTCCCCGCGTGGGGTTGGCGGCCGATGTTCTTCATCGGCGGCGTGCCCGCCCTGCTCGCCGTCTACGTGCGCTACCGCGTCCAGGAGTCCGAGGTGTGGGAGCGCAGCCGTCACGAGACGTGGCGGTCCCTCTTCGGCGAGATCGCCGCGAACTGGCGTCTGTTCCTGTTCATCATGCTGCTCATGGCGCTGATGAACGCGGTCTCGCACGGCACGCAGGACCTCTATCCGACGTTCCTGCAGCGCGACTGGGGCTTCTCGCCCACGCAGCGTGCCGGCCTGACGGCGTTCTCGATGGTCGGTGCGATCGCGGGCGGCATCGTCTTCGGCCTCTACTCCGACCGCATCGGGCGCCGCCGCGCGATCGCGCTCGCGCTGCTGGGCGCGGTGCTCATGATCCCGATCTGGGCCTTCGCGCCCTCGCTCGCCGTGCTGGTGATCGGCGCCTTCCTCATGCAGTTCATGGTGCAGGGCGCCTGGGGCGTGATCCCCGCCCACATCACGGAGCTGTCGCCCGACGGCGTCCGCGGCTTCCTGCCCGGCTTCGGCTACCAGTGCGGCGCCCTCATCGCCGGCACCATGCCGTATCTGCAGGCGCGCGTCGCCGAGCACACGACGTACGCGCACGCGATGGCCGTCTCCGCCGGCGTCGTCTTCATCCTCGCCGGCGTCGTCGCGCTCCTCGGGCGCGAGCGGCGCGGCGTCGTCTTCGGCGGCGACCGCACGACAGCGGCCGCGTAACGGCGCGGATCTCGACCCCGGGCGCACGCGGCTCTTGAAGGCGCGCGCTGGCCCGAGTATTGTAGTGGAACAGATGCATCTGGAAGGGTCGGCGAGGGCGTCCGACCCCGCAGCCTCCGATCGGCAGAACCGGATCGGAGGCTTTTTGTCATGCCTCCCCCGGAGCGGCCGGCCGGATGTGCGTTGCAGACACCGCCCGTGCAGCAGGAGAGACATGATCGATCAACGCACAGCAGACGTGCGGCAGTTCGTAGAGGCGGGCGGCCTGCGCGGGTACGCGAGCGCCTCGGTCCGGACCGCGGTCCCGCGAAGCGCGGCGGCGGATGCGACGGCGGTGCGCGCCCCCTCCACCCGCCGTTGGCCGCAGCGCCAGCCGCGCCGCGCACCGCCCGCCGACGTCCTTCTCGCGCACCGGGATCCGGACGTCCGCCTTGTCTACGCCGCCATCATCGAGCGCCAGGGCTACACCGTGCGGACGATCGGGCCGGACGACGACGTGCTCGCCGGCGTCCGCCGCTCGCCGCCGTCGCTGCTCATCGCCGAGATCGATGCGTGCGGCGACGTCGCACTGCCGCGCGCGCTGCGCGCCGATCTCCGCACCCGCGAGGTCGAGCTGCTGATCCTCAGCGCGGACCCTTTCCCGAAGGAGTTCGACGATTTCGACGACGAGGAGTGTCCCCGCTGCCTCGCCATGCCGGTCTCGCCCGGACGCCTCGTCCGCGAGGTGCGCATGCTGATCGGCCGGCCGGCCCGCCTCCCGGTGTAGCCCGCCGGCACGGCCCATCGAGCCGGCCGGCCGGCCCGGCTCCCGGTGTAGCCGGCCGGCATGGATCACGGGGACGGTCCGCCGCGGACTCGCGAAGCCGCACGTGGTTCGACATAATGCTGCCGCTCGATCGTCCGCCCACGCAGGCTCGGAGTCAGAGTGCCGGAGGAAAGACAGCGTCAGCGCAGGTTGATCGCGGACACCGTCCTGCTGGGAGTGGCAGGGGCGCTCTCCGCCCAGATCTTCACCCTCCTCGTCGATCTCGCCCGCTGGCTCTTTCTCGGCCAGCTCGCGCACTACCACGAGCCGGGTCTCGCCGGCGAGGGCGGTGCCGCGCAGGTCATCGGGCCGTACGGCCTCTGGCTGATCCCGCTGGCAACGACGATCGGCGGCCTCATCGTCGGCGTCATCACGGAGAAGGTGGCGCCGGAGGCGGAGGGCCACGGCACCGGCACCGCGGTGCGCGCCTTCCATCGCGCCGAGGGCTTCCTGCGCGGCCGCGTGCCGCCGGTGAAGATGATCGCGTCCGCGATCACGATCGGCTCCGGCGGCGCGGCGGGCCGCGAAGGTCCGGTCGCCCTCGTCGCGGCGGGGATCGGCTCCTGGTACGCGAGCATCACGAGCCGCAGCGACGACGATCGGCGGCTGCTCATGCTCGTGGGCATGGCGGCGGGCCTCTCGGCGATCTTCCGCTCGCCGATCGGCACGGCGCTCTTCGCGATCGAGGTGCTGTACTCGGAGATGGTGTTCGAGTCCGGCGCGCTGCTGTACGCGACGCTCGCCGCCATCGTCGCCTACGCGCTGAACGGCATGTTCGTCGGCTACACGCCGCTCTTCCGCGTGCCGCCCAACATCGGGCTGCGGGGCCCGCTCGACTACGCTCTCTACCTCGTCCTCGGCATCGCGGCCGGGCTGATCGCGATCCTGCTGCCGGTCGTCTTCTACGGCATCCGGGACGCGTTTCGCAAGCTGCGCGTACGCGCGTTCCTGAAGCCCGCGATCGGCGGCCTGATCATGGGCGTCATCGCGCTCGCGCTGCCGCAGGTGATCGGCGGCGGCTACGGCTGGATGCAGCTCGCGATCGACGGCAGGATCGCGCTCGGCACGCTCTTCGTGCTGATGTTCGCGAAGATCTTCGCGATGAGCTTCACCGTCTCGTCGGGCGGCTCCGGCGGCGTGTTCGCGCCCTCGCTCTTCGTGGGTGCGATGCTGGGCGGCTTCGTCGCCGCGGTCGGCCACGAGCCCGCCGCGCCGTTCGTGGTGGTGGGAATGGCGGCGGTCTTCGCCGGCGCGGCGCACGTGCCGATCGCGACGCTGATGATGGTGACCGAGATGACCGGCGGCTACACGCTGCTGGTGCCCGCCGCGCTCGCCGTCGTCGTCAGCTACATCGTGCAGACGCGGCTCTCGTCGGGCCTGCGCTACCGCAGCCTCTACGAGGCGCAGGTCCCCAGCCGCGCCGACTCGCCCGCGCACCACACCGAGCACCTCAAGATCGCGCTCCGCATCCTGCGCGAGCACGGCGTCCAGCGTCCGGCCGACGTCGGCGAGTTCGACCTCCTGTCGCTGCTCCGCTCCGGCATCCCGGTCGACCTGCCGGACGACCGTCGCCTCGTGGTCGGCGTCCTGCGCGAGGACAGTCCCTACGCCGGCAAGCCGCTCAAGGATGCGGGCATCGAGGGCGACACCATCGTCATCGCGCTCATCCGCGAGGAGCACATGCGTGTGCCGCGCGGCGACACGGTGCTCGAGCCCGACGACCGGCTCATCCTGCTCACGTCACCCGAGGGCCTCGAGCTCCTGAAGAAGCACGTCGATCAGTGGTGAGACGGCTCAGAACGTGAACTCGATCTGGAAGAGCGCCTGGTTGCGCGCCGCGTCCTGGAGCGGCGACGGCGTCCCTGCATAGCCAATGTGGTCGATGTCCGCCAGCACGCGCAGGTTCGGCGAGACGCGATACGCGACGCCGCCGATCACGATCGTGCGCTCGTCGTCCGCCACGTCCCGGTCCGGATTGACGCGATCCACGCGCGCGATGAGCTGCACCGGCGAGCGCGGCAGCGAGAGCACGCCGAACGCGCCGAAGACGTCTCCTTCCGCGGTCGGGTTCGTGGCCGTCTCGTCGCCGGTGCGGTTCCGCACGAGCGCGTACTCGCCGGCCAGCGTGAGCGCCTCCGCCTTGTAGGAGAGCTCGCCGACGAAGCGGTCGCGCACGCCGCCGCCGGTGGGGGCGCCCACGCCGGCGTAGCCGGTGAGCCGCAGCCCGCCCTGGTCGCCGCCGAGGTCGGTGGGGAGGAGCCGCACCGAGACGCGCGCCTCGGCGTCCTTGTGCGAGTCCCCCTCCGCGCCGTGGTAGCCCTCGCCGTTGACCACCGACGCCTGGAAGTTCACGCCGTCCGAGAAGCTGCCGTCCACGCCGAAGCCGAGGTCCGACGCGGTCAGGTAGCCCGCGCGGTCGAGCGCCATCGTTCCCTGCATGCGATAGCCCCACAGGTGCTCCTGCCAGTCCAGCCACGGCGTCTGGATCTGGCCGAACTTCAGCGTCAGCGGGCTCTTCTCCGGCGTCCACGCCACGTAGCCGTACTTGATCCGCACATTGTAGGAGCCGTTGTCGGCACGATACAGGTCCGTCGTGATCCGTGTCGCGATCCCGTGGTCGAAACGACCGGTCACGTTCACGTAGGCCCGCGTGAGCGCGAACTCGTTGAAGCTCGCGCTGTCCGAAAGATCGTAGACGTACTGCGCGTATCCGACGCCGCCCACGCTCACCCCCTGTGCCCGCGCGGCCGCGGGTGTGAGGAACGCCGCCGCCATACCCAGCACACCCGCCCAGTGCCTCGCGCTCATCGATCGCACTCTCCGTGAAGGGACCGTCGGTGGTTCGTGACACGCCTGATTCTGAGTCGATTGGGTCACGCGCCCGGGCACGTTGCTGTAACGGTCGGGTAACCTGCGGACGGAGCGCCCGGACGCGCGTCGTCCGGGCGCTTGTCCGGTCTCGGCGTGACCGCCTAGGTTCCGGGCTGCCGGCAAGCGGAAGAGGGACCGACTTCGAGGACCCGGCGAGGCGCCGGGGCGGGAGATAGAGGGATGGCATCGGTGGAAGAGCGGAGGGTCAGGGACCCGGACATCGGCGGCGAGGGCGCGCCCGCGGGACGCCGCCGCGGGCGCAATCGCGGCGTGCTGATCGTAGCGGCGCTCCTGCTCATCGCCGCGGGCATCTGGGGCGTCCGTTTCCTCCACTACGCGCGCACGCACGAGTCCACGGACGACGCGCAGGTGGATGGCCACATTGTACCCGTGATGGCCAAGGTGGGCGGCTACGTGGCGGCGGTGCCGGTGGCGGAGAACGACCACGTCGCGGAGGGCGCGCTGCTGGTGCAGATCGACGGGTCCGAGCTGCGCGTGGATCTGGAGAAGGCGCAGGCGGATCTGCAGGAGGCGCGGGCGGCGGCGGGCGACTCCGGCCGCGCCGGGCAGGCCGCGGCGCAGGTCGACGTGGCGGCGAACGAGCGCGCGGCGCTGGCGGCGCGCATCGCCGCGGCGCGCGCGATGGAGCGGCAGGCGGAGAACGACCTGGAACGCATGCGCGTGCTCGCCGACAAGGACATCGTCTCCGCGCAGCAGCTCGACGCGGCGCGCTCCGCAGCCGAGACGGCGCGGGCCAACGTGCAGGCGGTCGAGCGACAGGCCGCCGCGGCCGGCGCCGGCGTGAGCAACGCCCGCGCGGGCGCTCGCATGGCGGATGCACGCCTCGCCGCCGCACGCGCCGCGGTCGACGACGCCGCGCTCCAGCTCTCCTACGCGCGCGTCGCCGCGCCGGTCTCGGGCATCGTCTCCAAGAAGCAGGTCGAGCCGGGGCAGCTCGTGCAGGCCGGTCAGCCCCTGATGGCGATCGTCGCCGACACCGGCGTCTACGTCACCGCGAACATGAAGGAGACGCAGCTCGACGCGTTGCGGGCGGGGCAGCCCGCGACGATCGACGTCGACGCCTATCCGCACTGCGAGGTCGAGGGGGTGGTCGAGAGCGTGAGTCCCGCGACCGGCGCGCGCTTCTCGCTGCTGCCGCCGGACAACGCGACGGGCAACTTCACCAAGGTGGTGCAGCGCGTGCCGATCCGCGTGCGCGTCACGCGCGGCTGCGGCGACGACCGGCCGCTGCGGCCCGGCCTCTCCGTCGAGGTGCACGTCCGCACCGGCTGACCGCGCCCGCGACCGCCGGCTTTGGCGCGCGCCGGGCTCCGCTTCCGCCGGCCTCGCGTGCGCCGGGCCCATCCGCCGGGCCCGCGCGCGCCGGCTCGCGGCCGTCCGTCCCGCTTGCGCGCGCCCCTTCACTCCTGCAGCAGGCGCGTGTGCTTGCGCGCGGTCCGCAGCACGACGTAGGCGACGACGCCGAGGGCGAAGAGCGCGTACCATCCGGGGTGCCAGGCGACGCGGCGGCCGGCGAAGAGGTCGCGCGCCACCACGAGAGGGGTGAAGAGCGTCGCCATGGTGAAGAAGCCTCCTCCCTCAGCGCCACCGCGCCTCCTCCGCCCGCCCGGCCTCCGCCCGGCCGGCCTCCGCCGGGCCGGCTTCCGCCCGGCCGGCTTCCGCCTGGCCGGCCTCCGCCCCGGACCGCGTCACTCGCCGCGGATCCGCTTCGTCAGCGCCGGCACCTCATCCATCAGCCGGGCGTAGAGCGCGATCTGACCGCGGTGGTAGTACTCGTGCGCGATGGCGTGGTTCAGCCACGCGAGGCGCGTTCCCGGCAGACCGTCGAAACGGTGGATGCGCTGCAGCATGAACAGCTCGCCGAGCCCGCGGTAGCGCCGGTCCGCGTCCGCGTGGGTCTCGCGGAGCAGCCGCAGCAGCTCCGCCTTGCCGCTCGCGCCCGCGATCGGCGCGGCGTGCTCCTCGACCAGCTCGGGGTAGGAAGCGCGGCGGAAGTCGCCCTCGGCGCGCGTGAGCTCGCCCACCGCGAGGAGGGCGCCCTCGAGGACGTGCAGCACGAGCTCCTGCACGCTGCGCGCGCCGTCGGCGGGGCGGAAGTCGAAGCGGTCCTCCGGGATGTTCTCGACCTCGGCGATCGTCCCCTCGCGTGTGTCCTGCCACGCCTCGAGCGCCTCCTCGAGGAGCGTCGTGTACGGTGCCTCCTGCATAATTCTCCTCCATTGTGTTATGATCCAAGGTCCCGCGCAGTCGAGTCTGAGTCTCCCGAACGCCGAACCCATGAGCCGACCCGGACCCGAAGTGCGTTCCGCCGCGAAGGCGCGAGGCGCCGACCTCGCCACCGTCGAGCAGGCTTCGGCCGTGCTGCGCGGCGAGGGTCGCGGCCCGTGGTACGCGCGCATCCTGCCCTTCCTCGGACCCGCCTTCGTCGCGTCGGTAGCGTACGTCGATCCGGGCAACTTCGCGACCAACATCCAGGCGGGCGCGGAGTACGGCTACCTGCTGCTGTGGGTGATCGTCGCGAGCAACCTGACGGCGATGGTGATCCAGACGCTCTCGGCGAAGCTCGGCATCGCCACCGGCCGCAACCTCGCCGAAGTCTGCCGCGAGCGCTACCGCCGCCCCGTGGTGTGGGGAATGTGGGTGGTCGCCGAACTCGTGGCGATGGCGACGGACCTGGCGGAATTCCTCGGCGCGGCCGTCGGCATCAACCTGCTCTTCGGCATCGCGCTGCTGCCGGCGGCGCTGATCACCGCCGTCGCGACGTTCCTCATCCTCGGTCTGCAGCGCTACGGCTTCCGCCCGCTGGAGGCGGTGATCGCCGCGCTGGTGGGCGTGATCGCGCTCTGCTACGTGATCGAGACGGTGCTCGAGGGGCCGGCGTGGGGGCCGCTCTTCGCCAGCGCGTTCACGCCGCGGCTGCAGGGGACCGAGAGTGTGCTGCTCGCGGTCGGCATTCTCGGCGCGACGGTGATGCCGCACGTGATCTTCCTCCACTCGTCGTTGACGCAGCACCGGATCCGCACGACGAGCGCCGGCGAGATGCGGCGCCTCTTCCGCTTCCAGCTCGTCGACGTCGTCGTCGCGATGGGCATCGCGGGGCTGATCAACGGCGCGATGCTGGTGATGGCGGCGGCCACGTTCCACCAGGCGGGGCTGACGCAGGTCGCATCGATCGAGGAGGCGTACCGCACGCTGACGCCGCTCCTCGGCCCGCTCGCCAGCACCGTCTTCGCCATCTCGCTGCTCGCCGCGGGGCTCTCCTCTTCGACCGTCGGCACGCTGGCGGGCCAGGTGATCATGCAGGGGTTCCTGCACTGGCACGTGCCGATCTGGGTGCGCCGGCTCGTCACGATGAGTCCGGCGATCGTCGTGATCGCGCTCGGCCTCGACCCGACGCGCACGCTCGTGCTCAGCCAGGTCGTGCTCTCCTTCGGCATCCCGTTCGCGCTCGTACCGCTCGTGCACTTCACGCGACAGGCCGAGATCATGGGCGTGCTCGTCAACCGGCGCGTCACGACCGCCGTGGCGTGGCTCATCTCGGCCGCCATCATCTTCCTGAACCTCTACCTCCTCTTCGACGTCTTCACGGGAGCCGGCCGATGATCGATTCCGAAGAGATCCGCCGCGAGAAGCTCGACCGCATCCTGCTTCCGCTCGACGGCTCCGCCCTCGCCGAGGCCGCGCTCGCGCCCGCCGCCGAGCTCGCCCGGCTCCTCTCCGCCGAGCTCGTGCTGCTGCACGTCATCGAGCGCGGCGCCCCCGCCCGCGTGCACGGCCAGCCGCACCTGCGCGACGCGGCCGCCGCGGCCGCCTATCTCGACGACGTCGCGCGCCGCCTCGCCGGCCACGACATCGCCCTGTCGAAGCACGTCCACGAGCCCGCCGTCGGCGACGTCGCCGCCTCCATCGCCGAGCACGCCCACGAGATCGGCGCCGGCCTCGTCGTCCTCTGCACGCACGGCTCCGGCGGCCTGCGCGACCTCCTCCTCGGCAGCATCGCGCAGCAGGTGCTGCGACAGGCGACGCGGCCGGTGCTCGTGGTGCGGCCCCCGTCGCCCGCGCCCGCGCGGACCCCCACCCGATCCGCCCCGGCGCACGGCCTCGGCGACGCGAGCTGGGTGGTCGCTCTCGACCCGGTCGTCCATGGCCCCCGCGCGCTGCCGCTCGCCGGCATGCTGGCCGAGCGGTGCCACGCGCGGCTACACCTCGTCACCGTCGTGCCGACGCTCACCCGCCTGCCCGCCGAGCGCGCCGCCCGCGCGATCTTCTCGCCCGCCGCGACCGCGGACGTCCTCGAGCTCGAGGCCGAGGATGCGCGCCGCTACATGGACGACCTCGCCCGCGACCTCCGCGCCGCCGGACTCCAGGTGAGCGTCGACCTGCGTCGCGGCGACGCCGCGCGCGAAACCCTCTCCATCGTCCGCCGCGAACGCCCCTCCCTCCTCGTCATCGCGACCCACGGCCGCGCCGGCGTCGGCGGCGTCCTCTCCGGCAGCTTCGCCGCCGCCGTCGTGCCGCGCGTCCAGGGGAACGTCCTGCTCGTCCCCATACGCGAGGAGTAAGAGGGGACGGAGGGCGCGGAGGGAGGGCGCGGAGGCAGAGGGCGCGGAGGGAGGGCGCGGAGGGAGGGCGCGGAGGCAGAGGCGACGGAGGGTGCGGAGGGACTTCTTGTCACGGAGTGCGGCGGAGGGATGGAGATAGCGGAGAGTAGTTTCTTCGAACTGCGGGACGCGCGGCGTGGCTGGCGAGCGGCGGCCGGCTGAGGGCGCGCAAGCCCGACGATCGTCGCCGCCGGAGTTCGCGCGCCGCCCGCGACCCCGCCGCCCGCCGCGAGGGGCGCCGCCGCGCGACCCCGCCGGCGCCGCCTACCGCGACCCCGCCGCCCGCCGCGAAGGGCGTCGCCCGCGGCGCGAAGCCCGCCCGCCCGCTGCGAAGGCCGCCGGCCGCGCCACGAAGGCGCCGCCCGCGGCGCGAAGCCCGCCCGCCCGCTGCGAAGGCCGCCGGCCGCGCCACGAAGGCGCCGCCCGCGGCGCGAAGCCCGCCCGCCCGCTGCGAAGGCCGCCGGCCGCGCCACGAAGGCGCCGCCCGCGGCGCGAAGCCCGCCCGCCCGCCACGAAGGCCGCCGGCCGCGCCATGAAGGCGCCGCCCGCAGGATTGCCCAAAGGAGAAGGCTCCTCGCCCTTCTGCGTGGGTCAAGCCGGCGCCGGGGGACGTCAAAGCGCCCCCTCGCCGGACCCATCCCGGCGTGGGGCAAACTGGACGGCTCCGAGAGCGGTCGACTCCGCCCCTCGCCCGGAGCCGCACCCTCGCGGGGCCATTGCGACCGCGCCTCACGCGGTCCGCTTTGCCCCGGATCAGAAATAGCGGCCGGCGGGGTGAGTTTGACGGCGATCACGGACGGCGCCGAGCGGCCGTCGAGCAGTCCCTCCGTTCCCTCCGCCCTCTCCCCCTGCGATCTCCCCCCGCCATCTCCCCCTCCGCGACCTCCTCCGCGACCTCCTCCGCGATCTCCTTCGCGACCTCCTCCGCGACCTCCCCGCGACCTCTCCGCGACCTCCTCCGCGACCTCCCTCCGCGACCTCCCCGCGACCCCCCCCCGACCTCCTCCGCGACCCCCCCGCGACCTCCTCCCCCCGAAACTCCGCCTCTCCTCCCCCCGTAAGGACCCGCGAGGGCCGGCCGTGCTCGCGTGGTGGAGACGCGACGAGGCCGGCGCACGAACGCGGACGGACCAGCCGGAGCCGATCTCCCATGAAGCGTGGAACGAAGCTGACCCTGTTCACCGGCGTGGTGGTGGCGCTCGGCGCGGCGGGCGTGCTCGCGGCGAAGAGCGGCGGCGGCGAGGCGCCCGCGTCGGTGACGGTGGTGCGCGACGACCTGGTCGACCGCGCGCTCGCGGTGGGCACCATCGAGCCGGAGACGGAGATCAGCGTGAAGTCGAAGGTGTCGGGCGTGGTGCGGCGCGCGTTCGCGGAGGAGGGCGACCACGTTCGCGCGGGCGACCCGCTGCTGGAGATCCGGCCGGATCCGACGCCGGTGGAGCTGGTCGAGGCGCGGCGGCAGCTCGAATTGAAGCAGAACGACTTCGATGCCGTGAAGCGCGAGCGCGAGCGCCAGCACGCGCTCTTCGACCGCAAGCTGCTCTCGGAGAAGGAGCTGGACGACGTCGAGCGGCGCTACCGCGAGGCGGAGCTGCAGGTGCGCATGGCGCGCGAGAAGCTGTCGCTGCTGGAGACGGGCAAGCTGAGCAGCGCCGAGAGCACGTCGGAGAACACGCTGCGCTCGCCGATCGGCGGCTACGTGCTGCAGCGGATGGTGGAGGTGGGCGACCCGGTCGTGCCGCTCAGCAGCTATCAGGAGGGCACCGTCCTCTTCACTATGGCGGACATGCACAAGCTGATCTTCAAGGGCACCGTGGACGAGATCGACGTGGGCCGCCTGAAGGAGGGGATGCCGGCCACGATCAAGATCGGCGCGCTGCCGGACGCGCAGGTGAAGGGCGTCGTCTCGCGCATCTCGCTGAAGGCGCAGAAGAACGAGAGCGCGACGGTCTTCCCGATCGAGATCGCGGTGACCGACCTGGGCGGCGTCGACCTGCGCGCGGGCTTCAGCGCCAACGCGGAGGTGACGATCGACCAGCGGCGCGGCGTGGCGGTGGTGCCGGAGCGCGTCGTCACCTTCGAGGGCGACTCCGCGTGGGTCGAGGTGCCGGCGTCCGACGGCGGCCGCGTGCGGCGCTATATCCGGACCGGCCTCAGCGACGCGATCAACGTCGAGGTGCTGCGCGGCCTCGAGCCCGGCGACACGGTGCTCGAGAAGCCGGTGAAGACGGTCGAGTAGCGGCGCCCCGATCGGCCGAGCCGCCAGACCGGTGACACGATCCGTCGACCCGCGAGACGCACGATGCGCTTCCTGACGACGCTCCGCGAGCTGCTCTCGGACCTGAACCGACAGCGCGTGCGCACGCTCCTCACCGTGATGGGCATCACATGGGGGACGACGGCGGTGGTCGTGCTGCTCGCGTTCGGCGTCGGGCTGCAGCGCCAGATGCAGCGCAACGCGCGCGGCATCGGCGACGCGATCGCCATCGTGCGCGGCGGCCAGACGACGCGCGCCTGGCGCGGCTTCGGCCTCGGCCGCGCGATCCGGCCCCGCGCCGAGGACGCCGACCTGCTCGAGCGCGAGGTCGGCGGCATCGCGGCGGCGTCGCCGGAGTACGGCAAGTGGGGCGTGCAGGCGCGGCGCGGCACGGCCGCGACCAACGTGTACCTGACCGGCATCACGCCCGCCTACGGCGAGATGCGCAACATCTTCGCCGAGGCGGGCGGCCGCTTCATCGACCGCGTCGACCTCGAGGGCCGCCGCCGCGTCGCGTTCATGGGCGACGAGCTGAAGAAGCTGCTCTTCGGCGACGAGCCCGCCGTCGGTCGCACGATCCTCGTCGACGGCGCGCCGTTCGTCGTCGTCGGCGTGATGGTGAAGAAGACGCAGAACTCGTCCTACAACGCGCGCGACCAGGACCGCCTCTTCATCCCCGCGACCACGTGGGCGTCCATCTACGGTCCCACCGCGGCGCCGGTCACGATCATCTATCAGCCGCGCGACACGCGCGAGGCGGCGGCGGTCTCCGAGCAGGTGCGCCAGGTCTTCGGCCGCCGCTACGGCTTCGATCCCGCCGACCACGACGCGCTGCGCATCTGGGACACGGCCGAACAGCTCAAGTTCTTCCGCTACCTGTTCCTCGGCTTCAACCTTTTCCTCGGCATCGTCGGCTCCTTCACGCTCGTGGTGGGCGGCGTCGGCGTCGCCAACGTCATGTACGTGGTGGTGCAGGAGCGGACGCGCGAGATCGGCGTTCGTCGCTCCATCGGCGCGACGCGTCGCGACATCCTCGTGCGCGTGCTCGTCGAGGCGGCGCTCATCGTCGCCTTCGGCGCCGTGCTCGGCTTCCTCTTCTCGACCGGTCTCGTGCTGCTCGTCGGGCTGCTGCCGATCGACGAGTTCGTGGGGACGCCCACGATCTCGCCGCTCGTGGTGAGCGTGACCGGCGCGCTGCTCATGGCCGTCGCGCTGCTCGCCGGCTACCTGCCCGCCCGCCGCGCCGCCATGCTCGATCCGGTCGACGCGCTCCGCTACGGGGCCTGATGGCGCGCTACGGGCCGCGATGCTGAAGATCCTCCTCGCCGAGTTCTGGCGCGACCTCGCCGTGCAACGCACGCGCGCGTTCCTCACCCTCTTCGCCGTCTTCTGGGGCGCCCTCACGGTGGTGCTGCTGCTCGCGTTCGGCGAGGGGCTGAAGCGCGCGGTCGTGGAGGGCACGCTCGGCGCCGGACAGCAGATGTTCATCGTCTATCCCGGGCAGACGACGAAGGCGATCGACGGCCTGCCCGCCGGACGCCAGATCCGCCTCACCGAGGCGGACCTCGAGGCGATCCGCAGGAACATCCCCGGCGTCGACGCGACCAGCCCGTCCTACGGCCATTTCGGCGCCGTGCTCAAGTCCGACGCGACCACCACCACCACCATGATGGAGGGCGTGGACCCGGCGTTCTCCGAGATGCGCACGATGTACCCGGCCGCGGGCGGGCGCTTCATCAACGTGCGCGACGTCGCGCAGCGTCGCCGCGTCGTCTTCCTCGGCGACTCGATCGCCGCGCGCCTCTTCCCCGGCGTCGACGCGGTGGGCCACAGCGTCATGCTCGATGGGCTGCCGTTCCGCGTGGTCGGCGTGATGGCGACCAAGCTGCAGACCAGCATGAACAACGGCCCCGACGCGGACCGCGCGATCATCCCCTCCTCCGTCTTCCGCGCGATCTACGGTCCGAAGCAGGTGAGCAGCCTGCTGGTGCGGCCGCGCGACGTCGCCGAGGCGCCGAAGGTGAAGCGCCAGATCTACGAGACGCTCGGCCGCGTGCACCACTTCGATCCGGACGACGAGCGCGCGCTCGGCTTCTGGGACTTCGTCGAGGACCTCAAGATCACCCGCCGCATCGGGCTCGGCATCGAGATCTTCCTCGGCGTCGTCGGCGCCCTCACCCTCGTCGTCGCGGGCATCGGCGTCGGCAACATCATGTACGTGGTGGTGAAGGAGCGCACGCGCGAGATCGGCATCAAGCGCGCGCTCGGCGCCACCCGCCGCGCCGTCCTCTCCCAGTTCCTCTTCGAGGCGCTGCTGATCTGCCTCATCGGCGGCGGCGTCGGGCTGCTCCTCGCCGCCGTCATCGTCGTCGCCGTCGCGGGGCTGCCGGACACCAACGAGGCGATGGTCTTCGTCGCCAACCCGCGCCTCTCCTGGCCGATCGCGCTCGTCACCGTCTCGATCCTCATCGCCATCGGCCTCGCCGCCGGCATCTTTCCCGCCCGCAAGGCGGCTTCCCTCGACCCCGTCGACGCGCTGCGCTACGAGTAGGACGAGACGGCGGGTGGGCGGCTTTGATGGTCCTCGGAGCGACATGCCAGGTTGGCAGTCGGCGGTCCGATTGCGACTGTCACCACGCCATTGGTCCATCGGTTCTCAGTGGCGGATCGCTCCACCACGGTTCGGGGAGCGCGTCGTGCCGATCTCGTAAGATTCTGTCGCCACGAGAGTTACGCGGGTGGATAAGCGTCAGATGATTTCTGGATGATTTTTCGCGCGCACCTTGGAGGCATGATCCTCCTCGTGCGACTCGACTACGACGGCCCGCGCCCCGTGCGTCTCGCTTCAAGCGTGCCGCCGCCTCTCGACCGGCGCTTCATCGCGGTGGCGATCGGGTGCGCGAACCGATGGCAGCTGCTGGAAGACCTCCCCTGGATCCGCAAAGTGCGCCGGGAGCAGCGCCTCCCGGTCGCCGTCGCCCTGGGGGCCGACGATCCGCTCGTGCGCGCGCTGCTAACGGAGGATCTCGGGGTGGACATCGTTCTGGACCTTGCTGTGGTGCGACCCCGTGTTCCGGAGCGGGTCCTTTCGAATCTCCTGGATCGCTCCGTCGTTCCGCAGATCCTGAAGGCCTGGCAAACGGAGCACGGATCCGCGGCACGGTCGTTCCCCCCGATCGTGGAAGCGGTCGCCGGCGCCGGCGCCGCCGGGCGGGGGCTCCATCGCTTGTACATGGAGTGGCGGGTTTCGGAATCGACGGTGCGACGCGAGCTCATGAAGGCGGGTTGGCCCACGCCCGGCGTGCTCTGGAGGTATGCGCGGGTGAAGTCCGTCGAATTGCAGCTCGCGAACGGTGTGGCCCGTGGAGATGCACTCCTGGCGAGTGGCTGGTCCGCGTCAAAGGACTTTGAAGCCAGCCGGAGACGGTTGCGACTGGACCCGAACGGCAGTTGAAACCACGCAGTCGCGCCTCGTTTCGTGGGGGATTTTCGCTTTTGTGACAGGAATCGCGCCCTCGCTGAAAGGATCTACGGTTGTGGCTGCCATGAGCAATCTTCATTATGGAAGCGGCTCAGGATCGGGGGTCAGCTCATTTCCAGGAGGCATCAAATGCGCTTTCGACTTCTGTTACTCATGCTAGCATCTGGGTTGTTGTTGATCGCTGGCGTACGCCGTGCGAGGGCCGAGGGTAGCATTTGTGCTGGTGGCTGCTTGCCACCGGGGGAAGAGTGTGTCCTTACTTCATGTCTAATCGATACCAGCGATGCTGTATACTCATGTTATTACTGGTGCCGAGACGACGATGGAACAGGTAGCATATGGCAGTATGACCCAGCCAATCAGACGACTCATTGCGTCTATGACTGCCAGCCGGCATCCCCTCCCGGCACTTCCCTGATTGCTGCAGCCGGAGCCGTGAGCGATCTCATGGCTTCGTCGGCGTCGGCATGAGCCTGCCATCTGGACGGCCTGCCTGGATGCTTTCTCTCCTGCTATCGTCAACCGCGTTGGGATGTGGCGGCGGGAGCAAGGGGAGCATGATCTCGAGCGAGCGGCTAAACGCAATCGCCAGTGTCCGGATCGAGCGTGATTCCGGCGCCGACCTGGTGGAGGTGCGGGGAGTCGTCCCCGACTCGACGGGTGTGCTGATCCTGGATCGCTATGCACCGTACCTGCACTCGTACAGTGAAGCCGGCCAGGCTCTCGCCGCGCGGGGCAGCAAAGGGCGCGGCCCCGGCGAGATGGAGGCACCGTGGGGAGTCGCGCGGATCGGACGGACGTTGTATGTGAGTGATGGTAATCGACTCGCCGCGTTCCGGTCGCCACAACTCGTGGAAGAACGGCGTCTGCACCTACCCAGAAATTCTGTGGCCATTCTCCCGGCCTGTGGCGGCAAGTTGACCATTGTGTTTTCGGCGAGGATCCCCGGCGAGGATCCGTACCGGCTCGGTACTTTTGGGGTGATGACCCTCGGGGACAGCATCTGGAACGACCCGTCGTCAATTCAGCCATCCGCCTCACCGTTCACACCCACGGGCCCGGACTTCAGGGGCGTGGCCCTCGGGGATACGGCCGTCGCGGTGTTCAATCACCTGCGGCGGCGGATCGATATTCTCTCGTGCTCGGGTCAACCACCGCACCATGTCGACGTTCCGAGCACGGAGCTGGGTCCGCACGAGACGCCGCGCCCTCGCGGGATCGCTCTCGTCGACGGGTACGTCGTCGCGTTTTGGATTCGGCTGCGCCCGTCGGACTTCGACGGGACGCACGTGACGATCCTGGACGTGCGCAACGGGGCCACCACGGAGCGCCGACTGGACGCCGACTTCCGGCTGCACGGCAACGATGGGCGTGTCGTGTGGCTGGTCCATCCGGAAACGGACGCTTCCCAGGTCTTTTCGGTGCGTGCCCGCGATTTCCTCCGCCTCCTCGGTGTCCGGGAGTAGACGGCAACACCTCAAACGCAGCGGGCTCATGTGGAAACCGGATCGTCGTAACGCTGTCTACTCCGTTTGGGCGATAGCCCTCGTAATCGGCATGTTCTGGCTCGTTGGAACGCGTTCGCCGGCCCCAGCAATTCAGTTCACCGGTGAACCAGTGCGTGTGACGCTTATAGCGCCAGTACGAGGCGGCGTGATTACATTGGCGCCAGATGCATCGTACGCTATTGCGGTGGTATCCCCAGAATGTCCCGCGTGCAGATTGCACCATGACGCCATCGCAGCATATCTCTACAAGCTTCCTGCAGAACACCACATTTTTCTCGCAATTGGGAGTGCGGCTGCCGCGAGGCGATACCGGCGGTGGATACAATCGGACGATACGTTGGCAATATTTGCGGACGGGTTCAGCGCTCGCAGACTCCGTGTCAAGCGCGTGCCCACGATTGTGCGCATAAATGAGTCCGGTGAGGTAACGGATACCATTGTAGGAGTCCGCGGAGTTGGCAAATGAATGCCTTCGCTATTCATATACGAGGCGCCAACTTTGTTCTTCAGCGGGCGCCGTTGTGACCGCGCTAGCTTGCGAGGTTGTCAACACCGGTTGAGAGTCGGACGGAAGAGTTGGGGGCTACATGAATAGAATTGCGATGCTGGTGGTGGCTTGCGTGGCCGGTTGCTCCAAATCGCAATGAACAACAGACGTCGCGCGATTGGCCGATCGCGTTGAGCGACGTCCTCGAGGCAAGACGTGACGCGCGCAAGCTGCCGTTGGACAGCCTCCAAAGACTCGACGCGTCGCTCGTCCGCCAGTTGCTCGAGGTGATTCCTCGCGGACACGATAGGGACGTATTCGGAAGATATCTCAACTCGGAATCCATAGTGAGCATCATCGCGATGCCGGATGCCGTCGGGGCCGTGCTGGCGGGCCGCCTCAACGGCATCCGTGCCGAGGAGCAGTGGCGTAGAAACATGGTGTCAATGGACGCCAAGGCTCACGATGTTAGCGGACGCATACTTTTACGACCCTGCTCCTGCTGGTGAGGGTTCACCTCCGGGTTTGGTTGTGCCGGGACGGGCGCTCATTTCAGGAGCCGCTCGAGGTCACGGAGCCGGTAGCTCCTTCCCTTGATGTTGAGGACGTGGCAGTGGTGAAGCAGCCGGTCGAGGAGGGCGGTGGCCATGACCTCGTCGCCGGCCAGCACCTCGGGCCAGTCCTTGACGGCCTTGTTGGTGGTGATGAGGATCGAGCCCTTCTGGTAGCGGTAACTCACGAGTCGAAAGAGGAGGCTGGCCTCGAGCCGGGTCATGGGCTGGAAGCCGACCTCGTCGATGATCAAGAGCGCGACGTTCATGTACTTCTTGGCGCGCAGCCGTCGGGGCGGCACGTCGGCGTCCTTCTTCAGGCTGTGGAGGAGGTCCTCGAGCCGGAAAAGAAGGCGACCGAGAAGCCGCTCTCGACCGCCTTGACGCCCAGGGCGACCCCGAGGTGAGTCTTGCCGACGCCGGGCGGGCCCTGGATGAGGAGCGTCTCCCGCTCGCGGATCCAGGCGCCGGTGGCCAGCGTCTCGATGCGGCTGCGCTCGAGGGAGGGCTGGAAGGCCCAGTCGAAGTCGGCCAGCGTGTAGCCGGTCTGGAGCTCCGAGAGGCGGAGGGAGGTCTTGACGCGCCGCTCCTCGCGCTGGCGGATCTCGGCCTCCAGGAGCCGGTCCAGGAAGCGGTGGGGCGGCACGTTCGACTTAACCGCTTCGGAGAGGAGCTCGCCCAGCCGCTCGGCCGCATGCGTGAAACCGAGCTGGACGAGAGCCTCCTGCGTCCGGTCGACGTCCAGCCGCCCCTTGCGGGCCGCCGTCTGCGGCGCGTTCACCTGGCCACCTCCGCCAGCGCGGCATACAGGTCCACGGGCCGGGCCTCGACGGGCAGGAGATAGATCTCCTGGAGCTTCCGTCCCATGCGCCCCAGCGGCGGCGGCGGGAGGACGCGGCCTGTGGCCTCGCCCTCGAAGCAGCCCGGGTCCATGAGGAGCCGCTCGGGCGTGTGCCTCGGATACTGCTTGACGACGCGGCCCTCGGCCCAGATTTGGACCGTCCCCGCGCACCCCCTGACCTCCCGACTGGCCGGCCAGGGCGAAGGGGACCGCGTACTGGCGGCCCTCGAAGGCGACCAGGCAGTCCCGGTCCACCCACCGGGTGACCGCCACGTCGAAGGGCTCGGGGAGGATCGGGAGCGGCCGGAGCCGCTCGAGCTCCCGCGTCGCTGCGAGAGGGAGGCCGATCGGGCGGGCCGGGCCGCGCGACGCGGGCGCTGGGCAGCGGTCTCGTCGTCGCCGAGATCGCGCTCGCGATGCTGTTGGTGACGGGCGCGGGGCTGCTGGTCCGCAGCTACCAGCGGCTGCTGGACGTGAATCCCGGGTGGCGCCTGTCATCGCCGGTTGAAAGTTGACCCACCCGCGTCGGTTGAAATCTGACCCACCCTCCGGCGGGCGAGTCGGGGCGTAGCGGCGCAGCCGCGGAGACCACGACTCAAAACGCTTACCTTCGGTCCCGGACGCACGTGGTGGTGACGCAGCCGGAGGCCGGGATGATCTCGACGGAGGCCTGGGTGGACATTCAATGCATGGGGCGTGGAGCCCGGAATTCTCGCGAAGCACGTCGAAACCGGGCCCGGCGTGCCTCCGTTCGAGATTTCCCTGGACGACGACTCCAGCCAGACGTTCAACGAGCAGATCATCGCGAAGATCAAGGAGGCGATCGCTCGGGGTCGGCTTCGTGCCGGCGAGCGCCTGCCGTCGGTCCGGGGACTGGCTGACAGGCTGGGAGTCGCGCCGGGAACGGTGGCACGGGCCTACGCGGATCTCTCGCGGCAGGGCGTGCTGGAGGGCGATCGCGTGAAAGGAGCGCGGGTCCCTCCCGGCGGCCCCGATCGGCCGGACGCCGTGGTCTCCCGTCCCGAACCCGCTCGACGGCCGCTGCGCGCCGTCCGTAATCGCCGTCAACTCACCCCCGCCGGCCGCCATTTCTGATCCGGGGCAGATCGGACCGGGCGAGGCGCGGTCGCAATTGCCCCGCGAGGCTGCGGCTTCGGGCGAGGGGCGGAGTTGACCGCTCTCGGCGCCGTCCAGTGTGCCCCACGCCGGGATGGGTCCGGCGAGGGGGCGCTTTGACGTCCCCGGCGCCGGCTAGACCCACACGGAACAGCGAGGTGCCCCACATTCATAACCAGGTGCGGCTCTGCGACCTATAACCGGACAGCACTGACTTCGGAATGGGTTTGGAGGTATCTTCAGAGGGTGTGGAAACGAGCAGAAGGCGGTGACACCTTTCGGTTGAGCCATCAACCACGGGCCTCGTGCCCGCACGAAAGGAGCCACCGCCGTGTCAAAGGTAACCAAGGAAGCGTCCTCGTCGTCAAGCGTGGTATGGGGACAGCTGGAGGGCTTTGCCCGCGAGCAGGTTCAGGTATTCGTCCAGCGGCTGCTCGAGGAAGAGGTCGAAGGGCTCCTGGGCCGGCGGAAGTCGGAGCGGCGAGAGCCCGGATCGGAGCCGGTCTACCGCAACGGCTACGGCAAGGCGCGTAAGCTGGCGTTGTCGAACGGCACGATCAAGGTTCGGCGCCCGCGGGTCCGAGGGCTGGAAGAGCGGTTCGAGAGCCGAATCCTTCCGCTGTTCAAGCGGCGCACGGAGGAAGTCAGCGAGCTCCTGCCCCAGCTCTACCTGCACGGGCTGGCGCTCGGCGACTTCGAGCTCGCGCTGAGGGGGCTGCTGGGGGACGCTGCTCCCCTTTCGGCCGCTTCGATCGCTCGGCTGAAGGCGCAGTGGCAGCTCGAGTTCCAGGAGTGGCGGAGCCGTTCGCTGGCCGAGCTCGACATCGTGTACTGCTGGGCGGATGGCCTGTACGTAAAGGCCGGCATCGACGACGGCAAGGCGGCGCTCCTGGTGATCATCGGTGGGACCCGCGAGGGCGAGAAGGTCGTGCTCGCCGTGGAGAGCGGGCAGCGGGAGTCGCGCGAGTCGTGGCTGGGCGTACTGCGCGACCTGAAGGGCCGCGGCATGAACGCGCCGCGGCTCCTGGTCGCCGACGGCCACCTGGGCATCTGGGCCGCGGTCCCCGAGATCTGGCCGCGGTGCGAGGAGCAGCGTTGCTGGAATCACAAGATGGTCAACGTGCTGGACCAGGTTCCGAGGAAGCAGCAGGCGGCCGTACGCCAGCACCTGAGAGGAATGATGTACGCCGAGAGCAGGGCTGAGTGCGAGAAAGCGCGTGAGCGGTGCGTGAAGCAGTTCGAGCGGCTCTACCCCAAGGCGATGGCGGCGCTCAAGCGGGACTGGGAGCGGATGGTCACCTTCTTCTCCTTCCCCCACGAGCACTGGGTCCACCTGCGCACCACCAACATCGTCGAGTCGCCCTTCGCCTCTGTGCGGCTCAGGACCACGGCCGCAAAGCGCTACAAGCGGGTCGAGAACGCCACGGCGTTGATCTGGAAGCTGCTCCTCGTAGCGGAGAAGACCTTCCGGCGGCTCAACGCCGCACACCTGCTCGCGGCCGTTTCCGCGGGCGCGAAGTACGTCGACGGCATCCCCGTCACCAGTCAGTCCGAAAGGGCCGCCGCCTGATGCCGTTTACACACCTATTGACGTGACCTCTGGGTTTGCTTATGCAGACACGGCGCATCGCAGCGACGATTGCCATGATCGGATTAGGGGGCGTTTGAACCTGCTATCGCCTATGGTTGCCAGAGCCCGGACTCGGCGCCGATACTTCAGATCGGGCGAGAAGACGGCCCGTCCGAATATACGTTCTTCGAGGTCAGGGATGTGGCCGTCGGGCGGGACGGCCCCGTGGCGGCACTCACTGTAGCCCAGTCTCCGGGAAGCTCGGCGCGGTTCACACAGTATCTTCGGGGGTTCCTTGAAAAGGATCCTGTTCGCGAGATTCGGAAGTGCGACAATGTGCGCCGGTCTCACACTGTTCACATCAAGCGCGTGCAGTCGTGAGGCGAACACTCCTGGAGGTCACATTCGCGAGGTGGTGTCGCTCGCCGATTCGGACCTGGAGGCGCGGGTGGGGGTGGATCGGCCCGGTGAACGCCTCGCCACATTCCACCATGTTCTCGATGCCGTGTTGCTGGACACGCGGATCGTCGTGCTGGATGCGTCACCTCCATTTGTCCGACTCTTCGACAGGAATGGTAAATTCCTTGGGTCGGCGGTGCCCGCCGGCGATGGCCCCGCGGAAGCGCGACGACCTCTGAGCATCGCTCGAGCCGGTCCGGACCGAGTCGTCGTGGTGCAGACCGACAAGCTCATCCTCCTGGACAGTTCAGGGCGTCACTTGAGAACGTACACTGATTATGGGCGGCAACTGGCAGGAGCATTCGAGGGATGTGGAGGCATGTTCAAGTTCGTGACGGATCACAACGAGTTCGAAGCGCCGGGCACGATTACGTTCTCCCGAAGTCTCACGCTCCACGAAGATACCGCAGCTCGGCTGGGGCACATCCGGAGCAACAGCCGGCGAGTTCATCCATTCTTTGAGGTGACAACAGAAGATCGTGCGGTGTTCTATACAGAAGAAGCGGGAATGGATAGACTCATGGTCGTACCGTGCGCCAATCGTAAGCCTTACGGCGTACATATTGATTCGTTGGGGCCCCAGGAGCATTTTCAGCCGACGGGACCGGGGACCTTTGCGCTCCACGGTGCTCAACCGCCCCGGCCGGCGGGTCTCGGTGTCGTAAACGATCACATCCTCTGGGCCGTTCAGGTGCGCAGAGATTCGGGCGCTGGCTCCGACTCGCTTACGCTCATCACGACCATCCACGATGAGTCGCGATGCAGAATGTACTTGTCCGGATGGTTCCAGATACTCGACTCTAATGGAGGAGACGTTTTGCTCGGCGCAGAAGATCCCACGCCGTTGGTGTTGAAGATGTCCGCGAGTACGTTGACGAACATGATGTTGCGCCATGGCGTCGGAGATTCCGCCCATCCCAAGGCCTGCAGCCAGCCATGAATGAGGTGCATCGCCACGCGCGTCGTTATGGCGTGCGCATTCTCTTAACGCTGCTGCCCTTGGCGACGTTGTCTGTGCCTGCGGGCCTTGGAAGTCACTCGGTTGGGCGCGCTTTGCCAGGAAGCTTGCCGCCGGCCGGCTTCAAGGTGCCGTCCAAACTCTCAGACCGGTTACCTCGTGGTGGCGTGTATATCGTGATATCGCAATGGTGCCGTACCTGCACTAGTCGCTGGTGGAGCTACTTCCACCTAGTAGATAAACACAAGAACTATGCTATGATAGTGGAAGTGGCTGATACAGCCGGTGTTATGAGTTACATTAGCGATGAATGGCCGGAGACCGTCGGCAGGGTTATTGTGGTTAAACATGGACGGTTGGGGGAGCTGCTGGGTGTCCACGTAACTCCAGCTATGATCCAAGTTGACCGACAGGGCGTCGTGCTTTCTGCGAAACTCACGAACGCCGGCTGGCTTCGAGACGTGGCCACACCATCTCATGTTGCGTCACGTTGGCGGCAAGTCTTGTCGAGAGGATATCAAGCTGCAGTGCGGCAGCGGGTGCGTCCGTAGACGATCAACAGGAGGAGGATCAGAAATGCGTACACTAATCCTGAGGGCAGCGTGGATTATCGTGTCCGTGAGTGGGTTGGCGGTTCTACCCTCAGCGGTGTTAGCGGGCGGTTCGTGCGTTGACGCTTGCGAGCAATGCACTTCAAGCCCGTGCGGTTTGGCGCAAGTGATCGATTGTGGACCCAACGGCGATATATGTAATTATAGGTGCGGTTGTACGGCAATCCAATAGCGTAATGGCCGGCGCGGCACTGTGTAAGCTGGTTTCTGTAGAAGTGGGTTGAAGGGGTTCCGTCGAGGCGGTTGCAGAGACGGGCCCCGATCCCTTCGGTTGAGTGAAATCGCAAAAAATCACTTGACTGAGGAGGGAATCGTGACCCGTCAGGACCAATCTCATGATGTGACGGAGTGGATGCAAGCGGTGCTGGAGTCGGACCGGGATCTCCTGGCGGAGATTCTCCGGGCCGGGTGCAGGCGCTGATGGGGTCGGAGCGGGACGTGTACGTGGGCCCGGCGCCGTTCGAGCGGGGTGAGGCGCGGAGGGCGCAGCGGAATGGCTACAAGCCGCGGACGCAGCGGACACGGGTGGGGGTCCTGGAGCTTCGGGTGCCGCAGACGCGGGTTGGGGGCTTCTACCCGTCGGTGCTGGAGCGGTACCAGCGGAGCGAGGGCGCGCTGATCAGTGCGCTGGCGCAGTGCTGCGTGCAAGGGGTGTCGACGCGAAAGGTGGCCGCGATCTGTGAGGAACTGTTCGGAGAAGGTCTGAGCCACGAAACGGTGAGCCGGTACGCGCAGGAGCTGGATGCGGAGCTCGAGCCGTGGCGGAGCCGAGAGCTCGTGGAGGCCTTCCCGTACCTGGTCCTGGATGCGCGCTATGAGAAGGTGCGCGTGGACCACCGGATCGTGGACGTCGCGGTGCTGGTCGCGATCGGGGTGAGCGAGACCGGACATCGGCACGTGCTGGGCGCGGACGTGGCCATGGGCGAAACCACCGCGACTTGGTCGGACTTCCTGGCCGGGTTGCAGGAGCGGGGCTTGAGGGGGGTGGAGCTCGTGGTGGCGGATGCCCATCCGGGCCTGGCCGAGGCTCGGCGGCGTCATCTGCCGGGCGTGCCGTGGCAGCGATGCCAGCGGCACTTCCTCATGAACGCACTGGAGAAGGCTCCGAAGGCGCTCGAAGACGAGCTTCACAAGCGGTTGCGGCGGGTCTGGGACGACAGCGAGGACCACGAGGCGGCCCGGGCGGCGCTGGGGGATCTCGTGGCCGAGCTGGCTCCCGAGTATCCGGACCTGGCCGAGTGGCTCGAGGTCATGGGAGAGGAGACCTTGAGTTGCTTCCACTTCCCGGAGCAGCACCGCCGGCGCATCCGCACCACGAACGGGAACGAGCGGGTAAACCAGGAGTTGCTGCGCCGGACCCGGGTCGTGCGGATCTTCCCGAACCTCGACAGCCTGCGCCGGCTCGTGACTGCGCTGCTGAAGGAATGGCAGGAGGACTGGGTGACCGGGCGCCGCTACCTGCGTATGGAACCGCTGGCGGAACCGAGGAAGGGAGAGTCGGCGGAGGCTCTCGTGGCGGCCGCCTGAGATTCGCGGCCGGCGCAGGACCCCGGTGGGAATCAACGTGGCCTCCCGCGCCTTCGGCGCTCCGGCCCTCGACCCCACCAGGGCGGAGAATGAGGGATCACACAATCGAGGGGCTCAGGCCACTTCTACAGAAAAAAGTTGACAGCACTATCGCCGCGGTCGGGTGTAGGCGACGCGGGCCCGCAGGCGCGGCTCCACTCCGGATCGACCTCGCCGAGTTTTGAATCCTCCGGAGTTCTCGCGAAGCACGTGGAAACCGCGACCGGCATGCCTCCGTTCGAGATTTCCCTGGACGACGACTCCAGCCAGACGTTCAACGAGCAGATCACCGCGAAGATCAAGGAGGCGATCGTTCGTGCGAACGGCTGATCGACTTCGGCTCGAGGGCCTGCCGCGCTGGCAGCATCGCCCGCGGGTTACAGGATCGGATCCTGCCGCGTCGAGGAGGGAATACGGACGCTGATGAACAACCGTTTACTCGCCGTGGGCGGGCTGCGGCGCCTCCCCTCGGCGCTTCGTCGCCCGTCTTGTCGATCCCGTAAGGTCTTGTAGCACAGAGAGTTATGCGGGCCGATAAGCGTCAGATGATTTCTGGATGATTTTTCGCGTGCACCTTGGAGGCATGATCCTCCTCGTGCGACTCGACTACGACGGCCCGCGCCCCGTGCGTCTCGCTTCAAGCGTGCCGCCGCCTCTCGACCGGCGCTTCATCGCGGTGGCGATCGGGTGCGCGAACCGATGGCAGCTGCTGGAAGACCTCCCCTGGATCCGCAAAGTGCGCCGGGAGCAGCGCCTCCCGGTCGCCGTCGCCCTGGGTGCCGACGTTGCTTGCGCTTGACCCCAGTCCCTCATTCGCATACATCAACTGCCCGGAAGGCTGTCACAATGTTGCCATGTGGTATTTGGATAATGGGTACGGATTACAGTATGCCACTGACTTCTATAATTACTGCATATCTGTCAACTGCGGGCAGTAGATAATGCCGGGAAGGGCCGCACCAGCGAAGTACCCGTTTCTCCCTGCCCGTCCTTGGCGTTGGGCCATCTGGCTCCTCATTGCGGCCGCAACCATCGGGTGCCGGGAGAGAGAGCCCGACCTGCCCGGCGCGCCGGCGATCGAGATGATTGCCCGCTCGGCGCCCGTGCCTTACTCCCGGTATCACACGATCGCGGTCGTTTCCCCCCACCACGCCTGCATGCTCGAGTCGTACGCGATCCAGATCGTGTGCGGCGATCGGCGGTGGCAGCATCCGGTGTCGTTCGCAGCGAAGGGAAGCGGTCCCGGTGAGATCCTTCCACTCGGCTACCTCATCCGGGTGTCCGGAGGTGGGCTCGGGTACGTGCACCTCGGGAACCGGCGACTCACGCTGTATTCACCCAAGTTTCAATACGAACGGACCGTTCGCATCCCGTTCCCCGGGCTCCCGGTCGGCGACGTGGGACCGGATTCCATGTTGGGCTTGCTGCGACCGACGCGCTCGCGCACGCTGAGCGTCGCCTGGATTTCCATCCGGCGCGACTCCGTCGTGCGGCGCCAGATCTATCGGGCACCCGAGAGTCGGTCCGGCCGCGACACTGCCGCCATCACCGGCGCTGCGGCGGGTCCGGACGGTGAGATGGTCCTGCGGCTCGGCCTCGATCGCTTCTCCAGGCAGGACGCGGCGGGGCATGTCGTCCAGGAGATCGAGCCCTCCGGCTTCGGGTCCGTCCACCCCACGGAACGGGACGTGGCCCGCTACACGGCCGAGCTGACAGCCCTGTTCCACGCGCCACCGCCAGCCGCTGAGATCCAACGTTACCGCCGCCGGCCAATGCCCTGGAGCGAGGGCCATTCAGGGTCGATCCGTCCGGTCGCGTGTGGATCGCGACACCGCGGCCGAGCGGACGCGGCACCTGGATCGATGTCGTCGATCGACGCGGTCATTCTGCCCGCGTCGAGGTCGCCGGACACGTGCTTGACTTCCAGGTCTCCGACTCCCTTCTCGTCGCGCTCGTCGAGGCCACGGACAGCACGGCGGCGGGCGTCTACCCACCCAGGATCGAGTGGTACCGGGTGCGCGAGGTCCGCGTCAGCCAACCGTAGCTGCCGCGTGATGGTGAGGAAAGCGCTGCGGAGGTAGCGCTCGGCCTTCAGGCGTGTCCGCGCGCGCATGCCTCCGGAGGACACCGGGCGCGGGCCGACCCGCCCGGGGGAGTGAAGCCGATGCTGGATGACGCGAACCGAAGCAGCCGGCACCTTGCGCGGGTCGGGTGCTTTCTCCTCCCATGGGGGCTCCTCGCTGTTCTGCGTGGGTCGCGCCGGCGGCGGGGGACGTCAAAGCTCACCCTCGCCGGACCCATCCCGGCGTGGGGCATGCTGGACGGCGCGGAGAGCGGTCAACTCCGCCCCTAGCCCGAAGCCGCACCCTCGCGGAGCAATTGCGACCCCGCCTCGCGCGGTCCGATCTGCCCCGGATCAGAAATGGCGGCCGGCGGGGGTGAGTTGACGGCGATTACGGACGGCTCCGGCCAAGTTCCTCGCCGTAACGGCCGGCGTCCTCGCCATCGGCCTCGCCGCGAGCGTGCTGCCCATGCTCCGCGCGCTCACGATCCCACCCGCGGAGGCGCTACGGAGCGCGTGATGCCCGCCGCTCCTGTTTCCACGGTGCCAGCCAGATCTTTTCCGCATTTCTTCCCTCGCACCAGCTGACGCGAACAGGCGGACGGGTGGTGCTGGAACGAGGGTGTGTCAGTTCCATTGACACACGCCCGCCGACGCGCTAGTGTGTCATTGGGGTTGATACACTAGCCTGGAGGTGGACGATGGACGAGGCGCGGGTTCTGAAGACGAGGGGCCTCAGGGGGATGGCCGAGCGGGCGGCAGCGCGCGTGGGGAGCGATTACGCGGGGCCGGAACATCTGCTGCTGGGCGTGGCGCTCGAGAGTCCCGGCACGCTGGTGTCCGGCGTGACCGGCGCGCGGGTCGTCGAGGCGGCCACCGCTCGGATGAACGTCGTGGTATCGGAGGCCGTCCGAATAGACCGGGTTCCGCTTACGAGCGTGCTGAAGCGGCTGATCGGGAGGCTGGAGCTGCGGGGCACCGGAATCCCGCTCGTCGAGGTGCTTCACGAGCTGGCGAGTGATCCGCAAAGCAGGGCCGCGAGAGTGCTCGAGGCGGTGGGCCTGGAGCCCGGCGTTCTCGCGAAGCACGTGGAAGCCGCGACCGGCGTGCCTCCGTTCGAGATTTCCCTGGACGACGACTCCAGCCAGACGTTCAACGAGCAGATCATCGAGAAGATCAAGGAGGCGATCGCTCGGGGTCGGCTTCGTGCCGGCGAGCGCCTGCCGTCGGTCCGGGGACTGGCTGACAGGCTGGGAGTCGCGCCGGGAACGGTGGCACGGGCCTACGCGGATCTCTCGCAGCAGGGCGTGCTGGAGGGCGATCGCGTGAAAGGAACGCGGGTCCCTCCCGGCGGCCCCGATCGGCCGGACGATGCGTACCAGGTGCTGTCGGGCATGGTGAAGCCGGTCGCCGTGGCCGCGTACCATCTCGGCGTCTCGCGGGAGGAGGTGTATCAGGCCCTGACGGACGCCATGGACGGGATCGTTCCTGACGACGGTATGTAATGCGCGAAGCGCCGATCGACTTCGGCTCGAGGGGCTGCCGCGCTGGCAGCATCGCCCGCGGGTTGCAGGATCGGATCCTCCCGGGCACGAGAGGAATGCGGACGCGGATGAACAGCCGTTTACTCGCGGGCGCGGGCTGCGGCGCCTCCCCGCGTTGGGCCATCTGGCTCCTCATTGCGGCCGCAACCATCGGGTGCCGGGAGAGAGAGCCCGACCTGCCCGGCGCGCCGGCGATCGAGATGATTGCCCGCTCGGCGCCCGTGCCTTACTCCCAGTATCACGCGATCGCGGTTAGTGACCGCGAATAGTCGGCGGAGTCCTGCGGTTGTTGAAGACGCTAGCAT
>CAWFKH010000001.1:0-654889 GCA_963816355.1 uncultured Gemmatimonadales bacterium | reverse complement strand
GGCAGATGTCGCAGCCGAACACCCGGTTGCCGATCGCCGGCCGCAGCGCTTCGGGGATCGGCCCGCGGTTCTCGATCGTGAGGTAGGAGATGCAGCGGGTGGCGTCGATGACGGGGGCGCCGGCGTCGTCGCGACCGAGCAGCGCGCCGGTGGGGCACGCCTCGAGGCACGCCGAGCACGTGCCGCACCGGTCGGCCTCGAACGGCGCGTCCGGCTCCAGCTCCAGCTCGAGCAGCAGCGAGCCGAGGAAGAAGTAGGAGCCGCGCCGGGGGTGGATCAGCATCGTGTTGCGGCCGAACCAGCCGAGTCCGGCGCGGCGCGCCAGCTCGCGCTCCAGCACGGGGCCGGTGTCGACGTACGCGCGGGCGGCGGGCAGCTCCCGCCCCACCTCCGCCTCGATCGCCCGCAGCAGCCGCAGCAGCTTCCGCTTCAGCACGCGGTGGTAGTCGCGTCCCCGCGCGTAGCGGGCGATGACGCCGGAAGACGGATCCGCGATCCCGCCGCCGGCGTCAGCGATTCCGCCGTAGTCGTCCGCGACCACGACGGCGCTCTTCAGCCCGGCGAGCTCGACGTCCGGGCGCAGCCGCCGTCGCACTGCGTCCTCGCGTTCGAGGTACGCCATCTCGCCGTGTCGCCCGGCCGCGAGCCACGCGAGGTAGAAGGCGGCGTGCTCGCTGGGGCGGAGGTCGGTGATGCCGACGTCGGAGAAGCCGATCTCGCGCGCGATCGTCCTGATCCGGGATTCCAGCGAGGCGGCCATGTCGAGCGTCTACCCGGCGCGCGGTGCGGCGGTCCGGCTAGCGCATTGGAGTGCCGAGCGTGAGCGGACCGTAGCCGCAGTTCCGCACGAACCAGTAGAGGATCACCGCCGCACCCGCCATCGACAGGTTCTTCATGAACTGCGCCTGCTCGGTCTGCCGCTGCAGCGGATCCGACACGGACCAGAAGTCATGGATCGCGAAGGCGGCGACCAGCAGGAAGACGACGAGCAGCCAGGTGCCGATCTCCATCCAGAAGCCGAGCGCGACGCTGAGGCCGCCGGCGAGGAGCATGATGCCGGTCAGGAGCACGAGCGCTCGGGACGCGGGAACGCCCTTCGCGCTCGCGTACTCCGCCGTGCCGCTCAGTTGGCCGAGGTGGCCGAAGCCACCCGAACCGATGAAGATGAGGGCGAACAGGATGCGGCCGACGAGGTAGAGCCATGCCATCGTGACCTCCTTTTGCCAGAGAGAGCACCGCGGCCCGGACCCGGGCGCACCCTGGCAATCCGCGGGCGAGTGCTTCCGTTCCGCAGACCGATCGCCCCCCGGACCGATCGCCGCCCGGACCGATCGCCGCGCTCCGCTACGCGGGATCGGGGATGTCGGAGCCGCTCGTCGGGGGGATCCGTGAACGTGCTCGTCCGCCGCGCTCCAGCTCCAGCAGACTGAGCTTCCTCTCCAGCCCGCCGCCGTAGCCGGTCAGGGAGCCGTCGCTTCCGATGACCCGATGGCACGGAACCACGATCGGCAGCGGGTTCGCGCCGTTCGCGGCGCCCACCGCGCGGGCGGCGCCGGGCGCGCCGATCGCGGCCGCGATGTCGCCGTACGACGCCGTCGCGCCGTAGGGGATGCGCTCCAGCGCGCTCCACACGCGCCGCTGGAACGCCGTGCCGGACGGCCGCAGCGGCAGCGAGAAGTCGCGCAGATTGCCCGCGAAGTAGGCGTCGAGCTGGCGACGCGCCTCGCGCAGCGTCGCGTCGCGATCGTCGCGCACGGCGTCGGCCGTGACGCGCGGCGGCGCGGGCGGGAGCGCGATGACGACGACGGCGTCGTCCTCCGCCACCAGCGTGAGGTTGCCGATCGGCGACTCCATCTCGGTCCACGCTCTCGTGCTCACGTGCCCTCCTCTCCGTTCGTTGCGGGTCCGGCCCAGACGTGCATGGCGGCGTAGGCGCGCCAGGGGCGCCAAGCCTCGGCGGCGCGCGCGGCGTCGTCGCCCAGCGCGCGCCGGATGCCCAGATCCGTCGCGGGAAAGGCGTCCGGCCAGTGCAGCGCGCGCATGGCGATGTACTGCGCCGTCCACGGCCCGATCCCGGGCACCTCGAGGAGCGCCGCGACCGTCGCGGCGGCGTCGGCGCCGGGGCGCAGGTCGAGCGCGCCGCCGGCGACGCCGCGGGCCAGCGCATGGAGCGTGCGGGCGCGGGCGCACGGCAGGCCGACCGCGGCGATCTCGTCGACCGTCGCATCCGCCAGGCGCGCGGCGCTCACCGGCAGCCGGTCCAGCGGCGCTCCGTCCCCGTCCGGCGCGCCGAACGACGCCGGCGGGCCGAACGACGCGGGCTCGCCGAACGACGCCGCCAGGCGGCCGGCCAGCGTCGTCGCGGCGCGCACGCTGACCTGCTGGCCCAGCACCGCGCGCACGGCCAGCTCGAAGCCGTCGACGGCGCCAGGCACGCGCAGCCCCGGCCGCGCGCGCACCGACGGCGCGAGCCGCTCGTCGCGCGACAGCGCCGCGGCGATCGCCGCCGGCTCCGCGTCCAGGTCGAGCAGCCGGCGCACGGCCGCGAGCAGCGGCATGAGCGCCGGCGCGAGGGAGTCGGACACGCGCAGGTCGAGGGCCGCGACGCCGCGCGGCGCCGGCCGCACCGCGAACCAGCCGGCGGCGCCGTCGATCCTCAGCGTGCGGGCGTACGCGTCGCCGCGCACGCGCTCGACGCCGGGCGTCGCACGCGCGGACAGAAAGGCGAGCATGCGGCGCCAGTCCAGCGGCGGCCGGTATTCGAGTCGCAGCGCCATCGCGCCGCGCTCCCCGCCCGCACCGCCGGCGCGCCGCAGCGCCGTGGGGTTCAGCCCGTAGCGCGAGCGGAAAAGCGTGTTGAAGCGGCTGACGCTCGAGAAGCCGGCCGCGAACGCCACGCGCGTGATCGGGCACCGACGTCTCCGCGAGCAACTGCTTCGCCAGCAGCAGCCGCCGCGTCTGCGCCAGCTCCACGGGCGATACGCCGAACGCGCGCTTCACCGCGCGTCGGAGCTGCCGCTCACCCACGCACAGGTCGGACGCCAGCGCCGCCACAGAGGCCGCGTTCAGCGCGCCCGCCGAGATGCGCTCGAACGCCACCGCCGCGAGCCGGTCCGTCGCATCGGCCGGCGAGCGGCCCGGCGCACGCTCCGGCCGGCAGCGCAGGCACGGCCGGTAGCCCGCCCTCTCCGCCGCCGCCGCCGTGTCGAAGAACGTGCAGTGCTCCCGCTTCGGCAGCCGCACCCGGCACACCGGCCGGCAGTAGACGCCGGTCGACGACACGCCGACGAAGAACGTGCCGTCGAAGCGCGGATCGTGCGCGCGCAACGCCCGGTAGCGGGCCGCGTCCGTAGCCGCGCCCGGAGGGGGCGCGTGCACGCCCGCGGTGGGGCCGGCGCTCGCGCTCGGGGTGGCGCTCGGGGCCGCGGCCGCGCTCCGGGTCGGGATCGGGCTCGGGGTCGGGGTCGGACTCGGGGTCGACATGCGGGACAATCTAACGGTTCGGCGGGCCGCCGACTCACCGTTTTCGGACGTGAAGATCGACCCTCGCCTCGCTGCTCGCCCCCTCCCGCGGAGGGAGGTTCGCGAGCGCGATCGCCGCCAGCACGGCCAGGTCGGCGAACAGCAGCGGTGCGAACGCGGGGGCGCCGTAGAGGAAGTCCTGGGTCAGGTGGTGGGTCGGCCCGTGGAGATCGGCCCAGACGTGCATCGCGAACCCCGCCACGCCGGTTCCCGCCTGCAGCGCCAGCACGATCCAGCACGCGCGCGCGAAGGCGCTCGTGAGCGGCCGCAGCAGCGCCGTGAGCAGGAAGCCGACGGCGAGGCGCTGGACGCCACCGGCACCCACTCGAGCGGGTTGAAGAAGCCGTTCTGCGCGTGGTCGGTGAGCGACAGCGCGAAGTTGCCGGCGAAGCCGGCGAGCGCGAGGAAGAGCACCCACTGCGGCCACTCGGGCGATTCCGCCGGGATCATGCGGTTGGCGAGCAGCAGCAGGCCGAGGCCGGCGAACGACAGCGGCGCGACGAACGGCGCCGAGTAGACGAGGCTGTGGAGCGTCGTCGCCGCGAAGAACTGGCTGCGGAGGTGGAAGATCAGGCCCGGCGACGCCGACCACGACGGCGCTCCAGCCGACGACCGTTCCCGCGCGCGCCGGGCCGCGCGCCGTCGCGCCACGAGCGCGACGATCCCGGGCAGCAGCGCCAGCGGCCGCCGAGCCGCCGCGAAGCCCACGGGGATCCACTCGGCCGGGTCGCGGAACCGGTTGACCGCGTGCGCGATCGCCACGTCGAGCGCCAGGAAGGCGAGGTTGGAACAGACGAACAGCTCGACGAGCAGCGACCGGTCGCGCGGCAACGAGATCCACCGGCACGCCGGCGACGTCGCGTCCCGTTCCATCGGAATGCGGTCCTCGTCGACCGCCGGCCCCTCACCGGCGCGCCGCGCGCCGCGCGCAGCTCCCTCGCCATCGCGCCCAGCTCCACGCCCTTGGCCACGAGCTCGTAGTTGCCGTGCCACTGCGTGAAGTCGGCGCCGCCCATGAAGGCGCCGTGCTTGGTGGTGCGGCCGAAGTAGTGCCACAGGTCGAACGCGACGAAGTCGATCGGCTGGTCGAACGGCGCCGGCGTGAGCAGGCCCTCCGCCTTCAGGCTGTCCATCAGCGCGAGCGACGCGGCGACCCGCGCGTTCGTCGCCGCGACGACCGAATCGCCCTGCGCGTAGAACGTTGCGCACCTGCGGCATGGCGTGGCAGTTGGCGCAGACCTCCTGCATGCGGGCGCGGGCCTGCGCGAAGCCGGGCCGCTCGCTCGACACCGCCTGGAACAGGTACCACGAGAGGCGCTCGGTCACGTCGTGCGTCACGTTCAGGCCACCGAGACCGCTCATGTGGCACGTCGCGCACGTGGGCACCGACATGTCCATGGTGGTGAGTCGCTTCGGCGGCGCGTCGAGGTTCGAGCTGGCCGCGGCGCAGCGCGAAAAGCACGCCGTGCTTCGATTCGTTGTAGATCTCGAGCTGCGAGTGGTCCGGCCCCATGTGGCACTGCCCGCAGGTGGTGGGCAGGCGTGCGAGCGCCACCGACGCCGCGTGGCGCCCGTGGCACAGCGTGCACGTGCCGATCGAGCCGTCGGCGTGCGGCCGGCCGACGGAGTGGCAGGTGGCGCAGCCGGCGCCGATCGCCGTGTGCCCCTCCGGCCCGACCAGCGGGTTCGGCGGCCGCTTCACGGCGCCCGGCTGGTAGCGCTCCGCGAACGCGACCTGCTCCGCGGTGAACGGCGCCGATCCGTACACCGCCGCCCACGCGGGCGCCGCGTGGCGGCTGCGCTCGAACTGCCGGTACTCCGCCTCGTGGCAGGCGGCGCAGTTCGCGGGGGTGAGGGTGTCGGCGATCGTGAAGCCGCGGTGCTCGATCGACTTCTGGCCCGCCACCGGACCGTGGCAGTCGAGGCAGGTGACGCCCTGCCGCGCGTGCTGGCTGCGACGGTACTCGATCACGATCGCGGACGTCTCGCGGGCGTGGCACTCGGCGCACTTGCCGCTCGCCTCCACGAGCTCGGCCGTCGGCTGCTGGACCTCGACGGCGGGCCGCAGCCCGTTCACGATGAGCGCGGCGACGATGAGCGCCACGCTGATCACGACCGCGATGAAGACCGATCGGAAGGACGTGCTCATGTGTTATCCTAGCCGTCGAGCGCGCCCGGGTCGAGGACGGCGAGGGGCGGCGGCCCGGAGCGTGCACGCAGCCGCGCCGGACCGCGCGTGCCCGGGAGCCGCGGCGGCGCGCGCCGGTCGCGCCGTCCAAACCCTCGAGAGGAGACCGCCATGGAGACGCTTCGCGTCGGAGACCGCTTCCCCACCCTCCGCGTCGACACCGTCGACGGCTCGACGCTGGAGATCCCCACCGAGCTGCACGACCTGCGCGCCGTGCTGCTCTTCTACCGCGGCCGCTGGTGAAGCCACTGTCGTCGGCAGTTGGCCGACTTCGAGACTCACCTCGCCGAGCTCGAGGAGCTGGAGACGCAGGTGGTCGGCCTGTCGTCCGACCCGCGGGAGGACGCGCGGGGCACGGTCGACGAGCTCGGCCTCGAGTTCTCCGTCGCGTGGGGCCTCGACGCCGAGGCGACGTCGCGCGCGATCGGCTGCTACACCGGCACGCACGAGGGCCGGCCGCACATCCAGCCGGCCGCCTTCGTGCTCGACCGCGACGGCACCATCGTCCACGCCGTCTACTCCAGCGGCAAGGTCGGCCGCCTCACGGCGGAGGACGCGCTGGCGATCGTGAAGGGGCTCGCCGGCGACTGAGCGCGAGCCCCGTCGCCCCGGCGCGGATGCGCGCCCGGCCGGGCGCGGCGCCGGCGCGGATTGACACGCGCCGCGCCCCCGCCTACCGTTCGCGCCCGGCGAAGGAGGCGCGCCCTTCGCGCCGCCCACGGCCGCGAACCCCGAACCCCGGAACCGATGCCCACGACGATCCGCGTCGCGCACTCGCCGGACTCCGACGACGCGTTCATGTTCTACGCGCTCGCCGCGCACAAGATCGACACCGGCGACCTCGAGTTCGTGCACGAGCTGCAGGACATCGAGACGCTGAACCGGCGTGCGCTGCGCGGCGAGCTGGAGGTGACCGCCGCCTCGATCCACGCCTACGCCTACCTGGCGGACCGCTACGTGCTGCTGCCGCACGGCGCTTCGATGGGCGAGGGCTACGGACCGCGGCTGGTGTCGCGCGACGTGATCGGCGTCGAGGACCTGCCCGGCATCACCGTCGCGGTCCCCGGCGAGATGACCTCCGCCTACCTCGCGCTGAAGCTGATGGAGCCGGACGTGGAGACGGTCGTCGTCCCGTTCGACGAGATCATCCCGTTCGTGCTGGCGGGCGAGGCGGACGTGGGGCTGATCATCCACGAGGGCCAGATCACGTACGCCGAGGAGGGCCTGCACCTGATCGCCGACCTGGGCGCGTGGTGGGCGGCGGAGAGCGACGGCCTGCCGCTGCCGCTCGGCGGCAACCTGATCCGCCGCGACCTCGGCCCCGACGTCATCCGCCGCGCCTCCGCCCTCCTGCGCGCCTCCATCGCCTACGGCCTCGAGCACCGCGCACCCGCCCTCGCCCACGCCGAGGGCTACGGCCGCGGCCTCACCCACGCCCAGACCGACGAATTCGTCGGCATGTACGTCAACCCCCGCACCCTCGATTACGGCGACGACGGCCGCCGCGCCGTCCAGCTCTTCCTCGACCGCGGCTACGACGCCGGCGTCATCCCCAGCCGCGTCAAGGTGGAATTCGCCGACTGAAGCCGCAGGCCCCGGCGGCGTGCTATTCCGACGAGGGCTCCTTCGACTCGCTGGGCACCCTCCTCTTATGCGACTCATTCATGTGGAGGCCCACCCCGTGTCCATAATACGATGACGCCGCAACGCGCACTAACTCCGATGCTAAATCTGGCCGGAATGGTGGATGCGTGGCTGTACACCTCGACGGCCCGAATATCGGTAGTCATTAGGTCATCAATTTCAAATCCGCGTGGTGCAAGGCTCCCATCAACAAAGTACTCTACCGGACAGTCGCTGTCCGTCAGCGAGGCGGCAGCCGCGGCCATTCGAATGCCGCACCGGAGTGATACACCCGGACAAATAACTTGCACTCCCGGAATGTGGCGCATCAGATCACTCAGGCGGTGCGGAGATAGTTGCCCTATATCATCTTCATCGAAGAACGTACCCATATTTTGACTTCGTCTGAGATAGAAGCCACCCAGTTCGCTCCGGCCATGGCCCTCAACTACAATTTCTTCCAACGGCAGTGCCTGCGTCATCAGCTCAACGGCGACCCGAGCGCCACTGGTCTGCTGCACATGCACAACTTCTGCTTTGCGCTCGTAACCCAAATACTCAGTCAACAGCAGATGATCACCCAACTCCACGTGCTCAAATAAAAAGCTTCCATCGGCTTGGGTTACAGTGCTCTTCGATGCTCCGGCCGAATCGGCTCCTTCGTACACCACGACTCGCACACCCGGCAAGGGTCGGTGGGTCACAGCATCAACAACACGTCCCGTCAAGGCATTCACCCGCAGCCCACCAGCACGGGAGGATTCCGCAGACCTCCCGGAGGCCGCAGGTCGGGCGGATATATCTAGGTCAAGAGGGAACGGCGCGGCGCCTCGCAGCGTTATTCGGCGGACGGAGGACTTCCGTGACCGGCGAATCGCGTATACGGAGAGCATGACACCAAGTGGTAGTCCGCAGACGACGTAGTTCCCATCCACGTCTGCCACGGCAGTGACTCTCTTCCTCGTACCAAGCGCACCATCCAACGGGCCGACCAGAGTCCATCCGGTCCACTCCACCACGACCGTCGGTAAAGTAAGGGCCGTGTGGGGCTCGTCAGTCTTGAGTACAGCTCCCTCAATAGCTCCGCGACCGCGGGCCGAAAGACTATCCGGGCAATTGGCTCCCGCGGAGGAATCCTTGCGGATGTTGGACGCACTCTCCTGTGCAACGCGGTCATCGGGCACCAACCCTCGACCGGCCAGCAACTGGGTTGAGGAATGGTTCGGTTCATAAACGACATTCCCAACCCTGTCGCGGGCCCGCAGCACGAATCCCCCCTCCTCGATAATCTCCACCCCCTTCGCGTGGCGCTCGGAAGGCAACGGGTCGCGCGATAGATGGCCTTCGACATAGACTCGGGGTACAAGAGGCATCCGCACATACCAGTCGGACACAATCCATCTTCCGGAACCTACAGGTGAGAAGGCAACGCGACCTCCAACGTTTCCGATTTGCGGCGCCCTCAGGCCGGTGTAGTTGTAGTCCAGGTATTCGAGCTGAGCCGATGCCAAATTTACCCAGAGTGTCCCTTCCACGTCTGGAAGACGCCGGCCATGGATCGGCCTGAACGCCAATCCAATAACATCTCTGACCCCGTCTTCCGGTGCGACGACACTGAAACAGTGGGACTGCAGAAAGGCATCGGAGAGCAACACCGCAGCATCGGGTGCGAAGTACGAGGTGCTATCAATACCGTACCCGACAAATCCGTGCGTTACTAGTTCGTCCGCAGGGGCAGAAACAAATGGGTGTACCGCTACTCCATCGCGCGTAACCGTTTGCGGGCGTGTCAATCCTTCCATAGTAGTGGGATCGCGACGGCCCCTGTATTCCACAATATCATAACGCAGTCCCTTGCCAGCTTCAGTCACAACATCAGCTGCCAGCGCTGCACGTATGGCAGTCCAAAGAGCCTGCGTTTGCTCGCCCTGCTCTGGCCGCGTGTGGCACCGAGCTCTTCCTCTCACGGCGATCCGCTCCAACAATATCGGCCTAACTGAGGCCACCACATTTCGCTCCGCCACATCTCCAACTTGCACGGTAAATGGCGGGGTTACGACATCCTCATACCCAATGCGGGATGCACGAATATGGTATTCGCCAGGAGCGCCAACGACGAGCGCAAACCACCCCGTGGAGTCAGTCAATGCCCGTCCAACCTGATGACCGCCCCTGTCGAGCACCGCAATGATGCCCCCTTCCACGGGGGTTCCGGCGGAACTGTCGATAAACCGACCGCGGACCACCTGAGCGCTTAGAGGGCCATTCGAGCCAACCAACAGCACAATCCAAAGGCAGAAAATGCGTGCTCGCATAGGGGCCTCCTGCGCATAGCCGCTTGACTGGCCGCGACACTATCTCTCTACTCGCGCTGCCGGGGAAGGCGTTAGCGCACCTTCACATCATTCATAGCTTCTGTATCTCGCAGCACATGAAATCCTCACAATCCGTGGCCGAGCAATGTATCTCGCCGGTCGCGGGGTTATAGTACTCCTGATGAGGATAGGCGTCGGCCTTGCCAGACCTAGTCAGAGGCGCGCCAAACACGCCGAAGGCCACCACTCCTACCCAGACCAGCTTATGCAAGTTCCTTGTCATACGCCGCCTCCTTGGATGTCCCTGTTATTCACATCGTCAACGCCACTGCCCTTCCCGGCAGCACCCATGAATAATTGTGACAGAGCAATGGCCAGCGAGTCTCTGAAGGCCACCTTGTTGTCAGACGCAGCTCCATCGGCCGTCCATGAGGCGATTAGTCTATCGTGCAAGAACACATGTAACGCCGGTAGTGCTCTGGCCAATGCCGCACTGTTCATTATGGTTGCTGACGGAACCACGTCCATCTTGAGACGCTCATCTTCAAGAAATCCTCTAAGAAGATCGTCCGGAACACCAACTGGGACCGCGACGAATCGGAGGGAGTCTCCGAATTCAGTGGCGAGATGCCTAAATTCTCGCGTCGGCGCTCCGCAAGCGTAGCAATCCTTCGTACGGAAAATCCACACAACAGTGTATCGAGCCTCCGAGGCTCTCGCGCTATCTAGCTCAAGTGGAATCCGGTCACCAATTTCAAGCGGATGTGATTCCCTGTCTGGGTGTCCACAGGCACACCAGGCGAGGGACGCAAGGACCATCGACCGCCGCACAGCGCTCACATCGAACATTCTATCAACCAGTTCGGAGTTGCCGAAGAAGGATCGAGAAAGTAAAGTCGCTTTCGATCCGCTGACCGACTCATGAGTTTCGGCGAATGAAGGGCGTCAAAGCGCAGTGCTCCGGAAAGAGATATGTTCGCTAACCTCCACTGTTGTAAGCCCGACTTCCGGTCCGTGTATTGAATCAGTACGGTTGAATCCTGCAATATCGTCACGGATGTTAATTGCGAGAACGATTCTAGCCACCGCTCCAGCGCCTCCGTTCGTCCCGCCGTCCGTGGCGGGCGCGAATGCACCGGTCGATAGTGCTCTAGCCGCAAAGGAATGCGACGTTTGAGGTTCCCCGCGAAAGAGAATACGTACAAAGTATCGCTGATCGAGAATACCGCCGCGATTCTGTCACCAAGCGTATCGAAACTCGCCCAGCCGAATGCAAGAGTGGGGTATTCCAAGCGCGGGTTCACAGATGGTACAGGGAAAAAGTCCTTCCGAAGATTGCGGTGTTTGATGTCCCACAGGTGCAGTAGATACGGCGTCGGTTGCACTATCGATTGACCCGCGATCAAAACTGTGCTGTCGTTAAGTTGGATCGCTCCATACATCGGCGATATCGGCGTTTGCTGCACAGCCACCGCGCTATCCCCGTCAGTATCCATCCAACTTAATGTGCCGGAGAGATCCGCAACAAGTACGTAATCAGGATGTCCAACAGCGCCGGCGATGCTTCGCGGGTTAAAGAATTCGCCTGGTCCTCTTCCAGGCCTGCCCATGTGTGAGAGAAGCCTTCCATCCGGGTCGTAGGTCCGCACTTGGGCTTCTTTGGCGTCCGCGATGACGATGTTGTCGTTCGTTAGTACGGTCATCAACGGTGTAACAGTTACAACATCGGCATTTTCCTGAAGGGCAATACGTCTGTGCTCAGAGCAGAACGTGCTGATATGTAATGTTGCTCCAAGCGCGTCAGGCGCGCCACGCGAACCGCAACCTGACACAGACGTTGCAATCGCTACGGCCAGAACGGCATTTGTTTTCTTCATAGCGGGTAGCAGCCGGTCCTCACGTGCATTCCGGTTTACCTCGTGCCGACCTGCGAGGCTCACTTCCGAAGGGACGCGGGATGGGGGTTCATGGAAGGTTTCACCCTCCCACTAAAACAGTATACCGGTGATTGACAGCAGTCAAGCGTGGTCTCCTCCACCACCCGGCTCACCTTCCGCGTGCTCACCCCCTGCACGTACATCTCCATCAACGCCGTCACGAGCGCCCGCTCGCTGCGCTCGTAGCGCGCGAACAGGGTCGGCTGGAAGCGTCCCTCCCGGTCCTTCGGCACCCGCAGCTCGATCGATCCCACCCGCGTCCTCCAGCGCCGACGCTTGTGCCCATTTCGCCACCCGCGCCGACGGCCGCTTCGCTCCCACGGCCCCGCTCCAAGGAAGCGCTCGAACTCTTTCTCCAACGCTTCCTGGACCACCGGGGCCACCAGGCTCCGCAGCAGATCCTGCGGCGTGCCCGCTTGTAGCCGCTCCTCGGCTGCGCTACTCTTCTCTTCGAAGGCCATCGTTCTCTCCTGGTTTGGCGGGCGTCAACCCGCCGGTGGAACTGCTCTGATCCAGAAGAGATACGGTGGCCTTCCCTCTTTTCGCCACCGAAACTACAGAAAATTATGCACACCCTCCTGCCGTGTCAGCTATGTCCCGGTCTGTACCCGTCCCCCGCCACCCCCCCCTATCCACCCCCGTAGCGCCTCCCCCGCCACTCCACCCACCCTCCCCGCCGCGCGCTGCGCACGAAGAGCCACGCCGTCACCGCGGCGCCGAGCGGGTAGACGAGCGCGTAGGCGGGCGGCACCCGCATCCGCACGTCCACCACCACCCAGAACGCCAGCGACAGCGCCACGGTCGCGGCGCTCCAGCCCAGCAGCGCGTCCGTCGTCAGCCCGACCAGCGACGGCAGCAGCACGGCGGCGGGCAGCACCCAGAAGAGCAGCGCGAACGCGGCGATCAGCCACGGGATCGCGGGACGCAGCCGCGCGCCCACCGTCAGTCGCGAGCCGATCGCCAGGTTCTTCGTCCAGCCGTCCACGATGTCGCGGAAGGAGCGGTACATGCGCGTCTGCAGCAGGTCGGCCGCCCAGGCGAGGAAGAGGTTCTGGCCCGCGTCCACGGCGCGCTGCGCCAGCCGCACGTCCTCCACCACCTCCCCCTTCACCGCCTCGTGCCCGCCGATCGCCTCGTACGCCTCCCGCCGCACCAGGATGAACTGCCCGTTCGCCGCCGCGTCGCGCGCCTTGCGCGTGCGGCTGACCCGCCCCAGGTCCAGGAAGCGCGCGAAGATCAGCGTCAGCACCGTCGGCATCACCACGCGCTCCCAGAAGCTCTCGAGCTGCTGGTGCGGCAGCGCCGTCAGCATGTCCGCGCGCTCGCGCAGCAGCGCCGCCACCGCGTGCCCCACCAGCTCCGGGTCGTGGCGCGTGTCCGCGTCCGTGAACAGCAGCAGCTCGCCCTCCGCCGCGCGGTAGCCCTGCCAGCACGCCCAGCTCTTGCCCACCCACCCCTCCGGCAGCGCCTCGCCGTGCACCACCCGCAGCTTGCCGTGGCTCCGCTCCGCCAGCGCCTGCGCCACCTCCGCCGTGCCGTCGCCGCTCCGGTCGTCCACCACCACCACCACGTCCAGCTTCGCGTACAGCGAGTCGAGCAGCGTGGCCGTGCACGCGCCGATGTTCACCACCTCGTCGCGCGCGGGGACGATCACCGTCACCGACGGCACGTCGTCCTCTTCGCGCGGCGCATAGCGGCGCAGCCGGTGGCGCGGCCAGATCATCAGCGGCAGCGCCAGCAGCGGCGCCGCCCACGGCAGCGTGAGCAGCAGCAGGATCGTCATGGCCGCGTATAGTGGAGGCCGCGGCCGCGACGGGAAAGAGCGCGCGCCCGCCGGCGCCGAGGCGATCCCGCTTCCCTCGCGCCGCGCGCGTGGGTAAACTGCGCGCAACCGCGACCGCCGACAGGATCCTACATTGCCGCCTCCCGACACGACGCCGGACTGGACCGCGCTGCGATCGGAGTTCCCGATCCTCGCGCGCGCGAACTACCTCAACTCCTGCTCGCTCGGCGCGCTGGGCGAGCGCGCGCTCGCCTCCGTCGCGCGCTTCCACGACGAGTGGCACCGGCTGGGCGCGGCGGCGTGGTACGATGCCTGGCTCGGCCGCCTCGGCGCGCTGCGCGAGCAGGTCGCGCGGCTGCTCAACGCGACGCCCGGCGAGATCGCGCTCGAGGCGTCGACGTCGGTCGCGCTCGCCACCGTGGCGTCGGCGCTCGACTACCGCCGCCGGCCGCGCGTCGTCGTCTCCGAGCTCGACTTCCCCACCGACGCCTACGTCTGGCTCGCGCGCCCGGACGTCGAGGTGGTCCGCGTGCCGAGCGACGACGGCGCCACCATCGACCCGCAGCGCTTCGCGGACGCCGTCGACGACCGCACCTCGGCCGTCGTCACCGGCCACGTCTTCTTCACCACCGGCGCGATCCAGGACCTCGCGACGCTGGCGGAAGTGGCGCATCGGCGCGGCGCGCTCCTCGTCGTGGACGCGTACCAGAGCGCGGGGCAGGTGCCGATCGACGTGCGCGCCGCCGACGTCGACGTGCTCACCACCGGTCCGCTCAAGTGGCTGCTCGGCGGGCCCGGCCTCGCCTACCTCTACGTCCGCGAGGCGCTCGCCCACGAGCTGCGGCCCACCGTCGCCGGCTGGCTCGGCACCCGCGACCCGTTCGGCTTCGACAGCCGCACCCTCGAGCGCGCCGACGACGCCCGCCGCTTCGAGCTCGGCACCCCCGCGCTGCCCACCGTCCACGCCGCGCTCGGCGGCGGCGCGCTCATCGAGGAGATCGGCGTCGACCGCATCCGCGAGCGCGACGCCCGCCTCACCGAGTGGCTGATCGACCGCGCGCGCGGCGCCGGCCTCGAGCTGCGCGTCGCCCCCACGCCCGAGGCGCGCTCCGCCATCGTGATGGTGCGTGACGACGACGCGCACACCACCGTCTCGCGCCTCGCCGGCCGCGGCATCATCGTCGACGCGCGGCCCGGCTACGTCCGGCTCTCGCCGCACTTCTACAACACCGAGGCGGAGATCGACGCGGCGGTCGACGAGATCGTGGCGGGACGCCGTTGAGCGATGAGAGCGGCGGCGCGGCGCCCGCGCCGCTCACCATCGCGGACGCGCAGCGCGCCGTCGACGCCTGGATCTCGAGCTTCGAGGAGGGCTACTGGCCGCCGCTCTCCAACCTTGCGCGACTCGTCGAGGAGGTCGGCGAACTGGCGCGCGAGATGAACCACCGCTTCGGTCACAAGCCGAAGAAGGCCGACGAGCCGGACACCGACCTGGCGCTCGAGCTCGCCGACATCCTATTCGTGGTGATCGCCATCGCCAACCAGCAGGGGATCGACCTGGAGGAGGCGCTACGATGGGTCCTCGACAAGTACCGGGTCCGCGACGCCGACCGCTGGACGCCGAAGCGCACGCCGTGAGCGCGCCGGCCGCCCGCACACCGACCGCGGCCGGGGACGCGCGCCGGACGGCCGCCGCGGCAGCCCGCGCGCGCGCCGGCGTCGCGGCGCGGGCCGCCATCCTCGCGCGCGCCGCCGTCCTCGCGCTCGCGGCCGCGGCGGCGCTCTCCGCGTGCGCCCCCACCAGCGACGCGCCCCCGACCGCGCAGACGGAGGCGGCTCCCGCGGCCCCGGCGCGCACCTCCGCCGCGCCGTCGCCGTTCGACGCGCTGCGCGGCCGGCTGGTGGCGGCGAGCGCCCCGCTCGACAGCGTGGCCGTGCGCCACATGGACCCGTCGCGCGATGCGTTGCCGGCGGACACGGCGCTGGCGCGTCGCATCCAGCTCGGCTACGCGGTCTTCACGAACACGCCGCGGCTGGCGCGCCGCTGGGTGGGCAACGCGCTCGCGTGCTCGAACTGCCACCTCAACGCCGGGCAGCGCGAGCTGGGGCTGCCGCTCGTCGGCTCGGCCGGCGTCTTCCCGCTCTACCGCCCGCGGTCGGCGCGCATCGCGAGCCTCGAGGACCGCATCCGCGGCTGCTTCGCACGCAGCGAGGCGGGCACGCCGCCCCCGTACGACAGCGAGGAGCTGCTCGCCCTCTCCGCCTACGTCACGTGGCTGTCGGAGGGGCAGCCGCTGATGCGGAGCCCGCCGTGGCGCGGCCGCAACGTGATCGCGCGCGAGCACCGCATCGCGATCGACTCGCTCGACCCCGCCGCGGGCGCGCGCCTCTTCGCGATCAAGTGCTCGATGTGCCACGGCGAGGACGGGCAGGGTCGCGAGATCGCCGGCGCGCGGCCCGGCCCGCTGTGGGGCCCCGGCTCGTGGAGCGACGGCGCCGGCATGGCGCGCGTGTACACGATGGCGGGCTTCATCCGCTACGCCATGCCGCTCACCGCGCCGGGCACGCTCAGCGACGTGGAGGCGCAGCAGATCGCGGCGTACGTGAACTCGAAGCCGCGCCCCGTGTTCGCGCACAAGGCGGCCGACTGGCCCGGCGGCCACGTCCCGCTCGACGCCGTCTACTACCCGATCTATCCGAGGAACCCGCTGATCCGCTGACGCTGCCGGGGGCCCGGCGAGGGATGGGCGACGCGTTCGAGCGACGCACGCGGCACGCCCGCCGGGCGCCGCACGTCCGCCGCGTGCGGCACGTCCGCTGGCGCCGCGCGACGCCGCGCCCCGCTATGGCGTCAGGACGATCTTGCCGAACTGATCGCCCGCCTCCAGCCGCTCGTGCGCTTCGCGCGCCCGCTCGAGCGGCCACACGACGTCGACCGCCGGCCGCAGCTCGCCGCGCAGCACGAGCGCCATGACACGCTCGAACTCGGCGCGCGTCGCCATCGTCGTGCCGATCACCCGCAACTGCTTCCAGAAGAGCAGCCGGATGTCGAGCCGCGCGTCGGGGCCGGTCGTCGCGCCGTAGGCGACCAGCCGGCCGTTCTTCGCCAGCGCGCGCACGTTCCCCTTCCACATCGCCTCGCCGACCGAATCGAATACGATGTCCACGCCGCGCTTGCCGGTCGCCGCCCACACCTCGCGGCTCGCGTCGACCGCCGTGCGGTCGAACACGACGTCGGCGCCCAGATCGCGCACGCGCTCGAGAGTGGCCGTGGACGTGACGGCGAAGACGCGCGCCCCGCACAGCTTCGCGATCTGGATCGCGGCCGTCGCCACGCCGCCCGACGCGCCGGTGATCAGCACGTCCTCGCCGGCGCGCAGCCCGGCGCGCGTAACCAGCCCCCGCCACGCCGTCTGATAGACGAGCGGAGCGGCCGCGGCGCTCGCCCAGTCGACGTCGTCCGGAATCGGCAGCAGGTTGCGCGCCGGGACGACGACGTACTCCGCGAAGCCGCCCTGCGTGTGCTCGCCGAGGATGCGGAAGCGCTCGCACAGCGGGTGCTCGCCACGCACGCACCATTCGCACGCGCCGCACCAGAGGGAGGGATTGACGACGACGCGGGTCCCGGGTGCGGGCGCCACGACGCTCTCGCCTGCCGCCGAGCCCGCGCCTGCCGCCGAGCCCGCGTCTGCCGCCGAGCCCGCGCCTGCCGCCGAGCCCGCGCCTGCCGCCGAGCCCGCGTCTGCCGCCGAGCCCGCGCCGCCGCTCGTCACCCCCGGCCCCAACTCCGCGACGACGCCGGCGACATCGGCGCCGCCGATGTGCGGCATCACCGTCTCCACCGGCAAGCCGCGGCGCACCCACAGGTCGAGGTGGTTCAGCGCCGCCGCGCGCACCTCGACCAGCACCTCGCCGGGACCGGGCGCGGGACGCTCGACGTCCTCGATGCGGACCACGTCCGGGCCGCCGTGCTCGCGGAAGATCGCCGCTCTCATGCGCCCAACATATCACGCACTGCGGCGGATCGCCTCGACGAGATCCGCCTTCGACATGCCGCTGCGCCCCGGGATCTCCAGCCGCTTCGCGCGCTCGTACAGCTCCGCCTTCGTCAGGTCGCGCAGCGCCGCGGCGCCGGAGCGGTCCGCCCGGCCACCGCCGGAGCGACGCGCCCGGCCATCGCCGGAGCGGTCCGCCCGGCCATCGTCGGAGCGGTCCGCCCGGCCACCGCCGGAGCGGCCGGCGCGGCGCGCCGCGCGCGATCCGCCACCCGCTTCGGCGGCCGCGCCGCTCAGGCTGCGCTTGAGCACCTGCATCAGGTCGATCACCTCGGTCTCAGGCTCCGCCTCCGCCGCTTCCGGACGCACGACATTCTCGCCCGCGCGCCGCTTCCGCTCGACCCGATCGAGGAGCCGCTCCGACTCCCGGTCCTCGAGCTCCGCCGCGTCGAGCCGCGCCGCCTCGCTGGCGCGGATCGCCCTTCCGATCGCGCGCACGCGCGCCGCCGGCGGCCGCTCCGGCTCCGGCAGCCCGACGTCGGCGGCGTCGCGCACCTCGTCGGCGAAGCGGAGCGTCTCGGCGCGCAGGATGCCGCCCTCGGCGAGGATCGCGACGAGGTACTCCTTGGCGCGCATGACGAACGTCGCGATCCCCGCCTTTCCCTCCTCCTCCATCGTGGCCGCGAGCAGGCGGTACGCCTTCGTCGATGCGCCGGCCGGCGTGAGGAAATAGCCGCGGTCGAAGTAGATCGGGTCGATGGCGTCCGCGTCGACGAACCGCTGCAGGTCGATGTCGCGCGTCTTCTCCGGCGCCAGAGAGTTGAGCTCCTCGTCGCTCACGACGACGAACTCGCCCTTCTCGATCTCGTAGCCGCGGACGATCGCGTCGCCCGGAATCTCGCGGTCGTCCTCGGGGCAGAAGTAGCGGCGTCGCAACGGCGTGCCATCCGGCGCCAGCATGCGCAGCGACACGCGCCCCGACCGGTTCGCCGGGTAGAGGTCAACCGGCACGCTCACCAGGCCGAAGCTGATCGTGCCGGACCAGAAGGCGCGCGCGCGCGGAGAGGCGTCCGTGGCGTCGCCTGTACCGTCCGGATTGCGCAGGCCGCGGTTCGTCGCGCCGCGGTTCGTCGCGCCGCGGTTCGTCGCGCCGCGGTTCGTCGCGCCGCGGTCCGGCGCCTCACGCGGCATGGGCCCGCCCCCGCTTCGCGCCCTCGACGCTGGCGCGGAGCACGTCCTCCAGCGACTCCGGCGCCGCCTCCTTCTCGGGCGGGCGACGCAGCGGCACGGCGCGGCCGCTCGCCTTCGCTTCGATCAGCGCCAGGACACGCTCGCGGTACTCGTCGTGGAACCCGGTGGGGTCGAAATCGTCCTCCAGCAGGCCGACGAGCTGACGGGCCATCGCCAGCTCGCCCTTTGCCGGAGCGCGCCCCTTCGGCTTCGGCAGCGACGACGCCGCCACCACCTCGCCGGCGTGCCGCAGCGTGATCAGCATCAGGTAGTCGCCCTCCGTGCGCAGCGCGCCGACGTACTCCTTCTTCCGCATCACCCAGCGCGCGACGCCCTCCCGATCCTCCTTCCGCAGCGCCGCCGCGAGCGCGAAGTAGGCGCCGTCGTCTCCGTCCGGGCCGAGGAAGTAGGGCCGGTCGTACCAGCGGTGGTCGATCTCCGACGGCGGAACGAAGCGCGTCACGTCGATCGCGCGCGACGGCTCCGGCTCCAGCTCCGCCAGGTCCGCCTCGTCCAGGACGACGAAGGCGCCGTCGTCCGTCTCGAAGCCGCGCCGCATCTGCTCGTACGGCACGACATTGCCCGTAGCCGGATTCACCATGCGCTGCTTCACCGGCACGCGATCGCGCTCGTGCAGCAGGCGGAAATGCACCTTCCGGTCCTCCACCGCCGCGTACAGCTTGACCGGCACCGCCACGTCGCCGAAGCCGACGACGCCCTTCCAGATCGCGCGCGCCACGTCAGTCCCCTCGCGTGGCGCGCCGCGCCCGCGCCCCACCGCCATTGTCCCCACCCGCGCCACCCGCGCCACCCGCGCCACCCGCACCACCCGCGCCACCCTCGCCACCCACACCACAAGCGCCACCCGCACCACAAGCGTCACCCGCGCCACCCGCGCCCACGCCGCGCGCCGGACCGGCGCAATCGCCACACAGCACTTCGGAGCGCCCCCGCACGACGACGACGCAGGACGGGCACACCGCGCGGTCGCACGCAGCGCAGCGGTACTCGATCTCGTAGGCGTAGCGCTGCAGGCAGAAGCCGCACGTCTCACTTCCGCCCTCCAGCCACCACCGGTTCGTCGTGGTCATCGCGGTCCCTCCCAGCGCACGCAGGGGGCAAGAAATCTGCCGGCGCGCGAGCCGTGATCTCGATTCCCCGCGGACGGTGCCCGCCGCGCGCGTTTGGATCGGCAGCCGGGCTGCTTCGCGGGGGGCGCGGAGGTCGCGGAGGGGCCACCGGCGCGACGCGGGTGCGACGCACGGCAACCACGCTCAGTTGTTGGCGGTGGCTCGCCTCGTCGGCTGCTCCGCGCCGCGCAACGGGCCTCGCCGCGCGCGTTCGGAAACGCCGCGAGGCCATTTCGTGGGCCTCCGCCGGCGGGCGGCGCCCCCACCACGAAGAGACCCGCACCCTTCTCCGGGACGCCGTGTGGCTCTGTTCGCAGGAAGTGTTGGTCCCGGGGGAGAGCCCGGTAAGGGCATCACAGAGCCTTGCACCACATTCACTTACGAAACACCAACATTTTCCGCGAACAGAGCCACACGGGTTCGGAGCGCATGGGACGACCTTTCATCCTGGCGCCTGCGGCCGGCCGCGGTAAGCCTGCCATAATGGCGCCCACACTTCCGCAGACCAGAGCGCGATGGCGGCGGCCGACGACGCTCGAGAGCTGTCTCTCGCGGAGGACGCGGAGGACGCGGAGGACGCGGAGGAGGTCGGAGTCGCGGGGGGACCACCGGCGCGACGTTGGTGCGACGCAGGGCGACCATCTTCATTATCTTGGTGGCTGCTCGCCACGTAGCGTGCTCCGCGCGACGCAACCACAAAGAAGACGGCGGCTTCCGGCGAAAACGGCCTCGGTAACTCCACGAAGTCCGCCTCGCCGCGAACCCCGCCGCGACCATCGCGCCCTCCGCGTGAACATTCATGAACCAAGCCTCGCCACGCGCGCGCGGAAACGCCGCTAGGTTACTTCGCGGCGGCCTTCACGTTCGAAAGCCTGTCTCTCGCGGAGGTCGTGGGGGTCGCGGAGCAGCCGCCGGCGCGGCGCGGGTGCGACGCAGGGCAACCACTTTCACTTGTTGGCGATGGGCCGCCTCGCAGGGTGCTCGGCGCGAGGGCCGCCTCCACGCCTTGCCTCCGTCTCCTTCACGGCGCACTCTCATGCCGTGAAACAAGCCCGATCGGGAGGCGGGGCATGGAACGCGACGATTCACTGCTCGAAGACCTGACGCGCCGTGCGCACGAGGCGGGCACGGAGGCGGAAGCGGCGGGACCGAGCGAGGCGGACGAGCCGATCGACCTCGTCCGCCGCCTCAAGCTCGACCCCGCCACCGATCCCGAGGCGGGTCTCGACGCGACGCTCGGCGGCTACATTGCCAAGCACGACCGTCCCCCCGCGTTCTCCGGGCCGGACGCGCAGCCGTACACGGTCGGCCTCGAGGTGGAAGAAGCGGACGACGAGGCCTCCGGTCCCGCAGGGGTCGGCGGCGCCTTCGTCGGCTTCCTCGTCTTCATCCGCTGGGCAGAGACCGGCGCGGGGATCATGGGGCACCTCGAGTCCGACGACCTCGTGCGCGCCGACAGCGAGGCGGCGGCACTGGCGGCGCTCGGGGCGCTGCCCTTGCACGAGGTGAAGGCGGCGCTCGACCGCGCTGTCGCGCGCGCCGAGAGCGCCGAGAGCGCCGAGAGCGCCGAGAGCGCCGAGCCCGCCGAGCCCGCCGAGCGCGCCGAGACCGCCGAGCGGGCCGAGCCCGCCGAGCCCGCCGAGCGGACCGAGCCCGCCGAGCGGACCGAGCCCGCCGAGCGGACCGAGCCCGCCGAGCGGACCGAGCGCGCCGAGACCCCCGAGACCGCCGAGCGCAACCGGGAGAGCTGACGAATGCTTCGGGAGGGATTCCTCTTCCTCAGTGAGAGCCGCCTCGCGCGGCGCATCGCCACCGACGCGCCGTTCGCGCGCACGATCGCGCGCCGCTTCGTCGCGGGCGAGAGCATCGACGACGCGATTCGCGCCGTCCGCGAGCTGAACGCGCACGGCGCGACGGCGTCGCTCGACTACCTCGGCGAGGCGGTCGAGAAGCGGAGCGAGGCGGAGGCGTCGCGCGACGTCGTGCTGCGCGTCGTCGACCGCATCGCCGCCGAGAAGCTCGACGCCAACGTCTCCGTCAAGCTGACGCAGCTCGGCCAGGACATTGACGAGGAGTTCGTTCACGACAACACGGCCCGCATCCTCGAGCGCGCGGACGCGCACGGCCTCTTCGTCCGCTTCGACATGGAGTCGAGCGACTACACGCAGCGCTCGCTCGACTTCTTCGCTCGCATGCGCGAGGAGGGCCACGCGAACTGCGGCGTCGTCCTGCAGTCGTACCTGCGGCGCAGCGAGGAGGACGTGCGGCGGATGAACGAACTCGGCGTCCGCGTCCGCCTCTGCAAGGGCGCCTACAAGGAGCCGCCGAGCGTCGCCTTCCCCGCGAAGCGCGACGTCGACGACAGCTTCGTCCGCCTCATGCGCCTGCTCCTCGAGAACGGCGCCTACCCCGGCATCGCGACGCACGACCCGCGCATGATCGAGGTGACGAAGCGCTTCGCCAACGAGCACGCGATCCCCACCGACCGCTACGAGTTCCAGATGCTCTACGGCGTGCGACGCGACCTGCAGAGCGCCATCCTCCGCCAGGGCTACCGGCTGCGCGTCTACGTCCCCTTCGGCGAGGCGTGGTACCCGTACTTCATGCGCCGCCTCGCCGAGCGGCCCGCCAACGTCTTCTTCATCGCCACCAGCATCCTGCGCGAGTCGCCGCTCGGCTTCCTGCTCGGCCGCGACGGCCGCGCGCGGTGAGGACCGCCGTGCCGGACTTCCTCCGCGTCACCGAGATCTTCCACAGCATCCAGGGCGAGAGCACGCGCGCGGGGCTGCCGTGCACCTTCGTCCGCCTCACCGGCTGCCCGCTGCGCTGCGTCTGGTGCGACACCGCCTACGCCTTCCACGGCGGCGAGAAGATGAGCCTCGACGCCATCGTCGCCGCCGTCGACGCGATCGGCACGCCGCTCGTCGAGATCACCGGCGGCGAGCCGCTCGTCCACCCCGGCGCCTTCCGCCTCGCTGCGCGCCTCCTCGACCGCGGCTACACCGTCCTGGTCGAGACCTCCGGCGCCGTCGACGTCGCACCGCTCGACTCGCGCGCCCACCGCATCATGGACCTCAAGTGTCCCGGCTCCGGCGAGGCCGCCCGCAACCTGTGGTCGAACCTCGAGCACCTCACCGCGCGCGACGAGGTCAAGTTCGTCGTCGCCGACCGCGCCGACTACGAGTGGGCCCGCGCCGTCGTGCGCGGCGAGAACCGCGACGCCGCCGCGCACTCGGCGCCGCTCGCCGACCGCGTCGCCTCCGGCACGCTCGGCGCCATCCTCTTCTCGCCCGTCTGGTCGTCGCTGTCGTTTCGCGATCTCGCCGAGTGGATCCTCGAGGACCGGCTTCCCGCCCGCTTCCAGGTCCAGCTCCACAAGGCGGTCTGGGGCGCGGAGGCGAAGGGGGTGTAGCCCTCGGGCTCCAGCGCCGTGTCGAAGCGGAGGACCGCGCGGTCTCAGGTGTGCGTTCCCCGCCCCTTCCCACCCCGGCGCACGAGCGACGTCAACACCCCCTCCTGAACCACCTCGCCGCTCCCCCGCTCCAGCGTGAGCGCGAAGCGCACCAGCCCCCGCTCCGGCCGCGACGTGGGCCGCTTCTCCGCCACCCGCACACGCACCCGCAATGCGTCGCCCGGCCGCACCCGGGCCACGAACCGCCACTCCACCCCCACCAGCGCCACCAGCGTGCCCCGCGTCAGACCCAGCTCGTACAGCCGCCCCGTCGCCACCGCCAACCCCAGCACCCCGTGCGCCACCCGACCGCCCAGCGGCGTGCCACGCGCGTACTCCTCGTCCAGGTGCAGCGCGTTGCGGTCTCCGGACACCGCCGCGAACGCCTCCACGTCCGACTGCGTCACAGCCCGTTCGCCGGCGTCGTATTCCCGCCCCACCTCGAATTCCTCCCACCACAGCCCCGCCATGGACACCTCGCTTCCTGGGGCGCCCGCGAACCTGGCCGCGCCCATGCCCCGCGCGTCCGTCCCCCGCGCCCCCGCCGCACGAGAGCCTTGCCCCGGCAAATATGTCACTTACATTACGATCGTATGGATACTGACACAAGTTACCCCGCGCGGCCGCAGGACCTCGTCTTCACGCTCTACGGCGACTACCTGCTGCGGCGGCCGGGCGCGGTGTGGGTGGGGAGCCTGATCGCGCTGCTGCGGCCGCTGGGGCTGTCGGCGGCGGCGACGCGGACGGTGCTGTCGCGGATGTCGCGCAAGGGGTGGCTGGAGACGGAGCGGTCGGGGCGGCGGAGCTACTACGCGTTGACGGCGCGGGGGCGTCGTCTGCTGGAGGCGGGGGAGGCGCGGATCTACCGGCCGCCGCGCGACGAGCCGTGGGACGGGCTGTGGTACCTGGTCGCGTACTCGGTGCCGGAGGAGCATCGCCGGGTGCGGGACCGTCTGCGGGTGCGTCTGCAGTGGCTGGGCTTCGGGCAGCTGGGCAACGGCCTGTGGATCTCTCCGCATGCGCTTCGCGGGGAGGTGAACGAGCTGGCGGGGGAGCTGGGCGCGAGCGATCACGTTGAACTGTTCCGGGCGCAGTACCAGGGATACTCGAGCGTGGAGGCGCTGGTGTCGCGGTGCTGGGACCTGGCGGCGGTGGACGCGCGCTACGGCGCTTTCATCGAGCGCTGGGGGGCGGTACACGAGCGGTGCTCGGCGGAGCTGGAGGCGGGGCGGCTGTCGCCGGAGGAGTGCTACGAGCTGCGGTTCCGGCTGGTGCACGAGTACCGGGAGTTTCCGCTGTCGGACCCATACCTGCCGCGTCGGCTTCTGCCGGCGGGCTGGAAAGGCGAGGCGGCGGCGGCGCTGTTCGAGGCGTTTCACGAGGTGCTGACGGCGCCGGCGTCGTCGTACGTGGAATCGGTTCTGGAGCTGCGGTCGAGCGAGCCGGCCCCGATGCGGCGGCGCGCGTAAATCAGGCGAGAGAGGGGGCGATCGATGTCGTATTTCGGGACGCGACGGGCGGACTCCTACGATTTCGGGGAGGTCGGCTATCGCAAGGCAGGTCGCGTGGCGACGATCACGATCGAGCGGCCGCACGCGTACAACGCGTATTCGACGCTGGCGCTGGAGGAGCTGGCGACGGCGTTCCGCGACGCGGCGTTCGACGACGCGGTGGGCGTGATCGTGTTCACGGGCGCGGGCGACGTCGCGTTCTGTACGGGCGGCGACGTGAAGGAGTACGAGTCGGAGTACACGGTGCGGCCGCGGGATTACTGGAAGTACATGGGTCTCTTCCGCGCCTACATCGAGAGCATCGTGAACGCGGGCAAGCCGGTGGTGGCGCGGCTGAACGGGATGGCGGTGGGCGGCGGCAACGAGTCGCAGATGGCGTGCGACCTGGCGGTGATGGCGGAGCACGCGTGGCTGGGGCAGGTGGGCACGCGTGTGGGCAGCGTGGCCGCGGGCGGGGCGACGCAGTGGCTGCCGCTCTTCGTGGGCGACCGGCGCGCGCGGGAGATGCTGCTCTTCAACGGCCGCATCCCGGCGTATCAGGCGCTGGATTGGGGGCTGGTGAACCGCGTCGTGCCGTCGGTCACGCTGGGCGGCGACTTCGTGGAGCGGGCCACGCCGGAGCAGATCCGCAAGGCGCAGCGCGGCGAAGAGGGCTACGCGATCAGCCTGGAGCGGCTGGACGCCGAGGTGGCAAAGCTGGCGGAGAAGCTGCTGGAGCAGTTCCCGGAATGCGTCCGCTACACGAAGCAGCAGGTCAACTTCTGGAAAGAGCTGGCGTGGCACCAGACGATCGGCCACGCCCGCGACTGGCTGTCGCTGCACTTCGGCGCGCTCGAGCCGTGGGAGGGGATGCGCGCGTTCGTGCAGAAGCGTCCGCCACGCTACGCCGACGTGCGGAGTCGGGCGGCGGAGGGCGGCGCGAGCGAGTTCGTGTGGGGCCCCTACGCGCGGGACTGCCCGGCGTGCGGCGCGGAGGGGCTGCCGGCGGACTTCGGCTACTGCGGCGCGTGCGGCGCTCCGCTGCCCGCGCAGGCGAGGGGGAACGGCGACGCCGCGGCGACGCTCGCGCCGGAAGACGCCGGACGCGCGGGACGCGAGGGACGCGAGCCGCTGCGCGCCGGCCCTGCGGCGGCGGGAGGCGAGCGGGGGACGGCGCTCGAGCGGGAGCGCGCCGCGCTGGAAGACCGGCGATGAGCGCGCCCGCGGCGGCGCCGGCGCAGCGCTTCGCGCGCCTGGAGCGGACGGCGCCGGGCGTCGCGCGGCTCGTCCTCGACCGTCCGCCCGTGAACGTGCTCACGATCGGGATGATGGAGGAGATCGCGGCGCTGCTGGACGACGTCGCGGCCGACCGCACGGCGAAGGTCCTCGTGCTGAGCGGCGCCGGCCGCGCCTTCTGCGCGGGGGTCGACGTGGCCGACCACGGTCCGGACCGCGTGCACGCGATGCTCGCCTCGTTCCACGCGGTGATCACGCGGCTGCGGCGGCTCGACTGCGTGGTGGTCGCGGCGGTGGGCGGTGCGGCGCTCGGCGGCGGCTGCGAGCTGCTCTACGCGTGCGACGTCGTGCTGGCGCGGGCGGACGCACGCATCGGCCAGCCGGAGATCGGCCTCGGCGTCTTCCCGCCGGTCGCGCTGGCGCTGCTGCCGCGGCTGGTGGGGCGGCAGCGGGCGCTCGACATCGTCCTGAGCGGCACGACGATGGACGGCGCGGCGGCGCACGAGGCGGGAATCGTGACGCGCGTCGCACCCGCCGACGACTTCCCCGCGCTGGTGGAGGGCTACGTCGCACGGCTCGCGTCGCTGAGCGGCCCCGTGCTGCGGCTCACGAAGCGCACGCTCCTGGAGACGCAGCGGCTCGCGCCGGAGGCGGCGCTCCGGCACGTCGACGCCGCCTACGCGGGTGAGCTGCTGCGCCTGGAGGACGCGCGCGAGGGGATCGCCGCGTTCGTCGAGAAGCGGACACCCGAATGGAGGGAGGCGTAGCGATGGCGGACCGCCTGCTGCCGCTCGAGCCGGGTGCGCGGCTCGACGAGATCGTCGCCGTGTGCCGCGACACGCTGGAGGACATGGACATGCCGACGGTGCGGCGCTGGCGCGAGGCAGGCGGCAAGGTCCTGGGCCACTTCCAGGTCTACTTCCCGGAGGAGCTGGCGCACGCGGCGGGGCTGCTCCCGGTCAAGGTGAGAGGCGCGCCGGTGGAGCGGCGGGAGGCGGACTCGCACTTCGGCTCCTACCTCTGCTCGATCCTGCGCAGCTCGCTCGAGCTGGCGATGTCCGGGCGGCTGGAGCTCGACCTCTTCGTGACGCACCCGATCTGCGACGCCGCCCGCAACCTCGCCGGCCTGTGGTCGCGCAACCTGCCGTATCCCGCGCAGATCCTCTACTTCCCGCAGAACCCGAACTCCGCGTTCGCCGCCGCCTACCTGCGCGACGAGTACGGCCGGGTGCTGCGCGACATCGAAGCCGTCGCCGGCCGGAGCGTGGACGACGACGCGCTGCGTGCGTCGATCGCGGTCTTCAACGAGAACCGGCGCCTGCTGCGCGAGCTGTACCAGGTCAAGCGGACCGAGCCGTGGCTGCTGCCGGTGGACGAGGCGTACGCGCTGGTGGCGATCGGCGGCCTGGTCCCGCGCGAGGAGCACAACGCGCTGCTCGCGGCGGCGCTGCCGCAGATCCGGGCGCGCACGAGCCGGCGCCAGGACAGGATCCGGGTCGTCTTCGAGGGCGGCTTCTGCGAGCAGCCGCCGCTCGACCTGCTGCGCTCGATCGGGCAGTTCTGCTACGTGGTCGACGACGACCTGCTGATCGGGCTGCGGTGGATCGTCGAGGACGTGGCGGGCGACGGTGATCCGCTGCTCGCGCTCGCCGACGCCTACATCGAGCGCTCCACGTACAGCCCCGTGCAGCACGACCTGCGCAAGCCGAAGGAGGCGATGCTGCTGCGGCGCGTGCGCGAGGCGGACGCGGAGGCGGCGATCGTCGCCGCGGCGAAGATGTGCGAGCCGGGGCTGGACGAGCAGGTCGCGTACATGAAGGCGCTCGACGACGCGAAGGTGCCCTACTTCGTGACCGAGTTCGAGGAGCGGATGACGAGCTTCGACCATCTGCAGGTCCAGCTCGAGACGTTCGTAGAGAACATCCTGTTCGACTGAGCGAGACGCTGCACGCGGAGGAGGCAACATGGCGCTGGCCACGCGGGGGACGCAGGAGCTTTTCGGACGCGGCGTGCGGGACGGCAAGCGGCTCTTCGCCGACTGGTTCATGCGCCTGACGCGGGCGGCGGACGCCGGCGAGCAGGCCGCCTACGTCTTCGTCATGGGCAGCCTGGTGGAGGTGCTGCGCGTCTTCGACCTGCACGTCGTCTTCCCGGAGATCAACTCGCTGCAGACGGCGGTGAAGAAGGTGTCCGCCGACTACCTCGGCTACGCGGAGGACTACGGCTACTCGCCGGACGTGTGCGGATACGTGAAGGCGGACGTGGCGGTGCAGCTGCGCGACGGCCGCCACCCGATGGGCCGCATCCCACGGCCGAGCCTGGCCGTGCTGACCAACGCCTGCAACACGTACATCAAGTGGGCCGAGATCTGGGAGCGGCTGCACCACGTCCCGATCTTCACGCTCGACGTGCCGGGCTCGCGCAGCGCGGCGAGCGCCGGGGACCAGCCCGCGGCCACGCTCGAGCCGGACCGCCGCTACGTCGAGCAGCAGGTGGGCGAGCTGATCGAGCTGTGCGAGCACGTCACCGGCCGCCGCTTCGACATGGACCGCTTCCGCGAGGTACTCGACCGGACCAACCGCATGAGCCGCGACTGGAAGCGGCTGCTGGAGCTGAACCGCGGCTCGCCGGCCGTCTTCGACGCGCTCACGGAGGGCACGATCTACCTCGGCGTCGCCAACGGCCTGCGCGGCACGCCGGAGGGCGCGGCCTACTTCCACGACCTCGTCGAGGAGATGGAGGCGAAGGCGGAGCTCGGCGTGGGCGCGATCCCGGAGGAGCGCCACCGCCTCGTCTTCGTCGGCGTGCCGTGCTATCCGATCTTCCGGCGCTTCTTCGAGCTGTTCTCCGAATGGAACGGCGTCTTCGTCAGCTCGACCTACCTGTGGTTCGCCACCGGCGGCCTCGACCTCGGCTTCGAGTACGACCTCGAGCGCCCGCTCGAGAGCCTGGCGGAGGGGCTCGTGCGCGGGCTGCGCGGCGCCACGGACGCGATGATCTTCCACGACCGCGCGCTCCTCGATGCGATCGACTTCTTCAACGCCGACGGCGTCGTCTTCCACCCGGTCAAGAGCTGCCGCACCGTCTCGACCGGCCTCGCCGACAGCCGCCGCGTCGTGCTCGCCAACCGCGACGTGCAGTGCCTCTACATCGAGAGCGACATGATGGACAAGCGCGTCGTCTCGGAGGCGCAGCTCAAGAACCGCATCGACGCCTTCTTCGAAGGCCTCGAGTCGCGCCGCATCCGGCACGGACACCAACCACGGGGGCTCGCATGACCTACGCCGCGGGGGTCGACGTCGGCTCGACCCAGACGAAGGCGGTGATCGTGGACGACGCGCGCGGCATTGTCGGCCGCAGCCTGATCGCCACCGGTGCGAACGTCGTCCGGGCCGCCGAGCAGGCGTTCGCGCTCGCGCTCGCCGACGGCGGCGTGAGCGGAGAGCGACGTCGGCTTCGTCATCGGCACCGGCTACGGCCGCTACAAGGTCGAGTTCGGCCACGCGCAGGTGACGGAGATCTGCTGCCACGCGCGCGGCGCGGCCGAGATGTTCGCCGGCACGCGGACCGTCCTGGACATGGGCGGCCAGGACACGAAGGCGATCCGCATCCAGGCGGGCGGCGACGTCCTCGACTTCTGCATGAACGACAAATGCGCCGCGGGCACCGGCCGCTTCCTGCAGTCCGCCTCCGCCGCGCTCGAGATCCCGATGCCGGAGCTGGGCGCGCGCGCGCTCGCGGGCCAGAAGCCGGTCGACATCACCACGACCTGCACCGTCTTCGCCGAGTCCGAAGTGCTCTCCTGGCTCGCGCGCGGCAAGAAGATCGAGGACATCCTGCTCGGGGTGCACCGCTCGATCGCGGCCCGTTCGGTGGCGCTGCTGCGCCGCGTCGGCATCGAGGACGAGGTCACGTTCACCGGCGGCGTCGCGCGCAACGAGGCGATGATCGCGGTGCTGCAGGAGCTGCTCGGCACGCGGCTGAACGTGGGCGACGAATCGCACTTCATGGGCGCGCTGGGGGCGGCGCTCTTCGCGCTCGAGCGTGCGGCGGCGCCGGCCGCAGCGGACGCGCTCGCGCCGGCAACGAAGGGAGGCGACGCATGACGACGGCGATCGGCGTCGGCGGAGGCCGCATCACGGCGGGGATCGACCTGGGCTCGACCTACACGAAGGCGGCGGTGATCGCGGACGGCACGCTGCTCGGCACCGCCCTGATGCCCACCGGATTCCGTCTCGAGGAAGCGGCGCGGAGCACGCTCGATGCGGCGCTGCAGGCGGCGGGCGTGGCGCGCGAGGCGATCGGCTACGTCGCGAGCACCGGCTACGGCCGCTACCAGGTCTCCTTCCGCGACGTGCAGGTGACGGACCTGACGGCGCAGGCATGGGGCGCGCGCTTCTTCCACCCGCGCACGCGCACCGTGCTGGACGTGGGCGGCCAGACGATGAAGGCGATCCGCCTCGACGACCGCGGCAAGGTCCGCTCCTTCCGCCTCAACGACAAGTGCGCGGCCGGCACCGGCGCCTTCCTCGAGAAGACCGCCCGCTACCTCGGATACCGGATCGAGGAGATCGGTCCGCTGGTCGACGCGTCGACGGAGGCGGTCGCGATCTCCGGCGTGTGCGCCGTCTTCGCAGAGTCGGAGGTGATCAACCACGTCAGCGAGGGGTGCGCCCCCGGCGACATCATGCACGGCGCGATGCGCTCCCTGGTGACGCGCTCGGTGCAACTCATGAAGCGCGTGCAGATGGAGCCGGAGTTCACGCTCGTGGGCGGCATCATGCGATTCCCGACCATGGTCCGCGTGATGGGCGAGCACCTGGGCGAGGGCGTGAACGTGCCGCCGGGCGAGATGGTCCAGTTCACCGGCTCGATCGGCGCCGCGGTGCTCGCCGCCCGCCGCCTGGCAAAGCTCGAGGTGATGCGATGAAGGCCGCCCTCTTCCTCGGCCCCGACCGGCCGCTCGTGCTGGAGGAAGCGCCCACGCCGGAGCCCGGCCCGGGCGAGGTGGTGGTGCGGGTGGCGGCGTGCGGCGTGTGCCACACGGACCTGCACTACGTCGACCACGGCACGCCCACCTTCAAAGCGCCGCCGATGATCCTCGGACACGAGGTCTCCGGCACGGTCGCCGAGCTCGGCGAGGGCGTCACGGACCTCGCCCCCGGCGACCGCGTCCTCCTGCCGGCCGTCCTGCCGTGCGGACGCTGCGCCGCCTGCCGCACCGGCCGCGAGAACATCTGCGAGAACGGCGTCATGCTCGGCAACCACGTCGACGGCGGCTACGCGGAGTTCATCCGCGTCGAGGCCCGCCACGCCGTCCCGCTGCCGGAGGAGATTCCGCTCGTCGAAGGGTCGATCATCGCCGACGCGCTGACCACGCCGTACCACGCGGTGGTGCGGCGCGCGGCGATGCAGCCGGGCGACCGCGTCGTCGTCATCGGCTGCGGCGGCATCGGGCTGAACGTGGTGCAGCTCGCGGCGGCGCTCGGCGGCCGCGTCATCGCCGTCGACCTCTCCCCGGCGAAGCTGGAGTGGGCCGCGCGGCTCGGTGCCGAAGCGACGATCGACGCCGGCGCGGTGTCGCGCCTCGACCGCGAGGTCCGGCGCCTCACCGGTGGCGGCGGCGCCGACATCGCCTTCGAGGCGGTGGGTCGCGCGGCGACGCAGGAGCAGGCGCTCTCCTGCCTGCGCACCGGCGGCCGGCTCGTGCTCGTCGGCTACAGCCCGGAGACGCTGCCGCTCAACGCGGGGCGCGTCATGTTCCGGGAGCTCGAGGTGGTCGGCTCGCTCGGCTGCCGACCCGTCGACTACCCGCGCGTCGTCGAGCTGGCGAGGCAGGGGCGGATCCGCGTCGCGGAGCTGGTGACGCACCGCTTCCCGCTCGACGACATCAACGCCGCCTTCGACGCGCTGCGCGCCGGCGACCCGGTGCGCGCCGTCGTGGTGCCGTGAGGTCGCCATGAGGATCACCGACGCGTTCCGCGGCGAGCACGGCGCGCTCAACGCGCAGCTCGATCACCTCGAGGCGCGCCTCGCCGTGGGCGACGACCTGCCCGCCCTGCGCGCGGCCGCCGCGATGCTCGGCGCCGCCCTCCGGCGTCACGCCGAGCTCGAGGATCGGCTCCTCTTCGACGCCGCCGACGCCGCCGCGGAGGCGGAGCTGCCCGCGCTGCGCGCGATGCGCGGCGAGCACGAGGAGATCGCCAGACTGCTGGACGCGCTCGCCTCGACACGCGACATTCGCGATGCGCGCGAGCTGCTCGTGGACGTGATCGACGTCGCGCGGCTGCACTTCCTGAAGGAGGAGGAGGTCGCCTTCGAGCTGGTGGAAGGGATGCTCGGCGAGGCGCGCCTGCTCGAGTTGGGCGGCGCGTGGGGCGCTCGCCGCGGCGTCCACCTTTCGCACCGCTGACCGGCCGATCCCGAACCCGACCCCGGAGCGAGCATGTCCGACCCGGTAACCGTCGACCGCCTGCTCTTCGCGTTCACCGTCACCTATCACTACCTGTTCCCGCAGCTCACGATGGGGCTGGCGCTGCTGCTCTTCATCCTGAAGACGGCGGCGTGGCGGCGCGGCAGCGAGCACCTCGACCGCGCGGCCCGCTTCTGGGCCCGCATCTTCGCGATCAACTTCGCGGTCGGCGTGGTGACCGGAATCCCGATGGAGTTCCAGTTCGGGACGAACTGGGCCACCTTCTCGCGCGCGGCGGGCGGCGTGATCGGTCAGCCGCTCGCGATGGAGGGCGTCTTCGCCTTCTTCCTGGAATCGAGCTTCCTCGGCCTCTTCCTCTTCGGCGAGAAGCGGCTGAGCCGACGCGCGCACTGGGCGACGTCGCTCCTCGTCTTCGTCGGCTCGTGGCTCTCCGGCTGGTTCATCATCGCGACCGACGCCTTCATGCAGCACCCCACCGGCTACGTCGTGGGGCCGCGCGGCGACCTCGCGATCTCCAGCCTCGGCGCCTTCTTCGGCAACGACTGGCTGATCTGGCAGTACCTGCACAACATGGTGGGCGCCGTGATCACCGGCAGCTTCGTGGTCGCCGGCATCGGCGCCTTCTACCTGCTCACCGGCCGGCACGAGAGCCACGGCCGCACCTTCGTGCGCCTCGGCGTCGTCGTCGGCGTGATCGCGAGCGTCGTGCAGCTCTACCCGCTGGGCGACCGCCACGGCCGCATGGTCGCCCAGCACCAGCCGGCGACGCTCGCCGCGATGGAGGGCGTCTTCCACAGTGAGAGCGGTGCGCCGCTCGTCATCCTCGGGCAGCCCGACATGCAGCGGCTCGAGCTCGACAACCGCCTCGCCGTCCCGCGCGCGCTCAGTTTCCTCACCTACCGCCGCTGGGAAGCGCGCGTGCGCGGGCTCGACGACTTCCCCAGATCGGAGTGGCCCGACAACGTGCCGCTGCTCTACTTCGCCTACCACATCATGGTGGGCCTCGGCACGATCTTCATCGCCGTCCTCGCGCTCTGCGCCTTCATGCTCTGGCGCGGCACGCTCTTCGATTCGCGCCCCGCGCTGTGGCTGCTGATGCTCTGCCTGCCGTTCCCCTACATCGCCAACACGGCGGGGTGGATCACCGCCGAAGTGGGACGGCAGCCGTGGCTCCTCTACGGCGTCATGCGCACGCGCGCCGGCATCTCGACCACCGTCTCCTCCGGCAACGCGACCTTCACCCTCCTCGGCTTCATGGGCCTCTACATGGTGCTCGGCATCCTCTTCCTCTTCCTCGTCGTGCGCGAGATCCAGCACGGACCGGAGGGGCCGGACTCGCTTGCCCCCGCCGCCGCCTGAGGGGAGGCGATCATGCTCGAGACCCTGTGGTTCTGGCTCGTCGCCATCATGATCTGCGGCTACGTCGTCCTGGACGGCTTCGACCTGGGCGCCGGCATGCTCCACCTGCTGCTCGCCCGCACCGACGCCGAGCGGCGCACGGTGCTCCGCAGCATCGGCCCCTTCTGGGACGGCAACGAGGTGTGGATCCTCGCCGCCGGCGGCACCCTCTACTTCGCCTTCCCCGCCCTCTACGCCTCCAGCTTCAGCGGCTTCTACCTGCCGCTCATGATGGTGCTCTGGCTCCTCGTGCTGCGCGGCATCGCCATCGAGTTCCGCAGCCACGTGCAGGGCCCCGTCTGGGCGCCCTTCTGGGACGTCGTCTTCGCCTTCGCCAGCGGGCTCCTCGCGCTCTTCTTCGGCGTGGCCCTCGGCAACGTCGTGCGCGGCGTCCCGCTCGACGCCGACGGCTGGTTCTTCGAGCCGCTCTGGACCCACTTCCGTACCGGCGGCGACACCGGCGTCCTCGACTGGTACACGCTCATCGTCGGCGCCGCCGCCCTCGTCTCGCTCGCCCTCCACGGCGCGCTCTGGGTGTGGCTCAGGACCACTGGCGACGTCGCCGATCGCGCCCGCCGCGCCGCGCGCGTCGCGTGGCCGCTCACCCTCGCGCTCGTCGTCGCCGTCACCGCCGTGACCTGGTGGGTGCAGCCGCTCGTGTCCCGGCACATGCTCGCCTCGCCCGCCTACTTCCTCCTGCCCGCGCTCGCCGTCGCCGGCCTCGCCGTCGTGGCGTGGGGCGTCGCCCGCGACCGGCCGCGCGCCGCGTTCCTCGCCTGCGCCACCTACCTCGTCGGCATGCTCGCCAGCGCCGCCGCCGGCCTCTACCCTTACGTTCTGCCCTCCAACGGCGACCTCGCTCGCGGCCTCACCGCCCACGCCGTCGCCGCGCCCGCCGCCGGGCTGCGCATCGGCCTCATGTGGTGGATCCCCGGCATGCTCCTCGCCAGCGGCTACTTCGTCTACCTGTACCGCCGCTTCGCCGGGAAGGTGAGCGCGGAAGGCGAGGGGTACTGAGAGGCCTCCCGCACTCAGACGGCGTCCCCCACGACGGCGCGGACGAGGCGGACCGGGATGCCTCCGTTGCGCGTGCGCATGCGCTCCTCGAACGCGAGGCCGACCTGCCCCTCCAGCCGCCGCTCCGCCGAGAGCAGCGCGAGCGTCCAGCCGCTCAGCCGGCGCCGCGCCAGCCCACCCAGCGCAGCGTAGAGGTCCCTCAGCGCGTCGACCTCTCCCACCCGGGCGCCGTACGGCGGATTCGTCAGCAGCAGCCCCGGCCCCGCCGGCGGCTCGACCGCCGACAGCGCGCGCGTGTCGAAGACGACGTCGCCTTCCACGCCCGCCCGCGCCGCGTTCGCGCGCGCGGCCTCGATCGCGCCGGCGTCGCGGTCCGAGGCGAGGATCTCGGCCGGCGCCGTCGTCAGGATCCGGCAGCGGGCCGCTTCGAGCGCCGCCGCCCACGCCGCGCCGTCGAAGCCGGGCCAGCGCTGGAACGCGAACGCGCGCGGCGCGCGGTCCGCGGCGGCGAGGCCGGGCGGGATGCGGCGCGCGATGAGCGCCGCCTCGATCGCGATCGTGCCGGAGCCGCAGAAGGGGTCGAGCAGCGGGACCGCGCCGTCCCAGCCGCAGGCGAGCACCATCGCCGCCGCCAGCGTCTCCCGCAGCGGCGCCTTCGCCACCGCCTCGCGGTAGCCGCGCCGGTGCAGCAGCGCGCCGGATGCGTCGGCGCTCACCGTGAGCACGTCGCGCTCGATGCGAACGACGAAGCCCTGCGACGCCGGCTCCGCAGCGCGCTCCGCCGGCTCGCGCTCGCGCTCCGTCGCCCCCGGCTCGCGCTCCGCCGGCTCCGGCACCGCTCCCACCGCGCGCGCCGCCTCCCGCGCCAGGCGCTCGGCGGCCGCACCTTCGTGGTAGAGCCGCGAGCGGTGCGACGTCACGCGGAAGCGCACCGGCGTCCCTTCCGACGCGACCCTTCCCCACGCCACGCGCCGGGCGGCCTTCTCCATCTCCCAGAACGCCGTCGCCCGGAACGTCGCGAGGCGGAGCAGCACGCGGCTCGCCGTGCGCGCGCCGAGCGAGACGTCGTAGAGCTCGCGAGAACCGCCGCGGAACGCGACGCCGCCCCGCTCCGCCACGCCGGCGACGCCCAGCGCCCGCAGCTCCGCCGCCAGCAGCGCCTCGAACCCGGGCGCGCAAACGGCGAAGAGGTCGTCCGCCCCTTCGCCGTTCCGCGATCGCGTCCGCGGGCCCCGCCCGCGGGGCTTCAAGCGCCTACGTGCTCCGGCGCCACGAGCACCTCGTAGTACTTCACGTCCGAGTCGAAATCGAAGAAGGAATCGGTCGCCGCGGGCGAAAGCGCGTGGTCCACTTCGGAACCCGCGTAATTGCGCACCGCCTCCGTCGACTCCCATATCGACAGGATCAGGAACTCCGCCGTGCCGCCGGAGCGACGCCGCAGCACGTACACGCCCAGATTGCCTTCCGCGCTCACGTAGCTCTGCAGCTTCGTCTCCCGCAACGTCTCCAGGTAGCTATCCGCCTCGGCGAGGTCGGCTCGCCCGCGCCACGTTCGAATGATCATCCTGCCCCTCCATCGGTCCTCGAGGGAAGCGACGTAGGCCCTCTAATTCCTGCACCCGAAACCCCGGAAGCACAAGTCCTTTCGCCGCGGCGCTCGATCCGGCAAGTTGCCCTCCCGTTCGCGCCGCGCGACAGGAGGAGGCCTTGCAGCGACCCGGGCTGAAACGCTACGCCGTCGTCTCCATCATCGCGGCGATCGTCACGATCGGCCTCAAGAGCGGCGCCTACCTGCTCACCGGGTCCGTCGGCCTCCTCTCCGACGCCCTCGAGTCGATCGTCAACCTCGCCGCCGCCATCATGGCCCTCGTCGCGCTCTCCGTCGCCGCCCGCCCCGCCGACGAGGAGCACGCCTACGGCCACGGCAAGGCCGAGTACTTCTCCAGCGGCTTCGAAGGCGCCCTCATCCTCGTCGCCGCCATCAGCATGGCCGTCGCCTCCGCTCAGCGCCTTCTCCACCCGCGCCCCATTCCCGACGCCGGCATCGGCATCACCATCGCCGCCATCGCCTCCCTCATCAACTTCGGCGTCGCACGACTCCTCTTCCAGGCCGGCCGCCGCTACGAGTCGATCACCCTCGAGGCCGACGCCCACCACCTCATCACCGACGTCTGGACCTCCGTCGGCGTCGTCGTCGGCGTCGGCCTCGCCGCCCTCACCGGCTGGCACCGCCTCGACCCGATCGTCGGCCTCGGCGTCACCGTCAACATCATCGTCATCGGCGTGCGGCTCCTCCGCCGCTCCGCCCTCGGACTCCTCGACACCGCCCTCCCCGAGCCCACCCGCTCCACCATCGTCGCCATCATCGACACCGCCACGCCCGCCGGCGTCCGCTACCACGCACTCCGCACCCGCCAGGCCGGCGCCCGCCGCTTCGTGTCCTTCCACATCCTCGTCCCCGGCGACTGGTCCGTCCAGCGTGGCCACGACCTGCTCGAACACATCGAGGAGCGCATCCGCGCCGCCGTCCCCAACACCACCGTTTTCACCCACCTCGAGCCGATCGAGGACCCCGCCTCCTGGCAGGACACGCGCCTCGAGCGTCATCCGCCGGAGCTGCCGCAGAGCTGACGGCCGCCCGGCCGGCCAGGCCCGCCGCCGCGCGCGCCCCTCGTTCGCGTGCCCGTGGACGCCCGCGCGGGGCCGCGGGGACTGCGGGGCCGCGGCTCGCGTCGCGTGGAGCCCTCTTGCACGTCGTCGTTGGGCGCGTTATTCATACGTTCGTATGAGCCAGCCCACCTCCGATCCGTACACACGCCCCGCGGCCGAGCTCGCGCCGGCAACGCGGCAGGCGCTGATCCGCGCCGGGCGACGGTTGTTCGCTGAGCGCGGCTACGACGGCGCGTCGGTGCGGGCGATCACGCGGGCGGCGAGCGCGAACCTGGGTTCGATCACGTACCACTTCGGGTCGAAGCGGGCGCTGTACGGCGCGGTGGTGTCGGAGTCGGCGGCGCCGCTCGTGGCGCGGGTGACGGCGGCGGCGGGGGTGCCGGGCGCCGGGGCGCTCGACCGCGTGGAGGCGGTGGTGCGGGCGTTCTTCGCGGCGCTGGCGGAGATGCCGGAGCTGCCGCAGTTGATCCTGCAGGAGATGGCGGTGGGTCGGGATCCTCCGGCGGAGGCGGTGGCGGCGGTGCGTGGGATGCTGGCGGCGTTGCGGGGGGTGATCGAGACGGGTCAGGAGGAGGGTGCGATCCGGGCGGGCGACCCGACGCTGTTCGCGGTCAGTCTGGTGTCGCAGCCGCTGCACATGACGCTGCTGCGGCGGATGGTGCGGGCCGTGGCGGGGCTGGACGTGACGGAGCCGGCGGCGCGGCAGCCGATGGTGGATCACGCGGTGGCGTTCGTGCGGCGGGGTGTGGCGGCCGTGGAAGGAGGGGAGGCATGAGAGGGGTTGCAGCGCTGCGGCGAGGAATGCGGCTCGTCGTGCCGCTATTGGGGTTCGTCGCGGCGGCAGGCGCAGGGGCGCAGGAGCCGGCGGCGGCTCCGCTCACGCTGTCGGCGGCGGCGGCGGCGGCGCTGGCGACGAGTCCGGAGCTGGCGGCGTCGCGGGCCGCATCGGACGCGGCGGCGGCGGACGTGGGCGGCAGGCGGGCGTCGTTCTTCCCGGCGCTGTCGCTGGACGGCGGCCTGACGCGATTTCAGGAGCCGATGGTGGTGGCGCCGCTGCACGGCTTCGATCCGACGCAGCCGCCATCGTTCGAGCGGACGCTGGTGCAGGGCGCGCTCTCGGTGACGTGGACGGTGTTCGACGGCGGCGCGCGGCGGGGCAGGCTGCGCAGCGCGCGGGCGCTGGCGTCGGCGGCGTCGCTCGGCGAGGCCGCGACGCGGGCCGACGTGTTGCTGGAGGTGTCGCGGGCGTATCTGCGCGTCGGCTCCGCGCGCGACGTGGCGTTCGCGGCGGCGGCGCGGGTGCGGGCGCTGGACGGTGAGCTGGAGCGGTCGCGGCGGATGCTGCGCGAGGGACGGGCGGCGGAGGTGGCGGTGCTGCGGGCACGGGCGGCGCTGGCGCGCGCCCGAGCGGACAGCGCCGGCGCGGGTGCGGAGGTGAAGGCCGCGGAGCGCGAGATGGCGCGGCTGATGGGAGCGAGCGCCGCGGCGCTCGCCGGGCGTCCTCTCGCCCCGCTCGGTGCACCGGGCGGCGGCGGCGGCGACGGAGCGCCGCCGCCGCGGGAGGCGCTGCTGGCGCGGGCGCGGGAGGCGAACCCGGAGCTGGCGCGGGCGCGGCGGGAGCAGGCGGCGGCGGGCGCGGCGCGCGCGGTGGCGCGGGCGGCGTGGCTGCCGCGGCTGCAGGCGGTCGGCCGCTACAACGAGTACGGCAGCGCACCGGGCGCCTACACGGGAGAGTGGCAGGGCGGCGTACAGCTCACCTATCCGCTCTTCACCGGCGGAGCGCGGGCGAGCGGCGTGGACCGCGCGGCGGCGGAAGCGCGCGGTGCGCGGGCGCGGATCGACGTCGCGGAGCAGGAGGTGGAGCGCCGTCTCGACGGTGCGCTTACGGAGCTGGAGGCTTCGAGCGCGCGCGCGGCCGCGCTCGAGGCGGCGGTCCGCCAGTCCGAGGAGGTCGTGCGGATCGAGCGTCTCTCGCTCGATCGGGGCGCCGGCACGCAGACGGACTACCTGACGGCGGAGGCGGACCTCTTCGACGCCCGTGCGGCGCTGACGCAGGCGCGCGCCGCGGCGCTGGGCGCGCGCGTCGCGGTCGCGCGCATCACCGGCGACCTCACGCCCGCATGGCTCACGAACACGCTGGAGTCGGAGCGATGAACCGCACGCGGGCCCTGCTGGTGGCCGGTGTCGCCGTCGTGGTGACCGCCGTCGTGGTCGCGCTCGTGTCCTTCCGCGGCGGCGGCGACGCCGACGTCGTGAGCGCGTCCGGAACCGTGGAGGCGCGCGAGGCGGACCTCGGCTTCCAGGCGCCGGGCCGCATCGCGACCCTCGCGGTGCAGGAGGGCGACGCCGTCGCAGCGGGCCAGGTCCTGGCCGCGCTCGACACCGCCGAGCTGGCCGCCCGCCGCGCGGGCGCGGTCGCGCAGCTCAGCGCGGCCACGGCCCAGCTCGCCGAGCTGCAGCGCGGCTCGCGGCCGGAAGAGATCGCGCAGGCGCGCTCGCTCGCCGCCGCCGCGGGACATCGGCTCGATGACGCGCGCCGCGACCTCGAGCGCACGCGCGCGCTGCAGGAAGGCGGCGCGGTCAGCCGCGAGGCCCTCGACAAGGCGAGCACCGCGTACGGGGTCGCGCGCGCGCAGGCGACGCAGGCGGAGGAGCAGCTCCGACTCGTCCGCGCCGGTCCCCGCCGCGAGCGCATCGACGCCGCGCGCGCCGCAGTCGAGCAGGCGCGCGCGGCGGTGCGGCAGATCGACGCGGCGCTCGCCAACGCCGTCGTGCGCGCGCCCTTCGCCGGCGTCGTCACGATCCGCCACCGCGAGCCGGGGGAGGTCGTCGCCGCCGGCCTTCCGGTGGTGACGGTGCTGGACCCGGACGACCGCTGGGTCCGCATCTACGTGCGCGAGGACGTGGTGGGGCGCGTGAGCGTCGGCGATCCGGCGACGATCACCGCCGACGCCTTCCCCGGAAAGCGCTACGCCGGCCGCGTCTCCTTCATCGCCAGCGAGGCGGAGTTCACGCCGAAGAACGTGCAGACGACGGAGGAGCGCGTGAAGCTCGTCTACGCCGTGAAGGTCGCCATCACGGGCGACCCGGGTGGCGACCTCAAGTCCGGCATCCCGGCGGACGTCGTGCTCTCCGCGGAGGCCGTTCGGTGAGCGGTCCGACGCGCGCGCGGCCGCGACGATGAGCGGCGCACCGTCCGGCGAGGACGTCGCCGTCTCGCTGCGCTCCCTCACCCGCCACTTCGGCGGGCGCGCCGCCGTCGACGGCCTCTCGCTCGACATCCGCCGCGGCGAGCTGTTCGGCATTGTGGGCCCCGACGGAGCCGGCAAGACGACGACGCTTCGCATGCTCGCCGGCGTGCTCCGCCCGACGTCCGGCGACGCCGCGGTGCTCGGCATCGGCGTCGCCGCGCGGCCCGAAGAGGTCAAGCCGCACATCGCCTACATGGCGCAGCGCTTCGGCCTCTACGACGACCTGACGGTGGCGGAGAACCTCGCCTTCTACGCCGACCTCTACAGCGTTCCGCGCGGCGAGCGCACGGCGCGGCTCGAGCGGCTCTATCGCTTCTCCGACCTCGCCCCCTTCCGCGACCGCCTCGCCGGCAACCTCTCCGGCGGCATGAAGCAGAAGCTCTCCCTCTCCTGCGCGCTGGTGCACGAGCCGGAGCTGCTGCTGCTCGACGAGCCGACGTTCGGCGTCGACCCGATCTCACGACGCGACCTCTGGCTCATCCTCCACGAACGCGTCGCCGCCGGCGTCACCGTCGTCGTGTCGACCTCGTACATGGACGAAGCCGAACGCTGCGACCGCGTCGTCCTGCTCGACCGCGGCCGCGCCCTCGCGCTCGACGCGCCGCAGGCGCTGCAGGCCTCGCTCGGCGGCGAGATGCGCGCGCTCTGGACCGACGCGCCGCGCCGCGCGCGCGACCTGCTCCGCGCCTCCCCCGCGGTGGCGCGCGCCACGCTCTACGGCGACTCGATCCACGTGTGGCTGCGCGGCGACGACACGTGGGAGGCGGCGCGCGCGGCGCTGCGGGATGCCGGCGTCGCGATCCACGACGACCGCGCCGTGCCGCCGTCGCTCGAGGACGTCTTCATCCAGCTCGTCACCGACGCCGGAGCGGCGCATGCCTGACCGGCCGCCGCCTGACCGGCCGCCGCCCGCGATCGAGGTGGATCGTCTCACGCGCCGCTTCGGGGACTTCACCGCCGTCGACGACGTCACCTTCGCGGTCCGCACCGGCGAGATCTTCGGCTTTCTCGGGCCCAACGGCGCGGGGAAGACGACGACGATCAAGATGCTGACCGGCCTGCTCGCGCCGACGTCCGGCGGCGGCCGCGTCGCCGGGCTCGACATCGTCGGCGACGCCGCCGCGATCCGCCGCCGCATCGGCTACATGTCGCAGCGTTTCTCGCTCTACGGCGACCTCACGGTGGCGGAGAACGTCTCGCTCTTCGCGGGCCTCTACGGCGTGACGGGGAAGCGGCTCGCGGAGCGTCGCGAGTGGGTGATGCGGATGGCGGGGATCGTCGGCAGGGAGGACCGCCTGACGGCGGAGCTGCCGCTCGGCTTCAAGCAGCGGCTGGCGCTCGGCTGCGCCGTGCTCCACGAGCCCTCCATCCTCTTCCTCGACGAGCCGACGTCTGGCGTCGACCCGCTCGCGCGCCGCGCGTTCTGGGACCTGATCGATTCGCTCGCCGCGCACGGCACCACCATCCTTGTCAGCACGCACTACATGGAGGAGGCCGAGTACTGCCACCGGCTCGCGCTCATGAACCGCGGCCGCCTCATCGCGCTGGACGCGCCGCCGGCGCTGCGCGCTTCGATGCGGCTGCCGGTCCTCGAGCTGCACGTGGACGACGCGCCGCGCGCCGTCGAGGCGCTGCGCGGCGCGCCCGGCGTCGTCGACGCCTCGATGTTCGGCCGCGCGGTCCACGTCGTGGCGGAGGACGCCGACGCCGCGCGGCTCCGCCTGCCGGAGCTCCTCGGCGGCCTCGGCCGCCGCACCCGCGCGATCCGCGTCGTCCGCCCCTCGCTCGAGGACGTCTTCGTCTCGCTCGTGCGCCGCGAGGGCGGCGCCCGGGAAGGCTGAGCGCGATGGCCGCCGGCCGGCTCCTGGCCGTCGCGCGCAAGGAGGCGATCCAGCTCCGCCGCGACCGGCGCAGCATGGCGCTCGCGTTCCTGCTGCCGCTCTTCCTGCTGCTCTTCTTCGGCTACGCGATCACGTGGGACGTGAAGGACATCCGCCTCCTCGTGCTCGACCGCGACGCCACGCAGGACAGCCGGGCGCTGGTCGAGGCGTTCGAGGCGAGCGGCTACTTCGACGTCGTCGGCCGCCCCGCGCGGTACGCAGACGTCGACGCGCCGATCGCGCACGGCCACGCGCTCGGCGCGCTGATCGTGCCGCCCGGCTTCGCCCGCGACCTCGTCGCCGGCCGCGCCGCCCCCGTGCAACTGCTGCTCGACGGCGGCGACGCCAACACCGCCACGATCGCGCTCGCCTACGCGCAGGCGATCGCCGCCCGCTTCTCCGTCGACGTGCTGCTGCGCGGACGCACCTTCACGCCGCCGGCGCGCGCCGAGACGCGCGTGTGGTACAACCCGAAGCTGGAGAGCCGGAACATGATCGTGCCCGGCCTGATCGCGGTGATCATGTCGATCATCGCCGCGGTCCTGACCGCGCTCACGATCGCGCGCGAATGGGAGCGCGGCACCATGGAGCAGCTCGCCGCCACGCCGGTGCGCCGCCACGAGGTCGTGCTCGGCAAGCTCCTGCCCTACCTGATCATCGGCCTCTTCGACGTCGCCGTCGCGACGCTCGCCGGCATCCTCGTCTTCGGCGTGCCGCTGCGCGGCGACGTCGCCCTGCTCGCGGTGCTCACCCTGCTCTTCCTGCTGGGCGCGCTCGGCCTCGGCATCTTCATCTCCGCGGCGCTCCGCTCGCAGGTCCTGGCGATGCAGGTCGCGATGGTCGTCACCTACCTGCCCGCGATCCTGCTCTCCGGCTTCCTCTTCGACATCGCGAGCATGCCCCGCGCGCTGCGGCTCTTCACCTACGTGATCCCCGCACGCTACTACATCACGGTCACCCGCGGGATCTTCCTGAAGGGCGTCGGCGCCGGCGTGCTCTGGGCGCAAGCGCTCTCCATGATCCTCTTCGCCGCGATCGGCCTCGGCCTCGCCACGTACGCTTTCCGCAAGGAGATCGGATGAGCGAGACGCGCGAGCCGGCCACGCCGCTGCCGCCCTCGACGGGCGGCGGGCGAGCCCCCGCATGAACGCCGCGCGCGAGTCGCTGCTCCGCATCCGCGAGCTGCTGCGCAAGGAGTGGCGGCAGATCTTCCGCGACCCGAAGACGAAGCGCCTCATCTTCGTCTCGCCCGTGCTGCAGCTCCTCCTCTTCGGCTACGCCGTCAACACCGACGTGCGCAACGCCGCGCTCGTGGTGGTCGACCACGACCACACGATCGAATCGCGCCGGCTCGTCGATGCGATGACCGCCGCCGGCTACTTCCGCCTCGTCGCCATCAGCGACCGCTCCGCCGACATCCGCCGCGCGCTCGACGCCGGCGACGCCCTCGTCGGCCTCGAGATCCCGCGCGGCTTCGCCGCCGACCTCGCCGCACGCCGCGGCGCCGTCGTCCAGATCCTCGTCGACGGCACCAGCTCGAACACCGCCACCGTCGCGCAGGGCTACGCGACGCAGATCGTCCAGCGCTTCGGCCAGAACTACGACCCCGGCGCTGCGACGGCCGGTGGCGCGACGGCCGGTGGCGCGGCAGCCGGTGGCGCGACGGCCGGCGGCGTCGACCTGCGCGCCCGCGCGTGGTTCAATCCCTCCCTGGAGAGCCGCGTCTACAACGTGCCGGGCGTGATCGCGGTGATCCTGATGCTGATGGCGCTGCTGCTCACGGCGCTGACGGTGGTCCGCGAGCGCGAGCTGGGCACGCTCGAACAACTGATGGTCTCGCCGCTCTCGGCGGGGGAGCTGATCCTGGGCAAGACGATCCCGGTGGCGGCGATCGCCTTCCTCGACCTCGCGCTCGTCACCGCGGTCGCGGTGCTCTGGTTCCACATCCCGCTGCGCGGCAGCGTGCCGCTCCTGCTCGCCGCCTCGAGCGTCTACATCCTCGCCGCGCTCGGCCTCGGTCTGCTCGTTTCGACCGTATCGAGCACGCAGCAGGAGGCGTTCATGGCGATGTTCCTCTTCTTCCTGCCGATGATCATCCTCTCCGGCTTCATGTATCCCATCCGCTCGATGCCGCTCTTCTTCCAGGAGCTGACGCTGCTCAATCCGGTGCGCCACTTCCTGGAGGTCGTGCGTGGCGTCTTCCTGAAAGGCGAGGGCTTCACGGACCTGTGGCCGCAGCTCGCCACCCTGACGCTCATGGCCGCCGTGGTCCTGTGGCTGGCGACGCGCCAGTTCCGCCGGACCCTCCGCTAGCGCGCCCCCTCCCCCCTCCCCCGTCCCCTCCGCCGGTCCGTCGTGAGCGAGCAATTTCTCGTAATGGGCGCCCTCTCCAGGATCGACATCCTGATTCTTCTCGGAAAGCGATAAGAATCTCGAGGCCGCCGCGGGCCGCGCACGGCCGTTACGAGATTCTTCCCGGTTTCCGAGAAATAGTCGGATGTCGATCATCGCCGGGGCGTCGATTACGAGATTTCTCTCGCTCGTCCGCGTGAGGCCCGACCGGCCGGCGCGGGGGGGGGCGCGTGTGGGGGGGGCGGCCCGACCGGCCGGGGCGAGCCGGCCGGCGCGCGGGGGGGGCCGCGTCTGGGGAGGGAGGCCCGAGGATCAGCCGGCGCGAGCCGACTGGCGCGAGGGGGGATCCGCGTGTGGGAGGGAGGCCCGAGGATCAGCCGGCGCGAGCGGCGAGCCACGTGAGGGGGCGGAAGGCGCGGCGGCGACGGCGAGCGCGAAGGGCGCGACGTCGGTGGCGATCGCGAGCGGCGCCACCGCGCAGCGGGCGGGCGCGGCGGCGAGGCGGAAGCTCTGCTCCGGCAGCGCCGAACCGGCGGCGATCTCGCGCACGCGACCGACCAGGCCGGCCAGGTAGTCCGCGGTCGTCGAGTCGACGGCCGACTCCGGCCACGGGGCGCCGAAGAGGGCGCGCGCCACCCAGCGCCGCCCCGCGATGCCGGCCACCTCGGTGGCGCGGTGGAGGGCGATGCCGCGGGCGCGCGCCTCCGCGGCGCGCAGCACGAGCTCGCGGCGGGCCTGCTGCATGTCGCGGTCGTAGGCGGCGCCGGGGACGTCGCAGATCCACTCGTCGATGGCGCGCATCGCGGCGTCGCGGGCGGCCGCGATCGCGGCAAAGCGAGGGCTCGCGCTGGCGCTGGCGTTGGCGCGGGCGGAATCGACGGCGAGGGAATCGGAGGCGGCGGAGTCGTCGTTCACGGCGGAGCCGCCGAAGACGAGCACGAGGTCGCGCTCGACGGGGATCGGCGCCTCGAGCACCATGCGCACGAGGTCGTAGGCGGGGAGAGGCCGGCCGAGCCCGTGGTGCTCCAGGTACCAGCGCCGCAGGTCGGCGGGCAGCGGCGCGACCTGGTCGAGGATCGACACGAGCGCGTCGCCGGCGCGGCCGGTGAAGTCCGGCGGCCGCACGCTGCCGTAGCCGGTGAGCACGCCGTCCTGCACCGAGGAGAGGTAGCCGTCCATGCGGCCGTCGCGCGCCAGCGCGAGGGTCACGGCCCAGTCGACGCTGCGCGCGAACACCTCCGCCGGACGCCGCGCGTGCGAGGTCGTCGGCTCGCCGGGTCGCGGCGGGTCGAGCGCGCCGTCGGCCAGGTCGTGCAGCGACAGCGCCATCGCGCCGCGGCCGCGGCGCGTCGCGCGGTCGGTCGCGTAGTCGCCGCGGACGCCGAAGCGGCGCCGCGCCACCTGCCAGTCGAGGTCGTGCGCCAGCTCGTGCGCGATCGTGCCGGCGCCGGTCGCCGGCGGGAAGTAGACGGTGCGCGTGCGCGGATCGTGCATCGCGAGCGTCGTCGCCTGGCCGCTGCGCAGCGAGCCGAAGCGCACGCGCAGGCCGCGGAAGGAGAGCGGCGGCAGGACGCGCTGCAGGTCGGTGAGCGACGTCGCCAGCATGCGACGGTAGTACGGCCGCCACGGGAGCGGCACGTCCCGGTCGAAGGCGACCGCCGCGAGGCCGTAGCGCGTCTCGAGGTCCGCCTCGCTCGGGCCGCCCAGCCTCGGGTACCACACCGCCTCCTGCGCGTACGGCCGCAGCGCGACCGCCGCCGACAGCGCCACGCGCGCGACCAGGTCGCGGGCGCCCACCGCGTTCGTCAGGAAACGCGGGTACTCGGCCGCGAAATGCTCTTCGTCGCGCGCGCGGCGGGCGAAGAGCGAGAACGCCGCGGTGTCTGCGGGCGACCGCCGCCCCGCCTCCTCTTCGTGCAGCCGCACCGCCATGACGATCGGCGCCTGCGGCGGTGGGTCGAGCGAATCGGTGCGCGCCTCGAGCCGCACCGCGACGCGCGTGCCGAGCAGCGGCGTTCCCGGGGCCGCGCTCCTCGCCGCCCTCGCCGGCTCGCGCCCCTCCGATCCGGCCGCCGACCCGATCTGGCGCACCGCCTCCACCAGCCGCGGCGCCAGCTCGATCGCCTCCGCCTCCGCGTCGATCCCGATGGCGCCCGCAAGCGGCTGCTCGACGGCGAAGCGCCGCTCGACGCGCCACCGCCGCAGCAGCGCCAGCGGATCGGCGTCGGCGCGGTCCGCGGCCGCGAGGAGCCGTCGCACGTCGTCGTGCGCCAGCTCGCGGTCGCGTGCCAGCGCGGCCGCCTGGGCGGCGACGCCGGGCCCCGCACGGCTCACCGACCCCTCCGCCGCCGCCAGCGCGTAGGCCAGCCGGACGGCGAGCTCACCCGCGCGCGGATCGCGCGCCGCACGCACCACGCCCTGGATCAGACGCAGGTGCGCGGCGCCGTCGGCGCGCAGCGAACGGTGCATGTCCACGCCGTCCAGCGCAGCGGGGTCGACGTCGTAGTCCTGACGCGCCGAGACGCGCGCGAGCACGGCCCACGCCACGCGGCGCTGGTAGAGGCTGTCGAGGCGGGGGTCGTCCAGCGCGTACTCCGCGAGGCGAAACGGCGAGCCGAGCCCCAGGCGCGCGCGCTCCAGGTAGCCGAGTGCGACCACCTCCGACGAGTCCGCCCGGTCGTGGACGCGCGCGTCCGCGATCCACTCGGCGGCGTCCCGCCGGCCGTCGTCCAGGTCGCCGCTCGCCCCCGCCGGCGGGCCGGGGCCTCCGCCACCGCACGCCGCGGCCGCGACGAGCGCGACCGCCGCGAGCGCGGCGGCCATCAGGCGTCGTGGGCGTGCATTGGTGCGGTGCATCTCGGCAGCGGAAAAGAGTGAGCGAGCGAACCTGGCTACGGCTCGGCGGCCTCCTCGACCGCTCGGCGCAGCCGCGGCCAGACGGCTTCGCCCAGCGCGAGGAAGTTGGCGCGGAGATCGGGTCGGCGCGAAAGGAACGCCCACGCGGGCGCACCGCCTTTCGCCGTGTTGCATTCCCGGCAGCAGGTCACGAGATTGCCCGCCGAATGGTCGCCGCCGCGCACGCGCGGCTCGACGTGGTCGACCGTCAGTTCCTCAGCGGGAAAGACCCGCGCGCAGTACACGCAGCGGAAGCCATCCCGCTCGAGGACGTGCCGTCGACGTGACCCTCTCGCTCGACCCTTCATCGGTGCTTCTACCTACCCCCTACGATGCCCAAAGCTCCCGCGCCGTTGCCCCGGGAGCGGCCACCCTCCTACACTGGGGCGTGCCCGACGACCCGTACGGCGACGCCGGGTGGAGCGCGATCCGCGACGCCCTCCGCGCACACTCGCCTCGCCATGCCACGCGCCGCCCCGACCGCGGGGAGGCCGCCGTCACGCTGCTGCTGCGGGAAGCTCCTGACATGGAGCTTCTCCTGATCCAGCGCGTCGAGCGGGCCGGCGACCCCTGGTCCGGCCACATGGCGCTGCCCGGCGGGCGCCGCGCCCCGATCGACGAGGACCTCCTCGATACCGCCTTCCGCGAAACGCGCGAGGAGGTGGGCATCCAGCTCCGCCGCGATCGCGACCTGCTCGGCCGCCTCGACGACGTCGCCCCCCGCTCGACCCGGCTGCCCCCCCTCGTCGTCGCGCCGTACGTCGCGCGCACCGACGCCCGCGCCGAGCTGCGTCCCGACCCGCGCGAGGTCGCCGCCGCCGTCTGGATCCCGCTGCGCGCGCTGCGCGACGAGACCGCCATCGGCGAGGTCCTCGTCGAGCTGGAAGGCGGCACGCGCGCCTTCCCCGCCTTCCGCTACGAGTCGTACGAGATCTGGGGCCTCACCCACCGCATCCTCTCCCAGTTCATGGAGGTCGTCGTCCATGAGAGGTGATGGGCCGTCCGCTGCGACCGGGCCCTCAGGCGGCGCGATTCCTGCATTTCGCGCCCCGAATCGCGAACCCGGAGCCGTCCCAACTTGCTGAAGCCGGCCGACAACAACACCGACGACCTGCTCCGTTTGCTCGTCGAATCGGTCGAGGACTATGCCCTTTTCGTCCTCGACCCCGCCGGCTACGTCGCCACGTGGAATCCCGGCGCCGAGCGCATCAAGGGGTACGCGCCCGACGAGATCATCGGCCGCCACTACTCCGTCTTCTTCCCTCCCGAAGCCCGCGCGGATCGGCAGCCGGAGCGCGAGCTGGAGACCGCGCGCAAGAACGGCGTCGCCTACGACGAGGGGTGGCGCCTCCGCAAGGATGGCAGCCGCTTCTGGGCCAGCATCGTGCTCACGGCGCTGCGGTCGCCGGATGGCGAGATCGTCGGCTTCGCCAAGGTCACGCGGGACCTCTCCGAACGCCGCGAAGCGGAGGAGGCGGTGCGACGCCGCGAGGCGCGCCTCGCCGAAGCCCAGCGCCTCGCGCACCTCGGAAGCTGGGAATGGGACGCCGACGCCGACACCGTCGCCTGGTCCGACGAGCTGTACCGCATCTTCGGCATCGAGCCGTCCGACGTCGATGCCTACCTGGCCGCCTATCTCGATCGCATCCACCCGGACGACCGCGCCCGCGTGGACGCGGCGATCCGCACCTCTCTCGCGGCTGGCGCGCCGTTCGAGCTCGAGCAGCGCATCGTGCGCCCGTCCGGCGAGATCCGCACCCTGCGCTGCCTCGGGCGCCCCGTGGACGGCGAGGCGAACGGCGGCCGCCGACTGCTCGGCGCCTGCGTCGACATCACGGCCATCAAGGAAGCCGAGCGGCAGGCGATCGAGCTCGCGCGCGAGCACGCGGCGCGCCAGGAGGCCGAGCGCGCCGTCTCCCGCGTCGGCCTTCTCGCCGAGGCGAGCCGCACCCTCGGCGCCTCCCTCGACTACTCCACCACCCTCGCCAGCGTCGCCCGGCTCGCCGTGCCCGGCTTCGCCGACTGGTGCGCCGTCGACCTCGTGCGCGAGGACGGCGGCTTCGAAAGCGTCGCCGTCCACCACCACGACCCCGACCGCGTCGCGCAGGCGCGCGCGCTGCGCAAACAGTTCCCGCCCGATCCCGCCGCCGAAACCGGACTGCCCCAGGTCGTCCGCGCCGGCCAGGCGCAGCTCATCCGCCACATCACCGACGAGATGCTCCTCGCCGGCGCCCGCAACGAGGAGCACCTCGCCGTGCTCCGCGACCTGCGCCTGAACTCCGCGATCATCGCGCCGCTCGTCGGCCGCGAGCGCAGCCTCGGCGCGCTCACGCTCATCTTCTCCGAAAGCGGCCGCGAGTACGACGACGCCGACCTCGTCCTCGCCGAGGACCTCGCACGGCGCGCCGCCGTCGCCATCGACAACGCGCTCCTGGTCAAGGAGCTGCGAGAGGCGCACCAGGCGCTCGAAGAGCAGACGATCCAGCTCGAGGAGCAGACCGTCGAGCTCGAGACGCAGACCGAGGATCTACAGGAGACGCTCCAGGCGCTCGAAGACTCCAACCACGCGCTGCGCGAGGAGCGCGAAGCCGCCGAAGCCGCCCGCGCCGCGGCCGAGGAGGCGAACGCCACCAAGTCCCGCTTCCTCGCCACCATGAGCCACGAGCTGCGCACGCCGCTCAACGCCATCGGCGGCTACACCGAACTGCTCGACATCGGCGTCCACGGCCCCGTCAACGACGAGCAGCGCCAGGCGCTCCAGCGCATCCAGCGCAACCAGCGCCACCTGCTCGCGCTGATCAACGACCTGCTCCAGATGGCGCGTGCCGAGGCCGGCCAGATCGAGCTGCGCACGGGACCCGTTCGTCTCGCCGATGTCTTCGGCGACCTCGAGCCGCTCATCGCGCCGCAGACCGCCCAGCGTCAGATCGAATTCGTCTCCGCGGCCGTCGATCCCGCCCTCTTCGTCCGCGCCGACCGCGAGCGCCTCGATCAGATCCTCCTCAATCTGCTCTCCAACGCGGTCAAGTTCTCCGAGAGCGGCGACCGTATAGAGGTCTTCGCCGAACGCGACGGCGACGCCGTCGCCATCCACGTCCGCGACAGCGGCTCCGGCATCCCCGCCGACCGCCTGGAGAAGATCTTCGAGCCGTTCGTCAGCCTGCGCGTCGCCGGCCCCGGCCAGGACGAAGGGATCGGCCTCGGCCTCGCCATCAGCCGCCAGCTCGCCCGCGCCATGGGCGGCGACATCACCGTCTGCAGCACGCCCGGCACCGGCTCCACGTTCACCGTCACGGTTCCCACCGCGTGAGGGCGCCGCGGACACCGCCCCCACCGCGCCCGCGGCTCAGTGGCCGATGCTGTTCAGCACCTCCTGCCGGTATTCCTCGCTCGCGTAGATCGCGACCTCCACGCGCCGGTTCTGCTGCCGCCCCGTCGCCGTCTCGTTCGACGCGATCGGCTCGCTCTCGCCCCGCCCCTCCGTGCTCACGCGGTCCCGCGCGATCCCCAGCGACGCGAGGTACGCCTCCGCCGACGCCGCCCGCTCCTCCGACAGCTCCTGGTTGTACGCCGCCGTCCCCACGGAATCCGTGTGACCGACGATCAGCACTTCCGTCTTCGGGTACTTGTTCAGGCTCTGCGCCAGGTCCGCCAGGTTCTGTCGGCCGTTCGGCTGCAGCGCGTCCGAGTCGAACGGAAAGAGGATCCCCGACGGGAAGTTCACCAGGATCCCCTCGCCCACCCGACTCACGTCCGCGTTCGGCAGGTCCGTCGCCAACTCGTCCGCCTGCTTGTCCATCTGGTGTCCGATCACGGCGCCCGCCGCGCCCCCCACCACCGCGCCGATCAGCGCCCCCTTCGCCGTCGACCCGTTCGCGTGACCGATCGCCGCGCCCGCAGCCGCGCCCACGCCCGCGCCGACCGCCGCGCCCTTCTCCTTGTTGTTCCAGCTCGCGCACCCCGCGCTCGTCACCAGCAGCGCGCCAAGCATCAACGCCGGAACGGCACTTCTCCTGGTCGCTCGCATCGTAGCCACCTCTTCTTCGGGAGTTCCCCTGTTCGTGGATTTCACCCCCTACATCGAGCAAACCTGGTGCCATCCAGCCAAGCCCTTATGACATTGTGACTTACAGCGCTCTCCCCGTCCTCTTGCGCCGCCGCTGCCGTCCCCTTCCGGGGACGGTCTCCCCCGCGCGGTCATAGCGGCCACCTTGCCGGGCGCCGCGGCCACCTTGCCGGGCGCCGCGGCCCGCCACATGTTTCCGCTTCGCCTCACTGTTTACCCTCTGCTCGCGACAGCGCGCGGCGATGCCGCCGCGATGCGGTCGTGGGAGCCAAGCTAGCGAGGACGCCACGCATGATCGTGCACCTCGTCGATGGCACCTACGAGCTGTTCCGCCATTTCTACGGGATCCGCCGCTTCGCGAAGGGGAGCGATCCGCCGCTGGGCGCGGTGCTGGGGGTCCTCCGCACGGTGCTGCAGATGTTCGAGGGCGGGGCGACGCACGTGGGCGTGGCGACGGATCACGAGATCGAGTCGTTCCGCAACGAGCTGTGGCCCGGCTACAAGACGGGGGAGGGGGTCGAGCCGACGCTGCAGAGCCAGTTCGAGCCGCTCGAGGACGCGCTCGGCGCGATGGGGGTGGCGGTGTGGCCGATGGCGGAGCTGGAAGCGGACGACGCGCTGGCGTCCGCGGCGCGGCTGGCGGCGGCAGACGAGCGCGTGGAGCGCGTCTCGATCTGGTCGCCGGACAAGGACCTGGCGCAGTGCGTCGTGGGGGAGCGCGTGGTGCAGGTGGACCGGCGCAGCGGCAAGGTGCTCGACGCGGCGGGAGTGCGCGAGAAGTTCGGCGTCGAGCCGGCGCGGATCCCGGACTACCTCGCGCTCGTGGGAGACGCCGCCGACGGCTATCCCGGCATCGCCGGCATCGGCGCGAAGACCGCGGGCCGGCTGGTGGACCGGCACGGGCCGATCGAGGCCTTCCCCGCGGAAGCGCTGTCGGGCGACGACCGGCGGCGCGCGCTCCTCTTCAAGGACCTGGCGACGCTGCGCTCGGACGCACCTCTATTCGACGACGTCGACGCGCTGCGCTGGCGCGGCCCCACGCCCGCCTTCGCGGCCTGGCCGGCGCGCATCGGCGACGAGCGCTTGGAGGCGCGCTGCCGCAAGGCGCTGGAGGGGATCGCTTCCGGGGGCTCAACCTGACCGCTACGCCGGGCCGGCCAGGGCCGCGGCGCCGGGTTAGCGCTGGCCGCTGCGGCGCGGCTTCGCGTCGGCGGCGTCCTCGCCGCCGAGCCACGCGCGCCGCAGCTCGCGCATCCCGGGCGAGAGCGGCTTGCCGGCCGCCTCGTAGGTCACGATCTCGAGGTCTGGATCGGCGCCGAGCACGACGGCCGCCGTGCGGCGCGCCATCCGCTGCTCGAAGACCACGTCGACCGTGTCTCCGGGCTGGTGCCGGCCGAGCACCCCTCGCAGCGCCTCCGCGCTGGCGAGCGGCACGCCGTCGAGCGTGAGGATGCGATCGCCGCGGTCGATGCCCGCGTCGTAGAGCGGCTCGCCCACCAGCGTCGGCCCAGCCACGGTGGCGGCGCCGTCCGAGAATTCCAGCCGCGTCGCGATCCGGCTCCCTCTCCCCTCCGCGCCGATCCACGCCGCCGAGGGATCGCTCCGGCGCAGGAGCAGACCGAAGCGGCCGAGCAGCGCGGCGTAGTCGACCACCGCGTGGCCGGTGATGTAGCGGCGGAAGAAGTCGTTCGCGAAGGCGGTGTCGCCGGCCACCTCGCCGAGCGTGCGGCGCAGGTCGTCCATCGTGTAGGGCACGCCGGTCTTCCCGAACTTCCGCCACATCGCGCGCATGAGATCGTCGAGCGTGCGCGCCGGCGAGCGCGTGCGCAGCGTGAGGTCGAGGCCGAGGCCGATCGCGTCGCCCCACGTGTAGTAGGAGATGAACGTGTTGGCGAAGTTGGTCGGGTCGATCGAGCTCGCGGCGTCGACGAACGGCGCCAGCCGGCTCATCCCCGCCGCCGAGTGGTACGCGCGCCCCGGCGCGTTGACCACGGTGTTCACCGCGCGGCTCTCGTCGGCGGCGAAGTCGTCGACCGAGGTGATCCCGGCGCGGCGCAGCGACAGCCCGTCATAGTAGTTCGTGAACCCCTCGCCGAACCAAAGCTCGGGCGACATGTTCGCGCGCTCGAAGTCGAACGGCTCGATCTCTCGCGCGCGGATCCGCTCCATGTTCCAGGAGTGGAAGTACTCGTGGGCGAGGGTGGAGACGAGCGGCAGGGTGGCGTCGGCGAGCGAGCGCGTGCTCGTCAGGCTCGTCGAGTTGCGGTGCTCCATGCCGTCGCCGGAGACGTACGGCAGGTAGCCCGCGATGAACGTGTAGGTGCCGTAGTCGTACGCCGGCAGCTCGCCGAACACGCCCATCTCCGCGCGCACCACGCGCTTCGCCAGCTCGACGTAGCGGTCGAGCTCCGCCGCCGTGCCGGCGTGGTGCAGCGCCACGCGGATCGTCTGCGTGCGCCCGCCCGACTCGACCGTCCACTCGCGCACGTCGTGGTCGCTCAACTCGGTCGGGCTGTCCATGAAGTACTGCAGGTCCGGCGCGGTGAACGTGTTCGCGGCGCCGGCGGCCGGCGGAAGCTGCGTCGCGATCTTCCACCCCGCGAGCGGACGGAACCGCACGCGGATCGGACGCTCCTGCAGCCCGCGCGCCCACATGAACGTCGCCGGCATGTTCAGGTGCGCGTGCGTCCGGTCGATCCCGGAGTAGGTCCCGCCCGCGCGGTCGGCGAAGAGCGTGTACGTCACGCGCACGACGGCGCCGTGGCGGGGCACGGTCCAGCCGTACGGGTCCGGCCGCACCACATCGAGCGCGCGGCCGCCGCCGTCCGTCGCTTCCACCGCATAGACGTTCTTGGCGAACTCGTGCAGCGCGTAGCGCCCGGGCGAGGAGCGGCTCATGCGCAGCTCGAGCGGCGCGGCGCCGAGGCCGGAGAACGTCGCCGTGATGCGCGCCTCGTGGTGGACCGCGTTCGGGAAGGCGACGTCGTATTCGACCGCCGGCGCGGCCGCAGCCCGCGCGGCCGCGGCCGGTGCCGGCCGTTGCGGCGCGGCGTGCGCCGGCGCGAGGGGGGGCCTCGGCGCCGCGATCGCCACGAGCGCCGCGATCGCCAGCGAGGTCGTCGCCTGCGTGAGCCTCATGGTCCCTGCACCTCCTGACCGGAATCGAGTGTCTCGACCAGCGCGCGCAGAGCGTCGTCCGTGACGCGGTGGCCGCCGGCGTAGCGTATCAGCCCGAAATCGACGCCGGCGCCGGCGAGCCGCAGCCGCTCGCGCGCGATCGTGGCATCGGAGACGTGGGGGTCCGCGTCGCCGACGACGGCGATCGGCCGCAGCGCCCGCAGGCGCGGCGCGGCGGCCGCGAGGTCGACGTCGTGGGCGACGGCGCCGGCCCACAGCACGAGGCGGTGCGGCCGGCTGCGGCCGGCGAGCGCCCAGCGGCTGGCGGTGGCGGCGCCCTGCGAGAAGCCGAGCGCGACGAGGCGCGCGTCGGGCGCGGCGTCGAGCGCGCGCTGCGCGACGCGGTCGAGGTACTCGACGTAGTCGGCGATCTCGCGCAGCCGGTCCTCACGCGTCATCCAGCTCGCGCCGACACGGGAGTGGGGGCCGTGCGGGCCCTCCTCGTCCTCGATGTAGAAGCGGGAGAGCGCCTCGGGGGCGACGATGCGGCGGCGGCCGTCGTCGAGCGCCTCGAAGCGGCGGATGAAGCGGCCGGCGAGCTGGCGATAGCCATGACAGACGAGCCAGACCTCGCGCGCCGACGCCGGCCCGAGCGCGTAGAAACGCGCGCGCCGCGTCGTCCGGACCTCGTGCTCGCTCGCCTCGCCCACTCAGCCGTCGCCGATGCGCGCGGCGAGGCCAGGCTGCCGCACGCCCGCGCTGATCCCGTCGTACTCCGCGTCAGGGCCGAGCGGGACGCCGGCCTCGCGGGCGGCGAGGGCGGCCTCGGCGGCGGCCTCGATCGCGGCGTCGACGTCGTCCTCGATCCCCTGCAGCCGCTCGCGCGCGATCCCTTCCTCGACCAGGTACTCCTCGAAGAGGCCGATCGGGTCACGCCGACCCCACGCGGCGAAGAGCTCGGCGTCGAACGTGGCGCGCGCCTCCGCCTCGTCGTGCGTGGCGTGGCCGCCCATGCGGAACGTCTCGACGACGAGCAGCGTCGGGCCGCCGCCCGCGCGGGCGTGCTCCGCCGCGAGGCGCGTGGCGGCGTAGACGTCGAGCACGTTGTTGCCGTCGGCCTCGGCGCCGCGCACGCCGTACATCGCCGGCCAGTCGCGGAAATCTCCCGCACCGTGCTGGTCGAGCCGTGTGCCGAGGGCCACCTGGTTGTTCTGGATCACGAAGATCGCCGGGACGCGGCGCACCGCCGCGAAGTTGACGCCCTCGTGGAAGTCGCTGGTCTTGGTCGCGCCGTCGCCCACCCACGTCAGCGCGACGCGCGGCTCGCCTCGCTGGCGGAACGCGAGCGCGATGCCCGTCACGACCGGCACCATCGCGCCGACGTGCGAGATCGGCTGCAGCACGCCGTGCTCGAGGTCGCCGAAGTGGCCGTCGCGGCCGCCGTTCGGTCCGTCGCGCAGGCCGAGATAGCCACCGAAGATGCGCTCGAGCGGCATCCCCATCTCCGCGCACGCGCCCGCGTTGCGGATCATCGGGGCGACGACGTCGCCGCCGCGCTCGAGGGCCGCCACGCAGCCCACCGTGACCGCCTCCTCGCCGGTGCCCAGCCACGCCTTCGACAGCACGCCGCGCCGCACCCAGCGCTTCAGCGTGATGTCGTGCAGGCGGTTGCGCACGAGGCCGGCGTACAGCTCGAGCAGCTTCGCCTCGTCGAGCGCCTCGACGACCGCGCGGCGATCCGCGTCGCGCCGCGGCCGCTCGCGGAACTCGCCCACCAGCGCCGGATCCGGCGCCCAGTCGATGTATTCGGGCGGGTCGAACGGAGGGTGGCGTCGCATGCGGGAAAGGTAGGCCGCGCGCGGGGCGTGGGCCAGTGGAGGCGGAGCGCGCGCCGCCCCTCGCGACTTCAGCCCTGGACGGCGCTCAGCTCGTGCGTGCGCTGCTGGATCGCGCGGCCGATGCGCGCCGCCATGACGTCGAGCTGCGAGCGCGACTGCAGCGGGCCGTCGCGTGCCGGGAGCTGCAGCGGGAAATCGTCGCCCTCGTGCACGGGGATCACGTGCAGATGGAAGTGCGGCACATCCTGTCCGCCCGCGCGACCGTTGGCGCTGAAAAGGTTGACCGCCTCCGCGCCGGTGGCAGCGCGCACGCCCTCGGCGATCCGCCGCGCGACGACCATGCAGTGCGCGGCGAGCTCCTCCGGCATGTCGAGGACCGTGGCGTGGTGGTGGCGCGAGACGACGAGCGCGTGGCCGGGTCCCAGCGGGCTGATGTCCATGAACGCGATGGCGCGGTCGTCCTCGTGCACGATGCTCACCATCTCCTCGCCGGCGATGATCCGGCAGAAGACACAGCTCTCGTCGACCATCCTTCACCTCTCTCGTGGACCGTGGGTGCTCGTCGGTCGGCGGTGCAGGAACCGGGCCGCGGAGAACGCAGGCGGCACGGCGGCGACGACGCGCTCACTCCCCAGGCCGGCCTCGCGAAGCCCCCTCTTGGCGACACCCCTTGCCTCCCCCAGATTAGGCGCCGCACGGACCGCGACCAGGAGTGGACCGAGAGGTGTCGGAAGAAGCACGCAGGCGCAGGCCGGGGCGGGTGTCGCCGCTGCTGCCGCTGTCGCTGCTGGAGGCGATGCGCGACCACGACTTCCCCGCAGAGGTGCTCGAGGACGAGAACTTCCAGGTGAGCCTGCCGCGCCGGCTCGGCCTGAGCGACGTGGTGCTGCTGCAGATTCGGCGGCTGGAGGAGACGGTGCGTCGCGGCGACGCGGTGCCCCTCGCGGAAGCGGTGGACCTGATGCGGCTGGTGCTGCGCCGGCAGGACGCGCCGGCGGTGCTGCGCGAGGCGGGGACGACGATCGCGCGCCGTCACTTCGAGCGGCGACGTCGCCCCGCCGCCGGCCGGCTCGGCTCCCGCGGCCTGCCGCGCCCCGTCGTCTTCTTCGCCGTACGACGCGCCGCGCGCCGGCTGCTGCGGCACCTCCTCGGCCGCGGCACGATCGAGCTCGTGGGGCGCCCGCTGGCGGCGCGCATCCGGCACCCGTTCACGGCGGACCTGGCGGGCGATGGCACGGCGTGCGTCCTCTTCACCGCGGTGCTCGAGGAGCTGGTCTTCCTCTACACCGGTCGTCGCGAGCGCGTCGCGCACTCCCGCTGCGAGGCGCAGGGCGAGGGGATCTGCGAATGGGTCCTGGAGTCGTGACGACGCGTCGCGAGCCGGCCTCGACGCGCTTCTTCACGGTCGAGGAGGCGGAGCGCACGCTCCCGCTCGTGCGGCGCATCCTGTCCGATGCCGTCGACCGCTACGCGGAGCTGCAGGAGCGCGGGCGCGAGCTGAACGCGATCCTGCGGCGCGAGCCGGAGGACGACGGCGCCGTGCGGCGCGCCGCCGCGCTGCGCGACGCGATGGAGGAGGATTCGCGTCGCATCGAGGCGTTCGTTGCGGAGCTGGAGCAGGTCGGCTGCACGTGCAAGGGGCTGGATACCGGTCTGATCGACTTCCGCGGGCGCTACCGTTGCCGCACGGTGCTGCTGTGCTGGAAGCTGGGCGAGGCGGGCGTGGAGTGGTGGCACGAGGAACGGGCCGGCTTCGCGGGGCGGCAGCGCATCACGGACGAGTTCCGGCGCGAGCTGCGCGAGGGCTGAGCGCGCGCCGCACGGCCTGCGGCGCGGCCCGGTGCTCCCTCACTCCGGCACGGGCGCGCCGACGTGGCCCACCTCGGGGCGGGCGGAGTCGCCCGGCTCCTCGGCAGGCTTCCCCATCAGCTCCCGCAGCTCGCCCCGGTCGACCACCTCCTTCTCGAGCAGCAGCTTCGCGAGCGCGTCGAGGACGCCGCGGTCGCCGTGCAGGATCGTCTGCGCCCGCTCGTACGCCTCCGTCACGACGCGGCGGACCTCATCGTCGAGCTTCTCCGCCGTCGCCTCGCTGTAGTCGCGGTCGCCGTCGCCGTCCTGCAGGTCGAGGAAGGTGGGCCGCCGCTTGCGCGCGTAGGTGACGGGGCCGAGCTCGTCCGACATGCCGAACTCGCCCATCATGCGGCGCGCGATGTCGGTCGCGCGCTCGAGGTCGTTGCCGGCGCCGGTCGAGATCTCGTTGAAGACGATCCTCTCGGCGGCGCGGCCGCCGAGCAGGACGGCGAGGCGGTCGAGCAGCTCCTGACGCTGGAGCAGGTAGCGCTCGTCGACCGGGAGCTGCTGCGTGTAGCCGAGCGCGCCCACGCCGCGCGGGATGATCGAGATCTTGTGGACCGGATCGGCGGTCTCGACGCGCTCGGCGACGATCGCGTGGCCGGATTCGTGGTAGGCGACGATCTCGCGCTCCTTGTCGTTGATCAGGCGGTTGCGCTTCTCGAGGCCGGCGACGACGCGGTCGATGGCGTCGTCGATGTCCGCCATGGCGACCTCGGAGTGGTCGCGGCGGGCAGCCAGGAGCGCGCCCTCGTTGAGGAGGTTGGCGAGGTCGGCGCCGACGAAGCCGGGGGTGCGTCGCGCGACGACGTCCAGGTCGACGTCGCGCGCGAGCCGGATCTCCTTCGCGTGCACGTCCAGGATCGCCTTGCGCCCCTGCCGGTCGGGGCGGTCGACGACGACCTGACGGTCGAAGCGGCCGGGCCGCAGCAGCGCCGGGTCGAGGATCTCGGGTCGGTTCGTCGCCGCCATGATGATGACGCCGGTGCGCGGGTCGAAGCCGTCCATCTCGACGAGGAGCTGGTTGAGCGTCTGCTCGCGCTCGTCGTTGCCCCCCATCATGCCGCCGACGCCGCGCGCCTTGCCGAGTGCGTCGAGCTCGTCGATGAAGACGATGCACGGCGCGTTGGCCTTCGCCTGCATGAAGAGGTCGCGGACGCGCGAGGCGCCGACGCCCACGAACATCTCGACGAACTCGGAGCCGCTGATCGAGAAAAAGGTGACGCCCGCCTCGCCGGCGACGGCGCGCGCGAGCAGCGTCTTGCCCGTGCCGGGCGCGCCCACCAGCAGCACCCCCTTCGGGATCTTCGCGCCGAGGCGGTGGAACTTCTCGGGCGTGCGCAGGAATTCGACGACCTCGACCAGCTCCTGCTTCGCCTCGTCGGCGCCCGCGACGTCCTCGAAGTCGACGCCGGTCCCCTCCTCGCCGACGATGCGCGCGCGGTTCTTGCCCACCGTCATCACACCCTGGGCGGGGTTCATGCGGCGCAGGATCCAGATCCAGAACACGACCATCAGCCCGAGCGGGATCAGCCAGCCCAGGGCCGAGCTGAACCATCCCTGCCTCGCGCCCTCGTACTTGACGCCCGCGCGCTCGAGCAGCGGCACCAGCTCGCGGTCGTCGGGGACCGGGACGGCGGTGTAGACCTGCGGCAGCCCGCGCTTCACCAGGCTGTCGGCGACCTGCGCGCGGATCGCGTCCGGCCCCACCATCACGTCGGTGACCTGGTGCGCCGCGATGCGCCGCTTCATCTCGCTGTACGGGATCTGCTCCGAGCTCTGCTTCCCCAGGAAGTAGTTGAGCCCGACGATCAGGCCGAACGCGATGAGGAAGTAGAGGATGGTGAAGCGGGTGCGGCGATCGCCGATCGGCCCGCCGCGGCGGTCGTCCGGCCCGCCGCGCCGCTGCTTCGCCCTTCGGTCCGAAGATGGGGAGCGTCGCTCAGGACGCATGGTACGGCTCGCCGGCAGTCATGGTCTCCCCGAGCGGGGGCAAGGATCGTTCCGCAGAGCGGCTGAACTTGCGCCCCTCTGCGGGCTCCCGCATCATTCTGCGCCCGCCCGGCGGGCGTCGATCTCGCAAAGGAGCCGCATGGTCAGTCTGGAGCGCATTCGGGAGGCGCGTGAGGCGATCGTCGACCGGGTTCACCACACGCCTCTCCTCACCTCCAACACGCTCGGCAGACGCACCGGCACCCGGGCCTTCCTCAAGGCGGAGTGCCTGCAGCGCACCGGCTCCTTCAAGGCGCGCGGCGCCCTGAACAAGGTGCGCTCCCTCACGAACGACGAGAAGGCCCGCGGCCTCATCGCGGTCTCCGCCGGCAACCACGCGCAGGCGGTCGCCTTCGCGGCCACGGAGGCGGGCATCCGCAGCACCGTGGTCATGCCGGAGACAGCGCCCACCTCGAAGGTCGAGGCGAGCCGCCGCTACGGCGCCGAGGTCGTCCTCCACGGCACCGTATTCGACGCCTTCGACCGCTGCGAGGAGCTGCGCCTCGAGCGCGGCCTCGTCTTCGTCCACCCGTTCGAGGACGAGGCGGTCATCGCCGGCCAGGGCACCGTCGGCCTCGAGATCCTCGACGACCTGCCCGAGCCGGACATCGTCGTCGTGCCGGTCGGCGGCGGCGGCCTCATCTCCGGCATCGCCACGGTGATCAAGCGGTTGCGCCCGCGCACGCGCGTCGTCGGCGTGGAGCCGACCGGGGCGGCGTGCGTCACGGCCGCGCTGCGCGCCGGCGAGGCGGTCGACCTCGACACCGTGCAGACGATCGCCGACGGCCTCGCCACACCGCACACCGGCCCGATCGCGCTCGAGCACATCCGCGCGCTCGTCGACGAAATCGTGCTCGTCAGCGACGAGGAGCTGACCGAAGCGATCATCTTCGCGCTCGAGCGCGGCAAGCTGATGCTCGAGCCCGCCGGCGCCGCCGCGGTCGCCGCGCTGCTCGCCGGCCGCATCGACGCGCCCGAGGATGCGTGCGTCGTCGCCGTGCTCAGCGGCGGCAACATCGACCTGCCCCGCCTCAAGCAGATGCTTCCCGGCACCGGCGCCGGCACGCCCGAGAAGTTCGGGCCGATGAAGGCTTGAGGCGCGCGGCCGCCTACACCGGCTCATCGCCCCGCAGGAGCTCGTAGACTCTCGCCGTCCGCCGCTCCGTGCCCTCCAGATCGCGCGGCACCCCGACCGTCCAGCACGCGACCTCGCGCAGTCCGCGCGCGTCGAAGTAGCGACGCCCCGGATCGGCAAGCAGGACCTCCGCCCCGGCCGCGAGCGCCGCCGCCAGCAGGGCACGCACGCGCGGCGCCCCGGCCCGCTCGTAGGCGACGTCGCCGCACAGCACCACCTCGAACGCCGCCGCCTCGCCGACGCCGCACGCCGCTCCGCTCACGCGGCGGGCGCCGGCCGTCGCCTCACGCGGGCCGCCGCACGCCGGCGGCCACGCGCCCTCCGCCGCGAGGTCCGCCTGCAGCGTCTCGAGCCGCAGCTCCTGTCGGCGCGCGGCGATGCCGGCGACCGCGAGCGCCCACGGGTCGACGTCGTTCGCCACGACGCGCGCCGCACCGCACCGCGCAGCCGCGAGCGCCGCCATGCCGCCGCCGCAGCCGATCTCGAGCACGCGGCGGCCGCGCACGCGCGCCGGCGCGTCGAGCAGCAGCCGCGCGAGGGCGGCGCCGCCCGGCCACGGGTAGGCCCAGAACGGCGAGGGGAGCGGCCGCCCGGCGAGCGCCTCCGCCGCCTCCCACAGCACGACGAGGTCCCTGCCTGTGAAGACGCGCAGCTCCGGGCAGAGCGGAGCGGGCGAGAAGGGCGCGTAGCGATCGAGCAGCGCTTCGAGCGCCGCGTCCGGCGGCGCCGTCGGGTAGGCCGCGTCCGGCGCGCTCAGCTTCCCGCGCGCCCGCGCCGCTCGTGCAGACCCTGCGCGATGTGGCGCGCGACGCCCATGATGGTGATCGACGGGTCGACGGAGACGGAGGTGGGGACCGCGGCGCCATCCGCCACGTAGAGTCCCTTCACGCGGTGCGCCTCGCCGGTGGGTCCGGCGAAGGCGTCGTCCGGGTCCGCCCCGAGCGGGGCGGTGCCGAGCAGGTGGCTGCCGGCGGTGAACTGCGCGTTCGGCTGCACCGAGCGCGCCCCGATCTTCGCGCGCACGTCCGCCTCGCTCCGCACGACGGTGCCGTAGACGTCCGGCACGACCACCTCCTTCGCCCCGGCGGCGAGGAAGATGCGCGACGCGTTGCGCAGGTAGTCGACGGCCTTGAGCAGGTCGTCGCCGCGCACCTGGTAGTCGACGCGGCGGTGGCCATCGCCGTCGAGGTAGACGCGGCCCGGGTTGTCCTCGTCGATCACGGACATCACGGAGCCGTACTGGTGATAGTTGCGCATGAGGCGCGTGTGGTCCGCGCCGATCGCGCTCATCTGCGCCGCGGTGATGCCGGGGCTCTGGTGGCTGCACAGCATGATGTAGCCGCCGCGCACGTAGTCCCCCTTCGCGTCGACCACCTTGCGGCGCCACTCGTGCACGATGTACGCGCATGGGATGCCGGTCGTGTTCTCGATGCGGCGGCCGAAGTCCGCGAACACCCAGTAGTGCGGATTGATGTAAAGGCGCCGGCCCACCGTCGGATCGCGCACGCTGCGCAGCAGCAGGTCCGCGGTGCCGAGCGAGCCGCCCGCCAGCACCACCACCGGGGCGTCCACGCGGAACCGGCCGATCGCGCGCTTCGTGCGGCGGTCGACGACGTCGCCTTCCACGCCCGTCGCGCGACCGCCCTCGATCCCGATGCGCCGCACGTGCGCGTCGCTGTAGATGCGGCCGCCCGCGCGGCTGACGCGCGGGATCGTCGTGATGAGCTGCGACGACTTGCGGTTGTACGCGCAGCCGAACTGCGTCCAGCCGCACGCGACGCAGTCGACGCGCGCGGTGTCGGTCGTCTCGCCGTCCACGCCGAGCGCCTCGCAGCCCTTGCGCACGAGGCGGTTGTTCTCATTGAAGAGCCGCTCCTCGGCGGGATGGATCCCCAGCTCCCGCCAGATCGCGTCCCAGTGCGGGTCGAGCACCTCGGGCGTCATCCAGTCGAGGCCGCGCGAGGTGCGCCACCACGCCAGCCGGTCCGGCGGCGTGCGCAGGCAGTCGCCCCAGTAGTGGACCGTGCAGCCGCCCACCGCCTCCGCGTAGTTCAGGAAGATCGAGTTGTCCTTCGACGCGTCCATGCCGCGGCGACCGTTGAAGTCGCCCATCGCGTCCTCCTCCCGCTGCGTGAAGTCCTGCGCGCGGAAGAAGCCGCCCTTCTCCAGCATCACCACGTCCCACCCACGCTCGGCGAGGTAGGCGCCGAGCGTGCCGCCGCCGGCGCCCGTGCCCACCACGACGACGTCCGCGCGCTCGCGGATGTCGGCGCCGCTCCGCTCCGTCCCCTGGACGATCACGTGACCTCCCCGAAGTCGACCGGCGTCGCCGGGATGCCGGGGAAGCGCTCCGGCCACGGCCCTTCGAAGCCGGTGATGCGGCGCGTCGCGTCGTCGATGTACGCGTAGAAGTAGACAAACGCGCGCGTGGCCTGGAAGACCGCGCGTCGCAGATCGAAGCGCGACGTCGCCCAGCCGCGCATGTAGTCGCGCCGCTCCGCGGGCGAGAGCGCGGTGAACGGCCGCAGGTGCCCGCCGAGGATCGTGGCGTGGTCGAGCACCGTGAGGACGGTGCGCACGTCGGAACGCACCGGGTCGCCCACCAGCGCCACCTCGCGGTCGATCCGCTCCGCAACGCGCGACGCCGGCACCGGCACCTCCACCAGCAGCGCCTCCGCCGCCGCCCGCGCCGTCGCATACTGGCGCGCCGAGAGCGCGTACAGCCGCGCGCCGTCCTGCGCCGCCTGCGGGTAGTCGCGCGCGCGTCCCGGCGGCAACACGGAGGCGACCGCGATCATCGCGGCACCGCCGGTCACATCGCGGAGGAAGCCGCGCCGGCTGATGCCGGGCGGCAGCGTCGGCGAGGACGCGGAGGAGAGGGGTTCGGGCGGCATCCGCGAAACGTAGAGGGCGCGGCGGAGCGCGACAAGCAGGCTCGGAGCAGGGCCACGGGCGCGGTGGGCGCGGAGCGTGCGCGGCCGGCTCACCGGCGTGCGCCGCTTCCGGCTGGTGCTGGAATCATCGGATTCTGTTTTCACGCGGAGGCCGCGGGGGTCGCGGAGGGGCGGCCGGCGCGACGCGGGCTCGACACACAGCAACCATTTCAACTTGTGGGTGGCTACTCGCCTCGTAGCGGGCTCGGCGCGTCGAAGCCACAAAGAAGACGGCAGCTTCCGGGCGAAACGGCCTCGGCACGCCGCGAAGCCGCCCACGCCGCGAATCACCACCACGCCCTCCGCGCCCTCCGCGTGAAATGCTTGAACCACGCCTCACCGCGCAGCCGGCGGGCGTCGCGAACACCGCCCCGCGCGGGCCGAGAAGCGCCGCGAGCGCCTCCGCCGGGCCGGACCCGCTCCGCGGCGCCGCGAACCCCTTCCGCGCGCTCCACCCTCGCGTCGCGTTGCCTGTGCGCGTACCTTGCAGCCTCCCCGAGCCTGCGGCGCCGCGGCCGGACGAGGCAGGCGCCCCGCGATCGAACACCCTTTCGGAGCGGCCGTGCGCGCGATCCGACTGCACTACCGTCCCGTCCGCTATCTTCTCAGCCGCTACCTGAGCCGCGGCCGGCCCGGCCTGCCGCTCGGGCCGCTCGGCTTCGTGTCGCTGGACCACGTCGAGCCGCCGCCGCTGCCGGGACCGGAGTGGGTGCGCGTGCGGCCGACCATCTGTGGCATCTGCGGCAGCGACCTCGCCGCCGTCACGGCCCACGATTCGCTCATCCTCGAGCCGTTCCAGACCTATCCCTTCACGTTCGGCCACGAGATCGTCGGCGTGGTCGAGGAAGCGGGGGCGGAGGCGCGCGCGTGGAACGCGTACGACCGCGTCGCGATCTCGCCGATGCTGGCGTGCGCGCAGCGTGCCATCTCTCCGCCCTGCGCGGCGTGCGAGGCGGGTGAGTACGGTCTCTGCACGAACACGACGAGCGGCGCGCTGAGCCCCGGCTTCATGATCGGCTACTGCGCCGACACCGGCGGCGGCTGGTCCGGCTCGCTCGTCGCGCACCGCAGCCAGCTGCGGCGGCTCCCGGACCCCGCGGAGCTGCCCGACGACGTCGCCGTCCTGCTCGACCCGTTCGTCTCCGCGCTGCGCCCGGTCCTGCTCCATCCGCCCGGCGACGGCGACCGCGTGGTGGTGCTGGGGGCGGGCACGATCGGCCTGCTCACGGTGCGCGCGCTGCGACTGACGGGGTGGCGGGGCGAGCTCTCCGTGCTCGGCCGCTACGATTTCCAGAACCGGCGCGCGGAGAGCGCAGGCGCGGACCGCGTCTTCCGCTCCTCGGACGAGTTGTACCGCTGGTCCGCATCGCTGCCGGGCGCGCGCGCCTACGATCCGACGCTGGGGCCCCGCTTCGTGGAGGGCGGCCCGTCACTCGTCTACGACACCGTGGCTTCGAACGCTACGCTGCGCGACGCGCTCGCGCTCACCGCCGCGGGCGGCCGCATCGTCGTCGTCGGCTCGACGGCGAAGCGGTCGGCGGACTGGACGCGGCTGGTGATCCGCAACATCGCGGTCGCGGGCGTCTTCGCCTACGGCCCGGTACCGTTCCGGGGCGAGAGGCGCGACATTTACGACGCGGCGCTGGAGCTGTTGCGCTCGGATGGGATCGCGGACCTCGAGATGGTCACCCACGTCTTCCGCCTGGAGGAGTATCGTGCAGCGCTCGCAGCGGCCCTCGACAAGAGCCGCCACGGATCGGTCAAGGTCGTCTTCCGTCCCGGCGAGTGAGATGAGCGGCGAGCCGATGGAGGAGCGCGGGCCGGACGCGCTGCAGCGCTACACGCGCGACCCGTTCGACCGCCTCTTCGAGGGATGCCATCCGGACGAGCTGATCGCGCCCGGCTCGCTGCTCGACCACGCGCCGGTGCGGCGCTGGTTCGAGATCTTCCGCACCGGCCTGCCGGAGTCGCTCTATACGTTCCAGCTCCCGCTCGCCCGCCGCGCGGGGCCGGAGTCCGGCGCGCTCGGTCACGACATCGTGATGTTCTCGACCTATTCCTACCTCGGCCTGATCGGGCATCCGCGCATCGAGCGCGCGGTGGGCGAGGCGGTGGCGCGCTACGGCACCTCGACCGGGGGGGTGCGCCTGCTCACCGGCACGCTCGAGCTCCACCTCGAGCTGGAGCGCGAGCTGGCGGCGTTCCTGCGGCGTCCCGCCGCCGCCACCTTCGCCTCCGGTTACGACGCGAACATCGCCGCGATCACGGCGCTGTTCGGCCCGGACGACCACGTCATCCTCGACCAGTACGCGCACCAGAGCATCCAGGACGGCGTGCGCATGGCCGGGTGCAAGAACCGGCGCTTCCGGCACAACGACATGGAGGACCTGCGGCGCCGGCTGCGGCAGGCGCGCAGCCGCGGCGCCGAGCGCGTCCTCATCGCGGTCGACGCCGTCTTCTCGATGGACGGCGATCAGGCGCCACTCGCCGACCTCGTCGACATCAAGCGCGAGTTCGACGCATTCCTCCTCGTCGACGAGGCGCACTCGCTCGGCGCGATCGGCGCCACCGGCCGCGGCATCTGCGAGGAGCAGGGCGTCGATCCGGATGGCGTCGACATCCTCACCGGCTCGCTGTCGAAGGCGATCCCCTCCTCCGGCGGATTCGTCGCCGGCTCGCCCGCGCTGAAGGTCTACATCCAGCACGGCTCGGCGCCCTACATCTTCTCCGCCGCGCTGACGCCGCCGAACGCCGCGGCGGTGCTCGAGGCGCTGCGCATCGTGGACGACGAGCCGCAGCGCATGCCGCGCCTGCACGAAAACGCGCGCCGCCTCAAGGAGGGTGTGCGCGCGCTCGGCTTCGACTGCGGCCGCTCCGAGTCGCCGGTCGTGCCGCTCATCCTGGGCGACGAGTGGCGCGCCTACCGTTGGGCACGGCAGCTCCTCGCCGAAAACGTCTTCGTCTCCGCCGTCACCTTCCCGGCCGTCTCGCCCGGCCAGGCCCGCCTCCGCCTGTGCGCCACCGCGGCGCACGAGCCGGAGCACTTCGAGCGGCTCTTCGCCGGGCTCCGCGGGTGCGCCGCCCGCGAGGCCGGCGCTCCGTAGGCAGAGAGGTGCGCATCGCGGAGCGCCGCCGTGCCACGGCGCCCCGGCCCGCGCGTACGGTCCGGCGCACCGCGCTCGTCGCGGCGCTGCTGGCGCCGATCGCCGCCGCCTCGTGCGGCGGTGGCGGCGACGGGACCGGGCCCACGGAGGTGGTCACAGCGGTCGTCGTCGCGCCCGATTCGGTCGACCTCGCGCCAGGCGGCACCGCGCAGCTCTCCGCCTCCGTCCTCGACGCCGACGGCAAGCCGCTGAGCGGACGGAGCGTCACCTGGTCGAGCGCGAACCCGGCCGCCGTGGACGTGTCCGCGACCGGCCTCGTCAGCGCGGCCGCCGTCGGCCGCGCCGTGATCACCGCGAGGAGCGAGGGCCGCTCCGGCACGGCGGTCGTCGTCGTCGCGGCGCCGGGTCCGCTCGACTACGCGATCGTCGGTGCGCGCTACACGCAGGGCGTGCAGTCCGCGGACGGCTCGATCCCGGTCGTGCTCTCGGGCGACGACGTCGTATTCGACGTGCTCCTGAGCGCGACCGCCCCTGCCGCGCTGCCGATGCGGCTCGTGCTCCGCCTCACGGACGCGGCGGGCGCGACGGTGTACGCGGACACCGCGGGTCTGCTGGGGCCGCTCGGCGCCGCGCCCGACTTCGACCATCCCAGCGCGCAGTTCCTCGTGCCCGTCGCCGTCGTGGGCCCCGGGTCGAGCTGGCGGATCGAGAGGGACCCGGACGGCGCGTTCCCCGACGGTTCCGCGGACGACGATGTCTATCCGCGCGACGCGCCCGCGCCGCTCGCCGCCGTCGCCGTGCCGGCGCTGCGCATCCGATTCGTGCCGATCGTGCTGTCGGCCCACGACAACACGACGGGGCGGGTGACGACGGCGGACATCCCGGAGTACCTGCGGACGGCGAAGAGCATCCTGCCGCTGGGCGCGGTGGAGGCACACCTCGGCACGCCGCTCACCACGAGCGCGAGCTTCGGAACCGGCACCTCCGGCGGCGACGCCCCGTTCTGGCTGCAGGTCCTCGCCGAGCTCGACCTCGCGCGCATCTCGGATCCGACCGAGCCGGACGCCAACTGGTACGGGATCGTGCAGCCGCCGAGCAGCTTCAACTTCACGCAGTACGGCGGCTTCTCCTACATCCCGACCTCGGGCGCCGACGCGGGGCCGAACACGCGCACCTCCCTGAGCGTCCAGATCGCCTGGTTCTCGCGGCCCACGCAGGCGCGGGATCTCGTGGCGCACGAGCTGTCGCACACCTTCGGCCGGCACCACGCGCCGTGCGGCGACGCGGGCGGCGTCGATCCGGACTACCCGGTGGCGGGCGGCACGCTCGACGTGGCCGGCGAGGACGTGTACTCGTGGTCGACCGGCCGTGCCTCCTCGGCCGCGCTCGTGCCGAAATCGACCGGCGATGTCATGGGCTACTGCTTCCCGGTCTGGGCGAGCACGTACACCTATCGCGGCGTCATGGCGTTCCGCGGCACGCTGCAGCCGCCGGTCACCGCTGCGGCCGGCGGAGCGGGCCCGCCGCCCGGCGCCCGTCGTGCCGCGGGCGAAGCGGCGCGCTCCGTTGCGCTCGCCGGGCGCACGCGCGTGCTGGTCGTCCGGGGCAGCGTCGTGCGCGGCGGTCCGCTTCGCCTGCTGCCGGCGTTCGTGATGACGGCGCAGCCGGCCCTGCCGGAGCGCCCGGGTCCGTACCGGCTCGACGGCCTCGCCGCGGACGGGCGGACGCTCTTCTCTTACGCGTTCGCGCCTGCCGCCATTGACCACGCACCGGGGATGGGGCACTTCACGCTCGCGATTCCGCTCACGCCCTCGGTGGAGGGTTCGCTCGCGACGCTGCGGCTGGAGGGGCCGGAGGGGGAGCGGCGGCTCACCGGATCGTGGGGCGGGGCGGCGGCGCGCGCGCTGCCGGCTGCTACCGTGAGTGCGGCGAGCGCCGGGGGCGTCGTGACCGCCGCGTGCCCGGCCGGCGCCGCCGGCGTGGTGGTGGTGCGGGCGTCGGACGGCGTGGTGCTCGCATCCGCCGCCGCCTCGGCGACCGCCGTCGCCGGCGTCGTGGCCGGCACGCCGCTCACGGTGCTTTGCAGCGACGGCGTCGCGACGCGCCGGTCGGAGGTGGTGGCGCCGTAGCCACGGCCGAAGCTGGCCCGCGGCTCAGTCCTTCGACGATGCCTCGTGTGACGCCAGCACCTCGAGCACGCGGTCGATGTCCGCCTCGGTGTGGTCGGCGTTGACCTGGAAGCGGATCTCCTCGTCGCCGCGCGGCACGACCGGATAGGCGAGGCCCGTGGCGAGCACGCCGTTGTCGTGGAGGTGGCGCACCAGCGCGCGGGTGCGCGCGGTGTCGCGAACCATCAGCGGCACGACCGGGTGCTCGCCAGGGATGATCTCGAAGCCGAGCTCGACGAGGCCGCGCTCGAAGCGTTTCGTCAGGGTGCGCAGCCGTTCCAGCAGCCCGCGTCCCGCGTCGCCATCGAGCAGCTCGAGCGCGGCCAGTGCCGCGCTCGCCTCGCCGACGGTGATCGGGTTCGAGTAGATGTACATCGGCGCCGTCTCGCGGAAGAAGCGGATCGTGGCGCGGTCCGAGACGACGTAACCGCCGTTCACGCCGAACGCCTTGCCGAGCGTCCCGACCAGGATGTCCACCGGTCCCGAGCCGGTGTGCTCCTCGGTGCCCCGTCCGGTCTCGCCGAACGCGCCGACGCCGTGCGAGTCGTCGGCCAGCACGACCACGTTCTCCTCGAAGTCCGCGTCGTGGCGCCGCGCCACCGTCATGATCTCGTCGAGCGGGGCGTGATCGCCGCGCATGCTGAAGATGCCGTCGGTGATGACGAGAACGCGGCGGGCGCGCCCCTTCGCGCGCTCGATTTCCCGCTCCAGCGCGGCGACGTCGAGGTGCGGATAGACCGCTTTGTCGAGCGGGCGAGAGAGCCGGATCGCGTTGATGATGCAGTTGTGGTTCAGCTCGTCGCTGATCACGATCGTCGCGTCCGTCGCGAGCGGCGCGAGGATGCCGACCATCGTCGCGTAGGCGGAAGAGAAGATCATCCCCGCCTCGCGGCCGTGGAAAGCGGCGAGCCGCCGCTCCAGCGCGACGTGCGGCGCGTAGGTGCCGCTGATGAAGCGGACCGCGCCGGGACCGGCGCCGAACTCGCGCGTCGCCCGTTCCTCCGCCTCGACCACCTCGCGGCGCAGCCCCATGCCGAGGTACGAGTTCGAGTTCATGCGGATGAACTCGCGCTCACCGGCGCCTTCGAGCAGGAATCGCGGGCCGCGCTCCGCCGACGCCGGCAGGACGCGCCTCACCACCGTCTCGGCTCCCTTCGCCGTCCCCTTCGCCTCGAGCGCCTCGACGTGCGCCTCGAGCGCCCGGCTCAGTCGGTCCTGCGGCATCGTCCGCTCCTCGCTCTCATGCGGTTTCCGCGCGCCGCGCGCGCAGGTGTTCGATCATGTCCGCCGTCATCGCTTCCGCGTCGAAGGCGGGCCGCCATCCCCACTCTCGGCGCGCGGCGGCGTCGTCGATGCGACGCGGCCACGATTCCGCGATCGCCTGCCGCACCGGGTCGACGTCGTAGTCGATCTCGAAGCCGGGCAGGTGGCGGCGGATCGCGTGCGCGAGTCGCTCGGGCGTCAACTGCATCGCCGTCACGTTGAACGCGTTGCGGTGCTCGAGGCGGGCGTCGTCGGCCTCCATCAGCTCGATCGCGGCGCGCAGCGCGTCCGGCATGTACATCATGTCGAGCTGCGTCCCGGCCTCCAGGAAGCACGTGTAGCGCCCCGCCTCCAGCGCGCGGTGGAAGATCTCGACCGCCCAGTCGGTGGTGCCGCCGCCCGGCGGCGCCGCGTAGGAGACGAGGCCGGGGAAGCGCACGCCGCGCGCGTCGACGCCGTAGCGGTGGTGGTAGTAGTCGCAGAGCAGCTCTCCGGCCACCTTCGTCACGCCGTACATGCTGCTCGGCCGCTGGATCGTGTCCTGCGGCGCCGGGTCGGGCGGCGTTCCGGGCCCGAACGCGGCGATCGAGCTGGGCGCGAAGACGGCGCAGCCGCGCTGGCGCGCGATCTCGAGCACGTTGAAGAGGCCGTCCATGTTGACGTGGTAGGCCTTCTGCGGGTTCCGTTCCGCGGTCGCCGAGAGGATCGCGGCGAGGTGGTAGATCGTTCCCACGTCGTAGCGCGCGACGACGCCGGCGAGCGCCCCGGCGTCCGTGCAGTCGACCACCTCGTAGACGCCACCGCCCGCCACCGCCGCCTCGGCGGGCGCGCGGAGGTCGGAGGCGACGACGTCGTCGGCGCCGTAGCGTTCGCGCAGCGCCGGCACGAGCTCCGATCCGATCTGACCCGCCGCGCCGGTCACCAGTATGCGCTTCATCGCAGCCTTCCCATCGTGCCCAGCAGCGCGCGCGCCTTCGCCAGCGTTTCCTCGTATTCCCGCTCGGGTACCGAGTCCGCCACGATGCCCGCGCCGGCCTGGACCCATGCGCGGCCGCCGCTGGCGACGAGGGTGCGGATCGCGATCGCCGTGTCCATGGTCCGGCCGCCGTAGGCGAAGTAGCCGACCGCGCCCGCGTACGGTCCCCGCCGCACCGGCTCCAGCTCGTCGATGATCTGCATCGCCCGGATCTTCGGCGCGCCGGACACGGTGCCCGCCGGGAAGCAGGCGCGGAAGACGTCGATCGCGCCGAGACCCTCGCGCAGCCGCCCCTCGACCTGGCTCACGATGTGGAGGACGTGGCTGTAGCGCTCGATCCCCATGTACTCCGGCACCGTGACCGTGCCGTAGCGCGCGACGCGCCCGACATTGTTGCGCCCCAGGTCGACCAGCATCAGGTGCTCCGCCCGCTCCTTCTCGTCCGCGAGCAGATCGCGCTCCAGCGCCGCGTCCTCCGCATCCGTGCGGCCGCGCGGCCGCGTGCCCGCGATCGGCCGCACCACCACGCCGCCGTCCTCCACGCGCACCAGCACCTCCGGCGAGGAGCCGACCAGATCCACGCCGTCCAGCTCCAGGAAGTACAGGTAGGGCGACGGGTTCAGCGAACGCAGCGCGCGGTAGATCGAGAACGGCTCCACGTCGAGCGGCACCGACAGCCGCTGGCTCAGCACCACCTGAAACGCGTCGCCCGCGTGGACGTAATCGCGGATGCGCTCCACGTCCCGCTCGAAATCGGCGCGCGCGTAACGGCTCTCGAACGCGACGTCGCCCGCCGGATCGCCGAGCTCGACCGGCGCCGGCGGCGCCGCCTCCGCCAGCCGCCGCACGACCGCGTCGATCCGTTCCAGCCCGGCGTCGTAGCGGCGGCGCAGCTCCGCCTCCCCGTCCGCGCCGGAGACATCCACCGTCACGATGACGCGGGCGCGGCCGAACAGGTTGTCGATCGCGACGACGACGTCGGTCAGCAGCAGCAGCGCCTGGGGCAGCCCGAGGTCGTCCGGCGGCGCGTCGGGCAGCCGCTCGATGTGGCGCACCACGTCGTATCCGAGGTAACCTACGGCGCCGCCGACGAAGCGCGGCAGCCCCGGCACCTCGACCGGCGTGCGCGCGCGCAGCAGCGCATCCAGCTCGGCGAGCGGGTCCGCCGACGGCGTGGCGTCCGACCAGCCGCCCCCCGGCGTCCAGCGGCGGGTCAGCGCGCCACCGTCCGGAGCCGCGTCGAGCCGCCACGCGCCGCGCGGCTCGGTGCCCAGGAAGGTGTAGCGGGCCCACTTCTCGCCGCCGACCACGGACTCGAGCAGGAAGCCGAACGGCGGCCGGCGCAGCTTGGCGTACGCCGTGACGGCGGTGTCCGTGTCGAAGAGCAGCTCGCGCCACACCGGCACGAGGTCGCCCTCGGCGGCGTGGCGGCGAAACGCGGCGAAGTCCGGAGTCGGGGTACTCATCGGCCGGCAAGGTCGGAACCGCGCGGCGCCCACGCAAGGAGCCGAGCGGCCGCAACAGGAGGCGGGATGGCGGAACTCCCCACGATCGTGGCGGTCGACACCGGCGGCACCTTCACGGACGTCGTGCTCCTGCGCGACGGCCGCGTGAGCATCCACAAGCTGCCCTCGACCCCCGGCGACCCCGCGCGCGCCGTGCTCGACGGCATCCGCACCGTGCTCGGCGCCGGCACCCGGGAGGCCGCCGGTGGCGCGGCGCGGGCGGCCGTGCCGCCGTACCTCCTCGTTCACGGCTCGACGGTCGCGACGAACGCGCTGCTCGAGCGCAGCGGCGCGCGCGTCGTGCTGGTCACGAACCGCGGCTTCGAGGACGTCCTCGAGATCGCGCGGCAGAACCGGCCGCAGCTCTACGCGCTGGTCGGCCACCGGCCGCCGCCGCTCGTGCCCGCGTCGCACCGCGTCGGCGTGGCGGGCCGCATCGGCGCCGCCGGCGAGGAGGTGGAGCCGCTGGACGCAGCGGAGCTGGCGTCGCTCGCGAGCGACCTCCCGCCCGACGCCGAGTCGATCGCGATCTGCCTGCTCCACAGCTACGCGGAGCCGCGCCACGAGGAGCGCGTCGCGGAGGCGCTCGCGCCGCTCGGCCTGCCGCTCTCCGTCTCCTCGCGGCTGCTGCCGGAGTACCGCGAGTACGAGCGCACCGCGACGACCGTCGTGAACGCCTTCGTCGCCCCGCGCATGGACCGCTACCTCGGCCGGATCGAGGACGACTCCGGCGCCGCGCGCGTCCGCATCATGGGCTCCGGCGGCGGCGCGCTGCCGCTCGCGCGTGCCCGCCGCGAGCCGGTCCACACCGTCCTCTCCGGCCCCGCCGGCGGCGTGGTGGGCGCGCTCGAGCACGCGCGGCGCGCCGGCATCCGCGACATCCTCACCTTCGACATGGGCGGCACCTCGACCGACGTCTCGCTCTGTCCGGGCCACCCGCTGCACACGCGCGACTTCGAGATCGCCGGCCTGCCGGTCGCCGTGCCGGTCCTCGACATCCACACCGTGGGAGCCGGCGGCGGCTCCATCGCCTGGGTCGACGCCGGCGGCGCCCTCCGCGTGGGGCCGCGCAGCGCCGGCGCCGAGCCGGGGCCGGTCTGCTACGGCCGCGGCGGCGCCGACGTCACCGTCACCGACGCCCACCTCTGGCTCGGCCGCATCCCCGCCGGCACTCGTCTCGCCGGCGAGACGCCGCTCGACCGCGACGCCGTCGCCGCCCCGCTCCGCCGCCTGGCCGACCGGCTCGGCCTCTCCCCCGACGCCGCCGCCGAGGGGATCGTCGAGGTCGCCGACGTCGCCATGGAGGGCGCGCTCCGCGTGATCAGCGTCGAGCGCGGCTACGACCCCGCCGACTTCACGCTGCTCCCGTTCGGCGGCGCCGCGGGCCTGCACGCCGCAGAGCTCGCCGCCCGGCTCGGCGTGCCGCGCGTCCTCCTGCCCCCCGACCCCGGCGTCCTCTCCGCCTTCGGCATGCTCGTCTCGCCGGTGCGCCGGGAAGCCTCCCGCACCGTGCTGCTGGACGACGACGACGACGGCGCCGCCGCGCTCGCCGCCGCCCTCGCCGCGCTCGAGGCCGCCGCCGTCGATGCGATGCGCGAAGAGGGCTTCGCGCGCGATGGCCTCACGGTCGAGCGCGTCGTGGACGCGCGCTACCGCGGCCAGAGTTACGAGCTGCGCGTCGGCGCCGACGGCTGGGCCGCCTCCTTCCACGCCGCACACCTCGCCCGTTACGGCTACCGCCTCGACGAGCCGGTCGAAGCCGTCACGCTGCGCGTCGCCGCGAGCGCACCCGCCGCCCCCGTTTCCCACGCGGGCTCGCCCGTCGCGCCCGGTGACGGGACCGGGGCCGCATTGTGGAGCGCCGAGGGAGCGGCGGAAACCGCCGAGGACGGCGCGCGTCGCGACGTCGTCTTCCGCGGCACGCGGCTGCCCGCGCGTCACCTCGTGCGGCGCGAGCTGCGGCCCGGTCAGCGCTTCGGCGGCCCCGCGATCCTCACCGAATACAGCGCCACGACGTGGCTGCCGCCCGGCTGGAGCGCCACGGTCCTGCGCGATGGCGCGCTTCTCGCCAGCGCCGACGGGGAACCGGCTCCCCACGCGCCGGTCGCCGGCGCCGACGAGTGAACTCCGGACGCGCCGCGGCCGTATCACAGGGAGCTACGTGGGTCCACGATCCCGCCGCGGGCGCGCCGCGCGGGCGAACCAGCGAACGGAGATGGACGATGCGGAAGCTCCTCCTGACCCTCGCCGCGGGCGCGGCGCCCCTTCTGGCCGCACACGCCCCCGCGGCCGCCCAGACGCTCGAGCTGCGGCCGCGCATCGGCGCCTTCGTCCCCGCTTCCGACCTGGGGAGCGTCAACGGCGACCTGCGCAAGCTGGACGGCAGCCTCGCCCTCGGCCTCTCCGCCGAGTTCAAGCTGCCAGTGCTGCCGCGACTCCGCGTGGGCTTCGATTACGCGACGGACACCAAGGTCTCCTTCTCCGACGGCGTGGGGAGCGCGGGCTCCGGCGGCGTGACGCTGCTCGCGAGCACCGTCGACCTGGTCCTGCGGCCCGCGCCGATCCTCTTCTTCTCGCCATACGCGCTCGTCGGCGCGGGTCTGAAGCGCTACAACATCGACAAGCAGACGCTCACCAGCTTCGACCTGCAGCAGATCTTCGATCGCAACCAGTCGGACTTCGCCGCTCACCTCGGACTCGGCGCCGACTTCCGCGTCGGCCCGCTCGCGCTGACGGCGGAGCTGAGCGACTACATCAGCTCCTTCCGCGCCGACTCGGGAACCCGCCTGCAGCACGACCTCTTCGGCATGGCGGGCCTCTCCGTGATCGTCTTCTGAGGACGGCCGATGAGCGATGTCGAACCGCGCGCCGGCGGCCGTGCACTGCCCGCCGCGATCCTCGCGCTCGGCCTCGTCGCCGCCGCGACGGTCTTCGGCGCATTCCTCTACTCGTCCCGCGCGCGCCACGACACCGTCGAGACCGTCGGCGCGGCGACGCGCCGCTTCGACTCGGACATCGTCAAGTGGCGCATCACGCTCGGCCGGCGCGTCTCGCCGCAGCAGCTGCGCGGCGGCTACGCCGAGATGAAGGGCGACGTCGACCGTCTGGTCGAGCGATTCCGCGCCCAGGGCCTGCCCGACTCCGCCGTGAGCCTGCAGCCGCCCAACGCGAACCCGATCTTCGACCGGTCCGGCGAACTCACCGCCTACCAGGTCAACCAGAGCCTCTTCGTCGTCTCGGACGACATCGACCGCGTGGAGGGGTGGGCGCTCGATCCGGGCGACCTGCTCGCCGCCGGGCTCGTGCTGGAAGGCTCCCAACTCGAGTACTACTACGCCGCGCTCGACGGCATCAAGCGCGATCTGCTCGCCGCCGCCACGCGCGACGCCCGCGCGCGCGCCGAGCGCATCGCCGGCAGCTCCGACCGCCACGCCGGCCGCCTCGTCGACGCGCGCGCCGGCGTCTTCCAGATCACCGAGCCGTACTCGACGGAGGTCGCCGCCTACGGGATCCACAACACCGGAACGCGCCGCAAGGAGATCACGGTCACGGTTCACGCATCGTTCACCCTCGACTGACCCACGCTGCCCCGGTTACCTTTGCGGCTTGCCCCGCGCCGGTGGGTGCGCCGGGTCGGATCCCCGAAACGAGCCATGAACGCGAGCACCACGATACGTTCCGACGAGGCGCCGACCGCCACGGGCGCTCCCCCCACCTACGCGCCGCCCTACAAGGCGGCCGCCCTGGTGACCCTTGGCGTATGGCTGCTCTACGCCTTCACCCTCGCGCCGACCACCGCCTTCTGGGACACCAGCGAGTACATCGCAACGGCGCACATCTTCGGCATTCCGCACCCGCCGGGGAACCCGCTCTTCGTGGTGCTCGCCCGCGCCTGGGACGTGCTGCTCTCGCCCACGGGGCTGCCGGTCGCCGTGCGCATCAATCTCTTCAGCGCGACGATGGGCGCGCTCGCGCACGGCTGCTGGTTCCTCGTCGTCGACCGCATCCTCGCCTTCACCACGCTCGACCGCCGGTTCCGCATGGTCGGCGCGACCATCGCCGTGATCGTCAGCGCCACCGCCTTCACGGTGTGGAACCAGTCGGACGTGAACGAGAAGGTCTATACCGTCTCCCTCTTCACGATCGCGCTCCTCTCCTGGCTCGCGTTCGTGTGGCGCGACCACCTCGGCGAGGGGAAGGACGACAACATCGTCCTGCTGATGGTCTTCATTCTCGCGCTCTCCGTCGGCAACCACCTGATGGCGTTCCTCGCCGCACCCGCGCTCGTGCTCTTCATCCTCTTCGTCGAGCCGCGCACGCTCGGCAACTGGAGGCTCTACGCCGCTGCGGCCGCCGCCATCGTGGTCGGGCTCTCGATCCACCTCTTCCTGCCGCTGCGCGCCACGCTCGACCCCGTCATCAACGAGGCGGACCCCAGCACCTGGCACGCGCTGCTCGCGTCGCTCGCACGCAAGCAGTACGACAAGCCGTCGATCTTCCTCGATCCGACGCTGCCCGGACGCGACATTCCGCGCTCAATCGGGCTCGTCATGGCACAGATCGGGAACTACCTCGAGTACTTCGACTGGCAGTGGGCGCGCTCGATCGCGGGCGGCGTCTCGCTCTTCGGCGGCATGCGGCCTGTGGTGACGATCGTCTTCGCCGCGCTCGGCCTCTACGGCACCTGGGAGCACTACCGCCGCGACCGCGTGAGCTGGGCCTACCTCTTCGTGCTCTTCGCCACGCTTTCGCTCGGCCTCGTGCTCTACCTCAACTTCAAGTACGGCTACTCGTACAACCTCGCGAAGGCGCCCGACCGCGACATGCACGAGGTGCGCGAGCGCGATTACTTCTTCCTCGTCAGCTTCTCCGTCTGGGGGCTGTGGGCCGGGATCGGCATCGCGTCGCTCTGGCGCCGCTTCGCGCAGGACTTCGTGCCGCGCCTGAGCTGGGGCCGCGCCTACCTCACCGCCTCGCCGATCCTCGCCGTCGCCCTGGTGCCGCTGCTCCTCAACTGGGGCTGGGCCTCGCGCGCCCACGACTACGCCGCCCGCGACTGGGGCTACAACCTGCTCATGAGCGTCGAGCCGTACGGCGTCCTCTTCACCAACGGTGACAACGACACCTTCCCGCTCTGGTACGTGCAGGAGGTCGAAGGCATCCGGCGCGACGTGACCGTCATCGTCACCTCGTACCTGAACACGCCCTGGTACGTGAAGCAGCTCCGCCACCTCACGCGGCCGTGCCCCGCCGGCGTCAGCCCCGGCGACGACCCCACCCTCAACATCTGCCAGCGGCCGTACGACCCGAAGCGCGGCACCGCCTTCTACGCGCGCCTCGCCGCGGCGGACTCGAGCTTCAGGAACCTGCTCACGCCGCCCACCAAGTCGATCGTGCCGCTCAGCGACGAGGAGGTCGACCGCATTGCCGGCACCTACCCGTTCCAGACCGATCGACCCTACGAATTCCACGCCGACCGGCTCACCACCACGATACCGGCCGGCACCGTCATGATCCCCGCCGACGTCTTCATGACCGCGATCCTGACGCAGGCCCTCGGCGACCGGCCCGTCTACTACGCCAGCACCACCCAGTCCTACGAGCAGATCAACCTCGCCGGCTCCCTCATCCGGCAGGGCCTCGCCCTCAAGGTCCACGATGCGACGACGCCGCCCGACTCCGTGCCCGGCGTCTACGACCTGCCCGGCAACACCCCGATCCGCAGCTTCGTCGGACAGCACCTCGACCTGCCCCGCACCGACTCGCTGCTGTGGAACGTCTTCGTGCACCGCGGCGGCATCCCCGACCAGTGGTCCCACTGGGTCGACAAGTCGACGCAGAACATCCCGATCTACTACGCCTGGACCCACTACGCCGCCGCGCAGATCCACCTGATGAAGGGCGAGGAGGCGCAGGTGCAGCGGCATCTCGAGAGAGGCGCGGCATGGGATACGTTGGCGAGCAAGTGACGGCGGGATTGGACTGCGGGATCCGGCTGCGGCTATAGGGGTTCGGGAACTTCCACGCGCTCCTGCGCGGCTTCAATGCGGACGGTGCTGGCGCCCGTCCGCTCGTCGAATTCGACGCGCAGGACGCGGTCGAGACCTTCGTGGATCGTCTCGATGTGGGTGATCACGATCACCTGGTCGAAGCGGTCGCGCAGGCGGTGCAGCAGCTGGATGACCGCGTCGCGGCGCTCCACGTCGAGCGAGCCGAACACCTCGTCCAGGATCAGCAGGGACAGCGGGTGGCCGGCGCGGTCGGCGATCATCTGGCTGATCGCCAGCCGCAGCACGAGGTTCGCGATGTCCTCCTCGCCGCCGCTGATCACCGGCTTCTCCTCGCCCTCGTCGAGAACCATCACGTTGTACGCGTCGTCGATCTCGATCGCGGTGTAGCGGCCGTCGGTGATCTCGGTGATGAATCGCGACGCCAGCGCGCCCAGCTCCGGCCGCACCCTCGCGTTGAGCTCCTGTCTGAGGCGGCTGAAGGCGGCGTCGAGCTCGTCGTGGTGGCGCAGCTCCGTCTCGAGGTCGTCGAGCTTCGCCCGCGCCTCGCGGTAGCTCGCCTCCGCGCCTCGCGCGTTCTCGAGCGCGACCGCGGCCGTGCGCCGCTCGCCCGCCGCCTCGCTGCGCGCCAGCTCCGTGACTCGCACGCGCTCCTCCGCCCGCGCGTGCTGCTCGCCCAGATCGCGGTAGCCGGCTTCGTCGTACGCCAGACCGGCGTGCTCCCGCTCCAGTGCCTCGATGCGCGCGACGAGCGCGGCGGCGGATTCGCGCACCTCCGCCTGCTCCTTCTCCCGCGCGGGCCGGGCCTCGACGATCTGCTCGAGCCGGGCGGCGCGACGGCCGCTCTCCTGCAGCGCCGTGAGCTGCGCCTCCGCCCGGCGGTGCGCCGCCTCGTCGTAAACCACGCCCACGCCGTCCAGCTCCGCGTCGAGCGCGTCGAGCGACTCCCGCTTGCGCTCCGACTCCTGGATCAGGACGCCCAGCTCCTCGGCGGCACGCGCGCAGCGACCGTGACGCTCCCGACGCTCCTCGATGGTGCGGCGGACGCCGGCGCGCCGCTCCTCGACCGCCGCCAACTCCGCCGGCGCGTCCTCGAGCTGCTTCTCGCGCTGCGCGAGCCAGCGACCATCCTGCACCAGCGTCTGCCACTCGTCCTCGAGGCGCGCGACGACGGGCTCGAACTCCGCGCCGAGCGGCCGCTGGCACGTCGGGCAGACGCCATCCGGCCCCGCGTCGCGCAGCTGCGTGATCTGCTCGCGCAGCTCCTTGGCGCGCGCGCGGTAGCCATCGAGCCGCGTGCGCACGTCCTGCTGCGCGCCCGCCCACTCGCGACGCCGCTGGTCGACCTCGGTCTCCACTTCCTCGAGCGCCCGCTGCTGCTCGCCGATCTGTGCCTCGAGCTGACGCAGCAGATCCGGCGCCTGCTCCAGTCGGCTCATGCGGGAGTCCGCCTCCTTCAGCTCCACCTCGAGCGCCGCGCGGCGCTCGAGCAACGCGCGACGCCGCTCGTCCAGCCGCGCCAGCTCGCGATGTCGCTCGCACGCGGCCGTCGCGTCCGGCAGCGCCGCCAGCTCCTCGCGGAGCCGCCCCAGCTCCGCTTCCGCCGCGACGATGCGCTCCATCTCCCGCGCCAGCCGTGCCGCGTCGCGCTCGGCCGCCTCGCGCTCGCGGTCCGCGATCTCGACCGCGTGCGCCAGCTCCCGCGCCCGCTCCCGCGCCTCGCGCGCCGTCTCCCACCGCGGCGCGACGGTCGCGAGCGCCTCGCGGGCCGCGGCCTCCTCCCGTTCCGCCGCCTCCAGCGCGGTCGCCGCCGCCCGCGCCTGCGACTCGGCCGCCTCGCTCGCGCGACGCAGCGCGTCCGGATCCGGCAGCCCGGAGCGCAGCCCCTCCGTCTCGTGACGCAGGCCGTTGCGACGGCCGCGGGCCCGCTCCTGCGCCACGCGCAGCCGCTCGTAGCCGAGGACCTGGCTCAGGAAGCGGCCGCGCTGCGTCGGCCCCATCTGCGCCAGGAACTGCAGCTCCTTCTGTCCGGTGAAGTAGGTGTTGAAGAACTCCTCGCGACTCATGCCGAGCCGCGACTGCAGGTACTCCGTGGAGGGGCCGATCCCGCTCGCCGCCGGCGTGGCGCCGCCGTCCAGGTAGACGTCGGCACCCGTGAGCGTACGCACGACGCGGTACTCGTTGGCGCCGATCTCCGCCACCAGCTCGACCTCGACGCGGCCGCGGCCGGGCGCGCGCGCGAAGCGGATCGTGTCGTTGGTGCCGCGCGCAGCCGCCGACCCGTAGACGGCCCACGCGATCGCCTCCAGAATCGTGCTCTTGCCCGCCCCGTTCGGACCCACGATCCCGGTGATGCCGTCGTCGAAGGCGACTTCGGTGGAGGCGTGCTGCCGGAAATTCTGCAGCCGCAGGTGTCGCAGCTTCATGACGGCTCGGAAGAGGGTGCGAGCGGCTCCAGCCCCTCCTCGTCGTCCGCCGTCGGCCCCGCTTCGGCGAGGTAGCCGAGCGCCAGCCGCACCAGCCGCTCCCGCTCGATCGACGACGTCGTCGCCTCCCAGCGCCCGCGCAGGAAGGCCTCCAGCTCCTCCTCGAGCGTGCGATGCGGCTCCGCGGCCGCCGCGCCCATCGCGGGCGGCACCTCCGGCCGCCGCGCGTCGAAGTGGAAGTGCAGCGCCTCCGCTCGATACGCGCGCAGCCGCCGGTGGTCCAGGTCGCGCAGCAGGTCGCGCGGCACATTGTCCACGACCAGGCGTACGATCCGGTCCGCGATGCCGCCCGGCACCGCCTCGACCGCGGCGCGTATGCGCGCGTCCAGCTCCGCCGCATTGATGCCGCGCGCGCTCAGTCGCGGCAGGTCGATCACCGCGCGCGTCGGCAGCGGATGGAACCGCGTTCGGCCCGTCGCCGTATCGTGCGTCAGGAACCCCTTCTCGCCCGACGCCTCCTCCCAGATGTTCGACGTCGTGCGCTCCGTCCCGCCGGCGTACCAGACGTTCGGCGCGAGCTCGGTCGCGATGTGGTAGTGGCCCAGCGCGACGTACGCCCACGCCTCCGGCCGCAACTCCTCCAGCGTGAGGTCCGCGGCCCCGTACTCGCCCAGGAAACGAAGCTTGCCCCGTACCGCGTCGCCGGTGACCGTGCCGTGCGCCATCAGCACGTTCGTCGCCGCACCCGGATCCGGCTCCCATGGCACGCGCTCCCCGCGCAACGCGGCGTGCGGCACGCAGAATACGCTGAGGTCGAGGCGGTCCAGCCGGACCGCGCGCGCCCCGTCCTCCACCACCGTCACGCCCTCGATCTCGCTCAGCAGCCGCAGAATGCTCCCCGTCTCCACCGAGCGCGGCGAATCATGGTTTCCCGAGATCACGACGACCGGCGCGTCCGGCAGCGCCGCGCGCAGCCGCGCGAATTGCCGGAACGCTTCGGCGATCGCCGCGTTGGGCGGCCGCACGGCGTGGAAGACGTCGCCCGCCACGAGGACGACGTCCGGCCGCAGCGATACGACGGCGTCGACCGCCGCGCGGAACGCATCCGCGACGTCGCGCTCCCGCGCGTTCACGCCGCCCGGCACGATCCGGTGGTACGCCCGGTAGCCGAGGTGGAGGTCGGCGAGGTGGGCGAGGATCACGGCCGCTGCGGTCCCGGTCGGAGCTGTACGAATCGGTCGGCCCCCGGCGCGCTGCGGCCCCCGGCGGCCGCGGCTGCGACGCGCTCGCGCAGCGCCTCGAACTCCGCCTCCCGCGCCGCGCGGAACGCCCGCCACTCGCGCTCCAGCCCGGCGTCGCCCTCGCGGCCGGAGTCCCCGGTCGTCGCCGGGGCCCCCGGCGACGACAGCCGGGCGCGCCGCGCGCGTCCGAGCCACGCGCGTCGCCTCCGCTCCCACTGCGCTTCGCGGTAGCGCGCCACGCGCCGCTCCAGCTCCGGCGAGACGACGGCGAGCATCGCGAGCATGTCGGAGTTCAGGACCGCGCCGGTGACGTGCGTGTCGCCCAACGAACGCGCGATCGACGCCGCTTCGCGGGCCGCGTCCGGCTCCGGCATGTGCAGCGCGAGCGCGCTGTGGATCTCCTCTTCCGAGAACGCCGCCTCGGCCGGGGCGCCGCCCGGGTTCCACGTCCGCGCTTCCGTCTCGTCCTCCACGTGCTTGCTCACCTCTCCTCCGCGCTCTTCCGCTGGCGCTCAGCCGGCGAGGCCGTCGCCGAGCACGCGCACCGCCTCACCACTCACGCCGGAGGCCGCGTCGCTGGCGAGGAAGAGTGCGACGCTCGCCACCTCCTCGCGCGTCACCCAGTGCGCCTCGTTCTCGCCGAACGCCGCGCGGTTCTGCGCCGTGTCGACCAGCCCCGGCAGGATCGCGTTGACGCGCACGCCGTGCTCCGCCTCCTCCAGCGCCAGCGAGCGCGTGAGCGCGAGCACGGCCGCCTTGGCCGCGGCGTAAGCGACCATCCGCGCACCGCCCTCGACCGCCGCGGGGGAAGCGAACGTCACGATCGAGCCGCGCCGCCGGCGCAGCAGCGGGAGCGCGTAGCGACACACGAGGAAGGTGGTCCGCGCGTTGCGCTCCATCTCCCGCTCCCACTCCTCCTCCGAGGTCTCGCCGATCGGCTTGATGACGGAGAGGCCGCCCGCCACGTGCACCAGCGCGTCGAGCCCGCCCAGCCGCCCGCGCGCCGCATTCATCAGGCGCTCGACCTCGTAGCCGCGCGTCAGGTCCGCGGCCGCGCTGAACACGCGATCGGCGGCGTCGTATCTCTCCGCGAGGCGCGTGGCGAGGCTCTCGACGGTGTCGTGCACGTTCGTCAGCAGCACACGCGCCCCCGCGCGGACGAACGCCTCGGCCACTGCGTAGCCCACCTGCCCCTCGCGACCGACGCCGGTCACGAGAACGCCCTTGCCCTCCATGCGAACGCCCCCTTCCGCCATTGCCGGGCCCTCCACCGGACCCGCGCCCGATCGTGCTTCGGCGATCCCGAGCAGGGCCACCAGGATCGCCCCGTCCAGCAGCAGCAGCACCGCGCCCAGCTTCGCGATCAGCACCGCCCCGCCGAGCGCCGCGACCGCGCCCGCCATCGTCGCCGGCACCGCCACGCCCGCCGCCGCCGCTCCGCCCTCAGGCGCCCGGCCCGCCCCGCGCGGCGCGTTCCGCGGCCGCCCGCCCGTGCAGCGCGGCGAGCAGCGACCCGTGCGCGTAGCCGGGAAGGCCGATGAGCGCGAGAACCGCGATCGCGCGCGCGCCCTCCACGTCGCGCAGCGCCGTCGCCCTCAACCACAGCCCCGCGAAGAGCGCCGCCAGCAGCAGGGATCCGGCGGCGCCGCGCCAGCGCCAGAGGCTCGGCGGCGCCTCCAGCAGCGGCGCGTCGGCGGCGCCACCGCCCGCCCACAGACCCGCGCCCAGCGCCGCCAGCGAGACGCCGAAGAGGCCACCGCCCGCCAGCAGCGCGCCGCGGCCGCCGTACAGCAGCAGCGCGGCGCCGACCTCGACGGTCATCGCGAGAGCCCCGCCCGCGCCCGCCGCCGCCGCGAGCCGCACCGCCGTGGTGCGCGGCCTCATGGACGGCCCGTCAGGGGATGTAGCGGCCGTAGCCGCCGCGGTAGAACACGAGCGGCCGCCCCTCGCGGGCGGCGGCGTCGATCACGAGGCCGATGAAGATCGTGTGGTCGCCCGCGCGGTGACGCGCCCACACCCGGCAGTCGAGCCACGCCAGCGCGGCGTCGAGCACCGGCGCACCCGTCGCCTCCTCGTGCCACGCCACACCCTCGAATTTGTCGCCGCCTTCCGTGACCGCGAAGCGCCGCGAGAGCGCCTCCGCGTCGGTGTCCAGGATGTTCACGCTGAAGCCGTCCGACAACTCGAGGACGCCGTGCGAGATCGCGTCCTGCTCGATGCACGCGAGCACCAGCGGCGGTTCCAGCGAAACCGAGCTCAGCGCGTTCACCGTCAAGCCGTGCGGCACGCCCGTCCGGGGATCGCGCGCGGCGACGATGCTCACTCCGGTCACGAAGTGGCCGAGGACGCGCCGGAACTCCGACGGATCGATCGACATGGACGGCTTCGGCTCCTCACTCACGACGGTTGTGCGGCGCCGGCGCACGCCCCTGCGTTGCGACGCCTCGCGGTCGAGCCTAGCTTGGCGGGACGGTCCCGGAAACGGAAGCCCCGGCGGAGAGGCGGATTCGGAAATCTGGTTATGATGCGGACACGGAAGTACTTGCGGCTCCTTGTCGCCATGATTGTAACCCTCGCCGCGGCCTGCGACAACGTCGACTGGGGCGGTGCGAGCATCGCCATCGTCCCGCCGCCACCGAAGGGCGAAACGCCCGTTGCCGTGGCCGATTCCGCGCCGGCCGGCGCGCCGCTCCCCTCCGCGCCGATCCTCTACTACGTCCGCACCGGCGGCGACGGACCCGTCATGATCCCGATCGCGGAGATCGGACCCGACTCGCTGCACGCGATCCGCACCGGCGCCGACGCCGCCGAGTTCGACAACCGCTTCATCGCCGACCGGCTGCGCCAGGGTAGCGAGTTCGCGCTCTACCATCACGGCATCCGCCTCGGCACCTTCGTCGTCGGCTCCGCCTCGCCCGCGCCCAAGGGCGTCTGCCCGCCGCTGCCCGTCGTGCGCGGCGGCGTCGAGCTCGCTCCACGGCGCCGACTCGATCTCGGAATTCATCGCCATGGCCAAGCGCAGCGCGCCGGAATCGATGCGCATCGAGGTCGCCACCACCCGCCGCATGCAGGTGATCGGGCCGATCCTCGCCGAACGACTCCTGCGCGCCCGCAATTCGCAACTGCCGGGCAACTGGCAAGCCGCCATGCGCCAGATCCTGCCCTTCCCCGTCGAGGGCATGCCCGACCCCGCCTTCGCCGCGAGCCTGCTCGTCGGCGACGAGCTGCGCGTGGGCCCCGACGACAACGGCTTCTCCCTCTTCTTCCTCGCCATGCCCAACGCGCAGGCGGGCTACGACACCGTCTACGCCCGCTACGCCGACTACACCGCAGGCGGCAAGCTCGCGAGCCGCGCCATCGACTTCCTCGACTGGAACCGCGATGGCTCCGTCGAGCTCCTCCTCGAGAACTACGGCGCCGATCGCGCCTGGTTCAGCGCCATCGGCAGGAGGCCCGAAGGCTGGCGCAGGATCTACGACGGACGCTGCGGCGCCGGCTCCGCCCTGGTCCGCGGGCCGGCACCCGTCTCGGGCGACACGATCAAGGGCTCCGCGAGCCCGGGCGGCGGGTAGCGGTTCGCGCCGCGCGCCCCTCACCGCCCCTCAGAAGACGCGCACGCTCAGATAGCGCTTCGGGTTCTCGCGCACGTCGTCCAGCAGCCGCCGCAGGCTCACGCTCGCCGCATTGAGGTTGGCGTAGAGCGCGTCGTCCGTCGACAGCCGGCCGAGCGTCCCCTCCCCTCGCTCGATCCGCCCCAGCACCGTCTCCAGCGACGCGGTCGCCCGGTTCAGGCTCGCCGCCGTCGAGTCGAGCTGCTGCGACATGCCGTTCAGGTGCGTCATCGTCTCCGCCAGCCGGCCTTGCGCCGCCGCATCCTGCACCACCGCCGAGGTCTGCCGCAGATTCGCGACCAGCGCCGCGACCTCGCGCCGCTCCGCGTCGACCATCGCCGCCAGCCCGCTCAGCGTGTTGTGCAGCGCGACCGCGCTCTGCCCCACCGCGTCCACGGTCGGCTGCGACAACAGGCCGTTGATCCGCTCCAGCGCCGTCTCCGCGCCGCTCGTCAACGTCTCCGTCGACTCGGCGAAGGAGGCGCCGGACGCGCCCGGTATGGTGTCGCCCGAGCTCACTTCCTCCGGCGAGGAGCCCGGGATGACGTCGGCGACCATTCCGCCCAGCAGACCGCTGGACTGAAGCACCATGCGCGAATCCACCGGGATGTGGTACTCCCCTTCGATCTCGAGCTGGATCCCGACCCCCGCCGCACCGATGTCGAAGTCGCTCACGCGGCCGATGTTGACGCCGCGCATCTGCACCGGATCGCCTTTTCGCAGCCCGCCCGCGTTCGGCACGACCGACGTGATCGTGCTGCGGCCGCGGAAGAGCGACGCGTCCGTCAGCGTGAACAGCGCCACCAGCAGCCCCAGCACGCCGACGATCGCGAAGATCCCCACCCACACCTCACGCATCGAGGAGCGCCGCGGCAGCACCGCTTCGAGCTGCCGCTCGCGCGCCGAGCCGCCGCGTTCCGTCTCGCTCGGAGCCGTCGTCGACATCACGCCATCTCCATGGTGGGCGCCGGCGGGACCACCGCCTGACGCTCGAGGAACGCCCGGACCATCGGCTCCGAGCTGTTGCGGAATTCGTACGGCGTGCCGACGAACAGGATGCGCCCGCCCTCCAGCATCGCCACGTGATCCGAGATCTCCAACGCCCCCTCCACATCGTGCGTCACGATGATCGACGTGATGCCCAGCTCGTCCGCCAGGCGCTCGATCAGCTGGTGCACCACCGCCGCGTTCACCGGATCGAGTCCCGTCACCGGCTCGTCGTACAGCAGGATCTCCGGGCGCCCCACGATCGCGCGCGCCACGCCCACCCGCTTCCGCATCCCCCCCGACAGCTCCGATGGCAGCTTCGCCAGCACCAGACGCGGATCGAGGTTCACGTGCTCCAGCGCATCCGCCACACGCGACACCACCTCCCTGCGCGGAAGCCGCCGCAACTCCCCCTCCGTCAACCCCTCCGACACGTTCTCGAACACCGTCATCGAATCGAAGAGCGCCGCGTTCTGAAAGACGTAGCCCACCTTGCAGCGCACCCGCTCCACCACCCCCCGCCCGCCGAAAAAGACCGACTCGCCCCCGACACGGACGTCACCCCGGTCCGGCACGATCAGACCGATCGTCGTCTTCAGCAGCACGCTCTTCCCCTGACCCGACCGCCCCACGATCGACATCGTCTCGCCGTCGCCGACCGTCAGCGTCACCCCCGTCAGCACCGGCGCGTCGAACGCCTTCCATACATCCTGGTACTCGACCATTCCTTCCCCTCAGTTCAGCAGCAACGGCGGGAACAGCGCGTCCAGCAGAAGCACCGCCAGCGTCATCGCCATCACCGATGTCGTCGTCGCCTTCCCCACGCCCTCCGCGCCGCCTCGCGTCTGGAACCCCATGTGGATCGCGATCAGCGGAATCACGAAGCCGAACGACACCGCCTTCGCCAGCGAATAGAACAGATCCCACGTGTGGAAGAACAGCCGCGCGCCGAACAGGAACGACTCCGGCCCCAGTCCGACCGTCTGCCGCGCCGCCACCATGCCCGCGAACAGCCCCACCGCGTCCGCGAACGCGACCAGCAGCGGCACCACGATCACACCCGCCACCAGCCGCGGCGCCGCAAGCTCCCGCACCGGATCCCGACCCAGCGAATACAGCGCGTCCACCTGCTCCGACACCTCCATCGTGCCGAACTCCGCCGTGATCCGCGCCCCCACCCGGCCGATCAGCACGATCGCCGTCATCACCGGACCCAGCTCCAGGATCACCGCCTCCGCCACCACGCTCCCCAGCACGTACAGCGGCACCGACCCCGTGAACTGATAGCCGCCCTGCTGCGACGTCACGATCCCCGAAAGCACCGACGTCACCAGCACCAGCGGCAGACTCTGCACCCCCATCACGTAGATCTGCTGCACCACCGACCGGAACCGGATCTTGCCCCGCACCAGATACCCCAGAACGCGCCATGCCAGAATCGCCATCTGACCCGCCTGCCGCGCGATCGACTCCACGCTCCGGCCCACCCCCGCAAGGCTCCGCTGGATCCGCCCCGCGCGGACGCCCGCCGCCACGACGCCCCCGCCCCCGCGCGTCGCCCCGGCATCTCCGGCTTCCGCCGCTTCGTCCACTCCAGCTCCGTTCTCCGACACTCGCCGCTCCGTTCTCCCGCGATCACCCCGGCTCGAGCCGGCGATGCAGTCCCTACCGCGCCACCACCCCCGCCCGCGGCGTCCCTCGCTCACCCTCCCGCCGCTCACCCTCCCGCCGCTCACCCTGCCCTCGCTCGCACCCCTGCCAACCGCTCAGCGACCGCCGTAGATCCGCCAGAATGTGACAGTGAAACGCCACCACCTCCTCCAGCCGCTCGCGCACTTCCGACGACCCCACCTCGACCGTCGCCAGCCCCTCCTCCAGGAGGCTGCGCAACCGCGAAACCCGGTCCAGCCGGATCTCCAGCATCCGCTCCGCCATCCCCTCCGCCACCCCGTAATAATCCCGCCGATCCCCCGGCTTCGCCACCCGCTCCAGCGCCCCCACCCGCTCCAGTTGCCGGGCGTTCACGCTCGCGCTCGCCTTGCTGATCCGCAGCTCCTCCGCCAGATCGTCCAGCGAAAGTACCTCGTCCCGCAACAGCAGGAGCCCCAGGATCCGTCCCGCGATCCGCGGCATCCCGTCCGCTTCGTACAACAACCCCATCTTCTCGATGAACCGCTGACTCGCGTCGTCCACGTCCACTCCTTCCGCGAGACGTCCCCTCGCCGGGCGCCCCAACCTGGAACGTTCGGATCGTTCTGTCAACACTGAACGACACCGCCCGCGCGATGCTGCGCACGCCGGGGATCGCGCGCCGGGCGCCTTGCCGGACCGGACCTTCGCGCGGTACTATCGGGGTCTGAGACCACGAACGGGGCCATACGGAAGACCGGTTTAAAGCCGGCGCGGCCCCGCCACTGTGAGAGGTCCGGGCGCGAGCCCGGAACGGTTCGTCCGAGGAATCGTCACTGGAGCGAAGCTCCGGGAAGGCGGGACGAACCGGCCTCGAGCCAGGAGACCGGCTCCGTTCGTGTCCTAGGAGCGCCCTTCGCGGGAAGGGTCCGGGAGAGGAACGGAGCGTTGCACCTGATGCATGCTCCTCCCGCCCGTCCTTTCCGCCCCGGCGAAAGGACGGGTTTTTTGCGCTCTCCGAACGAGGTCCCACTTTACGGGGCGGCGCCACGCCGCGGTGGCGGCGCGGGCGCGGCGCGCCCGCGCGTTGCCGGCCGTGCGTCCGCCTGCGGGTCCGTGGGTCGTGCGCTCGGCCTGGCGCTCGCCGTGGCGGGGGTGGCGGCTTGCGGCGGAGGCGCACACGAGGATGCGGGGGCGCCGATCGCGGTGCGGGACGCGGCGGGGCGCAGGGTCGTGGTGGACTCGCCGGCCCGGCGTGTGGTGGCGCTGATCCCAGCGGCGACGGAGATGGTGGTGCGGCTGGGCGCCGCGGACCGCATCGTCGCGCGCACGGACTACGACGACGAGCCGGAGCTCGCGGGGCTGCCGTCGGTCGGGGGGGGTCTGACGCCGAGTCTGGAGTGGCTGGTGGCGCGGCGGCCGGAGCTGGTGGTGGCGTGGCCGGACAACCGGTCGCGGGAAGTGGTGGCGCGGCTGGCGGCATCCGGGATCGCGGTTTACGCGGCCCGCATGGAGACGCTCGCGGACATCCGCGGCACGCTCCAGGACCTGGGAACGCTGCTCGGTCTGCGCGCCCGCGCGGACTCCCTCCTCACGGCGCTGGATGCGCAGCTGGATTCGGTGCGCACGTCGACGGCGGGCGGTCGGCGGCCGCGCGTCGTCTACATCGAATCGCACGATCCGCCGCTGGTCGTCGGCGCCGGCACGTATCTCGACGAGCTGATCGCGGTCGCCGGCGGCGACAACGTTTTCGGTGACGCGTCGGCGCCGTGGCCGCGCGTGTCCCTGGAGGAGGTCGTCGCGCGGGCGCCGGAGGTGGCGATCGTCCCGGTCGCCGACACGACGCGCCCGGACACGGCGTGGCTGCGCTCCTCGCCGGGCTGGCGCGACCTGCCCGCGGTGCGATCGGGCCGGGTGTACGTCGTCGATGAGGACCGCTTCAGCCGGCCGGGCCTCGGCGTGGGCGCGCTGGCGGCCCGCCTCGGCCATCTGCTGCACCGATGAGCGCGCGCCTCGCTCGGCTGCTGCTCCTCGCCGCCTTGCTCGCGGCGGCGATGCTCGCGAGCGTGGCGGTCGGCGCGGCCGGTCTGCCGCTGCGGCGCGTCGCCGCGGCGCTCGCGGGGGGTGGCGACGCCGCGGCGCGCACGATCGTCGTCGACCTCCGGCTGCCACGCACCGTCCTCGCGGCGCTCGTCGGCGGGGGGCTGGCGCTGAGCGGCGCGGTCTTCCAGGCGCTCCTGCGCAACCCGCTCGCCGAGCCGTACATCCTCGGCGTGTCCGGCGGGGCCGCGGTGGGCGCCGTCGGCGCGATCGCGCTCGGCCTGAGCGCACGCGCCCCGTGGGCGCAGCCGCTCGCGGCGCTCGCGGGGGCTCTCGTCGCGGTCGTCGTGGTGTTCCGCATCGCGTTCTCGGTCGGCCGCGCACTCGACGCCCGTGTCCTCCTCCTCGCGGGCGTCGTGGTCGGCGCCTTCTTCAACGCGTTGATCCTGCTCGTGCTGAGCTTCGCGCGCATCGAGACGTTCCGCTCCGCGATCTTCTGGATGCTGGGCAGCCTCTCCGGCGCGACGTGGGGGGGCGTCGCGCTGCTCGCGGCGTACGGCGCCCCGGCGGCTGCGCTCCTGCTCGGCCTCGCGCGGCCGCTCAATCTGGTGGCGGTGGGCGAGGAATCCGCGTTTTACCTGGGCGTGCGCGTGGCGCGCGTGAAGGTGGCCGCGTACCTGGTCACGTCGCTGCTCGTCGCGGCGAGCGTCTCGATCGCCGGCGTCATCGGCTTCATCGGGCTCGTCGTGCCGCACGCGCTGCGGCTGCTCTGGGGGAGCGACCACCGCCTGCTTCTGCCCGCGTCCGTCCTGGCGGGCGCCACCTTCCTGGTAGCCGCCGATGCCGTCGCCCGCACGGCGGTCGCACCGGTCGAGCTGCCGGTGGGCGTCGTCACCGCGCTGGTCGGCGTGCCGGTCTTCGTCGTGCTGCTGCGGAGGACATCGTGAACGCCGCGCCGCGTCTCGAGGCGCGCGGCCTCGCCTACGCCTATCCCGGCGCCGCGCGGCCGGCGGTGGACGACGTCGCGCTCCGCCTCGACGCCGGCGCGTTCCACGCGGTGATCGGCCCGAACGGCTCCGGCAAGTCGACGCTGCTCCGGCTGCTGCTCGGCTCGCTCCGGCCGGGCCGCGGCGCCGTGCTCCACGAGGGCGCGCCGCTCGAGAGCTGGGATCGGGCCGCGCTCGCGCGCCGCGTGGCCGTCGTGCCGCAGTCGGAGGAGATCGTCTTCCCGCTCACCGTCCTCGAGCTCGTCGCCATGGGCCGCTATCCCCACGTCGGGCCGTGGCGGCGCGAGCGCGAGGTCGACCGGCGCGCGGTGCGGCGCGCCCTCGAGCGCTGCGACATCGCCGAATTCGCGACGCGACCGCTCGCGACGCTTTCCGGCGGCGAGCGGCAGCGCGCGCGCGTGGCGCGGGCGCTCGCGCAGGAGCCGCGGACGCTCGTCCTCGACGAGCCCTCGGCTTCCCTCGACATCCGCCACGAGATGGCGATCTTCGAGCTGCTCCACACGCTCGCCCGCCGCGACGGCGCCGCCGTCCTCCTGGTCACGCACAATCTCAACCTCGCCGCCCGCTACGCCGACCGCCTCCTCCTGTTGGACGGCGGAAGGACGGTCGCCGAGGGAGCGCCCGCGACGGTGCTGCGCCCGGAGACGATCGGCCGTGTCTACCGCTGGCCCGTCACCCTCACCGCGCATCCAGGCCCCGGCCCGGACGCCGGAGCGCCGCAGATCGTGCCGCTCGCCCACGACCCCGAACCGCCGAAGGAGACGCCGTGAAGACCCGTGCCCGCCGCCCCCTCACACCCCGCCTCGCCCACGCCGCCGCGACGACGGCCGTCCTCCTGGCGGCGATCGCCGTCGCCTCCCGCCCGGCGAGCGCGCAATCGCCGACCGCTCCAGCCCACGCCGCACCCGCCCGCCCCCAGGCCGACACCGCCGGCCGCGAGGCCGCGGGCCGCGACACCTTCCGCATCCGGGGACTCGTGGTGACGGCGACGCGCACGGCGCTGCCGATCTCCGCAGTGCCGGCGTCGGTGACGGTGCTGGACGGCGAGGCGTTGCGCGAGCGGGGGATCCACGCGGTGGCGGAGGCGCTGCGCGAGGTTCCGGGCGCGGCCGTCGTCCAGACCGGCTCCTTCGGCGGCGCCAGCTCGCTCTTCCTGCGCGGGGGCGAAAGCGACTACGTGCGCGTGCTGGTGGACGGCGTGCCGATCAACGACCCCGGAGGCGCCGTCGACCTCTCCACGCTGACGACCGACGACGTCGACCGCATCGAGGTCGTGCGTGGCCCGGCGAGCGTGCTCTACGGCTCGGACGCGATGAGTGGCGTCGTCCAGATCTTCACCCGCCGTGGCGCGGGCGCCGCCTCGCTGGAGGCGCGCCTGCGGGCCGGCACCTTCGGCACGCACGAGGGCGGCGCCACCCTCTCCGGCGGCACCGACCGCCTCGCCTACTCGCTCGCCGCCTCGCGTTTTTCGAGCGACGGCGTCTACGCCTTCAACAACGGCTTCCGCAACGACGTCGCCGCCGCGAGCCTTTCCGCGCGGTCGGACGCGCGCACCGATGCCCGTCTCTCGCTGCGCTGGTCCGGCAGCGTCTACCACTACCCGACGGACGACGCGGGGCACGCGGTCGACCTCAACCAGTACCAGCGAGGCGCACGGCTGACCGCCAGCTTCGAGGCGGAGCGCCGCGTCGGCCGGGCCCTCACGCTGCGGCTGCTGCTGGGCGCGCACGAGGCGCGACGCGGCATCGACGACCGCGCCGACGGCCCCGCCGACACGACCGGCTTCTTCGGCTTCGTCGACTCGACCCGCATCGCGCGCCGCAGCGCCGACCTGCGCGCCGACGTCGACCTCGGCCGCGCGACCCTGAGCGTCGGCACCGGCTACGACGCCGAGCGGCAGAGCGCGCGCGACCTCTCGCTCAGCGAGTTCGGCGCCTTTCCGGACGACTTCCGCGCCACGCGCCGCGAGCATGCCTACTACGCGCAGGCCGTCGCCCGTCCCGCCGACCGGCTCACCTTCACCAGTGGCCTCCGCGTCGACGACAGCGACGCCTTCGGCACCTTCACGACGTACCGGCTCGGAGTCTCCGCGGGCACCTGGCGCGATGGCCGCGTGCGGGCCAGCGTCGGCACCGCGTTCAAGGAGCCGACGATGCTGGAGAACTACGGCGTCGGCTTCGTGAAAGGGAACCCGTCCCTGCGCCCGGAGCGTGCGGCGAGCTGGGAAGCGGGTCTCGAGCAAACGCTCGCGGGCGGCCGCGTCCACCTCTTCGCCACCTGGTTCGATCAGCGCTTCCGCGACCTGATCGATTACACCGCCGCGCCGCCTGCGCCGGAGGACCCGAACTATTTCAACGTGGCCGGCGCGCTGACGCGCGGTCTCGAGACGGGCGCGCGCGTCGCGCTCTCCCGCGCCGTCGCGCTCGATGTCGGCTGGACGCGCCTGGAGACGCAGGTCACCGACTCCGCCTTCACGCCGGGCCCGGACGCCGCCTTCGCGCTCGGCGCCCCGCTGCTGCGCCGCCCCGGCACGATCGCCGACGCGTCGCTCGAAGCGCACCTCGGCGGCGCCCGTGGCCGCCTCGGCGTCCGCCGGGTCGGAGCACGCGACGACATCGATTTCAGCGCCTTCCCCGGCCGCCGCGTGCGCCTGGCGCCATACACGCGCGTCGACGCCAGCCTCGCGCTGCCCGTGCGACTCGCGAACGGCACGAGCATCGCCCTCACGCTGCGCGGCGAGAACCTCCTCGACCGCCGCATCGTCGAGGTCGTCGGCTTCCCCACACCGGGCCGCACGGTGCTCGCGGGTGCGTCGCTCCACTGGCGCCCGTAAACGACGAAGGCCCCCGGCACAGCCGGAGGCCTCCGCCACCCTGCCCGCCGCGCGCGTCGCGTCAGCTGCCCACGACCGCCGCGCCCGAAGCCTTGGCGTGCAGGACCGGCGTCAGCTTCACGGTGCCGTTGCCAGTTGCCACGATGTGCGCAACGGACTCCGTCGGGTCGAAGACCAGCGTCGCGTCCTCCGTCGCACCCTCGTCGATCGTGAGCGTCAGGCCCTGCACCTTCAGGCCGCTCTGCGCGCCGCTCGGAATGTCGACGCTGTACTCCGTGCCCGCGTCGAAGTTGGCGTTGCCCACGCTGACCGGCTGGCTGAACACGATCGTGCCGCCGCTCACCAGCAGGCGCACCGCGCTGTAGTCGCCGGCGGCGACATCGCCGCTCGCGAGCAGCAGCCCCTGATCCGTCAGATCCTCGGGGAGTCCGAGCAGGTTCACCGTCGCGACACCGGACTCGTCGCCCGTGAGCGAAACCGTCACCCACTGTCCGTCCTGATCGCCCTCCATCCCCGCCGGAAGCAGCTGCACGCCCGTGACGTCCACGGAGAGCGACTCGACGGCGCCGAGGTCGACCTGCGCCAGGCCGGACGCGCTCATCACACGATTCGCCGCGAGCACCGTCCCACTCTGCTGCATGAATATGTTCGCGCGCCCCTGGTTCGGCGCCGTGCTCGAATCACAGGCGGCGAGCGGTAGCCCGAGCAGCAGCGCGAAGGTTCCCATCGTCTTGAGTCGGTTCTGCATGTGTCCTCCATCCGTTGCGCCCGCCCCGCGGTGGGCTCCGCGGCCGGCGAGTCGATTCGTCCACTCCCGCTAGACGAGCGAGACCCGTGCCGCGTCACATCGGCCCCCCTCCGACGCCGCCATACTCGAGGGCGCAAAGCGCCGCGAAGTGGCCCGGCGCCTCAGCGCCGCGCCGCGTCGTCGTCGAGCAGTTTGACGTAACTCGCGTAGCGGTCGCCGTCGACGTCGCCCCGTTCCACGGCGGCGCGTATGGCGCAGCCCGGCTCGTGGACGTGGCTGCAGTCCGAGCCGAAGCGGCATTGACCGAGGTAGGGCCGCAGCTCGGGGAAGAGCTCGTCGAGCGACTCGGCGGGCACGTCCCATACGCCCACCTCGCGCAGTCCGGGCGTGTCGACCACCCACCCCCCGCACGCGAGCGGAACGAGCCGCGCGGAGACGGTGGTGTGCCGCCCCTTGTGCACGGCCCGGCTCACCTCGCCGACGCGCAGCCCGAGACCGGGCTCGAGCGCGTTGAGCAGGCTCGACTTGCCCACGCCGGACGGGCCGGTCAGCACCGAGGTCCGGTCGCGCAGGCGCTCCCGCAGCGCGTCGACGCCGGCGGCATGCTTCGCGGTGGTGAGCAGCAGGGGATAGCCGGCGGCCGTGTACGCCGCGAACCGCGACCGCACGTCGGCCTCCGCGACGAGGTCGAGCTTGTTCACGACGATGATCGAGGGAAGTCCGCTCGCCTCTGCGATGACGAGGAAGCGGTCCAGCATGCGGAGGTTCGGCTCGGGGTGGGTGGCCGCGAGAACGACCGCGACCTGGTCCACGTTCGCGGCGATCGGCTTGGCACCGTGACGGCCGCCGGGCGCGCGCCGGACGAGGACCGAGGCGCGCTCGTGCACCCGCTCGACCGTAGCTCCCCCGCTCCCGTCGAGCGCGAGGTCGATCCGGTCACCCGCGACGACCCGGTCCGACGAGCGGCGGTCCTGCTTGAGACGGCCGCGCAGTGTCGCCTCCACCACGCGGCCGTCGTCGGTCTCGACCTCGTAGGCGCCGCCCACGACGGCGCGCACCACTCCGCTCAGCCGGGATGGCTCAGGCGGCAAAGCTTTCCAGCGCGGGTCCGAGATCGCCCTCGCGCAGCCGCTTCAGCGCGCGGTCGCGGAGCTGCCGGATCCGCTCGCGGGTGACGCCCAGCATGTTCCCGATCTCCTCGAGCGTGTGCTCGCGGCCGTTGTCGAGCCCGAAATAGAGGCGCAGCACCTGTGCATCGCGCGGCGACAGCGTCGCCAGCGCGCGGTCGATCTGCTCCGAGAGGAGCCGCTCCTCGACCGCTTCCTCCGGCTCCGACGCCTCTTCGGTGATGAAACGCTCGACGAGCTGGCTGTCGTCCGAGTCCCCGATCGGCGCGTCGAGCCGGATCTCCGACGCGTTGAGCGTCTGGAGCTGCTCGACCACCTCCGGCGTCAGTTTCGCCGCCACCGCGATCTCCTCGGTCGACGGGTCCCTGCGCAGCTCCTGCTTGAGCCGCTCGCGCTCCCGGAAGATGCGGGCGAGGTCGCTGGCCCGGTTGAGCGGCACGCGCACCGCGCGGCCCTGGTTGGCGAGCGCGGAGAGGATCGCCTGCCGGATCCACCACACGGCGTACGAGATGAACTTCACGCCCTGCTCGGGATCGAACTTCCGCGCGGCGGTGACCAGGCCCACGTTGCCCTCCTGGATCAGGTCGATCAGGGAGACGCCGCGGTTCTGGTACTTCTTCGCGATGCTGATGACGAAGCGCAGGTTGGCGCGCACGAGCGCCTGCACGGCGTCCTCGTCGCCTCGCTGCGCACGACGACCGAGCTCGACCTCCTGTTCGGGCGTGAGCAGCTCATGCCGGCTCACATCCCGCAGGTACTGGTCGAGCGCCGTGCGCTCCTCGACCGCACCCCGGAAGAGGTTCGCCTTGCGGTCCTGCGTCCGTCGCCGCCGCTTGCGCGTATTTTGAGCCGTGGTAGCCATACCGCCGTTGTCGCTCGATCGATCGGGATTCACTCGCAGCCCGGGCAACACGCACCACCCCTCGGGCTGCAAGGACTCTGCCTACAAAATGGCCCGACGACGCTCTCTATCGCCGGGCGATCCGCTTCCTGTTCAAGGCGTGTAACCCCGCCGGTCCGCCGGTGTTCCCACGCCTTCGGATCAGTGTCCGACGGGCGTTGGGGGCTCCCCGGCCCGCGCTCCGCCTCGGGCATCGTCGTCTGCCTCTCCCGTCGGCGCGCCACGCGCGACCTCGCCGTGGGCGTACGCCGCGAGAAGCGAATCGACCGATGGCGGCGCCGCGCGGCCCGGTCGCCGCAAGTCCGCCTGCAGCGCCATGATCCGCTGCTGGAACAGCCGCAGGTCCGCGTCCACGGCGGCGCCGCGCTCGCCTCGCCGCACCTCCGCGACGATGCGGTCGGCCAGCGCCTGGAGCTGCCGGAGCTGCGACTCGATCGAGTAGCTCCCCGCCGACCACGCGAAAGGAAGCTGCGACTCCAGCAGCCGGTCCGTGAGCGCCTCCGCGCGCAGGATCAGGTCGCCGCGCTCGGCTTCGTCGCCGCTCCGCTGCGCCCGCACGGTCACCGAGTCGAGCTCGGCGAGCTGCGCTCTGATCGGTATCGTGTCGGCGCCGGCGGCGAGGGCGGCGGCCGGCGGCGGAGCGACTCCGCCCGCCCTCTCCTCCGGCCGCACCCGACATCCGCCCAGCCACGCCCCGAGCAGCACGGCGGCGGCCCATCTCGAATCCCTTCATCACGGCTCCGTAACGGCAAACCTCGCGCCCGCACCCGCTTGCACCCGCCGGCAAGGCAACCTAGCCTTCCAGCCCATGAAATGGGAGTCTGCCGCACGTACCGACACCGGACGCGTCCGCAGCGGCAACGAGGACGCTTTTCTGGTACGCGACGAGGTCGGCCTCTTCGCGATCGCGGACGGCATGGGCGGCCACGCCGCCGGCGAGGTCGCCAGCGGGCTGGCGATCGAGACCCTCGCGCGCATCGCCACCGAACCGGTCCGCGACGCCGCCGACGATGCGGCACTCCGCGCCGTCCTCGAGGAAGGCGTGCGTCGGGCGAACGCCGCGATCGTCGCGCGCGCGGAGCGGGACCGCGCCTGCGCCGGCATGGGCACGACGCTGACCGCGCTCGCCCTCACCGCGCGCGGCGTCGCCGTCTTCACTCACGTGGGCGACTCGCGGGCGTACCTGCTGCACGGCGACTCGCTCGGCCGCCTCACGCGCGATCACAGCTGGGTGCAGGAGCAGATCGACGCCGGCGCCCTCGCGCCCGAAGTCGCCCGCCAACACCCCTTCGCCAACGTCCTCACGCAGGCGCTCGGCACGCGCGGGGCGCTCCGCATCGACGGCGGAGCGCAGGCCCTCGAGGCCGGCGACCGCGTCCTGCTCTGCTCCGATGGCCTGACCACCATGCTCGACGACGACGACATCCGGGCCGCCCTCGCGGCGGACTCCGCCGCCGCCGCCTCGGCCCGCCTCGTCGACCTTGCCAACGAGCGCGGCGGTTACGACAACGTCACGGTCGTCGTCATCGACGCGCTCGACTGACGCTCAACCCGCCTGGCTCGCGCCCCCCGCCTCCTCCGCGGCGGCGCGCCACGTCAGGTCCGCAAGTCGGCGGCGCGTGCGCTCCCCCCACGCCGCGGCGCCCAGCTCGCCGAAGCCGCGCGCCGCCTCCTCCTGCAGCGATGCGGCTTCCGCGTCCCGTCCCTCGAGCAGCGCGAGGGCGGCCTGCGCCTCGAGCGATTCGGCGATCAGGAGCGGCGCGCGCGCCGAACGGGCGAGGCGGATCGCTTCGTCGAGCTCCTTCCCCGCCTCCAGATTGCGGCGCTCTCCCATGTGGATGATCGCCAGCACCCGCGTCGCATCGGCGATCCCGGCCACGTCGCGCAGCCGCCTGAAGCGGCGCAGCGCCTGCTTCGCCGTCGCCTCCGCGAGTCGGCCGTCGCGGCGGAACGAGTAGATCAGCAGCGCCCGCTCCTGCTCCGCGCGGGCGATCTCGTCCTCGCTGCCGTCGGCACGCGCGTAAGCGATCGTGCGGCGGAAGTGCGTGTCGGCCTCGTCGCCGAAGCCCATGTCCCGGTAGGTGATGGCCAGGTTCTGGTGCGCCTGGGCGAGCCCACGCAGGTATCCGCGACGATGATAGGCCGCGATCGCCCGTTCGTAGCTGGCCAGCGCCTCCTCCCGCCTGCCGCGAAGCGTGCAGATCACGCCCAGATTGTTGTTCGCACGCGCGACGAACTCCTCGTCGTCGCCCCGGCTGGCCGCCTCGAGCAGATCCCGCCACACCGATTCCGCCGCCGCGACGTCGCCGCGCCCGAACAGCAGGATCCCTTCGACGTTGAGCCGGTCGCGGAACAGCCGGTCGTTCCCGCGCGCCGCGCAGAGGGGCGCCAGACGCCGCACGAGCGCGAGCGCCTCGTCCGCACGGCCGAGCCGCCGCCATGCGTCCGCCACCATGAAGCCGAGCTCCGGCTCGGCTTCCAGCGCGATCCCGGGCTCCCCCGCGGCCAGCTCCGCGAGGCCGGGATAATCCCGCCGCGCGTAGAGCGCGCGACCGCGTTCGAGCGCTGCGCCCGATCCGCTCAATGTCGGCCTGCGTCAGTTGCCCGCGAGCGCAAAACCGGTGAAGCCGGTGACGTCCGCCTTCACTTCGTTGATCTCGACCGAGAGATCGGTGTGGAGCGGCAGCCAGCCGTCGTCCGGTCGCTCGCGCTTCCACAGGCGCAAGTGGCTCTCCAGCGCCACGTCGTCGTCATCCCTCACGCCGTCGTCGTTGTAGTCCGGATCCGCGTGCGCGAAAAACACCCTCAGCTCCGCCGGCCTCTTGCGATCGAACACCAGACCCGACGGCTGGAAGTCGAAGACGAACCGCGCCGGATCCACGTGCACCGTGATCAGCACCGAGTCGCCATCCGCGAACGGCGTCCCGTCCGGCCTCGACAGCAGCGTCTCCTTGTCCACCCGGAAGCGCAGGAACGCCTCGTCCGAACCGACGAAATCCAGCGTCAGCCTGCGGTCCTGTCCTCGAACCGCCCAGAAGCTCCCCTCCGTCGGAACCTTCACGTCGGGGGCGAAGCGCACGAACGCCAGCTCGTCCGGCGGCACGCCGGACGCCCGCTCGCCCTGCGACGCGTCCGGCGACGTCGGCGCTTCCGCGCACGCCGCCGCCAGGATCGCCAGAAACAGCATCGATCGTCGGCCGTTGTGTGTCATTTGAGCCTTCTCCGGGACTCGGGGGTTCTCTGGGTCGGGAGCCGCCATTGCGGACAGCGCATCCGGGGCGCATCCCCCATGCCTCGCGTAAGCTGTTCAACCACAACGGCTTGTCAGCACACGGATTGTATCGGGATCGAACAACTGCATCGTTTCGCTACACCGGCGCCGGCGGCTCCAGCAGCCGGTACAGCCGCGCCCGGCTGATGCCGAGCGCCACCGCCGCGGCGCTCTTGTTCCCCTCGGCGCGCTCGAGCATCGCGCGCGCGACGGCGTGCTCGATCTGCTCGAGAGTCGCAGGGAAGGGAATCGGTCCGGCAGCGTCGTCGTCGGGGCGAGGCGGCCCGGCGTCCAGGAAGAGGTCCTCGGCGCGCAGCGCGCCGTCGCCCAGCAGCACGGCGCGTTCGATGGCGTTGCGGAGCTCGCGCACGTTGCCGGGCCAGCTATGCGCGCGAAGCGCGTGGCGGCAGGCGGCGTTGATCGCGGGCCGGGCGAGGTCGTACTCCTCGCTGAAGCGGTCGAGGAAGTGGTCGGCGAGGCGGAGGATGTCGTCGCCGCGGTCGCGCAGCGCGGGCAGGCGGATCGGCACGACGTTCAGGCGATAGAAGAGGTCGCGGCGGAAGCGGCCCTCTGCGACGGCGAGGGAGAGGTCCTGGTGCGTCGCGGTGATGATGCGGACGTCGACCTGAAAGGAGCGGACGCTGCCGAGGCGCCGCACCTGGTGGTCCTCGAGGACCTTCAACAGCTTCGCCTGCAGCTCCGGCGACAGGTCGCCGATCTCGTCGAGGAAGACGGTGCCGCGGTGGGCCGCTTCGAAGAGGCCGGGTTTGGCGGCCCGGGCGTCGGTGAAGGCGCCTTTCTCGTAGCCGAAGAGCTCGGCCTCGAGCAGGGTGGTGGGCAGCGCCGTGCAGTTGATCTCGACGAACGGCTGCGAGGCGCGTGGGCCGTTGTAGTGGATCGCCTGAGCCAGCAGCTCCTTGCCAGTGCCGGTCTCGCCCGTGATCAGGACGGTCGCGGTGGAGCGGCCGATCACCTTCGATGCGATGCAGAGCGCCGCGCGCAGCGGCTCGCTCTCGCCGATGAGAGCGGAGAAGTCGTGCTGCCGGCGCTCCAGGTCCGTCAGCGCGGCTGCGTGCTCTCCCGCGACCGATCGGTCCACGCGCTCCGCGACCCACGAGCGCAGCAGCTCCATCTCCGCGGGCAGGTTGAAGCAGTCGGCCGCGCCGGCCTGCGCCAGCCGCATCGCGAGGCGGTGGTCCACGCCGGCTCCGACCACGGCGACGTGCTGCACGCCGGCTCCGTGCGCCTCCCGCACCGCCTCCTCCGCCGCCGCCTCGACGCCGCCTGCGGCGACGATCACGCCGCACGCATCCGCGGGCGGCCCGAGCTCCTCGACGCTGGCGACGGTGCGGACCCCCGCGCCGACGGACTCCGCCAGCTCGGGCCACACCCGTTCGAACGCCTCCGAGAGCGCGAGGACCGCCACGGTCGGTCTCATCGCGACCGGCCGGCGCGGATCAGGCGGAGTGGGGCGTCTCCATCTCGTCGAGCCTGCGCAGCACGAGGTCGGGCGGGACGTCGCGCGGCTCCGCCGTGAAGAGGCAGACGCTGCCGGACGCGATGTAGAGCGCGTGCTGTGCGGCGTTGAGCGCGAAGCCGTCTTCGGGTCCGAGATCCTTCGCGTTGCGGACGCGGCCGCTTTCGTCCCGCACCAGGATGTCGGTGGCGAGCATCGTCGGCTTGGCGGGGAAGTCGAGCACCACCTCGCCCGGCCGCAGCCCCAGGTCGGCGGCGAGGGCGCGCTCGACCGCGAGGATCGTGCGCGCGCCGGGCTTGTCGCTCGCCGACAGTGGAAGCAGGCACGCGACGGGGTAGAGACGCCGCTCGAGCAGGCGGCGCAGCAGCTCGGTCAGCCGCGAGCGGTCGGCGGAGCGCATGCCGGTCGCCGCGTCGATCCTCAGTCGGAGCACCGTGAACAGCTCGCTGTCGGACCAAAGGTGCAGTTCCTCCAGGTCGATCAGGTCGCGCTCGAGCGCCAGCAGCACGAGGGTCCGCAGGATCCCCATCGCGGAGCGGACCGTGCGATGGAAGTACACGTTCCGGAACAACGCGGACTTCGAATACAGCATCTGCTCGAAGCTGGTGAGGCCGGCGCTCTCGAGGCCGACCTGCACGCGCCCGCTCGCGGGATCCGCGACGAGCGTGATCGCGTCTCGCAGGTGCTGCTGGTCGAATCCGACCGGCAGCCCGCAGTGGTACGCGTCACGCGCGATGTAATCCATCTTGTCGGCGTCGCAGTTTCCGGCGACGAGCCCTGCCAGCGGATTCGCGCTGCGCTGGTTGATGATTTCACCGATGTGAATCGCCGCTCCGGGTCGAGCGGTTCCCCGCAGGATCGATCCGATCTCGCCCTCCGCGAGCGCGCGGGCGCCGACCTCCTCGTGCTCGACCCCCTCGATGCCGAATTCGTCGAGCAGGTGGGCGGCGAGGTGCTGGGAGAGGTCGTGGAGCAGGGCGGCGTAGGGGACGACGCGCACGTCGTCGTCGGGGACCGCGGCGAGGTCCCCCTTCCGGTCGAGGTTCTCGACGATCCGCCGCACGAGGTGGTACACGCCGACCGAGTGCTCGAAACGCGTGTGCATCGCGGAGGGATAGACGAGCGACGCCAGGCTGAGCTGCTGCACGCGCCGGAGCCGCTGGAAGGCGGGGGTGTCGATCAGCTCGCGAGCCAGCGGATCGAGGGGGATGGGACCGTAGATCGGATCCCGGATCACCGCGTGCCGCGACACCACGGGCCTCCTTCCTCTCGCGCCGTCGCCGCTCGCAACCGTCCCCGGGCGCGGGCGGGCCCGCGCGCGCTCACACCGCGGGGCCGGCGTCCCGCACGGCCGCGGAGACGTCGCCCGCGTACTTCTCGAAGTTGTCGCGGAACATGGACGCGAGCCGGCGCGCCTGCTCGTCGTACGCGTTCGCGTCGGCCCACGTCGAGCGCGGGTTCAGGACCTCGTCCGGCACGTTCGGCACGCGGACGGGGATGTGCAGGCCGAAGATCGGATCGGGCTGCGTGGCGACGTCGTTCAGACGGTCCTCGAGGATCGCCGTCACCATCGCGCGCGTGTGGCGCAGCTTCATGCGGTGGCCGACGCCGTACGGCCCTCCGGTCCAGCCGGTGTTGATCAGCCAGGTTCGCGCGTCGTGGCGCTCGATCTTCTCGCCCAGCAGCTTCGCGTAGACCGACGGCGGCAGCGGCAGGAAAGGCGCGCCGAAGCACGCGCTGAAGGTCGCGCGCGGCTCCGTCACGCCGCGCTCGGTGCCGGCGACCTTGGCGGTGTAGCCGGAGAGGAACTGGTACATCGCCTGCTCGCGCGTCAGTCGCGAGATCGGCGGCAGCACACCGCTCGCGTCCGCCGTCAGGAAGACGACGTGACGCGGATGGCCGCCCGTCCCCATTCGCACGGCGCCGTCGATGAAGGCGAGCGGGTAGGAGGAGCGCGTGTTCTCGGTGATCGACTCGTCGTCCCACGCCACGTCGCGCGTCGCCTCCTCCAGCACGACGTTCTCGAGGATGGCGCCGAAGCGGCGGCTCGCCGCGTAGATCAGCGGCTCACCCTCCGGCGAGAGGCGGATCACCTTGGCGTAGTTGCCGCCCTCGAAGTTGAAGATGCCGCGCTCCGACCAACCGTGCTCGTCGTCGCCGATGAGGCACCGCTCCGGGTCCGTCGAGAGCGTCGTCTTTCCGGTTCCCGACAGGCCGAAGAAGAGAGCGACATCGCCCGCGGCGCCGCTGTTCGCCGAGCAGTGCATCGGCAGCACGCCGCTGTGCGGCAGCAGGTAGTTCAGCACCGAGAAGACCGACTTCTTGATCTCGCCGGCGTAGAGCGTGCCGCCGATCAGGACGACGCGCTCCGCGAAGTTGAGCACGACGAAGGCGCCGGACTTCGTGCCGTGCCGCTCCGGATCGGCCTGCATCGCCGGCGCGTGCAGCACCGTGAAGCCCGGCTCGAACGCGGCCCGCTCCTCGGGCGTCGGCTCGCGGAACATGTTGTGGACGAAGAGCGAGTACCACGCCCCGGCGCTGATGACGCGCACCGGCAGGCGGTAGGCCGCGTCGGCGCCCGCCCACACGTCGCGGACGAACAACTCCTCGCCACCCAGGTGATTGAGCACGTCCGCGTGAAGCCGGTCGAACTGCTCCGGCTCCAGCGGCTGGTTGACCGTGCCCCACCAGATTTCGTCCTCGCACGACGGCTCGCGCACCGTGAACTTGTCGCCGGGCGAGCGGCCGGTGTGCGGCGTGGTGATCGCCGCGAAGGCACCATCGGCCGACAGCCGCCCCTCGCCGCGGCGGATCGCGTGCTCGACCAGCTCCGCCGGCGTGAGGTTCCAGTGGGTCGGGCCGGTCGCTTGCAGCCCGGATGTCGACAGGTCGACGGTCGCTTGCGTTGCCATGGACCTTCAGGTCGGGGATACGGTTCGCGGCGTCCGCCGCTGGGCGTCCACCACGGCGATCGCCGTGAGGTTGACGATGTCGGCCGTCTCACCGCCGCGCTGCAGCACGTGCACGGGCCGCGCCATCCCCAGCAGGATCGGGCCGACCGCCTCCGCGCCGCCCAGTCGCGCCATCAGCTTGTAGGCGGCGTTGGCCGCGTCCAGGTTCGGGAAGATCAACACGTTGGCCGCGTCCTGCAGCCCGCTGAACGGATAGCGGTCGTGCAGGATCGAGGGGACGACCGCCGTGTCCGCCTGCATCTCGCCGTCCACGACGAGGTCCGGCGCGAGCCGCTTCACGCGCTCGACCGCGAGTCTCACGCGCTCCGCCTGCGGCTCGCGCGCGGAGCCGAAGTTCGAGAAGGAGAGGAGCGCGAGGCGGGGATCGAGCCCCAGGCCCTGGACGAAGTTCGCCGAGAGGAGCGCGATCTCGGCGAGCACCTCGTCGTCCGGATCGATGTTGACCGTGGTGTCGGCGAAGAACATGAGGTCGTGGGCGAGGATCATCATGTAGAGGCCGGCGACGTGCCGCGTCCCGGGCTCCGTCCCGATCACCTCGAGCGCCGGCCGCAGCGCCTCCGGATAGTGCGAGTCCTCGCCGGCGATCAGCCCTTCCGCGTCGCCCTCCATCACCATCATGCACGCATAGTAGATCGGCTGTCGCAGCCGCTCCATCGCCTCCGCCAGCGTCACGCCCTTGCGCTGGCGGCGCTGGAAGTATTCGCGCGCGTAGCGCTGGCGCCTCGGCTCGTCCGCGGCGGGATCGACCAACGCCACGCCCGCCAGGTCGATTCCCAGTCGCGACGCGGTCCCCTTGATCCGATCCGGACGTCCCACCAGCAGCGGCTGCGCGATCCCCTCCTCCGCCACCAGCGCCGCCGCGCGGATCACGCGCTCGTGCTCGCCCTCGGCGTAGACGATGCGGCGCGGATCGCGGATCGCCTTCAGCGCCACGTCGCGCATCACCTCGCGGCGCCGGCCGAGCCGAGCCTCGAGCTGGTTGCGGTATTCGTCCAGGTCGATCTCCACGCGCGCCACGCCGCTCTCCATCGCCGCCTTCGCCACGGCCGGCGCCACCCACAGCAGCACGCGCGAGTCGAACGGCTTCGGGATCAGGTACTCCGGGCCGAACTGGAAGCTCGCCTCGCCGTAGGCCGCCGCCACCGAGTCCGGCACGTCCTGCTTCGCGAGCTCGGCCAGCGCCCGCGTCGCCGCCATCTTCATCTCCTCGTTGATCGCCCGCGCCCGCACGTCCAGCGCGCCGCGGAAGATGAACGGGAAGCCAAGGACGTTGTTGACCTGGTTCGGGTAGTCGGTGCGGCCCGTCGCGATGATCGCGTCGTCGCGCACGGCCAGGATCTCCTCCGGCGGGATCTCCGGATCGGGATTGGCGAGCGCGAAGACGATCGGACGCGGCGCCATACGGGCGACCATCGCCCCGGTCACCGTACCGGCGACGGAGAGGCCGACGAAGACGTCGGCATCCGTCATCGCGTCCGCCAGCGAGCGCACCGCGCCCGGCTGCGCGAACCGCGCCTTGTACGGATCCATCCCACCCGCGCGGTCCCGCGTGATCAGTCCCTTGCTGTCCACCATGAGGATGTTCTCGCGGCGCACGCCGAGCCGGACGTAGTGCTCCGCCGTGGCGATCGCCGCCGCGCCCGCGCCGCCGAACACGACGCGCACCTCCGCCGCCTCCTTCCCGGCGATCTCGAGCGCGTTGACGAGCGCCGCGCCGCTGATGATCGCCGTGCCGTGCTGGTCGTCGTGGAAGACGGGGACGTCGAGGCTCTCGCGCAGCCGCTCCTCGATGTGGAAGCAGGCGGGCGCCGCGATGTCCTCGAGGTTGATGCCGCCGACCGTCGGCTCGAGCATCTCGCAGAAGCGGATGATCTCCTCCGCATCCGTCGAGTCGACCTCGATGTCGAACACGTCGATGTCGGCGAAGCGCTTGAAGAGAACGCCCTTCCCCTCCATCACCGGCTTGGCCGCGAGCGGGCCGATCTTGCCGAGCCCCAGCACCGCCGTTCCGTTCGTGACCACCGCCACCAGGTTGCCGCGCGCGGTGTAGCGGAAGACGTCCTCCGGCCGCTCGGCGATCTCCCGGCAGGGCTCGGCGACGCCCGGGGTGTAGGCGAGCGACAGGTCGCGCTGCGTGCCGACCGGCTTCGTCGGCGTCACCGCGATCTTGCCCGGCCGTCCCTCGGCATGGTAGTTGAGTGCTTCCTGCCGCTTGGTCATGCGGCCAACCCTCTCGCGCGCGCTACATTACGGTGGCGAAAGGGGCTAGGTTATCCTCCGCCCGGAGAACGTGTCAAGCGGACGACGGCGCGCGGAAGGCGGCGCCGCGGTCCCGGAAAGCGCAACGTGAAGCGGCTCCTGATCCTGTCCGTTCCCCTGCTCCTCGGCTGCCTGGTCACGGCCCGCGCGGCACAGGCGCAGCGCAGCTACGGGCGCCCCGCCGACGCGGAGTGCCCCACCGGTCCCATCACCAGCATCTTCGTCGACAACCACTCCATCTTCGACACGAGCGATCCGGATCTCGACGCCCGCTTCCAGTGGGCGTACCGCCTCGCGAACCGGCTTCATTTCCGCACCGACGAGGGCGTCGTCCGGCGCGAACTGCTCTTCGACATCGGCGACTGCTACGATCCGGACCTCGCCAACGAATCGGAGCGCCTGCTGCGCGCCATGCCCTTCCTCTCCCGCGTCGACATCTACGGCCTGCGGCAGCCGGACGGCGGCTACCACGTGGTCGTCGACACGCAGGACGAGTGGAGCACCCAGGTCGGCGCGCGGATGACCTTCGCCAGCGGCTTCGACCTGCGCGGCGCCGACATCCGTGAGAGCGACCTGTTCGGCCAGGGCCAGACCGCCCGCCTCTACTACTCCGAAGGGCGCATCGCGCGCGAATACGGCGCCGAGTTCTTCACGCCGCAGCTCGGCCGCACCCGCTGGGACCTCACGCTCGGCCTCGGCCGCACCCGCGCCGGCGGCGCCCTGCGCGCCGACCTCGTCTACCCGTTCGTCGGCGACGTGGGCCGCTGGTCCGGCGAGCAACGCCTCGAGCGCCGCGACGACTACTTCGACTACGTCCGCGAGAGCGCCGGCGACATCCACTCCCACGTCCTCCTCCCGGTCCGCCGTGAGAGCTTCGACCTCGCCGCCATGGTCCGCATCGGCTCGCCCGGCAACCTCACCCTCATCGGCGCCGGCTTCTCGTTTCTCGACGTCGGCTACCCGGGCGGTTTCGGTGCCATGCGCATCGAGAACGAGGGGGAGGACGGCGTCGTGGCTCCGGTCGACAGCGCCGCCGCCGCCCCCGCCTGGAACGCGGCCACGCCGATCCAGGACGTCCACGCGCTGATCCTCCTCGGCCAGCGCAACATCTGGTGGGTCAAGCGGCGCGGCCTCGACTCGCCTCGCGGCGTCGAGGACGTGCGGCTCGGCGCGCAGGCGCAGCTCGGCCTCGGCCGCTCGCTCGGCATGCGCCGCGAGGACGACCTCACGACGAGCCTCGCCCTCTACACCGGCCTCGAGACCGGGCCGGTCCTCTCCATTCTGCGGCTCCGCGCCGACGCCCGCCGCAACCTCGCCGCGAGCGGCGGCGCCCCCGAGTGGGACGACCTGTTCGCCGAGGCGGAGCTGCTCAGCTACTGGAAACCCGGCGGCTCCACCCACCAGACGCTCTTCTTCCGCGCCGCGGGGACCGGTGGCTGGAACACGCGCGCGCCCTTCCAGCTCACGCTCGGCGGGCTGCAGTCGCTGCGCGGCTACGACCCGTTCCGCTTCCCGGGTGGACGCCGCATCGGCGCAACCGTCGAGGACCGCATCTACTTCGGCTGGCCGTCCCCCGACTTCCTCGACGTCGGCGCCACCGTGTTCGTCGACGCCGGCCGCATCTGGGCAGGCGACGCCCCGTTCGGCGTCGACTCCGGCACGCGCGCGAGCGCCGGCTTCGGCCTGCGCGGCACGTTCCCCGCCGGCGGCCGCACCACCTACCGCGTCGACCTCGCCTTCCCGATCGACCGCACCGAGTGGCGCACGCCGCGCCTCCTCGTCTCCGTCGGCGAGGTGATCGGCCTCTCCGCGCCGTTCGGCGACCGCCAGATCCTGCGCTCGAGACCCAATGGGCTCTTCAGTGACATCTTCGCCGCGCGCCGCTGAGCCGCCCGGGGGAAGCCCCGCCGCCAGCGTCCGCTACCGCGCCGACTGGCTCGTGCCGGTCGACGCGCCGCCGATCCGCGACGGCGCCCTGCTCGTCGACCGCCGCGGCCGCATCGCCGCCATCGGCCGCGATTCCGACGTGCCCGCCCCGCCAGGTGGACGGGCCGTGGACCTCGGCGCCGCCGCGCTGCTGCCCGGCCTCGTCAACACCCACGCCCACCCGGAGCTCACCATGCTCCGCGGCCACCTCGAGGACCTCCCCTTCCAGGCGTGGATCCGCACGCTCATGCGGCGCAAGCGCGCGCTGCCCGACCTCGACTACGACGCCGCCGCCCGCGCGGCCTGCGCCGAAGCCATCGCCGCCGGCATCACCACCCTCGCCGCGACCGAGGACTCCGGCGCCGCGCTCGGCGCCCTCGTTGAAGCCGGCCTGCGCGGCGTCGTCTACCGCGAGGTCTTCGGCCCCGATCCCGCCCTCGCCGACGACGCGATCGCCGATCTCGCCCGGCGCGTCGCCGCCATGCGCGAGCGCGAGACCGACCTCGTCCGCGTCGGCGTCTCGCCCCACGCGCCGTACACCGTCTCGGACCCGCTCTATCGCGCCGTCGCGGCGTTCGCGCGCGCCGACGCGCTCCCGATCGCGCTCCACATCGCGGAATCCCGCGCCGAGGGCGACCTCGTCCGCAACGGCACGGGTCCCTTCGCCGAAGGCCTGCGGCGGCGCGGCATCGCCTGCCCCCCCGCGGCCGCTCCCCCATCGAGCTGATCGACCGCCTCGGCCTGCTGCGGGAGCAGCCGCTCCTCATCCACTGCGTCGATGTCGACGACGACGACGCCGCGCGCATCGCGGCCGCCGGCGCCGCGGTCGCGCACTGCCCCATCGCGAACGCGCGCCTCGCCCACGGCGTCGCACCGCTCTCGCGGCTCCTCCGCGCGGGCATCCGCGTCGGGCTCGGAACGGATTCCGTCGCGAGCAACAACCGCCAGGACCTGCTCGAAGAGGCCCGCGCCGCGCAGCTCTTCCAGCGCGCCGGCAGCGGCGAGGCGACCGCGCTGCCCGCGGCCGCGCTGATCGAGCTGGCCACGCTCGGCGGCGCGCGCGCGCTCGGCCTCGACGACGTCACCGGCACGCTCACGCCCGGCAAGGATGCGGACCTGTGCGCCGTCGCGCTGGACCGACTGCATACGCTCCCGGTCCACGACCCGTGCGTCACCCTCGTCCACTCCGCGCGCGCCGCCGACGTGGTCCTGACCGTCGTGCGGGGCCAGGTCCTCTACGACGCGGGCGCCTGGTCGACGCTCGACATCGCCCCCATCCGGGCGCGCCTCACCGCCGACGCCGACCGGCTCCGAGCGGCGGCCGACGCCGATGCCGAAGCGTGGCCCGCGCATGCCGGCGAGCGACGTCGTGTGGAACCCGGCGGCCGCGACGCGCATTGAAATAGGCATGCGCCGCCTCCTCTCCCTCGCCCTGCTCGCCACCGCGACGGCCGCACCGGCTCGGCACGAGCCGCGACGGTCGCCCTCGCGCTACGCGCTCGTCCGCGGCCCGAGCCGCGTCTGGTTCGAGGCGGATGCCACGCTCGGCCACTTCCGCGGCGAGACCGCTGAGCTGTGGGGATGGGCGAAGCTCGATCCGGTCGCGCTCGGCGGCGCACAGGGATACATCACGATCTCCGCCGTGTCGTTCGAGACCGGCAACGGGATCCGCGACGGCGACCTGCGCAAGGCGATCGAGGCGCGCCGCTTCCCGCGCATCACCTTCGCGCTCGAGGGCGTCGCGCCCGCCGGCGCGGTGGCGCCGGACAGCGTGCGCATCACCGGTACGCTGACGGTCCGCGGCGTACCGCACCGCATGATGATCGCTGCTGCCGTCGATCTGCGGGGGGATACCGTCCACGTCGCTGGACGTGCGCCGCTCCGCTTCACGGAGCTGAACATGGAGCCGCCGAGCCGCTTCCTCGGCGCGGCCAGAGTGAAGGACGAGATGATCGTCGGCTTCGATGCCCTTTTCGCGCCGGAGACGTCGTCCTGACCTTCTCCCGCCTGCACGGCGCCACCGAGCTGCTCGACCTGCCCGACCAGGAGCCGGCCGAGCTCGAGCGCAGCCTGGCGCAGGTCGCCGCCGTGAACCGGTGGCTGGGCGGCACCCGCGCGCTGCTGCGGCGCCTCCCCGACCTCGTCGGCGATCCCGCCGCGGAGACGCTCCACCTCCTCGACGTCGGCACCGGCTCCGGCGACCTGCCGCTCGCGATCGGTGCCCGCGCCCCGGGCCGCCTCCGCTTCACCGCGGTCGACGCGCACGCCCAGAGCCTCGCCATCGCGCGGCGACGCACCCTCGCCGCCGACGTCGACATCTGCCGCGCGGACGGCTGCGCGCTGCCGTTCGCCGCGCACGCGTTCGACATCGTCGTGCTCTCCCTCGTGCTGCACCACCTCGAGGGAGAAGAGCCGGTCTGCGCGCTCGCCGAGGCCGCCCGCGTGGCGCGCGCCGGCGTGATCGTCGCCGAGCTCGAGCGTTCCCGACCCGCGCTCCTCGGCGCGCGCTTCCTCGCCGCGACCGTCTGGCGCGGCAACCGCCTCACGCGGCACGACGGCCCCCTCTCGGTGCGCCGCGCCTTCACGGCCGCCGAGCTGGGCGAGATGGCGCGCACGGCGGGGCTGCGCGAGGTCCGCGTGACGCGCCACCCGCTCTTCCGGCTCGTCCTCACCGCCAGGCCCCCGCGATGAGGCCCGCCTTCGACGCCGCGCCGGACGCGCGCGAGGTCCTCGACGCCATCGTCGTCGGCGCCGGTCCGGCGGGCTCCGTCGCCGCGCTTCTGCTCGCGCGGGCCGGCCGGCGCGTCGCGCTCCTCGACCGCGCGGCGTTCCCGCGGCCGAAGCCCTGCGGCGACTGCGTGAGCGCCGGCGCCGTGCCCCTCCTGCGCCGCCTCGGCCTGCTGGAACGCGTGCGCGCCTGCGGCCCGTCGGTGCTGGCGGGATGGCGCATCGACGCCGGCACCGGCGCCGCCTTCCACGCCCGCTTCCGCTCGTACGCCGTGGACGACGACGAAGCCGCCTCGCTCGCCGTGCGGAGGGAGCGGCTCGACGCCGCGCTGCTGGCGGCCGCGGTGGACGCCGGCGCCGATTTCCGCCCCGGCTGGCACGTCGCCGACCTCTGCCGCGGCCCCGACGGCCGCGTCCGCGGCGTGAGCGGCCGCTCGGCCGCGGCCGGCGGTGCGAACGGCGGCGCTCCGCGCTCGACGCTGCACGCCCGGCTGGTGGTGGGCGCGGACGGCCTCCGCTCCGTCGTCGCGCGCCGCCTCGGGGTGGTGCGGCGAAGGCCGCGCCTGCGCAAGCTCTCGCTCACCGCGCACCTGACCGGCGTCCACGGCATCGGCCATTTCGGGGAGATGCACCTGGGCGATCACTTCTGCGTGGGCGTGGCGCCGGTGGATAGCGGGATGTGCAACGTCACCCTCGTCGCGGACGCCGGCCGCTACGGATCGGCCGCCGCCGCCGGCCGGGCCGACTTCTTCCGCTCCACCGTGCTCTCGCTTCCCTCGCTCCGCGACCGCATGGAGGACGCATGCTGCGGCGTCACGGGGGAGCGGCTGTGCGAGTGCCCGCCCGCGCTCCTCGCGTCCGGTCCGTTCGACGTGCCGGTCCGCGGTGCCTTCGCCGCCGGCGCCGCCCTCGTCGGCGATGCCGCCGGCTACTTCGATCCGTTCACCGGCCAGGGCATCCACACCGCGATTCAGGACGCCGTCGACCTCGCCGAATGCCTCGTTCCCGCGCTCGCCCAACCCGGCGACGTGCCGCTCGCCCCCCTGCGGAAGTACGCCCGCCGCCGCGCCCGCCGCGCCCGCTCGAGACACGCGCTGCAGCGCGCCGTCGAGGCGATCCTGTCGCGCCGCCGGCTGCGGACGCTGGCGCTGCGGCGCCTTGGCGCCGCCCCCTCGGTTGCCGCCGCGGTCGTCGCCGCGACCGGCGGCCTGATCGAGCCCGCGCGCTTGATCTCGGCCCGCCTCCTCGCCACGTTCCTGCTCTCCTCAACGGTGGAGCCCACCGCATGATCACCTCCGATGAGCACCTGATGCCCGCCGCGCTACGGGAGTGCGTCCGCGTCGCGGCCGACGTCGAGCGCTGGCCGGAGATCCTCCCGCACTACCGCTGGGTCCGCTTCCACGACAAGCGCGCCTTCGCGACCGGCCGCGTCGAGATGGCCGCCTGGCGCGATTTCGCGGGCCCCCTCCGCTATCCCACCTGGTGGGTCTCCGACATGAGCTTCGACGAACAGGCGCCCGCGATCCTCTACCGCCACATCGACGGCATCACGCGCGGCATGCGCGTCCGCTGGGAATTCGAGCCAGTGGGAGAGGCGACCCGCGTCCGCGTCGTCCACCAGTGGGACGGTCCGCCCTGGCCTCTCGTCGGGCGCGCCGCCGCCGACCTCGTCATCGGCCCCCGCTTCGTCAGCGCCATCGCCAGGCGCACTCTCGCGGGCGTCGCCGACGAAGCGGCCCGCTCCGCACCCCGCTCGCGCTCGAGCGCCGACGCATGAGCACCCACCCGCAATCCGCGCCGCCACACTCGAACGGCCCGCCGCACCGCGTCGTCGTCACAGGCGTCGGCCCGCTCACCGGCGCCGGGCTCGGCGTCGAGGGCCTGTGGAACGGCCTGCGGCAGGAGCGTTCCCCGATCGGGCCCGTCACCCGCTTCGACTCGACGTTGTGGCGCTGCCGCATCGCCTGTGAGATCGCCGACTTCGATGCGCGCGACTTCATGGAGTCCGCCGACGCGCGCCGCCTCGACCGCTTCACCCAGTTCGCCGTCGCCGCCAGCACCCTCTCGCTCCGCGACGCCGGCCTCGATCCGGCCGGCGTCGATGGCGACCGCGTCGCCGTCCAGATGGGCTCCGCCCTCGGCGGCGTCGCCCACGCCGAGGAGCAGGTCGTCCGCCTCGGCACCGGCGGCGTCCGCAGCGTCGACCCGCGCGTCGCGCTCACCACCTTCTGCGGCGCCGCGAGCTGCACCGTCGCCATCGCGTTCGGCTTCACCGGCGCCAACTCGACCAACGCGATGTCGTGCGCCTCCGGCACGATCGCGATCGGCGAGGCGTGGCGCCTCATCCGCGACGGCAGCGCCGACATCGCGCTCGCCGGCGGCGTCGAAGCGCCCCTGGCTCCTCTCTCCTTCGGCGCGTTCGCCATCATCCGCGCGATGAGCACGCGCAACGATGCGCCCGGCCGCGCCTGCCGCCCCTTCGATCGCGGCCGCGACGGATTCGTCATGGGCGAGGGCGCCTGCGTCCTCACCCTCGAACGCCTCGACCTCGCCCTCGCCCGCGGCGCCCGCATCTACGCCGAGATCGCCGGCTACGGCACCACCAACGACGCCCACCACATGGCCGCCCCGCGGCCCGACGGTCGCCAGGCCGCGCGCGCCATGGGCCTCGCCCTCGCCAGCGCCGCCGTCGAGCCGGAAGCGGTCGACCTGGTCAGCGCGCACGGCTCCTCGACGCCGCTCAACGACGCCACCGAGACGATCGCCATCAAACGCGTCCTCGGCGACCACGCCTACCGCGTGCCCGTCTCCGCCACGAAGCCCTACCACGGCCACGCCCTCGGCGCATCCGGCGCCATCGAGGCGGGCATCCTCTGCCTCAGCTTCCAACGCGGCTGGGTTCCCCCCACGCTCAACTTCGAGGAGGGCGGCAAAGGCTGCGACCTCGACTACATCCCCAATCGCGGCCGTGAGCTCCGTCCGACGATCGCGCTCTCCAACTCCTTCGGCTTCGGCGGCATCAACGCGGCGCTCGTCCTCAAGCGCCACGACCCCGCGTGATTCCCACCGTCGCCGCCCTGGGCAGCACCCTCGCCCTCGGCCTCGCCTGCGGCCTCAACCTCTACGCCACCATCCTCGCGCTCGGCCTCGCCTCACGCCTCGGCTGGGGCACGATCCCCCTGCCGCCGCAGCTCCGCGGCCTCGAACATCCGCTCCTCATCATCACCGCGATCCTCCTCGCCGCCATCGAGGTCGCCATCGAGCGCCTCCCCCTCCTCGCCTCCGCATGGGCCTCCATCCATGCCCTCGCCAAACCCGCCATCGCAGCCCTCCTCGCCCTCCCCTTCCTCGACGCCTTGCAGCCCGGCCTCTCCTCCGCCGGCCGTGGCACCATCGCCATCGCCGGCGCCGCGATCGCCTTCGCCGCCCACGCCTCCCGCGCCACCCTCCTCGCCTCCGTCGAGCCGCGGCGCACCACCCGCCACGAGGTCGCGCTCCACCTCGCCTACACCGCCGTCGCCCTCACCCTCGCCCTCTCCTTCCGGACCCGCCCCCGGATCGCGCTGCCGATCGCCGCCGCGACCCTCGTCTGGGTCGCCGCCTTCGGTCCTCGTGCGTGGCGCCTCTTCCACCTCGCCATCCGCGCTCAGTTCGCCCGCGCCCACGCCCTCCTGCGGCCCCGCAGATGGTCCAGCGAGCACGAGCTGCCCCGCCGGCTACGCGGACTCCTGCCGCCGCCCGCTCCCGGCGATCCGCCCCGCGTCCTGGCCCGCGCCGCGCTCAGGGGCGTCCCCTCCGTGCCCGACTACCACGACGGCTGGATCGTCCTCGCACCCGGGACCGCCGATTTCCTCTACCGCAGCCACCTGCGCGGCCACCGCGCCTCCCTCGGCCCGCTCCACGGCGGCCGCATCGCCCCCGGACCGTGGCTCGACGCCGTCGAGCTCCATGCCGACAGCGGCCCCTTCACCCTCTTCCTCCTCAAGGAATCGCCCCCGCCCGACCTCGACCTCTTTTGCCTCGAACCCGGACCCTACGCGCCATGAGCATCGAAGAATTCCGTCGCTTCCGCGAGCGCATGAACGAACGCATCCTCGCCGCCGACAACCTCGAGATCCGCCGCTTCTTCGCCCTCGACTCCCGCGTCTACGACGACGGCGCCCTCTCCACCCGCACCAAGGAGCTCCTCGGCCTCGTCGCCTCCCTCGTGCTCCGCTGCGACGACTGCGTCACCTACCACATCACCCGCTGCATCGAGGAGGAAGTCTCCGAGCCCGAGCTCCTCGAAGCTCTCTCCGTCGGCCTCGTCGTCGGCGGCTCCATCGTCATTCCTCACCTCCGTCGCGCCGTCGCGACCTACGACGAGTTGGGCGGCGCCCCCTGAACATATGTTTAGTGCGCGCGCGGAACTCGCCGCGGCCGGACGGGTAGTCCGTTCGACGACGCCCCCGTCAGGCTTTACACCGACAGCCGGCTCCTATAGATTCGGTATGCTTATGACCCGAACTCGTTCGAAGGCTTTCTCGAGGCTTTCCGGGCCGCTGGAGTGGGGCGGCCGGCTTCGTTAGAAGAACAGCGCCGCGTCGGCAACGACGCCCCGCTGTTTTTTTGTTTTCTCACCCTTCACCGAGGATCGCGCGTCCATGTTCGTGAACTCTCGCGCTTTGGACTCATTCGACCAGTATCTCCTCGATGTGGAGAAGTACCCGCTGATTGAGGATCCCGAAGAGGAACGTGAGCTGGCCCGGCGCGCGCGCGCCGGAGACAAGGAAGCCGCGGAGCGTTTGGTGACGGCAAACCTCCGGTTCGTGATTTCCTACGTGAAGAAGTACCAGGGCCGGGGTCTGGGACTCGCCGAGTTGGTGTGCATCGGCAACGAGGGGCTGCTGAAGGCGGTGAAGAAGTTCGATCCCAACAAGGGGGTCAAGTTCATCTCGTATGCGGTGTGGTGGATCCGGCAGACGGTGCTGCAGGCGCTGGCGGAGCAGACGCGGTCGGTGCGGATCCCGCTGAACCAGAATTCGAATCTGGTGAAGCTGTCGCGGATGGAGACGCAGTTGACGCAGACGCTCGGCCGTTCGCCGTCGGATCAGGAGATCGCGTCGGAGATGGGCGAGCCGCTGGAGACGATCCGTGCGTTGCGGCGGGTCGCGGCGTCGGAGCTTTCGCTCGACGCGCCGATCGACCGTGGTGACCGGGACAGCGCTTCGTTCGGCGAGCGCTTCTCGGGGATCGAGTCGGACGACATTGAGGATCTCGTGGAGTGGCAGGCGCGGCGCGAGTTCCTGGACCGCATGTTCGAGAAGTACCTGACGGAGCGGGAACGGAAGATTCTCTACCTCTACTACGGCCTCGACGACGGTGAGGAGCGTACGTTGGAGGAGATCGGCTCGCTGCTCGGCGTCACGCGCGAGCGCATTCGCCAGATCCGCAACCGCGCGTTCGAGAAGCTGCGGGAGAGTCCGGATGGGGAAGCGCTTTCCGGATTCTGGAGCATGAGCTGACGCAGCCCGTTTCACCGCAGTGGTTCGGGGAAGGCGGCCGGGTGGCCGCGCCCCACGGGAGAGCCCGGCCGACGCCGGGCTCTCCGGTTTTCCGGACTCAGGCATGACGTCGAAGCCCCTTCCTCACGGCCGTCCCGCGGCTTCCCCCTCCGCGCTCTACGGGCGCGGCGCGATGGCGTTCGCCGCCGCGCTGGTGCTCGCCGTCAGCGGGACGGAAGTGCGTGCGCAGGGGACGCCGGCGGCGCCTCAGGCGCTGGCCGGTCCCGACACGGCCGATGCGGCCGCGGGCGGCTGGGACTCGCGGCAGGTGTTGCGTCTGGTCGAGCGGGCGGTCGCGCGTCGTCGCGAGCCGCTCGAGCGCGACAGCTTGCGCAGCTATCAGGCGGACGCGCGGGGCTGGCTCTACTTCTACCTGGACCGCGACGACGGCGACCGGCGGAACCTGGTGAAGACGGACCAGATCGCGCTGCAGGTCCTGTGGGCGGCGCCGGGCATCACGAAGCAACGAATCGTCGGACGCCGCGACGAGGACCGGCTTCCCAACCAGATGCGGTACCACCTCGATCACCTCACGATCGTCCAGAACGACTTCGGCAACGTCATCCGCCTCGGCGACGGCGACGAGGTGCGCAGCGTGCTTCACCCGGCGGCCCCGGGCGGCCGGCGCGTGTACGAGTACCGGCTCGCCGATTCGCTGACGCTTCGGCTGCCGGGAAGGGCGGAGCCGCTCCGCGTCTATGAAGTGGACGTGCGGCCGCGCGACCGGACGCAGCCCGCTTACGTCGGGGCGATGTACCTGGAGCGGAGCTCGGCGGCGATCGTCCGCATGACGTTCACCTTCACTCCCGCCTCCTACGTGGACAAGCGTCTGGACTACATCCGGATCTCGCTCGACAACGGCCTGTGGGAGGGCCGCTACTGGCTGCCGCACGAGCAGCAGATCGAGATCCGGCGGCAGGTTCCGGAGCTGGACATCCCGATCGGCTCCGTGATCCGCGGCCGCTACCGCATCACGAACTATCGCTTCAACGTGCCGGTCACCGCGGCCGCGCTTCGCGGCCCCCGCGTCGAGGCGCTGCCCGACAGCCTCCTGCACCGCTTCCCGTTCGAGGACAGCCTGTACGCCGACCTCCAGCAGGAGGGTCTCGCGGCGACGGGTGACCTCGCCTCCCTGCGAGGCGAGGTCGAGGGGCTCGTGGGCGCTATGGTGCTGAGCGGCCTCCCGCGCCTCAGACTCGACTTCGACAACGCCTCTTCCTTCCTTCGCTTCAACCGCGCGGAAGGCCTCTTCCTCGGCGCCGGCCTCTCCTTCCGGACCGGCGCGGAGACGCGGCTCGGCACCGGCTTCGGCTTCGCTTTCGGAGCCCGCCACGTGCCGCTCTCCATTTCGCTCCTCCACGGCCGGACTCCCGGCTGGCGCCTCGGTGTGGATGGCTTCCTGAACCGTCCGTTCGATCTCGGGCTTCGCCCCCCGCTCCCCGGTGCGATCAACACCGCATCGGCGGCGCTGCTCGGGCGGGACTACTTCGACCTCTACTACGCCTCCGGTGCGGGCGTGAGCGTGGAACGGCCCTTCGGAGCATGGCGGGCGCGCGCGCACCTCGACGTCGCGCGGCACGCGTCGGCCCGTCTCACCACCGCCTCTTCCATCTTCGACCGCAGCGCGCTCGACCGTCCCGTGCTGCCGATCGCGGAGGGGACGCTCGTCGAGGGTCGGCTCGACGTGGAGCGGCCGATCGCGTCGCCTTTCGGCGGCACCGGCGCGGATGCGTCCCTGAGCGTGGGCACCCTCGCCGGCCGCGCCTACGGCGTACCACGATTCGCCGTGCGCCTCGCATGGCCGAGCGCGACGCTACGCGGGACGGTGCGCCTCGATTTCGAGGCTGCCGCCGCCCTGGGCGAGCCGCCGCCGCAACGGCTCTTCCTGATCGGCGGCGTCGGAACGCTGCCAGGCTACGCGTACCGCGCGTTCGTCGGCGACCGCCTCGCCCGCGTCGCGCTCGACGGCTCGCGCGACCTCGGCACTCCGTCGCTGTCCGCCCACGTCACGGCGGGCGCCGGCTGGACCGATCTGGCGAGGGCCGCCCCGCCGTCCTCGTGGCCGCAGACCCCTACCGGTGGAGTGCGTCCCTACGTCGGGGCCGGCCTCGGCGTCTTCTCGGACGCGGCCCGATTCGACGTGGTGCGCGGGCTGCGCGGCGGCCGCTGGAGCTTCACCCTCTCCGCCAGCTCGCTCCTCTGGGACACGCTCTGAAAGCGGCGCGGCGTCAGACTTCCTCCACCTCCAGCTCCGCCTCGAGCGCCTCCTCCGTGTCCGCTTCCTCCGCCGCGTCCACCGCCGCGCTCGCGCCGTTGGCGCCGTTCGAGCGCGGTCCACCCAGCATCACGAACTCACGAACCTGGACCTCGGCGGTCGGGATGGTGATGCCGTTGCGCTCGAAGGAGTCGTACTCCATGCGCCCCTCGACGTAGAGCCGGTCTCCCTTGCGGACGTGGTCCGCGGCGATCCCGGCGAGGCGGTCCCACAGCGTCAGCCGATGCCACTCGGTGCGCTCCTCGACGCGGCCGCCGCGCGGGATGCGGCGGCTGGTCGCGAGCGAGAGATGCGCCACCTTGACGCCGTTCGCCGTCGTCTGCACGTCCGGGTCACGGCCCACGTTGCCCACGAGGATCACCTTGTTCACGGAACGGCCCATTGCACGCCTCCCTGGTTGGGGTTCGATGCAAAGGTGCCGCGGGTGGGGGCGGGATCGAATAGGAGGACGGGACGCGGATCGGGTCGATGCGGGCGCGGCGGTCCTCCTCCGATCGCCGACGCGCCGCCTACCCGGCTATTTGCACTCCAACCAGTTCGCGCCGACGCCGAGGCTGACCTCGAGCGGAACGTCGAGCGGCATCGCGGACTCCATGCGGCCGCGCACCAGCTCGCGCGTCGCTTCCACCTCGCCCGTCGGCACCTCGAACACCAGCTCGTCGTGGACCTGCAGCAGCATGCGCGCGCCCGCCGCCTCCTCGCGAAACGCGTGCGCGATCGAAATCATCGCCAGCTTGATGATGTCCGCCGCCGATCCCTGCACGGGCGCGTTGGTCGCGGCGCGTTCGCCGAACTGACGGATGTTGTAGTTCCGGCTCCGCGCTTCCGGGATGTAGCGGCGGCGTCCGCTCAGGGTCTCGACGTAGCCGCGCTCGCGCGCCAGCTCGATCTGGCGGTCGAGGTAGGCGCGCACGCCCGGCAAGCGCCGGAAATACGCCTCGATGAACTCCTTCGCCTCGGACACCGCGGTGCCGAGCTGCTTCGACAGCATGTAAGGGCCGATGCCGTAGATCGTCGCGAAGTTGATCGTCTTCGCCGCGTTGCGCATGCGTGCGTCGACGTGGTCGATCGGGACGTCGAAGACGAGCGACGCGGTCTGGCGGTGGATGTCCACCTTGCGCCGGAACGCTTCCGCGAGCCCCGGCTCCCCCGAGAGGTGCGCGAGCACGCGCAGCTCGATCTGCGAGTAGTCGGCGGAGAGGAAGACGAATCCGTCGTCGGGAACGAAGCCCTTGCGGATCTCCGCCCCCATCTCGGTGCGGATCGGAATGTTCTGCAGGTTCGGGTCGCTGGAGGAGAGCCGGCCGGTCGCCGCCACGGTCTGGTTGAAGCTGGTGTGGATGCGGCCGGTCTCCGGATGCACCAGCAACGGCAGTGCGTCGACGTAGGTCCCCTTCAGCTTGTCGACCTGCCGAAACTCCATCAGCAGCTGCGGCAGCCGGTGCCCCTCGGCCGCCAGCTCCTCGAGCACAGTCGCGTCCGTGGACGGCCCCGTCTTGGTGCGCTTCTTCACCGGCAGCTCGAGCCGCTCGAAGAGGATCTCGCGGAGCTGCGGCGTCGAGTTGATGTTGAATTCCGTCCCCGCCTCCTTCCAGATCTCCTCCTGGATCAGGCGCAGGTCACGCTCGAGCTTGCCCGCCATGACCGCGAAGAAGTCGCGGTCGATGCGGATCCCCACCTGCTCCATGTCGGCAAGCACACCGAGCAGCGGCAGCTCCATCGTGCGGAAGAGCGGCGTGAGCGCCTGAAGCTCCAGCTCGCCGGCGAAGATCTCCGCCAGCCGCAGCGCGACGTCCGCCTGCTCGCCCGCGTACCGCGTCACGCGCCCGACGTCGCATTCGGCGAGCGGGACTTCGCTCCTGCCGCCGCCGCACACGTCCCGCCTCGTCGCCGCCCGATGCTTCAGGTGCTGCAGCGACAGTGAATCGAGCGCGTGATCGCGCCGGCCGGGGTCGATCAGATACGACGCGATCATCGTGTCGAACGCGAGCCCGCGCAGCTCCACTCCCGCGCGCCGCAGCACGAGCAGGTGGCGCTTCAGGTCGTGGCCCACCTTCTCCACCGCGTCGTCCGCGAGCAGCTCCACCAGCGGCCGCATCGCGTCCGCTCCGAGCGGCGGCAGGTTCGACGGCCCGTCGCCCAACGCCAGCTCGCCCGTGCGGTGATGGCCCAGCGGCAGGTAGTGCGCGACGCCCGGGGCCGTCGCCACGCCGATCCCGACGACCTCGCCGCGAAGCGGATCCTGCGACGTCGCCTCGACCGTCACCGCGATCCGACCGCCCGCGCGCGCTCGACGCACCACCTCCTGCACCGTCGCCGCGTCCGCCGCCGTGCGGTACTCCGCCTCCAGCGCTTCGGTCGCCTCCGCTTCGGCGGCGAACTGACGCACCAGCGAATGGAACTCCAGCTCCAGGAACGCCTCTCGCAGCGCGTCCCGGTCCGGCTCCTCGATGCGCAGCGCCTCCAGATCCAGCGCGATCGGGAGGTCGCGCTGGATCGTCACCAGATCGCGCGACAGCAGCACCTCCTCCCGGTGCTCCTGCAGCGCCTCCCGCGCCCGCTTCCCCCCGATCTCCTCGACGTGCGCCAGGATGCCGTCCAGGTCGCCGTAGCGCTCGATGAGCTGCACCGCCGTCTTCGGACCGATCCCCTTCGCGCCCGGAATGTTGTCCGAGCTGTCCCCGATCAGCGCCAGGTAGTCGATCACCCGCTCCGGCACCACGCCCAGCCGATCCGACGCGTTGCGAGCGTCCACCCACTCCTCTTCCACCCCCGCCGCGCCGCCCCGCCCCGGATTCAACAGACAGATCCGGTCCCCGATCAACTGGTAGAAATCCTTGTCGCCCGAGACGATCACCGCCTCCACTTGCGACGCCGCCGCACGCGTCGCCAGCGTCCCGATCACGTCGTCCGCCTCCGTGTCCGCCAGCTCCAGCACCGGCACCCGGAAGCCCGCCAGCACCTGGCGCACCCGCGGCAGCGACGCCCGCAGCTCGTCCGGCATCTTCTGCCGCGTCGCCTTGTACGCCGGGTACGCCTGCTCCCGCTGGCTCGTCCCGGCGTCCATCACCACCCCCAGATAGTCCGGCTCGTGCTCCTCCAGGATCTTCATCAGGAATCGCGTGAAGCCGAACACCGCCGACGTGTTCTCGCCACGCGACGTCAGCAGCGGCCGGCTGATCATCGCGAAGAACGCGCGGTAGATCAGGGCGTACCCGTCGATCAGGAAGAGACGCGGGTGCGTCTTCTCGGGCTTGTCGACCATCCGGTTGTCTTGTCGAGGAATCCGCTCGCTCCGCCCCCTCTACCCCGCACCCCCCACACCTGCTCCCCGAACGCCCGGATGCGCGACGCCCCGCCGGCGATTCCACCGGCGGGGCGTCGCGCTCCGTCCGAACCCGCGCGCTCAGACGCGCGACACGTTCGCCGCCTGCAGACCTTTGTCCGTCTGCTTCACCTCGAACTCGACCTCCTGCCCTTCCGCGAGCGTCTTGTACCCGTCCATCTGGATCGCCGAAAAATGGACGAATACGTCCTCGCCTCCCTCGGGCTGCTCAATGAAGCCGTATCCCTTGGCGTCATTGAACCACTTGATTCGACCTCTGGGCATCGCAGCGCACTCTCCGATGAAACGTGGGGATCCCGGCGCGACAAAGGGCTCCGAGAGTGAATGGAGATCCAAGCTAGGCGGCGGTTCGGAGGGGTGTCAAGCAAAATCTTGTTTACCGGCAGGGGCAATGCCGCTCCCGCCGCACAGCCGCGCCATTTTCTACGACGCGGGCGCAGGATGAATAACGAATTTCTGCTAGTCGGAAGGCGCCGCGGAGGGGATGGAGTCGCCATAGAGGACGCGATAGAGCGCGACGTTGCGCTGGACGATCTTGACGTAGTCACGGGTTTCGGTATACGGAATTCTTTCAGTGAAGAGCTCGCCGCGGCTCCATTCGGGGAAGCCGCGCCAGCGCTCGACGCGGCTGGGGCCGGCGTTGTAGGCGGCGAGGACGGCGGGGATGCGGCCGTCGTACTGGTCGAGCAGGTCCTTCAGGTAGCGGGTGCCGAGGTGGAGGTTGATCTCCGGCTGCTTCAGCATGGGAGGGCGGAAGTCGGGCACATCCTCGGCGCGGGCGAGGATCCGCCCGGTGGCGGGGACGACCTGCATGAGGCCGATGGCGCCAGCGCCGCTGACGACGGGGGCGTCGAAGCTGGACTCCTGCCGGATGAGGCCGGCGAGGAGGAAGGGATCGATACCGCGGTCGTCGGCCTCGGCGAGGACGAGGCGGCGGAAGGGGAAGGGGAAGACGATGCGAAGCAGGCGTGGATTCCAGGCGCCCTCGCGGTCGAAGATGCTCCAGCCGATGCGGATCCCGGTGGCGGTGAAGCCGCGGGCGTCGAGCGCCTCGGCGAGCGGGTAGTCGGTGCCGGCGACGTGACGGAAGCGGTCGCGCATGAGATCGACCTCGGTGCTCGCGGCGGCGTCGTCGCCGAGCTCACGCAGCAGGTCGAGGCGCACGAGGGCGGCGTCGACGAGGGAGCGGGCGGAGTCGGTGGTCTGCGGTGCCGGGCGGAGGCGGGCGTCCTCGAAGCCGCGGCCGATCTGCTGACCGGCGCGGAAACCGTAGTAGGAGAAGGGGTCGCGCCGCCACGTCTGTTCGAGTCGTTGGAGGGCGAGCGAGTCCTCGCCGAGGCGCTGATAGGCGCGCGCGGCCCAGTAGGTCGCCTGCTGGATGCGGCGGCCGTCGGGGAAGCGCTCGCGGTAGCCGTCGAAGAGTCGAGCGGCGGCGGCGTAGTCGTCGTCGACGATGGCGAGGTCGGCGAGGCGCATGACGGCGAGGCCGGCGTCGTCGGCGGCTGCATCGGAGTCGATGGCGCGCCGGTAGTATTCGCGGGCGGTGGCGGTGTCGCCGGCGTCGTGGCGGAGGTCGGCGACGAGGAAGAGGGCGCGTGTCGCGGCGTCCTGGTCGGGGAATCGGCTGGCGGTGCGGCGGAAGGTGGCGAGGGACTGGGAGACCTTTCCCTGGCGGTACTGTGCGCGGCCGGCGAGGTACAGGGCGCTGGCGGCGATGGCGGGATCGACGCGCTGATCGGCGAGCTCGATCGCGCGCCGCTCGGCGTCACGGTAGCGGCCGGCGTTGAAGTAGGCGCGGGCGACGTCGTAGCGCAGGCGCGTGCGCTCGAGCGCGGAGCCGCGAGCGGCGGCGAGGTAGGCGAGCACGCCGCGGATGCCGCGCTCCGCGTTGCCGTGTCGCAGGTAGAGGCGGCCGATCGCGAGCTGGTCGTCGGGCGTGAGGTGCGGCAGCTCGGACAGCTTGCGCGCGCCGTCGATGGCGGCGAGCGATCCGGCGTCGCTCATCGCGCGACGGTATGCCGCGGTGGCGGCCGCGGCGTCGCCCGCGGCGAGGCGGAGGTCGCCGACGCGGACGAAGGCGCTCGCGCGCGCCGCGGGATCGTGCAGGCGGATCGTGGCGGCCTCGGCGGCGGCGAGCGCGGCGGCGGGGTCGCCGGCGCGTTCGAGGGCGTCCAGGCGGAGCTTCCAGCCGAAGCGGTCGGCCAGATCCGCGCCGACGCCGGCCAGGCGCCGCTCGACCGCGGCGGTGTCGCCCGCCTGCGCGGCGGCCCGCGCGGCGTAGTACTCGATCCAGTCGTCGATCTGCGGCAGCGCCGCGCGGGCGGAGTCGAAGAGGGCGAGGGAGGCGGGCTCGCGGTCGTCGTGGGCCAGCGCGATGGCGCGGCGCAGCGCGGCGAGGCCGCGCTCGTGGCCGCCCGCGTCGGAGGCTACGCGCAGGAAGCGGCCGTAGGCGTCGCCGCTGGCGGACCATTCCCGCTGCTCGTAGTGGCTGCGGCCGAGAAGCGCCCAGCCGCGGCCGGCGTCCGCGCTATCGAGCCAGCGACGACCCCGCAGCAGCTTCTCGACCTCGGGCCAGCCGCCCCAGCCCGCTTCCGCGCGGGCGGTGAGCAGCACCGACTCCGGCGTGGAGTCCGGCGTCGCGGCGAGGTATCCCTGGAGGATGCGGCTCGCACGCCAGTAGCGGCCCAGCCGCAGCGCGGCGAGCGCCTCTTCCGGGACGGGCGGCGGGGGGGGCGGCGGCGAGGCGGCGGCGGGTTCGCTCCTGCGCAGCAGGCCCGGCACCACGATCGCCGCGATGAACAGGAGGAGAAGCGCGATGTGTCTCGGTCGCATCGGCCGCGTGGCTGCGGGAAGGGGAGTGTCGTTGCACTACACCCGGCGTCTCCGCCGGGTCCGGCCGCGAGCCGGGCGGCCACGCCGCGACCGGCTGCAAGGAAGGGTCCGGGCGCGCGCGCCGGGGGTCCACAGGCCGGCGTGCTCATACAATGAAACAGGGCCGCCCCCCTCGCGGAGGCGGCCCTGTCGGCGGCGGCGGAACGCGGCCGGTGGTCCTACGCGTGCGCCTCCATCTCGTGGAGCGCGTCGACCATCTTCTGCGCCGTCTCCTCCATGTCGATGACGAGGCGGTCGATGCGGGTCACGAAGTAGTTGTGCGCGATGTTGATCGGGATCGCGATGGTTAGGCCCGCGGCGGTGGTGATCAGGGCCACCTTGATGCCGCCGGCGACGATGGTCGCCTCCACCTCGCCGGCCGCCTCGATCGACTGGAACGCCTGGATCATGCCGATCACGGTACCGAGGAAGCCGAGCAGCGGCGCCACGTTCGAGAGCGTCGCGAGCCAGACGAGGCCGCCCTCGAGATGGGCCATCTCGATCAGGCCGACGTTCTCGATCGCCTTCATCACCCGCTCCGTGCCCTCGTGGCGGCGCTCGAGACCGGCGGTGATGATGCGGCCGGCCGGCGTCTTGGAGCCGCGAGCGGCCTCCAGCGCGCCGTCGATGTCGCGCTCGATCAGGCGGGAGTCGACCTCGCGCAGCACGCGGCGCGTGCGTCCGGAGGTCACCGTCAGGTCGACGAGCTTCCAGACGATGATGATGAGACCGGCCACGGCGCAGGCACCGAGCGGCCACATCATCCACCCGCCGTCATTCCACATCTGGACGGCCCACTGCGAGAACGTCAGGTCCGGCGCGTTCACGCCCGGCAGCTGGAGGAGCGCAAGGGCGAAGTTACCGAGTGCAGTCAACGTGACCTCCACGGGTGGGTATTGCGGCCGCGTTCGTTCCGCCGCGGTTCGACGACGAGCCTGATCCAGGCATCGAGTCGCCGAACATAGGCGGAGGTTCGGGAGGTGTCAAGAACGTTCCGGCGCATGGTGCGGCTCCTTGATGCACGCCGCGAAGTGGCCGGGCTCCTTCTCGGCGAGGGGGGGCACGATGCGGGCGCAATCGGCGTCCTTGAGGGGGTGCGGGCAGCGCGGGTGGAAGGGGCAGCCCGCCGGGGGGGAGGCGGGGCTCGGCACGTCGCCGGGCAGCACGATCCGCTCCCGCCTGCGCTCCGGCTCCGGCACTGGCACGGCGCTGAGCAGCGCGCGCGTGTACGGATGGCGAGGCCGGGCGTAGACGTCCGCCGACGCGCCGATCTCGACGATCCGGCCCAGGTACATCACCGCGATGCGGTCGCTCACGTGCTCGACCACGCTCAGGTCGTGCGCGATGAACAGGTAGGCGATCCCGAGCCGCCGCTGCAGATCCGCGAGCAGATTCAACACCTGCGCCTGCACCGATACGTCCAGCGCCGAGACCGGTTCGTCGCACACGATCAGCCGCGGCTCGACCGCGAGCGCCCGCGCGATCCCGATCCGCTGGCGCTGGCCACCGCTGAACTCGTGCGGATAGCGGTCCGCCTGCGCCTCCGAAAGCCCCACCAGCCGCAGCAGCTCGCTGACCCGCCCGCCGCGGTCGGCGCGCGCAAGACCGTGCACCTTCAGCACCTCGCGCAGCGTGTCCGCGACCGTCAGTCGCGGATTCAGGGAACCGAACGGGTCCTGGAAGACGATCTGCGCCCGGCGCCGCAGCGCGCGCAGCTCGTCCGCCTCCATGCGGAAGATGTCGCGCCCGTCGAAGACCGCCTCCCCCGCCGTCGGCTCGATGAGACGCAGCAGCGTGCGGCCGGTCGTCGTCTTGCCTGAGCCGGACTCGCCCACCAGGCCGAGCGTCTCCCCCGCGCGGATCCAGAAATCGACGCCGTCCACCGCGCGCACCGCGCCGACCGTCCGCCGCAGCAGCCCGGCCGTGATCGGGAAGTGCTTCACCAGGCCGCGCACGACGAGCAGGGCGTCGTCGGGCGCCGGCACGTCGCGCGGCGTGCGGCCGCCCGTATCGCTGTCGCCCTTCGCCGGCGGCAGCGGGGCGTCCGTCACCGTCCTCACGCCGACGCCGCTCACCGCGCCTCCTCGTCCGCGCCGACGCCGCTCATGGCACCGCCTCGCCCCCGCGCTCGCCGGGGGCGCCCGGCCGCGTGGCGGCGACGAAGCCGCCGCCGGCGCGGCGGACCTCCTCCCGCCGCTCCGGGCGCTCCTCGAGCCAGCAGCGGGACGCGCGGCCGGCGCCGACCTCGATCAGCGGCGGGTGCTCGGCGACGCAGCGGTCCCACGCGTACGGGCAGCGCTCATGGAAGCGGCAGCCGGCCGGCCACTCCGCCGGGTTCGGCACCGTTCCGGGGATGACGGCGAGACGCTCCTCGTGGCGGCCGGGGCGGGGCACGGCGCGCAGCAGCCCTTCCGTGTACGGGTGACGCGGCTCGCGGAAGAGGTCGCCCACAGCGCCGCTCTCCACGATCTGACCCGCGTACATCACGGCGACGCGGTCGCACACCTCCGCCACCACACCGAGGTCGTGCGTGATGAGCAGCATCGCCATCCCGATGCGCTCGCGCAGCTCGGCGAGCAGCTCGAGGATCTGCGCCTGGATCGTGACGTCGAGCGCCGTCGTGGGCTCGTCGGCGATGAGGAGGTCCGGCTCGCAGGCCAGCGCCATCGCGATCATCACCCGCTGCCGCATGCCGCCCGAGAGCTGGTGCGGGTACTCGTCCACGCGCGTGTGCGGGTCGGCGATGCCGACGAGGCGCAGCAGCTCGATCGCGCGCTCGCGCGCCTCGCGACGTCGCATGCCGCGGTGAACGCGCAACGGCTCCTCGATCTGGGCCCCGACCGTGTGAACCGGGTTGAGCGACGTCATCGGCTCCTGGAAGATCATCGCGATGTCGTCGCCGCGCACCGACCGCATCTCCTTCTCGCTCAGCGCGAGCAGCTCGCGGCCACGCAGGCGCACGGAGCTGCCCTCGACGATCTCGCCCGGCGGGCGCGGCACGAGGCGCATGATCGAGAGCGACGTCACCGACTTGCCGCAGCCGCTCTCGCCCACCAGCCCCAGCACCTCGCGCTCCCGCACGACGAAGCTGACGCCGTCCACGGCGCGCGCCTCGCCGGCGTCGGTGTGGAAGTAGGTGCGCAGGTCGCGAACCTCCAGCAGCGGGGCGTCGGCCATCACTCCCTCAGGCGCGGGTCGAGCGCGTCGCGCAGGCCGTCGCCGACCAGGTTGAACGCGAGCACCGTGAACACGATCGCGAGGCCCGGCATCGTGGCGACCCACCAGGCGCCGAGCAGGTTCTGCCTCCCATCCGCCACCATGTTGCCCCACGACGGCGACGGCGGCTGCACGCCGAGCCCGAGGAAGGAGAGGCCCGCTTCCAGCACGATCGTGTTGCCGATGCCGAGCGTCGCCGTGACGATCACCGGCGCGAGCACGTTCGGCACCAGGTGGCGCAGGATGATGCGACGTCGGCTCATGCCGAGCGCGCGCGCCGCCTGGATGAACTCGCGCTCGCGCAGACTCAGCACCTCCCCCCGCACGATGCGCGCGGTCCCCGGCCACTGCGTCAGCCCCAGCACCAGCACGATCAGCGGCGTGCTCGGTTTGAAGAGCGCCACGATCATGATCAGCAGCACGAGGCGCGGGAACGCGAGCACCATGTCCGTGAAGCGCATCAGCAGGCTGTCGACCGCGCGGCCGAAGTAGCCGGCGACGGCGCCGATCAGCGTGCCCAGCGTGACGCTGATCGCGACGGCGATGAAGCCGATCGAGAGCGAGATGCGCGCGCCGTAGAGCACGCGGCTGAGCACGTCGCGGCCGAAGCGGTCGGTGCCGAACCAGTGCGCCGTCGAGGGCGCGAGGTAGCCGGTCTGGACGATGTTCTCCTGCCGGATCGGGTCGTACGGCGCGAGGAACGGCGCGAGCAGCGCGATGACGTAGAGCACGACGATCATCGCCAGCCCCACCATCGCGAGGTCGTTGCGGCGGAAGCGCCGCGACGCGATCGCCCACTGCGAGTCGCGCCGGCCGCTCGCCGGGCGGCCGCGCGCGCGCAGGTCGCGCATCGCCCACGTCCAGACGGCCACGAGGCCCGCCGCGAGCGCCGCGAGCGCGACCCAGTCGTCGAGCGAGCCGGCGCTCCCTATGGCGCGGATCTCCGGCCAGCCGAGGTAGAGCGAGCCGAGCAGCGCGAGCCACGCGAGAAGGAGCGCCATCCCTTCGCGCACCGCGCCCGCCGCGAACTGGCCGGCGCCGGGGAGCAACGCGCCGAGCGGCGTCGCCCAGCCGGGCGGCGGGCGGCGCGGCGCGGCGCCGCCTCGCCGCGGCGCGGGCGCGCTCAAGTCCGCGCCGGCGGGGAGCGCCGGCTCCGGCAGCATCGACTCGGGGTCCGGCCGGACCTCGCGCGGGCTTCCGTTCATCACGTCAGTCGTAGCCGATCCGTGGATCGGCAAAGGCGTAGAGGACGTCAGCGACCAGGTTGCCGACCACGACCATGACGGCGAAGAAGAAGGAGGTCGCCATCACGACGGGGTAGTCGCGCTGGAAGATCGCCTCCACGATGACGCGGCCCATGCCGTTGATCGAGAAGATCTGCTCCACGAACACCGTCCCGCTGAAGAGGAACGGGATGTAGAGGCCCAGCAGGCTGATGACCGGAAGCAGCGAATTGCGCAGCGCGTGCCGCACCACCACCGTCCGCTCCGGCAGGCCTTTCGCGCGAGCGGTGCGGATGTAGTCCTGGCGGATCACCTCCAGCATCTGCCCCCGCGTGTAGCGCGCGACGCCGGCGGCGAGCACGAGCGTGAGCGTCGCGACCGGCAGGACGAGGTGGTCGAAGCGGTCGGCGAGCTTGCCGGCGAACGACAGCGTGTCGTAGTCGATGCTGGTGAGCCCCGTCGGCGGCAGCGCGAACGGCAGCCCCCACTCGTAGGCCTTCAGCGAGAAGAGCAGCATCAGCATCAGGCCGAGCCAGAACGACGGCATCGAGTAGAAGAAGAGCGAGACGACGCTGATCACCTTGTCCGGCGCCGAGTGCTGGCGCACCCCCTGCCACGTGCCGGCCGCGATGCCGATCACGAAGACGAGAATCAGCGCCGAGCCGGTGAGCAGGAGCGTGTTCGGCAGCGCGTCCAGGATCACGTCGGCCACCGGGCGGCTCTGCGCGAAGGAGTAGCCGAAGTGGCCCGTGAAGAAGGACGCCATCCACTTCAGGTACCGGATGTGGATCGGCTGGTCGAGCCCCAGGTTGTGGCGCAACTGCTCCAGCACCTGCGGCGGGATGTTCGGATTGAAGTAGAAGGCGGTCGGGTCGCCGGGGGCGAGGTTGAGCATGAAGAAGATGATCGTCGCGATCCCCAGCACGAGCGGGATCGCGACGAGGAGCCGCCGCGTGATGTACGCGCTCACCGCCTCACCTCGCCGCGCTCCACCACCGCGCGATGCTCGACAGCTCGCCGCGCGTGTCCATCGACACGCCCTGCACCGTCCGGCGCGAGCCGGCCAGCTCGTCGAACCAGTAGAGGAACGTGAACGGCTGGTCGTGCTGCAGCACTTCCGTAAGGCGACGCCACGCCGCGCGCGCCTCGCCCGGATCCGTCGCCGCGGCTCCCGCCGCGATCAGGCTGTCCGCCACCGGATTCGCGTACGCGCTGCGGTTCGCCGACCGCGGCACGTCCGCGTAGCGCGAGAGGAAGAGCGCCGTCGGCGCCGACGCGACCTGGAAGTTGTCCATGATCCAGGTCGAGAGCACGGCGTCGAAGTCGCGCGCCTTGTGCTGCGCCAGCAGCGTCTGGAACTCGAGCACACGCGCTTCGGCGTCCACGCCCACCCTGCGCAGCATCGCCTGCACCACCTCCGCCACCGCGCGGTTCTGCGGGCTGTCGCTCGACAGCAGCGTGAAGCGGAACGGCCGCCCCTGCCGGTCCTCGCGGATGCCGTCGCCGTTGCGGTCGACCCAGCCCGCGGCGTCGAGGAGCTGCTTCGCCCGCGCGGTGTCGTACGGCAGCGGCTGCGCGCCCTGCGGGTGCAGCGGGCTCCACGGCGGAATCGGTCCCTCCGCCACCTCGCCGTAGCCGTGCAGCAGCGCCTGCACGATCTGCGGCCGGTCGATCGCCAGCGTCATCGCGCGCCGCACGTCCGCGTTCGTGAACGGCGCGCGCCTCGTGTTCCAGCCGATGTAGTAGAACGTGCGGCTCGGGTAGGAGAAGAGGCGGAGGCGGTCGGAGGACTTCACCTGCGCCGCCTGGTCCGGCAGCAGCGGGACGTCGACCTCGACGTCGCCGGCGACCAGCTCCGTCAGCATCGTCGACGGCTCCGGCACCACGCGGAAGACGACCCGCTCCAGGTGCGGTGGACCGCCGAGCGCCTGCGGGAAGTCCGGGTTGCGCGCGATCACCAGCCGCGTGTTCGCCTCCCAGCTCACGAAGCGGTACGGGCCGCTCCCCACCGGATGCCGGTTGAACTCGGCGTTGCGCAGGTCGGCCGGCGCCACCCCGGCGAGCAGATGCCGCGGCAGCGGCGCCCACCAGAAGTCCTCCAGCGCCTGCGCGTGCGGCGCCGCGAAGTGGAAGCGGATTCGCAGCGAGTCCAGCACCTCCGCGCGGTCGACCTGCGACAGGAACGCCGACGCGAGCAGCGACGCGGTCGACGGGTCCTTCGCCAGGTCAAACGTGAACTTCACGTCCTGCGCCGTCACCGGCTCGCCGTCGTGCCAGCGCACGTCACCACGCAGCGTGAAGACGACGCCGGTGTCCCCCGTCATCTGCCACGAGCGCGCCAGGTACGGCCGCACCTGCAGCGCGCTGTCGTACTGGATCAACGGCGTGAAGAGCGCGTAGTCGATCAGCTCGCCGGTGTACTGGTCCGTGTTGGTGACGGGGTTGAAGCCGCCGAAGTCCGTGCGCATCCCCACCACCACGGTGCCGCCCTCCCGCGGCGGGCCCGCGGCCCCGCCCGCCGCGGCGCGGTCCCGTCCCCTGCACCCCGCCAGCAGCGAGAGCGCGGCCGCGACGAGCGCCGCCCGACCGGCGACGCTCCCGATGAAGCGCCTTCCCTTCTCGCGAGGCTCCATGCTCCCCCACCCGCACGCAGAGATGTCCGACGCGCCGCGGCGCGCCCCGAAACCGACGGGCGGCGCGCAAGAGCGGTGCCCCGGCCGCTAAGCGCTCAGCCGCGCCACGTCCACTCCGCCGACGCGTACCGTGCCTCGAGCCGCCGCGCCGACGCCCGCTCTTCGGCGCTCGGCGCGGCCTCGACGAGCGGCACCCCCACCAGCTCCTCGAACGCCGCCACCACCGCCGCCACCACCGCCGCCGCGTCCGGCCGCGCGCCGAGCAGATCCGCGAGCGTCGTCCCTGGATCGGGGGCCGCCCGCGCGGCCGGTGCCCGGCCCGGCGCCGACGCCGGCGCCGCCACCGGGGTCAGCGACGCCAGGTCGACCGCGCCGCGCGCCAGCGGGAGCGAGCCGTGCTGCAGGATGACGCGACTCTCGCAGCGCTGGGCGCTGCCCACGAGCTTGCTCCCCGCCGCCAGCACCTCCCCCTCCGCGGCGAAACCGAAGCAGGGGAGCGCCGCGTCACGCACCGGCCGCAGCGCTTCGCCGCCCGCGCGACGCAGCACGGCGTCCACGCCGAGAGCGCGGAGTGCCCGCACGAGCGCGCCATGAACGGCGACGTACGTCTCTCGCGGCGATCCGAGCGCGCCGACCGGCGCCGCGATGGCGTAGGTGATCTCGTCGTCGTGGAGCACCGCGAGGCCGCCGGTCGGGCGGCGGACGACATCGACGCCCAGGTCGCCGGCCCGATCGGCGTCGTAGATGCCGCGCCCACGCTGGTTGCGGCCGAGGGAGAGGCACGCGGGGCGCCAGCGGTAGAGCCGCAGGACCGGCGGCGCACCGCGCTGCACGCCTACGAGGAACGCGTGGTCGACCGCCATGTTGCGCGCGCCGGGCAGCGGCTTGCGCTCCACGACGAGACGCCACCTCATGCTCAGCCCATGCCCGCTTCGGCGTACGCTTCGATCGGCGGGCAGGCGCACATGAGGTTGCGGTCGCCGTAGGCGGCGTTCACGCGCGAGGTGCCCGGCCAGAACTTGTGCTCGCGCGTCCACGGCACCGGGAAGGCGGCCGTCTCGCGCGAGTAGGGATGGTCCCACGTGTCGGAGACGACCACGCGCGCCGGGTGCGGCGCGTTGACGAGGGGGTTGTCGTCGCGGGCGAGCAGGCCGAGCTCGATCTGGCGGATCTCCTCGCGAATCCCGATCAGGGCGTCGCAGAAGCGGTCCAGCTCCTCCTTCGACTCGCTCTCCGTCGGCTCGATCATCAACGTGCCGGCGACCGGGAAGGAGACCGTGGGCGCGTGGAAGCCGTAATCCATCAGCCGCTTCGCGATGTCCTCGGCGTCCACCCCGGCGCTCTGCTTCAGCGGCCGCGGGTCGACGATGCACTCGTGCGCGACCGTACCGCCGCGACCGTGGTACAGGACCGGATACGCCTGCGCGAGCCGCGACGCGACGTAGTTGGCGTTGAGGATGGCGACCTTCGTCGCGTGCGTCAGACCCTCCGCGCCGAGCATGCGGATGTAGGCCCACGAGATCGGCAGGATGTCGGGGCTGCCGAACGGCGCCGCCGAGACCGCGCCCAGCGCGCGGTCGCCGCCGGTGTCCACGACCGGGTGGCTCGGCAGGTATGCGGCGAGGTGGTCCGCGACGCCGATCGGGCCCATCCCCGGGCCGCCGCCGCCGTGCGGGATGCAGAACGTCTTGTGGAGGTTGAGGTGGCAGACGTCGGCGCCGATGTCGCCTGGCCGGCACAGGCCGACCATCGCGTTCATGTTCGCGCCGTCCATGTAGACCTGGCCGCCGTGCTCGTGCACGATCGCGCAGATCTCTCGGATCGCCTCCTCGAAGATCCCGTGCGTCGACGGGTAGGTGATCACGAGCGCGGCCAGCCGCTCGGCGTGCTCCTCCGCCTTCCGGCTCAGGTCCTCGACGTCCACGTTGCCGTCCTCGTCCGACTTCACGACCACCACCTGCAGACCGGCCATCACCGCACTCGCCGGATTCGTTCCGTGCGCCGACTGCGGGATCAGGCAGACCCGCCGGCCCCCTTCGCCGCGCGCCTCGTGATAGCGGCGGATCACGAGGAGGCCGGCCAGCTCGCCCTGCGAGCCCGCGTTCGGCTGCGTCGACACGCGCGAGAAGCCGGAGATCTCCGCCAGCCACGCCGCGAGCTGGTCGATCAGCTCGCGGTAGCCCTCCGCCTGCTCCGGCGGCGCGAACGGGTGCAGGCGCGCGAACTCCGGCCACGTGATCGGCAGCATCTCCGCGGACGCGTTCAGCTTCATCGTGCACGAGCCGAGCGGGATCATCGACGTCGTGAGCGACAGGTCCCGCGACTCGAGCCGCTTCATGTAGCGGAGCATCTCGGTCTCGGAACGGTAGCGGTGGAAGACCGGGTGCTCGAGGTAGCCGCTGCTCCGCGCGAACGGCGCCTCGAAGCGCCCGTCCGCCTCCTCCGCGAGCCGCTCCACGTCCAGCTCCGGCGCACCCGCTCCGCCGAACGTCTCGAGGAGCGCCTCGATGTCGCTTGCCGAAGTCGTCTCGTCGAGCGCGATGCCGACCGCGCCGTCCTCGTAGCGCCGCAGGTTCATGCGCCGCTCGAGCGCGCGGCCGATCACCGCGCCGGCATCCGTGCCGCGCGGTTCCACCCGCAGCGTGTCGAAGAACGGGCGGTGCACCACGCGATGGCCCAGCCGCTCGAGGCCGAGCGCCAGCGCGGCGGCGAGGCGGTGCACGCGCTCCGCGATCGCGCGCAGCCCCTCCGGCCCGTGGTAGACGGCGTACATCGAGGCGACCACGGCCAGCAGCACCTGCGCCGTGCACACGTTGCTCGTCGCGCGCTCGCGCCGGATGTGCTGCTCCCGCGTCTGCAGCGCCATGCGCAGCGCCGGATGGCCTGCCGCGTCCCGGGAGACACCGATGATGCGGCCCGGTATCGCGCGCTTGTACGCGTCGCGGGTGGCCAGATACGCCGCGTGCGGGCCGCCGTATCCCATCGGCACGCCGAAGCGCTGCGTCGATCCCACGACGACGTCGGCGCCCCACTCGCCCGGGGGCGTGAGCAGCGTCAGGGCGAGCAGGTCCGCCGCGACCGTCACGACGGCGTTCGCGGCGTGCGCGCGATCGCTGAAGTCACGGTAGTCCCGCACGGCGCCGTCGGTCGCCGGGTATTGCAGCAAGGCGCCGAAGACCGGCGCCGAGAACTCGAACTCCGCCGCATCGCCCACCACCACCTCCCAGCCGCGGGCGCGGGCGCGCGTGCGCACCACGTCGACCGTCTGCGGATGGCACGCGTCGGAGACGAAGTAGACGCCGTTGTCGCCGGCGTTCGTGACGGCGTGGCTCAACGACATCGCCTCCGCCGCCGCCGTCGCCTCGTCCAGAAGCGAGGCGTTCGCCACCTCCAGCGCGGTGAGGTCGACCACCATCGTCTGGAAGTTGAGCAGCGCCTCCAGCCGGCCCTGCGCGATCTCAGGCTGGTACGGCGTGTACGCCGTGTACCAGCCGGGACTCTCCAGGATGTTGCGCTGAATCACCGGCGGCGTGAAGCAGGCGTGATAGCCCATGCCGATGAAGGAGCGGAAGATGCGGTTCTTCGCCGCGATCCCCCGCAACTCCTCGAGCGCCTCGACCTCGCTGCAGGGCCGCGGCAGCCGCAGCGGCCGCTCGAGCCGGATCGCCGCCGGGATCGCCAGGTCCATCAGCGCGTCCAGCGAGTCGTAGCCGAGCGCGTCCAGCATCATGCGCACTTCCTCGGGACCCGGGCCCACGTGCCGCCGCACGAAGGCATCCGTGTACTCGAGTCGGCTCCGCCCCGTCGCCTCCGCTTCGTTCTTCTCCACTGCTTCCTCGGATCTCCTCTGCAGTCCCGGCCGCACGCGCGCAAGCGCCTCGCCGCGGCCGCACCCCCTTCTCCCGCGAGGGGGCTAGAAGCTGTAGCTCCCGCCCGGCTCCAGAATCACCGTCTCGGCCCTGTCGCCCACCCGTGCGGCGAACGCCCGCGGATCCTGCTCGATGGCGGGAAAGGTGTCGTAATGGATCGGGATCACGACCCGCGGCCGGATCAGGTCGACCGCAATCGCGGCGTCCTCCGGCCCCATCGTGAAGTTGTCGCCGATCGGCAGCAGCGCCACATCCACGCGGTCGCGCAGCAGCTCCATGTCGCGCGTGAGCGCCGTGTCCCCCGCGTGATACAGCCGCTTGCCCCCGAGATCGATCCAGAAGCCCCCCGCGACCGAAGGGTGGGCCCCCTCGTCACCCTCGATCGACGCGCTGTGCAGCGCCGGCGTCATCTTCACGTAGCCGAACGGAAAGCGATAGCCGCCGCCGATGTTCAGGCCGTGTACGTTCTCGATCCCGCGCGACTGCGCGAACGCGCAAAGCTCGAAGACGGCCACCAGCATCGCCCCGGTCGCCTTCGCGATCTTCACGCCGTCGCCGAAATGATCGAAATGGCCGTGGCTCACCAGCAGATAGTCCAGATCGCCGACGTCGGCCGCGCCGATCTCCGCCTTCGGATTCGCGTCCAGCCACGGATCGAAGAGGATCCGCGTGCCGTCGTCCGTCACCAGCGTCGCACAGGCGTGTCCGTGCCAGGTCAGCTCCGCCATCCGCCCTGCTCCTTCCGTTCGTCTCGTTCCTGCTCGCTACTCCCCGCCCCCTACTCTCCGCTTGCTACGCCGCCGCTCGCTCCGCCGCCGCGCCACTCCCGTTCCGGCGCGTTTGCGGGTTCGACGCGCGTCACTCCTCGCCGATGTGCTTGCGGTACTCCTGCGGCCCCAGCAGCCCGTCCAGCTCGGCCTCGTCCTCGATCCGCAGGCGGACCATCCACCCGGCGCCGTACGGATCCGAGTTCACGAGCGACGGGTCCGCGTCCAGCGCATCGTTCACCGCGACCGCCTCGCCAGCCACCGGCGCGTACACATCGCTCACCGCCTTCACCGCCTCTACCGTGCCGAACACGCCGCCCTTCTCGAAGCGCGACCCCACCGCCGGAAGATCGACGAACACCACGTCGCCGAGCTCCCCCTGTGCGTACGCCGTGATCCCGACCTGGTAGACGCCCGCGTCTCCCGTCGGCTTCACGTATTCGTGCTCCTCCGTGAAGAACAGCCCTTCCGGTATCTCCGACATGTCGCCTCCCCGGGGCTCGATTCCGACCGACCTCACTCCGTCGCGGGCTGGATGTCGTTCAGAGTGCGGAGGATATCCGAGAGCCGGCGCAGCTCGCCCTCGATCTCGCCAAGGATCTCCCGCACCTCCGGATCCGTCACCGCCGGATCCGTCAGCAGCAGCTGAGTCGAGCCCAGCGCCGCCGTGAGCGGATTGCTCGCGTCGTGACGCACGCGACGCACCAGCTCGACCATCCGGTTGTACTCGACGACGTCCATCCGTCCTCCATCCGCGCGTCCGCGGAGCACCGGTGTGGCCGCAACGGCCGCGCGGCCTCCTCCCCGCGGCGCCCGTCCGCCCACCGCTCCGTGCGGCTTCGCGCGGCGCGCAAAGGGCACTTACAGGTGCGCAACTCCCCCCACGCCGCGCGCGGGCCGCATAATACGGGAGCCGCGGGCGGGCCAGCAACCGCGCATCGCACGACGCGACCCCGTTGCCTGCCTCCGGCATTGTCATTAGCTTTGCCGTGCGTCTCCGCTCCGGAGACGACGGGGGTCGCGGCCTGGCGCCATGGCGCGCCGGCTTGCGAGCCGCGGGTTCACCGGCCCGCTGGTGATGGCGCCCGAACGTGTCCCCTTGGAAGGAGGTGATCCATTGTCTAGTCCCAGTACTGCACGCAACCTGGCACGGGCAAGCGATCGCCACCTCGGCGCGTAGCCGAGACTCGAGTCGCGAAATGCTGTCCGCGCCGGTGCGCTGATCGCGCCGGGTTGCGGCAGTTCCAGAGCGCCGCCGGTCCTCGACCGGCGGCGCTTTCGTTTGCAGCGCATGCATCTGGGGCCGGCGGCGGGAGCGGCGGCCGCTTCGCCGCCGCGGTCGAGCCGCGCCGCCCGCCCTTCCTCGCGCCGCGATCTCCACCTACCTTGCCAGGCGAGTCCCGAACGGGGATCGAACGCCCACCGCAGGAGAACGTGCAATGTCCGTCATGCTGCCCGATGTCGCCCGCACGGCGCTCACCCTGCTCAGCGAGGAGGAGCGGCTGTTCCGCGACACGGTGCGCGGATTCGCCGAAGAGGTGGTCGGGCCGCGTGTGTCGGAGATGGACGCGGCGGGACGGATGGATCCGGAGATCGTGAGTAATCTGTTCGAGCTCGGTCTCATGGGGGTCGAGATACCGGAGGCGCTGGGCGGCGCGGGCGCGTCCTTCTTCAGCGCCGTACTCGTGGTCGAGGAGCTTTCGCGCGTCGACCCGAGCGTCGCGGTGCTGGTGGACGTGCAGAACACGCTCATCAACAACTGCCTGCAGCGATGGGCGAACGACGAGCAGAAGGCGCGCTTCCTGACCCGCCTGGCCACGGACACGGTCGGCGCCTACGCGCTCTCGGAGGCGGGGTCCGGTTCGGACGCCTTCGCGCTCGGAACGCGCGCCACGAGGGAGGGCGACACCTGGGTCCTTCGCGGGCAGAAGATGTGGATCACGAACGGCGCGGAAGCCGGCCTCTTCATCGTCTTCGCGAACGCGGACCCGGCCGCCGATTACCGCGGCATCACGGCCTTCATCGTGGAAGCGGGGACGGACGGCCTCTCGATCGGGAAGAAGGAGGACAAGCTGGGGATCCGCGCCTCGTCGACGGTCGAAGTGCGCCTCGACGACTGCCGCGTCCCCGCCGATCAGGTGCTCGGCGAGGTCGGCAAGGGTTACAAGATCGCGATCGAGACGCTCAACGAGGGGCGCATCGGCATCGGCGCTCAGATGGTCGGCCTGGCGCAGGGCGCGCTTGATCACGCGATCCGCTACGTCGGCGAGCGCCAGCAGTTCGGCCGCAGGATCGGCGACTTCCAGGGCGTCCAGTTCCAGCTCGCGGAGATGCGGACGGAGCTGGAGGCGGCGCGGCTCCTCGTCTACAACGCGGCGCGTCTGAAGGAGAGCGGCGCGCCCTTTCTCGCCGAGGCCGCCATGGCGAAGCTCTTCGCCTCGGAGGCGGCGCAGCGGATCGCCTCGCGCGCCGTCGACCTCTTCGGCGGCAACGGCTTCACGCGCGAATTCCCGGTCGAGAAGCTGTACCGCGATTCGAAGATCGGCACGATCTACGAGGGCACGAGCAACATGCAGATGCAGACGATCGCGAAATACATCCTGCAGTGAGAGGCGATTGCCGGTTGCAGGGCCGGCGGAGTAACTTTCAGGCGCCTTCGAGGGTAGTCGTGTGAGTCCAGGGCGCGCGGATATCGGGCGGTGTGCACGTGGCGGAGGGGCGTCCCGCGCGGCTGGTTTCCGATTCCGAGCGCGACACTGAGGTTCATATGAGCACTACGGCTCCGCGGCAAGCCTCCGACGCACCCCAGGTTTCCGAGCGCGACGCCCGCGCGGTGGCGGAAGCCGCGCGCGAGACCGAATGGACGCGGCCGAGCTTCGTCCGCGAGCTCTTCCTCGGCAAGCTCCGCATGGAGCTGCTCCATCCGCTGCCCGCGATCGTGCCGGCGGAGCGGGAGCGCGGCGAGGCGTTCCTCGCCAGGCTCGAGGCGTTCCTGCAGAAGGTCGACGCGCAGCACATCGACCGCACCGGGAAGGTGGCGCCGGAGGTGATCTCCGCGCTCGCGGAGACCGGCGCCTTCGGCATCAAGATCCCGCGCGAGTACGGCGGCCTCGGCCTGCCGCAGCGCTGGTACAACCGCGCCATCGGCCTCGTCAGCTCCTACTGCACCGCGCTCGGCGTCCTCCTCTCCGCCCACCAGTCGATCGGCGTGCCGCAGCCGCTGAAGATGTTCGGCACCGACGAGCAGAAGAAGAAGTATTTGCCGCGCCTCGCCCGCGGCGCCATCTCCGCGTTCGCGCTCACCGAAGAGGACGTGGGGTCGGATCCCGCCCGCATGAGCGCCGACGCCGTTCCGACCGAGGACGGCGAAGCCTACATCCTGAACGGTGAAAAGCTGTGGTGCACGAACGGCCCGATCGCCGAGCTGATGGTCGTGATGGCGCGCACGCCCGCGAAGGAGCCCGGGAAGCGGCCGGGGATCACCGCCTTCATCGTGGAAGGCGACTGGCCCGGCGTCAGCACGGAGCACCGCTGCACGTTCATGGGGCTGAACGGCATCGAGAACGGCGTCCTCAGGTTCCGCGACGTCCGCGTTCCGCGGGAGAACGTGCTGTGGGGCGAGGGACGCGGCCTGAAGCTGGCGCTGATCACGCTCAACACCGGCCGGCTCACGATCCCTGCGAACTGCGCCGCGGCGGGGAAATGGTGCCTGCAGGTCGTCCGTGAGTGGGGCAACGTCCGCAAGCAGTGGGGGATGCCGGTCGGCAAGCACGATGCGATCGCCCAGAAGATCGCCTACATCGCCGCCACCGCCTTCGCCATGGAGGCGATCGCCGAGGTCTCGGCCGCGCTCGCCGACGCCGGCGACCGCGACATCCGCCTAGAAGCCGCCATCGCCAAGATGTTCAATTCGGAGGCAGCGTGGCGCGTGATCGACGAGACGATGCAGGTGCGCGGCGGCCGCGGCTATGAGACCGCCGAGTCGCTCGAGGCGCGAGGCGAAGCGGGGATCGCCGTCGAGAAGGTGATGCGCGATCTTCGCATCAACATGATCTTCGAGGGCTCGAGCGAGATCATGCGCTTGTTCATCGCGCGCGAAGCCGTCGACCCGCACCTGCAGAAGGCCGGCAGCATGCTCGATCCGGATGCGAGCGCCGCCGACAAGGCAAAGAGCCTCGTCGGCCTCGGCACGCACATGGCCGGCTGGTACGGCGGCAACCTGCCCGGCCTCGGCGGGCGGCCGCGCGGCGACTTCGGCCCGCTCGCCCCCCAGCTCCGCTACGCCGCCCGCGCGGCGCGCAAGCTCGCGCGCACGCTCGCCTACGTCATGGCCCGCTACGGCGCGAGCCTCGAGAAGAAGCAGTCCACGCTCTTCCGCCTCGTCGACATCGGCGCCGAGATCTTCGCCATCTCCGCCGTCTGCACCTACGCGCTCGACCGCGCCGCGGAAGAGCGCGACGACCGGAGCCCGATCACCCTCGCGGACACGTTCTGCCGCGGTGCGCGGCGCCGCATCGCCGCCAGCTTCCGCGGCGTCTTCGGCAACGACGACGCCCGCAACTATCGCGTTGCGCAGCAGGTGCTCGGCGGCGAGCACCTCTGGCTCGAGAACGGGATCCTCCTGGCGCCCTCGCCGTCCGCGACGGAGTAGGGAACGCGCCCCACCCGCCGCCCGATTCGCGCATCACCCCCACCACCGGAGTCACAAGGTGCGTCGTACAACACTGGCCGTCCTCGCTGCGCTCGCCACCCTCGCCCACGCACCCGCCTCGGCGCAGACGCCGGGGGCGTACGTCGATCCCGGGCTGCGCGCGCTTGCCCGCCCCGCGCTCCGCGCCACCGTCGAGCAGCTCGAGCGGGCCGCGCCCGGCGCGCCGTCCACACCTCCGGCCGTCCGCGGCAACCTGGCGATCGAGCCGCTCTCCGGCAGCCCGGTGTCGGTGGGCATATTCCTCGAGGCGCGCGACGACGGCGCCGCCGATGTCGTGCGCTCGCTGGGCGGCACGGTCGAGGCGTCGGTGGGCCGGCTGCTCGCGGCGAGCATACCGCTCGCGGCAATCGACGCGCTGTCCCGCTCCGGCCACTTCGTCCGCATCGAGGCGGCGCACGCGGTGAAGGTCGTCGACGACTCGAGCAGCTCGGCGATCGACGTCGGCAACGTCCGCGAGCCGGTGCAGACGGGCTGGATCGGCTTCGGCGGCAAGGGCTCCATCGTCGGCATCTACGACACCGGCATCGACCTGCGACACCCGGACTTCATCGACCCGGCCGGGCGCTCGCGCGTACTCCGTTTGTGGGACCAGACCGCCGGCGGCTCCACACCGGGCGTCGGCAAGGGACTCGTCTGCGACAGCGCGGCCATCGCGGCGGCGATTGCCGACGCCGGCGGCTGCATCGAGCGCGACCTCGCCGGCCACGGCACCCACGTCGCCGGGATCGCCGCCGGCGACGGCTCGGCCGGCGCCACGGCGGGCAGCGGCTTCCGGCCCTTCGCCGGCGTCGCGCCCGAGGCCGACCTGCTCATCGTGAAGGGCGGCAACGGCTTCTTCCTCGAGCAGGACATCATCTCCGGGCTCAAGTGGATCAAGGATCGCGCGCAGGAGCGCGGCCGGCCCGCCGCGGTCAACCTCTCGCTGGGCGGCCAGTCCGGACCGCGCGACGGCACCCGCGTCTACGAGCAGATCCTGGACAGCCTCTCCGGTCCCGGCTTCATCGTGGCCGTCGCCGCCGGCAACGAAGGTGACAACCAGAACACCGTGCCGTCGATCGAGCCGCACCGCTTCCACGCCCGCCTGGTGCCGGCGAACGGCGCGCTGAAGAGCGCCACGCTCGTAGTGCCGGGCTACCAGCCGAGTACGCAGCCGTGCGCGGACTTCGCCGTCCTGGAGATGTGGTACGGCGGCGCGGACAGCCTCGAGGTCGTGGTGACGCGGCCGGACGGCACGACGTTCGGCGTGCAGCCGGGCGACACCGCGAGCGACAACGCCCTCTCGGGCGGCGTCTACATCGACAACGCGTCGGAGGGGCTCGACCCCGCCAACGGGGACCGCCAGGCGTTCGTCGAGATCTCCGGCTGCGGCGCCGGCAGCGGCTCGCCGCGGGCCGGCGGGTGGGGGATCGGCGTGCGGGCGCTGCGCGCGCCCAGCGGCGAGGCGGCGGACATGTGGATCCTCGGCAGCGCGCTCGGCATCTCCAGCTCCGCCCGCGGCGGCCAGGGCTTCGACAACCGCAGCACCGTGGGCTCGCCGGGAACGGCCCGGGAAGCCGTGACGGTGGGCTCGTTCGTGAGCCGCATCTGCTTCCCGAGCATCGTCGGCGGCGACGCCTGCTCGACCGTGAGCGCGCCCATCGGCGACATCGCCGACTATTCGTCGACCGGCCCCACCCGCGACGGCCGACTGAAGCCGGAGATCGCCGCGCCCGGCAGCCTGATCCTCTCCTCGCTCTCGCGCAACGCCAACTTCCCGCAGATCCAGATCACGCCCGACAACGCGCACGCGGCACTGCAGGGGACGAGCATGGCCACGCCGCACGTCACGGGCGCGCTCGCGATCCTCATGCAGGTCGACCCCTCCCTCACCCCGGACGAGGCGAAGGCGGTCTTCTCGCGCTCGGCCCGCCGCGACGCGTTCGTGCAGAATTCCCACGTCGACGGCGACCCCGGCGGCGTACCCAACTTCAACTGGGGCTGGGGCAAGCTCGACGTGCAGAACGCGCTCGCCGACCTCGGCGCCGACGCCGGCGCGGCGACGCTGGCGGTGACGGCGCAGCCGATCACGCCCGCGGACGGAAGCAGCAGCGCCGCGGGCACCCGCCTCCCGCTCATCCGCCTCGGCCTCGCCGCGAGCGGCCCCGAAGGCGTCGTCGTCTACCAGCTCGGCTTCCTCGTCGACGGCTCCGATCCGCAGGCGCGCGTCGGCGTCGGCCTCGACGAGAACGGCGACGGCAGCCTCACCGGCCAGGAGCCGATCCTCGGCACATCCGCGGCCGCGGGCGACGTCGGCTCCCGCGCCGTGACGGTCGATGTCGACTCCCTGCTCGTGCCGCGCTCCGGCTCGCTGAACCTCGTCGCCTTCGTCGAGATGGGCGGCGGCGGTGCGCCGAACGGATCGACCGTGCGGCTGACGTACGACCCCGCCGGACTCCGCAGCGCCGGCGAGGAGTCGAAAGTCGCGTGGATGACCCGGCAGCCGCCGGCGCCGGTCGCTTCCCTGCCGGTTCGCACCACCGTGCTGCGGGGCGACGAGGTGTTCGCGATGAGCGAGAATCCGATCCGCTCCGCCCGCGTCGTGTTCAGCTTCAAAAGCCGGCCCACGCGCGCGGCGATCTACACCCTGGCCGGACGCCGCGTCGTCGACCTGACTCACGGCATGTCCACCGATTTCCGCGCCGTCTGGACGCTCACCAACGATGGCGACCGGCCCGTCGCCCCGGGCGTCTACCTCCTCGTCGTAGAGGTGGAGGGGCGCCGCATCACGCAAAAACTGATCGTCACCGGCGAGCGCAGCGCCGTCGCGCCTTCCGGGGAGGAGTGAACATGTTCGCAACCGCTCGCAAGCCGCGACCGACCCCGCCCGGCCGAAACCCCGCCGTACGGGACACGCCAGCCCGCCCGGCGCCGCTGCTCCGGGGCGCCGCGGCGCTGCTCCTCAGGGGCGCGACGCCACGGCGGCTCGGGTGCGCCGCGGCCCTGCTGCTGCTCGCGCTGCCCTCGGCCGCGCGGGCCCAGGACCGGACCGGCACCGCCGGCGCCGCCGTCCTCCAGCTCCCCGCCGGCAGCCGCGCCGTCGGCCTCGCCGGCGCCTACACCGCCGAGGTCGGCGACATCGATGCCCTCTTCTACAACCCGGCCGGCGCCGCGTCGATCACCACCGCCGTCGGCCTCTCCTACGAATCGTACGTCGCCGGCATCACGCTCGGATCCGCAGCCGGCGCGCTGAGCGCGGGCCGATTCGTGCTCGGTGCGGCCGTCAGCTACCTCGACGCGGGCAAGGTCGACGTGCTCGAGCCCGACCCGGCCTTCGGCGGCGAGCGCGGGCTCCCCACCGGCGCCACCGCGTCCGCCGGCGAGACCGCTGCGGCACTCTCGCTCTCCACGACGCTCGGGCTCGCCGCGCGCGTCGGCGTCTCCGCCGGCTACGTCTCCAGCGACCTCGCCGGCACCACCCACTCCGCGCCCTACTTCGGCGCCGGCCTGCAGGTCGACGCCGGTCCGTTCGCCACCTTCGGCGTCGCCGCCCGCAACATCGGCGGCAAGCTATCCGGGCCGGGCGACGCGGACCTCCCCGGTCAGGCGAGCGTCGGCGCCTCGTTCCACCTGCCGCTCACCGGCACCGTCGGCGCCAACGTCAACGCCGACGGCATCCTCGGCTTCCACGGCGGCAACGGCGTGGCGGGCGGTCTCGAGGTGGGGCGTCTTCCCGACGGCGCGGGCGAGATCGGCGCCGTCGCCCGCATCGGCTACTCGACGGCGTCCGGCTCCGACGGCCTCGGCGGCAAGCTGCACCTCGGTGCGGGCCTCGCCTACGGCGCCTTCAATCTCGACTACTCCTACCAGAACCTGGACTTCTTCGGCGCCGTCCATCGCTTCGGCGTGCGCTGGAGCCGCCGCTGAGACTCAGGAGAGGATCGGGCGTTCGCCGCGCCGCACCTCGCGCACCCAGAGCTGATAGTCGATCGCGGCGGCGAGCGCAGCCTCGATGCTGCGGACGACGTCCCCCTCGGCCACCTCGCGCCGCGCCCGCTCGACGAGCTCCGGATTCAACTCGAATGTGAACGCCCGCCGCCGCGCCCGCCGCGCCGGCTCGCGAACCCGCTTCGCGCCCTTTCCCGCTGCCATGCCTCGCGCCTCCTGCGATGGCGGTCTTGCGCCCACGCTCGACGCGGGGCCGTCGTCGATGATGGAGGCGACCGAGGGGCGCGGCCATGGCCCGATGCGTCGCTTGCGTCGGAATCGGCGCCGGTCATATTTCGAGCCATGAAACGTGACGGAAAGCAGCTGATCGTCGTCGGCGACCGCATCCTGGTCACGCCGGAGGAGGGCGAGGAGCGCAGCCGGGTCGGCCTCTACCTGCCGCCGAGCGCCGTGGACAACCAGGCGGTCCAGGCCGGCACCGTCGTCGCCACCGGACCCGGCACGCCGGTGTCTGCGCCGACCGAGCTGAACGAGGAGCCGTGGAAGATCGGCAGCGGCGAGGCGCGCTACCTTCCCGTGCAGGCGCAGCCGGGCGACTACGCGATCTTCTTCCGCCGCGCGGCCGTCGAGATCACGTTCGACGGCACCCGCTACCTCGTCGTGCCGCAGGCCGCGATCCTGGTCCTCGTACGCGAGGACAAGGTGGTCGAGGGCGACTGGGCCTGATGATCCGACCCGGCTACATGGTCCGCGCCACGGCGCTGGACGACCGCGTCCGCGCCTTTTCCATCGACTCCACGCCGGTCGTCGCGGAGCTGCACCGCCGCCACGGAACCGACCCTGCCCCCACCGCCGCGCTCGGCCGTACCGCCACCGCCGCGCTGCTGCTCGCGGCGATGCTGAAGAAAGCCGACCAGTCGGTCTCGCTGCGCATCCAGGGCGATGGACCCGGCGGTACGCTGCTCGCCACCGCGAACGCCGCAGGCGACGTGCGCGGCCTCATCGCCAACCCGCGGCCGGATGTCGAGCAGGTGCGCGACGGCAAGCTCAATGTATCGGGCGTGGTCGGCACCCGCGGCCGCCTCGGCGTGATGCGCGATCTCGGGCTGCGGCACCCGTACTCCAGCTCGGTCGAGATCGTGTCTGGCGAGGTCGGAGAGGACATCGCCTACTACCTGGCGCAGAGCGAGCAGGTGCCGTCCGCGGTCGGGATCGGCGTGTTCGTCCGCGCCGACGGCTCGGTCGAGGCGGCCGGCGGCTACATCGTCCAGCTGCTGCCCGGCCTCGCCGAGGAGGACGTGGCGTCGATCGAGCGCACCATCCGCGAGTTGCCGCACCCCACTCGGATGCTGCGCGACGGCGACTCCCCGGAGCAGATGCTCCGCCGTATCTTCGACGACCGCTTCGCCGTCCTCGACCGCACCGCCGTCCGCTTCCGTTGCCCCTGCAGCCGGGAACGCGCCGAGCGCGCGCTCATCGCGCTGGGCCACGAGGAGCTGCGGAGCATCACCGACGAAGCCGCGGAGCGCGGCTTCACCGACCTGACGTGCGAGTTCTGCGCGGAGGCCTACCGCTTCGAACCCGCGGCCCTGGAAACGCTGATCCGCGGCGCCTCCTGACGACGCCGCGCGGGGCCTGACGACGCCGCGCGGGCCTGACGCGCGGCGGCCGAAGATGCGCCGCAGGGTTGCGGCGGCCCGCGTTCGATGACAGATTTTTCTTGCCCGCTTCATCACGTCGAACACGAACCCCCGAATGACGCTGTTCCGATCGCGCGCCGACGGCGGCACGCGCACGGATCTCATCGCGGAGATCGAGCGGCTGGTCAAGCGCGTCCTCGTGGTGCCCGTGGCGGCCCCCTTGCTCCTCCTCGCCGGCCTCGGGCTCGGCAGGATCACCACTCGCGCGCTCGCGCTGCCGGCCGGAACGCCGGTCCGCGCGAGCGCCCGCGTCGCTCCGCTCCACATCGACCGCCTCGACGGCTACATGGCGGAAGTGCGGAACGAGGGTCGCGAGACCGCGTCGTTCGTGGCGCTCTACCGCAACCAGGTGGCGCCGGTCGAGCGCTCGCTCCGCCGCCGGGGCGTACGCCGGGACCTCGCCCGCCGGCTCGCGTGGCCGATCGTCGAGAACGCGAGCCGCACCGGCATCGATCCCGCCACGATCGTCGCGGTGATGCTGGTCGAGAGCGACGCGAGACCGCACGCCACCAGCTCCGTGGGGGCGCGCGGCCTCATGCAGATCATGCCGGTGCACCGCGGCCGCTGGCGCGGCTGCGGCGTCGATCTCTACGACATCGACGACAACCTGTGCAACGGCACCAGCATCCTCGCCTGGTACCTGCAACACTACGACAACGACTTCCGCCGCGCGCTGCTCGGCTACAACGGCTGCGTCCACGGCACCAACACGCCGAATTGCAGGCAGTATCCGGAGGTCGTGGCGCGCGAGCGCCGGCGCCTGCTGCGCGAGTGGGACCGGGGCAGCGCCGGCGCGGCGGCGCCGATGGGAGTCGCCGCGCCGTAATCGCGACGCGCTGCTAGCCGGCGGCGTACTCCTCGAGGAACGCCGCTGCGGCGTGCGTCCCCTTCTCGAAGCACTCCACGCTCAGCCACTCGTCCGGAGCGTGCGCGTTCTCGCCGGGAAGCCCGAAGCCGAGAAGCAGCACGGGCGCGCCGAGCACCTCCTCGAATTCCGGCACGATCGGGATCGATCCGCCCTCGCCGGCGGCGACCGCGGGCTTGCCGAAGGCGCGCTCGAGCGCGCGGCGGCCGGCGTCGTAGAGGCGGCCCTCGATGTTGGCGACCCAGGGCCGGCCGGTGTGCAGCGTTTCGACCTCGACCGAGACGCCGTCCGGCGTGACCCGGCGGACGTGCTCGACGAAGAGGCGCGCGATCTCGTCCGGATCCTGATCGGGGACGAGCCGGCAGCTCACCTTCGCCATGGCGGTGGAAGGCAGGACCGTCTTCGATCCCTCGCCCGTGTAGCCGGAGAGCAGGCCGTTGACCTCGAGCGTCGGCCGTACGCAGATGCGTTCGCGCGTGGTGTAGCCCTTCTCGCCGATCGCGGCGGGCGCCCCGGTCTCGGCGAGGAACTCGCCCTCGTCATAGGGCAGGCCGGCCATCTCGCGGCGGAACTCCTCCATCGGCTGCACGCGATCGTAGAAGCCCGGGATCGTGATGTGCCAGTTCTCGTCGTGGCACGACGCGATGATGCGGGCGAGCGCCGTCGCCGGGTTGACCACCGCGCCGCCGTAGGAGCCGGAGTGGAGGTCGTGCGAGGGGCCGCGGGCACGCAGCTCGAAGTAGGTCATGCCGCGCAGGGAAGCGCCGAGGGTCGGCACGTCGGGCGCGACCATCGTCGAATCGGAGATGACGACCGCGTCGGCCGCGAGGCGCTCCGTGTTGCGACGCACGAACGGCATCAGGTTGTCGCTGCCGACCTCCTCCTCGCCCTCCGCGATGACGACCACGTTGACCGGCAGCCGTCCGTTCGCACGCAGGTGCGCCTCGATCGCCTTGATGTGGAGCCAGAGCTGGCCCTTGTCGTCCACGGAGCCGCGGGCGTAAATGCGGCCGTCGCGCACCGCGGGCTCGAACGGCGGCGTCGTCCACAACGCGAGCGGCTCGGGCGGCTGCACGTCGTAGTGCCCGTACACGAGCACGGTGGGCGCGTCGGGGCCCGCCTCGCGCCACTCTCCCACGACGATCGGATGGCCCGCGGTCGCCTCGACGGACGCGCTCAGGCCGGCGTCGCGCATCCGCTGGGCGAGCCATTCCGCGCACTTCGCGGTGTCCTCGCGGTGGCGGCTGCTGGCGCTCACGCTGGGGATGCGGAGGAATTCGAAGAGCTCCTCGCGGAAGCGTCCCAGATTGGCATCGATGTAGTCGCCGACCTTGCTCATCTCTCGTTCCTCGCTGGCTGGAGTGTCGCGTCGAGATAGGATAGGCCGCGGCGGGGCGCGGCGCGATACCACCGCCGGCTCAGCCTCGCGCGTTACCGCCGCGGCTCAGCCTCGCGCGAGGTACGCCGCAGCGCCGCCGGGCAAGCGGGCACCCGCTTCTGGCGGCGGAAGGGGCTCGACGCTGCTGAAGGTGTTCCAGAAGAGGACCGGCCCGTCGTCGCGCATGGCGAGCAGCGACGCGGCGGCCTTCGCCGTGTACGTCGGCTCCAGGCCGATCCCCGCGGCCGCGAAGCGCTCCGCCGCCGCGTCGCCGGTCGCGGTCGCGTGGCCGTAGCCGGCGCCGAGCTGCGCCGGATCGATCTCGACCCGGGCGAGCACCTGTTCGGGGGATGGGCACGCCACGCCCGCTTCCGACAGCAGCGCCGCCGTACCGCGCAGCAGGTGCTCGACCCTCGCTTCGTTCGTGACGACGGGGCTGACGACCCGCGTGACGACGACGCGCGCGCGCGATCCGGCGAGCGCGAGCCCGAGCGCGATGCCGGCGGCCGTGCCGAGCGTCCCACCCGGCACGTGGATGCGCGCCGGCTCGGGCGCCTCGCCGGCGCTCACCTGCGCCGCGAGCTCCAGCGCGCCGCTCACGTAACCGAGCGTGCCGATCCGGTTCGAGCCCCCGCCCGGCACCATGTAGAGCGGCTCGCCGCGGTGCGCGAGGCGCGCCGCCAGCAGGTAGGCGGGCAACAGCGACATGTGCGGCGCCCAGCGGATTTCGGCGCCGAGCGCGCGGTCGGTGCGGAGCACCCGGCGGGCGTGCTCGGTGGGCGGCTGCGGGAACAGCACGAGCGTCACGTCGAAGCCGAGCTCACGGCCGTAGATGGCGGTCGCGAGGGCGTGATGCGAGCCCGCGGCGCCGAGCGTGATGAGGCGGCGAGCGCCGCGCCGGCGCGCCTCCGCGAGCAGGAACTCGAGCTTGCGGACCTTGTTGCCGCCGTAGAGCACGCCCGAGAGGTCGTCGCGCTTGATCCACGCCTGCGAGCCACCCACGTCGATCGGCAGCGGGAGGACCGGCGTGGGGAAGCGGCCGAGTGCCAGCCACGGCACGCGCGCCGCCACGGCGGGGAAGCGCTCGAAGAGCGCGGGCCTCGGGGCCGATCGATCGGTCGTCATGCTTCGCTGGTCCTCCCCTGCTCCGTCCGTCCTCGTTCACGGCGGCCCCGGGAGCGCTGCGCCAGAAGCCGCCAGGCCGCCCTGTCCGCGACGCGCCCCATCACCTAAGATTGCCGGCGAGAACCCGGCCGGCCAGCCGCCGCGGATCGACGGGGCGGCCGCCTCGCCGAATGCCCCTTCACCGCCGCCGATGCCTCACCCGCCTCGCAACACGCTCACGTGAGCCGCGAATCGAACACACCCGGGAGGCGGAACCCGGGCCGCTTCGCCGCCATCGGCGGCAACGTGCTCTCGCTGTCGCTGATCTCGTTCCTCAACGACGCCGCGAGCGAGGTCATCTACCCGCTCCTGCCGCTCTTCGTCACCGTGACGCTGGGCGCCGGTCCCGCGTTCCTCGGCGTCATCGAGGGCGCCGCCGAAAGCGCCTCGAGCCTCCTCAAGCTCGCGGGCGGCGCGATCAGCGACCGTTTCCACCGCCGCAAGCTGCTCATCGGCTGGGGCTACGGGATCGCCGCCGTCGTGCGCCCGATCATCGCGATCGCCACCGCGCCGTGGCACATCCTCGCCGTGCGCCTCGCCGACCGCGTCGGGAAGGGGATCCGGACCGCCCCCCGCGACGCGCTCCTCGTCGAATCGGTTCCCGCGGACCGGCGCGGCCTCGCCTTCGGCTTCCACCGCGGCGCCGACCACGCCGGCGCCGTCGTGGGACCGCTCTTCGCGACCGCCTTCCTCCTGCTCTTCCCCGGCGCGCTGCGCCCTCTCTTCGCGACCACGATACTCCCGGGCGCACTCGCCGTTCTCGTGCTCCTCTTGCGCGTGCGTGAACGGGCCCCGGGCGGCGGCATGCCCGCGTCCGCGACGGCCGCCCCGGCTCCGGCCCCGGCCCCGGCCCCGGCTGCCGCTGCCGCCGCCGTTCGCACCGCCGCCGCGACCGCTCCGGACGAAGACGGGCGTCGAGCCGAGCCGGGATACGGGCGCTACCTCGCGGCGATCGTCGTCTTCACCCTCGGCAACGCTTCCGACGCGTTCCTCCTCCTGCGCGCGCGCCAGCTCGGCGTCGCCGTCGCACTGCTGCCGCTGCTGTGGGCGGCGTTCCACGTGAGCAAGATGTCGTGGAGCGTGCCGGGCGGGCTGCTCGCCGACCGCGCGGGCCCGCGGCCGGCCATCCTCGCCGGGTGGTTCGTGTACGCGGCGGTGTACGCGGGATTCGCGTGGGCCTCGACGGAGTGGCAGATCTGGGGTCTGTTTCTCGTGTACGGCCTCTTCTACGGCCTCACCGAGGCGCCCGAGAAGACGCTCGTGGCCGCGTTCGCGCGCGCCCGTCACCGCGGCTTCGCCTTCGGTGCGTACCATTTCGCGGTCGGCATCGCCGCGCTGCCAGCGAGCGTCGTGTTCGGCCTGCTGTGGCAGCGGGTCGGCCCCCACGTCGCCTTCCTCTACGGCGCCAGCCTCGCCTTCGCCGCGGGGGCGCTTCTCGTCCTGATCGTGCCCACACCGCCGCCCACCGCCGCGGCTTGACGGCATCTCGCACCCGCCTCCACCTTCCGCGCCATGACTTCCGCCGAAGCCCGCTCTCGCGCGCGCATCGCCGACCACGTCGTCGTCGTCCTCAACGAGCCGCAGGACATCGTCAACATCGCGGGGGCCGTGCGCGCCATGACGAACATGGGGCTCCGGCGGCTGCGGCTCGTGCGGCCGGCGGACTTCGACACCTGGCGGATCCAGGGGATCGCCCACAACGCGGGGCCGGTGCTGGAGAGGGTCGAGCAGTTCGACGACCTCGCCGGCGCGCTCGCGGACGCGACGCACGTCGTCGGCACCACCGCGCGCCGGCGCACCGCGCGCTTCGTCTGGAGCCATCCGCGGGAAGCGGCGCCGGAGCTGTGGCGCCGCGTCGCGTCCGGCGAGGACGTGGCGCTGGTCTTCGGCCGGGAGGACGTCGGTCTCGCCAACGAGGACCTCGACCTGTGCGACGAGCTGCTCAACATCCCGACCGACCCGCACCACCGTTCGCTCAACCTCGCGCAGGCCGTGCTGCTCGTCGCCTACGAGCTGTGGGTCGCCGGGCCGGGCGCGGAGCGGCCGCTGCCGAAGCCACGCAAGCGCGCGCCGGCGGCGGGCTGGGAGCTGCACGGCCTGCTCTTCGAGGAGATCGAGCGGACGCTCGGGGGGATCGACTTCTTCAAGAAGCGGGACCCGCCCGCGCTGATGCGGACGCTGCGGGCGGTGCTGCGGCGGGCGTCACTCGACGAGAGCGAGGCGAAGCTGCTGCGCGCGATCGCGATCGAGGTGCAGAAGGCGCTCGGGCTGCGCGGCCACCGCCGCGGAGAGCCGCCGCCCGCGGAGTGAGCCCCGTCCGGGCGTGGTGCGCGCCGTAGCGGTCCGTAGCGCGAGCAGGGTCCCGTGCGTGAGCGCGTCCCCGGACGGGACGGACTACTCCGTTCCGAGCGCGTGTCCCGCTGCGGTCTGGAACTCGTCCGGACGCTCCGCGAGCTCCGGCTCCCACAGCGGCTCCCACATCTGCACCATCGGGAACGTGGACGCGAACCAGAGCACGGCCAGCACGAAGAGGCCCGCGAACGGGAGCGTCGTCACGACCTCCTGCCAGCCGAGGGGAAGTACGTGCGCGGCGTGGTAGTAGGAGGGGTAGAGCAGCGTGTAGCGCTCGAACCAGAGGCCCGTCAGGATCACCGCCGCGGCGCCCGCCAGCCAGCCCGGCGTCCGCTTCGGCAGCACGCCTAGCAGGCCGAAGAACGGCAGGATGAAGAGCATCCAGAAGACGAGGATCGAGACCGGGCGGAAGACGCCGCCCAGGCGATGCACCACGAACGCCTGCTCGTGCGGCAACTGGCCGTACCAGATCACGATGTACTGCGCCCAGAACAGGTAGCCCCAGAAGACGCAGAAGCCGAACGTCAGCTTGCCGACGTCGTGGAGCGTCGTCGCTTCGACGAGCCGCTCCAGCCCCAGCGCCCGCCGATAGATCACCGTGAGGACGACCGTCGTGGCGAGCCCGCCCAGGAAGGCGCCCATGAAGAAGTAGGGCCCGATCAGCGTGCTCCACCACTCCTTCTCCATTGCCATCACGAAGTCGAACGCGACCACCGAGAAGGCGACGCCGTAGCAGAGGCCGAGGATCGGCCCCAGGCGCGACAGCCGCCGCGACGCGCGCGCCTCCTCCGCCTCCTGCCCCAGCCAGCCGCGCGTCAGGAAGCGGTAGAGCCCGCTCCCCGCCGACGGTCCGCCGGCATCGACCACCAGCCCCGCATCCGGACGCAGCGCCCAGTAGACGAAGACCAGCGATACGAGGAAGCACACCCCCAGCAGCACGAGCTGACGCGCCACGAGGAACGGCACGTTCAGGTAGCTCGCCTGCGGCCCCGCGCCCTGCTCGACCCAGGGGAAGATTCGCCCCCCCACGAAGAAGAGCGGGATCAGCAGCAGGTACGCGATCGGGAGGAAGGCCACCGTCGAAACCGCGACCCGCCGGATCGAACGCGCCCAGATCCCGTTCACCATCGAGAGCGCCGCCGCGAACATCACCGCTCCGTTCGCGATGCTCGTCCAGTAGAGCCAGTTCTGCAGATACGCCCGCCAGGCACGGTCCGCGTCCGTCGCCAGCGCGAGCGCCCAGCCGATCGCGCCCAGCACGATCAGTCCCGCCGCCACCAGCGCCGGCGTCCGCGGAATCCGCTCGAACCGCCGCACGGGCACCTCGACAGCCGTGTTCGCCATGCCTCAGATCCTCCCTGCGCCGTGCGTCGTGTCCGGTGCCGCCGTTGGCGCGCTCCCGGACGTGTCCGCCCCGCCCGACGGCGCGGTGGCGGCGCCCGCCGCCGGGCCCGCGGCGCCGGTGGTGCCGCCCGTGGCCGCGCCGGCGGCGCCACCCGGGGCCGCACCCGCGGCGCCGTACGTCTTCATCGCGTTCTCCGGCATGCCGACCATGCCTCGCGCGGGTGGAGCCCAGCCGTTGTCGCCGGCCTTCGGCGGGTAGACGCCCGCGGGCGGGGTCGTGCCCTGCGCGGCCGCCTGTTGGAGCTGTCGCACGTAGGCGACGACGTACCAGCGGTCGTCAGGCGTGATGCGCTCGCCGTAGGGCGGCATCAGCCCGCGACCCTGACGGATGATGCCGTAGATGTAGCCGTCGCTCCGGCCGACCGTCAGCGGAAGCGTCAGGTTCGGCGGCGGGAACGCGAACTTCTTTGGACCCACGATCGGACCGTCCCCGTGACCTTCAGGGCCGTGGCAGACCATGCAGTTGCGGTGGTATAGCGCCGCGCCGCGCGCGACCTCCGCGGCCGTGAAGGATGCAGGCGGCGTCACGTAGGCAGCGAGCGAGTCGAGGCCGGGGACGGTGCTGCCGAAGTGGGGCTCGTACTCGCCGTTCGGTGAGGCGTACGGCACCGAGTGGGGCGGCGCCTCGCGCGTCATCTCGTAGGGATCGAAGCTCGGCGAGTTCTTCATCGAGGCGAAGAACGGCACGTTCGCGATGGCGGTGTCGATCTGCGTGCACCCGCCGGCCGCGCCGGCGAGCGTGGCGGCCAGGAGGACGCGGGCGCCGAGCCTGCGACCGCTCTCGTGGAAAGGCGACCTGTTACGTCTCAACGCGCACCTCCTGCGAACCTTCCCGGACCTCGCTCGCGCCGCTGCGCTCCAGGATCGAGCGCGCCGCCCCGACCTGTCCCTCCGGCGGCACCACGAGCACGCCGAAATTGCCCGCGGAGAACGAAGGGTCGTAGAGCAGCGCCGCCTTGTGTCGCGGCAGCCGCGCCGTGATGAACAGACCGAGCACCGTCGAGAGCGCGCCGAAGAGGACCGTCAGCTCGAAGGCGATGATGACGAACGGCGGCAGCGAGATGATCGGCTTGCCGCCGGTCACCAGAGGCCAGTCCATCGACGTCCACGTGCCGAACGCGAAGCCGGTAGCCGTTCCCGTCATCCCGCCGACCAGCGTGTAGAGCCGGACCGGACTCTGCTTCACGTGCAGCGCGTGCTCGAGGTCGTGCTGCGGCAGCGGCGCGAAGACGGTGATGTCCTTCATGCCGTCCGCGCGCAGCCCGTCGATCGCCGCGATCGCGGCGTCCAGCTCGCCGAACACGCCGAGGACGCCGTGCATCTCGTCAGCCATCGATCAGCCCTCCCTCGACCTCCGTCGATCCGCCGCCTCTCGCCGCGACGCCGGCCGCGCCGAGGCGGCGCAGCGGCGGCGGAAGCACTTCCTTCAACTCCGCTACCGACACCGGCGGCAGCACGCGGATGAAGATGAGGAACCACATGAAGAACCAGCAGAAGCTGCCGACCAGGATCCCCATCTCGACCCAGCTCGGCTTGTAGTAGCTCCACTGCCACGGCTCGTACTCGTGGGAGAGGCTCGACGTGATGATGACGAAGCGCTCGAACCACATCCCGATGTTGACGAACAGCGTGATCGTGAAGAGGGCGGGGATGCTGCGGCGGACGTTGCGGAACCACAGCATCTGCGGCACGAACATGTTGCACGTCACCATGATCGCGCCCGCCCACCACAGGTTGGTCCGCAGCGAGCCGATGATGTAGTTGCCCTCCCACTCCGCCGCGCCGTGGCTGTACCACGCGAGGAAGATCTCGGCGAGGTAGGCGTAGCTGACGACCAGCGACGTGAGCAGCACCAGGCGCGCCATCATGTCGAAGTGGCGCACCGTGAAATAGTTCTCCAGCCCGAAGGCCTTGCGCAGCGGGACGAGCAGCGTGATCACCATCGCGAGCCCGCTGAAGATCGCACCCGCCACGAAGTAGGGCGCGAAGATCGTCGAGTGCCAGCCCGGCACGATCGACATGGCGAAGTCCCAGGACACGACGGAGTGCACCGAGAGCACGAGCGGCGTGGCGAGCGCGGCGAGGTAGAGGTAGGCGCGGGTGAAGTGTTTCCACTCGTCGTGGGTCCCGCGCCAGCCCAGGGAGAGCGTGCTGTACAGCTTGCGTCGCCACCGCACGGTCGCGGCATCGCGCGCCGCAGCGATGTCGGGCACCATGCCGAGGTAGAAGAAAGTGGCGGAGACTGTGAAGTAGGTGCTCACCGCGAAGACGTCCCACAGCAGCGGAGAACGGAAGTTCGGCCAGATGCCGCGCTGGTTCGGGTACGGCAGCAGCCAGTAGAAGAACCAGTTGCGCCCCAGGTGGATGATGGGGAAGAGCCCGGCCGTCATGACGGCGAACACCGTCATCGCCTCCGCGGCGCGGTAGATCGACTGGCGCCAGCGTGCGCGGAAGAGATAGAGGATCGCCGAGATCAGCGTGCCGGAGTGCGCGATGCCCACCCAGAACACGAAGGTCGTGATGTAGACGCCCCAGCCGACGGGATTGCGGAGCCCCGTCACGCCGATGCCGAGATAGAGCTGCACGGCGAAGCAGAAGCCGAGCAGACCCACGCCCATGACCGCCACCATGAGCAGCAGCCAGTACCCGCGCCCCGGGCGGCTCAGCATCTTCAGGATGTCCCGGTTGACCTCCCCGTAGGAGGTGATGCCGGGGTGCGTCAACGAGCGCGTGACAGTCGCCATCCTCGCTCACACCTCCGAAGCGGCCGGCACCACCTTCTTCAGGTAGGTGATCGCCGACTGGGTGTTGAGTTCCTCGAGAACGCGGTAACCGCGCCCCGACGCCGCCACCCGCGCCACGCGCGAGTCCGGATCCTTGATGTCGCCGAAGACGATCGCATCGCCGGGACAGGTCTGTGCGCACGCCGGCACGATCTCGCCGTCCGCGACGCTCCGCCCATCCAGCCGCGCGACGTGCTGCGCCTCCCGGATCCGCTGCACGCAGAACGTGCACTTCTCCATGACGCCCTTCTCGCGCACCTGCACCTCTGGATTCAACTGCCAGTTCAGCGGCTCCGGCCACTCCCACGTGAAGTAGTTGAAGTAGCGGACCTTGTACGGGCAGTTGTTCTGGCAGTACCGCGTCCCGACGCAGCGGTTGTAGATCTGCGCGTTGAGGCCGTCCGGCGTGTGGTACGCCGCGTACACCGGGCACACCGGCTCGCACGGCGCGTTGCCGCACTGCTGGCACAGCATCGGCAGGAAGCCCGCGCGCTGCGTGTCGCCCTCGCCCGAGTCGTCGAAATAACGCTCGATCCGCATCCAGCTCATGATGCGGCCGTTCGCCACCAGCTCCGGTCCGACGACGCCGATGTTGTTCTCGGCGTAGCACGCGGTCATGCACGCGCTGCACCCGATGCAGCGCTCCAGATCGATCGCCATCGCCCAGCGCGGCTGCGCCTCAGTGTACTCGCCGTAGTACGTCTCCGGTGGCGGGAAGTCGCGCGGCGCCGCGCCGAACGTCATCGGGCGGAAGCCGCCCGAGCCCTGCAGCTCCGAGACGACCGCCTGCGACGGGTGCACCTCCGCCCCGCCTTCGCCTTCGCCCGCCTCCGCGGCCGGCGCCGTGACCGCCGCGGCGCCACCGATCGCGATCGGCTCCGCCGCACGTGCCGCATCGAGGCGGATCGTCCGCAGCACGTCGCGTCCCGACTCCGTCTCGCGGCCCGTGATCGGGATGTGCTGCCAATCCCCGGTGGGGCGCAGCGTCGCGTGCGTCTGCAGGTAGACGAAGCCGCCCGAGGGATCCTCGATCTGGCCGGCCAGCAGACGGATCGGGTTGAAACCGCGGTCCTTGGCGTACCGGCCGTGCGCCTCGTGGCCTTCGCCGAGCTGGATCGCGATCACATCCTCGCGCATGCCCGGGTGCGGCCACACCGGCAGCTCGACCGAGCCGTGCGACGTCTTCACCTCCGCGACGCTGCCGGGATCGAGGCCCAGCCGCTCCGCGACGGCTGCGTTGACTTCCACCCAAGACGTCCAGGAGATCTTGCTCAGCGGGTCGGGCAGCTCCTGCAGCCACGGCCGGTTGGCGGTGCGGCCGTCGTAGAAGCGGTAGGACGGGTAGACCACCAGCGCGTACGACTCACCGGCGCCTTCTGCGGCGCCGAGCTCCGGCACGTCGAAGCGGAGCTGCGCCAGACCGCCCGCGTTCACCGTGGGCGCCGCGCCCGCCGCGGCCTCGGCCACGACGACGCCCTTCTCGAGCGACGCGATCCACCAGTCCTCGAACGAGCCGGTTCCGCCCGACTGTGCGAAGACTTCGTTCCGCCAGCGCTCGCGCAGATAATCGTAGAACGTGGACGCCTGGGAGGAGAGCGTCAGGCTCGCACGGCGCGCCACCGACAGCAGCACGTCGCCGGTCTGCTTGGTGCGGAAGACCGGCACCATCACCGGCTGGACGAGCGAATGCACGCCGGTGCGCGGCTCGACGTCGCCCCAGCTCTCGAGGAAGTGGTTGTCCGGCAGCAGCAGGTGCGCCACCTCGCTCGTCTCGTCCAGGTACGGCGAGAACGATGCGACGAACGGCACCTTCTCCAGGGCGCCGCGCAGATCCGCCTGCCCCGGCGCCGCGTAGAGCGGATTCGAGCCGTGCAGCAGGAGCGCGCTCACCTCGCCGCTGCGCAGTCGCGCCGCGAGCCGCTGCAGGTCGGCGTAGCTGCTCCCGCGCCCGACCGCCTCGAGCCGCTCGAAGCGGACCGTGCTCCCGAGGTTGCCCGCGACCGCGTTCAGCACCATCACGGCGGCCGCGGTCGCCGACGCGGCAGCGTGCGTCGCCGCGACGCCCGGTCCCACGGCGAGGGAGCGCCCGCCGCGGGCGAAGTCGGCCGCCGCGGCGCGGATGCGGGCCAGGGGAACGCCGGACGCATCGGCGGCCCGATTCGCGTCGACGCCGCCGAGGAGTCCTGCCGCGCCGCCGGCATCGCCGCCCCGCTCGTCGGCGATCAACTTCGCCATCGCGAGCGCGACCAGGTGCTCGGTGCCGGGGCGGGCGGGCAGCCACTCGTCGGCGTTCAGGTCGGTGAGCGAGCGGTGCGGCGTGACAGCCACGAGGCGGCCGCGGTGGCCGTTCTCGTACGCCTGCGCCTGCACGAAACCGTGCGCGTAGTCGACCGGCGAGACCCACGTCTCGAGGAAGTCCGCGCCGAAGTTGACCACGACCTCGGCGCGCGAGAAGTCGTGGACGGGGATCCCGTCGACGCCGAAGAGGAGGCGTGCCGCGGCGCGCACCGGCTCGAAGCCGAACTCGTCGTAGCGCACGCGCTCGACGCCCGCGGCGGCGCACCATTCGTCGAGCAGCCGGTCCATCGTGCCCGTCGTGGAGCGGCCGAGGAGGACCGCGCGGCCGCGGGCCTTCTGCAGCTCCTCGACGAGCCGCTGCTCGGCGGCGTCCCAGCTCACGCGCTGCCAGTCCGCGCCCGAGCGGGCGAGGGCCTGCGGCACGCGGTCCGGATCGTAGAGGCCCTGCAGGGACGCCTGTCCCCGGGCGCACAGCTTGCCGTGCGAGATCGGGGAGAGCGGGTTGCCCTCCGCCTTGATCGCGCGGCCCTCACGCGTGCGAACGTCCATGCCGCAGCCGGCGGGGCACTCCTGGCACGTCGTCCGATACCACGTGGCCATGCCCGGCAGGATCTCTTCCGGCGGCACGACGTACGGCAGCAGCTTCTCCGGCTTGCCGCTCGAACAGCCGGCGAGACCCGCGCCGACGCCGGCGACGCCGACGACCTTCAGGAAGTCACGCCTCTCCATCCCGTCGCCCATCATCGAACTCCTTTGCCCATCCCGCGCATCGACTCCGTCGCTCAGTGGTGGCAAACCGTGCAGTCGGTCCGGACGTTGTTCTGACGATGACAGCTCACGCACCAGCCCATGCGCAGGCTCGCGACCTGGGTGACTTCCTGCATCGTCTCCACGGGGCCGTGGCACTGCTGGCACTGCAGCCCGGCGTTCAGGTGCATCATGTGCGGGAAATGGACGTAGTCCGGGAGCTTGTGGATCCGGACCCACGGGATCGGCTCCTTCTTCGCCCAGTAGGCCGCCAGCGTCTTCACCCCCGCCGAGTCCTTCGCAACCATCGGCACGCCGCCCGGCAAGTGACAGCCCGCGCACACGCGGACCGATGGGATCCCCGCGTCCACCGAGCGCTCCGCGCTGTAGTGGCAGTACATGCACGGGATCTGGTTCGTCCCCGCGTGCACGCTGTGATAGAAGTTGATCGGCTGGGGCTCCTGCGCGCCGGCCGGGCCGATCTTCGCGGCGAGGATACCCGTGCCCGCGAGCGCCGCGACCGCGACGAGCGCGAGTACCATCCACTTCACTCGAGACATCCGCGTACCTGTCTGAAGATTGAGCTCGTACCGCGCCCCTCGTACGCCCCCCGGGGTTCGCGGCGCGGCAATTTGGGGGGGGACCCAGACGCACGCAACCCTGTACGACCCGATTTCCTCCGCACGGGTGCGGATCGGCCACGGACGCCCGCCGCGCTTCCCGGCGCTGCGGCCGGACCGGCGCGAATCAGCGAGGCCGAAGCCGCACCGTGGCGTAGACGAGGCGGTGGTCGGACGCCTCTCCGTCCAGCACTCCGGCGTGCTCCACGGCGTAACCGCGCACGAGGATCCAGTCGATGCGGGCACGGGGTGATCGCGCGGGCGACGTCGGCTGCGGCGGCGCGCCCGCCTCCGCGAACGCGTCGCGGAAGCCGAGCCCCTCGAGCGCCCGTAGCACATCAGAGTCCGGGCCGGCGTTCAGGTCCCCGGCCAGCAGCGCCGCACCGGGCTCGATCGCGGCGAGAAGCGGCGGCAGCTCCCTCGCGCGGTCGGCGTGCCGCGAACCGAGGCGGGTGAAGTAGAACACGACGGAGTCGCGCGGCCCGACCCGCACGGTGGCGCGTGCGACCTGCCGCGGATCCGGCTCCCGCTCCACCACCCCCGCCTGCGGGCTGATGCGCCTGGAGACGAGCGTATCGATCGGGAGGCGGGAGAGCAGGAGGTCGCCCAGCGCCGGGCCGGCCGTGGGCGCGAAGCGGGCCCGCATTCCGAGGCGGCCGGCGAGCCAGCGTCCGAGATCGAGCGAGTAGAGCACCGGCAGACCGGCCGGCACCTCTTCCAGCGCCACCACGTCGGCGCCCGCCGCGGCGATCGCCCGCGCCGTCGCCGCGGGATCGAGGACCCCATCCTCGCGGACCCCCCAATGCACGTTGTACGTCGCGACGCGCAGCCGCGCCCGCCCACCGCCGGCCGGCGCCTCACCGACCGTGGCCGGCGCGCCCGGAACGGCGAGGCGCCGGGCGGCCGCGGCGGCCGGCGCGCCCGGAACGGCGACGACCGCGGCGACCACGGCGGCGAGCGCGAGCGTGGCCGCGCCGGCGGCCGCCGCCGCGCGGCGGATCGCGGTCGGCGCGAAGGCCGGACGCGGTATCAGCAGGATCGCCGCGGTCACGATCACGCCGCCGCTGAGGAAGAGCCACGGCGCGGCGCCCGCGAGAAACGGCAAGGTGTAGCCGGGGAAATACCCGGCCGTGTACGCCGCCAGCAGGGCAAGCAGCATCAGCATGCCTCCGACCGCGGTGGCCGTTCCGCGTCGGCCGCCCGCAGGAGCCAGAACCCAGACGAAGAGCAGGAGGGCCGCCGCGTGGCCGGCCGCGAACGCGACGACGGCGGGCCAGCCGCCGGCGGCGCGCGCGAGCCCCGGGGGGGCGAGCGTGACACCGATCGGCGCGAGCACCGCGAGCAGCGTCAAAGCGAAGGCCGCTCCACGACCCGCTGCGGGCGGCCGCTGCGACGTCGCCTGAACGAAGAGCACGGCCGCGCCGGTCGCCGCGAGGATCGCCGCCACGGCCGCGTACGGCGCGCCGGTCCAGCGCGCGACCGCGGCGGGGGCGCCGAGCGCGCTCATCTCGAGGAAGAGCAGCCCGCCGAGCGCCAGCGCGCCCCGCAACCGCAGGCCGCTCGCCCGTCTCTCCATCCCCGGCGATTCCTCATCGTGCGGCGGCCGTTCCCACTGCGCGAGCGTCACGGCGATCAGGAGCGTGAGGCCGATCTGCACCGGGATCCACCCCGCCCGCAGCGACACGTCGTAGCTGTTCCCCGCGAGGCGGAGCACCTCGTCGAGCACGAGCGCGGTGGTCAGCGCGGTCACCACGATCCTGGGTGCGAAGTCGCCGACCGCCCCGGCCAGGAACGCGCCGCCGCCCGCGACCACGAGCGCGGACGCGACGAGCCGGACTTCCGCCACCGGCGCCGTCGCGGCGAGACGCGCCACCGCGACGAGGGCAGCGGCGAGCATGATGGACGGCCTGCGGCCGAACAGGCGGTGAGCGGGGAAGGCGGGCAGCAGGAGGAACAGCGTGGAGAGCGCGATCGCGACGGCGGTGGCCGGCGAGGCGCGTCCCTCCGCCACTCGCGCGGCCGCCAGGAAGAAGCCGGCGGCGAGGAGCCACAGGCCCTGCACGAACGCGAGCAGCACCAGCATCGAGAGAAGGAATGGCCGCCGCGCGCGCAGCCGGCTTCCGAGAGCGGGGAACGTCCGCATGCGCCGGAATCCTGCGGGGATCCGGGGTGCCGCTCGCCGGTCGCGCTCAGCCGTGAGAGTCGCCGTCCCCGGCGTGAGCGCGCTCGTCGGGCGCCGACCCCGTGCCGGTGGTCGAGACGACGGCGCTGTCCGCCTCGAAGGTGGCCCGGTGGACCTGCTCCTCGACCGTCCCGGTCTGCGCCAGCCGCGGCACCTCGATCGAGAAGGCGGTGCCGACGCCGACCTCGCTATCGACGTCGATCGTCCCGCCCAGCAGCGAGAGCAGCTTCTTCGTGATGCTCAGGCCGAGACCGGTACCGCCGTACTCGCGCGAAGGCGACTGGTCGACCTGACGGAAGTCCTCGAAGATCGTGTTCAAATGCTCCGGCTTGATGCCGATCCCGGTGTCCTCGACCGTGATGCGGATCCACCCTTCGTCCGCCGCTCTCGCGCGCAGTGCGACGCCGCCCTGCTGCGTGAACTTGATCGCGTTCGACATCAGATTGAGGAGCACCTGCATCAGCTTGGTACGGTCGGTCATCAGGTCCGGCAGGTCGTCCGCTTCGACCGTCAGCGTGAGCCCCTTCTTCTCCAGCAGCGGCCGCACCTGCCCCGCCAGCTCGCTGAGCAGCGCCCCGGTGTCCACTTCCTCGACGTGGATCGGCATCTTCCCGGCCTCGATGCGCGACAGGTCGAGGATGTCGTTGATCAGCTCGAGCAGGTGCTTCGACGTGGTGTGGATGCGTTCCATCACACCGATCTGCTTCGGCGTCAGGGTGCCGAAGAGCTGCTCCTGCATCAGCGACGTGTAGCCGAGCACCACGTTGATCGGGGTGCGCAGCTCGTGGCTCATGCTCGCGAGGAACTGACTCTTCATGCGCGACGCCTTCTCCAGCTCGCGCCGCTGCCATATCAACTGTCGATTGTGCTCTGCGAGCTGCTCGGTGGCCCGCTCGACGCGGCCTTCGAGCTCCTCGTTCAGGTGCCGCAGCTCCGTCGCCAGCCGCTCGTTCTCGACCACCTGCGTGAGATCGTGCACCACGCTGACGATCGCCGTCGCCTCGCCCCGCGCGTTGAGGATCTTCGCGCTCGAGATCTCCGCCGGGAAGCTGCGGCCACTGTCCGGGTCGACCAGCTCGACCTTCTCCTGGCGGCGCAGCTCCGGCTGCAGCAGGAAGTCGTTCATCAGGGTGCTGAAGCGCGTGTCGTTGGCGTGCACGAGCCGGCGCCGCGCGGGCTTCGCCGCGCCGCCGCCGACCACGAAGAGCCGCTCCCCCTCCCGGTTCAGCAGCACGAGGTTCGACGTCTCGTCCGTGACCAGGATCGGGTCCGCCACGTTCTCCAGAACCACGTTGAGCCGGTCGCGCTCCCGCCGCGCGTCGTGCTCCACGAGCCGAGAGCGCTGGATCTGCGTCTCCAGCTCCCCAACCGCCCGCTTCAGGTCCGTGATGTCACGGAGAATCGAAACGGTGGTGGAACGCGCATCCCGCACCGCCGACGGCAGTCTCACCGTCAGCACCTCGAAGAGGAGGTCGCTGCCGTCCTGCGGATTGACCAGGTTCAGCTCGCGCGTCTCCGGCTCCGCCACGACTTCCTGCACCAGGAAGGAGCTGAACAGCAGGTTGTTGACCTCCACGGCCCGCCGGCGGCCCGGACTCTCGTCGGGGAGCGAGAAGAGGATCTGCTCGGCGCGCGCGTTCGAGTAGCGGACGACGGAGTCCGCATCCAGCGCCAGGACCGGATCGGGGATTCCGTCGAGGATCCGCTCCAACGTGGCGATCCGCTCCTCCAGCGCGCGCAGCCGCTCCGCACCCGCCGCCTCCCACGCCAGCCGGCCCAGCAGCGGTCCACCCACGGCCGCCATCTCCGCCAGCTTCACCGCCAGGGGCTCGCCCGGCAGCTCCTCGGCCCCCGCCGCGTCCACCACGATCGCCCCCGCCACCGCCCGCGGCCCGGGGTCGAACGCGCACACCCACGCCGGGTCCATCTCCGCCAGCGGCTCGACCCGCGTCCAGCACGCGCGGTCCGCCGGAAACAACCGGGCCGATTCCTCGCTCTCGATCGCGGCGAGCTCCGACCGCCGCGCGTTCCAGCCCCACGCCATCGTACGCTCCTCCAGCCGCACGACCACGACCGCGCGGCGCAGGAACGTGTGCGCCTTCGCCGCCTGGAACAGCACCGCGCACGCCTCGCCGAAGTCCGGTGCCCGCGCGAGGCGGTCGAGCACCGAGCGTGGCGATGGAGAACGCGCTGCGGCCACGGCTCAGGCCCGCTCTTCGAGCCGCTTCCGGAGCTCGGCGTTCTCGGCCATCACGCGATCCAGCTCCGACGTGCCGACCGGCAGCGTCGGCCGCGACGCGATGCCGGTCACGCCGATCGCCTCCGAGTACTTCAGGTAGGTGTCCACCGAAGCGACGACGATGCGTGCCTCCACCGTCACCAGGTCGATCCCGACCAGGGATACGCGGACGTAGGCGTCGATCACGATCCCCTTGTCCAGCACCCGATCGAGGACGTCGATCAGGCTGCTGCCCGCCGCCGTGCGTTCCACCGCCATGTTACTCTCCCGTTGGACGTGCAATCCGCTGCTGCTCGATCACTCCCAACCTCTCCTCGATTCGTCCCAATCGGTCCCCCAACGTGTCCAGCGCTTCCCTCTGCCGCGGCCCCGACGAGAGGAAGGGATCGGTCCGCCACCAGTCCATGCCGATCTCGTCCGCCTTGTCCACGGAACAGACCAGCAGGCGGATCTGGATCGTCAACAGCTCCACATTGGCCAGGTGGACGCGGATATCGCCCGCGATCACCAGACCCTTGTCCAGGATCCGGTCCAGCACATCGACCAGCCCCTGCGACCGCGCGGGGCCCAGCTCGTATCGTTCGGTCACGGCGCGCTCCTCAGAGTAGTCGTCCCAGCGGGCCGAGGTCGATGTTCAACTCCTCGCCGTCGAGCCCGAAGACCGCCTTGACCTCCTCCAGCCGCTCCTCCAGCCTCAACAACGCCAGGCCCACGCGCTCCACGTCCGCAGGCGGGAGTCCCCCCTCCATGCGGCGTATCGCCTGATGTTCAAGTACCTGGCGGATCAATTCCATCAGCGTTAGCACCAATCGCGCCAGCCCCACGTCGATGCTCTCCGCGTCCGCGTCGATCCGCTTCGGCAGCCGCGCCGAGACCTCCTCCAGCTCCGCGAGGAACGCCTCCGGCGCATCCACGTCCACCCGCGGCTCGACCGCCCCGCTCATGGGGCGAACGAGTACGGGGGCCACGGCCCCGTGAACAGAAACCGCAGCGCGGGAAAACGACGTCGCAACGCGCCCACTCCGCTCATGTACTCCGTCTCCGCTTCCCGCGGCACGAGGTGCGCCACCTCCAGCACGGTGCGTACGCCACGCACATCCTCCCTCGCTCGTTCCTCCCGCACCAGTCCGCCCACCGCCTCGCGCAGCGCCGAAAGCAGCGGAGCCGATCTCTCGCGCACCGCGCCGGCCGAGCGGCGCCGCGCCGCCAGACTCTCCAGGTGCGCCCGCCCCGTCGTCGGCCGCTCGCGCGGAACCTCGCGGAGGGCCGCCTCGTCGAGCACCCGCACCCCGTACTCCGCCGCGCCCGCCACGCGATCCAGCGCCGCGGCCAGCCGTTCCGCGTCCGCCAGCGCGTCTCTCGCCGCCGCCGCATCCGCGATCCACTGGCCGAAACGCAGCGGGATCGGCGTGACGCCGGCGGCGAGCGCCGCGAGCGAGACACCGTTGTGCCGCTCCGCGGCCGCCACCGACACTTCCGGCGCCCGTTCCTGCGGCCCCGCCCACGCCCATACGCGAGCGTGCAGGTCGAGAGCGACCACGGTCTCGTCCGCGATCCCGCGCACGCCAGCCGGCCGGCACTCCGGCGGCACCAGACAGTAGAGGTACAGGCCGCTCATCGCTCCTCGCCTGCCGCCGCATCGCCTGCCCCCGCCGCATCGCCCGCCGCCGCATCGCCCGCCGCCGCATCGCCCGCCGCCACCGCGCGCTCCGCGCCCACCGCATGCCGCGTCCGCGTCGATCCCCGCAACGTCTCCGTCGAGCTGAGCACGGCGCGCAGGCCAAGGTAGACGAGGTCCACGCCGGCCACGCTGATCACGACGTCGCCCGTGATCACCACGCCCCGGTCGAGCACGCGGTTGAGCAGCTCCGCGACCGTGATCTGGCGCTGAAGGTCCGTCTCCGCAATCGCCGCGGCCGGAGCCGCGCCGGACGCGCTCATCAGGTCTCCTCCGCGAGGAAGCGGTACGGCGCCCACGGCCCGGAGAACTCGATGTCGAGCCCGTGCGTCCCCAGTTCGCGCGCGCGCCGCTCAAGAAATTCCCGCAGACGCGCTTCCGCCTTGCCTGTGGACACCAGCACCGCGGCCGTGCGGACCACGCCGCCGGGCGTGCCGTCCGGCGCGGGGAGCACGCGCGCGGCGGTGGCGATCTCACGCGCCTCGTCGATCACGCGGCGAACGAGCTCGAGTGCCGCGTCGCCGCTCAACTCCCGCGCGCGCGCCGTCCGCTTCCGCTGCAGCAGGTAGCGACGGCCGGGCGGCGCCGCAGCCAGCTCCTCGTCCAGCGACCGGATCTCCTCCGACACGGCGCCCATTTCGCGCTCCAGCGCCTCCGGCCGCACGGTGAAGCGGAGGTCCCACTCCCGCTGGCCGCTCAGCCGCTCGATGTCCCGGCGCAGCGTCTGGCGACGCGCGTCGATCGCCGCCCGCAACGCCGGCTCGCCCGAGTACAGCGTGAGCAGCCGCGCGGGCAGAACGGTGCCGAGGTCCACGAGCCGGGAGACGACCCGCTCGTGCGCGACCCCCTGGCGGCCCACCCACGACAGGTCCCCAATCCTCGCCTCCAGCGCTTCGCCCGCGAACTCCGCCTCGTCCACCCACGACACCACGGCCGAGAACGCCGGATCGACGCCGATCACCTCCACGGGCCGCCCCGACACCCCTTCCGGAAGCGACGCCTCGGGCGGCGGCGCGGCCGGAACGAAGCCGTAGAGGTAGAGCACCTTCATCGCACCATCCGCCACCGCTGGAAGAATTCGTCGAGTCCGCGCGCGCCGCCCGGCAGCGGCGACATCTCCGGAGCCGCCACCACCGGTGGCGACCCCGCCCACGCCTCCGCACCGATCGACGCCGTGTCGCGAACCCGGTTGACGAGCACGGCGAGCACCGCGATCCCTCGCGACGCCAGCGAGGCCGCCAGCCGCTCGCTCTCCGACCGCACCAGATCCTCGTCGAGCGTGACGACGACGACGCCCGCACCGTCGCCGCGCAACTCCTCCCGCAGCGCCCGCAGGCGTCGCGCGGCGGGAAGCAGGTCCCGCTCGATCGTCGCGGCGGCACCACCGTAGCGCGCCGCCAGGCGCACGAGCAAGCGGAGCCACTCCAGGCCCACGTCCGGCATGTCGAGCAATCGCGCGAACTCCGCCGTCGCCGCGCCGTCCACGACCACCCGTCCCTTCAAAGACGCCAGCCGCCCCGCCGCCATGATCTCTTCGACGGCCGGCGCACCGGCCTCCAACAGCGCCGCGGCCACCCGCCTGTCCAGCAGCGCGGACTCGCCGAGGGTGCCGGTGATGGCGCGGTCCGCCGCCTCCGACAGCCGCTCCCGCAGCGCCGTCGCGTCCTCCTCCCCTTCGCCCGCCGCGAGATCCACGACGCGCACCCCCGGCGCCGTCAGCGAGGGCGCGGCACCCATCGCCGCAAGCGTGACGCCGCCGCGCCGCGCGAGCGCCATCGCGGCCGCGGCCGCGCACGTGCTCCGGCCCACCCCTCCCTTGCCGGCGAAGAACACCATGCGGCGGGACGCCAGCAGCGCTCCGACGGCGTCGTCCGCCGCGCCCGGCGGCCCGGCCGCGGCGCGCCGTTCGCCTGCCTCCGGGGCGGCCGCGTCGCGGAGCAGCCGCCGCAGCGCGTCGCATCCCACCGGCGGCGCGACCCGTGGCAGACGGATGGTGCCGCCGTCCGCGCCACCGCCGCCCACCGCCACCACGACCGGCGGCGCGCAGCCGCGCGCGGCGAGCGCCGCCCGCAGCCGCTCCGTCGCCTCCCCCACCACCGGCTCCTCGCGCGTGACAAGGACGAACGCTGCGTCGCCGAGGACGCGCCGCGCCGTCGCGAGATCACGCGCCAGCCGCGTGGCCACCTCGCCCGCCGCCGAGCGCCGCCCGGAACCGGTCAGTCCCGTCGCCACGGCATCGCCCTTCGCCCCCGCCGCCTCCAGGACGGCGACCCACGCCGCGATCGCGCGGGTGGCGTCGAACAGCCGCAGCGTGTGTCCGGCGGGCGGCGTGTCGACGACGATCCGCTGCGCGCCGTCGGCGTCGAGCGCCGCGAGCCGCAGCAGCGCCATCGCCTCTTCCAGCGCGGGCGGCGCCATCTCGCTCAGGCGCCCGGCGTCCTCGGTGGCGAGGTAGGTGCCGCGGTCGAGCAGCTCACGCACCGCCGGCGCGTTCTCGGCGCGCCAGGCGCGCGCCGCCGCCGCCGCGTCGAATTCCTCCAGCCGCAGTCGGCCGCCGCACGGCGAGGGCGCCGGTACCGCGCCGACGGGTGCGCCGAAGGCGTCGCCGATCGAGTGCGCCGGATCGATCGAGAGGAGGTGCGTCGAACGGCCGGCATCCGCGCTCGCCACGGCGAGCGCGGCCGCCGTCGTCGTCTTGCCCACGCCGCCGGCGCCCACGACGAAGATCCAGCGGTGCTCACCGGCGCGCGCCAGGAGCGCGGGCTCATCCGGCGCCGTCGTCGGCCTCCGGCTCGCGCGCCACTCGCACCGTCCCCCCGGAGACGCTCATGCCGAAGCGCTGGCGCCACTCGCGGACTTCGCGCAGGCGGCGCATCAGGTCGCGCTCGCGCGCGTCGTACTCCGCCTCGTCGATGTCGCCGAGCTCGAGCTGCATCTGGAGCTCCATGAGCTCCGCCTTCACCGGCTCGTCGTCGGTCAGCTCCTGGCGCACGACGCCCTGCACGCGGTCGAGGGAGAAGTCGGTGAGGAAGAGCGGCCCCGTGACCGGCCAGAAGAGGAGGTGTTTGAGCAGGCCCAAGCTAGTCCTCGACGCGCTCGAGACGCAGCCGGATGTTGACGAAATTGTACGGCGGCCACGGCCCCGTGTACTTGAACGAGAGGGCGTCCTCGTACTTGCGGCTCAACGCGCGCACCGCTTCATCGAGCTCCTCCTCCCGCGAGCGGTCGACGAGGTAGGCGGCGTTCATGATCATGCGGTCGCCGATCGGCTTGTTCGTCCTGCTCGCCACCGCCACGCTGCGCAGCGAGTCGTGGATGTCGGCGATGTAGGCGTTCGCCGCCGCCTCCAGCGCGCTCTCGACGAGCCGCCCGAGCTGCACGCGCGCGAAGTACGTCGAGCTCTGCGCGTTGCGGTTGATCTCCTCCTTGAGGCGCCGGATCTCGTCGTCGTCCCGCTCCAGCCGCGCGACCACCTTGTCGCGGTCCCACAGCACCTTCAGGCCGAACTCGATGCGGTCGCGCATCTTCTCCAGCACGTCGTCCAGCGCGCGGTACGTCGACTTGAGCAGCTCGACGATGTCGTGCTCGGTGCGGAAGATCGTGCCGAACGACATTGGGATCACGGTGTGCTCGCGCATCACCGTCTCGTTGACCAGCTCGTGCGCGAGCACGTTCTCGCGCGTGGGGTCGTAGATCCGGATCGGCGTGTCGCTCACCACCGCCGCGAGCTGATCGTGGCTCACCGTGTACACGCGGCTGTCCCCCTCGCCGATGCCGATCGGGCCGAAGTCCTTCTCCTCGCGCGTGCGGATGATGCAGTAGACGTACTTGCCTTCGCCCGAGGGAGCGGCGTCGCCGCCCTCCGCCTCGCGCTCGACGGCGCTCGTATCGGCGCCGCGCAAGGAAGCCTGCTGACCGTCTGCGATCATCTTCTCTCCCGGAATGTGCGAGGTGCGGACGGATCTCTCTCTGGCGCTCGCCGGCTGCAGATTGCACGATGCAGGCGCGGATGCATACCGCGCGCCGTCATCGCGCGGCACGCCCCCTGCAAGCCGGGCGCCCGATGAAAACGCACGCGCGACAGCCTCGATGACTCTCGGCAAGCGTCTCTTCGCGACGTTCGGGGGCATCACGCTCCTGGCGGTCGGCCCGGCCCTCTTCGCGGTGAGCCGGCTGACCGAACTTCGCAACATAGCGTTGGAGCAGCGCGCCCACCACGCCGTCGCGCTCGAGGCGCTGGGCGAGCTGCAGGCGGCGCTGGCCGACATCGACCGCTTCGTCCGCTCCTACGTCGCGGTTCCGGGAGACCGCTCCCGCCTCGGCATGAACACGGCCAGCGACAGCGCGCGCGCCAAGCTCGGCCACATCGCCGAGACCGGCTACCGGCGCGTGGTGCAGCCCACCGCGCTGCGGCTCGATTCGCTCGACGCCTCGATCCAGCGCATCGAGAGCCTGGTGCAGTCCGGAGCGATGACGCGCGCCACGGACGAGATCGAGCCGATCAGCGAGCTCATGAAGCGTACCCAGCGCACGCTCGTGCCGGTCGCCGACTCGATCGACGTGCGCAGCGCCCGCGAGGTCTCCGAGGCCATGCGGATCAGCGAGAGCGCGGCGAGCGCCACGCTCCTCGTCGCCGCGCTCGCGTTCCTGCTCTCGCTGCTGATCGTGACGTGGACGACGCGCGCCGTGTCGGTCCCGCTGAAGCGGCTCGCCAAGGCGACGAGCGAGGTGGCGGGCGGCCAGTTCATGGTGCCGCGCGACCTGCCGTACGAGCGCGAGGACGAGATCGGCGACCTGTCGCGCTCCTTCCGCGTGATGGCCGAGCAGCTCGCGGAGCTCGACCGGCTGAAGGCCGAGTTCGTCAGCGTCGCCAGCCACGAGCTCAAGACGCCGATCAACGTCATCGGCGGCTACGTCGAGCTGATGGAGGACGGGATGTACGGCGCCATCACCGACGAGCAGCGCGAAGTGCTCGATCGCGTCACCGAGCAGGTCGACTCCCTGACGCGTCAGGTCAACCAGCTCCTGGACGTGAGCCGCATCGAGGCCGGCGGCTTCAAGCTGCACGCGGCGGAGGTCGCGCTCGCGGAGCTGATGGCGATCGTGCGGCGCACCTTCGAGCCGCTCGCCGAGCAGAAGCGGATCCACTTCTCCGCCGACATCGACGACGGCGCGCCCGCGTCGATCGTGGCCGACCCCGATCGCCTGCGCAACGAGCTGCTCGGCAACCTGATCTCGAACGCGTTCAAGTTCACGCCGGAAGGGGGTGAGATCCGCGTCCACACCACGCCGCACGCGGATGGCGGCGTGCGCATCGAGGTCAGCGACACCGGCCGCGGCATTCCGCGCCAGGACCTGCCCTTCATCTTCGACAAGTTCTACCAGGTGGGGTCGGAGGCGCGCAGCCGCGGCTCCGGCCTCGGCCTCGCCATCGCGAAACAGGTCGCCGAGGCCCACGGCGGCGACCTCACCGTCGTCAGCGAGGTCGATCACGGCACCACCTTCCGCATCGACCTGCCCGCGGGGAGCCCGGCCTCGGTCCCTGCGACGGCGTGACGGTCGGCCCGACGCCGCGCGCGAGACCACCCGACCGACTCCGATCTTGACCCGCCCGCGACCGCCCTTCTAAGTTGAGGCGCGGCTACGAGCCGCTTCCGAGCCTTCGTGGACGGAATCGGCGTCGGATCGCCGAGTGCTGGAGTGCCGCACGCCTCGCGTCGCCAGCCCCGCCCGATCTAGCGCCCAACGAGGGAGTCCCGTGATGGATGCGCATCTCACGGGGCTCCCTCGCGTCTTTTCCCCACCGGGTTCCCGCGCCGCAGCGGCCGATCCCACCGGACCATCCCACGCAGGAGGTTGTATGTGGCCCTTCTCCTTCATTTCCAGCGCGCGTATCGGGGACGCCGAAGCGGAGCTCGCCGCCGAGCTGCGCGAGTTCGCGCACGACGGCCTCGTCCAGCTCTCCCTTGACCTCGAACGCGGCGCGGTGAAACGTGGTACCTGGGATGGCTGCGTGCTCAGCTACCGCCGCGGCGCACCGGCGTCGGTCGACTGTGACCGCAAAGGCCGCCGGGGCAACGCTTTCACCCGCTGCTGGGATGCCGAGCGCTTCACCACGGAGCGCGCCCTCGCCCTGATCCGGGCCGAGGTCGAGCACCGCCGGCGGGAGGTGCGGCCCGGCGCTTCTCCCGCCCCCGCGTTCGCCGACGCACCGGTGCCGGAGGGCGTGCGTACCTGAATCGAGGAAGCGAGGCGGAACGGGGAATGACCGCGGGGCCGAGAACACACCATCTAGCCACCCTCACGCACGAGGGCCGCTTCTGGGACGTCTACCTGGAGCTGGAAGAACAGCGCCTGCCCGGCGACCCTGCCCGCGGCCGCCTCGCCTTCTCCCCCGGCGATCCCGCGGAGGGCGAGGCCCCGATCCGCACCGCTCAGATCTTCATCGAGCCGAGCGCCGAACAGGCCGTCGCCCGCGCCCGCGATCTCCGCGAGCACCACCTCCTCGGCCTGCTCCGCTCCTGCATCCCGTAGCGCGCCGCATCACGGCCCCTTCAACCACGCCAGCACGCTCGCTCGCCCCGCCCGCGCGTACACCTGCGTCGGGTATCCGTGGCAGTCCGGCGTGTTGACTCCCTTCACACAACCGTTGTACGCGAGCAATGCCCGGTCCGGGTCCCCGGTCCGCCGGTACTCCGCCGCGAAGATCTGGGCGCCGTAACAGATGTTCGCGTCCACGTCCTCCAGCGATCCGCTGCACGCCGGCCACTTCCCGCGGTGCAGCGGCATCACCTGCATCAGACCCACCGCGCCCACCGTGCTGCGCGCCGACGGCTTCAGCTCCGGGTCCTCCACCAGCAGCACCGCGAGCAGCACCCGCGGCTCCAGTCCGGCCCGGTTCGCTTCCCGCACCACCGCCACCGCGATCCGCCGCGCCAGCGCCGGGTCGTCCCTGTAACGCAGCAGCACCCGCTCGATCGGCGCTACCTGCGCCTCCACGTACGCCGCCGCCCGATCCCAGCCACGAGACGCCGCCGCCGCCCGCGCCAGCAGCACATCGAGATCCGCCCCACTTCCGGCCTCCGCCACCACCCCACTCCCCTCCGCCACCCCCACACCGCTCCCCTCCACCCCGCGTCCCGCCGCCGTCTCCGGCCACGCCCACGCGACGCCGAGCACCCCCACCACCACTATCGCCGTCGAGCCGACCAGCGACCTGCCCCGCCACCACCCCGATCCGGGGAGCCGCGTCGCTCTCTTGATTCCGTCTCGTCCGCACCTCATCACTCGGCCCTCCTTCATCAAGGGCATCCGGGCGGCGGCCGGATCTGCAAGGCCCATACCCCGCCGCGCCGCGCGCTGTGGATAACCGCCGTAAATCCAGCAGGCTTGTGGATAAACGCGCGCTTCTATCCACATGTTTACAGCCGTTGCGGGAATGGCACGGCTCCTGAACCGATGCGCGGGTGCGACTTGCCGCGGACCGTCGCGGAAAGTAGAATGCACGCTTGCTGGAGGCCGTTCGAGGCGAAGGATCGCGCGAGTCTGCCGACCCGAACCAGGAGGCGCAATGGCGCTCTATCGAACGCTATACTATGGCGACGTGACGGTGGGCGTCGGGGGCCGGATCACGATTCCGCAGGAGATCCGGGACGACCTGAGCCTGGAAGACGGCGACATGATGACGGTCCGTGTGGAGGAGAGCTCGAGCGGCACGCGGCAGATCGTGCTGTGGCGGACGGAGCACACGGTGCAGGGTCCGGAGGACTGAGCGGAGTCGGAGCGGAACGGGTTTGCGGCCCCGGGCGCGATGTCCGGGGCCGTTTTTTTTCAATCCTCCTCGATGTCGACCCAGCGCAGCAGCTCGCGAAGCGGGGGTGCACCGTCATGGTGTGCGGTGGGAGGTGGCCACGGCAGCCGGCGCAGGGTGGTGACGCGCAGCACGCCGGTGCGGGCGAGACGCGTGGCGATGTGCTCCCTGCGTCGCGCGTCGGGGCACTCCAGGGCGACGGCCTGCAGGAAGGCGCGATACGGCTCGAGCGCCGCCGGGACGTCGTCGAGGCTGGCGACGCTCTTCACCGTGACGGTCCGGTTGAGGCACGACGGCGCGAAGGCGGCGCCGGACTCGCTGGCCACGGTGTAGGCGAGGCGGGGTCCTCCATGGAGGCGTGTGTCGCCGCCTCCCGCGATGCCGCGGAACTCCGCCGCGCCGCGGAACTGAAGGATCGCACTCGCTTCGGCCGCGTCGAGGGGACCGCGCGGCAGCTCCGCGGCGAGACCCTCGAGCCGGACCGCGAGCCGCTCGGCGAAACCCGCGGCCGCGCCCGCCTGCCCGGGACCCTCCTCGACGTAGATGCAGTGGGGCGACACGCAGCCGCGCTGGTCGAACAGCGCGACCGCCGTGGCCGCCTCCGCGGCGAGCCGATCGGTGTCGGCGGCGAGGGCGTCGCGCGCGATCATGGCGAGGGAGACGCGGGGGCCGTGCACGACGACGCGGGCGCCCGGCGCTGCGACGGCGCGCGCGGCCGCCACCGCCTCGCTGCCGCCGTAGACGACGATCGTCTCTGCGTCCGCCGCTGCGGCGGCTTCCAGGTCGGGCGTTCCGCCTGGCCAGTGGGTCACGGCAAGGCACGCGCCGAGCAGCGGGTCGAGGGCCGCGAGCGCGCGGGCGAAGAGCACGGGCAGCACCGGGTCGTCGGAGGCGGTCTTGCCGAGGACGGCGGAGCGCACGAGCAGGGAGCGGACGATCGCCGTGACGGCGACGCCCGGCACGTTGCCGGAGAAGACGTGGAAGGCGAGCGGCGCGCCCGTGGCGCGGGACCGGCGGCCGCTGGCGGCTCCGGCTTCCGGGTCGGGCCTGAAGCCGTCGAGGACGGCGGGGTCCGGCAGCTCGCTGCGCACCAGTCGCTCGAGCGCGGGGCGGCGCCAATCGGCGGCCATGCGGTCGAGGACGCGAGCGGTCATCTCGGGCGAGGCGCGCCCGACCTCCGGCAGCAGCCGCAGCGCGAGGCCGCGTTCCGGCCGGTCCACCGCCACGAGGCGCTCGGCCGCGCCGTCGACCGCGGCGACGACGTCGTCCGTGCGACGCCCGTCGAGGGCGGCTTCGCGGGCTTCGACGAGGCGACGCGCGAGGCGGCGCACCGCCTCCGGCCGCAGCCGAGGGATGCGGAGCGCGTCGCCGTTCTCCAGCCGCCGCATCGTCCACGCGTGGACGTCGTCCTCCTCGAGGCCGGGGAGGTGGAACGCGTCGAAGGTCACGGCGAGCGTTCGCGGACGGCGCGCAGCAGCACGTCCATGGCGATCGAGCAGCCCCGGGGCGGCGCGCCGGCGGCGCGGCCGAGGAGGACGAAGCCGCCCGGCACCGCCCGTCCCACGTCCTCGGTCTGGACGGCGGAGACCGACTCCAGGTTGGCGAGGTCGAAGTGTTGCAGGATGCCCACGTCTCCGGGCGCGCAGGGAGCAAGCGTCTCCGGGTCCATGACGCGCGCCCGGATCCACCAGGGCCCCGCCTTGCGGCGCGCCTCCCCGCCCGCCCCGCCGGCGCGCTCGCCGTCGCTCGAGACGTCTGCGGCGGGGCCGTCCACGAGCGCGTCGCGGAGGGCGGTGTCGTAGAACTGCGAGCAGAGCTCGGTCATGCCGTACTCGTTGACGCACAGCTTTGCCGGGATGCCGAGGCGAGTCGCGTAGATCTCTCGCAGAGTGGCGGCGGGTACGCTCCTGCCGCTGCCCTTGTAGCCGCCGGTGTCCATGATGCGGGAGCCGGGTGGCAGGCGAAAGCGCGTGTCGGCCGGCAGCGCCTCCAGCCAGTCGAGGAAGGCGAGGGAGGTGCCGAGCAGCGCCACGGGCGCGCCCTCCTCCTCCGCGCGGCGCAGCGCCGCTGCGAGCGCGCGGGCGCGGACGCCCTCGCGGACGGACGCGAAGAAGCCGCCGGCCGAAGCGTCCCGCGAAGTACCCTCCGGCGGGAGAGCGCCGCGCGGGACGAGGCGCCCGATCATGTAGGCGAGCGACGAGTCCGGAAGCTCCTCGGGCGGCGGCACCAGCGAGAGCATGCGCGGCTCGGCGCCGTCGGGCAGGACGAAGTGGCGGAAGCCGGCCTCGAGCGAAGCGTCGTAGAGCGCGAGGTCGCGGACGTGGTGTGCGCCGCGACGCTCGGCGCCGCGCGTCGTGCCACTGGTGCGGAAGACCCGCTGCGCGGCGGCGGCGCTTCCGCACACGAGAGGAACCTCGCGGAAGGCTGCGGTCGGCACGGCCGGCGCGTCGCGCCAGTCGCGGACGGAGGCGGGGGTGAGCCCACGCCGGTCGCAGTAGGCGCGGTACGGCGCGTTGCGGGCGTACTGGTGGGCGAATGCCCGCAGCGCGAGCGCAGCGAACGCGGCCGGCTCCGGAGCCGCGCCGGCGCCGGCGCGGAGGTGCCGCAGGACGTCGGCCCGGAGCGCGTCCTCGCCGGACACCGGCGGCTCAGCGGGGGCGCGCGGCGGTCTCGAGCATCTCCGGTCCGGCGAGCGGCCTGGAGCGGGAGCCACCGTCGAAGAAGTACGCCGCGGGGCTGGGGCTGAGGGGCAGCGAGCGGCCTCCCAGCGTACCGCCGGGCTCGACCGTCCACACGCGGCGCGCGGCGAGCGGCAGCGACAGCGCCCTGGCCCGCAGCTCGGCTGTGGAGTCGAGGTCGCCGACGAGGGCGATCGTCGCCACCGGTTCGAAGAACTCGCGCACGGCGATGCCCAAGCCGGCGGCCTGTGCGCCGCGGCGGCCGGCCTGCGGCGCGAGGAGCGCCAGCACGCGCTCCGCGATGGCGCGGTAGGTGCGCTCGCCGGTGGCCGCGTGGAGGTCGAGCAGGAGGCGCGCCGCATCGGCGTTGAGGTCGAAGGGCCGCTCGCGGTAGCGCAGCGCGCCGAGCGGCGTCCCCTCGCCGCGGCAGTCCTCGAACCCGCCTTCGTCGCTCAGCAGCGACTCGCGCAGCGCGGCGACGATGGCGGCCGCGCGCCGCAGCGGCTCGCCCTGCCCCGTCGCCTGGCCGACGGCGACGGCCGCGCGGGCCAGCTCGACGGCGTCGCCGAGCAGCCACATGGTCGCCTGTTCGTCGCCGGGCAGGTGCCGGACGCGGCCGTTGCCGTCCACGGCGGCGTCCAGCAGCGCGCGCAGCGAATGCGACGCCAGCTCGATCCACTCGCCGCGGCCCAGCCTCCCTCCCGCCTCCGCGAGCGCGCGGATCCACGCGGCGGCGGCGTCCGTGTACGGCGCCGGCTCGACGGAAGGTGCGCTCCGCCCGGCGCGGCCGGCGGCGTCCAGGGCGTAGTAGTCCGGGTCCGCGGCCTGGCTGCTCGCCCACAGGCCGTCGTCGCGGGCGAGCCGCTCGAGCGCCCACGCGACGGTGCGCTCGGCCACGTCGCGGTAGTCCGGACGATCGAGGAGGCTCGCGGCGAGCGCATAGGCGCGCACGAGGCCCGCGTTGACCGAGAGCAGCTTCTCGTATTGCGGCTCCGTCCAGTCCTCCTGCAGCGCGTAGCGGAAGAAGCCACCCTCGACGCGGTCGAACAGCTCGCCGGCGAGCATGCCGTCCAGGCACCGCTCCGCGAGGGTCGCGGCCTGCGGCGCCTCGCCCGCCGCCGCGACGCGGAAGAGGAGCTCGATGGCGTCCGGCGCGGGGAATCGCGGCGCTTCGCCGAAGCCGCCGTTGCGGGCGTCGGCGCTGGCGATCATGGCGGCGAGGACGTCGTCGCCCGCCTCCCGCCGCACGAGCGCCGCGCCGAGCCGGCGGCCCAGCGTGGTCTCCATCGCGAGACGACGGCGGTCGAGCTCGGCGAGGAGCTCCTCGCGGCGGTCCGACCAGCCGCGCAGGACGCCGTCCGCGATCCGCTTCATCTCGTGCGACTCCAGGCCCGTGCCGGACCACAGCACCTCGCCGTCGGGAGAGAGGAACGCAACCGTTGGCCAGCCCCCGGCGATGTAGCGGTCGCGGACGTGCGGGTGACGGTCGGCGTCCACGCGCACCGGAACGAAGTGGTCCCTGAGCAGCGCGATCACGGCCGGATCGGAAAGGGTCGTCTCGTCCATCACGTGGCACCAGTGGCACCACGACGCCGTCAGCAGCAGCGCGACCGGGCGGTCCGCCTCCCGCGCGGTGGAGAAAGCCTCCTGGCCCCATTCACGCCACGGAATCTCCGCCGCGCGGTTCGGTCGGGGCGAGAAACGGAAGGAAGGCGACATCGTCAACCGGGCAACCGGGTGTCGTAGGCGTCGCGCCAGCGCGCCGCGTCCGGGTCCGCCCCCGCAGCGAGGGGGACGTCGCAGATCATGCAGCGGCCCGATCCGTTTCCGCCTGTCATTGCGGTCCGTGACATGTTGGAATGTGCGCTACGCCCATCGGCGCATGCAACCCACGGGCCGCAGGCGGCGGCGTGCGGCGCGCGGGCGCCGCGGCCTCAGCGGGCGTCGAAGACCTGGCTGCGCGCGTCGTAGACCCGGGCCGGGAGTCCTAGGACGCGGATCAGGGCGCGTTTCGCGCCATCCTCGAGCGCCTTGGGGAGCGAGCCGCCGCTGCCGACGGCCGGGCCGAGGTCCCCCTTGAGCCAGTTGCGGAGCTCGTCGAGGTCCGAGAGGGAGAGGGTCTCGACGCGCAGCGACGCCGTGTAGTAGAGGCCGCGGCCGGAGGGGACCGGAAAGGCGGGGGTGAAGGCGCCGGTCGCCGCGACGGTCGCTTCCGCGTAGGTGGCGTAGCGGCGCGCCTCGGGGGAGCGGCCCTGGACGCGCACGAGGTAACGGTCCTCGAGCGGGTCGTAGAGGATCACCGCCGCCCAGTCGCGGCCGGCCACGCGCTGGTCGATCCAGCGGTCGCGCCACAACTCGACGCGGTAGCGCAGCCGCAGCGGGATGCCGGAGCGCACGGCGTCGGCGAGCGCCGCGTCGTCGAGGATCGGTCCGGCGTGGACGAGCGGCCGGAACGCTTCCTTCGACATCGGCGCGACGGCGAGCGGCGGCTGCTGGGCAGGGCGCACGGCGGGGAGCGCCGGGTCTCGCGCGGACGCGGCGGTGCCGGCGGGCGCGGCGAGCAGCAGGGCGGCGATCAGGGAGAGCACCGTCGCGGCCGCTCAGAGGCGCGGCTCGATGCGGATGAAGAAGTTCGGGTTCTGCCCGGAGCCGGAGAGCGGCAGCGCCCAGTAGATGCCGAGACGCCCGAGGCGGAGCCCGAGGCCGGCGTCGGCGGCGAAATCGCCCTGGCCGGGGCCGCGGCCGGACTGCGCGCCGGGCTCGGTCCAGGCGCGGCCGGCGTCGAAGAAGGCGACCCACGAGGCTGCGTTCGAGAGGTCGACCGTGGGCCCGAAGAAGCCGCGCAGCAGACGGCCGGTGGGGAGGCGCGCGGCGTACTCGAGCTGCACGAGGACGGAGCGGTCGCAGCCGTAGTAGGGATAGACGGAATCGGCGCCGACCAGCGCGACGCGCGCGTGGGCGCCGCAGTCGAAGGCGAAGAGGCCGTAGCCGGGCAGCGTCCCCTCGCCGCCGAGCGTGTGCTGCCGTTGCGCGGGCAGCGGACGCGCGTCGAGCGAGCCCGCCGCGTAGACGCGGGTCGAGAGCCGGGACCGCGGGCCGAGCCGGGCGTAACGGCGCACGTCGAGGGTGCCGGCGCGAAAGCGCGAGCTGGCGAGGTCGGAGACGCCGCCCGGCGGCGCGGTGCCATCCGGCGCGATCGGCTGCGACAGGTGGCCGCCGAGACCCCGCTCGATCTCGCCCGCGACGTACCAGCCGGAGGATGGCGCTTCGTCGTCGTTGCGCGTGTCGACGAGGTAGCGGACGGCCAGGGAGCGCAGCGTTCCGTCGGCGATCACCGGCTCCGCGCGCCACGATTCGCGGTTGTCGAAGAGCGCCCACGGCCCGGTCGGCCGCACGGAGCGGTCGCGCTCGCTGCGGTACTCGACGGTGAGCGCGCCGGGGACGCGGGGCGGCGTAAGGCTCAGGTCGACGCTCCACCCCTTGCGCTCGAAGTGGTCGCGAAAGTCGCGGTGGAGCAGGAACGTCGCGAGGGAGCTCTCGCTATCGGAGAGGCCGTTGTCCTCGATCGGCGCGATCTCCGAGCGCAGGCCGAAGCCGACCCTCAGCAGGCGCGTCCCGCCCACCGACTGGTCCACGCGGGCCGCGTAGCCGAAGTGCGGCGCCGTCTCGATCCCCGCGCCCGTCCGATAGATCAGGCGCGCCGAGACGAGCGTCGGGTTGATGCGCCCGAACACGACGCGCGGGCCGGCGCTGATCGGCAGGCCCGCGACCCGATTGTAGCCGCCGCGCACCGCCACGACGAAGTCCGTCCGGCCGAATCCGAATTCGCGGCCGGCGGAGAGCTCCGCCGCGGGCCGCGGCCCCGCGTAGGCGATGCCGCGGTCGTCGCGCCGGTAGCGGAGCGGCGCCCCGTACACGGCGACGCCGCCGGCGACGTCGGCCTCGGCCACGCCTGCGGCCGCGCCCCCGACCACCGTCACGGAGCCGTCGACGTGGGCGCCCGTCTCGAGCGTCAGGTCGCCGTTGATCACGACGACATCACCGCGCACTCGCCCGGCCACCCGCAACGCACCGTCCAGCACCGCCAGCGGCCCCGCGATCTCACCGCCGCGCGGCACCTCCGCGTCGCCCTGCACGCGCACGGTCGACGCCGCGTTGTAGAACGCGACGACGCTCTCGGCGACGTCGCGCGGCAGCTCCGCCTGCGCCGGCGCCTCCTGGGCCCGCGCGGCGCGCGGCGGCGCGAGCGTGAGGATGAGCAGCGCCAGCGTCAGCGGCCACCTCGCGCCCGCCGGGGCCGGCGTCGTCGCGTTCACGGATTCGTTCATCGCTCGATCCCGAGCCGCTTCATGCGGCGGTAGAGGTTGGCGCGGTCCGTGTCGAGCCGCCGCGCCGCTTCCGCGACGCTGCCGTCGGCGGCGGCCAGCGCGGCCTGGACGATCCCGCGCTCGTACGCGTGCAGCCGCTCCGCGAGGCTGGTCCCGGCGGCCGCGGGCGGACCGCTCGCCGGCAGCGCGGCGGCGACCTCCCGCGCGCCGATCGGCCGATCGCCGAAGAAGATCGCGAGGCGCTCGCAGGTGTTCAGCAGCTCGCGCACGTTGCCCGGCCAGTCGTGCTCGGCGAGGCGCTCGAGCGCCGCCGCCGTCGGCTGCGGCGACGGGAGCCCCTGGCGCGCCCGCAGTCGGGCGAAGAAATGGCGCGCCAGGTCCGGGATGTCCGCGCGCCGCTCCCGCAGCGGCGGGACGCGGATCGGCACGACGTCGAGCCGGTAGTAGAGGTCCTCGCGGAAGCGGCCGGCGGCGGCGAGGTCGGCGAGGTCGCGGTTGGTGGCGGCGACGATGCGGACGTCGACGCGCGTCGCGTGCTGGCCGCCCACCCGCTCGACCTCGCCGGACTCGATCACGCGCAGCAGCTTCGCCTGCGCTTCCGCACTGAGGTCCGCGACCTCGTCTAGGAAGAGCGTGCCGCCGTCGGCGAGCTCGAAGCGGCCGAGGCGGCGCGACGTCGCGCCGGTGAAGGCGCCGCGCTCGTGGCCGAACATCTCGGACTCGATCAGCTCGCGCGGGATCGCCGCGCTGTTCACGCGGACGAAGGGGCCGCGGGCGCGGGAAGACCACGCGTGCAGCGCCGCCGCGGCCAGCTCCTTGCCGGTGCCGCTCTCGCCGGTGAGGAGCACGCGGGCGTCGGTCGGGGCGACGCGGCGCAGCAGCGCGCGCAGCTCCACCATGGCTGCGCTCGAGCCGACGAGGTCCTCCGCGCCGCCGATCTCGGCGGCGAGACGGTGCGCGAGCTGGCGCGCGCGGCGCACCTCCAGCGCGCTCCCAAGCGTGAGCAGAACGGTTTCCGGACGCAGCGGCTTCTCGATGAAGTGGAAGGCGCCCAGCTTCGTCGCCTGCACCGCGTCGCCGAGGGTCGCGCGGCCGCTCATCATGACCACCGGCGTGTCCGGCGCGCGCGCGGCGAGCTCGCGCAGCAGCTCCAGACCGCTCGGTCCCGGCATGACGAGGTCGCACAGCACGAGGTCCGGCTCTTCCTCCGCGACCGCCTGCAGCGCCGCCGCGGCGTCGGCGGCCTCCGCGGTGCGGTGACCCTCCGACTCGAGCAGGCGCGAGAGCATGCGGCGCGTGTTCGCCTCGTCGTCCACGACCAGGATCCTGGCCACGATGCGCGCCCCCTCAGCGCAGCGCCGCGGAGCGCGGCGCCGGCGCCGCGGGCAGCCGCACGACGAATTCCGCGCCGCCCTCCGGCGCGTTGCGGGCGCCGATGTCGCCGCCCGCCTGGCGCACCGCCTGGCGCGCCAGCGCGAGGCCGAGCCCCGTCCCGCGCGTCTTGGTGCTGTAGTCCGGCTCGAAGACGCGCGCCTCCGCCCCGGCCGGCAGCCCCGGCCCGGAGTCCCGGATCGCGACCCGCACGACGCCCGCGCCGCCCGCGCCGCCCATTGCCGACCGCTCCGCGATCGACGCTGCGTCCGCGAGAGACGCCGCCTCCGCGGCCGCATCCGACGTCACGTCGACGGTGATGCGCGGCGCGGACGGTCCGGCCCGCGCCGCGTCCACGGCGTTCCGGACGACGTTGCGGAAGGCGCGGAAGAGCGGATCGAGGCGCGCCTCGACCCGCGGCGCGTCGGCGGCGGCGTGGAGCGTCCAGGCGACGTCGTCCGGAACGTCCGTGGCGAGCAGCGACTGCAGCAGCTCCGCCAGGTCGACCTCGCTGGACGGCCCCTCCGGCGGACGGCCGAGCTCCGAGAAGCGGGCGGCGAGCGCTTCGAGGTGGCCGGTCTCCTGCTCGATCACGGAGACGGACTCGGCCAGCGCCTCGTCGGATCGCGGCAGCGCACGCAGCCGGTGGACCGCCAGGCGCAGCGGCGTGAGCGGGTTCTTCATCTCGTGCGCCACGCGCCGCGCCATCTCGCCCCACGTCCGCATGCGCTCGTTCTCCAGGGCGCGTTGCCGCGAGCGGGTCCGCTCGAGCGCCGCCTGCCGCAGCGCCGCCCGAAGCGCGCGGATCTCGCTCGCCTCGCCCGCCTCGGCCGGCCGCTCCGGGGGCAGCGCCACCTCACGGCCCAGCCGCTCCGACCAGCCGACCAGCTCCTCGAGCGGGCGCGTCAGCTCCCGCGCGATGCGGCGGCTCGCGAGAAGCGCCAGGCCCGCGAGCACCGCCGCCAGCGCCAGCGCCAGCGCGGGCAGCGCGGAGCCGAGGCGGCGCGCCAGGAAGGACCAGCGCCGCGCCAGCATCAGCGAGCGGGCCAGCTCCTGGCGATGGCGCGTCGCCGCGCGCGCGACGGCCGGCTCGGCCAGGACGTCGTCCGGCAGCGAGTCGAGCAGCGCGCGACCGGACTCCCCCACCGCCTCCCACGGCCCCACCGCCTCCGTCCAGCCGAGCGCGCCGGACGCCGCCCAGAACCCCGCCGCCAGGAGGGCCGCGGAGGGGACGAGCGCGAGGACCAGGAGCCACGCGAAGAGCCGTCGCTGCAGCGTCCGTGGCCTCAGCACCGGCCGCCCTGCCACTCCATACTTGACTCCCGCGAAGGGTCTTGTAGCTTTTTCTGTGCGGCCTCGCCCGCTTCCCAACCTCGACATCGCAGACCTGCGCCAGGTCGTCGCGGCGCGCTCCCCGGCGTCCGACCCGCGCGCTCCGTGACGCAGTCCGCTGTTTTACGCCGCGCCACGCTCGTCCTTTCCGGATCCGGCCGTCCATCCTCTCGCCGGCAATCCGGAGCCCCGGGCGGCACGATTCCAGCAAGCGCCTTCGCGGGCGGCGGCGGGTGGCGGGCGCCGCGACCGGCCGCGGCCGGTAAGTCGTTCCGGCGGCGAAAGGTAGACCGGGCGATGCGGCGCATCAAGGCGCCCGGGGCCGGGAGGGCGGGCGGAACCCGGCTTTCCCGCGCCCGGTACGAAGTCGCACAAGGAGATACATCATGATCCTTCCGAACGTCCGCGCTTCCTTCGGCCGCACCGAGGCCGGAGCGGTCCTCGGCCTGCTCGCCCGCGGCGACGCCGACGCGCACGAGGCGCAGGAGCAGCGGCTCCGGTCCGAGGGGTTCGACGTGCTGCTGGACGACCCGCGGACGCTGAACGCGCTCCTCTCGGCGAACACCCCCGCCTCCGTGCCTCCGGGGCTGGTCTACTACGTCCTCGTGCGCCACGCGCTGCTCGAGGTGGGCGTGACGCAGCGCACCCTCGCCGACTACGTGGCGGCGCTGCTCGTGGAGTTCGGCACGCGCGACCGGGCACACCGCGTGGCGGAGGGCGAGGCGCGCTTCGACTATCTCGTCGACATCGTCGCGGCGCTCGACACCGCGCGCGGTCGCCACGCGTTCCTGCTGCAGGCACACCTCGGCAACTTCGCGCTGTGGGTGAGCGGGCTGTTCCCGGATCGGATCGTGGCGCGGGTGCACCGCCGCGGCGCGCCAGGCCTGGAGTACTACGAGGAGCTGGGCGCGAGCGGCTTCCGCATGGCGGCCGGGGCGCGGGAGGCAGGGCGCTACGGGCTGGACGGTGTCCTGAGGGCGTGCGCCGAGACGTTTCCGGAGTTGAGGGTCGGGCTCAACCGCATTGCCGACCGGTACCTGTTCGCCCGACGCGGCGATCCGGTCGACCGGCTGCTGCGGCAGATCGGCGACGAGGCCCGGCTGCGCGGCGGGCCCGGCTAGAGCGAAAGGGGGGTCGGCCGGTCGCGGGGGACCGGCCGCCGCAGCCCCGCAGGAGATCCCCGCACGATCGTCCTTTTGCAGGAGCAGAGCAGTATGTCGACCCCCGCCGTTGATCTCGTCCAGTACATCCGCGACCGTCAGGACCGCAAGCAGTACAAGGATCTCCACTGGAGCGGCAGCTTCGTCGAGTACCTCGAGAAGGTCCGGGAAGACCCGAAGCTCGCCCGGGACGCGTTTCAGCGTCTCTACGACATGATCGTCGCGTTCGGCTCGGTCCGGCGCACGGAGTACAAGAAGGAGATCGCCCACTACAGCTTCTTCGACGACCCGATCGGTGGCGGCCGCGACGCGATCTTCGGCCTCGACGTGCCGCTCATGCGCTTCGTGCAGACGCTCAAGGCGGCGTCGATGGGGTACGGCCCGGAGCGGCGCGTCCTGCTGTTCCACGGGCCGGTCGGCTCGGCGAAGTCGTCGATTTGTCGGCTGCTCAAGAAGGGGCTGGAGGTCTACTCGCGGAGCCCGGAGGGTGCGGCGTACACGTTCTCCTGGGTGGGCGAGGGGATCAACTCGATCGGGGGCGGCGAGGAGCCGGGCGCCGCTCTGGACGAGGTGCTCCCCTGCCCGATGCACGAGGACCCGTTGCACCTCGTGCCGCGCGAGCACCGCGGCGTGCTGCTCGATGAGCTGAACGCGCGCTTCGATGGACGGCGCCTCCGCAGCGACGGCGACCTCTGCCCCGCCTGCCGCCACGTCTACAACCACCTGATGCTGCGCCACGATGGCGACTGGACGCGGGTCGTCGACCACGTCCGCGTGAACCGGCTGCTGCTCTCGGAGCAGGACCGCATCGGCATCGGCACGTTCCAGCCGAAGGACGAGAAGAACCAGGACTCGACGGAGCTGACCGGCGACATCAACTACCGGAAGATCGCGATCTACGGCTCCGACTCCGATCCGCGCGCGTTCAACTTCGACGGCGAGTTCAACGTGGCGAACCGGGGCATGATCGAGTTCATCGAGGTGCTCAAGCTGGACGTCGCCTTCCTCTACGACCTGCTGGGCGCGTCGCAGGAGCACAAGATCAAGCCGAAGAAGTTCGCCCAGACGGACATCGACGAAGTGATCGTGGCGCACACGAACGAGCCGGAGTACCGTCGCCTGCAGAACAACGAGTTCATGGAAGCGCTGCGCGACCGCACGGTCCGCATCGACATCCCCTACGTGACGCGGCTCGAGGACGAGATCCGCGTCTACGCCCGTGACTTCAACGACGAGCGCATCCAGGGCAAGCACCTGGCCCCGCACACGATCGAGATGGCGGCGATGTGGGCGGTGCTCACGCGCCTCGAGGATCCGAAGAAGGTGAACCTCACGCGGCTGCAGAAGCTGAAGCTGTACAACGGCAAGACGCTGCCCGGCTTCACCGAGGACAACGTGAAGGAGCTGCGCAAGGAGGCCGAGCGCGAGGGCATGGAGGGGATCAGTCCCCGCTACATCCAGGACAAGCTCTCCAACTGTCTCGTCGCCGACATCGAAGAGGCGTGCGTCAACCCGTTCATGGTGCTGAAGGAGCTGGAGAGCGGATTGCGCCACCACTCGCTCATCACGAGCGACGAGCAACGCGACCAGTATCGAGAGCTGCTCGCCGTCGTGCGGGAGGAGTACGAGGACATCGTGAAGAACGAGGTGCAGCGTGCGATCTCCGGCGACGAAGAGGCGCTGCAGCGGCTGTGCGCCAACTACATCGACAACGTCAAGGCGTACACGCAGCACGAGAAGGTGCGCAACAAGTACACGGGCGAGTACGAGGAGCCGGACGAGCGGCTGATGCGCTCGATCGAGGAGAAGATCGACATCCCGGAGAGCCGCAAGGACGACTTCCGCCGCGAGATCATGAACTACATCGGCGCGCTCGCGGTCGAAGGGAAGCGATTCCGCTACGACACCAACGCGCGCCTGCACAAGGCGCTCGAGCTGAAGCTCTTCGAGGACCAGAAGGACTCGATCAAGCTGACCAGCCTCGTCTCGAGCGTCCTCGACAAGGAGGCGCAGGAGAAGATCGACGTGGTCAAGAGCCGCCTGATCCGCCAGTACGCCTACTGCGAGGTGTGCGCGACCGACGTGCTCAACTTCGTCGCCAGCATCTTCGCCCGCGGCGACGTGAAGGAGGCCCGTGCGTGACAGGCTGAAGCCGCTGCGCCCGCGCAGCGCACCGGACTCCGCCGAGCTGGCCGTGTGCCCCCACTGCTGGCACGTCAACCGCCACGCGAGTCGGCTGTGCGGCCGCTGTGGCGCGGACATGGCGACGACGCTGCAGGAGTCCGGCGGCGCGCGCCGCGCCGCGGCGGTGCAGAGTCCGGTGCCCACGCCCGGCGCGAGGCTCTCCTTTCCGCAGCGCCTGCTGCTGCTCGGCTTCCTGGCGCTGCTCGCGCTCGGGCAGATCGTCCTCGCGCTCGGCCCCCGCCACCGGGCGCCGCCGACGGCGCGCGCCACCCCCGCCGCACGCTGACGCGCGGCGGCGTGGCGAAGTGGCCCCGCTCCGCTGCGGACGCACGGCGCACCTGAATGAATGCAGTCTCGAGGACCTTCGGATGGTGAGACGAATCGAACGGGATCGGCGGCGCTTCGACGCGATCGTGCGCGGTCGCATCAAGGAGGACCTGAAGCGCCACATCACGCGCGGCGAGCTGATCGGCCGCCACGGCAAGGAGCTGGTCTCGATCCCGATCCCGCAGATCGAGCTGCCGCGCTTCCGCTACGGCCCGCGCGAGCGGGGCGGCGTGGGGCAGGGACCGGGCGAAGCAGGCGATGCGATCGGCGGCGACGGCGACGCGCGTGCGGGTGGCGGCGAGGCGGGCAGCGAGCCGGGCGAGCACATCCGCGAGGTCGAGCTGACGATCACGGAGCTCGCCGAGATCATGGGCGAGGAGCTGGAGCTGCCGCGGATCGAGCCGCGCGGCGCGCAGTCGCTGCGCACGCCGCGCAACCGCTACTCGGGGATCAAGCCGTCGGGGCCGGAGAGCCTGCGCTCCTTCCGCCGCACCTACAAGGAGGCGCTGAAGCGAGAGCTCGCGGCCGGCACCTACCGGGCGGCGCGCCCGCACGTCACGCCGGTGCGCGAGGACATGCGCTACCGCACCTTCCGCACGCAGCCCGACACGATCGCGAACGCGGTGATCGTCTACATGATGGACGTCTCCGGCTCGATGGGGAACGAGCAGAAGGAGATCGTGCGCATCGAGTCGTTCTGGATCGACACCTGGATCCGGGCGCACTACCACGGCCTCGAAACCCGCTACATCGTACACGACGCCGCCGCGCGCGAGGTCGACCGCGACACCTTCTACAGCACGCGCGAGGCGGGGGGCACGCGCATCTCGAGCGCCTACGGGATGGCGGCCGACATCATCGACGTCGACTACCCGCGCGAGAGCTGGAACGTCTACCTCTTCCACTTCTCCGACGGCGACAACTGGGGCGGCGGCGACGACGAGAAGTGCTTCAACCTGCTGCGCGAGCGCCTGCTCCCCTCCGCCAACCTCTTCGGCTACGGCCAGGTCGAGAGCCGCTACGGCAGCGGCCAGTTCATCCGCTCGCTCGGCTCGGAGCTGGCGGCCGAGAACCTCGTGCTCTCCTCGATTCCGAACCGCGACGCGATCCTCGTCTCGATCCGCGACTTCCTCGGGAAGGGGGCGTAGCATGCCGCATCCGCTCACGCCCGAGCTGCGCGGGCTGCAGGCGCGCATCGAGGAGGCCGCGCGCGCCTTCGGCCTGGATTTCTTCGAGATCCGCTACGAGGTGCTCGACTGGGAGGAGATGAACGAGGTGGCGGCGTACGGCGGCTATCCCGCGCGCTACCCGCACTGGCGCTTCGGGATGGAGCACCTCGAGCTGTCGCGCTCCTACGCGTACGGCCTCTCGAAGATCTACGAGATGGTGATCAACAACGAGCCGACGTACGCCTACCTGCTCGCCGCGAACCACCTGGTCGACCAGAAGCTGGTGATGTCCCACGTCTGCGGCCACGGCGACTTCTTCAAGAACAACTTCTCGTTCGCGCACACGAACCGGAAGATGGTGGACGAGATGGCGAACCACGCCGCCCGTGTGCGGCGCTACGCCGAGCAGTACGGCGAGGATGAGGTCGAGGCGTTCGTCGACCGCTGCCTCTCGCTGGACAACCTGATCGACTACAACGGCCCCCACATCCGGCGCTCGCGTCGATCCGGGAGCGGCACGGGCAACGGCACGGGGCGCGGCCCGGACGACGAGCCGGAGCGCCGCTCGGTGCGGAAGCTCCGCGCCAAGGATTACATGGACGACTACATCAACCCGCGCGGTGCGCTCGAGGCGGAGCGGCAGCGGCTCGACGAGGACGCGAAGCGCGAGGTGGAGCGCTTCCCGGCGTCGCCGATCAAGGACGTCATGCTGTTCCTGCTCGAGCACGCGCCGCTGCGCAACTGGGAGCGGGACGTGCTCGGCATCGTGCGCGAGGAGGCGTACTACTTCGCGCCGCAGGGACGCACCAAGATCATGAACGAGGGGTGGGCCTCCTACTGGCACTCGCGGCTCATGACCGAGCGCGTGCTCGACCCGGCGGAAGTGATCGATTACGCCGACCACCACTCCGGCACGCTCGCCGTGCACCCCGGCCGCCTCAACCCGTACAAGGTCGGGATCGAGCTGTGGCGCGACATCCACGAGCGGTGGGAGAAGGGCCGGCACGGATCGGACTGGGAGGAGTGCGACGACTTCCACGCGCGCGAACGCTGGGACACCGGTGAGCGGGCCGGCCGCGACAAGATCTTCGAGGTGCGGCGCCACTACAACGACGTGACGTTCGTGGACGAGTTCCTCACCGCCGACTTCGTCCGCCGCCACGGCCTCTTCACCTACGACTTCGACCCCGACAGCGGCCGCTACGTGATCAGCGACCGCGACTTCCAGGCGGTGAAGGAGCGGCTGCTCTTCATGCTGACGAACTTCGGCCAGCCGCGCATCGAGATCGTCGACGCCAACTTCCTGAACCGCGGCGAGCTCGTGCTGAGGCATCTGGACGAGGGGATCCAGCTCAAGCTCGACCTCGCCCGCGAAGCGCTCCAGAACGTGCACGCGCTCTGGAAACGCCCGGTGCACCTCGAGACGGTGGTCGACGAGGAGCCGGTCGTCCTGAGCTACGACGGCGTCGAACACGAGATGGAGGAGCGGCTCGCCGACTGACCGCAGCGCGGGCAGTGGGACCAGTCGCGCCGCAGCCGCTGTCCGCAGCCGCACCTGCGCTGCGCCGCGCGACCGCACATCGGACACACCAGGTACGCGCGCCGCAGCGCCGCGCCGCACCCCGCGCACGCGCGCCGGGCGCCGCGCGGCGGGAGCAGCGGCACGACCTCCGCGACCGACGTTTCGCCGCGGCCCGCCCGCATCGCCGCGGCGTCTCCGAGCAGGCGCATCCCTCCGCGCCGCGCCGCCGCCCGGACGCGCTCCACGCTCGCCCGCTCCAGGATGAGCGATCGGATCCGTTCGTCCACCAGCAGCACCTCGAATACGCCGATGCGGCCGTTGTAGCCGGTCCCGTCGCAGCGCTCGCAGCCGACCGGCCGCGCGAAGCGGCCGGCGCGCGGCAGGCCGCGGCGGTCGAGCTCGGCGTCGGGCAGCAGCGCGGGCGCGCGGCAGTGCGAGCACAGCCGCCGCACCAGCCGCTGCGCCACCACCCCGATCAGCGCGCTCGCAATCAGGTAGGGCGCCGCGCCCATCTCGATCAGGCGGGTGACGGCGGAGGCGGCGTCGTTCGTGTGCAGCGTCGAGAGCACGAGGTGCCCGGTGAGCGCAGCGGCGAAGCCCACCTCGACCGTCGCGCGGTCCCGCATCTCGCCGACCATGATGATGTCCGGGTCCTGCCGCAGCACCGCCCGCAGCCCGCCCGCGAAGTCGGTCCCGCCGCGCGCCTGCACCGGCACCTGCGTGACGCCGCGGAGCCGGTACTCGACCGGATCCTCGAGCGTGGTGATGTTGCGCTGGTCGCGGTCGAGCGCGGCGAGCGCGGCGTAGAGCGTCGTCGTCTTGCCGCCGCCGGTGGGTCCCGTCACGAGGATGGCGCCGTGACCGCGTGCCAGCAGGGCTCGCAGCGCCCGCCCGTCGCGGCGCGAGAGGCCCAACTGGTCGAGCGAGCGGCCCTCGCCGCTCTGCCGCAGCAGCCGCACCACCACCTTCTCCCCGTCCGCGGCGGGGAGCGTCGAGACGCGAAGCGACAGATCCTGTCCGCCCGCCGTGGCCGCGAAACGGCCGTCCTGCGGCAGCCGCTTCGTCGCGATGTCCAGCCCCGCCATGATCTTGATCCGCGACACCACGCCCGCGCCGATGCGCGCGGGCAGGTCGACCAGCTCGCGCAGCACGCCGTCGACGCGGGCGCGAACGCGCAGCCGGTCGGCGTTCGGCTCGATGTGGAGGTCGCTCGCGCGGCCGGTCACCGCCCTCTCCAGCAGGAGGTCGACGAGCGCGACGATCGGCGCCGCCTCCGACGCCCGCCGCAGCGCGCCGATCTCGTCTGCCCCGTCCGCGGGCGCGCCCCCGTTGGCGGCTCCGTTGGCCGCGCCGCTCGCGGGCTCCAGGCGGTCGAGCAGCTCCTCGACCGCACCCGCGCCGTACGCCGCGAGCAGCCCGGCGTCCACGGCGGCGGCGGACGCGGCCGCCGCCTCGACACGCCGGCCTGCGACGAAGCGGAGCTGCGCCAGCGCGTCGAGGTCGAGCGGGTCCGCCGTCGCGACGCGCAGCACGCGCCCGCGCACATCGAGCGGCACGACGCGCAGGCGCGTGGCGGTGCCGCGGTCGACCAGCCGCACGGCGGCCTGCTGGGGCCGCAGCGGCGGAGCGGCGTGCTCGATGCGGAGCTGGGCGGCGAGGGCGCGGGCGAGGCGTTCGCCCTCCACGCCGCGCTCGAGCAGCAGCTCCCCGATGCGGCCGCCGTGCTCGCGCTGCTCGGCGAGGGCGTCGGCGACTTGCGCCGGCGTGGCGTCCCCGCGCTCGACGAGGATCACGCCGAGCGGACGCCTAGGGTGCGGAGGTGGATCGGACATGGGGGGAGGATGGCGTCAGCCGGCGGGCGCATCCATGGCTCGATGGGGCGCCTGACGCCGTTCGTAGCGCGGCCCGAAGATCGCGATGCCGGACGCGAGCCACACGGCGCCGATGAGCATTCCGCCGATGATGTCCGTCGGGTAGTGGACGGCGAGGTAGAGGCGGGAGTACTGGTTGAGCAGGAACACGATCGCCGCGACGACGAAGCCCCAGCGCGCGCCGCTCACCCGCCACTGGACGTAGGCGGCGGTGAAGAGCACCGACGTCACCGCGATGCTGTGGCCGCTGGGGTAGGAGGGGAAGGCGAACTGGCCACGCAGCGGGTAGAGGTCCGGCCGCGGCCGATCGAGCAGGAACTTGAGCGCGGGATTGAGCGTCCAGCTGCCGAGCTGGATGATGAAGAGGTGGAGGGCCGGAAAGCGGTGGCCGCGCAGCCAGAGCAGGACGGCGGCCGCGGCGATGAACGGCACCAGCGTGTAGTTGGTGCCGGCGTAGGGGATCCAGAGAAAGACCGGATCGAGCCACGGCCGCACGGTCGCGTGCACGAGGACGAGCGTGTGGCGCTCCCAGCCGGCACCCTCCGGCCACCACCCGAGTCGCATCACCAGGAGCCCGAACACACCGCCCAGCGACGCGGCTCCCACCCACCCCAGCACGACCGCCCCCCACGGCACGCGCGCCAGCACCTCGCGCAGGAGCCGCCACTCCCGCGCCGCCGTCATTCCGCCTCGCGCGCCTCCATGCGCTCCTCGGCGTCCAGGTCCTTCTCCTCGGCGCTGATCTCCGGGTTGCGCGGCGCGAAGAACTTCAGCGCCGCGAGCGTGGAGGCGACGATCGTGATCCAGGCGAAGCCGGCGATGAAGCCGCCGAGGACGTCGGATGGATAGTGCACGCCGAGGTAGACGCGGCTCGCGCCGACGAGCGCCACGACGAACGCGGCCAACGCCCACGTCGCGCGGCGCAGCGTGCGGCTCGACGCCAGCCGCCCCACCAGCAGCGCGATCGCGCCGTAGACCACGACGGACGCCATCGCGTGCCCCGAGGGGAACGACTTCGACATGACCATCGTCTCCATCGACACGACCGTCGGCCGCGGCCGCGCGTACACGCCCTTCAGCAGCGCGTTGATCAGCTCCTCCCCGGCGACGGCGATCCACAACAGGTACGCCGAGTAGTGGTGTCGCGAGATGTAGAGGAAGACGGACGCCACCGCCACGACCATGACGAGGACGCCGGCGTTGCCGAGCGATGTCGCCTCGAGCGCGAGGTGGTCGAGCAGCACGGTCCTGCGCGCCGCGATGAGCGTCAGCACGCGCTCGTCGAAGCGCTGCGTCGCGCCGCCGAGCACGACCTGGCCGAGCAGGACGAACGCCCACGCCGCCACCACGCCCGCGATCAGGCCGACCGAGACGAACGCGAGCAACGCCGCCCAGAAACCCTGGACGTGGCGGGCGATGAACCGCAACGTGCGGAACAGCCCGTCCTCCGCGATCTTCAGGTAACCGCGGGGTTTCCTCCGCCTCTCCGGCTCTGGGCTCTCGACCATCGGACGGCGGCTGGCGCGCACGATGCATGCCGGTGCAGGGATGATCCAGCTTCACTCGGTCGACAAACGATATACCCGGGGAGGGGTCGCGCGCACGCGCGGCGGCGTGGAGGCGCTGCGCGGCGTCACGCTGGACGTGCCCGCCGGCGGCGTCACCGCCGTCGTGGGGCCGAACGGCGCCGGCAAGAGCACGCTCTTCGGCGTCGTGCTCGGCTTCCTGCGCGCCACCGGCGGCGAGGTCACCATCGACGGCCTCTCCCCACGGCGCTACGTCCGACGACGCGGCGCCGCCTACCTGCCGGAGCGCTTCCAGCTCCCCGGCGGCTGGAACGTCCGCGCGGCGCTCCTCGCGCTCGCCCGGCTCGGCGGCGCGCGCGGCTCGGCGGCGCGCGCAGCGGCCGACGACGCCATCGACCGCTTCGGCCTCCGCGACGCCGCGGACCGCGCCGTGCGCGACCTCTCGCGCGGCACGCTGCAGCGCCTCGGCATCGCCCAGACCGACCTCGCCCGCCCGGACCTCGTCGTCCTCGACGAGCCCGCGCAGGGCCTCGACCCGCTCTGGCGGATCCGGCTCCGCGAATGGATCGCCGGCCTCGCCCGCGAACGCCGCACCATCCTCCTCGCCTCCCACGACCTCGCCGAGGTCGAGCGCCTCGCCCACCGCGTCGTCCTCCTCGAGGACGGCGAGCTGCGCGCCGTCTTCGCTCCCGACGCCGGCGCCCGCGGCGGCCGCTGGCGCGTCGATGTCCGCGGCGGCGACGCCGGCGACGCCGCCATCCTCGCCGCATTCCCCGGCGCGCGACCGCTCGACGCGACGCACAGGGGGCCGGCCGACGGCGCGTCGCACGCGCACGCCCGGCGCTTCGAAGTCGATGCCGCCGACGCGCGCGACCTGAGCGAACGCCTCGCCGCCGCGATCGCCGCCGGCGCGGCCGTTTTCGCCGTCACGCCGGCCGCGGAGCGTCTCGAGGAGCGGGTCCGACGCTCGCTGCGCGGCGCCGGGGAGGGCGGCGCGGCGGGCGGCCGCGGCGCACGCGAAGCGGGACGTGAGGGCGTGGCGGGCGGCGAGGTGCCGCCGGGCGAGGAGGCGGTGTGAGGCGCGCGGCGGCGCTGCTGCTGCCGGCACTGCGGGACGCGCGCCCGCGGCTGCTCGGCCTCGTCGCGTTCGGCGCGCTCTTCCTCGCGGCGGGCGCCGCGTCGCGCCTCTTCCTCGTCGGTCCGGAGGGGCGCGTGGAGGTCGGCCGCCTCTTCGCCGTCGGCGGCTATCCGCTCGCTTCGGTGCTGCTGCTGCTGGGCTGGCTGCTCGGCCGCTATCCGATGATCGCCACGCTCGTCCTCACCGCCGGCCTCTTCAGTCGCGACTGCGAGCGCGGATACGCCCGCCTCTACCTCACGCGGCCGGTGTCCCCGCTCGCCCTCTACGGCACGCGCCTCGCCGCGCTACTCCTCCTCGCCGTCGCGCTGAGCGCGCTCTTCATGCCCGCCTTCGACCTGCTGATGCTCGGGACGTGGGCCGGCCCTGCGACGCTCGTGCTGATCACCGCCGAGGTCCTCGTGTACGGCGGACTCACCGCGCTGCTCTCGGTGTGGACGCGCGGCGACGCGTGGATCGCGCTCTTCCTCGCCGCGCTCGCGCTGGTGTGGAACGCGGCGCTCGGCGGCGGCGTGGCGGTCCCGCCCGGACCGCGTCGCTTCATCGGCCTGGTGCTGCCGCCGCAGGGCGCGCTGCTGCGGCTCGAGTCGGCCTTCGGCGCGGTCGCGCCGATCCCGTGGGACGCGTTCCTCTACGCCGCCGGCTGGGGCAGCGTGCTGCTGGTGCTGGCGGGGGTCGCGGTGCGCCGCCGGGAAGTGTAGCGGCCTCGGTCGGGCGGGTTCGCTCGACGCGTCCAGGGCCGCACGCGTCACGATCCCGGCCGGGTGCCGCCCATGCCCACGCCCAGCCGCTCCAGCAGCGCCGGCGCGATGTCCGTGATCGAGCGCAGCCGCTCGGCGAACACGTCGTGGCCCGGGCCCGCCACGAGTCCCAACGCCGGATTGCGCGTGTGCTGCGCCCGCGTGTCCTCGAGGTTTCCGTGGTCGCTCGCCATCACGAGGAGCGCATCCGGCGGCAGCGCTTCCACGACGCCGCCGAGGAAGGCGTCGACGCGCTCGATCGCCGCGACGCCGGCGGCGAGCCCGCCACGGTGTCCCGCCAGGTCGGTGGTGTAATGGGCAAAGAGGGTGAGGTCGTGGCGTGCCGCGATCGCCGCGAGGTTGCGTCCCGCCTCGGCCGGCGTGGGCTCCGGCAGGTCGTCGCGGCCGAGCCGCTCCTTCCAGCCGGCGTTGACGATGTCGCTCGCCACCGCGTCGCCGCGCCGCAGCGCTTCCGTGTGGCGGCTCAGGACGCCCGCGCCGAGCGCCGCGAGGGGTGGCCCCGCGCGCAGGAGCGGCCCCCGTGCGCGGCCGCCCGCCAGCAGCTCCTCCGGATACGCGTTGGCGAGGGCGACGTGGCGGCCGCCGGCCGCCGCGCGTGCGAGCACGCTCTCGCCACGCACGATCGGGCGCAGCACGGTGGGCACCCAGGGCCCCGCATGCCGTCCGAAGATCGCGGCGCCGTTGAGGCCGGTGAGGAGGCTCGCCTGGCCGGTCCCGCTCTGCGGCAGGCCGTTCAGGCCCAGCGTCGCATCGAGGCCGAGCAGGGTGGCGTGCGCGGTGCGGCGCAGGACGCCGACCGGCGGGTGGACGCCGGCGGGAGCGGCGGCCGGGTCTGCGCTCCCGAGCGTCGGCGCCGGCGGCGGCGTGCCCTGCGGCGGGGTCGCATCCGGCCGCGCGGGGGCCCCGCCCACGAGCCGGCGGAGCACCGGCAGCGTCGCGGCGGCGAGCGGGTTATGCGCCGCGTCGTCGTCGCCGATGCCGACGCCGTCGACGAAGACGAGCAGGACCGGCCCGCGCGCCGCGCCTGTGCTCAGCTCGTGACGTCCTTCTTGCCGGTCTTCTGCATCTCGCGCTTGACCACCGGCAGGTCATTCTTGCGGAGCAGGTCGTTGAGCTCGGCGAGGTCGGTGTCGAGGATCGTGGTCATGGCGCCGATCTGGACATCGAGCTTCTGCGACAGGTCCTTGAACACGTCGCGCATCTGGTCGGTCGGCGGGTGTTCTCCGCTGCCGATCACGCCCAGCAGCGCCGCGATCTTGTTGTTCAGCTTGATCGGGTAGTTGAGCGGGTCCTGACCGCTGCGGTTCTGGACCTGGTAGATCTCCTTCTCGACGCCCTTCAGCTTGCCCTCGACCTGGGCGCCCTTGCGGTCGATCGCCGCCACGTCGGAGCTCTTCACGCGGTCGTCGATCTGGTCGTTCACGCCGCGGATCAGCAGCACCGCCTCGTTCGCCTTCGACACCTCGTCGCGCACCTTCATGGCGAGGTCGAACTGCGCCTGCAGGTCGGCGACCGTCACGTTTTTCAGGCGCGGGTCGATCTGGATCTCGAACGGCTGCGTCTGCGTCTCGCCGTCGGCGACCAGCCGCACCAAATAGGTCCCGGGCACCGCGGTCGGCCCCGCGTTGCGCGCCGCCCACAGGATCATGTTGGGGAAGTCCGTGAAGCCGGGGTAGCGCATGTCCCAGACGAATCGGTTGAGGCCCGCCTTGTTCGGCGCGTCCGTCGGCTGGCGACGGAAGAACGGGTTCTCGTCCTCCTCCGCCTTCGTCGTGTCGCTCGGCGGCTTCGCCTCGAAGCGCCGGATCACGTCGCCCTGCGCGTCGAGGAACTCGAGCGCGAGCTGGTTCGCGGGCTGCTTCAGCGTGTAGTAGACGGAGACGCCGCGGTCGACGCCGCGCACCGTCGCGCCGGGCTTGAAGAGGTGCGCGGGCGCACGCGCGATCTCCGGCGTCATCTGCCGCAGCGGCTCGATGCCGTACATGATGTAGAAGCCGCGGCCGTGGGTGGAGAGCGCGAGGTCGTTCCCCGCGAGCTGGAGGTCGGAGACCTGGACGACGGGCAGATTGCGCGAGAAGTCCTGCCAACTCGCGCCGTCGTCGAAGGAGACGCGCACGCCGCGCTCGGTGGCGAGGTAGAGCAGGCCGGCGCGCTCGGGATCCTCGCGGATGCTGCGCGCGACCTCGTCGGCGGGGAGGGCGTTCGTGATCTTCGTCCACGTCCTGCCGTAATCCTTCGTCCTGTAGACGTACGGCGCGAAGTCGCCGAGCAGGAAGCGGTTGCCCACCATGTACGCGGCGCCCGGCGTGTGCGGCGACACCTCGATGGTGGTCACCTTGACGAAGTCCGGCATGCCGGGCGGCGTCACGTTCGCCCAGTGCGCGCCGCCGTCACGCGTCACGCTCACGACGCCGTCGTCGGAGCCGGCCCAGATGACGTTGCCGTCGTGCGGCGAGGGCTGCAGCGCGAAGATGGTGGCGAAGGTCTCGACGCCGGTCTGGTCCTTCGTGATCGGGCCGCCCGAGGGGCCCAGCGTCTCCGGCGCGTGGCGCGTCAGGTCCGGGCTGATGCGCTGCCAGCTCTGGCCATCGTTCGTCGACTTGAAGACGTGCTGCGACGTCGCGTAGAGCACGTTCGGGTCCGTCGGCGCGAAAACGATCGGGTACGTCCACTGGAAGCGCTCGGCGATGTCCTCCGCCGAGTACCCCATCGGGTTGTCCGGGAACGGGTTGATCGCGCGCTCGTCGCCGTTCGAGATGTCGACGCGGCTCAGGTCACCGCCGTACGAGCCGGCGTAGTAGACGCTCTTGTCCTTCGGGTCCGGCGCGATGTAGCCGCTCTCGCCGCCGCCGACGGAGACGAAGTAGCCGCCGCGGCCGGCGGAGAGGAAGTTCCAGTCGCGCGACGGCACGCACGCGGTCGAGTTGTCCTGCTGCGCGCCGCACAGCCAGTACGGCTGGTGATAGTCGAGCACCAGGCGGTAGAACTGCGCCGTCGGGAACTCCTGGTCGGTCCACGTGCGGCCCGCGTCGACGGACACGTTGGCGCCGCCGTCGTTCGTCTCGATCATGCGATGCGGGTCGTCCGGCGCGATCCACAGGTCGTGGTTGTCGCCGTGCGGCACGCGGAACGACGTCGGGAACGTCTTGCCGGCGTCCGTCGACTTGTACATCCCGGTGTTCAGCGCGTAGACGACGTCCTTGTCCTTCGGGTCGGCGATGACGTGGCTGTAGTAGAAGGCGCGCTGGCGCAGCTTGCGTTCGCTGTTGGTGCGCGTCCACGTCATGCCGCCGTCGTCGGAGCGGAAGACGCCGCCGGAATCCGCCTCGAGGATGGCGTAGACGCGGCTGTCGTCGGCCGGCGAGACGGAGACGTCGACCTTGCCCACCAGCATCCCCTGCGGGATCAGGCCGGGCTTGTGGGTCAACTCCGTCCACGTGTCGCCGCCGTCTGTCGTCTTGAAGAGGCCGCTCCCCTTGCCGCCGCTCGACATGCCCCAGGGCTTGCGCCACGCCTCCCAGAGGCCCGCGTAGACCACTTGCGGGTCGCTGGCGTCGATGTCGACCGCCACGCCCGCGGTCCTGCCGTCGCGGAAGAGCACCTTCTTCCACGTCGCGCCGCCGTCCGTCGTGCGGTAGATGCCCCGCTCCGCGTTCTCCTCGCCGTAGTGGCCGAAGACGGCCGCGAACGCGCGGTCACAGTTCTTCGGATCGACGCGGATCTCCGAGATGTTGCGCGCCGCCTGCAGGCCGACGTGCTTCCACGTCTTGCCCGCGTCGCTCGAGCGGTAGATTCCATCGCCCGCCTGGATGTTGCCGCGCAGCTCCCGCTCGCCCGTGCCGATGTAGACGACGTCCGGATTCGCCTCGCACACCGCGACCGCGCCGACCGACGCGCTCGTGATCTTGCCGTCCGTGACCGGCTGCCACGTCGTGCCGCCGTCGGTCGTCTTCCACAGGCCGCCGCCGGTCGCGCCGAAGTAATACTCGTGCGGCCGCGCCGCGCTGCCGCCGGCGGCGATCGAGCGGCCGCCGCGCTGCGGGCCGAGGTTCGTGTACTCCAGCCCGTTGAAGAGCGACGTGTCGTACGCCATCGACGCCGCGCCGGCGCGCGCCTGCGCCGCGAGCGGCGGCGGTGGTGCGGCGACGAGGCCGAAGCCGAGGACGAGGGTCGCGAGAACGGCGCCGTAGCAGCGGCGCGAGCTCGATCCACCCATGGGGATTCTCCTTTCCCTAGGTAGCGTGCCGTGTGTTGCGATTCCTGGACGGGTCGCCGGGGCGGCCCGCCGGAGCGGCGGCGGAGCGCTCAGCGGTCTCCGCTTCCCGCCCCGTACCAGCCCTCCTCGACCCTGAACGTCCGGGTCATCGTGCGGCCGCCCGCCTTCAGCGTCACGGAATAGCGGCCGGGCCGCACGCGGCGCTGCTCCTGCGGCGAGGCGGGGCCGCCGAGCACGTGGCCGAGCGGCTGGCTCGCCTGCAGGTCCCAGACGAGGCGGTGCGTCCCGGGGCGGCCCGAGCCGGTGAGCGTGCGCACGACGTCGTCACCGCCACGGCGGGCCGCACCGCCGCGCGCCGCGGCGCCGCCGGCCGCTTCGCCGCGCGTGGCCGCGTCCGCGGCACCCGTGTCCGCCGCTTCCGCGGCGTGCCGGATCGTCAGCGAGACGTCCTTCCCCTCGTCGGCCTTCAGGTAGTACGTGATCTCGGCGCCCTGCGGCGGGTTCGGCGCGGTGTAGTACGTGTCGCCGAAGGAGGCGTAAGTATCGATCTGGCGGTAGAGCCGCGCATCCTGGACGGGGAAGAGGTGCGCGGGCTGCGACAGCGTCGAGTCGGACATCTCCTGCAGCGGGCCGATTTCCAGGATGTAGACGCTGCGGCCGAAGGTGGGGATCACGAGCTCGTGGCCGCCCGGTCCGAACTCGAGGTCACGCACGGGCACCGTCGGCAACCCGCTCTGCAGCCGCACCCAGCGCGCGCCGCGGTCGTTGGAGACGTAGACGCCGCGCTCGTCGCCCACGTAGAGCAGGTCCGGATTCACGTGGTCCTGGCGCACTACGTAGCTGCCGGCGTCCGGCGGCAGGCCGGCGTCGACGCGGCGGAAGGTGCGGCCGCCGTCGCGCGTCTCGTAGACGTGCGGCGCGTAGTCGTCGCGGCGGTGGCAGTCGTAGGCGACGTAGGCCGTTCCGCGGTCGTGGACGGACGCGTCGATCTCGGCGACGAAGCAGCGTCGTACGGCGGGATCGGGGATCCGATCCGTGAGGTTCTGCCAGTGCGCGCCGCCGTCCGTGGTGAGCCAGAGCAGGCCGTCGTCGGAGCCGGTCCACAGCGTGTTCCGGTCGAGCGGCGACTGCGCGATGGAGTGGATCACGCCGTAGGAGGTGGCACCCTCGATCGGCTCCGGCGCGGCGCGGCTCTGGCGCGTCATGTCCGGCGAGACGATCTCCCAGTCGTCGCCGCGGTGCGTCAGGCGGAAGAGATGGTTGCCGCCCAGGTAGAGCACCGTCGGGTCGAAGTGGGAGAGGATGAACGGGGTGGTCCAGCCCCAGCGGAACTCGTAGCCGCTCTCGCGTCCGGCGTCCTCGGCGTGCGGCTGCAGGTTGACCGACTCGCCGGTCGCCAGGTTCAGGCGGTGGATCGTGCCGAACTGGTACTCCGCGTAGGCGATGTCCGCGCTGTCCGGCGAGACGTGGGAGACCATGCCGTCGCCGCCGAAAATCGTGACCCAGTCGCGCTCGGTGACCCCCTCGCGCTCCCGCGTGCGGCTGGGGCCGCACCAGACGCCGTTGTCCTGCAGGCCGCCGCACACGCGGTACGGCGTTCGCGCGCTGTCGATCGACGCCTCGTAGAACTGGCCCGCCGGCATGGTGTGGTGCCACCACGCGTGGCCGCCGTCGAAGCTGGTGTGCAGGCCGCCGTCGTTGCCCAGCAGGAGGTGCTGCGGATCCGCCGGATCGATCCAGAGCGCGTGGTTGTCGACGTGGATCTTGCCCGGCCGCACCGACTCGATCGTGACGCCGCCATCCTCGGAGTAGCCGAGCACCGTCGCGCCGAGCCACAGGCGGTCCGCGTTCGAGGGGTCGACCCACACCTCGTTGTAGTAGTAGTCCGGGATCGCGCTGATGTCGTTGACGCGCTTCCAGCTCGCGCCCGCATCGTCGCTGCGGAAGAGGCCGCCGTGCGGGCTGATCGACGGGTCCGTCGCCGACTCTGCCGCCTGGATGACGGCGTAGACGACGTTCGGCGCAGCCGGCGTCACCGCAAGCCCGATGCGCCCGAGCGCGCGCGTCGGCAGGCCGTTGCCCAGCTTCGGATCCGTCAGCCGGGTCCACGTCGCGCCCGCGTCCGTCGACTTCCAGATGCCGCTGCCCGCGCCCGCACCCTCCATGTGGCCGCCGCCCCAGCGCAGCCGGTGCCACCCCGCCGCGTAGACGACGTCCGGGTCGTCCGGCTTCAGCCGCACGTCGACGAAGCCGGTCGTGTCGTCCACGAAGAGGACCTTCTTCCACGTCTTCCCGGCGTCCGTCGTCTTGTAGACGCCGCGCTCCGGGTTCGTCCCCCACAGGTGGCCGAGCGCCGCGACGTAGACGACGCCCGGGTTGCGCGGGTCGATCGCGATGCGGCCGATCTCGCGCGTCTCCTCCAGCCCCACGTGCTCCCAGCTCGAGCCGCCGTTCGTCGACCTGTAGACGCCGTTCCCCCACCCCTGCGAGCGCAGCGAGTTGCGCTCGCCCGTGCCCACCCACACCACCTTCGAGTCCGACGGCGCGACCGCCACGTCCGCCACCGCGGCGAACGGCTGGTCCTCGAAGATCGGACGCCACGTGATCCCCGCGTCCGCCGTCTTCCACACGCCGCCCGTCGCGTAGCCGATGTAGATCGTCTTGTGGCCCGCCGTGTCCGGCACCGCGATCGACGTCACCCGCCCCGCCTGGTTCGCGGGACCGATCGGGCGCGCCTTCACCGCGTCGATCAGCTCCGAGGTGAGCGCGCCCCCCAACGCGCCCCCCGCGGCGCTGGACGCCCTGCGCGACGCCTGCGGGGACGCCTTCTGCGCCGCCGCGGGCACCGCGGCCACGGCGAGCGTCGCAAGCGCGAGGAAGATCCTTGCGATTCGATGCATTCCGGATTGTCGGGAAAGAGTAGGGTCTCCGGCCGGAGAGCCCGGAAGTCGCCATCGCACGGGCGTTTCCGACCGCGTGCGATCATACGGCGGCCCGCACCCCACCGCAACCGCCCCAGGAAGCGTCCCCCCAGACCCCAGACCCCAGACCCCAGACCCCCAGACCCCCCCAGACCCCGACCCCCCCGACCCCCCGCAGACCCCCTCCCCAGACCCCAGACCGCTCCAATACAACCCGATCGCCGACCCCACCCACCTACATCTTCTTCGTCCGCCTCCGCAGGAAATCCCGCATAATATACTGCCCCAACGTCAGGGTCGTGGTGAAGTAGGCGCGCCCCCGGCTGATCTCGCACACGCGCCCGACGAACGCGACGAGCGCCGGGTCGCGCGCGAGCATGAACGTGTTGATCGGGATCGCCGCCTTGCGGCACTTCGCGACTTCGTGGAACGTCTCGCGCAGCACCAGCGGATCGAGGCCGGCGGAGTTCTTGTACACGTTGCCGTCCGGCATCGTGGTCGCGGACGGCTTGCCGTCGGTGATCATGATGATCTGGCGCATCTCCTTCTTCTGCGCGGCGAGGAGCCGCTGCGCCAGCTTGAGCCCCTCGGCGGTGTTGGTGTGGTACGGCCCCACCTGCGCGTGCGCGAGCTGCGAGAGCGGGATTTCTTCGGCGCGGTCGCCGAACGTGACGACGCGCAGGGCATCGCCGGGGTACTGCGTGCGCACGAGGTGCGACAGCGCCAGCGCGACCTTCTTCGCGGGCGTGAAGCGGTCCTCGCCGTAGAGGATCATGGAGTGCGAGACGTCCAGCATGAGCACGGTCGCGCACGAGCTGCGGTACTCGGACTGGTGCACCATCAGGTCCGGGTAGTCGAGGTCGATGGGGACGCCGATCCCCTCCCGCTTCAACGCGTTGGTCAGCGTGGCGGGGATGTCGAGGTTGAGGGTGTCGCCGAACTCGTAGGGCCGCGACGCCGCCTCCGCCTCGACGCCGGTGGCAAGGCGCGTCGTCTCGTGGCTGCCGAAAGAGGACTGGCCGAGCCCCGCCAGCAGGTGGCGCAGCGTGCGGTAGCCGAGGAAGTCCATCCCCTTCGACGTCAGGTTGAACTCGACCTGGCGCGCCGCCTCGGCGCCCTCGTCCACCTTGCCGGCGCCCGGCATCATCTCGTGCGGGCCGGGCATCTGCGGCGCCTGCGTCAGGTTGAGGTAGCCTTCGTCCACCAGGCGCTGCACCAGCTCGTCGAGGAGCTGCGCGATCTGCTGCCGCACCTCCTCGTCCCCCTCGCCTTCACCGCGCAGCTCGCTTAGCATCTCCGGCGTGAGCTGGCCGCTCTCGATCAGCGCGCGCAGCAGCGCCTCCTTCAACGCGTCGACGGAGCGGTCGTCCTCGTCGCCGGACCAGCCCCACCAGGGGTGGTAATGCGGACCGCCGGCGAAGCCGCTCTGCAGCAGGAAGTCGCTCAGCCGGTCGAGCAGGTCCTGCAGGTTCAGCGCGTCGAGGAGAGATCCCTTGTACTTGCCGTAGGTCGTGAAACGCATGGTGCTCCCTGACCGCGAGGACTTCGATCGCGCCGCCTTCCGACGGCGCCTCCTCCGCTTCTTCGACGAGCGGCGGCGCGACCTGCCGTGGCGCCGCGACGCCGACCCGTACCGCGTGTGGGTCTCCGAAATCATGCTCCAGCAGACGCGCGTGGAGACCGTGATCCCGTACTACGAACGCTGGACCGCCCGCTTCCCGGACGTCCGCGCCCTCGCCGCCGCCGCCGAAACCGACGTGCTCCGCCTGTGGGAGGGCCTCGGCTACTACTCCCGCGCCCGCAACCTCCACCGCGCCGCGAAAGTCGTGCGCGAGCGCCACGGCTGCCGCCTGCCGGCCGACCCCGACGCGCTGCGCGAGCTGCCCGGCGTGGGCTTCTACACCGCCGGCGCCATCGCCAGCATCGCGTTCGGCGTGCCGGCGCCCGCGGTCGACGGCAACGTGCGGCGCGTGCTCGCCCGTGTCTTCGACCTCCCGGCGCCGCGCGAGCGCGAGCTGCGCGAGCGGGCCCGCGCCCTGGTGGATGCGGCGCGCCCGGGCGACTTCAACCAGGCGCTGATGGAGCTCGGCTCCCTCGTCTGCACGCCGCGCTCGCCCGCCTGCGCCCGCTGCCCCGTCGCCGGGCTGTGCGCCGCGAGAAAGAACGGGACGCAGCTCGAGCGGCCGGCGCCGCGCCGCGCCGCGCGCGTGCCGGAAGACGACGTCGGCACCGCCATCGTCGTCGACCGGGGCGGCCGCGTGCTGCTGCGCCGCCGCCCGCCCGGCGGCCTGCTCGCGGGGCTGTGGGAGTTCCCCGGTGAGCGCGTGGGGCCGGAGGGCTCCGCGGAGGCGACCGCGCGCGAAGTCGCGCGACGAACGCTCGCCGCGCCGCCGGGCGAGGCCGGCGCCGTCGCCACGGTGCGGCACGCGTTCACGCACCTGCGTCTGAGGTACAGCGCGTTCCGCTTCCTCGCCGACGACGACGCGCTCGACCCCGCGCTCGAGTCGCCGCACGCGTGGGTCGCGCCGGGAGCGCTGGCGGAGTACCCGCTGCCGCGGGCGCAGCGTCGGCTGGCGGCGTTCGCGGGTCTGTAGCAGGCGGGCGCCGGCCGCGCCGCCGCTACACCTCGAACGTCAGCCCGCCGGCACCGCCCGGCCCGCCCTTCGGCCGCTGCCGGGGCGCGCGGCTGTAGCCGCCGCCGTCGACGCGGCTGATCCTGTGCTGGGCGACGAGCGCCTCGAGCACCAGTTCGCACGCGGCGGCAGCGTGGGGCGCGTCGTGCGTGTCGAGGCCGAGGCCGCCCAGCACGTCGAGCAGCCCCGGGACGGTGCCGAACCCCTCCAGCAGCGCGTCCGAGGAGGCGGAGTCCGAGAGCTGCAACACGCCGCCGCTCTCGAAATAGTCGACGACGGCGTCGAGCGGCTCTTCGGCGTCGTCGCCACCGCGGTCGCGGAAGGTCTCCTCGGCGGCGTCGGAGATCAGCTCGCGCGCGATCGCGTCGGCGCCCACCAGCTCGCCCTCGTACTCCAGCTCGAGCTTGCCGGCGATCGCGGGCAGTGCGGCGAAGATGTCGCTGATGCGCGTGACCACCGGCTCGCCCGGCCGGGCGAGCGCGCGCCGCTCCGCGTTCGAGACCGCGTTCTCGAGGACGGTGATCGGCATGCGCTGGCTCACGCCGGAGCGCTGGTCGACGCGCTTGTCCTCGCGCGCGAGGAAGGCGACGCGCTCGATCGTCTCGCCGACGAAGTCCGGCACGACGACGTCGCGCCCGCGCTCGATCCACGCCTCCTGCAGCGTGATCTCCTGCCCGGTCGCGACGTCCTCCGGGTAGTGCGTCATGATCTGCGCGCCGATGCGGTCCTTGAGCGGCGTGATGATCTTGCCGCGCGCCGTGTAGTCCTCCGGATTCGCGGTGAAGACGAGCTGGACGTCGAGCGGCAGGCGCACCGGGTAGCCTTTGATCTGGACGTCGCCCTCCTGCATGATGTTGAAGAGGCCGACCTGGATCTTGCCGGCGAGGTCCGGCAGCTCGTTGACGGCGAAGATGCCACGGTTGGCGCGCGGCAGCAGGCCGTAGTGGATGGTCAGCTCGTCGGAGAGGACGTGGCCGCCGCGCGCGGCGCGGATCGGGTCGACGTCGCCGATGATGTCGGCGATCGTGACGTCCGGCGTGGCGAGCTTCTCGACGAAGCGCGCGTCGCGGCCCACCCACGCCACCGGCGCGTCGTCGCCCGCGTCCTCGAGAAGCAGGCGGCCCGCCTTCGAGATCGGGCGCAGCGGATCGTCGTTCACCTCGCTGCCCGCCAGGATCGGCATCTCCTCGTCCAGCAGCTCGACGAGCTGGCGCACGATGCGGCTCTTCGCCTGGCCGCGCAGGCCCAGGAGGATGAAGTTCTGGCGCGCGAGGACCGCGTTGACGATCTGCGGGATCACCGTGTCGTCGTATCCGACGATGCCGGGGAAGAGCCGCTCGCCCGCCTCCAGCTTGCGGAGCAGGTTCGCCCGCATCTCGTCCTTCACGGAGCGGCTGCGGTGGCCCGCCGCCCTGAGTTCGCCTACGGTCGTGGCTCGCTGGGTGGGCATGCACTCGTCGCGTTCGAGGAGGGTTCCTTCGGACGTGGCGGCGCGCCGCCACGCTCAGTCCTACCGGCCGCCCGGCTCCGGCGTTCCGTCGCCGCCGCTGTCGGCCGCCGCGTCGCCACCGATCTCGATCGCGACGCCGCCCTCGCGCCGCACGAGCCGCGGCAGGATCGGGCGCACGACGCGGCCGCGGTGCGCGTCCAGCGCCGCCGCCACCGCGTCGAACGCCGCCAGCTCCTGGAGCGTGTGCACGGTAGGGAACACCATCGGCAGGGTGGAGGCCGCGAAGCGCTCGAGCGCCTCCGCCGGTCGGATCCACAGCGCGCCGGTCATCTCCCGCTCGTCCGCTTCGACGTCGCTGCCGGGCGGCAGCTCGGCGAGGAAGAAGTGGGTGTCGTAGCGGCGGGGCTCGACCACCGGCGTGATCCAGTGCGCGAACGGCACCACGCGGCGCAGGTCGAGCCGGGCGTCCAGCGCCGTGAGCATCTCCAGCAGCGTCGCGCCCTCGTCGAGCAGCCGCGCGCGCCACTCGCGCGCGCGGGATCCGCCGCCGTCCAGCCAGCCGCCGGCCGCGCCGCGCGCCAGCAGGACGCCGGTCTCCTCGAAGATCTCGCGCGCCGCCGCGAACCAGAACGCCGCCGCCGGCGTGGCGTCGAGGCCGTCCGCGCGCGCGACGAGCGCGGCGTCGGCGTCGGCGTCGTCGACACGGCCACCGGGGAAGACCCACGCGCCCGGCACGAAGCCGCTCGAGCGGTGGCGACGCAGCAGGAGCACTTCCGGGCCGCGCTCCGCGTCGCGCGCGAGCACGGCCGTCGCGGCGGGCCGCGGCGCGACCGGCTCCGCGGGCGGCTCGTCGACGGAGCGCGCGAAGCCGGGCGGCAGCCGGTCGGCCGGGATGACGAAACGGCCGGAGGGGCGGCGCCCGTCGCTCACGCGCCGCGCCTCAGCCGCGCAGCTCGCGCACGCGCTGCACCCACGCGGCGAGGTCGCTCGGCGCGACGATGCCGGCGAGGTGGCCGTCGTCCATCACGAGCGCGCGCTGCGCCGGCGAGCTCTGGATCGCCTCCAGCACGGACTGCATCGAGGCGTCCGGCGCGACGACCATCAGCCCCGACAGCGGCGCCATCACGGAGCCCGCGGTGCGCACCGGCCACTCCGCGCGCGGCACCGCCTTGAGCTGCGCGATCGTGACGACGCCCACCGGCTCGCCCGCCTCCACCACCGGGTACGCGCTGAAGTGGCGGTGCAGGAAGTGGTCTTCGGCAAGGCGGTCGAGCGTGATCCCCGGCGGCACCGTTTCGGGGTCGGACGTCATCGCGTCCGCCGCGCGGCCGCCGCTCAGCACGTTCATCACCGCGCTCTGGCGGCCGCTCGACACCGCCGCGTTGCGCAGGAACCAGCCGATGAAGACGAGCCAGAGGCCGCTCAGCAGGCCGTGGCGCAGCCCCGTCAGGATGCCGTAGCCGATCAGGCCGAAGCCGATGAGCTGTCCGCCGGTACTGGCCCAGCGCGTCGCGCGCTCGAGACTCCCCGTCGCCTTCCACACGATCGAGCGGAAGACGCGGCCGCCGTCCAGCGGGAATCCCGGCAGGAGGTTGAAGACCGCCAGCAGCACGTTCCACTCCGCCAGGTAGCGCGCCACCGACAGCACCGCCGGGCTCCACCCCGCCGGCCTGCCGACCCACACGACGGCCGCGAAGAGCCCCGCGATCAGCAGGCTGCTCAGCGGGCCGACGAACGCGATCTGGAACTCGTCGCCCGGCGTCGTCGCCTCCGCCTTCGTGTGCGCCATGCCGCCGAAGATGAAGAGCGTGATCCCCGCCACCTCGATCCCCTTCATGCGCGCCACGATCGAGTGCGACACCTCGTGGCCGAGCAGCGACAGGAAGAAGAGCAGCGCCCCGGTCAGCCCCATCACCAGGTAGGCGCCGCGCGACAGGCCCGGCACCGTGAACGGGAAGACGCCTGCCGTCAACGTCCACAGGATCAGGAAGAAGATGACGAACCAGGAGTAGTCGACCCGGATCTCGAATCCGAGGATCGAACCGATGCGGAATGCGGAGCTGGCCACGACTCCCGTGCTCGCGAGGTAAGGGGGACGAAAGATAGGCGGCGGCGCGAAGGGTGGGCAAGGCAGGGGGGCGGGCGCGGCCCCGCGCGGGCGCTGCGGCGCCGGGGCCTCCCCTCAGTGCCGGCCGATCCGCACCGAACCGGACCCGGTCTCGATGCTGATGTGGCCACGGCCGTCGCCGAGCGTGCCGTGCAGTTCGCCGTGGTCCTTGCTGGTGAGCTGGAAGGGGACGTCGACGCTGATGCCGCCGCTGCCGGTGTCCACGTCCAACCGCGCGCCGAGCGATTGCGGGATGCTCAGGCGGACGCTGCCGGAGCCGGTCGACACCACGGCGTCCTCGACGTCGCCCGCGAGGTCGAGTTCGATCCCGCCGCTGCCGGTGTCGAGCTTGAGCTTCGGCGCGGAGACGTTGAGGGCGTGGATCGAGCCGGAACCGGTGTCCAGGTCCAGGGCCTCGAACGTCAGGTCCGTGGCGCGGATGCCGCCGGAACCGGTGTCCACCTTCAGCGACTTCCCTCTCGCTCCCGTCACTTCGACGCTGCCGGAGCCGGTGTCCACGCTGAGCGCGCCGTCCAGATCGCTCACGTGCACGGAGCCGGACCCGGTGTCGATGAGCAGCGCGCCGCGGATGCGCTCCGCCGTGACCGGCGCCGCCGCCACGTTCAGCAGCAGGTCGCCCTCGACGTCGCGCGCCGTCGCCTCGCCGGCGCCGAGGAAGACCGCCACGCGCTTGCCAGCGGGCACCAGCACGCGCACGTCCGCCCACGCGTCCAGGCCGCGGCCGCGGCTGCGGATGCGGACGCGCCGGCCGCCCTTGCCGAACGTGCCGTCCTCTCGCACGCGGATCGTCGTGTTGCCGCCGTGGCCGCCGCGGTCGTAGTGCACCTCGTCGCCGGGGGAGACGACGCGCAGCGTCTGCCGCCCGGCGATCGTGCCGGACTCGACGCGCAGTCGGGCGGCGTCGTCGCCCCCGCGCCGCACCCAGACCTCCACGTCGGAGCCGCTCGCGCGCCCCACCTCGACGCGGCCCGCGACGTCGTAGACGACGGCCTCGGCGCCGCTCAGCGTGTAGCGCTCCCCCTCCTGCGCGCGCACGCCGCGCGGCAGGAGGAGCAGGGAGAGCGCGAGGAGCGGGGCGCCGGACCACAGGCGGGCGCCGACGAGGAGCGGCGAGCGGCCGCGGTGCGCAATGCAGGCGGACGCGGCGAGGCGGAGCGGCGGGCGCATGGACGTCCTCCGATCAGGGCGATGGCGGCGGGCACGACCCTCCCGCCGCGGCAAAGCGGACATCGAGGCCCTACGGTGCCCGGAGGCGCGCGGTTTCACGACGGCCGACGCGCATCCGCCTCCGGTCCCGTCGGCGGCACCACGAGAGGCCGCGCCAGTCCCCGCGTGGCCCGACTTGCTATTCCGGTCGCGCGCCGCCGGACGTACCATTACTCTACTCATCCCGGTCGAGCGCGGGGTAGCGATCCAGATCGAACGCCTTCTTCCTCAATTCCGTCGTCAGCCACGCCTCGATCACCCACTCCCAGCCGAATCGCACCTTGAGCTCGGACGGACGGATGTCGAGCAGCCGCTTCATCTGGTTGCTGAGAGTGAACGCGTCCGGATAACCCTCTGCCGCCGCGGCGCGCGCGACGGTGCAGCGATCGGACTGAATCCTCAGGCAGGAGCGGAAGATCCGGGCGAACTGCAGCCAGTGAGACGGGGCCGGAAGTCCCCATGCCTTGAATTCGCGCCCCAGAGTCCGGCGTGAGATGTGGAGACGGTGCGACAGTCGGGACACCGTACGGGCGACCGTGGACGCGGCAACTACCTGACGAATCCGTCTCTGTGGATCTCCCACGATTCCGCGTCGGTGGATGTAGTGGAGGAAGCTGCCGACATAGTCGAAGGGAGGAGTCCGCAGCAGCTCCGTGGCCGTGACGGCGTCGACGTCGACCTGCGGCAGCATGCCGGTCGGGTACAGCGACGGCACCTCGCGCAGCGCCCACAGGACCCGGGGAAGCTGGTCTGCCGGCGGCAGGATCGCGAACAGCGCCGAGCCGTACGCACGCCGGTGCAGTACCTCGAGGTGCCGCTCCGGATCGACCGTCCGGCCGATGTCCCAGAAGAGGGCATCGCCCGGCTTCAGCTCACGACACGCTTCCGGCGCGATGGGGCGCAGCTCCGTATAGGGCGCCGACGCCAGCACCAACGCTGAACTACCGCTTCGCATCACGGGGCCTCCCGGTCTCGAGGACCCCGGCAACTTGCGTCGAGCGTATCAAAGCGCGGTCAAACTGCACTGAGACACGGAGTTACACATGCTGACGACGTGTGGGCTCGGGACGCCGGAGATCCGCTGGAAGCAGGCCCGACTGGATCTGAGCAGCAGGAAGGCGGAGGCCCTCCTCTACTACCTCTCCTTTTCCGGGCCGCATGGCGCCTCGCGCAATCGCGTGGCCGAGCTGCTATGGCCGTCCGCGAGCACGATGAGCCGTGCCCTGCATTCGCTGAACGAGGCCGTGTACAGGATCAGGAAGGCGACGACCGGGAACGTCATCGAGGCTCCGAGAGCCGGTACCCTTTCCATTGCGAGCGGGCTGGTCACGTCCGATGTCGACAAGCTCTATGGACACATCAGAAGTGGCAGTCATGCGGGCGTCATGTCGTCGTTCCATGGCCAGTTCATGTTCGATTACGCGGCGCCATGGTCCGAGCGGTTCGAGTCATGGATTTGCGAGAGGCGCGAGCGGATCTGGATGGACGTGTTCCTCCTTCTCATGGAACGCGCGAAGAAGAGCGAAGAGCTGGAGAACTGGGATGAAGCCGCCTCGATCAGCAGTTGGCTGCTGGAGAGACGGTTCGATGCCGATGCGGCGGCGTTGCACGTCCGCTGCCTGTGCATGACCGGCTACCGCGCCCTCGGCCGGGAGAAGCTGGAGAGCGCGCTCAGGGCAGCGGACGGACTCGGCCTGAGCGTTCAACAGCGCAACCCGCTCGAGGAAGTGGGACGTTGGCTGGATTCAGGCGCGGGCGGCGGCCCCGCGACGTCGCCGAAGCGGCAAGCCCTACCCTTCGTCGGCCGCGTTTCCGAACAGGCCCATCTCCTGGAGCTCCTCGGGAGCGTTTCCGCCGCCGGCGCCGGCGTGGTGGTCGCAGTGACGGGAGAACGAGGCATCGGCAAGAGCCGACTCTGCCAGCGGTTCATCCGCCACGCGACGCTCCGCGGGGCGAGGGTCTTCAGCACGAGCTGCGTCTACGCCGACGCGGCGCGGCCGTTCGGAGCGGCGATCGACCTCATCCGCTCCGGGTTGGCCGCTTACGACCTCCCGAAGCTCGCTCCGCTCTGGAGGTACGAGCTCTCGCGGTTGCTGCCGGACATCAGGGAGGACGCGGCGGCGCGCGATGCGGATGGCCGCTATGGCGTTCACGATGGAGAGCTGGCCACCGAAGCGGTGTGGCGGTACTTCGCGTGTGTGGCGGCGGACAGCCCGACCGTCCTGTTGCTCGACGACTTCGACCGCGTCGATGCGGCTTCCGCGGCCTGCATGGAATCCATCGCGTCGCGGCGGCGGGAGGCGCAGCTGTTGCTGGTCCTTTCGTGCAGCTCTCCCCCCAGGACACCTCTGACGCAGCGAATCGTATTCGCACCCGATACCGAGAGGCTTCAGCTACAGGGCCTTGCGGAGGACGCAGTCCGCGAATTGCTCGGCGCGGTGAACGCCAGCGAAGCCGTTGCCCGGGCTGCGCGCTGGTGCCATGGGCACCCCCACCTCATATCGGAGGCGATCGCGCACGAGCGCGAGGGGGTGGGCGCGCCGAGCTTCAATGCGGCGATCGCGCGCCGCATGCTGAAGATCCCTCCGGAAGACCGGGACCAGTTGCGACTGCTCGCCGTTCTGGGTCGCGCGACCCGGACGGAGCTGCTCCTGGGACAGCCGCTGCGCCCGCTCGCGTCGGTTCTCTCGGCCGCCATCTCGGAGGACCTGGTCGTCGCCGCGGGCAGCGTGTTCCAGGTGACCCAGCCCATCGTTCGAGACCACCTGCTCGCTTCCATGACCGCGGCCGATAGACGGGCGACGCATTACAGGGCTGCGTTCATCGCGGCGCTCCGCACGCCCCCGGATTCGAAACGCGCGGCCGAGTGCTTCGCGGAAGCGGGAGCGTCCCACCTCGCGTTTCAGCACGCGCTGCACGCGGCGAGCGGCGCCGAGCGGGACGGCGGATACGGCGACTCGGCTCGCTACCTGGAGCTCGCCGCCCGGACCGCCCCGGATCAGGACGCCGAGCTCGACGTGCAGCTTCGGCTGGCGAACCTGCTACACGATCTCGACCGGCACAGCGAAGCCGACGAGATCCTGCGGGAGATCGAAGACACGGCTGCCGAGGGCCGCCCGCGGCAGATCATCAAGGCGCATCGGCTCGAGCTACTGGCGGAGAGCGCGGGCGAGGACAATCTGTCCGAGAGACTGCGCGCTTTCCTCGGCTCCCTCGGCGGGGAGGCGCCCAATGTCGAAGCGGAGATCCGAGCCCTGCGCGCCCTCGCGACGCTCGAGCAGAGGGCCGGACGCAAGTCGATCCTGCGATCGATCGGGCAGCGCCTCGCCAACATCAGAGGACTGCCGACCGATCGGCGTCTGGACATCGAAGCACGGCGACTCGAAGCCGCGACGCTACTGGCGGAGAATCGGCGCAAGGCGCTCGCGCTTTCGAAAGCCGTGGTCCATGAGTGCCGCGAATTGCCCGACGCGAGCCTTCTCACCGCAACGTTGCGCATACACGCTGCAGCATTGTTGCACAACGGCTTCGTGGATGGGGCCATGGCCGCCTTCTCCGAGGCGCTCACCCTTGCCCAGGATATCGGGGGCAGCATCTGGACGCCGTACATCCTCAACGACCTGGGCGTGGCGGCCAGCGAATCGGGTGATCATGCCCTGTCCCTCCGGTGCCTGGGGGAAGGGTTGGAGACGATCGGCCCCCACCATACCATCACGGCCGCCTTCATGAACATGAATCTGGCCGTTTCCTGCTATGAGGCGGGAGAGCACGAGAGGGCCCTGGCGATCTGCAACGCGACCCTGTCGCGTCATGCGAACGACGACAGGATGTTCACGGCGATGGCGCACGGCGTAGCCGGATTGATCGCACGCGCGCGGAAGGACGATCGACTGCTCCGCCATCACTGCGAACAGCTCGAGGCGATGGACGCGGTCGGGCAAGGGCTCGGCGACGCGGCCTACATCGTCCCGCTGGTGTGCAGCGTGGCGGAATCGGAGGGCCGTCTGGAAGACGCGGTCGCAACGGTGAACGGGGTGATCCTGAGGGAGGGCAGGAGGAACATTCTGTCGCTGCAGCGCCTGTTGCTCGAGAAGGCGCGCCTTCTGAAGCATGAGGAAGGAGACTGGTCGAGATCGATGGCGACGAGAATCCGAACCGACGCCGAACGGTCCGGTGCGCGGCTCGTCGCGTCCGCGGCGTTGCGTCTGCTGCTTCGCTTCAGGGACGGAGCCCATGGGGAGGCGCGGCCACCGGCGCCCTACTACCGCGGCCGTTCGCCGGCGCTCCGCGAGCGGTCCCGATCCGACGATCGGCGCCGACCGAAGCGCCATTGACCGATCCGGCGCGCCCGTTGTCCGCCTCTCACCCGCCGCGTCGCCCCCGCAGCGCGAACTCGGCGTCCCGCAGCGCCGCCGTCGCCTCGTCGAAGCGCTCCGCCAGATCGGTCAGCTCGCGCCCTGCGCGCGCCGGGTCGCCCGCGCGCAGCGCCTCGTTCACCGACGGGAACACCATGTTCGCGTAGCCGTTGTCCTCGTCCGCGACGTAGATGAGGTTGCGGTACCACGAGCGGCCGACGAGCCCCTCCGGCCGCGTCAGCGCGCGCTCCACGCGAAGCAGCGCGGCGTTCGTCCGCTTCAACACGCTCGCCGCCGGCGCCGCCGCCGCCAACGCCGAATCCCGCGCCGCCGTGAACGTCCGCGCCTGCTCCCGCATGCGATCGATCGCGGCCGCCAGAGCCTTCGTCCCGATCGACCAGCCGCGCGCGGCGAAGGCGCTGTCGATGGCGGGCAGGTAGCCGCGCATCGTCGTCGCGTACTCGACGTAGTCGTACGGCAGCACATTGGCGTTCGCGAGCCGGAGCGCCATGGCCGCGCCCAGCCGGGCTGCGGCGACGTGGTTCCGATACCCCGGGTCGCCGAAGCGCTGCATCCACGCCGGGTCGTCGTACGCGGAGTGGTAGATCCCCTGCGCCCCGCCGAAGCCCCACTCCAGGATCGGGATCCCCAGATGGTTGTAGAAGCCGGCGTAGTCGGAGCCGCCGCCCGGGTCGCCCATCTGCGGCGTCTCGCCCGCGGCGACGCCCGCCTGCGCGCGCCACGCATCCCACAGGCTGCCGGTCGTGTCCGGTGCGGGCACCTCCTCGGCCGCCGATCGCAGCACGGCCCGCAGCGAGGGCGAGCCGCCGGCATTGAAGCGGGGGCCGGACGCGATCATGTCCTGGTTCAGGTACGCGACGCCGCCCTTCTTCAGGCGCAGCGAGTCGTCCTCCACGTACTCGACGGAGCCGACGAGCCCCCACTCCTCCGCGTCCCACGTCGCGAAGACGAGCGTCCGCTTCGGTCGTTTGCCCGCCTTCACCTGCTCCGCCACCGATCGCGCGATCTCCATCACGCTGACCGAGCCGCTCACGTTGTCGTCCGTCCCGGGACCCCACGCGTCGCGGTGGCCGCCGATCACGACGACTTCGTCCGGCAGCTCGCTGCCGCGCACCACGCCGAACGTGTCCCAGATCTCCTTGTACGGGCGCGTCGCCGCGTCGGTCTTCACCTGCACACGCGCTTCGACCGGCCCCGGCCCCACGTGGTAGCGGAACGGCAGGCCGCCCTGCCACGGCTGCGGGATCTCCGTGCCGCCCAGACCCTCGAGCAGCTTCGTCGCGTTGCCGTAGGAGATCGGCACGACCGGGATCTTGGGCATGAGCGAGTCCGGATCGATCCGCTGCGCGCCCTGCGTGCTCGGGTAGCCGGGCGTGCTCGGGTCCCCGTTCACGTTCAGGATGCTCCCGCGCTGCACGCTGAAGGACGGCCGCATCGGGCCCTCCGGATAGACGTCGCCGCGCACGTAGCCGTCGTCGGCCGGATCGCTGTAGATCAGCAGCGCCACGGCGCCGTGCTTCTCCGCCTCGCGCGCCTTGATGCCGCGGAACGAGCGGCCGTAGCGCGCCACCGCAACCTTGCCGCGCACCGAGACCCCCAGCGAGTCCAGCGTCGCGTAGTCCTCGACGAGGCCGTAGTTCACGTAGACCACCGGCGCGCTCACGTCGCCGGCCGCGCTGCTCCCGTTCACCGTCGGGTAATGGGCGACGGCGCTGATCGCGTCACCGGGCACCGCCGGCTCGTCGAGCGTCAGCTCCTCCGGCTCCGGACGCACACGCCAGACGTGCACCTCCGTCGCGTGCGGCAGGTAGACGCGGTAGGTGCGAACCTCCGTGGGCAGGCCCCAGGACTTCATCCGGGCGATCACGTAGTCCCGCGTGCGCGCCTGCGCCGGCGTCCCCGCCACGTGCGTCTCGCTACTCAGCGCGACGGAGTGGGCGCGCGCGTCGGCGGTGTCCGGCCGCGTCACGGCGTCGGCCTCGAGCGCCCGCTCGCGCGCCGATCCGGCGGGCGTGTAACCGGGGATCTGCTGGGCGGCGAGGGGCGCGGCGGGAGCGGCCCACAGGCAAACCACCGGCGCGAGGAACGGCAGAAGGCGGCGTAGTCTCATTCCAGGGATCCAGGAAAGGGGATGGGTGGGTGCATCTCCGGACCCGGGGTCGGACGCTCGCGCCGGGAGCCTCCGCTGCCGGACACGCGAGGGGCCGTCCCCCGAAGCGTCCAGCGACGATTGCCGCCCGGCAGGAGCGCCCGCCGGGTTCTACGCCCAGGTCTGGCCGAGCGTCTCCAGGTTCGCGCGCCCGAGGTCCTCTGGCGTCATGGCCACGCGGAACTCGACCTTGGCGTCAAGCTGCAGGAACCAGGGCTCGGCCAGGACCGGAATGTCGGACGGACCCTTCACGTCGACGACCAGCAGCGCGCCCCGCTGGCCGGACTGCTCCGTGAAGTACGCGGCTTCGGGCTTGGTGGCCTCGAGGAGCTTCTGCATCTTCTGACCGATGCTGCCATCGCGCACCGCCGCGTTGAAGGGCTCGACGGGAAAGTGGACGTGCATCAGCATGCGCATGAGTGAAGCCTCCGGGTGATGGATGGGGCGACCGTGCCCGCATCCCGACGGTATCAACCGGGCTTCGACTCCGCAACCGGCGGCCCGCCTGCAGAGACGAGCGGCTTCCGCTCCCCCCGTCCAGCGCACCGCCACCGCGTCGCAGGCGTGCTCCGCAATGTCACGCAGCGCCGCTTCCTTCCGGGCTCGCACGTTTCCAACTCAGACCCGGGACTTCCAGGCAGCGCTCACTGTGCTCCCGTACGTCCACCTCCAAGCGTTCAATGATCTCATGCTGCACGCCCTCCGACCGGACGTCTCCTGCCGCGCGCTCCATCGCGGCCGGCGTACCGGCCGGATCGGCGACGCGCTACAGGAGTTCCTCCGGCCATCCTGCCCCGCCTTGATTGAATGATCAAGCAACAGCAGGAACTGCGCCTGCGTCGGCACAAGGATGCGAGCGACGCGGCTCTGTCCACGCAATCGTGGCATTCGTCCCACCCGGGAGGGGGACTGGTCCCGGGCCGGTAGCGAGGCGGCCGCGCGGGCGGATAGCTTGCCCGCCATGGAAAGGACAATGAGCGTCCTGGCCGTGGTCGCGGCGCTGGCCTCGCTCGCCCTGACGCTGCCCCGGAACGCTCCCGAGCCCGTGGACCGCGAGCTCTGCGAAAGGGCGCTGGCCCCGGCGGCCGGGACCGCGGCGGAGTGGCTGCGCCGAGCGCAGCGGGCGGTGGGGGTCCCGGCGGCCGGCGGGCCGCTCCTCCATCTCCGCTCGCGCACGGCGCGGGAGCTCCGCGACCAGTCTGACCGGACCTATCCCCCGTACATCACGGCGATCTCCGCGAGCGAGCGCTGGGTGGACCCGGCCACGGGGGTCGAGCGGATCGAGACGGAGGGCTCCCCGGTGGCGATCCTGGCGGGGCCGTCGGCCGCGTTCGTGGCCCGCGACTCCGCTCCGGCCGCGCCGTCCGATCGGACCCATGCCCACCTAATGTCCGAGCGCTACCTCGATCCCTGGCTCGCCCTCGCGGATTGGGCCGGTTCGCCGGACGTGGCCGTCGCGGGGGTCTGCCCGGTCCGGGGGTACCCGCGCGTCGTCCTTCGCCGGCCGGGTGAGATCGGGCCCGAACGGCTGTTCCTCGACCGGGCGACCGCGCTCCCGGTGGCGCTGGCGCGGGACGAGCGGCACTACTTCCTGGGGCCGGAGTTCGTCGCGTACCTGTACATGACGTGGTTGGACGTCGGAGGCGGCGGGCTCTACCCGATGGCCGCTGCCCGGATCGTGGATGGATTCCGGGAGACGTCTCGCACCGTGCTGCCCGGCGCGGCCGAGCTCGCGCCCCGCGCAGACGGTCCGTCCCTGGCTCTCCCGGACACCGATCTCGTTCAGTCCACCGACCCGGCCCGGCGCTTCGCGGCCGGGGCCCCGGACACGGTCCGGATCGGCGCCGACGCCTTCCTCCTCGCAAGCCCGGCCTTCACGAACGTGGTCGCCCTCGAGCGGGACACCGTGTTCCTGATGGACGCCCCGGCCGGGGAGGAGCGGGCCCGCGAGGACGCGGACTGGATCCGGCGCCTGTTCCCGGGCGACCACCCCGCCGTCCTGGTGGCCCTGAACCCGACCTGGCCGCACGTCGCCGGGCTCCGCTGGTGGGTGGCGCACGGCGCGATCATCGTCTCTCACGATCTGTCGCGGCCGTTCCTCGAGCGCGCGCTCCGGCGGGACTGGAGTCGCGCCCCGGACCTCCTCGCGCGGACTTCGCCGCGCCCCGGCCTCCGCTTTCGTGGCGTGGCCGACTCGCTCTCCCTCGCGGGGGGCGCGATCCTGCTCCACGAGATCGATGGGACGAGCGGGGAAGGGACCCTCCTCGCGTACCTGCGGGGCGATCGGTTCCTGTGGTCCAGCGACCACATCCAGAGCCTGGAGCATCCGTCGATCTACGAGCGGCAGGTGGTCGAGACCGCGCGGCGGATCGGGCTCGAGCCGCGCTGGACCTCGGGCCCCCATTTCCGGCTCGAGCCCTGGTCCCGACTCACAAGGGCCGTGCGGGATTGAGCCAGGGCGGGTAGCGCTGAGCCGATTCTCCAATTCTCGTGTTCGAACCGCCCGCCGGCGAAGACGCGGCGCGCCTCGTGCAGCCAGTCCGAAGACCATGAAGAGCCAGCTCCAGTCGGCGTTGAGTGGCCGATACCGGATCGGTCGCCTGCTCGGCGAAGGCGGGATGGCGGTCGTATATGAGGCCACCGACCTGAAGCATGACCGCCAGGTGGCCGTCAAGGTGCTGCGTCCCGCGCTCTCGGCCGTGCTGGGCGCGGACCGCTTCCTTCGCGAGATCCGCGTTACTGCCAAGCTTCAGCATCCCCATATCCTGCCGTTGTACGACTCGGGAGTGGCGGGCGAGCTACTCTATTACGTCATGCCCCTGGTGCAGGGTGAGTCGCTGCGCGATCGCCTGAGCCGCGAGCGCGAGCTGCCCGTTTCGGAGGCCATCGCCGTCGTAAAGGTCATTGCCGGAGCGCTCGACTACGCTCACCGGCAGGGCGTGCTGCATCGCGATATCAAACCCCAGAACATTCTGCTTCACGACGGTCAGCCGATGCTCGCAGACTTCGGGATCGCACTGGCCGTAAGCTCGGCGGGCGCGAGCCGGCTGACCCAGACAGCTCTGTCCATCGGCACCCCGACGTACATGAGTCCGGAGCAGATGTCTGGTGAACGGCCGCTGGACGGGCGGAGCGACATTTTCGCGCTGGCGTGCGTCGCGTACGAAACGCTCGCAGGAGCACCACCATTCACCGGATCGTCCGTGCGGGCCGTGGTTGCGGCCGTGATGCTAGGTGCGACAAAGCAACTGACGACGTTGCGCAGCACAGTCCCGGAGCCGGCTGCCGCCGCGATTCATCAGGCCCTGGCCTCGGTGCCGGCTGACCGGTTCGCAACCGCCGCTGAGTTCGCTGAGGCGCTGACGGCCGATGCTCGTGCGCGCCGAGTCCCCATGCACACCCGGTTGCGACGCGGGACCGTGGCCTGGGCTGGGCTGGGTGCGATCCTCGGCATGGCGGTCGGAATTGCGGCGTACAGGATTCTGACCCCCGCCGCCGAACCTCCCATCCGCCACTGGAACATCCTGCTTCTCGATGAAGCGCGGGTGGCGCTCGCGGGAGCGGGCTCCAGCGCTGGGCCGCAGACAGCCATCGCCCTCTCGTCCGAGGGAGATCGGCTGGCTTATTCGGAGGGCGAAAGCAGCGCTCGCCGGCGGCAATATCGACTGAATTTCACCCGCTACCCCTCCAGCCCTTCCAGCACCCCCCACGCCAGCAGCGGCATCATGAGCTCGTGGTGTCCCGTGATCTGGTAGCCCACGCCTCCGCCGGTACGCGTGGGCCGCTCCACCACGTTCACGCGCGGGCGGTACTGCCGGATCATGTCGAAGTCCGCCGTGAGGAAAGCGCGCGGGCGGCCCGCGTTCACGTTGCGGCAGAGCGTGAGCGCCTTCAGGAACACCTCCGGCATGACAACGGCCGAGCCGACGTTGAGCACGGCCCCCTCTTCCAGTCGCTCGAGGTGGGCGGCGAGACGGCGGAAATCGGTCATGCTCGTGGCGCCGATCGCCGCGCCGTCGGCGGCCGGGTGCTGGTGGATGATCTCCGCGCCGATCGCGGCGTGGACGCCGAAGCCGACGCCCAGCCGGCGCGCCGCCAGCAGCAGCGAGAGCTCGGGCTGCGCGAGCTCGCCGCGCCGCGCGCGATCCTCGAGGTCGCGCGCCAGCGACTCGCCCAAGCCCCACCCCTCCGCTGCCGCGCGGCGGATCGCCTCGTTCATGTCGCGGCCGGTCTCCTCCGCCATGCCGAAGGAGCCGTCGGCGAGCCCCGCCTCCACGTCTTCGGAGGTGCCGCCCCAGCGCGCCATCTCGTAGTCGTGGATCACGGTGGCGCCGTTCGTCGCCACGTACGTGATGGCGCCGCGGCGCATCAGCTCGATCAGCAGCGGCGTCAGGCCCGTCTTCACCACGTGGCCGCCCAGCATCCACACGGCCGCGCGGGCCGGCTCGGGACCGCGGCGGTCGCCGGCGGCGTTGCTCCGCGCGACGTCGGCCAGTCGCTCGACCACGGCGAGGAAGCTGCGCGCCTCGAGGATGTCGGGAAGCGACCGCAGGAAGGCGGCGAAGGAGCGCTCGCCGGCGGGCGGGCGGGCGAAGTCGGTGGCCGCGACCTTGTTCGGCCGGCGCTCCACCGGCGTGGTGCGGACCCGGTCCAGGTCGATCTCCGGCGGGGTATCGCGCATCGGCCTCCGAGCGTCCGTCGCGCTCAGTGGTTGACGGTGAACTCGCTCGGCCGCTCGCCGGGCGTGTAGCCGGTGAGCTTCAGGTTGAGCGAGCCGAGGACCGGAACGTCGGACTTGAGCTGGACGAGAAGGCGCTGGTCGTCGTCGGTGAAGAAGACTTCCGCCTTGCCGCCCTCGGCGAAGAGGCCCTTCGTGCGGATCACCGGCTGCACGACGATCGTGTTGAAGACGCCGGCGGGGACGGTGACCGTCTCCCTGCGCAGGACCTTGAGCGTGACCGGATTGCCGTCCGGCGCGAAGTAACGGTTGAGCGTATACGTCCGGCCCACCTCGAGCGGCAGCGTGCGGGCGAAGTAGAGGAAGGAGACGTCGTCGAGCGGGCGGTCGCTGCCCAGCTCTCCGGACTTGCCGTCGGTGCCCACCCAGCGCATCTGGTCCGGGTAGAAGTCGAGCGTGCGGTTGCGCTTGTAGTTGACCTCCTTCTGCCGCTGCCGGAAGCGCAGCGAGGAGAAGTCCGTGGCGTTCACCCACGACTCGAACGTGTCGTCGACGTGCGCGAAGACGATGCCTCCCTTGATCTGCATCCTCAACCGGTAGCTGCGCACGCCGCGCACGGTGTCGATCCCCTCCACCCCGATCGAGCCCTCGCCCACCTTGCCGAACGGGCTCAGCGTGACCGCGTACGTCATCCGCTCGCCCTGGCCGAACGGCAAATTGGCGACGATCGTCGAGTCCGGCCGCACCGGCACTGGCGGCGGGCTCGGCTGCTGCGCCGCGCTCACCGCGACGGCCGACACGGACGCCGCGAACAACCCCGATATGATCAAGCCTCGTACGACCACGTCAGCTCTCCCTCTCCGTTCCGTTGCCGGCGCCGGGACCGCCGCCAGCTGCGTCTTCGCCGCCTCCGCCACCTTCGCCGCCCGCCGCACCTTCGCCGCCCGCCGCACCCTCGGCGCCCGCCGCGCCCTCGCCGCCGCCAGCGCCGCGGCGCCGGCCGGAGCGGCGCGAGCCGCCGCGCCGCGAGCCACCACGTCGCGAGCGTCTGCGGCGCTTGCCGTTGCCGGCGCCTTCCTCCGACTCGGGCGCGGCGGCAGGTGCGGCAGCAGGCGCGGCGCGGCCGGTGGTGCGGCGCCGCCCGGAGGCGGAGCGGCCGGAGGCGGAGCGGCCCGAGCCGCGCGGGCGGCGCGCGCCGCGCGCCTCGGCGGCGAGCGCCTGCCTGCGTTCGGAGTCGAGGCGCTCGGCGGTGAGCGATGGGACGGGCATCTCCTCGACGACGACGGCGTCGCGCGGTGCCACGTCTGCGGTGTGGCGGGCGCGGCGGAGGTAGGCGAGGCCGTCGCGCAGGGCGCGCCAGGCGAGGAAGCGGGAGTCGCGGCGGCGGCCGTCGGGACGCGTGACGACGGGGACCTCCTCGATGCGGCGCGCCTCGGGGACCACGGCTTCGAGGAGCTGCGCGTTGACCGCCCACGTGGTGTCGGCCCACAGCAGCGGCTCGTCGCCGTGGGCGTCGAACGCCTTGCGCAGGCAGATGACGCGGTAGGCGCGCAGCCCGGAGAGCGGGTCGCTGATCTCGGGCGGCCAGCGGCGCGCGGTGCGTACGGCGCGGCCGAGCGCGGCGCGCGTCCAGCGCACCGGGCGGGGCGTGGCGGCGGGCGCCGTGACGGCGCCGTTGACGAGGTCGATGCCGCCCTCGATCCGCTTGACGAGGTCCGGGATCCAGGCGGGATCCTCGGTGAAGTCCGCCTGCAGCGTGACGACGACGTCACGCTTCGGATACGGCGCGAGACGCACCGCCTCGCGCAGCAGGCGCTCCGTGGAGCGTGCGTAGCCCTGCGGCGCGGAGTGGCGCAGCACGGTGAGCGGCATGACGCGCAGGTACGGCTCGAGGACGGATGGCGTCTCGTCGCGCGATGCGTCGTCGAGCACGAGGACCGCGTAGTCGCGGTCGAACTCGGCCATCACCTGCCGGATCTTCCACAGCAGGACGCCGATCGTGCTTCGCTCGTCGTGGGACGGTATGCAGATGTAGATCACGTCGATTCGACTCGTTTCTCGCGTGCGGCCGCGCGCGGCCGGCGGTGCGTTGGATACCGGATCAGGCCCCGTCCGGTTCCTGTTCGGGCGCCGTGGCCGCCCGTTCGGCGGCCCCGTCGAGGTCCGCCGGCGGCGCGGTCTTCCACCGCCGGTGGAGCCAGAAGTACTGCTCGGGCCGGGCGCGAACGCGCGCCTCGAGCCACGCCGTGAACGCCGCGGTGAGGCGTTCGACGACGTCGTCGACCTCACCCTCCCGGCCCGCGTCCACCTCGCTCGCGTCGATGCGATAGCGCAGGTCGCCGGTGCGCGTCGCCGCCATCGCGACGAGCGGCGCGCCCGCGCGCCGCGCGATCATCGCCGGCCCCCGGTGCGTCGAGGCGGGCCGTCCGAAGAAAGGGACGAAGACGCCCGTGCGCCCCGCGTCCTGGTCCGCGACGAAGAAGACCGCGCGGCCGCGGCGCAGCGCGCGCAGCGCCCCGCGCGCAGCGTCGCCCCGGTCGACCACCTCGGTGCCGGCGCCCGCGCGGCCCCGGTTCAGGTACGCGTCCACCAGCGGGTTCTCCTGCCGCTGCACGACCACCGTGGCGGGGACGCCGCGCGCGACCAGCCCCGCCAGGCAGCCCTCCCAGTTGCCGTAGTGGCCGGTCACGGCGACGGCGCCGCGGCCGCGCTCGAGCGCGTGACGCAGCGCGTCGTCCTCGTCGACCTCGATCCGCTCGACCCGCTCGGGCGCGGCCATGGCGCGCAGCCGCACGGTCGCGACCGCCTCGCGCGCGACGTGCTCGTAGACGCCGCGGCCCACACGCCCGATCCACCCGCCGTCGCGCTCGGGGAAGGCGCGCCGCAGGTTCGTCTCGACCACGTCCCGCCGCAGCCGGACGCGGCGGTGGAAGAAGCGGCCGAGCCGCTCCGCGAGCCGCAGATCCGCGGGCGTACCGAACGCCAGGCACGCCCCCACCGCGCCGCGCAGCGCGGCGTACTCGGCGCGGTGGCGCAGGTTCGGCGCGCGCCGCTCCGCCGCCTCCGCCTCCGCCGGTGCCGCGGCGCCGCCGGCGCGCGGCTCCGCGGCGCGCGCCGCGCTCACGGAGCGCCCGCCACGCGGCGCGGCACGGCACGGCGGCCGTCCCGGCCGAGCAGGCGCTCGTACACGGCGAGCGTGCCGCTCACCATGGCGTCGACGGAGTAGGCGCGGATGCGGCGGCGGGCGCCCTCGGCGAGGCGCTGGCGGAGCGCCGCGTCGCCCAGCAGGCGCGCGCACGCCGCGGCGAGCGCGGCGGCGTCCTCGGGCGGCGCGAGGAGGCCGCTCTCGCCGTCGGCGACCAGCTCGCGCAGGCCGCCCGCGGCCGCCGCGACGACGGGCACGCCCTGCGCCATCGCCTCCATCGCGGCGGTGCCGAGGCCCTCGGCGCGGCTCGGCTGGACGTAGGCGTCGAAGCCGCGGATCGCGGCCGGGACGGCATCGCCGAAGCCGGCCAGGTGCAGCCGCTGGGCGACGCCGGCGCGTTCCGCCGCCGCCCGCAGGGCCGCCGCCTCCGGCCCCTCGCCGAGCACGACGAGATGGACATCCGCGGGCAGCGCCGCGAGCGCCGCGACCGCGATGTCGTACCCCTTCTCGGGCGACAGCGCGCCGACGGAGCCCAGGACGCGGTCCGCGGCGCGCAGGCCGAGACGCGCGCGCCAGTCGACCGCCTCCGCGCGCGCCGGAGTCGAGGAGAAATCGACGCCGTCCGGCACCACGCTGACGCGCGACGGCGCGACGCCGAGGCCGGCGAGGCCGTCGGCGACGGCGCGGCTGACGGCGATGTGCGCGGCGGCACCCCAGCGGTACTTGGCGCGGCTGAAGGCGTCGCTCCGCTTCACCAGGCTGCGTCGCGTCACCACGACGGCGGCGCCGGAGCCGAACAGGCGCGCGAGCGCGGCGACGGAGTGGGCGCGGGCGTCGTGGGCGTGGACGAGCGCGGCGTCGCGCTCGCGCGCGGCGGCGGCGAGGCGCGCCGCGGCGGCGACGTCGGCATCGCCGCGCATGCGGAGCGGTCGCGTCTCGAGGCCGGCGCCGCGGGCGCGCTCGAGGAGCGGCGATCCGGGCTGCGCGACGACGAGGCCGGCGACGCCGCGGCGGGCGAGGCCGAGCGCGAGGAGGAGCGCCTGACGCTGGCCGCCGCGCCACTCGCGGCCCGCGTCCACGTGGAGCACTCTCACGACTCTGCGGCGGCGCGCGCGCCGCCGCGCGCCTCGAACTGCAGCTCGTGCAGCCGGCTGTAGACGCCGCCGCGCTCGAGCAGCTCCTCGTGGCGGCCGCGCTCGACGATGCGGCCGTCGCGCAGGACGAGGATCTGGTCGGCGTGCCGGATGGTGGAGAGGCGGTGCGCGATGACGAAGACGGTGCGCCCCTCGAGCAGCCGCTCGATCGCGTCCTGCACCAGCCGCTCGGACTCCGAATCGAGCGCGGAGGTCGCCTCGTCGAAGATCAGGATCGGCGGGTCGCGCAGCAACGCGCGGGCGATCGCGATGCGCTGCCGCTGCCCGCCCGAGAGCCGCGTCCCGCGCTCGCCGAGCACGGTGTCGTAGCCGCTGCGGCAGTTGCTCGACGAACTCGTGCGCGTGGGCGGCGCGGGCGGCGCGCTCGATCGCCGCCTGGCTCGCGTCGGGCCGGCCGTAGGCGATGTTCGCGCGCACGGTGTCGTGGAAGAGGACGGTCTCCTGCGTCACGATGCCGAGGCTGGAGCGCAGCGAGCGCAGCGAGAAGTCGCGCAGGTCGACGCCGTCGATCGTGATGCGGCCGCGGACGGGGTCGTAGAAGCGGGCGAGCAGGTCGACCACGGTCGTCTTGCCGGCGCCGCTCGGCCCCACCAGCGCCACCACCTCGCCGCGCGCGACCTCCAGCGACACCTCCTTCAGCACCGGCTCCTCCGGCTCGTAGCGGAAGGAGACGTCCTCGAAGCGGATCGCGCCGTGCTCGCCGGAGAACTCGCGCGCGTCGGGGCGGTCCCGGATGCGGACCGGCGCGTCGAGGAACTCGAAGATGCGCTCGGCGGCGGCGAGGCCCGGCTGGATCATCGAGGGGAACTTCGACGTCCACTTCACCGGCGCGTACAGCTTCATGCTGAGGCCGAGGAAGGTGATGAAGGTGGCGGCGTCGAGCGCGTGCTCGACCAGCACCATGCGGCTGCCGTACCAGAGCAGCAGTACCGTGCCGAAGGCGCCCATCATCTCCGTGACCGGACCGGCGAGCGAGCGCAGCGCCTCGGTGCGCACGTAGGTGCGGTAGTAGCGCTGCGTCAGGCCGCGGAAGCGGCGCGACTCGAACGGCTCCGCGGCGAACGACTTCACCAGCCGGATCCCCGCGACCGACTCCTGCAGGTGCGAGGAGACGTCGCCCGCGAGGTCCAGCACGCGCCGGTCGCCGGTGCGCAGCCGGCGCAGCATGCGGCCCCAGATGCCGAACATCGCCGGCATCACGATCACCGCCGCGACCGTGAGCCGGAACGAGATCATGAGCGACGCGGCGAGCGTGGCGAGGATCTGGAAGAGCGACGTCGTCAGCTTGGCGATGTTGCGCGTCACCAGCATGCGGAGCTGGTCCACGTCGTTGGTCAGGCGCGAGATGATCTGGCCGGCGCGCGTGCGGCCGAAGAAGCCCAGGTCGAGCTCGAGCAGGTGGTCGTAGACCTCGTTGCGCATGTGGCGCGTGACGCGCTGCTCGAGGCGCGCGGCGAGGTACTGCTGCAGGAAGTCGAAGACGTTCTTCGCCAGGAAGACGACGAGGATCACCGCGATGACGTCGATCAGCACGCGCTGCGGCGGCGCGCCCGGATCGAGGAAGGCGCCGACCGTGTGGTCGAGCAGCCACTGGATGCCGTGCTGCTGGCCGCTCTGGATGGCGAGCGGCGAGGTGCCGAAGAGCTGGTTCAGGAACGGGATCAGCATGAGCATGCTGAACGCGTCGAAGATCGCGAAGCCGACCGTCGCGCCGATGGTCGCGGCGATCAGCCAGCGGTAGCGCAGCACGTAGGCGAGGACGCGGCGGTAAAGCTCCATCGCCGCTCAGCCGCGCGGCGTCAGGGTGGCGATCGGCAGGATCAGCTCCTCGGGGCTGATGCCGCCGTGCAGGAAGCTGCCGCGGTAGCGGGCCTGGTACTCGCGCAGCTTCGTCGGATAGACGAAGAAGTGGTCCTCGAGCGCGATCACGTAGTTCGTCGCCAGCCGCCCCGGCGGGAAGCGCAGCACCGATTCGTCGCTCACCGCGAAGACGGCGCTCGGCGTCTCCGCGCGCAGGTCCATGCCGAACTTGTAGCGCAGGTTGCTCGTCGCGTCGCGGCCGGCATAGACGGTGACCGGCCGCTCGCAGTGGATCGAGCCGTGGTCCGTCGTCAGCACGACGCGGATGCCGGACGCGGCCGCCTCCTTCAGGATCCGGTACGCCGCCGAGCGCTCGAACCACTGGCGCGTCAGCGCGCGCAGCGCAGGCACGTCGCGCGCCACCTCCATCAGGATCGCCGACTCGCTGCGGCCGTGCGTCAGCATGTCCACGAAGTTGAAGACGAGCGCGACGACGCCGCCGCGGCCGCGCACCGCGCCGCGCACGCGCCCCACCAGGTCGTCCGCCGCCGCGTCGCTGAACACCTTCTCGTAGTGGACCGGCACGTCGCGGCCGGTGAGGCGGCGGAGCTGCTCGCGGAAGAGGTCGTCCTCGAACGCGTTCAGGCTCGTCTCCTCCGTCTCCCACCAGTCCGGCCGCCGCTTCGCGATCGCGTCCGGAAAGAGGCCGCTGAAGAGCGCGTTGCGCGCGTACGGCGTCGCCGACGGCAGGATCCCGTAGTAGAGCTCCTCCTCGATGTCGAACGACCCGGCGAGCAGCGGCTGCAGCACCCGCCACTGGTCGAGCCTCATGCAGTCGATGATCATGAAGATCACCGGGTCGCCCGGCTCCATCAGCGGCAGCAGGCTGCGCTCGACGACGTCCGTCGACAGCGGCGGCCGGTCCGACGCCGGCTCCGCCGCGCCCGCCTCGCGCGCCGGCCGCGGCCGCGGCGCCGGCCGCACGGCTCGCGCGCCGCCGCCCGCCGCGCGCTCGTCGCGCTCCGCCACCGCCGCCGCCGTCCAGCCGCCGTAGCGCCGTGAGACGAACGCGCCGAACTCGCGACGCAGGTCGGTCGCCACCTCCGAAACCGACTCCGCCAGACCCACCTCGCCGGCCGTTCGCAGCCGGATGTCCCAGTTCACCAGCTCCGAGTGGAGCGCCGCGAAGTCGCGCCAGCCGACCGCCTCGTCCTTCGCCCGCAGCAGCGAAGGGTAGCGCCGCGCGAAGTCCCGCGCCGCCTGCTGCTGCTGGAGCTGCGAGCCCTCGAGCAGCCGCGTCACCACTGAAAGGACCTGGCGCGGCGTGGCCGGCTTCACCAGGTAGTCGTCCACCCGCCGCCCGACCGCCTCCAGCAGCGTGCGGTCCTCCTCCGACTTGGTCACCATCACCACGCGCGCGTGCGGGTCCTGGCGACGCAGCTCCGCCAGCACCTCGAGGCCGCGGCGCCCCGGCATCTGCTCGTCCAGCAGCACCAGGTCGTACGTCTCCCGGCCCAGCATCTCCAGCGCGTCGTCGCCGTTCGGCGTCGTGTCCACGCGGTACCCCCGCTGGCGGAGAAAGAAGAGGTGGGGCTCGAACAGCTCCACCTCGTCGTCGACCCAGAGGATCCGCTTCGCCGCTGTCTGCCTGGTCGCCAACCGCACACCGTCCGGGGTTGGAGGAAAGATGGGGATACCCCCGCGCGCCCGCCGCGGTTCAGCGGGGCCCCGGGCGTTCGCTCCCCCGCCTCGGGCCTCGGGCGCCGGTCCTGCTGCGCGCGCCGCGCTACGTCGCCCGCCCGTAGCGCACCAGCGCCAGCCCCACCTTCGCGGCCACCTCCTCGACACGGACCCGCCGCATCCCCTCCGGCCGGTACTCGGCGCTCGGGCCGTACACCTCGCCCGGCTCGCGCGCGTAGCCGTCCACCACGAGGTCCTCGTACTTCCGATACGGCCCGTAGCGCTTCGGGTTCGTGTAGCCGTAGAGTCCCACGACCGGCCGCTCCAGCGCGCGCGCGATGTGCAGCGGACCGGTGTCCGGACTCACCACGACGGCGCTGCCGTCGAGCAGCCAGAGCAGCCGCCGCACGCCGTCGCCGCGCGCGTCGACCACCCGCGCGCGCGTCATGCGCAGGACGTCGTGCGCCGCGCGCCGCTCCACCGGCGAGGGGCCGCCGACGATCATCGGACGCAGGCCGTAGTCCGCCTCGATCGCCTCCAGCGCGCGGGCGTAGCGCTCCGGCGCCCAGTTCTTCTCCGGCTTGCTCGTACCGACGACGACGGCGCACGCGGGCCGGTCGAGCCGCTCGAAGAACGCGCGCTGCGCCTCGCGCTCCTCCGGCTCCAGCCGCAGCCCCCACTCGAGCGGCTCCGGCGCCACGCCCAGATGGCGGAGGAACTCGAAGTACTGGTCCTGGACGTGCTGCGCGGGCCGCGCCGCGATGCGCTCGTTCGTGAACAGCCAGTTCAGGTCGCGGGCGCGGTCGCGGTCGAAGCCCAGCTTGACGTCGGCGTCCGCGAGCGCGACCAGCACGCCCGCCTTGAAGTAGACCTGCAGCGAGAGCAGCAGGTCGTAGCGACGGCGCCGCAGCCGCCGCGTCGTCTCCGCGAACGACCGCCACGCCGCCACGCCACGCCGCCGTTCGAAGAGGACGAACTCGTCGACCGCGGGGTGGCCGCGCACCAGCGCGCGCGGCAGCGGCTGGATCACCCACGTGATGCGCGACGCCGGCCAGCGCCGCTTCAGCGCGTTCACGACCGGCAGCACGTGCACCGCGTCGCCCAGCGCGCTCAGCATGACGATGCAGATCTCGCGCGGCCCCTCCTCGCCCCAGCCGTCCCTCACGAGCGATCCCGCCCGCGCCGCTCCGGAAATCGCTCGCGCCCGCCGCCCCTCACGACGCCGCCCGCCCGTAGCCGCGCCGGAACGCCGCGAGCTCGGCCTCGCGCGGCCGCCCCGCGCGCCGCTCGTGCTTGCGCCACGACCGCTCGAATCGCCGCAGCATGCGCCCGCGCTCACCGCCGGAAAGGCGCGCGCGCAGCGCGCACCCGTCGAGGTCGAGCAGCAGCGCGCGCGGCGACGGCTCCGCCTGGATCAGGATGTTGCGCACGTTCAGGTCCGGGTGCACCAGCCCCTCCTCGTGAGCGCGGCGCACCAGCGCGCCCGCCGCTTCGCACGCGGCCGCCGCCCACGCCTCGCCGCGGCGGGCCGCGCCGCCCGCCTCCGCCTCGGCGCCGAACACGATCGCCGCGAGGTCCACGGAATCCGGCACGAGCAGCGTCGCGACGTCGCCCCGGACGAACCACGGGCCGGCGTCGTACACCACAGCCGCCACCACCTCCGGCGTGGGCACGCCGCGCGCCGCGAGGCGCCGGCTCAGCGCCAGCTCCCGGAACGGCCGCGGCTCGCCCGCGCGAAGGTAGCGGTCCCGCAGCAGCCGGGCGACCGCGCCGCCGCGCCGCGCGTGCCGCACCACCCACCGCGCGCCCGCGAACGCCGCCACCGCCAGCGCGCCCCTGCCCGAGTCGATCCGCGCGTGATCGGGCGCGCGCAGCGCCGCGGCGAAGAGCGTGCCGGCCGCGGCGACCGCGCCGCACGCGGCGGCCGCGACGTCGGCGCGCGCCAGCACCAGCGCGCCGTCGACGGGCTCGATGTGAAAGCCGGCCGGCAGCGCGACGATGGTCGGTTTCAGGGGCAAGCTCACATCACCAGAACGTAGCGGAACCACTCCGCCACCGCGCGTCCGTCGCGGCGCGCCGGCTCGAAGACCCACTCGGCGGCGAGATCCCTGAGGCGGTTGTCGAAGCCGCGGTTGCCGGTCGTCGGGTCCAGCCGCGTCGAGTCCGACACGACGTCGCCGGCCGCGGAGACGAACACCCATACCGCGATCTCCTTGCCTCGCACGCTCTTCGGCCGGTCGGGCGGCGGCAGGATCAGCCCGCGCGGGGAGGGCGGCACGACGCGGAAGCGGCCCTCCGCTTCCGTCCCGCCCGCGCCCTGGCCGGTCCCGTCCGCACGCCCCGGCCCGCGCCTCGCTGCGTCGCCGGAGCCGAGCGTGCCGACCACCGCGTTCACCGCCGCCGGCGCCGACGCCACGCTGATCTGCGGCTGCGGCTGCGGCTCCGGTTTCGGCTCCGCCACCGCGTCCGGGACCGGGACCGGGCGAGGAGGCTTCGCCGCCGCCGCGGGCGCGACGACCGCCAACTTCACGGCGCGCATGCCGCCGCCCGCCGCCGCGCGGTCGTCGCCCGCCTGGGGGCCGGCCGCGGAGAAGGGGGAGCGCGGCAGCCGCGTGCCGCGCCAGAGCAGGAAGAGGCCGGCGTGCAGGAGGAGCGACAGCAGCAGCCCCGCCCGCAGCGCCCGGCGGAAGCGCCGGTCGAAGCGCTCGGTCTTGCGGGGGGAGATCTCCTTCATGCACGGCCGCTTCGGGGGAGTGTGATCCAGCCGTACCACCGTACCCTGCGCCATGGCCGCGGGTTTCGCGCCCCTGGCCGCGAGCCGGCCGCGCCGCGAACTTGGAGCCGCGATCGGAGTACCTCGCATTCCGGCGGCCGCCCGCGCCGCGCGCGACGAAGCCCACGACAGAGAGGTCCGATGCAGGTCAAGCTCGCGATGATCGCCGACTGCGCGAACATCACCGCCGAGGGCAAGCTCAACATCCTCGGCATCTTCGATCGGATCCGCGTACCCGCGCTCCCGGCGCTGCATCCGCAGATGCAGTTCATCCTGCGCGTCGAGGCGCACGCCGTCGAGCGCGACCGCCCCCACAGCATCGAGATCCGGCTTCACGACCCGGACGGCGGACGGGTCCTCCAGCTCGACGGCGAATTCGTCCCGCGCGGCGGCGGCCCCATCGACACCGTCGCCACCAGCGAGATCCTCACCATCAACAACCTTCGGCTCACCGTGGGCGGCGAGTACCTCTTCGCCGTCTTCATCGACAACGACCTGAAGGCGGAGGTCCCCCTCCTCGTCGAAGTGGGAGAGGCGCTGCCCGGCGACGACGATGGCGGCGACGATGGCGGCTTCGGCGACCGCGTCGGCTACGACGACGGCGTCGGCTACGACGGCAATGGCGACGGCTTCGACGACGGCGAGGACGGCGAAGGCGGCTTCGACGAGGAGGACGGAGCGCTCGGCGCGTGAGCCTGCGCGCGGCGCTCTTCGACCTCGACGGCACCCTCGTCGACTCGCGCGCCCTCTACCTCGAAGCGTATCGCTGCGCGCTCGAGCCGTTCCTCGGCCGCCGCATCGCGGACGAGGAGATCTTCGCCGCCCGCCCCACCTCCGAGACCCGCTTCCTCGCCGCGCTGCTGCCCGACCCGGATCGCCTCGACGACTGCCTCGACGGCTTCTTCCGCCACTACGAGGCGCTGCACCCCACCCTCTTCGGCGGCCTCTTCCCCGGCGTCGCCGACGCGCTCGCGGGCCTGCGCCGCGCCGGCCTCCGCACCGCCATCGTGACCGGCAAGAGCCGCCGCGCCTGGCGCATCACCCGCGCCTTCGCCGACCTCGACGGCTTCGACGCGCTCGTCTTCGACGACGACGTCGACGAGCCGAAACCCAGCCCCCGCGGCATCCACGCCGCGCTCGCGGCGCTCGGCCTCCCGGCCTCCGACGCCATCTACGTGGGCGACACCCGCGGCGACCTCGAAGCCGCCGCCGCCGCCGGCGTCCACCCCGTCGCTGTCCTCTGGTCCCGTCCCCCCGAACACCGTCCCCCGCTCCAGGAAGCCGCCGCGGCCGTCCGGGCCACCGTGCTCGCATCCCCCACCGAGCTCCTCGCCCTTCTTCCCTGACCGCAGCACCGGCCGCCAAACGAAAAGGGCCCCACCCCTCGCGGGGTGGAGCCCTCTCCTTCCCTTCCCGGAGGAAGGGGTTGAAGCGTCAGGCCCTCAGTTGGCGGCCATCTGCACGTTCTGGGCGTTGGACACGAGGCCCTTGCCGCCCGACGTGATCCCGATCGCGACCACCGGAATCGCAGCGGCCGTACCGAGGCTCGCCGGCGGATCCCAGGACGTGACCGTGTACGTCCACGTGCGCGTGCTCGTGACGGTGTTGTCCGTCGCGGCCGCCGTGCCGGCGCCGATCAGGTGGAAGCGACCACCCGAGGCGTAGTAGAAGTTCACCGCCACGAACGGATTCGCGAACGTCGCGTTCGGACCCGTCATGGTGGCCGACAGAGTCGTGGTCGTCGGATTCGTCGTGCACGCCGCCGCGCTGGCGGCGTTGCAGACCGTCGCGTTCGTCGGCGCGAGCTGCAGGAAGTTACCGTGCGCCGCGTTCGCCGGAGCGAACACCGTCGGGTTCGTCAGCGTGAGCGACTGGCCCGCGTTCGGATCGGCGAACAGCACCGCGCCGTTGATGTTCGTGGTCTGCGTGATCGTGTTGCCGGCGACGTCGAACACGTCGAAGCTGACCGTGTTGTTCGTCTCGGTCGTGGTGCTGGCCCGTCCGGCCAGGGTGGTGCTCTCGAGGCTCTTCAGGAAGAACGGATCCGTGAAGACGCCGGTGACCGTGCTGACCAGGGCGTCGGTGCCGTACGTGCCCAGCGTGACGGCCGGGTACTCGATGATGTCACCGGTCGTGAACGTGTAGTACGGCGTGAAGGAGCCGAGGTCGACGTTGTCGGACATCGCGGCCGAGAAGCTGGCCGAAGCGCCGCCCGGCAGCGAGGACGGCGAGGAGATGCCGCCGACCACCGGAGCCGTCAGGTCGTTGAGCGTCACGCGCATCAGCGTGGTGCTCGCGTTCCCGGCCTGATCGACCACGAACGCCTCGATCACCCAGTAGCCGTCGCCGGTGCCCGGAACCGTCGGGTCCAGCGCGACCGTGCCGTCGTCGGCGATGTAGTTCACCGCGCCGCCGGCGGTCGTGCACGGCACGACGGTGCCAGTGAACGCGTTGTCCGGCTGGTAGCAGGTCGAGCCGCCGGGCAGCACCTGCATCAGACGCACCTGCACCGGATTGACGCCGAAGCCGGAAGGCCCGACGCCCGCATCCGAGAAGGAGATCTGCCAGGTGAAGTTGCCGGTGTTCGTCGAGTTGTTCGCCGGACCGGCCGCGAAGGCGGCGGTCGGGTTCGTCAGGTCGATGCCGAAGGCCAGCGAGCCGGCGACCGTCGTGGCCGGAACGGCCGCGTTGGCGCTGGCGAAGACGACCTTCGAGTTGCCCAGCCCGTCGACCACGGTCGCCCGCAGGACGAGGGTCGGGGTGACGGTCTCGGCGAGATCCGCACCGGACGTGACGTCCACGAACGGGCCGGCGGCCGGACCGGCCGCGAAGGTCGCCGTGGTGTTGTCGACGCCCGCGTCAGCCGCCGCGAAGAAGCCGGGGCGGATGGCGAAGGTGAAGGCGCCGTTGACGAAGCAGCCCCCCGGATTGGCGCAGCCGAGCGTCGCCGGCGTGATGTCGAAGAGGGTGACGACCGGCGCGACGTTGTCGAGCTGCGCGGACGTCGAGACGCCGTTCGGCCCGTTGAACGTCGAGATGATCGTCGCGACGCTCACCGTGGCGTTGGTGTTCTCCACGTTGCCGGAGCCGCCGCTCGCGAGCGTCTTGCTCTTCGGGAAGACGGCGGAGAAGCCGTCCGACCCGTCGAGGTCCGTCTGCACCGCCGTGCCCGCCGTGCCGTTGGCGGTGTTCGAGCCCGCCGGCGCGTTGAGCGTGAAGGTGACGCGGTCCACGTTGGAGCCGCCGGCCGTCGGGCCGTAGATGACCGGCATCGCCGTCGCGGTCACGTCCCCGTTGCCGATCCACGAGAGGCCGGTGTTCGGGTTCGTCGCCGTGTTCGGCGCGCTCATCGAGACGACCACGATGTTCGCGTTGAAGATGACGATCTGCTCACTGGCGCTGGCGACCTGCTGGCCGTCCTGCTCCAGGCTGGCGTTGAGGTCGTACATGTCGTTGAGGAAGTGCGGCGTGCCCTGCGGCGTGCCCGCGTCGAAGGCGGCGGTGTTCACGTTGCAGACCACCGTCTGCACCGCCTCCGTCGACTCGACCGACGCGCCACCGCTCACCGTCTGCTCGCAGACGTTCGTCTGGCCGATGAACAGCTTGATCGTGCCGACCTGACCGGCCTCCATGTTGACGTTCAGGTTCACGTCAACGGTGCCGCCGACCGCCGTCGGGTTGATCGTCGCGCCCGTCACCGGGTTCGTGATCGAGATGATCGAGACCGTCGGCTGCGTGGAAGAACCGCCCGCGCTCACCTGCACGGACGCCGTGCCCACCGTGCCGTCGCTCGCCGTAGCCGTAATCACCGCGGTGCCCTCGGCGACGCCGGTCACCAGGCCGGACGCGTTCACCGTCGCGATCGACTGCGACTGCGAGGCCCACGTGACGGACTGCGACGCCGTCGACGGCGACACCGTCGCCACCATCTGCACCGTCTCGCCGACCGCGATCTGCGAGTTCTGCGGCGCGACGGAGACGGTGAGCTGCGGTGTCGGGACGGTGATCTTCTCGTTTTGACAGGCGGCGGCCGTCAAGACCGCGCCGATCGCCACGAGACGCCAGAAACCTGACGTTCGAGACTTCATGCTCCTCCTCCTCATTCGGGGGGGTGCGGGTTTCGGGACGGCCACTGCGGCCATCCCCAATGCAAGGCTCCCAAGCAGATACAGCCGACACGACCCCCCTTACCCCAACAGGGGAAGAGATCGGGCTGGCGTGTCGGCTTGGGAGGCCTGGGCACGAGCCGGGCCAAACCCTGCCGGCTCGTCGGGTTTCAAAGTGCGGCAGCCGCGCAACGGCGTCAAGTCCCTTGTATTCCGCGACTACGAGCGATTCCCGGCTCGCGGCGGTCGCCGGCGGCGCGGCGCCACAGTGGAGCGGGCGCAACGGCGCACTGCGAAATAGTTGACGGGGGCAGCGACCTAATTTCCGGTCTTTCAAGGGTGCCGGACGTCGAGGACGATCCGGGGTGGCGCGCGCAGCTCGAGCACGCGGAAGGGCGCGCGGCCGGCGAAGCCGAACGTCCAGGCGACGTGGCCTTCGAAGTCGCACGTGAGCGCCGCCGCGCGGAGGTTCGGGAGCCCCGGAGCCGCCGACCGCGCGTCGACGGTGGAGCGGCCCGCGTCGTCGTGCGCGCGTGCGCCCGTGAATGTCGTCTCCAAGTGGGCGGCGCCCGCCACCGCGACCGGACGGCCGGACCCGCACGCCGCCGCCGGCGCCGAGCCGTAGGCCACGCGGTAGCCGGGCAGCGCGCCGTCGAACTCGAAGACGACGCGGTCGAAGTCCTCGTGGCGGGCGAAGCGCACCTGGCGCAGCGTGGCGACGCCGGCCGCCGCGCGCGTCGCCGCGACCGCGTGCGTCGCCCACGCGCCGCTGTCCGGCGGCGCGGCGGCGGGGGGCGCGGCGGTGTCGGCCGGCTGCGCGGCGCCCCCGGCCGCGGTGTCGGCCGGCTGCGGCGGCGCCCCCGCCGGCGCCGCGGTGGTGTCGCCCGGCTGCGACGGCGCGCCCGGCGGCGCCGCGGCGGTGTCGGCCGCCGCCGCGGGCGGCGGCGTGGTCGTGTCGACCGTCTCGACCGGCACGGCGAGGCGGCCGGAGGGGGTGCGCGCCGCGCTCGTCTCGCGGCGCTGGTGCGCGGGGCGCGAGCATCCGCAGGCGGCGAGCGCCGCGGCGAGCGCGAGCGCGGCGAGCGCCGGCCGGACCCCGGACCGGGTCGCGTGCCGGATCGGGGGTCGGGTCGCGTGCCGGATCGGAGGTGGGATCGGGGGCGAGGTCATGGCCCGGTCGGAGCGCGGCTCATGGGTCGACGCGTGGGTGGCATGGTCGGCGTGGCGTGCAAGATCCCTACCCGCCGGCGGTCTGCATCTTGCCTCATGTAGCGTGCAAACCGATGAAAGGCAACGGATTACGAACAATGGAGGTCCTCATGCAGCGACGATTCCCCGTATGGCTCTCCGTCCCCGCGCTGGCGCTGGCGCTCGGCGCGTGCACGGTGCACCAGACCGAGGAGGGCGAGGCGCCGGACGTCGATGTGCAGGGCGGCAAGCTGCCGAAGTACGACGTGGACCCGGCGCGCGTGGAGGTGGGCACGGACACCACGACGGTCGAGGTCCCCGAGATCCGGGTGGACACGTCGGGCCGGCCGTGACCCCGCGGGCGGTCCGCGCCGCCAGACGGAGCGCGCTCCCGGCCACACTCTGCGGGCGGGGGCGCGCTCACACCTTGATGGCGATGCCGCGACGCTGCATCGCCATCACGAGCGCGGTGAAGAGCGCGACGTAGGTGAGGGCGAAGGCGAGCGACGCGTCGAAGGGGCCGAGCCAGGGCAGGAAGAGGTGGGCGTAGAGCCATGCGTAGAGCGACGTCGCACGCGCTCCCTCGCCGACGCGGATCAGGTTCAGGCCGCGGGTGAAGACCCCGGAGAGGAAGAAGGCGGCGATGGCGTTGGTGCCGAAGGCGACGAACGGCGCGGTCCACGCGCCGCCGTGGCCGCGGACGTCGACGATCCAGTACGAGAAGGCGAGGGTGACGGCGGCGAAGCCGGCGGTGAAGACGGCGTAGGAGCCGGTCCACAGGTTCTTGTTGATCGGCAGGGCGGCGTTCCAGGCGAGGCCGAGGGCGAGCGCGAGGTTGCCGGCGAGGAGCAGGCCGACGGTCTTCTCGTGGGTGGAACGGTCCGAGCGCAGCCACTCGCCCGCGAGGGAGCCGAGGAGCAGCGTGGCGGCGGCGCCCATCGTGGAGAGGAGGCCCTCGGGGTCCCACGTGGCGGAGTAGATCCAGAGGTGCCGCGCGCCGAGGACGGTGCGGTCGATCCACGCGCCGAGGTCGAGGCCGGGCTCGAGCACGCCCGCGCGGCCGTGCGTGCCCGGCACCGGCACGAGCGTCTGCAGCGCCCAGTAGCCGTAGAGCAGGATCGCGGCGGCGACCACGCGCCCGCGCTCCCGCGTGTACAGCACGATCAGCCCGCCGACGAGGTAGGCGAGCGCGATGCGCTGCAGCACGCCCATGATGCGGATCGAGCCGACGTCGTAGGTGGGGAAGCCGTTCATGACCAGCCCCACCGCGAAGATCACCGCCGCGCGGCTCACCACCTTCCGCACGAGGTCGCTGCGACGCGCCCCGCGCGCGCGCCGGCTCGCGAACGACAGCACCGCCGCCACGCCCACGATGAAGACGAAGAACGGGAAGATCAGGTCGGTGGGCGTCCAGCCGTTCCACGCGGCGTGCGCGAGCGGCGCGTAGATGTGGCCCCAGCTCCCCGGATTGTTGACCAGCAGCATCGCCGCGACGGTGGCGCCGCGGAAGACGTCGAGCGAGCGCAGGCGGCGCGGCGCGGCTGCGGTCGCGGCGGGTGCGGGCGCGACGTCCGGGGGCGGCGCGGTTGCGGGCGCGGCGGCGGTGGTCCGCGATCCGGCGGTGGCGGCGAGGTCGGCCATGGCGGGTCCTCCGAAGGTGCACGACGAATCTAGCGGCGCCGTGGCCTTTCCTGCACCCGTTCTCCCGTTAAATTCCGCACGGTCCTCAACCCCAACGAACGAGCGCGACGCGATGCCTTCCGATCTCCTCCGCCTCGATGTCAGCAAACGACCCTCGCGCCTCCGCTTCGCTGGCCGCGTCCTCTTCCTGGTGGACGATGCGGACCTGATCCGGCGCCAGCTCGCGGGGGAGGACATCACGGTGGAGGCGGCGCTGGAGGCGGGCCTGCGCGACCAGATCTCGACCGACGAGATCACGCCCGCCTACATCTGCTACTACTTCGACGAGACGCTGGGCGAGTTCCCGTATCTCGGGCTGCGCGCGGGCGGCGAGGCACCGATCGGGCGCGGCGCGGTCCGGAAGGGCGGCTTCGTCTGCTCGGTCAGCGGCAAGCGGCGCGGCAAGGGCAGCTCGCGCGAGCAGTCGCCGTACGCCGAGATGACGGCGGGGATCCGCGTCGTGATCGCCGAGAACATCGAGCGCATCTACAACGAGAACTGCCAGAACCTGGGCATCCTGACGTCGACCGACTTCTCGCTGATCGAGCGCATCCGCTCCGGTGAAGAGATCGCGCTCGAGGAGTTCACCCGGGACGCGGACCCGATCACGCGCCAGATCATCGAGTACGGCGGCCTCTTCGAGTTCAACGTGGCGCGGCTGCAGGGCCGGGTCGAGACGACGCCGGTCGAGGCGCAGCGCGCGGGCGGCGGCGCGGCGACGTCGCATCCGATGACGATCGCGGAGAAGATCTTCGCGCGGCACTGGGTGGTGGACGCGTCGCGGGGCGAGCGGGGCGTGCCCTGGGTGCGCGCCGGGGAGAGCGGCTTCGTCGTGGCCGACTGGCGCTTCTCGCACGAATACGTGACGCCGATGGCGGCGATCTTCTTCGAGCAGAAGCTGGGGCCGGACGCGCGCATCAAGGACGCCGGCTCCGTGATCATGTTCCGCGACCACCTCACCTACCTGCACCAGGTGATGCCGCAGGAGCGCGTGCAGCTCGGGCTGCTCGACGTCGCGCGCCAGCTCAAGGACAAGCAGGAGGCGTTCGCGAAGAAGCAGGGCGTGATCTACTACGGCGAGCGGCTGGGGCTGCACCTGGGTTCGGAGGCGATCTGCCACTCCAAGATGCTCGAGGAGTACGCCGAACCGGGCCAGCTCATCGTCGGCACCGACTCGCACACGCCGCACTCCGGCGCGATCGGCGCGATCGCCTTCGGCGTCGGCACCACCGCCATCTTCAACTCGTGGATCACGAAGGACGTGCGCGTCTCCGTGCCGCCCTCGTTCAAGGTGGTCGTGCGCGGGCGCAAGCCGGACAACGTCACGGCGAAGGACTTCATGCTGGAGATCCTGCGCCACCCCTACGTCCGCGACGGCCAGGCGATCGGCCAGATCATCGAGTACGCCGGCGAGGCGGTGGAGGCGCTCTCCATCGACGAGCGCGCCACCATGACCAACATGGCCGCCGAGGTGGGCGCCTTCACCGGCATCGTCGCGCCGGACGCGAAGGCGGTCGGGTACCTCGTCGCCGAGCGCGGGATGGAACGCGACGCCGCCGAGCGCCTCTGCGACGGCCTCGCCTCCGACGCGGACGCCACCTACGTCAAGGTGATCGAGATCGACGCGTCCGCGATCCGCCCCATGGTCGCGCTCCCGGGCGACCCCGGCAACGGTCTCTACATCGACGAGCTCGACGACGAGCCGGTCCGCATCGACGTCGCCTACGCCGGCTCCTGCACGGCGGGCAAGAAGGAGGACATGGACATGTACGCCCGCGTGCTCGGCGAGGCGCGGGCACAGGGGCTGCGCGTCCACCCGGACGTCAAGCTGTTCATCCAGTGCGGCTCGCAGGAGGTGAAGCAGTACTGCGAGCGCCAGGGCTACCTGCACCTCTTCGACGACGTCGGCGCCGAGTTCATCGAGCCGGGCTGCGGCGCGTGCATCGCCGCCGGCCCCGGCACGAGCGCCACGGCCGCCGAGGTCACCATCAGCTCGCAGAACCGCAACTTCCCGGGACGGTCGGGGCCCGGCAACCTCTACCTCGCGTCGCCGTACACCGTGGCGGCCAGCGCCATCGCGGGCTGCGTCACCGAGTGGCAGCCGGGCGGCGCCATCCGCGTGCTGGAGTCGGCCGGGGTCTGAGCAGCGCGCCGAGAAGAATCGCGTAATCGGCGCCGCCCCGACGCTCGCCATCCGGGTTCTGCCCGGATAGCGGGAACGATCTCGAAACGCTCGCGGGCGGCGCCGCTCGCGAACGAGATTCTGCTCGTTTTCCGAGACCAAGCCGGATGGCGGCGCGCGAGCGGGCGTCCATTACGAGAAATTGCTCGCCACGAGAGATTGCCCGCCCGGCCGCCTCCCGGCTGCACGTCTTCCCCTCGCAGGGTCTCTACTCGATCACCGGTGGACGTCGTCGCGCGCCTACCGCCGCTGCGTTTCCCCTTGCGCTTCGACAGGAACCCGACTAGGGTCGATTTGTCGGATCTCGACAGGAGCGGCGTCCGGCCACGGCGGTCGGCCGCGGCGGTCGGCCACGGCGGTCGGCCGCGGCGTCCGGCCGCGGCGGTCGGCCGCGGCGTCCGGCCGCGGCGGTCGGGCCGCGGCGGTCGGACCGGCTGCGGTCGGACCGGCTGGGCAACCCAGGTAACGGAGCGCCGCGATGACGGTTCGCGACTCGGATGTCCTGCAGGGCACGCTGGACCTGCTGATTCTGCGCACACTGTCGCTCCGGCCGCTGCACGGGTGGGGGATCAGCCAGCGAATCCAGCAGCTTTCGCGGGACGCGCTGCTGGTGGGGCAGGGCTCGCTGTACCCGGCGCTGCACCGGCTGGAGCGGCGCGGCTGGATCGACGCCGAATGGGCGATGACAGAGAACAACCGGCGCGCGAAGTACTACGACCTGACGGTGCGGGGCCGGCGTGCGCTGGGGGAGGAGATCGCGAGCTGGCGTCGGTTCACGGAGGCCGTGGAGCTGGTGCTGACGGACGCGGTGCGAACGGACGCGAGGCTGGCGGACGGGTGAGGCGGGGAGCGAGGGTGCCGCGCCTGCGATGGCTGGCGGTCCGGCTGCGGGCGCTGCTGGCGCGCGAGCGGGTGGAGGCGGAGCTGGACGACGAGTTCCGCTTCCACCTGGAGATGGAGACGGCGAAGAACGTGGCGGAGGGGCTGTCGGCGGAGGAGGCGAAGCGGCGGGCGCTGGTGGCGTTCGGCGGGGTGGAGCGGTACCGGGAGGCGGCGAGGGACGCGCGCGGCGTCCGGCCGGTGGAGGATGCGTGGCAGGACGTGCGCTACGGTGTCCGCGTCGTGGCGCGTACGCCGGTGGCGTCGCTGCTGGTGGTCCTGACGCTGGCGCTCGCGATCGGCGCGGGGACGACGACGTACAGCCTGGTCTCGGGCGTGGTTCTGCGCTCGTTTCCGTACCGGGACGCCGATCGGCTGGTGATGGTGACGGCGGCGCGGCCGGGAGCGCGGGCCGGGCGCGGGGGGACGCTCTCGAGCGGGGCGGCGGAAGTCCTGCTCTCGCCGGCCGGCGCCTTCGCGTCGGCTTCGGCGGTGCGCGGCGTGGAGCCGGTTCTCACCGGGCCGGGCGATCCGCGGCGGGTGAACGCGCTGCGGGTCGGGGCGCGTTTCTTCGGCGTGTTCGGCTCCCGTCCCGTTCGGGGCAGGGTGATCACGGGGTCGGACGTGCAGGAGGACGCCCGCGTGGTGGTGGTGAGCCACCATTTCTGGGTGCATCGACTCGGCGGTACGCCGGACGCCGTCGGCCGCACGCTCCATCTGGACGGTGACCCGTACGAAGTGGTCGGGGTCATGCCGCCGCGGTTCGAGCTGCCCTCGGACGTGGAGCTCTGGCTGCCCGCGGGCCCCGGGGCGCCGGCGGCGGCCGCGGCCGCTGCGGAGCCGGGGGCGCAGGTCCAGGGACGATACTGGCTCGTGGGCCGCATCGCGCCCGGTCTGACGCTCGAGCAGGCGACGGCGCGGCTGGCGGTACCGTTCTCGGCGGCGTTCGCGCGGTGGAAGCCGTCGCTCCAGCCCGTCCCCGACCTGCTCGTGCCGGCGATCCGGAAGCCGCTTCTGCTGCTCCTGGCCGCCGTAGTGCTGCTGCTGCTGCTGGCGTGCGCCAACGTGGCCGCCGTGCTCCTGGCCCGCGGCGTGGCGCGACGTCGCGAGATGGCGATCCGTCTCGCGGTGGGTGCGGGCCGCGGCCGCGTGCTGCGGCAGCTCCTGACGGAGTCGCTGGTGCTGGCGGCGTTGGCGGGCGCGGCCGGGGTCGCCCTCACGCTGTGGGCGCTGCCGGCCGCCGTGGCGCTGGCGCGCGCGCAGATCCCGCGCCTCGCCGAGATCGCGGTGGACTGGCGGGTGCTGGGAGCGGCGTTGGCCGCCACGGTCGCGACGGGGCTGCTGGCCGGCATCCTCCCCGCGGTGGTGGCGGTGCGGGAGGCGCCGTCGCGGGCGCTGAAGGAGGGCGACGCGCGGAGCGGGGCGAGCCGGAGTCGCCTGCGGCTCGGCGGAGCGCTGCTGGTGGTTCAGGTGACGCTGAGCACGATCCTCGTCACCGCCGGCACGCTTCTCGGCGTCAGCTTCCGGCAGCTCACGCACGTGGACCTCGGCTTCGACGCCGACCGCGTCACGGTGGCGCAGCTCCGGCTTCCGGCGGCGCGTTACGCCGGCCAGGACGCGCGCAGCGCGTTCGTGGCCGCGGTCCTCGAGCGGGCGCGGGCGATTCCGGGCGCGGGCGCCGCGACGGTCGCGTCCGGGATCCCGCTCCACGGCGCCGCCCTGGGCGCGGTCGAGATCCCCGGGCTCGCGTCGCCCGCCGGCCCCCGGCTGACCTGGTTCACCGGGGTGACGTCGGGCTACTTCGACGTCTTCGGAGTGCGTATCGTGCGCGGCCGCGCGTTGCCGCCGGCCGGTGCCGCCGAGCCGGACGCCGTCCTGGTGAACGAGGCGTTCGTGCGGGCGTTCTTCCCCGCCGGCGACCCGCTGCGGCGGACCGTGGACTATCTGGGCGACGTCGCCGGTAGGATCACCGGCGTGGTGTCCGACGTCCGGCAGAGCTCGCTCGCCGATCCGCCCGACCCGCAGCTCTACTTTCCGCTCCACGCCGGCGCGATCGGCACCTACCTGCAGGTGGCCATCCGCACGGCCGGCGATCGGCGCGGCACCACGGCGGCGCTCGAGGCGGCGATCCGCGCGGTGGATCCGCTCATGCCGATCGACGAGATCGGACCCATGCGCGACAGGGTGGCCGAGTCGGTCGCACGCGAGCACCTGTACGCCGTGGTGTTCACCGCGTTCTCGCTGATCGCGCTGCTCATCGCCGCCCTCGGCCTGTACGGCCTGACCGCCTACACGGTGCGCAGCCGTTCGCGGGAGATCGGCATCCGCATGGCGCTCGGCGCCACCCGCCGACGCGTCCACGCGACGACCGTCGCGCGCACCGCCGTCCTCGCGGCCGCCGGCGTCGTCCTCGGGCTCGCCGGCGCCGCCGCCGCCGGACGGCTGCTCGAGTCGATGCTCTTCGGCGTCACCGCGAGGGATCCGGTGGTCTTCGCCGCCACCGCGGCCCTGCTCGGCGCCGTGGCGATCGTGGCGGCGTTCGTTCCGGCGACGCGCGCGGCGCGCGTCGATCCGATGGCCGTTCTGGGAGCCGAATAGCGCGAGGCGGCGAAACCGTTCCGGGTGGCATCCGGTTGGTCCGTCGAGGCAGCGGACTCCTTTCACCCGAACGAGGCTTTGATGCCGGCGGCAGCCATGGCGGAGCGCCCTCTACTGCTCAGCGTGGTCGTTCCCACGCTGGACGAGGAGCGGGCCCTCGGTCTGCTGCTCGACGACCTCACGCGGCTCACCACGCCGCACGAGGTGGTGGTGGTGGACGGCGGCAGCGCCGACCTCACGGGCGATGTCGCGCGTGCGCGAGGCGCCCGCGTGGCGACCACGGCGCGCGGGCGCGGCATCCAGCTTCGGGCGGGGGCGGAGATCGCGCGGGCGCCGCTCCTCCTCTTCCTCCACGCCGACGTCCGGCTCGACGAAGCGGTCCTGGCGCTGCTGGACGAGGTGGCGATTGCCCGGCCGCCGTGCGCGATGGCGTTCCGCCTGCGCATCGACGCGCACGCGGCGTCGTACCGACTGATCGAGTGGGGGACGAACCTCAGGAGCCGCCTGTTCGGCCTTCCCTACGGCGACCAGGGCCTCATCGTCCGGCGCGAGGACTATGTGCGCGCCGGCGGCTATCCACCGCTGCCCATCATGGAGGACGTGGCACTGATCCGGGCGCTGCGGGGCGTCACGCGGGTCCACCTGCTGGACGCCGCGGTCCGGGTCTCCGCCCGCCGCTGGCAGGCCGACGGCCCGATCCGGCGGACGCTGGCCAACTGGGTGCTCCTCGCGCGCGCGCTCGGCGGGACGCCGCCCGATCGGCTCGCCCGCCGCTACCGCCCCCAGGGAGCGGACGGTGGCTGAGCGGACGCGGCTGATCGTCTTCGCGAAGCCGCCCGTTCCGGGCCTCGTCAAGACGCGCCTCTCCCCGCCGCTCTCGCGCGCAGAGGCCGCGGCCGTGCACGAGGCGTCGCTAAAGGATGTCGTGGCCGCGGCGCGCCGGACCGGATTCGACGTGGAGATCCACTTCGCCGGATCGGACGACGACGGCGGCGCCTTCTTCGCCCGCGAGTTCGCCGACGTTGCCCGCCGCCCGCAGTCGGGGGGCGATCTCGGGCACCGCATGTCCGCGGCCTTCGAGGGCGCCTTCGCCCGGGGCGAGACGCGCGTGCTCCTCGTGGGCTCGGATTCTCCCACGCTGCCGCGCGAGGAGCTGGACGCGGCGGCCCGCGAGGCGGTCGCCGGCACCGTCGTGCTCGGACCTGCGCTCGACGGCGGCTACTATCTCGTGGGCATGCGGGCGGAGTCGTGGCCGGCGGCGCGCCGCATGTTCGAGGGCGTCCGGTGGTCGACGGACTCCGTATTCACCGCCACGGTCGAGCGGCTCGCGGCGGAGGGGATGGGCGTCCACCTGCTCACGCCGTGGTACGACATCGACCATATCGAGGACCTCCGGATCGCCGCCCTGCACGCGGGACGGGAATCGCATCTGGGGCGGCTGCTCGACGGCTGGAGGCTGCATGCGTGCCGCTGAAGAGCCAGCCGCGGGCGAGGCGAGGACGCGCCTGACGCTCCTCGGCGCGGCCACGATCGCCGGCATCGCGGTCGTCGTCCTGGGCGGCCGCGAGCTCGCGGGCTACATGCCCCGCGTCCTGGCGACGATCGAGGATCTCGGCCCCTGGGCGGCCGTCGCCTTCATCGGGCTCTACGCGGCCGCCACGGTGGCGTGGATCCCCGGCTCGCTCCTGACGCTGGCCTCGGGCGCGATCTTCGGGTTGATCCCGGGAACGGCCTACTCGCTCGCCGGCGCCACGCTCGGCGCCGGCCTCGCCTTCCTCGTGGCCCGGCACGTCGCGCGAGGGGCCGTCGAACGGCGCCTGCGGTCCAGTCGGAAGCTCACGGCGATCGACCAGGCGGTCGGGCGGCAGGGTCGGAAACTGGTCTTCCTGCTGCGGCTGTCGCCGGTGTTCCCCTTCAACGGGCTGAACTACACACTCGGCATCACGCCCGTCCGCTTCTCGGACTACCTCCTCGCCAGCGCCATCGGCATGGCGCCCGGTACGTTCCTGTACGTCTACGCCGGCTACGCGGCCGGGGAAGTCGCGGCGGGGGCCGCCGGCGCGGAGAAGGGCTTCGCGTACTACGCCCTGATCGGCGTCGGCCTGCTGGCGACGGCGGCGGCGACGCTGCTGATCACGCGGGCGGCGGGACGCGCCCTGCGCCAGGACCGCGGGCCGTGGACCGAAGGGTGAGACCGCCGGCGACCGGCCCGGCCGGTGTGGTGCGATCGGAGGATCCGGCGCCGCCCGCGCGCGAGCGGGCGTTCGGGGCGGCGGCGGTGAGGACGTCGCTGGTCGTCGGCACCGCGCTGACACTGATCAACCATCCGGAGGTTCTCGCGCTCGAATTCGGACGGGACCTCGTGCTTCCCGTACTGCTCAACTACGTCGTCCCGCTCCTGGTGGCCGGCTACTCGAGGTACCGCCTGCTCGAGCGGCTGCGACGAACCGGAGGAGTTTCGTGAGAAACGAGAGGATCACCTTCCCGGGCGCCAACGGCGTGGAGCTGAGCGCGCGGCTCGGCCTGCCGGCGGATGGCGAGGTCCGGGCCTGCGCGCTGTTCGCCCACTGCTTCACCTGCTCGAAGGACCTGAAGGCGGCGGTGAACATCAGCCGGGCCATGACGCAGCAGCACATCGCGGTCATGCGTTTCGACTTCACCGGCATCGGCGAGAGTGAGGGCGATTTCGCCGATACGACATTCTCCTCGAACGTCGAGGACCTCGTGGCCGCCGCGGAGTTCATGCGGAGCCGGTACGACGCCCCCGCCATCCTCATCGGCCACTCGCTGGGCGGGGCGGCGGTGCTGCAGGCGGCGGGCCGGCTGCCTTCGGTTCGCGCCGTCGCCACCATCGGCGCTCCCTTCGACCCTGCCCACGTGAAGAACCTCTTCGTCCAATCGATCGACGAGATCGAGCGGCGGGGCGAGGCGGACGTGACGCTCGGAGGACGCCACTTCACGCTGAGCCGGGAGTTCGTGCACGACCTCGAGGGTCGCAACGTCGAGAAGACCATCGCGTCGCTGGGCCGGCCGCTCCTCATCTTCCACTCGCCCGTCGACACGGCCGTCGGCATCGAGAACGCCGCCCTGATCTACGCCGCCGCGAAACACCCGAAGAGCTTCGTGTCGCTGGACGACGCCGATCACCTCCTGCTCCGCGAGCGCGACTCCCTCTACGTCGGGTCGGTGCTCGCGGCCTGGGCCGGGCGGTACCTGCCGGAGGCGCCCGAGCCGGAGACGGTGGAGGACCTCCGCAGGGACAACCGCGTGGTCGTCCGCACCGCCGCAGGCGCGTTCCGCACGGAGATCCTCGCCCGCGGCCACGCGCTCCTCGCCGATGAGCCGAAGGCGGTCGGCGGCGAGGATCTCGGTCCGACGCCGTACGACCTCCTGGCGGCGGCGCTGGGCGCATGCACCACGATGACGCTGCGGATGTACGCCGACCGGAAGCGGTGGCCGCTGGAAGAGGCCGTCGTCCGGCTGCAGCATTCGAAGGTCCACGCCGAGGACGAGGCGCGGTGCGAGACCGGCGAGGCCAGACTCGACCGGCTGGACCGGGAGCTCACGCTGATCGGTCCTCTCGACGACGGCCAACGGGCCCGCCTGCTCGAGATCGCCGACCGGTGCCCGGTACACCGGACGCTCAGCGCGGGCGTCGTCGTGCGGACGGAGCTGACGGAGCCGGGGGCCGCCACCGCCGCTTCGTAGCGCTATCGCGGCGGGACGGCCTCCTCGGCGTCGCCTCGCCGCCCCGACTCCGCCCGGCGTCGGTTCAGATGCACCATGAAGCCCGTTCCGAACGGCCACCGGTGCGCGAGCCCGGCGCGCCGGTAGGCTCCGGGCGGAATTCCCAGGTCCGCGAGCCAGAGATCGCCGGTATCGGCGTGAACGAGCCCGGCCTTCGGCAGCGCCAGCGTGAGCGTCGCGTCCGGGCGGATCGCCGCGCCGAGCGCTGCGCCGGTGTCCGCCTCCACGCCGGACGGCAGGTCGAGCGACACGACCGGCGATCCGACGCCGCCGGCCCACTCGATCAGCTCTCTGGCGCGGCCATGAGGCGCTCCGGTCAGCGAATACCCGAGGATCGCGTCGACGACGACGTCCGGTTCGCCTCGCGTGGCGCCAGGCCGCCGCGCTTCGCGGCCCGCCGCGTGCCGGAACGTCTCCAGCTGCACCGCCGCCGCCTCGCTGAGGCGTCCGTCGTCGACCACGCTCAGCACGACCTCGCCGACCCGCGCGGCCAGGTGGCGCCCGGCGCATATTCCACCGCCGCCGTTCCCACCGGTTCCCGTCAGCACGACCACGCGCGCCGAAGCCGCGCGCGGCCCCAGCGTCCGCAGCACCAGCTCGGCCAGGCCGCGGCCGGCGTGCTCCATCATCTGGAGCAGGCTGGGCCCCGTTTCCTCGACGGCGACCCGGTCGATCTCCCGCATCCGGTCGCGCGTGATGGCGGGAACGGGGATCCCGCCGTCGGTGACGAACTCTGCGCCGTCGGTCATGATGCAGAGCCAACCGCGCGTGCCTCGCCGCGGTTCCGGCGCGCTCCAACGCCGCCGGCCCGGCAACCATGGCGACCGTTTCCCGGCAACGTGCGATCGGGCCCGAGCGCGCGCGTGAGCACGGACGCGAGGGACGCATGCGCCCGTGGACATGCGCCCGTGGACATGCGCCCGCGGATCCGATCGCGACCTGCGCGCGGCGCGTGTACCCGCTTCCCACACGGTCGTCGTCTCAACGCTGCCGCTTCGGCCGCGGGCCAGGGAACCGTCCCGTCCGCTTCCCGGTTGGACGCCCGAACCGGGGCTCCTCGCTGTTCCGTGTGGGTCCAGCCGGCGCCGGGGGACGTCAATCCGGCCCCACGCCCGACGCATCCGGCCGTGGGGCACACTGGACCGCGCGCAGAGCGGTCAAGTCCGCCCCGCGCCCGGAGCCGCACCCGCTTGGGGCCTTTGCGACCGCGCCTCGGGCGGTCCGATGTGCCCCGGACTGGAAATGGCGGCCGGCGGGGCTGAGTTGACGGCGATTACGGACGGCGCGGAGCCCGGCCCTCGCCGCGCCCCGACGCCCCGGCCGGCCGAACCCGTGTGAGGCAGCGAGGAGCCCGAACTGAAGGAAGCGAGAGGGAGGATCGGTCGCATGCATGACGACATTGTCGGCGTCCTGCCGCAGCGGCGAGGCCCCCTGGATGAGCCGAAGGGGCTCGACGCGCGGATGGTGAGGCCGGCCGCCGGCGGACATCGGTCGCGATGAGCGGCCTGCCGGTTCTTCAGCGTGGACCCTTCCGGGCCGCCGCGGCCGGTGCACCCACGGTTCCCCTGACCGCGCTGGATCAGCTCTGGTTCCAGGTCAGCGGGACCGTGTGCAACCTGCGCTGCAAGCACTGCTTCATCAGCTGTGCCCCGGACAACCACAGCTTCTGGTTCATGGGCCGCGAGCTGGTACGCGAGCACCTGCACACTTCCGTGGAGCTGGGGGTCAAGGAGTACTACTTCACGGGCGGAGAGCCGTTCATGAACGGCGATCTCCTCGGCATCCTCGAGGATACGCTCGAGCTCGGTCCCGCGACCGTGCTGACGAACGGGACGCTGCTCCCGCGCCGGACCGTGGACGAGCTCGCCCGCATGGCGGCCGCGTCGCGCTATTCGCTGGAGATCCGGGTGTCGCTGGACGGCGTCACCGCGTCCGCCAACGACGCGATCCGCGGCGAGGGCGCCTTCCGCCGCGCCCTAGGCGGCATCGAGCGTCTGGCCGCCGCCGGTTTCCTGCCGATCGTAACGGCGATGCAGACATGGGCGGACGGCGAGGGCGAGGCGATCCTCGGCGCCTTCCGGGAGCTGCTCGCGTCGATCGGGTACGACCGGGCACGCCTCAAGATCCTCCCGCCGCTCCGGATCGGCGCCGAAGCGAGCCGCACCCATGGCTACGAGCCGGAGGAGCGCGTCACTCCTGAGATGCTCCACGGCTTCGACCTGGATCAGCTCCTGTGCACCCGCGCGCGGCTGGTCAGCGCCCGAGGCGTACACGCCTGCCCGATCCTGCTCGACGCGCCCGGTGCGCGGCTGGGGCGGACGCTACGGGAGGCCGCGCAGCGACCGGCGGTCCTCGCCGAGCAGGCCTGCTACACCTGCTACATGAGCGGCGCCATCTGCTCGAACGTCGGCTCCGGCGGCGGGAATTCGCAGTGAGCACCGCGAGCGGCGCGAACGGGAACGGCGCGAGAGCGGCCGGCGGGAGCGCGAACGCCGCCGGCGGGAGCGGCCCGAACGGGAACGGCGCCAGCGCGGTCGGGCGAAGCGGAGGGCGACGTGCGCCTCGGCCGGGTCCGCCGCGATACGGCCGGGTCGCGGCGTTCGGCGGCATCTATTCGAACCACCTGGCGCTCGCCGCGGCGATCGAGGATGCGCGGGGACGCGGGGCCGAAGCGTTGTTCTGTCTCGGCGACCTGGGCGCCTTCGGGCCGAGCCCAGACCGCGTCTTCCCGCTCCTTGCGGGTGCGGGCGTCCTGACCGTTCGCGGGAATTACGACGACTCTCTCGCCCGCGGTCTCGATGACTGCCAGTGCGGCTACACCGATCCGCGGGACAACCATTACGCCCGCATCTCCTACCGGTACACGTTCGCCAACACGTCGCCGGACAACCGTGCGTGGCTCGATACGCTGCCCGCGGAGCGGCGCTTCCGGCTCGGCGACCTCGACGTGTTGGCCTGCCATGGCAGTCCGCGCCAGATCAACGAGTTCCTGTGGGAGACGACGACGCCGGACCACTTCCTTCGCGCGCTCGCGCGGGAGCACGGCTGCGACGTCATCCTCGGCACGCACACGGGCATCCACTGGGAGCGCCGGCTGGGCGAGGGGAGCTGGTACGTGAACGTCGGAGCGCTGGGGCGTCCGGCCAACGACGGCCGAACGGACGTCTGGTACGCGCTGCTGGAGGCGGACGGCCGCGAGCTGCGGACGGAGTTCATCCCCGTCGCGTACGACCACGAGGCCCTCGCCGACGAGATGCGCGAGGAGCGGCTGCCGGAGGAGTTCATCGAGACGATCCGGACCGGCTGGTGGACCACCTGTCTCGAAGTGCTTCCGGGGAAGGAGCGGGCGAGGGGACGATGGTGAAGCGATGCGCCGTGATCCTGGCGGTTCTGGCACTGCCGGCGGCGGTGGCCGCGCAACGGTCCGAGTTCAGCGGCGGAGCCTATCTCTTCCACTATCGGCCCTTCGGTGACGGTGCGCCGCCGCCCCGCACGGAGGTTTACGCCGCGTTCGCGAAGGCCGACGTCACAGCGGGCCGATGGCGCGCGCACGCGGAGCTGCGCGGGCGGGACACCCGGCTCAGGGAGTTCTTCCCGAGCACCGTGTGGATCCAGGAGGGGTGGGCCTCCTTCGATGCGCTGCCGGCGACGGAAGGGTCGCGGCTCACGCTGCGGGCGGGGAAGATCTACCAGACCCTCGGCCGCTTCTGGGACGGCTCCTTCTTCGGCAACGTGCAGTACTTCGACGGCCTCAAACTGAACCCGCAGTTCGGCGTCGAGGCGGCCGGGGCCGTGCCGCTGGGGGCGGCCGTCCTGGGTTACACCGGGCAGTTTCTGCTGGACTCCGATCGGATCAGCGGCGCCCTCCCCGGACGCGATTTCGAAACGCTGGACGCCTTCAGGAACCGGGACGGCGTCTACGGCCGCGTTACGCTGGCGCTCCCCGTCGGCCTCACGCTCGGCGGCACGGGCGCGGCCCGCGGCGTGGCCGTGTCCGCAGACGGCCACGAGGAGGTCTTCCACGCGCCGCACTACTCCGCCGATGTCGAGCTGGCCCGCGGGCCGTTCGTCGGCTACGTCGAGTGGCTCCGGCGGGAGGAGGGCGATCTGCCGATGGCTCTGGCCGCGACCCGCGCCGGAGGCGCCGCGACGTACCGGCTGGCGGGCGCGCAGCTCGCGCTCGCCAGCTTCCACGCGCGCTACAACTTCAGCCGCGTCGAGTACGGCGGTTTCGGGCGGCGGGAATGGATCCACCAGCCGGGGATCGGCTACGACTTCACCCCCTTTCTGCACGGGCTCGTCGAGGTGGACCTCTGGCGCTCGGCCGACGGCGCGGCCGAGCGGTGGCTCGACCGCAGCGTGGACGTCGTCCTGCTGCTGAGGTTCTGAGCGGTGGCCGGCGCGGCGTGGGCGTGGACCCTTCTCGCCCTCTACGGCGTCTCGCTCGTGGGCCTGGCGCCGAGCGCGCGCGAGCCCGGCGGGTTCTTCGCCGGCACGGACCGTCGCGGCCGCCCCCCGGGGACCGTGTGGCTCTTCTCGACGATCTTCATCGCGTGGATCTTCGCCAAGTCCGTGACGAACGCGGCGAACCTCGGCGCGAGCTTCGGCCTGCCGGGCGCCGTCGCGTACGCTGCGTACTGGTTGTCGATCCCGGTCGCCGGCCTGGTGATCGTGGCGATCCGGACGCGGTTCGCCGCCGAGTCGCTCCCCGCGTGGCTGGCGTCGCGCTACGGGAGAGCGGCGGCCGCGACGTTCATCATCGCCATCCTGATCCGGCTCTACAACGAGGTCTGGAGCAACACCGCCGTGGTTGGCGCCTATTTCGGCGCGAAGGGGACGGCCGCCTACTACGCCGGCGCTCTCGGCTTCACGGTCCTGACCCTGGCGTACACGATGAAAGGCGGGCTGCGCAGCTCGATCTGGACGGACGCGCTCCAGGCGGGCGTGTTCGCGGGGTTCCTGGCCCTGGTCCTCGGGCTCGCGCTGCCGGGGACCGGCGCCGGCGAGGCGGCGGCGATCGTGCGATCCGGCTCGTGGACGATGGCCGGGGGCGTGGACCTGCTCCTGGTCGCGCTGCTCCAGTCGCTGTCCTACCCGTTCCACGACCCGGTCCTCACCGACCGCGGCTTCCTCTCCGACGCGCGCACGACGCTCCGCAGCTATCTCCTCGCGGGTGTGGCCGGCGCCGCCGCCATCACGCTGTTCGGCCTCGTGGGCGTGACCGCCTTCCTGGGCGGTCTGCCGGTGACCGGCGACGCGCCGCGGGCCGTGGCGGCCTCATTGGGGACCGCCGTGACGGTGGTGGTCACCGTGATCATGATGACATCGGCCGGCTCCACCCTCGACTCGACGTTCAGCAGCGTGTCCAAGGCCGTGAGCCTCGACATCCCCGGCGTCGCCCGCTGGAAGCCGCGCGGGATCACGGCGGGGCGCATCGCCATGGTCGTGGCCGCGGTGCTCGGCAGCCTCCCCCTCTTCACCAGCGCCACCATCCTGCAGGCGACGACGATCAGCGGGACCATGGTCCTCGGCCTCGCCCCCGCGTTCATCCTCGGCATCTTCCTGCGGGCGCCGCCCGCGTCGTTCCACCTGGCGTTCTGGACCGGGATCGTGGCGGGCGTCATCGAGGCGCTGGGGATCGTCCCCGCCTGGATGGTCATCGGCGACGGGCACTATGCCTCGCTGCTGGGCGTGAACGTCTGGGGACTCGCGGCTTCGACGGCTCTCTTCCTGGCGGCGCGGGGGGTGTGGAGAACGGACGGCCGGCTCAGACGAGTCGACGCCAGACCCGGAAGAAGACGCCGAACGCCGCGGCGGTCCGCGGCGTGAGCTTCTCGCGCCGCCGCGCATCGGCGGCCTTCCGCAGCGCCTCGGCGGTCGTGGGGTAGGGGAAGACGACGTCGCCCAGCTTCTCCAGGCCGATGCCGTGCGTCATCGCCTGCGTCACCTGCGCGATCAGGTCGCCCGCGTGGGGCGCGACGATCGTCGCCCCGACGATCTCGTCGCCGCCCTTCTTAACGTGGACCCGGAGGAAGCCTTCGGTGTCGCCGTCGAGGCGGGCGCGGTCGACGTCGTCGAACGGAATCGTCACGGTCTCGATCTCCACGCCTCGCTCGTCCGCCTCGGCCGCGGACAGCCCCACCCGCGCAAGCTCGGGGCTCGTGTAGGTGGCCCACGGAATGACGAGGTCGCTGGCCCTGCCTCGGCCGAAGAACAACGCGTTGCGCACCGCCAGCCGCGCCTGGGCGTCGGCGGCGTGCGTGAACTGATAGGGCGAGGCGACGTCGCCGACGGCGAAGATCCGGTGGTTCGTCGTCCGCAGGCGGTCATCGACCTCGACGCCGCCGCGCGCGTAGCGGACACCCGCAGCCTCCAGCCGGAGATCCACGTTCGGCGTGCGGCCGGCGGCGACCAGGATCGCATCGGCCTCCACCCGGCCCCGCCCGGCCGCTCCCTCGTGAACGATGGCGATCCCCTGCGCGGTGCTCTCCACACCCGCCACGCGGGTACCGCCGATGAACCGGACGCCATCGCGCTCGAGCGCGCGCTGGACGACGGCGGCCGCGTCCGGCTCCTCGCGCGGCAGCACCCGCGTCTCCTGGTCCACCAGCGTGACGGTGCTGCCCAGGCGGGCGAAGGCCTGCGCCAGCTCACAGCCGATGGCCCCCGCGCCCAGCACGATCAGGCGGGCGGGCGGCTCGTCGATCTCGAAGATCGTCTCGTTCGTGTGGTATGCTACGCCGGCGAGCCCCGGAATCGAGGGAACGGTCGGCCGCGCGCCCGTGGCGAGAATCGCCCGCCGGAAGGAGAGCGAGACGGCGTCGTCGACCCGCAGCGACGTCTCCGATTCGAAGCGGGCATCGCCGAGAAAGACGTCCAGCCCGAGCGACGCGAACCGGCGGGCGCCATCCGCCACGCTGATGTCGGCACGGATCTCCCGCATCCGCGCCATCGCGGCCGAGAAGTCCCCCTCCCCTCGCGCCTCCGGGCCGCCGAACCGCTCCGCTGACGCACGCGCCTCCGCCCACGACCGGGCGGCCCGGATCATCCCCTTGGAGGGGACGCAGCCGAAGTTGAGGCAGTCGCCGCCCAGCCGGCGCCGCTCCACGAGCGCGACCCGCGCCCCCAGCGCAGCGCCGATGGCGGCGCTCACCAGGCCGCCGGTCCCCGCGCCGACCACCACCAGATCGTAGCGGTCGGCGGGATCGGGATTGACCCAATCCGGCGGACGCACGTGCGCGAGAAGTCGGGCATCCGTTCCTCGCCCGACCGACGCGGACCGTGCACCCCCTTCCACGTCTGTTTCCATGCTCAGGATCGTCCGGCACAGGAGAAAGAAGCGGCGTAGCGGCGAGCCCCGGCCGGGCACGCTTCGAGCACGAAACCGGAAAGCGCCGCGGCCCGTTCCGGCGGCGCGCGCAGGCACGAGCCGACTCGGGGCAGGCCGCCTCGTCGCGCACCTTACCCTGAAGCCGGCCCGGCCGCGCGTTCGGCGAGGACGTCGAGCACGGCTTCGAGCCGGACGCCCGCGGCGAGGGCGGCGACGAGGGCGTGGTAGAGCAGGTCCGCGGTCTCCTCGGCCACGCGCGCGGCGTCCTCGTCGGCGCACGCCACGGCGAGCTCGGCGGCCTCTTCGCCCAGCTTCTTGAGCCGGAGATTGCGGTCGGCGAGGAGGCGGGCGGTGTAGCTGGCGGCGGGGGGCGCGTCGCGGCGGGCGTCGAGGCGCTGGGCGAGGGCGGGCAGGGTGGGACGGGGAAGAGGGACGGGAGCGTCGCTGCCGGTGGCGCCGTCGAAGCAGCTGCGGGCGCCGGTGTGGCACGCGGGCCCGGCGGGGCGGACGCGGGCGAGGATGGCGTCGCCATCGCAGTCGGCGTGAAGGGAGACCACGCGCATGAGGTTCCCGCTGCTCTCGCCCTTCGTCCAGAGGGTGCCGCGGGAGCGGGATCGGAAGGTGAGGAGGCCGCTCTCGAGGGTGCGCTCGAGGGCGTCGCGGTCGGCGTAGGCGATCATGAGGACATCGCCGGTGAGGTGGTGCTGCGCGATCACGGGGACGGGTCCCTTGCCGAAGTCGACGGCATCGAGGAGGCCGCCGCCGCCAAGGGCGCCGGATCCGCCGGCCGCGCCGGCTCCACCCGCCGCGCCAGATCCGCGGGCCGCGCTGGCTCCGCGGCCCACGCCGGCTCCGCGGCCCGCGCCGGGCCCGCCGGCCGCCTGGCCGGACCCGGTCACGGGATTACCCGCGCGGCCGGCCTCGCCGGCAAGCCCGCTGCCGCCAACGCTTCCTTCACCGCCGCGATCGCCACCGCGCCGTCGTGGAAGATGCCGGCCGCCAGCGCGGCGTCGGCGCCGGCGTCGCCGAGCACGTCCACGAAGTGCGACGGCCGGCCCGCACCGCCGCTCGCGACGACGGGCACGGACACCGCGCCGGCCACCGCGCGCGTGAGGGCGAGGTCGAACCCGCTGCGCTCGCCGTCGCGGTGGATGGCCGTGAGCAGGATCTCGCCGGCGCCCAGCTCGGCGCAACGTGTGGCCCACGCCACGGCGTCCAGCGCCACGGGCGTGCGCCCGCCGCGGATGCGGACGCGGTAGCCGGAGGGCGAGCCGGGGTCCGCGAGGGCGTCGATCGAGGCCACGACGCACTGCGCGCCGAATCGGTCGGCGCACTCCGTGAGCAGCGTCGGTCGCAGCACGGCGGCGGTGTTGACCGCCACCTTGTCCGCGCCGGCGCGCAGGGCGAGGGCGGCGTCGGCGGCGGAGCGGATGCCGCCGCCCACGGTGAGGGGGATGAAGAGCCGTTCGGCGGTGCGGCGGACGGCGTCGAGCATCGTCGCCCGCTCCTCGGTGGAGGCGGTGATGTCCAGGAACACGAGCTCGTCGGCGCCCTCGGCCTCGTAGCGGGCGGCGAGGATCGCGGGATCGCCCACGTCGCGCAGGGAGCGGAAACGGACGCCCTTCACCACGCGCCCGGCGTCCACGTCCAGGCACACGACGACGCGCCTAGCCAGCATCGGAGGCCTTTCCCCACGCGAGGCGGACCTCGCCCTTGGTGCTGAAGACGGCCTCGCCGTCCGCCCGGCGCGCCTGGCGCAGGGCAAGGCCCAGCGCCTTGAACGCCGCTTCCACCACGTGGTGGCGGTCGCGCCCGCGGATCACGCGCACGTGAAGCGTCCAGGCGGCGCTCATCGCCAGCGAGCGGAGGAAGTGCTCGTAGAGCGCGGCGGGGAGCCGGCCTTCGAAGTGCGGGCGGCCGCCGGCGTCCAGCGCCACCTGCACAAGGGCGTCGTCCATGGGCACGGTCGCCTCGCCGTAGCGGGCACACGACGGCGGCGTGTCCCTCGCCAGCACAGCCCCCAGCGTGAGAGCTACGTCCTCCACCAGGTGGTGCCGCAGATCGCCCGTGGCCTCCACCGACAGCGGCAGGCCCGCGTAGCGCGCGAGCGTGCCCAGCATGTGGTCCAGGAACGGCTCGCCCGTGGCGATTCCGTCGGAGGCGGCGCCGTGCGCCACCCTCACCCGGGTCTCCCGCGTCTCGCGCGTCAGAACGCTCATCGATCCTCCTCGAACTGCAGTGCGTCGGCCGGGCTCAGCCGGCCCGTGTAAAGCGCCATCCCCAGCACCGCGCCGGCCGCGCCGGCCCGCGCTAGGGCCTCCAGGTCCGCCGCGCCGGCCACGCCCCCCGCGGCCAGCAGCGGGTGAGGCGTAGCGTCGACCAGGCGACGGAACGCGTCCACGTCCACGCCGGCCTCCCGACCCTCGCGGGCCACGTCCGTCACCAGCACGCCCGCCAGCGGCAGCGGGGCGAGGGCGGCGAGGAACGCCGCGGCCGTGCGGCGCGCGCCGCGGGTCCAGCCGTGGGTCACCACCTCGCCGCCGCGCACGTCCGCCGCGACGACGAGCCGGTCCGGGTGCTCCGCCGCCTGCGCCTCCAGCCATGCCGGGTCCTCCACCGCCCGCGTGCCCACGACCACCCGCCGGGCGCCCAGCGCCAGGCAGGCACGGATGGCGGCGGCGTGGCGCACGCCGCCCCCCACCTGGAGGGACGCGGCCCGGCCGGGCGGGGACGAGCCGGCCGCCGCCAGGACAGCGGCGATCTCCGCGACGGCCCCCCCGTTCTCGCCGCGCTCCAGCGCGGCGTCCAGGTCCACCACGTGGAAGTGTCGGAAGCCCGCCCGCAGCCAGCGCCGCGCCACGCCCGCCGGGTCGGCCTCGCGCACCCGCTCGGCCGCGAGGTCGCCGCCCACGAGCTGGACGGCGGCGCCGCCGCGCAGGTCGATGGCCGCGTAGACGTTCATGGCCGCGTCCCGCCGCTCGGGACGGGCGGGGAGCCCGCCGTGGCGGCGGCGCCGGATGCGCCGCAATCGGAGGCGCGACGCGCGTCGTCCAGGAAGTTGCGGAGGAGCTGGAGGCCGGCGGCCCCGCTCTTCTCCGGGTGGAACTGCGTTCCCGCTACGCGGCCGCGGCGCACGGCGGCGGCCACGGCCTCGCCCTCGTGTCGCGTCCACGCCGCCACGTCGCCCGCGTCCTCGGTCGAAGCGGCGAAGCCGTGGGCGAAGTAGAAGCGCTCGCCGGCCAGGCTGCGGAAGAGCGGGTCGTCGCCGGCGGGCGAGACGGTGTTCCAGCCCATGTGCGGGACGCGGCGGGCGCGGAGCCGCACGACGCGGCCGGGCACCAGCCCGAGGCCGGCGCCGGCGCCCTCGTCGCTCCCGTCCAGCAGGAGCTGCATCCCCAGGCAGATGCCCAGCACCGGCAGCCCCGCGCCGGCCGCCGCGGCGATGGCCGGAGCGTGAGGGGCCAACCGGCCGGCGGCTGCGCCGAACGCGCCCACGCCGGGAAGCACCAGCGCGTCGGCCCCGTCCAGCCGGTCTCCCACGGCAGCGCGGGCACCGCAGCGCTCCAGCGCCTTCACCAGCGAGTGGAGGTTGCCGGTGCCGTAGTCGAAGACGAGGACCCTCATCGCGCCACCTCCCGGCCCGCGGCGGGCGATACGTCCCGGCCGGGCACCGCTTCCAGGGCGTCCAGCGCTTCCAGGAACCGCTCCATCGCGGCCCAGGGACCCACGGTGACGCGCAGCGCGTCGCCGTGGCCGGGGAGGGCGGGGAAGGCGCGGACGCCGATCCCCCGCGCGGCGAGGCCCGCCTTCACGGCGGCCGCCCAGCCGGCGCCCGCCGGGGCGGGCGCGGCGCCGGGGCGCACCAACAGGAAGTTGCCGCTGCCGTCCAGGACGCGGAGGCCGCGACCCCGAAGCTCGGCGGCGAGGCGGGCACGGTTCGCGGCGGTCCGGCGGACGACGTCGGCCACCCAACGGCCGCCCTCGCGCACGGCCGCCACCGCGGCGGCCTCCGCGGCGGCGCCCACCTTGTACGGCCCGCGGGACAGCTCGATGGCGCGGACCAGGGGCGCGGGTCCGAGGGCATAGCCTACGCGCAGTCCCGCCAGGCCGTACGCCTTCGACAGAGTCCGCACCACCACGGCCCTGCCCGACGCCAGCGCCGCGTCGAGGAGCGACTCGCCGGCGAACTCGCCGTACGCCTCGTCGATGAGCACCAGCCCCCGCGCACGCTCCAGCAGCGCCAGGACACGCTCCCGCGGCATCATCTCACCGGTCGGATTCTCGGGGCGGCAGAGGTAGGCGACGTCGGCCGCCGCCAGCTCCGCGAGCGCGTCGTCGCCGTCACCGCCGTCACCGCCGCCGCCGGGCCGCGCCTCCACCGGCACCGGACGTGCCCCGTTCAGGCGGGCGAACTCCGCGGCCATGCCGAACGTCGGCCACACGTAGGCGACCGTGGCGCTGGGGTCGCAGAACGCCCGAATGGTGGAGTCCAGCACGTCGTCCGATCCGCAGCCGGTGGTCACCTGCTCCGGCGCCAGGCCCCAGCGCTCCGCGAGCGCTCGCTTCAGCGCGTCCGCGTAGGGCGTGGGATAGGCGTCCACCTTTGCCGAGCGCAGCGCGTCCAGCGCCGCGGGGCACGGGCCCCACAGGTTCGTGTTGGCGCTGAGGTCCAGCGGGAGTGGCGGGCGCGCGGGATCGTACGGCGCCAGCTCCCGGTACGCGGCGCGCGGTGCCGGTGCCGGGTACGCGGCGCGTGGCGCCATCTCCCCGTACGCGGCGCGCGGTGCCGGTGCCGGGCGCACCGCGCCCGTGGCGGGCCGCCGCGCGCCGGCGCCGCCGGCCGCGGCCCGGCGGGCGGCGGCGGCGTGGGCGGGGAGCCCCTCGGCCTCGGCCAGCGGCGCCACCGTGCGGGCCAGGTCGGCGGCGGCGGCGGGCGTGGCCTCCTGCCACGTGGTCCAGCGGAAGAAGTCGTCCAGGGCGAGGCCGGACCACGCCCGGGCGAGGCCGCCGGTGGGCAGGACGTGGTTGGCACCGGTGGCGTAGTCGCCGAAGGTGACGGACGTGGACGGGCCGAGGAAGACGGTGCCGGCGGCCCGCACGCGGGGAAGCGCTGCGCGCGGCGAGTCCACCAGCAGCAGGAGGTGCTCGGGCGCGTAGCGCTCGGCGAAGGCCAGCGCGGCGTCCAGGTCGTCGGCCAGCAACAGGGCGCCGCCCGCGGCGAGCGACGCGCGGACGATCTCCGCCCGGGGCTCGTCGCGCGCCCGGCGGTCCAGCTCGACGGCGACCGCGGCCGCCACCGCGCCGTCGGTGCTCACGAGCACGGCGGCGGCGTCCGGGTCGTGCTCGGCCTGGGCCAGCAGCTCCAGGGCGACGACGGCGGGATCGGCCTCCGCGTCGGCCACGACCAGCAGCTCCGACGGCCCCGCCGGCGCGTCCGTGCCCACCTCGCCCGAAAGCTGACGCTTCGCTTCCGCGACGTACGCGTTCCCCGGCCCGACCACGCGGTCCACGCGCCGCACGGAGGGCGTGCCCAACGCCAGCGCGGCCACGGCCCCCGCGCCGCCCAGCGCGAAGAGCCGGTCGGCGCCCGCCACCGCGCACGCCGCCATGACCAGCGGCGACGGCCGCCCGTCGCACGCCGGGGGCGAGCAGACCACCACCTCCTCGACACCCGCGACACGGGCGGGAACGACGCCCATGAGGACGCTGCTCGGATACGCGGCGCGGCCGCCCGGGGCGTAGACGCCGACGCGCCGGAGCGGATCGGGGCGGCGCCCGAGGGTGAGGCCCGGCGCCGCGTCGAACACCAGCGCCGTCGGGCGCTGCGCGGCGTGGAAGCGGCGGATGGCGTCGGCGGCGCGCTGCAGCGCGTCGCGGAGGGCCGGGTCGAGGGCGCGGAGCGCCTCGTCGCACGCAGAGCGAGGCACGTCCAGGGCGTCCAGCGCCACGCCGTCGTAGCGGCGGGCGAGGTCGCGGAGGGCGTCGTCGCCGCGGGCCCGGACGTCGGCGATGTCGGCGGCGACGGAGCGCGCCACGGCGGCGTCGCCGGCGCGGCCGCGGACCAGGAGGCGGTCGAGTGTGGCGGGGTCGAGGTCGGCCAGTCGTCGCACGGGGCTCATGGCATCAGCCTCTCGATGCGCGTGACCAGGATCCCCTCGGCACCCAGCGTCTTCAGCGCGGCGATGGTGCGGTAGACGTCGGCCTGCTCCACCACGGCGTGGGCCGCCACGTGCTCGCCGCCGTTCAGGATCTCCAGGACGGTGGGGCCGTTCAGGCCCGGCAGCACGCGCTTCAGCTCGGCCAGCGCGGCGCGGGGGACGTTGGCCATGAGGTAGCGCTTGCCGTCCGCCCGGATCACCGACTCCAGCGCCGCCACCAGCTCGCGGAGCCGCGCGCTCCGGACGCCGGCGGTGGCATCGTCCCCGGTCCCGGGCGGCGCGACGAGAACCGCCTCCACTTCAGCCAGCGTGGCCAGCTCCGTGAGGCCGTTCACGCGGAGCGTGGAACCCGTGCTCACGAGGTCGGCGATGACGTCTGCCACGCCCACGTGGGGCGCCACCTCGGCCGCGCCGCTCACGGGCACGATCTCCACGCGCTGCCCCCGGGCGGCGAACCAGCGCCGGGTGCTGCGCGGGAAGGACGTGGCCACGCGCGCGCCGTCGGGGATGGCGTCGACGGCCTCCCACTCGCCGTCCCGGCCGGCCAGCGCCAGGCGGCAGCGGCCGAAGCCCAGACGCAGCAGCGTGCACAGCTCGCGCCCCGACTCCGTCACGAGGTCGCTCCCGGTGATGCCCACATCCGCCGCGCCGTCCGCCACGAACTCGGGGATGTCGCGGGCGCGGACGAAGAGCGCGGTGAAGTCGTCGCCCAGCTCCGCCCGGAGCGCCCGCTCCGACGTCATGGCCGGCTCAAGCCCCGCCCGCTCCAACAGCTCCAGCGCCTCCCTCGCCAGCCGGCCCTTGTTCGGCAGCGCGATCCGCACCCGCCCCGGCGACGTGGCCCGCGGCGCCCCCCGGGCCGCCGCTCCCTCCTGTTCCGCTCCCGTACCCACCATGCTCCTCCGGCTCCCTCCGTTTGCGCCCCCGCGCCCGGCCCGCTCCGGACGCGGAGGGGTCAGGGGGGCGGCGCGGGTGGCGACTCGGTCGTCGACCGTGGCGGGGCGGGTGCTGAACGCAAAAAAGCCCGTCCCCGGAACGGGACGGGCCGCGTGGCCTGCGCGCTTCTCTGTGGTTTCCTACATCACGAGCGCACCCGCCACCGCGACCCGTCCGGGGCCGTGATGGTGGTGGTGGTGCCGCTGCGTCCGCGTCGCGCTCGTCATGGTCTAGGACGCTAACGGCATCAGCCGCCGCGAGTCAACCCCCTGGAGCCGGCGTCAGGCTCGCCGGCCGAGCGAGTGGTCCATGTTCTCGACTCCGTAGTATGGTTGTTCATCGGCGAGCTGGCGGACGCTTCGACAGCCTGACCGACGAAACGGAACGAAACGGAGGAGCATCGTGAGGAATCCCACGATCGAGCTGATCTACTTCGACGGCTGTCCCAACGTGGATAAGGCGCGGGCGAGCCTCCAGGCGGCCGTTGGTGTTGAGCGAGGGGCTGGCGCCTGGAGCGAGTGGAATCTCTCGGACGAGGCCACGCCGGAGCGGTTCCGGCGCTTCGGATCGCCCACCGTGCTGGTGGACGGCGAAGATGTCACGGGGTCGGACGGCGGGAACGCGGCCATGGCGTGCCGGGCGGACGGAGCACCCAGCGCCGCGGTGATTCGCGAGGCGCTGTCCCGGTGAGCGACCGGCTGAAGGCCGGCGGTCCGGCGGCGGGATGTGTGGCGGCGGCATTCGCATCGGCCCCGTGCTGCGCCGCTCCGGTGCTGGCCGTAGCCGGAACGCCCGCGCCTTGACGCGTAGTCCATTTCTGGACTATATTTGTCACTAGATTCAAATATGGACTCAAGGAGCGGCCGATGGGATTGCCACGCAAGCGCGAGCACGGACGGCCGACGCCGGGCGGCGCGGCGGCGGCGGGACTGCGCGCGTTCTTCCGCATTGCCGGGCTGTGGCAGCTCTCGGCGGAGGAGCAGCGGACGCTGCTCGGGTCGCCGGGACGATCCACGTTCTTCAAATGGAAGAAGCAGGGGGCGGTGTCGCTGCCGCGGGACGTGCTGGAGCGGATCTCCTATGTGCTGGGGATCTTCAAGGCGCTGGAGATCCTGCTGCCGCGGCCGGAGTCGGCGGACGGGTGGATCCGGCGGCCGAACGCGGCGGCGCCGTTTGGCGGGCGCTCGGCGCTGGAGCGGATGCTGTCGGGGAACGTGGCGGACCTGTACCTGGTGCGTCAGTATCTGGACTCGGCGCGGGGCGGCTGGGGGTGACGGAGGCGACGCCGCCGGCGGAGGCCGCGCGGCCGGCGGCGGCGCCGGCGGCGGGCGAGGCCTCGTCGCCCGATGGGGTGCCCTCGCCTGCCGACGTGCCGCGCAAGCCGGTGCGCTGGTCGCGCAGCTACCGCCTGGTGCCGACGCGCTATCCGGCGGTGGACCTGTTCGAGCGGGTGGCGCCGCCGGAGGACTGGGAGGCGCTGATCGAGCTGGAGTCCATGACGAACGACCGGCTGCGAGACGAAGCGGGGGAGATCTCGCTCGTGCCGGCGGCGGACCGGGTGAGCGGGGCGGGCGCGAGCTTCGTGATGGCGCCGTTCACGCACCTGGCGCCGGAGGGCGGCCGCTTCACCACGCCGGCGTTCGGCGGCTACTACGCGGCGCGTGCGATCGGGACGGCGGTGGCGGAGACGGGCTGGCACCGGGAGCGGTTTCTGGCGGCCACGGCGGAGGCGCCGCTGGAGCTGGACATGCGGCTGCTGGAGGCGCGGCTGGCGGGCCGGCTCGCGGATCTGCGCGGGCTGGGCGCGCGATTCTCCGCGCTCTACGCGCCGGAAGACTACTCGGCCTCGCAACGGTTCGGCGCGGGGGTCCGGGGCGCGGGCGGCGACGGCGTCGTCTGGGACAGCGTGCGCGAGACGGGCGGGCGGTGCGCCGTCGCCTATCGGCCGCGGCTGGTAACGGGCTGCCGCGAGGTGCGCACGCTGTGCTACCGCTGGGATGGGGGCCGCATCTCCGAGGTGTACGAGAAGCGGGCGTTCGAGGGCTGAGCGGCTACACGCCCGCCGGGACCCCGCCGCGGCCCTCACCGCCGCCTTGCGCTCCCAGTTGTCCGTCTCCCGTCCCGGGCTCCTCGCCCACGCCGTCCTCCGAAAATGTTTTGCCGCTACCTGGTACTCTTTTCGGTGCCGCCCACGCCGGGACACCGGCTCGCTGGCGAAAGACATTGCCGCCGTGCGCCGCTTTCTCCTTTCGGCGTAACGAGTTGGATCGATGTCGGCGGAGCGGGCGGCCTCCGGCGGCGGGACCGGAACGACGGTTGCCATTTGTCCCTTACTCGCAACGTGGAGTACTGGACCATGGCAGAAGGCCTCCCCTCGAACATCCCCCGCACCATCCGCCACGAGCTCAGAATCATGCTCGCCGTGGCACGCGAGCGGATTCTCGAACAGCACGAGCACTGCGTGCTGGAGCTGCTGGAGGAGGCGCGCGAACAGGTGCCGGTTCCTCGGCTGCTCCAGATCTACGTACGCCTGAATGGCCTGGACGCCGCGGACGCCGCGGCGGTTCATCACCGGGTGCTGGTGCTCCTGGGACGCAGCGCCGAGCTCCGGGACGACTTCGCCCGCTCCCACGGGTCCGAGGGCGACGCCTTCCTCGAGACACCGCGCCAGCTGCTCGCCAGGCTGCGTCGCCGCATCCGGGGCCGCGTCAACCTCGAGCTGCGACGCTGGATCGAGCTGCACCTCGGGCGCACGCAGATGAGCCTGTTGAGGGTGCACGCGGAGAACGCCGCCAGCTTCTCGGCCGCGCTGGCCGGAGTCATGTCCCCGGCCCCCGCCGTCGAGCTCTACGTGCGGCAGTCGAAGGTGCGGCCCGCGCTCGCCGAGGTGCTGTGCTGGATGGTGCTCGAGCGCACCGCCGCCGCGTCCAGCCCCGAGCCGCAGGCCGACCGACCCCGCTTCAAGGTGCCCCACCGTCACGCCAGGAAGCTCCGCGTGGTCGACGAAACCGCCTGAGGTCCGGCTCGGCGGCTGACGATTTCGCGGGAGGGGCGGCCGCCCGTTACGCTACGTTTGGACCGATCCATACACTGCAACCGGTCCATCCAGCCCGCCGGGGGGCTGCCCTCTCCGGAGATCCAGAGGCGACGCAATACGCCCCGGGGGCGTAAGCCACCGGGGCGCAACAACTTCCGAAAACATGTATGGTCGCGGTAGGACTCGAACCTACGACCTCACGGATGTGAACCGTGCGCTCTAACCAACTGAGCTACGCGACCTCGCCGCGCCCTCGGCCGGCTGTCGCGGAGCCGACCCGACGCGGGCGCTAAAGATCGTCGCCGGCCCCGACCCGGGTCAACCCCCGCGCGCCCTGGCCGGCGTCCACCGGACCGCCGTGCCTCATCCCACGCTCCCCTCCCAGCCCAGCACCCAGTTCACGGCCGCCGTCGAGCGGTCCCACGCCGCCACCTCCGCCGCGAGCTGCCGCGACCCCGCCGCCGTCAGCGTGTAGTAGCGCGCCCGCCGGTTGTTCTCCGTCCGCCGCCACTCCGACCGGATCCACCCCTTCCGCTTCATCCGCTGCAGCGCCGGGTAGAGCGACCCCTGCGGCACGTCCAGCACCTCCCGCGACATCGTCCGCAGACGCTGGCTGATCCCCCACCCGTGCATGGGCTCGAGCGAGAGCGTCTTCAGCACCAGCAACTCGAGCGTTCCCTGCAGCAGGTCCGACCGGTCGTCGCCCGCCATGCGCCTCTCCTTCAGAAGGACTGTAGAAAGCTGGAACGGCTGGGGATCCGCGTCAACCGCTCGCGCGCGGCCTCCGCGGCCCCTATCATGTCCCCTCGAAGACCCTCCCTTCCACGAGGTCGCCATGATCCGGACCGCCCGCCCGGGCGCGCCACCCGTTGCCGCGGCCGCGCCCATCGCCGCGCACGCAAGCGCGCGCATCGCCGCGCACGCAGCCGCCCCCATCGCCGCGCGCGCGACCGCCCGCGCCGCCGCCCTCCTGTTCGCCGCCGCCCTCGCGCCTCCGCTGAGCGCGCAGACCTTCAGCGTCCGCAAGTTCGACATCGGCGGAGCGGGGTTCTTCGACTACGTGACGGTGGACACGGCGAGGGACCGCGTCTTCGTCTCGCGCGGCAGCCACATCATGGTCGTGGACGGCGCCACGGGCCGCGTCGTCGGTGACATCGCGGACACGCCGCGCACGCACGGCGCACTGATCGTGAACGCCACGAACCACGGCTTCACGACGAACGCGGGCGACTCGACGTCGACGATGTTCGACCTGAAGACGCTGGCGGTGATCCGGACGATCCACACCGGTGCCGCGGGCCTGGACGGCTTCACGTACGACGGCGCCACGAACCGCGCGCTGACGATCGACCACAGCCGGCCGGCCGGGAGCGCGGTCGTGATCGACGCGGCGAGCGGCGAGGTGGTGACGCGCCTCACGACGAGCGGCGTCGCCCCGGAGGGCGGTGTGAGCGACGGCAAGGGCAGGATCTACATCAACGTCGAGGACAGGAACGCGATCGACGTCGTGGACACGAAGACGTGGAAGGTGGTCGACACGTGGTCGATCGAGCCGTGCGACGGCCCGACCGGGATCGCGATGGACCACGCCAACGGCCTCCTGTTCGTCGGCTGCGGCGGTGCCTCGGTGGTCGTCGACGCGGGCAGCGGCAAGGTCGTCGCGAAGATCCCGAACGGCGAGGGCGTGGACGGCATCGCCTGGGACCCCGAGCAGAAGCTGATCTACATCCCCGCTGGCCGCGAGGGGAACGTCACCGTGGCGCGGCAGGACGCGCCCGACCGCTACACGGTCGTCGCCACGGTGGCGACGATGGCGGGCGCGCGCACCATCGGCCTGAACACGAAGACGCACACCGCCTACGTCTTCACGCCGGAGTTCGGGCCCGCGGCCGCGCCGCCGGCGCCCTCGCCGGCGCCGCCCGGCCGCCGCCCGCGCGGGCCGCAGGTCGCGGCGTGGCTGTTCGCGATCACGCACTGATGCAGGACTTCGTCGGGCGGGTCGCCGTGGTGACGGGCGCGGCCCGCGGCATCGGCCTCGCCACCGCGACGCGGCTGCACGAGCGCGGTGCGGCGGTCGCCGTGAACGCGCGCGACGAGGCGCGCGCCCGCGCCGGCGCCGAGCGTTTCGGCGAGCGCGGGCTCGCGCTGCCCGGCGACCTCGAGGCGGCCGGCGTCGTCGACGAGATCGTGGCGCGCACCGTCGAGCGCTTCGGCCGCGTCGACATCCTCGTCAACAACGCGGCGCTTTCGCGCACGACGCGCTTCGAGGCGATCACGGCGGAGGAGTGGCGCCGCACGTTCGAGGTGAACGTGACCGTGCCCTTCCTGCTGATCCGCGCGGTGCTTCCGATCATGAAGGCGCAGCGGTACGGCCGCGTGGTGAACGTCTCCTCGAGCGCGGGCCGCATGGTGAGCACGCTGGGCGGCGCGCACTACACGGCGTCGAAGACCGCGCTGCTGGGCCTCACGCGCGCCGCCGCCAAGGAGTTGGGCGGCCACGGCGTCACGGTGAACGCGGTCTGTCCGGGGATGATCGACACCGAGCTCACCCGCGAGTCCGCGTCCCCCGGCAAGCTCGATGCGCTGGGCGCCGGCTTCCCCGTGCCGCGCCTCGGCACCGCGCGCGAAGTCGCCGACCTCATCTGCTTCGCCGCCTCCGAGGCGGCCGGCTACATCACCGGCGCCGCGCTCGACATCAACGGCGGCGACCTCATGATCTAGGGGCGGCCGAAGCCCTGCGGCGACGTCGTCGTTTCGTGGTCCGCGCGATCGAAGTGGACGTCGAACCATGCGACCATGCGTCGCCAGTGGTCCTCGAAGTCCGCCTCGCTGCCGTTGCGGCCGGCGCCGTGGCCGGCGTCGGCGTACTGCACCCACACCGCTTCCTTCCCCAGCCGGCGCAGCGCGTAGTACATCTCGCGCTCGTTCGTGTCCGGCACGTTCCAGTCCTGCTTTCCCGTGAGCATCAGCAGCGGCGTGCGGATGCGGTCGGCGTACACGACGGCGGAGTGCGCCACGTACTTCTGCGGCGCCTCCCACAGCGTCGCGCCGATGCGGTCCTGCCCCTTCTCCGCCGCGTAGTAGTTGCGCGTGCCGATCTTCGGGCTGTCGCCCAGGAAGGAGATGATGTCGACCTTCCCGGAGATGTTGACCGCCGCGGCGAAGCGGTCGGTCTGCGTGATGAGCAGGTTCGTGGCGTAGCCGCCGTAGCTGGTGCCCTCGACGCCCAGCCTGTCGCCATCCACCAGGCCGCGCTCGATCAGCGTGTTGATGCCGTCGGTCACTCCCTTCACCCACGCCTCGCCCGGGTAGCCGACGTGCAGGTCCACCGACGGGTGGAACACGAACCATCCCCGCGACGCCAGCAGGTTCATGCTCTCGTTGTAGCCGTTGTCGAAGAACTTCTCGTAGACCTCCGCGACCAACGGATACTTCCTGCCCGGCTGGTAGTCGTATGGATAGTAGAGCACGCCGTACAGCTTCTTGCCGTCCACGTCCAGGTAGCTCACCAGCTCCGAGCGCGTGAGGGCGACGCCACGCAGCTGCGGATTCAGCGCCGTCAGCGCGTGCGCATCCGAGAAGTCGCGGCCCGCCGCGTAGACCTCGTTGGGACGCTCGCCGTCGGAGCGCTCGAAGACGAAGCGCGAGCCGTCGTCCGAAACGTGCCACGAACGGTAGATGCCCGCGTCGCTCACCAGCTTCGTCGCCTGGCGGGCGCTCAGGTCGTAGCGCTCGAGGCCGCGCGCCCACCGGTCGCGCGCCGACGTGGAGATGAAGAGGTAGCGGCCGTCACGGCTCCACGCCTCGAAAGCCCGCTCCGGCCGCGCGGCCGTGTCCGCGCTGAACGGATAGACCAACGCCATCGAGTCCGTGCGCGGGTCGAGCAGGTGGTAGCCGTCCTGCGCGCTCACCAGCAGCGCGCCGCCATCGGGACGCCATGCGACGACGGCGTACGCGAGCTTCGTCGTGTCCGTCGCCGACACCGGCGTGCGATAGCGGCCGGTCAGGTCGCGCGCGCTGTCGGCGTCGAGGAAACGCACGAAGACGCTTCCCTTCCGAGCGTACGCGAACGCGGTGGCGCCCTCGTTCCACCGCGGCGTGAGTCGGTGCTCGGCGGGCTTCACGACCGTGTCGGGCGCGCTGCCCGGCGTCAGCCGCAGCCGGAAGACGCCGTACGCCGTGCCGGAGTCGCGGTCGTACGACGTCCGCTTCGCCTCCGCGGTGGCGTAGACCACGTAGGCGCCGTCGGCCGAGAAGCGCGGCTCACGCAGGCCGGCGGTCTCCGGCAGGATCTCCCGCACCGCGCCGCCGGCGAGCGTGACGATGGCGGGGATCTGCCGATCGCCCAGGTTGCGCACGCTGTCCCAGGCGAGGAACGGAGAGCGCGCGTCCTGGACGACGATCGGCCCCTCCGTCAGGTGCACGAACGCCGCGCGCGCGCCCGCCGCCCAGCCATCCGGGCGCAGCGTGAGCAGCAGCGAGCGGCCGTCCGGCGCCCACACCAGCGGCGAGACGGAGGCGATCTTCCTGCGCGTGCGCAACGCCACGGCGCGCGTGCGGTTCGCGGCGACGTCGTGAACATACAGCGACCAGCCGCCGTCCTTCAGCAGGAAGAAGGCGAGCCGGCCGCCGTCCTTCGAGAACGTCGGCTCGCGCACCTGGACGGGGGCGGAGAAGAGGGCGCGCGCGCGGCCACCCGCCGCGTCCAGCAGCTCGAGCCGCACCGGCGACGGCGCGATGTAGGTGGGATCGCCGAAGCGGCCGTTGTCCACGCCCAGCCGGTCACGCCGCACCTGCACCGTGACCGCCGCCCACCCCCCGTCCCGCGTCACGTCCTCGATGCGCGCCGAGCGCACGCCGAGCGCGTCGTCCACCGTGAAGGGGCGCCCCTGCTGCGCCCGCCCGCCCGACGCCGCGAGCGTCAGCGCGAGAACGGCGAGGACCACGGAAGGGAGGGCCGCCGGGAGCGCCGACGCCGCTACCGCCGGGAGCGCGGACGCCGCTGCCGCCGGGAGCGCGGCCGACGGGGACGGCAGGGGCCGCCGCGGGCGGCGGACCGGGGAGCACGACCGGGGTCGGGACATGGGCACCCGCTGGCGTTGGGGGTTCGATCGCGCGTCGGACGGATCGGTCGTCACGCCGCGCTCTGCGATGCGGAGTAGGAGCCCGCGGCGTCGGGATGGGGAGGCGGGCGGCTCGCGGATCGCCGAAAAGTATGCGGCGGCGGGTCGCGGGCGGCAACCGCGCTCGCCCGCCAGCGTCGCGGGCGGCAACCGGGCTCGGCCGCCAGCGTCGCGGGCAGCGACGTCGTCCCAGCGCTCGCGCGTGCACGTCGAGCGCGTCGCAGCCGACCTCCGCGAGTCCGACTCCCTTTGCGATCGTCGCCGCACGGCGTAGAATCCCAGGTCGCGAACATGCCCGTTCTTCCCCTGCCGCAGGACCTGGAACCGATGACGAATCGACCCTCGCGCCGCGCCGGCGCCGCGCTGCCGACGCCGACGCCCGCCCTCACGCCGATCCTCGCTCCTGCGCCGGGGCGCGCGCGCGCCCTCGCCCTCGCGCCGGCCCTCGCCCTCGGCCTCGCGGTGGCCGCGGCGCTCCCCGCGCCCGTGCCCGTCGCCGCGCAGACGTTCCCCACGGACGACGCGACGATCCGGCGGATCTACGCCGTCGGAATGGACAGCTCGCGGCTCGAGACGGAGGCCCACGTGCTCTTCGATTCGCTCGGCCCGCGGCTGATGGGGAGCCCGGACCTCAAGCGGGCGCAGGACTGGCTCCTGAAGGAGTACGCGACGTGGGGCATCGACGCGCGCGAGGAGCGCTACGGCACGTGGCGCGGCTGGGTGCGAGGGCCGTCGCACATCGACCTGGTGGCGCCGCGCAACCGCACGCTCCAGGGGCAGATGGTGGGCTACAGCCCGGGCACCGGCGGCAAGCCGGTCACGCTCGGGACCGTCATCCTGCCCGCGTTCCACGACAGCACCGAGTTCGTGCGCTGGCTGCCGAACGCCAAGGGGAAGCTCGTCCTCATCTCCGCGGCGCTGCCCACCTGCCGGCCGCAGGACGACTGGGCGATGAACGCGACGCCGGAGTCGAAGGCGCGCATGGACACGCTGATGGTGGAGACGCAACGCGCGTGGAGCGTCGTACGACCCCGCCCGGGCGAGGACGGCGCGGGAGCCGGCCTGCGCGGCACCGGCTACTATCCGGCCCTCGGCGGCGGCGACCTCGGCGTGCGCCTCGAGGAGGCAGGCGCCGCCGGCATCCTCACCTCGCGTCCGAAGCTGGCGTGGCGGATGGGCGGCGGACGCACGCCGGAGCAGGTGGTCGCCGCCGAGCTGGACCCGCAGGGCCGGGGCGGCGGCGGCTTCGGCAGCTTCGCCGGCACGCTCAACACCGGCTGGGGCGCGATGGAGGTCTTCGAGACGTACAACACGAAGTCGCCGGCGGTCGCGCTTGACTGCGAGGACTACGGCCTCGTCTACCGCCTCACCGAGAACGGCGACCGCCCCCGCATCCGCCTCGACCTTGAGGGCAAGCTGCTCGGCGAGCAGCCGGTCTACAACGTGGTCGCCGCGATACCGGGCACGGAGACGCCCGACGAGTACGTGATGCTTTCGGCGCACTTCGACTCGTGGGACGGCTCGTCGGGTGCCACCGACAACGGCACCGGCACGCTCACGATGCTCGAGGCGATGCGCATCCTGAAGCGGGTCTACCCGCACCCGAAGCGCACCATCCTGGTCGGCCACTGGAGCGGCGAGGAGGAAGGCGAGGTCGGCTCGAAGGCGTTCACGGAGGACCACCCCGAGGTGCTGCGCGGGCTCCAGGCGCTCTTCAACCAGGACAACGGCACCGGCCGCATCGTGCGCATCGGCGGCGCCGGCCTCGTCCACGCGCCCGAGCACCTGAACGCGTGGCTGGCCGAGATTCCCCTCGAGTGGCGCCAGCGCATCGACGACGGCGCCCCCGTCGTCGCCGGCCGCCCGGCCGGCGGCGGCAGCGACGACTTCTCCTTCGGCTGCCACGGCCTGCCCGCCTTCGGCCTCGGCGCCCTGTCGTGGGACTACGGCAACGTCACCTGGCACACCGAGCGCGACACGTACGACAAGGTCGTGTTCGACGATCTGCGCTACAACGCGACGCTCACCGCGATGCTCGCCTACCTCGCCTCCGAGGACCCCGAGCGCATCCCCCTCGATCGCGTCGACCTCGCCAGCCTCCCTCCCTCCCCGTTCGGCCGACGCGGCGGCGCCACCACGTGGCCGGAGTGCGAGCCGGCGCCGCGCTCGACGAAGGCGCGGCTGCACTGAAGGCGGGGATTCACCGGCTCCGCACGGCGAACCCGCTCGGCGGCCGCTCCGCGCCGTCCGTGATCGCCGGCAATTCAGCCCCGCCGGCCGCCATTTCTGGGCCGGGGCAGGTCGGACCGCGCGGGGCGCGGTCGCAATGACCCCGCGCCGCTGCGGGCTCGGGCGAGGGGCGGAGTTGACCGCTCTCGGAGCCGTCCAGTGTGCCCCGCGCCGGGATGGGTCCGGCGAGGGGGCGCTTTGCCGTCAACGAAGGAGTCGACCCCCTGGACGCCGCGCTGCAGCCGACAGCGAGCACGGATCGGGGGATGCTGCCGCTGAACGGCGCGACCTGCCGTCATAAACTCCTGCCGCGGCTCGTTCATCACGGAGGTGCGCCTCGATGCGAGATCTGCCCTCGTTCCCGTTGCGGAGGTCGCTGATGATCAGAAGTCTGGCCCGAAGCCTGGGGCCGTCCTCTTTGGTCGTACTGACTTGCTTCGTCTCCGCCAGTCCGGGCCAGGCACAGATGCGTCGTCCCGGGTTCACGATCACGCCCCGGGCAGGCGTCTTCCTGCCCGGGCGAGCGCTCGGCGACGCCCCGATCTCCACTCAGACCGCCGGCAGCCCTCCCTCTGCCGTGCTCGCCGAACTCGAGGCAGGCGCACTCTTCGGCGCGGCCGTCACCTGGCAGAGCGCCGCGTCGATCGTCTCAGGGCGCGTGGCCTTCGACTACGCGCCCACCCTCCCCGTCCGCCTCGACGGCCAGGAGAGCACCTTCGACGCCAGCATGGCGCTCGCCACTGCCGGTCTCACCCTCATGCCGCGAGGTGGACCCCTCCGTCCGTTCGCCCTCGCCGCCCTCGGCATACGAACCTACCGGTTCAGCCCCACGGCTTCCGCCGGGCCGCAGCTCAGCGCGTCCACGGCGCTGGCCGGCCGAGCCGGCGCGGGCCTCGAACTGGATGCCGGTCCCGTGACCTTCACCGCGGAAATCCACGGCATCGTCAGCACCTACCGCTTCGACGAGGTCCAGGGAGCAGGCGGACAGCGACGCTTGCAGGCCGATGCCCTCCCCCTCATCGGCGTCCGCATCGGCCCCTTCTGAGCCAGTCCTTCCAGAACAGCGGAGCCGCACGCCCTTCGGAAGCGTGGCCCGTGGTACGCGCATGTGTGTACGCCACCGCGCCGCCTTCCTGGCGGGCCAGGAGTTGCAGCGCCGCATCAAGGCGATGCGCACGCGCGACGTACCGATGCGCCCGCGCGACATTGACCGGAGACCGACGATCTGGATGCGGGCGCTGCGCATGCAATCATGCCGATGGACGGTATTGGAATGGCTCGTGCATTGGGTAGCGTAGTTCGCGGCGCACCCCGAAGACATCCTGGTATTTTCCGTTCAATGGAGGCATGGCATGCGGAGATCACGACTACACGGCGCGGTCGGCGGCTGTATCCTGGCTGCGGCGGCCCTTCTCGCCGGCTGCAGCGAGTCCCAGAGAAACCCCGTCGCCCCGACGGCGGCTGCGACGCAGCCGGCACTGGCGGATCTCACGCCGGCGTCGGTGACGACGGTTCTGTGGGACTTCGCCGCGATGTATCCGACGAGCCCGGATCCGGCGGATCTCGGGACCACCGAGACGTTCTCGATCACCGGCAATGGGTCGATCGACGGCTCGACGGGCGGCGCGGGTGAGCACATCACGGTGAAGGGGATGTCGCTCGCCGTGGGCGCGACGGAGCGGGGGCTCGGCCTCTGCCTGACGGGGGACGCCACGTGCACGTTCCCCGCCGACGGCGACGAGGTCGGCGACGGCGGCGACGGCACGCTGCGGCTGGACTTCAGCGGCGTGCTGCCCGCCGGATCCATGCTCGACGAGATCGACATCGGCTCGCTTCAGGCCACTGAGGGCTATTCGTACCGGATCTCGACCGACGGCGGCACGACCTTCTCCGCGTTCACCAACGTTTCGGATCAGGGGAGCGACAGCGATCCGAACGCGGTGCTGACGATCGGCCTGCCGACGGCGAACCTCGTCATCGAGTTCCGGAAGGATCCGAACGGAGGCGCGAGCGTGGACAACGACTACGTCGTGAAGTCCGCGACGACCTCCTTCACGGAAACGGTCGGCTGCACGCTGACGCAGGGGTTCTGGAAGAACCACGAGGAGGACTGGCCCGCCGGGTTCGATCCGGACGCCTCCTTCTTCGGCGGTGACAGCTGGATCGACATCCTCAACACGCCGCCGCGGCACGGCAACGAGTTCCTGATCCTCGCCCACCAGTACATCGCGGCGGAGCTGAACGTCGCCAGCGGCGCGAGCACGACGGCCGAGGTGGCGGACGCGCTGAGCGATGCCACGGACTACTTCAACGGCACGTCCTTCACACGCGACCAGGTCATCGCGCTGGCCGGGACGCTGGACACCTTCAACAACGGGCTCGCCGCCGGCGGACCTCCGCACTGCGGTGACTGACCGAGCCACGCTCGATCGATGAAAGAGGGGCGGCGCCTTCCGGCGCCGCCCCTTGGCTTTTTCGGGGTAGGCGAACTCTGGATAGCGTCCGCGGCCGGCTACGCTCCGATCGTGGCGCGCGTCTCCAGGCGGATCGGCAGCGTCCGCACGCGCGTGCCCGTCAGGCGGTAGATCGCGTTCGCCACCGCCGGAGCGATCTGCGGCACGCCCGGCTCGCCCGCTCCGCCCGGCTCCTCTTCGCTGTCGACGAGGACGATGTCGTACTCCGGCGCCTCCCTCATCCGCACCATGCGGTAGTCGTTGAAGTTCCGCTGCCGGGTCCGTCCGTTCTCGATCGTGATCTCGCCGTACAGCGCAGCGGTGAGGCCGCCGATGATCGCGCCCATGAGCTGCGCCTCGACGATGCCCGGGTGCATGACGCGGCCGCAGTCGGCCACGCACCAGACCTTGTGGACGCGCGGGCGGCCGTCCTCCAGCGACACCTCGGCGACTTCGGCGACATAGGAGCCGTCGAGCTCGGCGACGGCAAGGCCGCGCGCCCGACCCGCGGGCGCCGGCGTCCGCCACGCCGAGCGCTCGGCGGCCACCTCGAGCACGTGCTTCAGCCGCGGCGCGTCCGACAGCAGCTCGAGCCGCACGTCGAGCGGGTCGCGATGGGCCGCGTCCGCCAGCTCGTCGATGAAGCTCTCGATGAAGAACGCGTTCTGCGACGGACCGACGGAGCGCCAGTACCCGACCGGGACCGCGATGTCGGGCCGGCCGTAGTCGACGCGCAGGCTCTCGATCCCGTACGGCGTGTTCGCGATGGCGTCCACGGCCGCGCGATCCACGCCATCGCCCCGCCCGGAAATCGGGGGCGTGGCGATCCGCGCGTGGAGCGCCGTCACCCGGCCGCGCGCGTCCAGCGCACCCTGGAACTCGACGTGCGCCGCCGGCCGGTACTGGTCGTGCTGCATGTCCTCTTCCCGCGTCCATAGCACCTGCACCGGCGCGCCGATCGCCTTCGACGTCTCGACCGCGTCCTCGACGAAATCCGTGCGCGAGCGCCGGCCCCAGCCGCACCCCAGGTACTGCACGTGCACGGTGACCTTCTCGATCGGCAGGCCGGTAAGCTGCGCGGCCGTGTGCTGCGTTCCCTGCGGGTTCTGCGTCGGCGCCCAGATCTCGCAGCGGTCGGCGCGCACGTCCGCCGTGCAGTTCATCGGCTCCATGGTGGCGTGGGCGAGGTACGGTGCCCGGTAGGTCGCGGCGACGCGACGCGACGCCGCCGACAGCGCCGCGTCGACGTCGCCTTCATTGCGCGCCTCGAGGCCCGCTTTCTGCGCGAGTTGCGCGAGGCTCTGAAAGATGTCGTCGCTGTTCATCGCGAAGCCGCCGCTCTGCCACTCGACCGCGAGCGCGCGCGCGCCCTTGATTGCCGCCCACGTGTCTTCGGCGACGACCGCGACACCGCTCGAGATCCGGACGACGTCCTTCACGCCGGGCACCGCGCGCGCCTTCGCGTCGTCGAACGAGCGCACCGAGTCGCCGAACGCCGGCGGATGCACCACGGTGGCGAACAGCATGCCGGGGACGCGCGCGTCGATGCCGTAGGCGGCGCGGCCCGACACCTTCTCCTTCGTGTCGACCAGCGGGATCCGCTTGCCGATCAGCTTGAAGTCCTTCGCCTCCTTGAGCCGCGGCTCCGCCGGAACGGGCAGCGCGGATGCCGCGTCGGCGACGTCGCCGTAGGAAAGCGACCGCTTCGACGCGTCGTGGAACACGCGGCCGTTCTCGGTGCGACACGCGCCCGCCGGCACGCCCCACCGGGCGGCCGCCGCGGCCACCAGCATCGCGCGCGCGGTGGCGCCCGCCTGACGCAGCGCCATCCACGCGTGGCCTCGCACGCTGGAGCTGCCGACGGTCATCATGCGGCCGTACTGCGTCGGGTGAGCGTCCGCCTGCAGGATGCGCACGGTGCTCCAGTCGGCGTCCAGCTCCTCGGCGACGATCATCGGCATCGCCGTGCGCACGCCCTGGCCCATGTCGGACCGCGCCGACCAGATCGTCACCGTGCCATCCGCCTCGATGCGCACGAACGCGTTGGGCTGGAGGGGCGCCGCGGCGCCGGTCCGCTCGTCGTCCCGCCGCGCCAGACCGGGGAAGTAGACGCCGAGCGCCAGGCCGCCGCCCGCCAGCGCCGTCACCTTGATGAAGTCGCGCCGATCGAGCTTCGAGATCTTCGCCATGGCTCAGCCCTCCCGCGCGGCGCGGTGGATCGCGCGCCGGATGCGGTCGTACGTCCCGCACCGGCAGATGTTGCCCGACATCGCCTTGTCGATGTCGGCGTCGCTCGGCCTCCCGTTCGCGGCGAGCAGCGCGGCGGCGGACATGATCTGCCCCGACTGGCAGTAGCCGCACTGCGGCACCTCCTCGGCGATCCACGCCTTCTGGACCGCGTGCGTCACGTCGGCCGAGAGGCCCTCGATCGTGGTGATCGCCCGCGCTCCGACCTCGGACACCGCGGTGCGGCACGAGCGCACCGGCTTGCCGTCGAGGTGAACCGTGCAGGCGCCGCACGCGCCGATGCCGCAGCCGAACTTCGTGCCGGTCAGGCCGGCGGCGTCGCGGAGTACCCAGAGCAGGGGCATGTCGGGCTGGACGGCGAGGTCGCGGTTGCGACCGTTGATGCGGAGGGTGATCGCGGCCATGGTCTTTCCCGCGTGGAGGGGGAGGGTGAACATCCGAGCCTATTACGGCGGCGCGCGCGGGACAAGTGCTCGCATCCACCCGGTCGTCCTCCCTGCCAGCGCCGGCGATTCAGCGGCGCGAACGGCTCGCCGTGCGGCTCAGTTCGGAAAGCCGACCGGCCTCAGCAGCTCCTGGACTCGGGGGTCGTCGCGCACCAGCGGATACGCATCCCAGCATCGCAGCGCTACCACTTCTCGGCCGATGAAGCGGATCACCCGCGTGGCGGCGTCGACGGCGCGATCCGTGTCGCCGAGCGCGGCGTAGACGTAGGTCTGGCCGTCGCCGAACCCTCGAGCCCAGCTCGGGTCCAGACGCGCGATCAGCGATCGCGCTTCGTCGCGCCGCCCGGCCTTCGCCAGGGCGAAGGCCAGCCAGGGCGCGGCGGTGGCGGTATCGGTGAGGGCGAGCAGTCGTTCGCCAGCGTCGATCGCCTCGTCGTGGGCCCCCGCGAAGGAGTATTGCACGGCCATGAAGCGCAGCAGCCAGCGCGTGCTTCCGACCACGGCGGCGGTGTCGGGCGCGCTGACGCGGGCGTGCAACTCTCTCGCCTCCGCCAGCGCCTCGTCGTACCGGCCGGCGCACGCGTAGGTGTCTGCGATCTGGGACTTCAGCAGGTCGGAAGCCGGATCCCGCTCCTCCGCCTTGCGGTATTCTGCGAGCGCCTCGTCGAGCCGGCCGGCGGACATCAGGTAGATCGCGTAGATCCAGTGGTGCGAGTTCGGGTCGAGCTCGTTCGCCCGCCGGATCGCCCGCTCCGCTCCCGCCCAGTCCCTTTCGTACTCGAGCCGTACGTACGCGAGCGAGGCGTAGGCTTGCGGCTCCTCGTCGTCGAGCTCGAGCGCCCGCAGGGCCGCGGCCTTCGATTTCCGGAAGTACTCGTCTCCGGCCCCGGGGTAGTTCGCCAGCCAGTGGTCGGCGAGCGCGAGCCTGGCATACGCCGCGGCCCACGTGGAATCCAGCGCCACGGCTTCCTCCAGCTCCGCGATCGCCCGCCGGATCTCGGCCTCCTGGTCGGCGGCCGGCAGGGCCTGGCCGTACGTGGCGTGCTGCAGGTGGTACAGCCCCGACAGGTAGGCGTCCTGGGCGCCGGGATCGACCGACCGACCGCTCGCCAGGCGCGCCCGCACCTCGGGCGTTACGCGCGCCCGCGTGGCATCGGCGACGGCTCGTGCTACCGTGCCCTGCAACGTCAAAGCGCGGTCCAGCGGTCCGGTGAACGTCTCGGAGATCAGGTGCTGCTCCGGCTGCGCGCGCACGAGCTGTACGCTGATGCGGACGCTGTCGCCGCTCTTGAAGACGGCGCCTTCCACGACGGCGTCGACGCCCAGCTCCTTCGCGATGTCCGGCAGAGGCCGGTCGCTGCCCGCGTAGCGGAGCACCGACTGGCGCGAGTAGACGGTCAGCGCGCCGACCTTGGCCAGTTCCGAGATCAGCGCGTCGTGCATTCCCGCCACGAAGTAGGCCTGCTGGGGGTCACCCGTGAGGTTCGCCAGAGGAAGAACGGCGATGCGCCTGATCACGGCGCGCTTCGCGGAGAAGGTCCGCGTCGACCCCCAGGCGATCGTCGCCAGCACGACCAGCGCTGCGGCCAACACCCCCATCCACCTCCATGACAGGGAGCGCTCCGAAGCGACGGCGCCGGTAGAACCGCCCGCCTCTGCGCCACCGACGTCCTCGCCGCCGACGTCCTCACCGGCGATCTCTTCCGCCACTGCAACGGACGGGGCGCCGTCGCCCGATCCGGCGCGAATGCCCGATCCGGCGCGAATGCGGTCGGCCAGTGCACGCACTTCGGGATCCGGCTCGGCGCCGAACTCCTCGCGGATGAGCAGCTCGTGCAGCCGCCCCTGACGGATGGCGCCGGCCCGGTCGCCGAGGGACTCCAGCGCCTCCATGAGCCCGGCCGTGGCCGTGGCGTCGTACGGGTCGTCGACGAGCAGGCGCCGCCAGCACTCACCGGCGCCGGCGGCATCGCCAGCGGCGAGCTTCTCCCTGCCCAGCTCCGCCAGCGCGCTCCGCCACGCCCTGCGGAGGCGCCCGCGCTCCTGATCGACCCAGCGCTCGAATTCGGGCGCCTCGCCGAGAAAGAAGCCGTCCAGCAGAGGACCTGAATGGAGGACGGCGGCCCGCTCCCGATCGCCTGCGGCGAGGGCGTCCTCGAAGGCGAGGACGTCGCACTGCAGGGGCGGTGAGCCGAGCAGCAGCTCGTCCCCGGCCGAGAGGATCGCGCCGTCACCGAGCACCTTTCGCAGCACGTGCACGGCCTGGTTCAGCAGCTTTCGTGCGTACCGGGCGTCGCGCTCCGGCCAGAGGTATCCCATCAGCTTGTCGCGGCTGAGCGGACGCGGGTGGGAAACGCACAGGAGGGCCAGCAGGGCCAACCGGTGCCGCTGCGTGGCGGGACCACTCAGCGCCTCGCCATCGCTCTCGAGCGATGCACCGCCGAAGACTCTGAAGGAGATCATGCCAGAGGTGACATCCGAGGAGGCGCCAGCCGAAGCCGGAGCAATGCCGGATCGTGGACCGGCAGGGTCGACCACCGAATCAACCGCCGTTGAGCGAGGGCTGATCGATAATTGACCGCTCCTTTGCAACGTAGTCGCACACCACGGGTGGAGCAATATCGATCCGCTCCGCTCCAGTTTTCCCTTCCCACGCACGGAGGTCGTTCATGTCCCCCTCTGCACACGCACGACATCTGGCCGCCGTATGCACCCTGCTCGCGTTCGCGGGATGCACGGCGGACGACCCGACGCCGTCCGAAGTCGCCGCCCCTTCCGCTTCCGCCCTGGCGGGATCGATCTCTCCGGCATCCGTCGATCAGGCCCTCGCCGCGCTGCGCAGCCGGACGGCGAGCTGGCACAACCGCGCGACGGCGGAAGCCGACGGCTACACCGTGGACGTGGGGTGCTCGGACGAGCGTACCGAAGGGCTCACCGCCTCCCAGGCGCGCGGCATGGGGTATCACACGCTGAACCCGACGCTCCTGGACGACCACGCCTCCCTCCTCGAGCCGGAACTGATCGTCTACGATTCCAACCCGGCGAGCGGCCACGCGAGGATGGTCGCCTTCGACTACTTCATCCCCGCCACGGCCCTTTCCAAGGACGCCCCCGCACCGAGCGTGGAAGGGATCGGCGCCCCGATGACGTTCAATGACGCGCACGACGGCTGGATCGCGCACATCTGGGTGTGGAAGCACAACAAGGACGGCATGTTCGACAATTTCAACCCGGACGTGCCCCTGTGCGAATGCGAGATCAGCCCCGAAACCAACGTCTGCACGCCGTCGGCCTGAGCCCGGTGATCGGCGGAGGCGCGTCGTCGGCGAGCCTCCGCCGATTCCCGCCTATCCCGGAGGCGACAATGCCCACAAGACCTCTGACTGTCTTCTTCATGCGCGCGCTCGCCGTGGCGCTGGCCATCGTCGCGGGCGGCTGCGCGGACCGACGGCCGCTGGACCCCGCGGGTCCGCAGCGGGCTTCGAGCGTCGTCGAGACGAGCGACGCCGCCTCTCTCGTGCGCGCGCTCGCCGCCGGGCGCGGCATCGAAGCGCTGCCCCCACCGCCGCCGGTTCGTCGCGCACTCGTCGAGCTCGGTCGAGCGCTGATGTTCGATCCGATCCTGAGCGGAAACCGCGACATTGCGTGCATGACCTGCCACGCACCGCGCTACGCGACGGGCGACGCGAGACGCCTCGCCATTGGCCAGGGGGCCACCGGAATCGGCCCGGCGCGCGTTCATCCGGACGGGCGCTTCGTCGCGCGCAACGCGCCACCGCTCTTCAACCTCTACCTGATGCGCTCCTTCTTCTGGGATGGGCGGATCGCGCCCGACGACAAGGGGCACTTCCGCGCTTCGGTCGGTCCGCGGATCACGGAGGACATGGAACGCGTGTTCGAGTTCGGCGCGCTGTCGGCGGTCGGGCTGCTGCCCGTCCTCTCCCGCGCGGAAATGCGCGGCGCGTCCGGCGACGAGCTGGCGAAGATCCCGGATGGCCAGCCCGGGCGCATCTGGCGCGCGATCATGCGCAGGCTCGGCGGCATCCCGGAGTACCGCAGGCTCTTTGAAGCCGCCTATCCCGCCACACCGTTCGAGCGCATGAACTTCGCCTTTGCGACGAATGCGATGGCCGGCTTCATCGTCGCGGAGCTCGCGTTCGACGACTCGCCGTGGGACCGCTTCCTGGCCGGGGATGACGACGCGCTGGGCCCGGAACAGCTCGAGGGCGCCCGCATCTTCATGGAAATCCGATGCTCGGAGTGCCACGACGGGCCGGCGTTCACCGACGGCGCCTTCCACAACGTCGCCCTGCCGCAATTCGGCCCGAGCGCCGGTGACGGACCGGCGGGCGACGACGACTTCGGTCGGGAACGCCTCAGCGGACGTGCCGCCGACCGTTACGCTTTCCGCACCACGCCGCTGCGGAACGTGGAGCTGACCGGCCCCTACGGTCACGCCGGCCAGTTCGCGAGCCTGCACGAATTCGTCGACCACTACAGCGAGTCCGGCAGAAAGCTGCGCGACTACGACGCGTCCCGGCTCGAGCCGCCCCTGCAGGGCACCCTCCTCGACGACGCCGACGCCATCCTCGCCACGCGCGACCCCATCATCGAGGGCGTCGTGCTCGAGCCCGAAGTCGTCGATGCGCTCACCGCCTATCTCCGCGCCCTCACGGATCCCGCCGCGCGGGACCTGACGCGCCTCATCCCCGAGCGCGTGCCGAGCGGTCTGCCGGTGCCGCGCTGAGCCAGCCGCTCCTTCGAGCCCGGCCCGTCCCGCGAGCCCGAGGTGCTGCGCGAGGAACCGCTCCTCGGCGCCGTAGAAGTCGAACGGGTCCCGCAGCGCGGCCCTCCCCACGCACGAATGTGCGAGCGCTACACGCCCCGGCGGCCCGCCCTCGCACCGAGCGCGACCGCGCCGAGGACGAGCAGAAGGCCGATGAACTGGGCTCCCGGAGAATCGTCGTACCCTCCGTAGACGACGGCGGCACCGCCCAGCGCGGCGAGACCGGCGATCACGACCGCGGTGACGTAGACGGCGGCAGCGGATCTCATGAGCCCTCCTATGGAAGATTCGGTCGGACCTACGAAGCTGAGCGCTGCGGGCCCGCACCGCCAAGTACTTTGCCACACCAAGTCGCCGCTGTCAAGGAAACCCGCCGGGCCGCGACACGAACCAGGTACCCGGTGAGGACTTGGTGAGCCGATCCTCACCGGTGGTTTCAGCGACCCGCTACGTCCACGGCTCGTCGCCGGACGGGCCGTAGATCGACGGCACCTTGCCGTCCGCCATGCGCAGGTAGACCGAGAACTGCCCGCGGTGGTGCACCTCGTCGAAGAGCATGATCCAGAGGAACTGGAGCCGCTGGACCTCGATCGGCTTCCCCGGCCCGGCCATGAACGGCACGCTGTCGAGGAACCAGGCCTCGCTCTCGGCGCGCAGTCTGTCGTGGAAGCGCTGGTAGGCCGTCTCGACCTGCTCGAGGAGCGCGTCCCACGACGCGGGCGGCGGGGGCGGCTCCATCGGCGCCGCCGCTCCGAACAGCCCGTCGATGACCATCGTCGCGAACGCCCGCTCTCCGACGAAGACCCAGGCGAGCTCACGCGCCGTCTTGCACTTCGCGTGCGGCCGCAGATCGAGCTGGTCGGGCGGGTAGGCGCGCAGCACGCGCATGGTCGTGACGTGCTCGCGCTCGTACTCCGCCAGGAGCCGTTCCCTGGAGCCGGGCAGCATCGTCGTCTGGGTCGCCGAACTGGACATGTCATCCTCCGGAACGAAGCATGAACCGCTGGGAAGGCAAGGATGGTGCGGGGCGGCCGGCCGCGCAACGACGAGCACCCGGGTGAGCTAGAACTTCACCTTCGCGATCTCCTCGTTCGGCTCGAACCCCTCGGGGAAGTCCTCGACGTCCATCATCCTGCGGATCTCGACCACCACCTCACCGTTCGCGGCGTTGAACGGCGCACGCTGCACCCACTCGATCGCCTCCTGCAGCGAGTCCACCCGGATGATCGAGAAGCCCGCGACGAACTCCTTGGTCTCGGTGAACGGGCCGTCGACGACGACGCGTTCGTCACCGCTGAACTTCACGCGCGCACCGTTCGACGTCGGCGTCAGCCCCTCCGCGGCGAGGAGGACTCCGGCCCGGATGGCCGCCTCGTTGTACTGTTGCATCGCAACGAAGTCCTCCGGCTTCGGCGGAGGCGCCGCCTCCATTGCCTTCGTCGCCATGACCATCACGATGAAACGCATGTCCTCTCCCGGATTGAGGTCGGGTCGGTCCCCGCGCGGATCGCGGTCTCACCCCTGCGACGAACGAGACCGGCCGAAATCGACACGCCGTCACGAGGCCCGCACATGGAGCAGAAGCCTATGCGACACAACTCGGTTCGTCCTGTGCGACGACCTCGATCGAGTGTTGCTGCGGCGCGCTGTCGTGCGGCGCATCTACTCTGCGCCTTGATCGACCCGCGCCAGCCGACGCGCGAACAGGTACTGCTCGGCGACCTCGCGACCCCGCGCGGTGAGGACGCTCTCACCTGTTCCACGCTTGCGACGTAGGTGCGCCAGCCGTTTGCCGTGCAACGTGCCAACCACGCGGGGGTCATAGCCGTGTTTCTTCACCAACCGTTTCAGGTCGCCCGCGCGGATGGTCCCTCCTGCTTCCAGTATGGCTGCGAGGATGGCGGCCGTTGGCGCGTCTGGGCCATGAACGGGATGTGCAGGAGGTTCGCCTGAAGCGCGCCGGTACGTTCGGCCCCGCTTCTCTCCCTGCGGCTCCACGAGACCCTGGCGGATGAGCGTCTGAAGGTGATACCGCATAGTGCGTGGGGGCAGATCGAGACGCTCCGCGAGGATGGTTGAGGTGACGCGCCCAAGCCGATCGATTTCTGCGAGGATGGCCGTTTGCGTCGCAGAGAGCTGTTGCATCGACCGCTCGACCTCGAGCTTCGCGGCCAGGTTCTGCTGCTGCACATGGAGGGCACGGAGAAAGAACATGAGCCAGTCTCCGAATCCCGTCGAATCCTTTCTCATCTCGAGCTGCGCAGCACGGAGAGCCGCGTAGTAACTTGCCTTGTTCTCTTCGACTATCCGTTCCAGGGAAGCGTACGGCACGTAATCGTATCCCGCGCGCAACAGGAGCAGCGTGGTCAGCGCGCGAGACAGACGGCCGTTTCCGTCCTGGAAGGGATGGATAGCGAGGAAGTCAACGATGAAGCGCCCGATTACGATCAAGGGGTGCGCCGTCCGGCTATCCAGCGCGATCCGCGATCGCTCGACCAGCTCCGCCATCAGGCGCGGAGTGTCGAACGGGCTGGCCGTCCGGAATACGATCTCCCGGCGACCGTCCGGATGGTGGGCCTCGACATGGTTCTCGTTCTTCTTGTACTTCCCGCGGTGCCAAGCGTCACGTTCGCTGTGCTTCAGCAGGACGCCGTGGAGTTGCAGTATGAACCTCTCCTCAAGGGGCAACTCGTCGTGGTGGTCGAGGATGAGTTGGAGGAGCTCGCCATAGCCGCGGACCTCCGCCTCGTCTCGGGCGCGAAAGCTGTCCACTGAGAGCCCATCCAGGACCTGCGCGACTTCGGCGTCTGAGAGTTCCGCGCCTTCGATGCGGGTCGAACTGCCGGCGGACTCGATCGTCGTGACCTGCCTTAGCTCTGCCAGCCGTACGGCCCGCAGTTCCCGCAGCTTACGCCAGTAGCCCTTGAATTCGTCAATCTCCCCGAGCAGCCGGAGGAGTTCCGCGACCTGGTGACTTGTCAGCCGTGGCTCGAAGGGGTTCTCCGGGGTACTGCTGACATCGGACATTTGAGGCGGCCGTTATGGGTGCCGTTAGTTTGCCGAAAGCGGCGGGCCCTGCTTCCGATAAGGTTGCCGAAACGTTGCCGTTATCGCAAGGGGCTGCCCCGCTGATCCTCGTGCCTGAGGACGGTGGCAATAGAGCCTCAATCAGGAATCCGGAATTCCCCGCACGTAGATCTCGCCGCCCGACTCCCGGAATTCCGCGGCCTTCCGCGCCATTCCGGCCCTCGCCTCATCGCGGATGTCCGCCGAAATCCGCATGGAGCAGAACTTCGGGCCGCACATGGAGCAGAAGTGGGCCACCTTCGCGCCCTCCGCCGGCAGCGTCTCGTCGTGGTACTCCCGCGCGGTGACGGGGTCGAGGGCGAGGTTGAACTGGTCCTCCCAGCGGAACTCGAAGCGGGCCTTGCTGAGCGCGTCGTCCCACTCCTGGGCGCGCGGGTGGCCCTTGGCGAGGTCGGCGGCGTGGGCGGCGATGCGGTAGGCGACGACGCCCTGCTTGACGTCGTCGCGGTCGGGCAGTCCCAGGTGCTCCTTCGGCGTGACGTAGCAGAGCATGGCGGTGCCGTACCAGCCGATCTGGGCGGCGCCGATGGCGCTGGTGATGTGGTCGTATCCGGGCGCGATGTCGGTGGTGAGCGGGCCGAGCGTATAGAAGGGGGCCTCGTGGCACCACTCGAGCTGCTTGTCCATGTTCTCGCGGATCCTGTGCATGGGCACGTGGCCCGGCCCCTCGCACATCACCTGCACGCCGTGCTCCCAGGCGATCTCCGTGAGCTCGCCCTGCGTCTTCAGCTCGGCGAACTGCGCCGCGTCGTTGGCGTCCGCGATGGAGCCGGGGCGCAGCCCGTCGCCCAATGAGAACGCGACGTCGTAAGCCGCCATGATCTCGCAGATCTCGCGGAAGCGCGTGTAGGTGAAGTTCTCCTGGTGGTGGGCGAGGCACCATTTGGCCAGGATCGAGCCGCCGCGGCTGACGATGCCGGTCACGCGCTCGGCGGTGAGCGGGATGTAGCGCAGCAGCACGCCGGCGTGGACGGTGAAGTAGTCGACGCCCTGCTCCGCCTGCTCGATCAGCGTGTCGCGGTACACCTCCCACGTCAGCTCCTCGGGCACGCCGCCCACCTTCTCGAGCGCCTGATAGATGGGCACGGTGCCGATCGGGACCGGCGAGTTGCGCAGGATCCACTGCCGCGTCTCGTGGATGTTCTTGCCCGTCGACAGGTCCATCACCGTGTCCGCGCCCCACAGCGTCGCCCAGCGCAGCTTCTCGACCTCCTCTTCGATCGACGAGGTCACCGCGCTGTTCCCGATGTTCGCGTTGATCTTGACCTTGAAGTTGCGCCCGATGGCCATCGGCTCGAGCTCGGGGTGGTTCACGTTCGCGGGGATGATCGCGCGGCCGCGCGCCACCTCCGCGCGCACGAGCTCCGGCTCCAGCCCCTCCCGGATCGCCACGAACTCCATCTCGGGCGTCACCTCGCCGCGCCGCGCGTAGTGCAGCTGCGTCACCGGGCCGCCGGTCGCGCGCAGCACCGGCCGCAGCAGCGACTCCGGCACGACCGCCGTCCCGTTGCGCCCGTTGCCCGCATGCGACCTCGCCCGCGCCGCCGTCTCGCCCGACTCCGCCCGCGCCGCGCCGCGCCGCGACTCGCCGGGCGCGCCCGCCTGCACGGCGCCCGGGACGATGGCGACGTCGCCGCGCGCCTCGATCCACGGGCGACGCAGCGGCGGCAGCCCCGCGCGCACGTCGCCGCCGCGCGGGCCGCCGGTGTCGTAGACGCGCAGCGGCGGCTCACCGCCGGAGAGCTCGATCTGCCGCATCGGGACGCGCACGCCGTCGCCGCCCTCCACGTAGACGCGCGTCGAGCGCGGAAAGGCGTCGCCGTAGTCACCGCTCGGGGCGGGCGAGGTCGCGTGGAGGGGGAGCTTGGCGCGGCCGTTCTGCGAACGCGGGTCGGACTCTCGCATGGCGGACTCCTTCACGTGGACGAGGAGCGGCCGGCGGAGGGGGGCGGGGAAGCGACGGACGCCGTCCCGGCCGGGAGCGGCGCCGTTCGCGCGGGGCGGCCGGGCCGCCAGCCGCGCATCCGGACCGCCTCCCTCCGCCGGTCTCAACCGGATCAGGTTCCAAGGGACTTTCTCAATCGGCGGCGGCCCCGTCCCGGCTTCGGGTGCGGAGGCCGCCGGATACCCCTGGCGGTCATCGCGAAGCTAACGGCGCGTCGCGCGAGGCGTCAAACGGGCGGGCACGCCGCGCGCGGCGCCCCGCCGGGAGTGGCGCGGGCGGCCGCCGGGCGCGTGGCCGGCGTCAGGCTCCTTCGCGCAGCCGCAGGAGCGTGACGTGCTGGACGTCGTCCTCGTCGCGCGAGAGGACGGCGGCGACGTCGTCGCCGGTGAACGCGTCCGGCAGCGGCACGCCGCGCAGCTCGCCGAGCAGGGAGCCGCCGCGGTCGTAGATGTCGATACGGTCGGCGCTGTCGGGGTGCTCCTCGGAGACGCCGACCCAGATGCGGCCGCGGCGGTCGACGCGCACGCCGGCGATGCGCGGGATCACGGCCGCGAACGTCATCGCGCGCGCCTGCTGCTCGGCGAGCGCGGACGGGCCCGGGGCCGAGGAAACGCCGCTCGCGCCACCCACCGCCATGGTGACGGACCATCGCGCGCCGCGCGCCCTGGCGATCGTGCGCTGGCGGGCGGCGTCGCGGTCGGCGTCGGTCGTGGCGCGGGGCGGCGGATCGCGGCGGATGCGAAGCACCTCGTGGCCGCCCGAATCGACCACGTGGAGGAGGTACGCCGCGGTGTCGGAGACGACGATGCCGCCGTCCGGCAGCGGCGCCCACTGGAGCTGCGGCTCGAAGCCGCGCGGCGCGCTCATCGTCAGGGTGTGCGTGCCGACCTGCGTGGTGACCTGGTCGCGCTTCGGCTCCGGAGCGCGCCACAACGTTGCGACGACCGTGCCGCTCGCGTCGAACCGCCGCACCGGGATGCCGGGCGCGGCCGGCTCCGCGCCGGCGCTGTCGCCGCCCATCCTGGCACCGGGGCGCCGCCCGGCCGTCATGCCCGGGAAGGAGAAGGGGCGGACCGTCTGGACGAAGCCGCCGGGCACGAGCGCGAACTCCATGCCGGGGAAGCTGTGCGACAGATCCAGTGCGACGTCGCGCGCCTCGCCGTCGCCCTGCGGCAGCACGGTTACGCGCGTGTTGCCGGGGTCCAGGATCCACAGCGAGTCGCCCGCGCCCACCGCGAGCGCGGTCGGCGAATCGAGCTCGCCGGGGCCGCGGCCCTTGCGGGCGAAGGTACGAGCGAAGCGACCCTCCGCCGTGAACTCGAGGACGCGCGCGCCGGAGCCGTCGAGGATGAACACATCGCCCGCCGCGTCGCCGGCCACGCCGCCGGGCGTGACGCGGTCGAACTGCTGCTCCGAATCGCCGAACGCGTCGCCCAGCACGGCGACGGTGTCGGCGCTCCACGCGAGGCGCGGCGCGCCGTCCGCCGCGTAGCCGACGCGCGGCACGCCGTCGACCGTGTCCCGGGTGGCCGCGGCGGCCGAGCCGCCGGCTCCCGCCGGGGCCTCGCCGCCGCACGCGGCGAGCGAGGCGGCGAGGAGGAGCGCGAGCGGCCCGCGAACGCGGAGGGAGGCGGCTCGGCCGGTGCGGCCCGGGCGTTTCGATTGGAGGCGCTCCATGGTCGGTCCTGTCGGTTCGGGAAGCGGCTCACCCCACGCGAAGGCGGAGCAGCGTGACGTGCTGGACATCGTCCTCGTCGAGCGTGAGGAAAGCGGCTGCGTCGTCGCCGGTGAAGGCGTCCGGCAGGGCGAGGCCGCGGAGCTCGCCGGCGAGCCGCCCATCCGGCTCATAGATGTCGATGCGGTCGACGGTGTTCGCGTGCTCCTCCGACACGCCCACCCATATGCGGCCCCGGCGGTCGACGCGCAGCCCCACCACGCGCGGGATCACGTCCGCGAAGGTGACGCCGCGCGCCAGCCGCTCCGCGAGCGCCTTCACGTCGGGCGCGATCGGTCCGCCGCCGGAGGAGGCGCCGACGCTCGGCGCTCCGCCGTTGGTCACCGCCACGGTGATGCGTGGGCCGCCCCGCAAGGCGCGGGCGGAGCGGATGCGGTCGCGCTCCGCCTCACGGTCGGCATCCGTGGTCGCGCGCGGCGGCGGGTCGCGGCGAATGCGCAGCCGCTCCGTTCCGTCCGCGTCGATCACGTGCAGCAGGTACTCCGCTCCGTCCACGACGACGATGCCGCCGTCCGGCAGCGCCCCCCACCGAAGCTGCGGCTCGAACGCTCGGGGCGTGCGCATCGCGAACGTGGCGCCGCCGCCGTTGTCGCTGCGCGTCTCGATCTCCTTGGGGACCGGCGCGCGCCAGAGGGTGGCGACGGCGGCGCCCCTCGCGTCCATGCGCACGATCGGGATCGTCGGCGCGTCGGCGGGCCGCGGTGCCTGCGCCGCGGCCGTGTCCGGCTCGCTGGGACCCACGCGGAATCCGCCGGGGAGCGGACGCATCGCCATCACGTAGCCGTCGCGCCCGACCGCGAAGCTCGAGGGCATGCCGCGCGAGAGGTCGAGCGCGATGTCGCGCGCGTCGCCGTCGCCCTGCGGCAGGACGTCGATGCGCATGTTGCCGAGGTCGTCCACCCACAGCGAATCGCCGGGCCCGAGCCCCAGCGCCACCGACGAGCCGAGCTCGCCCGGACCGTTCCCCTTGCGGCCGAACGCCCGCACGAAGCGGCCGTCCGGGCCGAACTTCAGCACGCGGCCGCCGAGCCCGTCGAGCAGGAACAGGTCGCCGGCGGCGTCCCCCGCGAGGCCGCTGGATCCGACGCCGTCGAACTGCTCCTCCGGCTCGTCGCCGATCACGCGGATCGTGTCGGCGCTCCAGGCGATCGGCGGCGCGCCCTCGGCGGCGTAGCCGATGCGCGGCACACCGTCGACCGTGTCCGTGGTGGCGGCGGCCGCCGTCCCGCCGCCCGCTCCCGCACCGCCGTCGGCACAGGCACCCAGGGGAAGGACCAGGATCAGGAGGAGCGCGGCGCGGACGGAGGCGCGCTGCGGCTTCTGCGGCGAATTGCGTCGGGTCATCGCTCCGCGGGGCTGGAGTCGACGCCGCGCCGGCTCCGACGCGGGCGTACCTTCCGTGTGATCCCGCGCCGCGCGGCATCGTTGCCCCGCGCGGCGGCGAAGCCGCGATTTCGCCGGGGCGCGGCGCGGCGCTTGCCGCGGCGGCGGCGGCGTGGGACATTGCGAACTCGCCGCCCGCGAGGCGGAACGGACCAGGGCGCATGGGGAGTGGCGCAGATGACGCCGTGGGTGATGAGGCTGATCGTCGCGAACGCGGCGATGTACCTGGTGACGTACCTGTCGCCGGACCTGTATCGCGCGATGATGCTGGTCCCGGCGCTCGTCGCGCAGCGGCCGTGGACGGTCGTCACCTACATGTTCCTGCACGCCGGCCTGCTGCACATCCTCTTCAACATGATCGCGCTCTACTTCTTCGGACCGCAGGTCGAGGCGCGTCTGGGCGGCCGCGATTTCCTCTGGCTCTACATGCTGAGCGGCCTCGGCGGCGCGGCCGGCAGCTTCCTCTTCGCGCCGGGCGCCGCCGTCGTCGGCGCCTCCGCCGCCGTCTTCGGCGTCATGCTCGGCTTCGCGATGTACTGGCCGGACGCGCCGATCTACATCTGGGCGATCCTGCCGATCAAGGCGAAGTGGCTCGTCGGGATCATGGTCGCCCTCTCCCTCTTCAGCGGCGTCACCGGCGCGGAGGCCGGCGTGGCGCACTTCGCGCACCTCGGCGGCTTCGCGACCGGCTTCGTCTTCCTCAAATGGCGGGAGCGGCGCGAGGGGCGCGGCAAGCGGCGCCCTGCCGCGACCCCGCTCGAGCGCGTGTCCGGCCGCCTGCAACGCGAGGAGAAGCGGTGGCGCTCGATGGACCTCAGCCGGCTGCACGAGCTGAACCGCCAGGAGTTCGAGCGGGTGCTGCGCAAGATCGACGTCTTCGGCATCGACTCGGTGACCGCCGACGAGCGCGCCTTCATGAACCGCATGGCGCTGTGAGGGCTCTGCCGCCGCACCCCGCTCCGACGCCGCCTCACGCCGCGTAGCGCGCGCCGCGGTGCGCGCCGCGGGAGACGCGCTCCGTGAGCAGGAACCCCACCCATATCCACAGGATCCATGCGACGCGCTCGGCGGCGGAGTCGGCGGCGAGCGTACGCCAGGCGGCGACTGGCACGGTGAGCGCCAGCGCCGCCGCGGAGCCGTGCGTCGGCACGAGCGGCCGCTCGATCACGCGCGTCGCGCGGCGGCCCTCCTCGTGGATGCGCGCCTCGATGCGGCGCCCGAGGCTGTCCGGCGGCAGCGCGCGCCAGCCAGGCACGCGCACCAGCGTCCACGCGGCGGCCGCCTGTCCCCAGCCGTGGTTGTTCGACGACGCGACGAGCGCCAGGTCGAGGCTGTCCGCGAGCGCCACGATATGGCCCCGATCGCGCAGCTCCTGCCCGATCCCGCGCGGCGCGGCGTCGGCGATCTCGATCGCGGAGAAGCCGATCGGCGCCGCGGCCGTCGCCGTCGGGAACGGCTCGAGGCCCCCCGGGATCGTCAGCACCAGCGTCGGCTTCGGCGCCGGCGCGCCGTTCGCCGGCCGCGCGGCTTTCACGAGCGCGGCGAGGGAATCCGCGTCCAGGTCCGCCCTCCACCTTCGCGCGCCGGTATCGCTCCGGCCGCGCCCAGCGCGATCGCGTGGCGGTTCGCGAAGATCAGCTCGATCCCCGGCAGCGCGACGAAGCCGTCGCCCGCGCGCGCCGGGTTCCCCACCGCCTCCGCCTCCCACCCCGCCCACGTGCCGTGGTCCGATACGTAGCCGGCGTCGAAGCCGGCGCCCACGTGCCAGGCGCGGTTCCACGCGGGCGGCCGCCAGCCGTCGTGCGAGAAGGCCGTGTGGCTGTGGAAGTCGACGCGCACCTCCTGCGCGTCGCGCGCCTCCAGCCGCGGCACCGGCCGCGGCAGCAGCGTCGCCGCCACGTAGAGCAGGAAGAGCGCGATCAGGAAGGAGAGCAGCGCCGCCGTCTCCCGCACGCCGGCGTAGAGCGCCGCGCGGCCGCGGCCGGATGCGCGCGGCGGATCGGCGGGCGACGGCGGCGCGGCGGGCGACGGCGGCGCGGCGGACGCGAGGCCGGCGGCGGCGGTGGCCGCGCCGGAGTGCGCGGGCGGGGCGGAGGACCGGACCGCGGGGGCCGCGGCCGGCGACGCGAAAGCGGCCGGAGCGCGCTCCGGCGGCGCCGGCGCCCGCCGCGCCCGGACCCGCGCGCGGTCGAGCGCGCGCGCGACGCGCCACAGCACGAAGACGGCGAAGAGCGTCGCGATCACCGCGATGTGCTGCCCCACGGAGAGCAGCGCCAGCGCGTCGAGCACGTTGGAGAACGGCGCGCTCAGCAGGTAGCCGAGCGGCAGGCCGAGCGTCACGCCGCTGGCGGCGGCGCCGGTGGCGGCGTCGACGAGCGGCGGCAGCGGCCGCACGGCCGCGGCGAGGACGAGAGCGGTGAGCGCGCCGGCGACGAGGAGGCGGCGGTTCACGCGTCGCCTCCCGCGGCTTTCGCGCGGGCGCGATCCATCCTCACGGCGCCGTGCCGCGAAGGACGGCGGGCGGGCAGGGCGGGGCAGCTCGAGTGGAGGACGGGCGTTGGGCGCGGAGGCGCGTCGGCGCGGGCATCGGTCGGATCCGGGGATCTCGTGGAGTGCAGAGGCGCGGCGCGCCCACCGATAGAAGGTGGAAACGGAAGCGGGTCGGCGCAAGCCGAGGACCGGCGCGGCCGTTTCCGAACGACCTCGTAATGCGTTGCCTCACAACGCGTTGCGGCGACCGATAAGCGTCAGATGAGAGTCGAGTGAGTTTTCCGCGTCAGGATCGGCAATGCGCGAGACGGCGGCGATTCCTCGTGGCTGCGCGCCCGAGCCGGGACCTGCGCCTGGGCAACCTAGGGCCGCTGCCGACGGGGGCAAGCGCCTTCGACGTGGTCCAGCGGGAAGCCGGCGCGTTCGCATCGGTGATGTCACGCTTCTCCCGGGCCGGGAACGAGATCCGTGCGTACGCGGCGTGGAGCTCCAATCGCACATTGCCGGAACGGTTTGGAGTCGCGGGCGATGTCCTCGTCGCCGGGAGTCCCGGCGGCGGCCGCATCGTCCCCGTCCGCCTCGGCGCTGGCGCGGCAAGCTCCCGCGCGTCGACCCCCCTCGCCGAGATGTCGGACTTGCTGAAGGTCGCGGTTTCCGCCCGCCACGAGCTCGGGCCGGTGCGGAGCTGGACCTCGGCCACGCGCGATCGTCCTCGTTCGGCAACCCATTCGGCACCTATTCGTTCGCGAGCCTGGCCGATCTCGCCGCGGGCAAGCCTCGCAAGATTTCCTCTCGGCCCTATTGCGGGGACGGGCGACGTGGCGGTGCGGCCGCCGGGATGGACAACGCCGTGGACTGCGCCAATTCCGACGTAGGATGTGCCGTTCCCTGTGTAGTCACACCCCTGGTCACGTGATCTATTTGTGTAGCGGCGTTCGGCCCTGCGCAGGGAACCAGCAAGCGCCGCCCCCAATCGCCAAGTGCCACAGTCCCCCGTTACCTTTAGCCTCAAGGAGGCCCTATGCTACACCGTTCGATGCTGCGTCTGTCCGCGCTTGCCTCTGTCGCACTCGGGGGCGGGTTGTTCATTCGCCCCCCGGTCGCTGAAGCACTTGCAACGTGCACCGCGGAACAGGATGCATACGCGCAGGGATTTGCAGATGGCGTATGCGTAGACCGAGGAGCAGAAAGTGGAACTCCGACGTATCGCTGTAACGCTGATGGAACTGTGACAATGCTGCAGATTGTCTGTAACGGATAGTAGTGAATAGCGGGGGCGGCGCAGGTTCCACCAAGATGATGTTGTTTCTCGGGCGAGGCGCCATGATCTGTAATTTATCGTCGTTCGCACCTCCATCGTCTATGACGGTGCGAAACGTTCAAGGCTTTCGAGGCGTTCGAGAGGGCGACATGGCTTCGCTGGATGGACATTCAGGTGTGCTCGCAATGCCTCTTCGCTTGACGGTCGCGATGACGGCGGCGCTCACCTTTTTGTTTACGGGCCCAGCAACAGCGCAGGCCGGATCCCCGGCCGGCGAACATGCACCTCCTCGTGTGGTCGTCCCGCGCCACCTTTCGCCGCTGGTAAGCGGTCCTGGCTATGGATTTACGCTTACCATGAACCCCGGGCCGCACAACGAGTACACCTACCCGTACATTACCGGCGTGAAGGCGGATTCCCCGGCGGCACGCGTGGGGCTCGTCGTGGGTGACACCATTCTCGCGGTGGACGGCCGGGACGGCCGCAACGCGGCCCTCTTCCCGGCGGACTCCGCAGGTACGCGTCACGTCATCCGCGTCGCACACGGCACGGTGCGGGAGCTCGTCTACTTCTACGCCGGTGAAGGGAAGCCGCCGGCGCGCTGATGCAAATGGTCCCGCACGCCAGGCACGGACCGCGTCGAGGCGCGCGTGGCGTGGCGCCCTGGTTCGACCTCGCGCTCCCCCTCGCCCTCGTCCTGCTCCCCACCGTACCTGCTTCCGCCCGCCCCCAGACCGCGCTGCAGTCGCCGCCGGTTTCGGGCCGCGTGCTGGATCGCGAGTCGGGCGAGGGCGTAGCCGGCGCATACGTCCTGTTCACCTCTCCTGATACCGCCGCTGCGGCGGCCGCCGTCTCTCACGCGATCACGGATGCGGACGGGAGGTACGTCGCCACGCTGGCAGGCGGTGGGCCGTGGGTCGTGCGCGTCGAGCGCATCGGCTACCTCACCCGGAGCGTGCGGCTCGCCGGGGGCGTGCACAGCGTCTCCGACATCCTGTTGCAGCCGCGCGCGATCGAGATCTCGGGCGTGGTCGTGGAGACGAGGCGGCAGAACCGCGAGGAGCCGATGCGGCGGACGCCCGGCGGTCGCGAGGAGACGCGCCTCTCCTGGTTCGCCGAATCCGATCCGATCGAGGCCGGTGATCTCACGGCGCTTTCAGCACTTCAAAGCGGCGTTCAACTCACGGGAGCGGGGCCATCCTTTCTGGCGCAGGACCCGTCTCAGAACCGTTTCGCGCTCGACGGGTCGGTGTACGGAGCGACCTCGTTGCCACCCGAAGCGCTGGCGAGCGTGACGGTCGTGAGCAACACGTTCGACGTATCGCGCGGGGCTTTTTCCGGCGGTCAGGTCGAGGCCCACACGCTCTCCGGAACGGACCTGTTCGGCGCGGCGGTTCGAGCCCGCATGACCGCGCCCTGGCTGCAGTCAGCTACGGCCGCGCAGCGTCCGGAATCAACGTTCGGTTATCTCACCGCCGGCGCCGGAGGCGCTCTGGTGCGGGGGCGCCTGTTCTGGTATGCGGCCTCGAGCCTATCGCGGCGCAGCTCGCCCGCCTTCTCGCTCGAGACCGCGCCGCCGGCGGCACAGTCGGCAGCCGGGCTGCCGCCGACAGCCGCTGCCCGCCTGCTCGGTCTCCTGCAGGACTTCGGTGCGTCGCCGACCCACGTGGGCGTCGACGACAGCCGCTCCGACGCGGCATCGGGCCTCCTTCGCCTCGACTACGACTTCGCGCGACACCACTCCCTGACGTTGCGGCTCGACGGCCGCGACGTGCGCCTGGGCGGCCTCGGGCTGGGGCCGACCGCCAGCCGGACGAGTGCGCTGGACGTGGTCCAGCGAGGAGCGGGCGTGTTTGCGTCGGTGATGTCGCGTTTCTCCCGAACCCGCAACGAGGCTCGAGCCTTCGCGACGTGGAGCTCGGATAGGACATTGCCGGAAGAGCCGGGAGTCACTGGCGACGTCCTCGTCGCCGATCCCGGGCTCGGGCGGAGCATCGCGGTCCGGTTCGGCGCCGGCGGCTTCGAGTCGCGCGCCTCGACCTCGCTCGTGGAGCTGTCGGACCTGCTGAAGGTCGCGATCTCCACGCGCCACGAGATCGTCGCCGGTGCGGAGGCGGATTTCGGCCACGCCCGATCCTCATCGGCCGCGAACCCGCTGGGCGCCTTCTCGTTCGCGAACCTGGACGACGTCGCCGCGGGCAGACCATCCCTGTATGCGCGTTCATTCGACGCATCCAGCGGTGAGGGAAGCACCTCGTACGGCGCGATCTTCCTGGGGGAGACGTGGAGCGGGCAAGCGGCTGCGGTCACCTACGGTGTACGAGCGGAACGTAGCCGCTGGAGCCCCGCCGACCTGCCGCCGGCGCTCCCGTCCACGGCCACGGCGGGCAGATCCGGCAGTCGCTGGAATCTCAGCCCGAGAGTGGGTGGGCGGCTGGCGCTCGGAACGTGGTCGTTCCGCGGCGGCATCGGTGAGTTCGTCGGCAGCCCCGATCCGGTGGCGCTCGCGAACGCGGTCGCGGGCGGGGGCGAGCGATTGATCTGCGTCGGACCCGCCGCACCGGTGCCGACGTGGGACCTTTACGTGCATGACCCGGCGTCAGCACCGGACGCCTGCCCGGGGGACGCCGGTTCTCTCACCAGCCGGCTCGCCGATGTCAACGTCGTTTCACCGGGCTTCACGCCCCCGCGCAACTGGCGCGTGGCGATCACGATCGCGCCGCCGGCTCCGGCCGCCCTGTTGGGCACTCATGGTGGAGCATGGCTGGACGCGACCTTCCTCCATGGAACTCATCTGCCACTGGCGTCGGACGCGAATCTGCGCTCCACGCCCGAATTCGAGCTGGAGGCGGAGGCGGGTCGACCGGTCTTCGTCCCGGCCAGCGCCATCGACTCGGCTTCGGGTGGCGTGGCGCTCACGGCTTCGCGTTCGCTCCCGGGAACGGGGATCGTACGCGAGCTGCGCTCGGACGGAACGTCGTCCGTCGCTCAGCTCACTGCGACGGCCACGTTCGATTTTCAGCCCTTCTTTGCAAGCGCCTCCTACACCTATGAGCGTGCCGTGGACCAGGCAGGGACGCTGTCCGCGCCCGGCGGCAGCGCCGCCTTCGCCGGACGTGCGACACTCGCCGACCGGGGAACGAGCGATCTCGAACGGCGGCATCAGCTGCAGCTCCGGGTCTCTGGCCGGCTGCCGGGCGGCGTGACCGTGGGAATCCTCGCCCAGGCGGCTTCAGGAGCACCCTTCTCACCGGTCGTGGACGGCGACGCCAACGGCGACGGAGTGGACAACGATCCTGCCTTCGTCTTCAACCCCGCGACGGACTCGCAACTCGCGCACGAGATGCGATCCTTGCTTTCGACCGCTCCTTCTTCGGTCCGACGATGCCTCCTCCAACAGATTGGCACTCTCGCGCGCCGCAACTCCTGCAGATCTCGCTGGAGCGCCGGACTCGACCTGCGTCTCACGCTCACTCCCTGGCGCATCGCGCTCGATCGTCGCCTCAGGATCTCCCTCTTCACCCGGAACGGCATCTCGCTGTTGGACCGGTCGATCGGGATCGGCGGCTCGGGCGATGCACCCGACGCAACGCTCCTGCGCATCCGCGGCTTCGATCGGCGGAATCGATCGTTCGTCTACTCCGTCAATCCACACTTCGGCCGACCGCTCACCGGATCCGTCTCCCGCCCCTTCGCCCTGATCCTCGAGGGCCGCTTCGCCATCGGAGCGGATCCAGCCCGGCAGGCCCTCGAGCGCCTCGTCCAACGATCCATGACACGGGCGCGCTCGCCCGATGAGCTGAGGCGGGCGATGGCCCACACGATTCCGAACGTGCCGGCGCAGGTGGTCACGCTGGACTCTGCCCGCAGCCTCCACCTCTCGGATGCGCAGCGCCAGCGTCTGCTGATTCTCGCGCGCGGCTTCGAGCTCCGGATCTCGCCGCTCGCAGACACGCTCGCCGTCGTGCAGAGCGCTCTGGAGGCAGGTTCCGCGGATCGGCGTGACGCGATCCGGGAGGCGCGCTCCCTGATCACCGGCATGAGAGAGATTATCGAAGCTTCGATCGAGGCGGCACACGCGATCCTCGTCGCCGACCAGTGGGCGAGGCTGCCCGACCGCGTACGACAGCCGCCGCTGGAGATCCTGCCGCCGCTGAAGATCGTGCCGGGGCCGGCGCCCGCGGGCGGCTGAGCCCGTCCGGGCGTCACCCGCTCACGCGGACATAGGGACGAGCGACGGCGTGCGAACGGCCGCGCCTCGCGTCGATGGAAGGGACGCGATCCCGGCGGGAGAGGCTGCCACGCGACATCCGCCCTAGATCCTCCCGGGTCGCGCGCGCGCCGCATAGCCTGCGGGTCATTCGCGCCGCGCCCGTCGTGATCTCGGCCGTAGTCGCATTCCTCTCATCGCGGCGCTGCCTGGCCACGTCCGCGCCCAGCGCACCGACACCGCCGCATCTCCCAACGCCATGACCGACCGGATCACCCAGGCGGGCACGGACCTGCCCCCTCGCCGATGTCCCTGCCGTCCTCGGCGCCGGCACGACTCCGCCGGCCCGTCGAGCGGGATACCGACCGGCGCGAACGGCGCCTTCCTCTTCCGCGGCGTCGCGCGGGCGACCACCTGCTGCGCGTCGAGCCGCTGGGTTACCCGCGCCCGTCATGGTGATCCGCCAGCGGACCACGAACCGCTGCAAGCTGCGCGCGACGACCGTGCCCGTATCCGTGGTCAACTTCGACCGCGCCCGAACCTCCCGACCCAGCCCAGCGCTCGCCGCTCTCGCCGCGCGAGGCGCCCGGCGCAAACCCAGCGACCTGACAGCGCCGCGGCCGCTGCTCAGGCTCTGATCGGCGGCGTCACGGGGGCCGGCACGAACCGACCCCTGGCCGACATCCTCCTCCTCCCCGGAGCGGTTGCCCGCAACCGCTCCCGCGTCCGACCCCGGCGAGTTTTCCACATCACGGCCGCCGCGCACATGCTGCCGGAGGCGTCCTGTAACTCGCTTTCTCACAACATGTTACGGGGTCAATAATTCTCAGATGAGTTTTGGATGATTTTTCCGCGCTACAATGCGTGGCGCGAGCGCTCCGGCGACCGGAATCGACTGGTCTAACCGTTTTCAAGAGGTACGTTGTGACGATGGCGTGCGTGCGGATCCACAGCGACGACCGCGCGTGGAGGGCGGAGCTGTCCGCCCATCTCCTTGCGGCCGGCCTCATCCCTGAGGCAACCACGTGGAGAGATGCGCCGGCAACGGGCGCTCAGTTCGCGACCCGTGGAGGCCGGATCGCCGCCATCGTAGCACACTTGGATCGTGACCCGCTGCGGTACATCGACTATTTCCGTAGATGGCGCCGACGCGCCATGCAGCCCGCAGTGATCGTCCGAACCGCCACGCTCCCCGGATCTGCAACGCTGATGGAGGAGCTCGGCGCCGCCGGGTATTCACGCATCCTCCCGGCACCCGAGGATGAAACTTCCATGACCGGGCTCGGCGATGCCGTCCGGGAGATCCTCGAGCGGCAGTACTGGGTGGCATGCGCGATCGCCGCCCACTTGGGCGAGGCGGGCCCGATCGTCGCTTCGATCCTTGCACACGCCCTCGACGGCCCCGCGCCCGCTCGCTCCGTCGCCGAGTGGGCGAGCCGATGCAGCGCGGCCGGGCGAGCGACATCGGCCAAGGACCTGCAACGCCTCTTCCGCGTGCACACGGAAACACGGCCGAAGCCGGTCCTTGACCGCCTCCGACTCGCTGCCGCGCTCGCCTACGCCGCGTCCCACGGTCCGCTCACACGGGAGCGGCTCGCCCGCCGCTACGGATACCGCAGCGGAGACGACCTCGGCCGGCAGGCGGGGCGCCTCACCGGACTTCCACTCGGCCGAATCAAGGCGGCTTCCCTCGGTGCCGCGCTGCGTCTGCTGGGACAGCACGCAAGCAGCCAGGGACGGAGTTGATACCTCGTGCCAAATCGCGCGTAACTTGTACCACATCCTGGGTAGCCACGCCGCGGCTCGCGTGACATTTTCAACGTGATCTTTCGTCGTGTCGTCTCCTTGGCGTGGTTATCTTTGCCCCCGAGGACCCCAGTGCCAGACCGCTTCTTCCTGTTCGTCTTCGCTACGGCAATGCTCAGCGCTGCTGCCGGTTTGGGCTGCAATGGGCGAGCAGCTAAAGACGCAACACCGCTGGAAAACATGACGTTCGACTCGCTCTGCGTCGACGCGAGTCGCATTGCGCTGGAGGAAAACGACAGCACAATCAACGTATTGCCTCGATTGGCCCAGGCAGGCAGAGACACTCTCCTAGTTATGGATCCGAAGGAGCGCCAAGTTCGGCTGTACGCGCGTGACGGCAAGCTTCTCGACACGTTCGGCCACAAGGGAGACGGACCCCGTGAATTCCAGAATCCTGCCATTGCACGCTGGATCGGTGGGACGTCACAGGTCCTGGTAGCGGAGCTCGCAGGCAACCTGAAGTGGTTCAACACTCCGCTCGACTCACTCGAGCACAGCGTCGACGTGCCCGGCCTGATCGTCTACGGAGGGGATGCGCTCTCGGACTCGACGCTCCTTATGGCCGGGCGTGTGGTCGGCCGCAAGCCTGACGACTTGCTCCACGTCGTAGATAGCCGCACGGGGGCGATTTTGCGAAGCTTCTTTCCGGTTCCGCCCGTTAGCCCGAAGCTACGCTTCCCGCTCAATTCTTTCGCATGGGCGGCAGTCACGCTCGCACCGAACCGCACCGCAGCGGTCTTCTCCCTCTCGGACACGCTGTACGAGTTTTCGCGCTTGGGCACGGCTTTACGGAAGACGCCACTTCATGCCATGCGCTTTCGCCCGCCCAAGTCACCGCCGCCGAGGACTCAGGGGCATACGGCCGCGCTCGACCGCTGGATCTCCTCTTTCTCCGAAATGGAAGACGTCCAGTACGTCCCCGGGCGCGGCTTCCTCGTTCAGTACGCCAATCGCAGTCGGGGTCAGATCGAATGGTCTCTGATCGGGGTCGACCTCTCCGGCCATAAGCAGTTCGAGATCGCGGACGCCCCTAAGCTTCTACTCGTCGACCGCCAGAGCGGCACTGCCTTCTTCCAGGCTCCGGCCGCCATGACGCCCAACCGACTCGTGCGATGCGAAAGCTTGCGTATGTAGGCCTCACTATCTGGCTATCGTCGGCCTGCTTTCCGGCGGATCACGCAGACACGGAATCCGCGGAATCCGCAGTGAATCACGCCATACCACTCGGGTGGGAACTCCCCAATGACCGGAAGTACACCATCGTGTGGGCTGTGCGGATCGAGGACTGCTACGCATGCGTCGCCCCGAAGACAGAATTGCGCCGCCTTACGCGAAAGCTCGCCGCCGACCTGCGCCTGGTCGTGATGCCGAACGGCGCACCGACCGATCTACTGAAGGCGTTTCTTGCCACCGAGAGAATCGCCGCCACCATCGTGCCCGTGACGAGCAATGACTATGGGCGTGTCTTCCGTACGGCGACCATTCCCGCCATGTACCTCATCGTGCACGATACCGTCCTCGCCGAGTGGTCTGGCCAGCGGGCCGTGACGGATCGGCCGATTTCCGACGGAACACGCCGTGTCATAGGACAGATCGATGCCTTCGTGACCGGCTCGGGAGCGCAGGGATCACACACTACACATGACGAGGAGGAATGACAATGAGGAAAGTCATGATGACTGGTACAGTTCTGTTGACTGCCATTATGTTTGCAGCAGGGGGCCAATTCGTCCACGCTACCGCGGTAAGCGCGGCAAGTTGGACGTTCAACTATTCGCCTGACGGAAACGACACATGCACTCCAATTTGGTGCGGAAGCTCCAGCAACGACCCATGCTGCCCGAGCTTCCCTCAATAGCGCTCTCGGCAATTCCCTTGTAGCCAGGCGCCCCCCCGAGCCGGGCACCTCGAGGGCGACAATGGGTATGGACGTTCGGAGGCGCTATGCGACGTTTCGTTTGCTTTCTGATGGCCGCGCATCTCCTTTCTCTTGCGGCAGCCCCGGGCCGGGCTCAAGAAGCCGCGAACGCGGCGCGCCACATCGTGATGGGCCGCGTCACCGAGGCGGGCACCGACCGAGCCCTCGCCGATGTCCTCGTCGTCCTCGGCGCCGGCGTCGACTCCGCCGGCTCCTCGCGAGGGATGCTCACGGGCCGCGACGGCGCTTTCCGGTTCCCCGACGTCCCCGCCGGCGACCACCTGCTGCGCGTCCGTTCCGTCGGCTACGAGCCGGTGAGCCGCGTGGTACACGTCGGAGCGGAAGAGACGCCCCTGCGCGTGGAGCTCGCTGTGGAGCCGGTGTCGGTGAAGGGCGTCACCGCCCGCGCCGGGCCCTCCACGGCAATGGGCGGCTTCTATCAGAGACGCGCGCGCAGCGTGGGCGGCTACTTCGTCGACGCCGCGGACATCGAGCGCCTGAACCCGCGGCAGGCGAGCGACGTCGTCCGAGAAGCCCCTGGCATCATGCTCATCTGCCAGGGAACCGCAAACCGGTGCAAGCTGCGGGCGGCAACGGTGCCCCCATCCGTGGTGAACTTCGACCCGATGACCGGCCGGCTGCGCCAGGACGGCGATTGCCCGATGGAATACTTCGTCGACGGCGTCCGTGAGCCGAATACGTTCGAGATCGACGACCTGCGTCCGGAGGAGATCGGCGGCGTCGAGGTCTACGTGCACGGCGCCACCGTGCCGATTCGCTTCAACGCGGGCGTGAACACGCGCTGCGGCGTCGTGGTGATCTGGACGCGCGGCATCGAGAGCGCGGGCGGGCGGATCGACGCCGTGTACGAGCAGTTCGGTTCGGGTCGCGGCGCAAGATGAGCGTCGGCCGGCGGCGCCTCACCCGCCCACGGCCGCCTTTCGTGGCGGCGCGTGTGCCGGGAGGGCATCGTCTTCCGGCTGGAAGCGCGCGGCGAGGGCGACGGCGACCATGTCGCCCGTGACGTTGAGGACGGTGCCGAAGAGGTCGGGGATCGCGTCGACGGCGATCAGGATGCCGATGCCCTCGATCGGCAGGCCGACGGCCGCGAAGAGCGGCGCGAGCATGAGGAACGCGCCGCGCGGCACGCCCGGCGCGACGAAGGCGAGGAAGACGGCGGCGAAGGCGACGATCGCGAACTGCGCGAAGTGGAGCGGTACGGCGTAGAACCACGCGACGAAGAGCGCGCCGAGCGTCCACGAGACGGGCGCGGCGACGTGGAAGGTGGAGACGGCGAGCGGCAGGACGAAGCCGCTGACGCGGGTGGGCAGGCCCAGCTCCTCGTCGGCGGCCTCGATCATGACCGGCAGCGACGCGATCGAGGAGCTGGAGCTGAAGGCGATGAGCTGCGGCGGCAGGAGGGCGCGCGCGAAGCGGCGCAGCGGGATGCGCCCGCCGATCGCGCCCACTGGCAGGAGCAGCAGCACGAGCGCGATGCACGCCACCGAGTAGACGAGGACGAAGAGGCCGACGGAGCCGGCGAGCGCGGCGCCGCCGTGCGCCGCCAGCGGCAGGAGCAGCGCGAAGACGCCGACCGGCGCCGCGGCGATGATCCAGCGCACCAGCACCAGCATCGTTTCCCGCAGCGCCTCGAAGAATCCGATCAGCGTGTCGCGCGCCGCGCCCGGGCTGCGGGCGATCGCCAGCGCGAGCAGCACGGTGAAGACGATCAGCGGCAGCATCGCGTCGTTCGCCGCGGCCGCGACCGGATTGGTGGGCATCAGCGACGTGAGCCACGCGCCGAACCCGGGCGCGCCGCCGGCGGCGCCGAGCCCGCGCGCCGCCTCCGCCGCACCGGCGGGCAGCGGCGGCCGGCCCCCACTCTCGAACGGCAGCGCCGCGAAGAGAGACGGCGCGAGCGGCACCACGAGCAGCGCCACGCCGCCGAGCAGCGCGACGAAGACGAGCAGGGTGCGCGTGCCGATGCGGCCGATCGCGCGCAGGTCGGCCGCGGACGCGATCCCCGTGATCAGCAGCGACACCACCAGCGGGATCACCGTCATGCGGATCGCGTTCACCCACAGCGTGCCGATGGGCGCGATCGCGTCGGCGACGTGCACGAGCCGCGCGCTGCCGGACGCCGCGATCGCGGCCCCGCCCGCCAGTCCGGCGGCGAGCGCCACCACGACGCGCGTGCTCTCCTTCATGCGGCCCGCCATCCATCGCTCCGCGTTCGGGGGGTCCCGATCCGCCGCCCAGGATAGCCGCCGCGGCGGCGCCCGTGCAATGACCCTCTGCGTCGCCTCTGCCGCCTCGCCCGCTCCGTCCCGGACCGCCATGGCCATGTCCCACAGGCGAGGCTATCATGGGGCATGGACGCGGAGATGCGGGGCGAGTTCGACAAGCTCGCGGCGATGATCGCGCGCGGCTTCGAAGCGATCGACCAGCGCTTCCAGCGCCTCGAGGAGCGTATGGATCGCCTCGAGGAGCGCATGGATCGCCTCGAGGAGCGCATGGATCGCCTCGACGAGCGCATGGATCGAATGGAGGCGGACTTCAAAGCCCGGTTCGCCGCGATCGATGCGCGCTTCGCCGAGCGTGTCGCCTCCATCGAGGGCCGCCTCGTCGCCTGAGGTCGCAGGTCCCACCGCACTTGTCGCGCGGCCCGATCGTGTCTACCGTAGAGTACGCGCGCGGTGCTCCCCCACCGGCGTGAGATCGCCGGAGGTCCACCGCCGGCGGTGACGTGTCCGGTCCGCAGAAGCCGGCGCAACGCCCGCCGCCTCCGACCGCACCGCTCCCGATTCCGGATCCGCCGCATGAGACGCTGGGCCGTCCTGTCTCCATTCTCCATGGCGTGGCTCGCGCTCGCGTCGCTTGCGCTCGCGTCGTTCCCGTCGAAGGCCAGCGCGCAGGGGCAGAGCCGCTGGGTCGTGACGCCGTTCGCGGCGTCGGATGGCGCGCTGCCGGGGCGGCCGCTGCTGGCGGGCGTCTCGCTGGCGCGTTTCGCGGATCCGTTCGGAGGCCTGTTCGGAGTGCGTTTCGGACTGGCCGCCTCGACGCGCGGCGCGCGGGCCGGCGCACTCGAGCGGCCGCCCGGTGACGGCGCCTGGGCGACGGACGCCGATGCGCTGCTGTCGCTCGCGCGCCTGCCGGGGCTGGGCCGGCTCGCCGGCCTGGATCCGCGGCTCTTCGTGGGGCTCGGCGTCGAGTCCGCCATCGGCGCGGACGCCGCGCGCGCCACGAAGCCGGCATGGAGCTGGGGGGCCGGGGCGAGCTGGCGGGTCGCGAGCTGGCTGAGCGCGGACGTGGAGGCGCGCCGGCGTTCGGCTTTCGCGGTAGAGCCACCGGCCGGCTTCGAGCCGGGCTGGGAAGCGCGCGCCGGTGTCGCGCTCCACCTCGGCCGCGCCGGCGGCCCTCGCGGCGCCGGCGGCAGGAGCGGCCCGCCGCGCCCGCTGGCTGGCGCGGGAAGCGGCGTGCGCGGTTCGTCCGGATCGCCTGGCAGCGATCCCGGAGCCGCGGGCGGGCTGGCGGCGCGCGACGCAGGCGCGGCGGACGTCGTCGCCTACCGCGCGATCGCCGACGGAGAGGCCTTCCTCGGCCGGCCGTACATCTGGGGTGGCAGCGATCCGGAGCGCGGCTTCGACTGCTCCGGCTTCGTGCAGTACGTGTTCGGCGAGGAGGGGATCCGGCTGCCTCGGACGTCGCGGCAGATGGCGCGCAGCGGAGAGGAGCTGCCGGCGGAGCTGGACGCGCTGCGGCCGGGCGACCTGATGTTCTTCGCGGACGAGGGCGACCGCATCGACCACGTGGCGATCTACGCCGGCGAGCGCCGCATCCTGCACTCCAGCAGCAGCGGCGAAGGGGTGCGCTACGACACGCTGAGCGGGGCGCGCGGCCGCTGGTTCCTCGACCACTTCGTCGCGGCGCGGCGCGTGCTGGGCGCTGCGGTCGCGGGCACGCGCGGCGGGCCGGCGGCGGCCGGTCTGCTCGGAGAGCCGGTCGATTACGACCGCGGCGACCGCGCGCCGCCGGTGGAGCACGGTGCGGGCGGCGGCTCCGGATCGTGACGCGGTTTGACGACGTCGTCGGCCGACTCTACTCTCCTCCCCCTTCGGCCACTCGATCCCCGAGGTGAATGCGTGACGACGATTGCCGAGGTTGCGGTGCCGCTCACGTGGCGGCGGACCGGCTGGACGCGACTGTTGCTCGACGCGGTGCTGATCGTGACCGGCACGGCGCTCATGGCGCTGTCGGCGCGGCTGACCGTCTACCTGCCGTTCACGCCGGTCCCGGTGACCGCGCAGACACTCGCCGTGCTCCTGCTCGGCGCGACGCTCGGCGCCCGGCGCGGCGCGCTCGCGATGGTGCTCTACCTGGCGGAGGGCGCCGCGGGGATGCCGGTCTTCTCGGCCGGCGGCTGCTGCGCCGCCTGGCTCACCGGCCCGACCGCGGGCTACCTGTGGAGCTACCCGCTCGCGGCCTTCCTCGTCGGCTCCATGGCGGAGCGCGGGTGGGACCGCCGCCCGCTGCGCGCCGGCCTGGCGATGCTCGCCGGCAACGCGCTGATCTACGTCGTCGGCCTGCCGTGGCTCGCCATGTTCGTCGGCCGCGGCCGTATCCTCGAAGCCGGCCTGCTGCCGTTCATTCCGGGCGACGTCGTGAAGATCGTGATCGCGGCCGCGCTGCTTCCGGCGGCGTGGAGCGTGCTCGGCCGGGCGCGCCGCTGGAGCGGGATCGACGACGACTGAGGCGGGCGGCGTCGGCGATCGCCAGGAACGCGCGCGGTCTGGCGGCGACGCGCGCCCGCGCATCCGCGGCGTCGACGTCGACGTCGCCGGACGGTGCGCCCACTGGCACGGCGCCACGGACATCGTCGCCATCCGGCTCCCCTGCTGCGCCGACTACTTCGCCTGCCGCGCCTGCCATGACGCGCTGACGGACCACGCGCCGCGCCGCTGGCCGCGCGACCGGTTCGACGCCGCGGCCGTGCTGTGCGGCGCCTGCGGCGCCCGCCTCGCCATCTCCCGCTATCTCGCCGGCCCCCACCGCTGCGCCGCCTGCGACGCCGCCTTCAATCCGCGCTGCACGCTCCATCACGACCTCTACTTCGACGTCCCGCCGAAGACGAGCGTCTGAGAACGGACCGGACGTCGCCTCCCGCTCGCCCCGAACGACCCCCTTTTCGTCTCATCCAGATATGTCCCGTGCGCCGGGCGCCCCGTAGCGTTCCAGGAGCGGCGACACGCCCACTCTCACGGGACGACCGTCATGTCGACACGGCCTCCTTTCACGACAGTCCTGCTGCTTCTCCTGGCGCTCACCCTGCTCCTGGCCGGGGCTCCGGGCCGTGCGACAGGCGAGCGCGATCCCGTGGCGCCCGCGAGCTGCACCGTCCACGAGCTCGGACGGCGCCCGCTGGCCTTGCGGGGTGGCGGGCTGCTGTACGTCGAACCGCTGGTGCTGGAGCGGGCGGCGGGCGGGGCGATCCTCCTTGCCGGCGCGCACAACCACCTCTTCCGGCCGCTGCCCGCGGGAGGCTGGAAGGCGGCCGGCGGCCCCGACATCCTCGGCGCCGTGATCGACGGCGACGACGTGGCGGTCGTGCCGTCGCCGATTCCCGGTCGGCGCTTCGCCTCGGTGCGCGCCGCCGCGCGCGCCGGCGGCGGCTGGTCGGTGGCGTTCGTGGAAGTGACGCCGACGAAGGAGCCGGACATCAGCGTGCCGGACACGCTGGTCGCGCTCTGGCACGGCGTGCTTGTGGGGGTTCGCTGGGTGTCGCTGGAGAGGCTGCCGCTGGAGGGGGCGCAGGTACAGACGTGGGATCCATCGCGCCTCGTCGCCTGGGGCGATTCGCTGGCGTGGGCGCTCGTGCTGACAGGCGAGAGGAGCGCGGCGGACGTCGCGGTCTTCGTACGCGGCGCGGACGGCTGGAGCCGCGAGACGGTGCCGACGCAGTTCGGGAGCGAGCCGAACCTTGCGTACGCCCCCGGAGCCGGGCTCGTCCTCAGCGTCGTGCACCCGGACGTGGACCTGCCGGTGGATGGGAATTCTCTCTTCCTCTACGCCCGGCGGGGCTCCTGGCGGAAGATGGGCAAGCGCGTCCCGAGCACGAAGGGGCAGGCCAACGACCCGGACGCCCGCTTCCTGGGCCGCAACGGCGTGCTGACGTGGCGCGCCGAGTTCCGGGCGACGGGAGCGATTCAGGAGCGGGCCATGAAGGGACGGATCGTGGACCAGACGGAGCCGACGATCGTGATCGACGAAATGGTGAAGCGGGAACAGTGGCTGCCGCCGCTGCCTCTGCCGGACGATACGTGGGCGTTCGTGACGGATCACCGGCGCCCGGACGACGCGACCGAGATCCGGCTGACGCGCCTCGCCGGGGACTCCGCGCAGCGCCTGTGGGTCGCGCCGGACAGCTTCGCGAGCCGGATCACGGCGACGTCGACCGACAGCGGCGTCCTGATCACGGGCGGCCTGGTGAATGAAGAGCACACCGCGGTCTACTCCGAGCTCATCGAGATCGCGGTTTCGTGTGGCCGGCAGAGCCGGCCGAAGGCGGGAGCCCGCTCCCGGTCCCGGCGCGGAGTGCCCGCGCCACGGAGTCCACCCACAACCCTACGGAGGGGTCGATGAGGATCAGGAGAAGGAAAGTCGGACGGTCGCTGCTGGCGGCCGTGGCGGTCGCGCTGGCGCTGCCCGGCTGCGAGGCGGACACGACGGCGCCGGAAAAGACGCCGGACGCCACGGCAGTGCAGGCGACGACGGTGACGGACGGCAGCGGCGCGCCGAACTACGGCAGCCTGGACGAGGTGCCGCCGTCGTTCAAGTTCGCGAAGGTGAACGTCATGGACGCCAGAGTCGGCTGGGACGGTTCGCTCGTACAGGGCTACGGGATGATGCAGTACTTCGGCGACCGGGCACGCATTAGCTTCAACCTGAAGGTGGTCCACGATTTCACGACCACGATCACCGACTCGTACACCGTCACCCATGAATCGCTGCTGCCGGACTGGCAGGTCCTGGGCGCTCCGTACGAGATGATGACCGGCAGTGACTGCGGCCAGACGGCCAATCTCGCGATCGACTTCAGTGCATCGACGGTCGTCCTGGTCGACTGGGCGCTGACGACGATCGGATCGGATGCCGACAACGCCCAGACGCACGCGCCGCAGCCTCAATGCCCGACATCGCCGCCGGCCGGCGGTCAGTTCGCCGGTGGTGACGACAACACGCGGTGCGACATTCAGATCACGTACGATCGTCTGACCGGTGACATTCTCGATGTGGACGTCATCGCGTGCTACCAGGTCGCCTGACCCCTCAACCATCATCGGAGGACCTCATGGTACGGATCCACCCGAAGTTCCTCGCCCTCGCGCTCGCGGCTTTGCTGCTCCCGCCCAGCACGGCGGCGGCACAGGGCGCGCGCGGCCGCTTCCTGATCCTCGCCCTTCCGGAACCCGCCGCGTTCGACACGCTGATGCCGCAGGCGACCGGCGACGGCGCGGCGCCCCTCCTCGCGGTCGTGATCGGAGCGGAGCGCTCGAACACGCTGGTGCTGAATCCCACGCTCGCCGGCGCCACCGCGCTGAAGCTCGCGGTCGACGCCCTGCGCAAGCTCGACGCGGAGGGACGCGTCCACCCCGGCGGCCGGCTCGCGCTGCGTGCACCGAGCGACTTCACCGAGACGCCGGCGCCATGGAACCGCCGCTTCGCCGCGACGCTCGATCGGCTCCGCAAGCGGCCGGTGATCATGATCGAGAAGGTCGGCCACGGTCGCGGCCTCGTCTTCGCCGCTCCCGAGGACGTGGGAGCCGGCGCGCAGGGCCACGCCGGCAAGCCGGGCGCGTCCCGGTGACGGCTCCGGCCGCTCCACGTTCGCTCGCAGGACTCTCCTCCGCGCCCTCCGTGCCCTCTCCGTTCTCCGTGACGATCATCTCCTGAAACCGAGGCGGCGCGGGGGCCTCCGAAGCACCGGAGGCCTCCGCTGCCTCCGCCGCTCTCTCGGACAAGCCTGTAAGGCAGCAGGCCACGAATCTCCGGCATCTCCCCACAGCGTGTGGGGCGTGGCGCGGGCATCCTGTGGTGTTCGGCTCGAATGACCTGCTGGCCGGACGGCCGGCGACCGACGCGGAGGACGACACGATGCGTGACAGCCTGACGATCACCGACAATCGAACGGGGCAGGAATACGAGGTCCCGATCTTCCACGGCACCTATCCGGAGTACGGCTCGGCCATTCCGGCCACGGCGCTGCGCAAGATCAAGGTGAGCGAGGAGGACTTCGGCCTCCTGAGCTACGATCCGGCGTTCATGAACACGGCGTCGTGCAAGAGCGCCGTCACGTTCATCGACGGGGACCGCGGCATCCTGCGCTACCGCGGATACCCGATCGAGGAGCTGGCGCGGCGGAGGACCTTCCTCGAGGTGGCGTACCTGACGCTCTTCGGCGAGATGCCGACGGAGTCGCAGTCGAAGGAGTGGGAGTGGAAGATCCTGCACCACACGTACGTGCACGAGAACATCAAGAAGTTCATGGACGGCTTCCACCACGACGCGCATCCGATGGGGATGCTGGTCAGCACCGTCGCGGCGCTGTCCACGTTCTATCCGGAGTCGCGCGACATCGGCGACGCGGACGTGCGGCTGAAGCAGATCCAGCGGCTGATCGCGAAGATGCCGACGATCGCGGCGTACGCCTACCGCCATAGCGTCGGGCTGCCGTACGTCTACCCCGACAACGAGCTGAGCTTCACGGGCAACTTCCTCAACATGATGTTCCGGATCTCGGAGCCGAAGTACGAGCCGAATCCGGTGCTCGAGCGGGCGCTCGAGGTGCTTTTCATCCTGCACGTCGACCACGAGCAGAACTGCAGCGCCAACGCGATGCGCAGCGTGGGCAGCTCGCACGCGGACCCGTACGTGTCCGTCGCGGCAGCGTCGGCGGCGCTCTACGGTCCGCTCCACGGCGGCGCCAACGAGCAGGTGTTGCGCATGCTGAAGGAGATCGGCACGAAGGAGCGCGTGCCGGAATTCGTCGCGCGCGCGAAGAAGGGCGAGTTCCGGCTGATGGGCTTCGGCCATCGCGTCTACAAGAACTACGACCCGCGTGCGCGCATTCTGAAGGAGATGGCGGGGCAGGTCCTGGCGGTGACCGGCACGAGCCCGCTGCTCGACCTGGCCATGGAGCTCGAGCGCGTCGCGCTCGAGGATGACTACTTCGTCTCGCGGAAGCTCTATCCGAACGTCGACTTCTACTCCGGCATCATCTACCAGGCGATGGGCTTCCCGGTCGACATGTTCCCGGTCCTCTTCGCCATTCCGCGCGTCGCCGGCTGGCTCGCGCAGTGGCTCGAGATGCTGCAGGACTCCGAGCAGAAGATCGCGCGCCCGCGCCAGGTCTACGTCGGCGCCGACGAGCGCAGCCTCACGCCGCAAGCCGCCACGGCGGGCGTCGAGGGCTGACGTCCCGCACGTGATCGAGCGAGCCGGCGCACCAGGCGAGTGCGCCGGCTCGACTCTCAGCCGAGACCCTCCTCCACGATCGTCTCCCGCGCGATCTCGTCCTCCAGCCGCCGCTCGTCCGCCCGCGCATCGCCTCGCCACGTGCCGCGACGGAACCAGACGAGCGCCGCGACCGCCGACACGACGTTCGAGACCGGGAACGCCCACCAGATGCCGATCTCCCGCAGCGTGGTGCGCTCCGAGAGGAACCACGCAAGCGGGAAGCGCAGCACCCAGAGCGAGAGGATGGCGAGTCCCATCGCGGCGACCGTCTGGCCGGCGCCGCGGAACGCTCCGCCCAGCACCTGCTGCACGCCCATGAAGCCGAAGCTGAGCGCCATGATGCGGAGGAACACGGCGCCGTCGTGCGCGACGCCCGGATCGGTCGGGATGAAGGCGCGGGTCACGGCATCGGCGGTGAGGAAGAGCACGACGCCGACGGCGGTGAGGGCGACGAAGCCGAGCCGAGCCGCGACGGCGGCGGTCTGCGCGGCGCGCCCCGGCTTGCCGGCGCCGACGTTCTGCCCCACGAGCGTCGAGGTCGCCATCGACAGACCGAGCGCGGGGATCAGCACGAAGCTGAAGACGCGCGTGCCGATGCCGTAGGAGGCGACGACACGCGTGCCGAGGCCGGCGACGAGGATGGTCATCACCGAGAGGCCGAGCGCACGGGTCGATTGCTCGATCGACGCGGGCAGACCCAGCCGCAGGATGCGGCGCATCAGCGCCAGGTCCGGCACCAGGTCGCGCGAGCGCAGGTGGACGCCGAAGCGGCCGCTGAAGAGGATGAAGACGCCGATCACCGCCGCGAGACCCTGCGTCGCCAGCGTCGCCAGCGCCGCCCCCGCCACGCCCATGCGCGGCGCCCCCCAGAGCCCCAGGATGAACAGCGGATCGAAGAGGAAGTTGAGCAGCACCGTGCCGAGGACGATGACGAACGGCGTCCTCACGTCGCCCACTCCGCGCAGCAGCGACTGGAAGACGAAGTAGATGAAGAGGAAGACGAGGCCGATGAAGGAGATGCGCATGTAGGCGACGGCGTCGCCGAACACGGCCGGCGCGGCGCCCATGATCCGCATCAGCGCCGGCGAGGCGGCGTAGCCGACGGCGGAGAGGGCGACCGCGACGGTCGAGACCGCGGCGAGCGTCTGCGCCGCCACGTGGTCGACCGTCGCCGCGTCGCCCGCGCCGTACGCCTGCGCGATCAGAATCGCCCCCGCCACGGCGAGGCCGCCGCCCAGCGAGATGATCAGAAAGATCACCGGGAAGCTGAGCGAGACGGCCGCGACCGCGTCCGCGCCGAGCCGCCCCAGCCAGAACGTGTCCGTGAGCTGGTAGACGGTCTGCAGCACGTTCGCCAGCACGATCGGCACGGCGAGCGCGAGCAGGGAGCGCAGGATCGGGCCCGACGTGTAGTCGGCGCGTTCCCCTCTCCGTCCCGCACCAGCCGTCATGCGCTCACCGCCGGCGGTGACGGCTGGGCGAGCCTAGCCGGGCAGCTTGCTCGCGAGGACGTCCACCTTCTCGATCGATGGCGGCTGCGAGAAGAGCTCGTCCGCACGTTGCATCAGTGCCGCCGCGACGCGCCCGGAGAGGTGCGCATCACGCCCCGACTCGCCAGGGAACGCGTCGAAGATGCCGAACGTCGAGGGCCCGAGCCGGATCGCGAACCACGCGATCGTATCCGGCTCGTCCTGCACGAGCGGCAGGCCGCCGTTCAGGAACGCCTCCACGTCCGCTTCCTTGCCCGATTTCGCCTCGAGACGCACCAGCAGTCCGACGTTCACCATTCCCGAATCTCCCTTGAAGTGACGCAGTGTGGGCGTTCGCGACGCTGCGAGAGCCGTTCCGCTGCGCGCTCCGCCCTTCCCAACGTCGCCAATCCCGAACGTGCTCGCTCGGTTCACTCACCCGGTGACGCGGCGCACCGCGACCACCGCTCTACACGCCCGCGTACCACTCGTAACCCTGGTCGCTCCAATAGCCGCCGTTGCGCTCGGGCAGGAAGACGATCCTGGTGAGGTACTTGACGCTCTTGTAGCCGAGCTTGATCGGGGAGTGGATGCGCGCCGGGGCGCCGTGCGCCGGCCCGAGCAGGCGCCCTTCCCACGCGAACGCGACCAGCGTCTGCGGATGGAACGCGCTCTCGCGATCCCAACTCTCGTGGTAGTGGTCGTCGAACGACTGAAAGTCGACGTAGCGCGCGGCCGGCGCCACGCCAGCGATCTCCGCGAGGCGGCTCACCCGCACACCGGTCCACTCCGTCGTCGCCGTCCACCCTTCGACGCAGTAGTGGTTCACGCGGTGCGTCACGCGCGGCAGCCCCATCAGGTCCTTCAGCGACAGCCGCAGCGGCCGCCGGACGAGTCCCGACACCTCCAGCGACCATGGCCCGCGCACCGACTCGTCCCACACCGGCACGCTGTGCGAGATGAAGTAGCGCGGCAGCGCCGAGCCGGCGAGCCGCCGCCGCGCCGCGACGTCCATGGAGGTGTGGCGGAAGAGCGCGCGCTCCAGCGTCTCGTTCCGTCGCATCGCCCACCGCAGCAGCGGCTTAGCTTCGCGCGGACCGCGCGAGTCGCACGCCGCGAGCAGCGAGGCGAGTCCGGCGGTGAAGAAGTCGCGTCGATTCATTCTCACTCCCGTTCGGACTCCGGCTCCGGACCCGGCTCCGGACCCGGTCCGTCCACGCGTGCGGCCGCCTCCGGGTCCGGCTCGCCACGCGGCGCGGAGACGCCGCCACCGGTGCCCGCCTCAGCTTCCGTCACGGACCGCGCCTCGCCCGCGTCGCCGTGCTCGCCCGACGCGCGGCCGGCGCTCGTGGCGGCGGCATCCCCGTTCACTCCCCGTTCCAGGCCGCGCAGCCGCGCCCAGTGGAGGGGCCGTGCGTTGCGTGCTTCCGGCGAGCGCGACGGGTCGTAGCCGCCGGTGATCATCGAGCGGAGCGACCACGGATCCACGGCGAAGACCATGAAGACGTGTACGATCGTGAGGACGACCAGCAGCAGCATCGCCCAGAAGTGCCAATAGCGCGCCCACACGTAGCCGCCCAGCAGATCCGTGAGCGGCGCGAGCTGAACCGGCTTCCACACCGCGACGCCGGTCACGATTGCCGCGACGCCGACCAGCGGAAAGCTGAAATACGTCAGCTTCTGCAGCGCGTTGTGCTTACCCTGCCGCGGATGCTGCTCCCGCGCGTACGTGTAGAACTTCACCATCTCCCAGACGTCGCGGGCGTCGCCGCGCCGCGGCACCAGGTCGCGCCACTCGCCGTGGAGATAGACGAAGGCGAGATATACGAAGCCGTTCAGCGCCAGGACCCACATCATGGCGAAGTGCCAGTTGCGCGCGCCGGCGAGCCAGCCGCCGAACGTCAGCCAGCCCGGGATCGCGTCGCCCGCGAACGGATAGCAGCAGAAGCTCCCGCCACGCGGCGCGAACGCGGGATACGCGTTGAAGATGCGCAGCCCGCTGCCCACCATGAGCGCCAGCGCCACGACGTTGACCCAGTGCGTCACCCGCACGATCCAGTGGTGGCGCGGCGAGTGGCGCGGCCGCCCGGGGATGCGGGTACTCACGACGACGCCTCGGACGCCGGCGCGGGCGCGCCCTCCCGACGCAGCAGCAGCACGCCGCTGAAGCGCTTCCACGCGGCCGCCCGCTTCCGCGACAGGCGCCCGAGCAGGCGGAAGAGCCACGCGCCCCGCATCTCGCGGTGCAGTCGGTGCGCCTCCAGGAGGATCGAACGGTACTCCGCCTCCCGCCAGCCGAAGGGCAGAAAGAAGGCGCTACCGGACTCCGGCGCGAAACGGAAGCGGACCGCCTCGTCGAGGCCGCGGCTGTAGGAGCGTCCCATGATCCGCAGCAGCTGCGGCGACGCGAGGTCGGTGAGCCACCACTCGCACGCGGGGTGCGCGTACAGGTCCCGCGCCAGCGCCCCCACGTGCTCCTCGCCCAGGTACACCAGCAGCCCTTCCGTCACGACGAGCGCGCGCCGCGCCCCGGCGAGCGCGTCGTCGAGCGCGGTGGCCCGCGCAGCGGCGTCGGCCAGGTCCGCGGCGATCGAGCGCAGCGCGCAGCACGGCGCCTCGCCTGCCATGACGGCTCGCTTCTCCTCCAGGATGCCCGGAAGGTCGATCTCCACCCATCGCAGTGAGTCCGGGAGCGGAAGGCGATAGGCACGCGTGTCGAGACCCGCGGCGAGGTTGACGACGACGTCGACCTCCTCCTCGTGAACGAGCCGCAGGATCATCTCGTCCATTACCGCGGTGCGCACGACCATCGCCCAGGCGGTGGCGCGCCCGCGCGGGATGGTGCGGACGGCCCGCTCGCCCGCGGGGCCGGCGAGACGGCGCGCCCACGGGTCGTGGAAGAGCGCGTCGTCCCGTTCCGACTCCATCGCGCGGTAGAACGCGACCCAGTGGGCGGTGTCGGAGACGGTGCGGATCGGGTGAGGTGAGGATCGGTCGCGCCGGGTCATGGGGGGAAGGTAGGGGAAAGTGGGGAGGACATCTAGAGCGGTCTGGGGTCTGCGGAGGGGGTCTGGGGGAGGTCGGGGGTACGGGGGTCTGGGGGAGGTCGGGGGTCGGGGGTCTGCGGGGGGTCGGGGTACGGGGGTCTGCGGGGGGTTGGGGGTCTGCGGGGGGTTGGGGGTCTGCGGGCATCGGGCGCTGGACAGACGCGCGGGACGCACCATAGACTGGCGCCGTATGGAGCATACGCGTGACAGCGGGTGGATCGAGGTGATCACGGGGGTGATGTTCTCGGGCAAGTCCGAGGAGCTGATCCGCCGGATCCGGCGCGCGATCCTCGCCCGCAAACGGGTCCAGGTCTTCAAGTCCCACCTCGACGAGCGCTACGGCGGCGTGCAGACGATCACGTCGCACGACGGGCGCCGCTACGAGTCGGAGCCGGTGAGCAGCTCGACCGAGGTGATGGAGCGGGTCCGCGAGGATACGGAAGTGGTCGGCGTCGACGAGGTCCAGTTCCTCGACGAGGGCATTCTCGACGTCGCCAACGCCCTCGCGGACCGCGGCGTCCGCGTCATCCTGACCGGGACGGACATGGATTTCCGCGGCCGCCCGTTCGGTCCGGTTCCGGCGCTCCTCGCGATCGCGGAGCAAGTGGACAAGCTGCACGCCATCTGCGTCCGGTGCGGTCAGCCGGCGACGCGCAACCAGCGTCTGATCGAGGGACGGCCGGCCCCGGCGGAAGGGCCGACCGTCCAGGTGGGAGGGCTCGAGAGCTACGAGGCGCGCTGCCGCCACTGCCACGAGGTGCCCTCGGCCGCCCGCGCGCAACTCTCGATCGTCGAGTAGCGCGTCAGCCGCCGGCCCGCTTCACTTCCTTGTAGCCCGCCGGGATCGCGAAGACATCGTCGCCGAGGCTCGCCTTCTCGATCGAGCGGATCTCGTTCGACATCTTCAGGATCGTGACCTGCTTCGGCTGCTCCTTCTCCGCATTCTCCTCCTTCGGCTCGCCGCCCAGCTTGCCGGCGAGCGCCTTCTTCGCGAAGCCGCCCAGGCCACCGCCCTTCTTCGGCTTCGCCTCGCCGCCGCCGAGCGCGAGCTGCGCATCGAACTTCGTTTCCGGCGCCAGCGCGACGAAGTAGATCGTCGAGCGCAGCGGCACGCCGTCCACCTTCTTCGCCTCCTTCTCCGCGCGGTCGAAGCCGACGCTGATCCGCGGGTCGCCGGCGAACGCCGTCTTCATCGCGTCGCCGAACGCCTGCATCCCGCCCTGCCAGTCCTTCACGTCCGCCATGTTGGCCTGGAACTGCCGCATCAGGTCGTAGTTCTCGGCTTCCTTGCTGACCCACATGTCGGTGAAGACGACGAAGGTGCCCGAATCCGCCATCTGCTCCTTCGCGTCGCGGCCCTGCATGTTCATCGCGAGCGTGAGCAGCACCTGCTCCGCGTCGTGACCGGCGATCTTCTCGTGCTTCCCCGTGCGCTCGGTGGAAAGATGGAACTGGACGTGGATCGAATCGCCGCGGTCGGGGCCATTCGGCGTCGCCGCCGCGCCCTCCGACTTCGCCTGCTCGCCGGCCCGCTTGAACGCGGCCGCCATCTCCTCGATCGAGATCACCGAGTACTGCTTGTGCTTGCGGTCGATGTCGATCATCTGCCGCTTGACCAGGTCCATCACGGTCGAGTTGTCCTTCAGGTCGGTCCGCATGCGCTTCGGCGTCAGATAGACCGTCTGCGTGTTCTCGAGGCTTCCGCCCCCCAGCTTCGCCGCGAACTTCACCATCGCCCCCGCCGCTCCGCCCATCTCGAAGCGGCTCACCTCCGTGTACTTGACCCCCTGCGCGGCGAGCGGGGCGGCGCTGGCGCAGAGCAGCAGCGCGACGGCCATCGCGCGCGGACCGCCACGGAATCGGGACGGGCGTGCTGGATCGGATGAACGCATCGATACCTCCGGGAATTGGAGCCGTGCGGGAAGCGCGCACCGCCGGTGCGGCGGCGCTCGCGTTTAATCTGACGCCGCGACGACCCGGCGGTCAACGCGATCCCGCCGCGGCCGCGCGGCCCGCGGCGCCGCCGGCCGGATCCGCTTTCCGGCGCCGCCGCTGCCGCCGCCGGCTCTAGGGGCGCAGGATCTCCGTCAACGCGTCGAGCAGCGCGTCGACCTCGGCCACCGAATGGTCGCCCATGTGGCCGATGCGGAAGGTACGCTCGCGCAGCTTGCCGTAGCCGGTGGCGAGGGCGAAGCCGCGCTCGCGCGCCGCGGCGACGACCGTCGCTCCGGTCCAGCCGGGCGGCGGCACGACGCAGGTGACGGTCGGCGAGCGCGAGCCGGCGGGCGCGAGGATGCGCAGGTCGACGCCGTCGTCGCGCAGACGATCCACCCACGCCCAGACCCGCTCCGCCATCTCGGCATGGCGCCGCCAGCGGCCCTCGACGCCCTCCGCCTCGATCAGCTCGAGCTGCTTCTCCAGCGCGAAGAGGAGCGAGACGGCCGGCGTGTTCGGCGTCTGGTTCTCGCGGATGTTCTTCTCGTACTCCACGAAGTCGAAGTAGATGCCGCGGCCCCGCTTCGACTCCGCGCGGCGCAGCACATTCTCCTGCGCCACGCCGAACGCGAGCCCCGGCGGCAGGGCGAGCGACTTCTGCGACCCGGTCAGCACGAAGTCGAGCCCCCACTCGTCCGTGAGCACGGGCGCGCCCGACAGACCCGACACGCTGTCGACGAGGACGACGACGTCGCCCGCCTCGTGCGCCGCCGCCGCGATCTCGTCGATCGGGTTCAGCACGCCCGTCGACGTCTCCGAGTGGCACACCGTGACGGCGTCGTACTTCCCGCCCGCGAGCGCCGCCCTCACCATCTCCGCCGTGTGCGCTTCGCCCCACTCGACCGCCACGGTGTCGACGGCCAGCCCGTTCGCTTCCGCGATCTTCGCGAAACGCTCGCTGAAGGCGCCGTTCGTCAGCGAGAGCACGCGCTCCCGCGCGCCGTTCCGCACCGCCGCCTCCATCATGCCCGTTCCCGACGACACCGCGATGTAGACGGGCCGCTCCGTCCGGAAGAGGCGGCGCAGACGCGGCTGGATGCCGCCCATCAGCGCCTCCATCTCCGGCACGCGGTGACCGATCATCGCGCGCAGCATCGCCTCCAGCACCTCCCGCCGCACCTCCGTCGGTCCGGGGAGGAAGAAGCGGCCGAATTCCGTGGTCGGCTCCATGGTCGGCATGGCAACACGTTCGTTCGAGGTGAGCGCCGTGGCTCGCGGCTCCAAGGTGGCGGCCGGCCGGCGGGGCGGCAACCCGCCACGCCCGCGAGCGGGGCCGTCGCGTTCGCCCGCGGCCCCGGCAGGAGCTCTTTCGTGGCCCGAGTGTCACGAAGTGCGAGGCCCGGTTGCAACGATCCGTGGCGCCCGCGCGCGAGCGGAAGGCGGACGCTACCGCCGTAAGTCATTGTCCTGTCGTCAGATCTCCGTATGGCCCGTGAAACGGCACCGCGCTTGCCTCACGATGCGGTGCCGGACGAGCAACAGCGCCTGCCCAGGGGCGCGAGCCGCGAAGAACGACGTGGCGCCGTCCGGAGAATCCCCTTCCGACAAGGGCACCCCGATCGCGAGGTCGGTCCGCAAAGCCGCGGGTCTCCTGGAGACAGCCGGGCTACCGAAGAAGGGTCGCCGAGGTGCGAGGGCACCCGGCCGACTATCGTCGAAAGGGGTTCGACAATGCGGCAGACCTTCTGTCTGCTGGCGGCCGCCTTCCTGGGCGCGTGCACGCCGGCGAAGCAACCCACGGTATTCGCGAGCGCCGGTCCCGGCGCATTCTCCCGGAGCGAAGCGAGCGTCGCGCTGCACGGCATCGCCCTGCAGCGGCCGATCCTGTACGCGGGTCGGGCGGGCGATCGCCTGGATCTCGACTGGACGGGCGACCTGCAGGCGAGCGTCGGCGCGCCGGCGCGGCTGCGAGCGGGACGCTTCCTGGTGTATCGGGGAAGCGGGTCCACCTGCACGGCCGCGAGGGTGCAGCCCGCGCTCTTCCGCCGCGTCGGCGAGTCGCGAGGGCATCTGTTCTCGCAGCGACTGACCGGCACCGGCCTTTACTGCTACTTCGTGCAGGCGGCGGCGCGCTCGGACGCGACCGGCAAGCGCCTGCTCGTGAGCGAACCCTCGAACGTACTCATCGTCGTCGCGGGCGGCGCCCGCGCGACCGCCGTCGACCGCGAATAGGCGGCGCGCGCGCCGGGTCCGCCCGGGTGCTCAGGGGGCGGGCCGGTCCGCGATGGGTGAAGGGGGTGGGGCGAGATGCCCTGCCCCCTTCTCCGCGCGTGGCCGGTGCACTCTGATGGGCACGGCTGGACGCCGTCCGTGGACCGCCACCGCGCCGGCGGCCGCGAGCTGCCTCCGGTTGCACCGTGCGCGGCGGCGGGTCACTATTGCGCCATGATTCCGAAAACGCGCGGCGTGGGCCGCCCGACGGCACTCCTCCTCGCGGCGATCCTGCTCTCCGCCGGCACTCCCGCCGTGGCGCAGGCGCCCGACACCGCCTCGCCGGACCGCTGGAAGTTCGCCGCGGACCTCGCGCTCACCTCCGCGAGCGGGAACGAGAACATCACCGTCCTGACGAGCAGTCTGAACGTCGTACACCTGCTTGAGTCCGCCTACGAGCTCGAGCTGACGGCGCGCTACCGCTACGGCGAGAGCCGCGCTGCGGTCGTCGCCCGGAACGTGAAGGGAAACCTGAAGTTCGACTTCAGGCCGGAGGCGACGGTGTCACCCTTCCTCTTCGGCGCGGCGGAGCGCGACCCCTTCCGGCGGATCGACGTGCGCCTCGACGCGGGTGCCGGCGCCAAGTACACCTTCGCGAGGTGGCCGGACGGCAAGGCATCCGTGAGCCTCGCGGCGCTCTACAGCTACGAGGACCGCGCCGTCGCCGGCGTACAGCCTCCGGTGGCGGCGGTCGAACGGGATGCCCGCTGGAGTCTTCGCGTCCGCGGCGCGAAGCAGCTCTCCTCCGGATTCACGCTCGAGCACACGACGTTCTATCAGCCGGTGTGGGACGCGGGCGGGGACTACCTGCTCAACTCCGAGACGACGGCGCGCATGGTGCTGCGCCAGTGGATCGCCGTCACCTTCGCCTACACCTTCGAGCGGGACTCGACGCCGCTTCCGGGCGTGGCCGCCGACGATCGGCTGGTGAAGGCGGGGGTCAGCCTGCAGTGGTGAGCGCCACGGTCGCGGTCGTGAGGACGCGCTCGGAGCGCGCCGGACGCGCTCGGAGCGCGCTGGTCGCGCCTCAGAAGCGGAGACCGAACTCCAGCGCGCAGTAGCGCTCGCGGCCGAGAAAGAATTCGCCCACGTTGGAGGGGCCGTCGAAACAGCGCGCGAGGAGCCGCGTGCCGAACGCCGCGCCGTCGGCTTCGACACCCGCGACCAGGGAGAGCTGACGATGCCAGCCGGAGCGGTCGGCCGCCTGCCAGTCGAGGCCCGCCACGAGGCCCGCGCGTCCGTCCGCCCAGGGGAACCAGCCGGTCTCGCCCCCCGCCTGCAGCGCGGCCGATTCCGTGAAGACGACCGGTACGTAGTCCCCTTCCACGCTCGGCACCAGGACGTACGAATTCGTGCGCAGCACGATCGTGCCGCCGCCGTAGACGCGGGTGTGGGGCGCAAGGGAGCGGGCGAGAACGGCATCGACGCCCTCCCAGCTGTACTCGATGCGCTGCGCGCCCTGGGCCTGCGCCTCGTCTCCCATGTGCGAGCTGTGGTGCAGGATGCGGAAACGCGCCGACAGCGGGCCCTGCGCCAGCGTGAAGGGAATGCCGACGTACCAGTCGTTGCTCAGCTCGTCCCGGCTCGGCTGCTCGAGCCGGAAGCGGCTGAAGACGCCGACCGTGAAGCCGACGTCCAGCGCGCCGTCCTCCCATCGGTCGAGCCGCACGACCGCCTTCTCGAAGCCGATCCCGACGGCCCCCTCGAGGTCGCTGCCGTCTCCGGTGCCGGCGAGGCGGAAGGGCGGCCGCGGCCGCCCCGGATCGAACGCGTCCGTGCTCTCGAGGAGGTCCGTCCACAGGAGCGCGGCGGTGTTGCGGGGCTGGTTCGGGTCGGCGAGCAGCGGCTCGAAGAGTCGCGTGGCGGGGAACCAGACGCTCCCCTCGGGGGCGCCCTGGGCCGCGGCGCGGGTGGGCCAGACGGTCGCCGCGGCGAGGCCGGCGGCCACGGCCAGGATCGTGCGGAGCATCGCGACACCGAGGCGGCGGGACGAAAAAATCGCCGCCTCGGCGCTGCGGGGCGGCGACTCCGGACCGGGGTCGTCAGCGCGCGTTGGTCCAGCCCCCTTCGGCGAGCAGCTTCTTGAGGCGCGCCGGCCGCTCGCTGAGCGAGGTCCGGACGATCGATCGGGCGTACGTGATGCGGTCGTCGTCGGAAAGCTTGTCGACGATGGCGATCGGAGCCCCGTAGCGCAGGAGCAGCCGCTTCGCATCGCGTGCCACACTGTCGTCCATAGACGCTCCTCCTTCAGGGTATAGGCCTTTGAAGATAAGGGACTTGGGGCATCCGGGCAACGCCCGCCGCGGCGCATGAGACGCACGATGTACCGCAGCCGGCGCCGCTGGCGGTGGGGTGTCCGCGGCGGCCTCACGGTGGCCGTGATCGCGATCGCCGTCGCCGGTATCGCGCTCCTCGGACGGCACGCGGGAGGCAGGGAGGCGGACGCGCTGGCGCGGGAGGTCGAGGAGCGCGGCGTGGGCGCGGCGGATCTCGCGGCGGATCTCGCGCGGACGCACCGGATCGTGCTGCTCGGCGACATCGCAGGCTCGCCGGCGACCCAGCGGCTCGCGGTCCGGGTGACCGAGTCGCTTGCGGCCGGTCCGGGTCTGGATGCGGTGGCCCTCGAGGTGGGGTCGGACCTGCAGCCGATGATCGACCGCTATCTCGGCACGGTGCCGGAAGACGTGGGCATCCTGCTGGCGAGCCCGCGCGCGCTGGCGCCGCAATGGGGCACGCAGCAGGCGTTCCTGGAACTGTATCGCGCGGTGTGGCGCATCAACGCGTCGCGCGACGCGGCGCGGCGGATCCGCATTGTGGCGATCGACCGGCCGGACTGGCCGCCGCGCGACGCGCTGTCGCTCGAGGCATCGGCGCGGCGCTTCGCTTCGCGCGACGAACACATGGCGGCGACGCTGGACGACGTGATCCTGAGCCGGACGCCGCGGGCGCGCGTGCTGGTGGTCGTGGGCGGCTATCATGCGCTGCGCGGCGGCCGCGGTGAGCTGCGCATCGGCGGAGGAGAGCGCATCGCCATGCGCTGGCTCGGCGCGCGCCTTGTCACAGAGTACGGCCGCGAGGTCGCCACGCTCCTGCCCGACGCGGCGACGCGGCCGGGCGCGGTGGCGCGGGTGGCGGCGTACGGCGGGACGCGCCTCCATCCGCTCATCGAGGCGCGGCTCGGCCGGCGCGGCACCCTCGCGGTGCCGGTGACGCGGGCGTTCGCGTTCATGCCGGACCCGATCGCGACGCGGGCGAGCGCCGGCCTCGAGCTCGAGATCCTGCCGCGCGGCTACGTCCTGGACGACGTCGCCGACGGCTACATCTACCTCGGCGGAGGAGGTTGACCGTGCCCACGCTGAAGATCTGCATCCAGGGGATGCGTGGGGTGGACGACGAGGCAACCGTGGAGCAGGCGCTGCGCCGGGTCCGGGGCGTCTACGGCGTCGTCGCCGACCGTGCAGAGGCCTGTGCCAGCGTCGATTACGAGGACGACGAGGCGCTGATCGACGAGCTGCTCGCGACCGTACGCGGCGCCGGCTTCGCTGCCGAGCTCGGCGGCTGACGGGAGCGCGCCTCCGCAGCTCGTTCGGGGGCCGCGGAGACGCGCCTCAGAAGTTCCACTGCCAGCGCACGCCCATGCCGTATCGACGGCGCGTGAAGAAGCCGGCGTCCCCGACGCCCGCGATCGGCGCCGCGAAGAAGCGGGGCTCGTCGAAGAGGTCGATCTCGCCGCCCGCGGCGCGGTGGCGCAGGCGGAGCCCGGGCGCCGCGTCGCCCTGGAGCGGCTCGGAAACCAGGAGCCAGCCGGCGTCCCCGAGGCGGACGGAGCCGCGCATCATCGGTCCCACGACGAACGGCGCGGGGTAGTGGCTGCCGACGCGGATCCAGCCGCCGCGCAGGACGCCGTAGTCGATCGGAATGTAGTCGTAGCCTTCGTCGGCGGCGTAGCTCCAGAACAGGTTGACGAGCTGGTTCTCCGAGCGGCCGTCGACGAAGCCGGCGGGGGCGGCGGGCAGGTAGAAGGCGTCGGGGCGCCAGCCGGTGACGGGCCCCGGATCGTCGCCGTAGAGCAGGAACGCGCCCCGCTCCGCCCGCGTCCGCGGCAGCAGCGTCGGCCAGCGGATCTCCTGCTCCTCGTCGTGCCCGGTGCCGCGGGCGAGGAACTGCACGGGCGGGTAGTCGGCCTCGGCGACGACCGCCGCCGCGTCACGGCCGAGCGACGGCGGGACGTCGTAGGTCGCGAGGATCGCCACGCGCGGCTCGAGGCCTCCGCCCGGGGGGAAGTCGAACGCCCCGCCCACCACGTCGAAGCGCTTGCCGTAGAACTCGTAGAAGCCGTCGACCACGGCCGCCGTCCCGACGACGTGCAGCCCATCCGGCTCCGTGGTCAGGTGGATCGCGCCCTCGGAGCCGGTGAGCGAGTCCTCGTCCCAGATCTTGAAATCGGAGTGGATCCCGAGCTCGAGGTCGAGGTCGAGCGGCAGCGGCGAGGCCGTGTCCGGCGACGCCCGCAGCAGCCGCGAGTGGCCGATCCAGGGCGCGCGCGCCGCGAGCGCCGCGTACGGCGGATCCTGCAGGTCGATCGTCGTGGACGGCTTGAACGTGTCCTCGTGCACGCGCCCGGAGAGCACGACCGCGCGGCCCGATACGCGCGGCCGCTTCACCGTCCCCGCCACGGCGACGTCGGCCGAGAGGACGACGCGGGTGCTGTCGCGCGCGATCGCGGGCACGGAGTCGGCACGCAGGTGGAGGGCGAGTGTGCGCGCTCCCGCCAGCGACGCGCCGCCGGAGAGGGCGAAGCGCCCTTCGCCGACGCGGCCCGCCAGCGTGTCGACGCGGATCTCGCCGTCGCTCAACGTGAGCCGCCCGTCCACGTCGTGGATGTGGATCCCGGCCGGTACGACGTACGCGCCCACGCCCCGGATCGCGACGCGCGCACCGAGCCGAGGCTTCGACAGCGTCCCGCTCACGCGCGCTTCGCCGCTCACGCCGCCCTCGACGCGCTCGACCTGCCGCGGCGGCATCGCCATCTCGACGAGCGCCGCCGCGGGCAGCGAATCCAGGCGCACCCCCACGTCGAGCGGCGCCTTCGCCGCCAGGCCGACCGTGCCCTGTATCGCCGCCGCGAAACGGGTGCGCGCGGCGATGGCGGCGGGGCTCTCCGGCGGACGCACGTCCGCCGCGACGCCATCGAACGGGATCGCCGCCGCGTCGCTCCCGGCGGATCGGGGCCCGAGCGTCGTCGCGCGGCGCGCGGTCCGCGCGGGTGCGGCACGCAGCAGGCCCGCGCGGCCGTCCAGGCGCACGGCGTCGAGCGGCCCCGCCGCGCTCAGCGCGACCGCGAAGGCCGTGTCGGCGACGTGGAGCGGATCGGCGGCGATGCGCAGGTCGACGCGCGCCTGTTCCGCGAGGTGGATGGTCCCCGCGAGGTCGAGCCGGCTCGGCGCCGCGCTGTCCGCCGACGGCGACTCCCACACCTCCCCCACCACCCGCACGTCGCCGCGCAGAGGACCGGCGGCGCGCACGCCGCCGGTCAGGCAGCCGCCGCGCGGCAAGCCGCGGCCGGCGAACGCACGGAGGTCCGCCCCGGCCAGCGGCGCGAGGGCCACCGTGAGGTCGTCCAGGAAGACGCCTCCCGCGGCCCGCTGGACGGCCGCGCCTTCCACCCGCACCGCGGACGAGTCCGTGGCGAGCGCCAGCCGGTCCACGGTGACGCGGGTCGAGTCGGCGGAGCCGGCGGCGTGGGCGAGCAGGGATCCGCTCACGCCCGCTCGGCGCGTCGCGCCATGCGCCACGAGCGAGTCCCGTGCCGCGCGCGAACCGCGCGCCACGCGCGAGCCCCGCGCCGTGGCGAGGCGCGGGTCGATGCTGCGGAGGTCCGCGAGCGTGAACGTGTCCGCGCGGAGCGTGGCAGACCAGCCGGCCGCGCGCGTGGCCCGCGCGTCGATCGACGCGCGCGACGCCGCCAGTGCCGCCACCGCGTTCGCGTCCAGGCGTCCGTTCTGCAGCGTCGTGGTCGCGCGCATCTCGCGCAGGGGAAGCGGCCGCCCGCCCGCCTCGAGCGACGCCGCGGACGCGGTCAGGCGGAAGCGCCGGTCCGGCGCCGGTCCCAGACGGATGTCGCGCCCCTCCACTTCGATCCCCTCCACGCTCCAACCGGAAGGGCGGGCCGCGACGCGCGACGCGGGCCGCGACACGATGCCGCCGCGGACGCGCAGCCGCTCGATCGTCACCGGCAGCGAGGTGAGCGGCCGGAAGAGCAGGGAAGGGTCGAACCGGGGCAGGTCGAGCTCCGCGATGGCGGCGGCCGCTCGGTCGAGCGCCGTGCGCCCCCGGTCGCTCGCCGCGACACGCCGGCGGATCGCCGCGCCCTCCGCCGCTCCCGGCGCCGCGCTCCCGCCGCCGCCGTGCTCCGGCCGCGCCGGCGGCAGCGTGACCGTCGGCCGGTCGATTTCCAGGCGCACCGCGTCGAGGGCACGGGCGGCCGAAGAGCGTGGCACGCGAAGCACCGCTTCGACGCGCCGCGCGGTGACGCGCGCGCCCTTCGTTCGGTAGGCGACGTCGCCCATGCGGATCGTGACGCGCGAGGCGGGCGGCACGTCGGCCGGGACGAGCTCCGGCAGCTCGCGGAGCTGGGGTATGCTGCTGGAGATCGGGGAGCCCTCGCCGCCGCAGGCCACGAGGGCCCCGGCGAGGCCGAGCGCCAGGACTCGCGCCGCGGGGCGCGGCAGGCCGGGCGCGCGGGCGAGCGCGGACCACGGGGCCTCCCGAGGCGACCGCATCAGAACGCCTCACCCACGGCCACCTGGAGCTGGAGCCGGCGCAGGAAGCGGTGAAACCCTCCCGCATTGCCGTACGCGAACGGCCGGTAGAGGACGGTCCCGAACGGCGTGACGCCGTCGCGGCCGGAAACCACGAGCGGCAGCCGCCGGGGGCCGGTGGCGTCGTAGGCGACGTCGACGCGGATCGGCCCCATGTCCGACATGATGCGGAGACCGACGCCCGGTGACACCATCTGCGCCGCGTCGATCCCCGGCAGCGCGGCCGGGGAGGGCCCGGGTCCGAGGCGGCCGTAGTCGACGAACGCGGCGAGCTCCAGCTTCGGCCGGGCGAACCAGCGCGCCTCGACGTTCGCCTCCAGCAGCCGCTCGCCGCCGATGGCGCGCACGATCGCGGTGCGCGGGTCGGCCGCCGCATCCGCCGGGCACGTCGCGGCGGCGGTGTCGCAGCCGATCGCGGTCGCATCTTCGGACGTCGCGAGAAGCACGAGCGGCCCGAGCAGGTTCTGCGCGGCGCCGCGCACGGTGCTCGGACCGCCGCTGTAGATGCGCGCCTGCGGCGGGACGACATCGCCGCGCGCGAACAGCCCGCCCCAGCGCACGCGGGCCGCGATCTCGCCGCTGCCGGTTTCGCCCAGCGCACGTTTCGCCACACCCTCCAGGAGCACGCGCTCGAAGCGGTACGTGGAGCCGAGGGCAGGCCCGGCTGCCTCGACGCCGCCGCTGGCGTGGAACCGCCACGGCTCCGCGCGCAGTGCCCACGGCGGCAACTTGTCGCGGCGCAGCGGAGCAGGGCGCGCGGGGCGGTCCCACGTCGCGAGCAGCCCGAGCGGCGCGAAGCGGCTGGGCCCCTCGAGCCGGTCGATCGAGGGGGCGTCGCATACGCCGTAGTTGCCACAGTAGTAGATCTCCGCGGCATCGAGGCGGTCGCGCTCGAACGTGTAGGCGATGGAGCCGTGCAGCCCGGGCGCCAGGCGACGCCCCACTCCCACCTGCGCGCCCCAGCCGCGCTGAACGAACGCGCCCGGCGCCGACTGGCGGCTGTAGTAGCCGGAGAGCATCAACGTCGTCGCGCTCGCGCCGGCGAGCGGTTCGACCAGGCCGGCGCGCGCGAAGTAGTTGGGCCGCGCGTAGATCCCCTCGCCGGTCGACGAGCAGGGGAACGACCCACCGAGCGGGCCGGCGAGCACGTTCGACACGCCCACACCCATCGTGAAGATCCGCGGCGCGCCCAGAAACCAGCGGTCCTGCCACGCGGCCGTCAGCTCCAGGCAGTCCGTGCTCGATAGCGTCCCCTGCAGCGCGGTGCCCGTCCGCGGCCGCGACGCCACCGCCACGTCCACGGCGACGACGCTGTCACCCGGCACCGCCGGCGCGTGCACGACCGCCCGCTCGACGATCGGCATCGCGTAGAGTCTCGCCTCCGAATCGTCGAGCGCAGACGCGCGGTACGGCTCCCCCGGCGCGAACTCGAGCTGGCCCCGCACCACCTTCTCCGAGATCGGCGGCTCCGTCCGCACCCGGACCGGCCCGAACACCGCCGCCGGGCCCGGGCTCACGCGCAGCACCACCGTGGCGCGCCGCGCCGCCTCGTCGAGCGAGCCGCCGATCTCCACGCTCGCGCCGGGGTGGCCGCGCTCCGCGTACGCGCTCCGCACCGCCGTCTCGGTGGCCTGCAGACGCGGCAACGCGTACGGGTCGCCTGCCGACAGCGGCAGCCGCCGCGGCAGGCTCACCGGTGGCTGAAGGGTGTCGAGCCGGATCACGGCGACGCTGTCCACGACGATCGGTGCGCCCTCGTCGATGTCGAAGCGGACGCTCACCGCGCGGCCGTCCGGCGGCACGACGCGCGCCGTGACCTCCGCGTCCGGATAACCCCACGCCTCGTAGAGCGTCTCCAGCCGCTCGACGTCGCGTGGAAGCTCCGCGCGATCGAGGTACTCGTGCCGCTGCGCGATCCCCAGACCGAGCAGGCAGACCGGCGTAAAGAGGACCGACTTGCAGCGCGTCGCCTTCGTCGCGATCGCGGCCTTCAGCTGCGACCGGTCCAGCGCGTGCGCACCCGGGAAGACGATCGAGCGGACCTCGGGGGAGGTGCTGTCGCGGGGAAGATACGGCCGCGTCGAGATCGAGGAGATCCGCGGCCCACCGGCCACGACGGACCCGGCCTCCGCCGGCGGACCGGCGCCCGCCCCGCGCGCGGGGGGCGCGTACGCCGCCCACGCGGCGAGCACGACCGGGAGGGCCGCGCCCGGCAGCGGAACGGCGAGGCGTCGCCCCGCGCGAAGAGGCCAGCGAGTCCTCACCGTGATCGGCGCTTCGTGCGAGTCCGGGTCGGCATCGCCGGCGTCTCCGGCGAGGGGCGGCACGGTGCCGCCGCGCCCGCCTCATGCAGGAGTCGCGCCGCGTCACGCCGCCCCGCTTCAGGACATCGCTTCGGCCGTGTAGCCTTCGTCGACGACCGCGGCGACCATGCGCGCGACGTCCGCGCGGCTCTCGTCGTATTCGATCACCGCGCGTCCCGCCTGCAGGTCGACGCGTGCCGTCCGCACGCCGTCGATCGACTGCAGCGCGCTCGTCACGGCGTGGGCGCAGTGCTCGCAGCTCATGCCCTGGACCTTCAACGTGGTCGTCGTCATCTCGCCTCCATCACGCATCCCGACCCCCTCGATTCCATCACCGTTCACGCCGACGTCGGCCGCGGTGCGGCGTGCCTCAGTCGCAGCGAGTTGAGCACGACGCTGACCGAGCTGAACGCCATCGCCGCGCTGCCGATCACCGGCGACAGCAGGATCCCGAAGAACGGGTAGAGGACGCCCGCGGCGATCGGAATGCCGATCGCGTTGTAGACGAGCGCCCAGAAGAAGTTCTGCCGGATCACGCGGACCGTTCGCCGCGACAGGCGCAGCGCCACCGCCACGCCGCCCAGGTCCCCGCCGACCAGCGTCACGTCCGAAGCCTCCAGCGCCACGTCGGCACCGGTCCCGATCGCAACGCCGACGTCCGCCTGCGCCAGCGCGGGCGCGTCGTTGATCCCATCGCCCACCATCGCGACGACGCACCCTTCCGCCTGCAGCCGCTTCACCTCCCTCGCCTTGTCCGCAGGCAGCACCTCCGCCACCACGCGGTCGACGCCGACGCGCGCGGCGACCGCCTCCGCCGTGCGCCGGCGGTCGCCCGTCAGCATCACCACCTCGAGCCCCAGCCGGCGCAGCTCCGCGACCGCCGCCGCGCTCGTCGCCTTCACCGGATCCGCGACGCCGACCACGCCGAGCAGCACGCCGTCCGCCGCCACGAACACCGGCGTCGCGCCCTCGGCCGCGAAGCGCTCCGCCGCCTCCGCCGGCCCGCCCGCCGTCGCGACGCCGCGCTCGCGCAGGAACGCCTCGTTGCCGACCACCACGCTCCGCCCCGCCACCTCGCCCTCCGCGCCGCGACCACCCACCGCCTCGAACCGCGTCGGCTCTTCCAGCTCCAGACCGCGGGCCCGGGCCGCCGCCACGATCGCCGCACCGAGCGGGTGCTCGCTCGCTCGCTCCAGCGACGCGGCGAGCCGCAGCAGATCGACGCCATCCGACACGTCCTCCACCACCTCCACCCCTACCACCGCCGGGCGCCCCTCCGTGATCGTGCCCGTCTTGTCCAGCACCACCGTCGTCACCCGGTGCGCCTGCTCGAGCGTCGCCGCGTCCTTGATCAACACGCCCCGCTCCGCCCCCGCCCCCGTCCCGACCATGATCGCCGTCGGCGTCGCCAGGCCCATCGCGCACGGGCACGCGATGATCAGCACCGTCACAAACGAGACGAGTCCGAAAAGCAGCGACGGCGCCGGGCCGAACAGCATCCACGCGACGAACGCCACCACCGCGATCGCCACCACGACCGGAACGAAGACCCCGGCGATGCGGTCCGCCAGACGCTGGATCGGCGCGCGCGACGCCTGCGCCTCCTCCACCAGACGCACCACCTGCGCGAGCGCCGTGTCGCCACCCACGCGCGTCGCCCGGAAACGAAACGCGCCGCTGCCATTGATCGTCCCCCCCACCACCTCGTCCCCCACCGCCTTCTCCACCGGCAGCGCCTCACCCGTCAGCAGCGACTCGTCCACCGCGCTGCGCCCCCACACCACCTCGCCGTCCACCGGCACCCGCTCGCCCGGACGCACCACGACCTCGTCCCCCGCCTCCACCTCCTCCTGCGCGACGTCCTCTTCGACGCCTCCCCGAATCACCCGCGCCGTCGGCGGCGCGAGCGCCGCCAGCTTGCGAATCGCCTGCGACGTGCGACCCTTCGCCTTCGCCTCCAGAATCTTGCCCAGCAGCACCAGCGCGATGATCGCCGACACCGCCTCGTAGTACACGGCGGCTCCGATCCCCGCCCGCTCGAACACCCCCGGCACGACGGTCACCACGACGCTGTACAGAAACGCCGACCCGGTGCCCACCGCCACCAGCGTGTTCATGTCCGCGCTGCCGTGCAGCAGACCGCTCCACGCGCCCCGGTAGAAGCGCCGCCCCGCCCACGCTACCACCGGCGTCGTCATCGCCAGCAACGACCACCGGAGCACCCCCGCCGGCACCGCGAACAGCCACGGCGCCGCCACCCGCGCGGCCGCCGCCACCGGCTCCATCAGGCGCTCGAAGAGGTCCGCCGGCGCCGCACCACTCCCCATGAGCGGCAGCGCCAGCACCATGGCGACCACCGTCGCGATCAGTGAAAACGCGAACTGCCGCTCCATGCGACGCAGCTCCCGCTCCCTCACCGCCCCCTCGACCGCCGCCGCATCCGCCGTCGCCACCGGCGCCGCAAGCCGGTATCCCGACCGCTCCACCGCCGCCCGCAGCGCCTCCGCCGATCCCACTCCCGCGATCTGCTCTACCCGCGCCTGCGACGTGGCCAGATTCACGTCCGCCCGCAGCACGCCCGGCACCGCGCGCAGCGCCCGCTCCAGCGGCGCGCCGCTCGCCGCGTATTCCAATCCCTCCACCTGCACCACCACCGGCGCCGTCGCCACGCCGTACCCCGCCCCCCGTACCGCCTCCGCCAGCGCCGCCGCCGTCGACGCGCTCGGGTCGTACTCCACCCGCGCCCGCTCCGAGCCGAAATTGACCGACGCCGCCCGCACACCCACCGACCGCTCCAGCGAGCGCTGCACCCGCACCGCGCACGCCGCACAGCTCATCCCCGTCACCGGGATCGACAGCGTCGCGAGCGCAGGCCGCCCCACCTCCGTGCCCACCACGTCCTCCCGCACCACGCCTACCGATCCGTCACCGGCGTGCTCCTTGCCCGCAGCGCCCACCGCACCGCCCTCCATGCCCAGCTCGTCCTTGACCATTCGATCCTATCCGCCGCTCAACGCAGGTGGCGGTACATCAGGTTCAGCACCTCGCCGTACGTCCGCTCAGCCGCCGCCGGATCGTCCGACCGCAGCGCGTCCGTCACACAATGCTCCAGGTGATTGCGCATCAACAGCTTCCCTACCGCGCGCAACGCCTCGTGAATCGCCGATACCTGCACCAGAATGTCCGGACAGTACCGCCCGTCCTCCACCATCCGCTGCACACCCCGCACCTGACCCTCGATCCGCTTCAGCCGCCTCAGCGCCTGCCCCTGAAGCTCCGGATCCACCGCCACTGCGTGCTCCATCCGTGCCTCCGTCCGATGCCGTTCCGCGTCCCCTCGTCCGCGCCCCTCTGCTCCCGCACCCCTTCCGTTTCCTTCGTCCGGGGTTCGTTCCCTCAACCCGGATTATACGGTACCCGTGTACGGTATCAGCCGTCAACCCCCACCTTCACCCCCCTCGCCCCTCGCCGGTCCGCAAGCCGCGTTTCCGATGGCGCGCGGCGCGGCCGACGCGCCGGAAGTGGTTTCACGCGGAGGTCGCGGAGGTCGCGGAGGTCGTTCGCCGCGATGCAGACTTCGCGAACGGATTGGTTGGGGCTTCGTCGCGCGCCGCACGTTCGCGGCCGGGAAACCAAGCCAGAAAAAGATGCGCGCCGTGCAGTGAAGCGGCGTGGCGCCGGTCCGCCCTCCGCGTCCCCCGCGCCCTCCGCGTGAAACATCGGAGCCGGCCTCGCCGCGAACGCGGTGGCGACGATGGCCGCGAACGCCGCGTTTCCGATGGCGCGCGGCGCGGCGGACTCGCCGGAAGTGGTTTCACGCGGAGGTCGCGGAGGTCGCTCGTCGCGGGGCCGACTTCGCGAACGGATTGGTTGGGGCTTCGTCGCGCGCCGTACGTTCGCGGCCGGGAAACCAACCCAGAAGAAGATGCGCGCCGTGCAGTGAAGCGGCGTGGCGCCGGTCCGCCCTCCGCGTCCCCCGCGCCCTCCGCGTGAAACATCGGAGCCGGCCCAGCCGCGGAGGTGGCGGCGGCGAGGACCTCGTGGCACACCTCCTGAACGGAATCTCCGGCGATGGCTGATCGAGATGAACGCAACTGGTGGCGCCGGATCCCGGAGGACGGCGGTTTCCGCTACCTGAAGGTCGGCGGCGAAGAGCTGAAGTCCGCGACGGCGCTGGCGCGGATCGCGTGCCTGGCGATCCCTCCTGCGTGGGAGGACGTGCACATCGCTCCGAGCGCCTCGCGTAAAGTGCAGGCGTGGGGCAGGGACGCAGCGGGGCGGAAACAGTACATCTACAGCGACGAGCACGTGCAGGCGCGCAGGGCACGGAAGTGGGCGCGGGTGCTGGATTTCGCGCGCGTGCTTCCGGAGCTTCGGGCGGCGACGAACGCGGATCTGCAGCGTTCGGGGCTGGTGCGCGAGAAGGTGCTGGCGACGGTCGTGCGGCTGATGAGCCGCGCGTTCTTCCGCGTGGGCAGCGAGCGCTACGCGGTGGAGAACCGGACGTACGGGATCTGCACGTTGCGGAAGCGGCACCTGCGGGTCTGCGGCAACGACCTGATCTTCACGTACGTGGGGAAGCGGAAGCTGGATCAGCGGCGGGTGGTGGCGGAGACGCCGCTGGTGGAGATCGTCGAGGAGCTGCTCGAGCTGAAGGGAAAGCGGCTGTTCCAGTACCGTGGCGAGGCGGGCGGAGTGCGGCCGGTGCGCGCTGCCGAAGTGAACGCCTACCTCCGCGCGCTGCTGGGCGAGCGTTACACGTCGAAGGACATCCGCACGTTCGGCGGCACGGTGCGGGCGGCGACGATCCTGGCGGACATGGGTGCCGCGACGAGCGCGCGGGACGCGCACCGCAACGTCGTACTGACGTGCAAGCTGGTGGCGGCGGAGCTGGGCAACACGCCGGCGATCTGTCGGCGCGCGTACGTGCACCCGGCGGTGCTGGAGGAGTACGAGGCGGAGGGCCGGACGATCGCGTCGCTGATGCGGCGGACGCCGCGGCCGGTGGCGGCGGAAGCGCCGCCGGAATACTACCCGGAGGAGGCGGCGCTCGTGCGCTTCCTCGAGCGGTACGGCTGAGTCTCCTCCTCGCCCGCGGGGAGCGGAGCCTCGCGGCGGCGGTCGGGTGCCTCGCCGGTCCAGACGAACACGTCGGAGCCGTGGCTGCGCAGGAGCGGCTGCGACACGTTGTAGACCGGCACGCCGCCCGGCGTGCGGCCTTCGCGGCTGCCGTGGTGCGCGTGGCCGTGGAAGACGGCGGTCGTGCCGAGCGCGTCGATCGGGTGGACGAGGCGGGAAGAACCGAGGAAGGGATAGATCGGCTCCGGCTCGCCGACGACGGTGGCGGCGATCGGCGCGTAGTGGAGGAGTGCGATGCGGATCTCGGTGGAGAGGGCGCGCAGCGCGTTCTCGAGCTTGAGCGACTCGTCGATCGCTGCCTGCACGAAGTCCTTCATGACCTGCTCGCCGAACGGCGAGAGGGCGCCGCGGTCGAAGCCGCCGGCGAAGCCCTTCGTGCCCGCGAAGCCGATGCCCTCGATGACGGTGTAGCCGCCATCGATCATCTCGACGCCGGCGTCGCAGAGGATCCGGCTCACCTCCTGCTCGGCGCCCGCCTCGTGGTCGTGGTTGCCGAGGATGGCGACGATCGGGATCTCGACGGCGGCGATCTCCTCGACGAGGCCGCGTGCCTGCTCCGGCGTGCCGTGAGTGGTGAGGTCGCCGCACAGCGCGAGGATGTCAGCCTCCTTGGACGCGGTCGCGAAGGTGTCGATGAGCGACCCCTTCGCGCCGCTGTAATGGATGTCGGCGACGGCGGCGATGCGGATCGGTCTACGGCTCTCCACGGCTTGCCTCCTCGAGCTCGGCTGGGTGGGAAGCGTCGTCGTCGTTCTGCCACACGTCGCTGTCGCGGATCTCATTCACGATCGGCAGCGAACGGGCGGCGGCGACGATCTCGGTCCGCAGGTCGCGGAACCCCCATTCGTTGACGTCGATGGCGAAGGAGAACCGTGACACGAGGGTGCCGCGGAAGGGCGCCTCCGGATCGGCGGCGGTGTCGACGGCGGCACCGGCGCGCGCGGTCAGCTCGCGCCGCACCCAGGCGGGGACGCGGTCGCGCCGCGAGGGATAGACGTAGTCGAAGAGCAGGATCTGGGCGAGCAGCAGGCGCCAGTGGTCGGCGGCGCGGCGCAGCAGCCGGTGCCAGTCGAGCCGTTCACCGCAAGTGAGGAAGAGGTGGACGACGTCGGCGACGTCGGAGCGGTGCCGCTCGGAGATGAAGAGCCGGTGCCAGATCAACTCTTCGGCGGGCGCGACGCGCACCGGCGTCGTGGCGAGGATCGCCGGGCGCGAGTGCTCGTACCACGCGCGGTCCACGAACTCGATTCCGTTGCCCATGCCGTAGACGAGGTCGATCATCGCGCCGCCGTGGAACGCCTTGGCGATCCAGTGCGCGTGCGACAGCTCGACGCGGAACCCGTTCTCCCGCAGCGCCCTCCCCGCCGGCACCACCCACGTCGGCTCGAGCATCAGGTCGAGGTCCTTCGTCTGGCGATAGATCCCCGTGTACTCGTAGATCGCGTACAGTCCACTCACGACGAAGGGGACGCCGGCGGCGTTGAGCGTGCGCAGCGCGCGTCGATACGCCGACCGCTCCGCCTCCGGGATCCAGAATTCGCCGTGTGTGATCGAGCGTCGCTCCTCCCGCGACAGCCCGGCCATGTCCGGGTCCGGGATGGTCCGCACCCGATCGCTCCTGTCGCTGCTCGTCCTGGGCGTCTTCATCGGTTCTCCGGACCGTGGGATGCGCGCCTTGAGTGCAAGCATCGGGCCGAGCGCTACCCCCTTTCCGGGGTGGATGTTAGCTTCGCACCCATGTTCGAGGAATTGAGAAATGCGTGGCAGGAGGCGGTCGCGAACTTCTACCGCGAGCTGGGCGGCGCCGCCGAGGGAGACGGGTCTCGCATCGACGCGATGGAGCGCGACCAGGCCGCCGCCGCCGCTTCGCATCGGAGAGTCGAGGCCGAGCGCGACCGCGCACGCGGCGAACTGCGCCGCGAGCGCGAGGAGCTCGCCGCGTGCCGCAGGCGCGCGGAGATGGCGCGCGGCATCGGCGACGACGAGACGGTCGAAGTCGCCGAACGGTTCGCGGCGAAGCACGCGGAGCGGGTGGAGGTGCTGAGCCGCGTCGTCGAGGCTCTCGACGCGGAGTCCGCGCTGCGTCGTCGCGACCTGGAGGAGATGCGCGGCGCGCTGGCTGCCGCGCGCGCGAGCGTCGGCGCGGGCGAGGAGACCGACGAGCTGGGCGCCAGCGCCGACGGCCCGTCCGGTGTAGGCGCGGCGGCGGGCGGGGACCGCGACCGCGCGGAGGACCGGAACGCTGGAACCGCTCCCGGTGGCCGCGCGGGCGGCTCGCTCTTCGACGACGAGCGCGACGCGCTCTTCCGTCGCATGGAGCGGGAGGCGCGCGAGCGCGATGCGGAGCGCCGCCTCGAGGAGCTGAAGCGGAAGATCCGCTAGCGCGCCGGCAGCGGACGCGGCGGCCCCCGCCCCCGCTTCAGTCGGCGCGCGGCAGCGACGAGCGCCAGGAGAAACCGCGCCGAGCGCGCCGCGCCGACTCCAGCGCCGTCTCGAGCTCGCTCACCGCGTAACGTGCCCGCCTGCCCTGATCCTCGCGCTCCAGCGCCTCGCCGTCGCGTTCCAGCTCCGCGATCGCGGCCACCATGTTGCACGCGTGGCGGACCGCCTCCCACAGCTCGCCGCGGTCGGCGTCGCCGGCGTGGTGCGTGCGTTCGTCCGCCTCGTCCGCGAGGCGCCTGGCCAGGTCCTTGATCTGGTCGTTGGCGAGCATTGGTCCTCCTTCCATTCACTCGACTATCACTTGATGCCGACCGTGAGCTTCTTCGCCCAGGGGCTGACGATCAGCGCCAGCACGCCGGCGGCGGCGGCGAAGAGTGCGACGTTGCGGAAGAGCACGTCGGGCGTCAGGCTCTCGAGGCGGCCGGCGACGAGCCCCGCGAAGAGGTTGCCGAGCGCGGAGGCGATGAACCACACGCCCATCATCTGCCCGACGCGCCCGGCCGGCGCCAGCTTGGTCATCGAGGAGAGCCCGATCGGCGAGAGCGAGAGCTCACCACACGTGTGCAGGAAGTAGGTCACGACGAGCCACGCCATCGTCACGCGGTGCGCCGCCGACGCCTGCGCGGCACCCCATGACAGCACGAAGAATCCCGCCGCCAGGCCGAGCAGGCCGAGCCCGAACTTCACCGGGATCGACGGGTTCGCGTCCCGGTGCGCGAGCCACGTCCAGAGCCAGCCGAACACCGGCGCGAGCAGGATGATGAAGATCGGATTCACGTTCTGCAGCCACGTCGTCGGCATCTCCGCGCCGAAGATGTGCCGGTTCGTGAGCTGCTCGGCGAACAGGTTCATGGACGACCCCGCCTGTTCGAAGCCGGACCAGAAGATCGCGGCCAGCAGGAAGAGCCAGAAGATCAGCATCAGCCGCTTCTTCTCCACGCTCACCGCTTCGGAGCCACGCGCCAGCAGTGCGATGTTGACCAGGATGAAGGCGCCGAGCGTGGTGACGATCGCCCACTGCCCGCCCGTCGTCGCGCCGAAGCGAGGTGCGAAGAGGAAGCTCAGCACCAGGAAGAGCGCGAGCATGCCCACGGACCAGCGAACGTCGAAGATCAGCCAGCTGAAGAAGAGGATGGTGAGCAGCAGGATGCCGTAGCCGAGCCACGTGGCGAACGTCTCGAGCGCCAGCGTGATCGCGCCCGTCGTCGCGAGGAAGACGAAGATGGCGGCGACCGCGGCGATCGCGCCGGCGGTGAGATAGAAGCGCCGGCTGCGCGCGCGCAGCGCCTCGGCGCTCTCGTCGCCCTGGAGCAGGCCGGCGCTCCCCAGGTGACGGCCGCCGAAGCGGTACTGCGCGAGCCCGATGAGCATGCCGAAGCCGGCGGCGGAGAAGCCCCAGTGCCAGTTCACCCGCTCGCCGAGCGTGCCGCAGATGAACGGTCCCAGGATCGCGCCCAGGTTGATCCCCATGTAGAAGATCGAGAACGCCGCGTCCCGCCGCGCGCCCCACTCGTCCGCCAGCGCCTGGTTCGGCGCGTTCTGCGGCTTCGGGTACAGGTCCCCGACCATCGTGCTTACGTTCGGCTTCAGCAGCCCCGTTCCGATCACGATGAAGAAGAGGCCGAGGAAGAACGAGGGGACGGTGGGCGCACCGACGAGCGGCGCGGCGAGCGTGAAGTGACCGAGCGCGATGATGCAGCCGCCGACGAAGACCGCCCGGCGCTGCCCCCACACCTTGTCGGCCACCCACCCGCCCGGCAGCGCGAGCAGGTACACCATCGACGTGTAGAGGCCGTAGATCGCGCCCGACTTGCCCACGTCGAAGCCGAGCCCCGGGTTCGCCCCCGTCGCCGCCGCCGTCATGAAGAGGATCAGCAGCGCCCGCATGCCGTAGTAGCTGAAGCGCTCCCACATCTCCGTGAAGAAGAGCGTCGACAGCCCCCGCGGGTGGCCGAAGAAGGAGCGGTCTCGCGCGGCCGCGTCGAGTTCGTGCGTCGGCTCGGTGACCGCCGTCGCGGCCGGGTCGGAGAACTCCGTGGAACGATCCTTCGCCATGAGCGTCCGGGGATCGGGGGACGTTCGACCGCGCCCGCGCTGCCGGCGGGGCGGAACGGCCGGCAGCTCGCTGAAGACCTGCCGGAGGCGGATCGCCGAATCTAACGGCGGCCGCGTGCTGTTGTCACGATCCGGCCTCGACGGCGGCCTCCGCGCCGTGCTCCTTCGCCACCGCCGGCAGGCTCAGCGTGAACGTGGAACCGTCCCCGGGCTCGCTCTCCACCACGATGTCACCGCCCAGGAGGCGCGCGAGGCGAAGCGACAGCGCGAGACCGAGCCCGGTTCCGCCGTAAAGCCGCGTCGAAGAGCCGTCCACCTGCCGGAACTCGTCGAAGATCGCAGCGAACTCCGCCGCCTCGATGCCGATCCCGCTGTCCCGGACGATCCACTCGACGATCCGGCCCCCGCCGCCCCCCTCCCCCCCGCCGAGCGCCTCCACCTCCGCCGCGCGGCCCGCGCTTCGCCGCGCCAGGCGTTGGCGGACGACGACGTCGACGCGGCCGCGGGGCGTGAACTTGAACGCGTTGGAGAGCAGGTTCTCCAGGATCTTGACGACCTTCTCGCGGTCGGTGGTCATCGGGATCGCGCCGTCGGGCGCTTCCACCTGCAGCTCGACGCCCTCGGGCGGATCCCCCGCCTGGTCGATCGCGGCGCGGCACAGCGCCAACGCTTCCGTCGGGGCCGCCTCGACCACCGCTCGGCCGAGCTTGAGCTGCGAGAGCTCGAGGAGATCCGAGATCAGCCTCTGCAGCGCGGTCCCGGCCCTCCCGATCTTCACGATCGCGTTCTCCTGCTCTCCATCGAGCGAGCCGGCGCTGCCGTCGAGCAGCAGGTGCGTATAGCCGAGGATCGACGTGAGCGGCGTGCGCAGCTCGTGGCTCATGTTCGCGAGGAACTCGTCCTTGAGCCTGCGCGCCTCCGCGGCGTCCTCGACGAGGAGCTCGAGTTGCGCCACGCGACGGCGCAGCCGCTCGAGCTCGAGCTCGAGCTGCTCCATCCGGTGCGACCGCTCCGCCGTCGCCGACAGCTGCTCCGCGACGCGCACGAGGAGGAGCTTCTCCTCCTCGCGGAAGGCGTGCGGCCGATCGAAATAGAAGCTGAGCGCACCGTGCGGCTCGCCACGCGCCGTGAGCGGCAGCGCGATGAGGGCGGCGAAGCCCAGCTCGTGCGCCGGCTCCCACCATTCCCGGAGCGTAGGGTCGGCGAAGATGTCTTCGACGGCCACCGGCCGGTTCTCCGCGACCGCGCGACCGGTGGGACCCCGGCCCACCCGGATGCGGAGCTGGCTCAGGAATCGCGCCGACGACTGCGGCCAGTTCTGCGCGCACACCAGCCGCAGCAGGTCGTTCTCGACGTCGTCCTCGAGGAACACGGATGCGAAGCTCGCCCGCACCAGTGGAAGCAGGCGGGACAGCGCGAGGCGGTACACCTCCAGCGGCTTCGACGCCTCGAGGAACGCGCCCGTGATCTCGCGCACGACCTCGAGCTCGCGCCGTCCCATCGTGTCCGAAGACTCCATTGGCTACGCTCCGGGCGTCGCCGGGCTGCCCCCGCCAGCGCCGCGCGCCGAGGGCGAGAAGATGGCGGAACGACGCGGCGCCCGCGCGACGACTCTCTTGACGCGATTCCCCATGCGCTCTAGTGTGGTGAGCGTTGTCCGGTACCGGCGAGAACCGGCCTGACGACCCGAAGAGAGCGCCTGCGGCGGGCGACAAAGTTGCCTGCCGTCGGCCGGCAGGCGCAAGGGTCGGCCCCCGCCCACCACCACCGGATCTGGCAGATCACCATCCACCTCGGCGAGGAGCACGCGATGAACAAGTCGGAGCTGGTTCAGAAGCTGGCCGACAACGCAGGCCTCAAGAAGGTCGACGCGCAGAACGCCGTCGACGCGCTTTTCGGGGCCAACAAGGGGATCATCTCCTCGGCCCTCAAGAAGGGCGACCGCGTTCAGATCACGGGATTCGGCACCTTCGAGACGCGCAAGCGCAAGGCGCGCATGGGCCGCAACCCGCGCACCGGCAAGGAGATCCGCATCCCGGCTTCGAGCAGCCCCACCTTCCGCGCCGGTAAGGGCCTGAAGGACTCGGTGAAGTAGGCTCCTCGTACGTTCGACCATCGAGCGAGCCGCGCCCGGGACGGGGCGCGGCTCGCTCTTCTTGTGCCGCCCGCTCAACCCTCGTCGCGCCCGCCGGGGCGCGGCGGACGCCGCCGCGGCCCGCCCCGCGGCGCCTGCCGGCGCGCCGGCCGCGCACCCTGCGCGGCGCCGCGCCGGTCGTAATCGACGCGAACGCTGCGTCCCCGGATCGTCGTGCCGTTCATGGCGCGTATGACGCGGTCCGCAATGCCGCTTTCCACCTCCACGATCGAGAAGTTGTCGCGGATCTCGATCCTGCCCACCTGGTCTCCGCGCACCTGCGCCTCGCCCGTGATGCTGCCGACGAGGTCGCCCGGACCGACGCGGTCCCGCTCCCCCAGGCTCACGAAGAGGCGCGTCAGGGCCGGAGGCGGCCGCGGCGCGACCGTCTGTCCTTCCGCCGGCGCCTGCGCCGCCGCCGCCGGCTGCGCTGCGTGACGGCGGCGCAGGAGCGCGGACAGCGCGCCCGCCACCTCCTCCGCTCCCGCCTGCTCGAACAGGGGCGCCAGGACGAGGAGCTGCGCGGCGACGTCTTCCTCCGCGAGCGCCCGGCGCACCGCGTCGCGAAACGCCTGCAGCCCCGCCGCCCCCTCCTCCTCCGCCGCCAGCGGCGCCGGCGTCAATCCCACGCCGGCGGCGGCCGCGACGCGCCGCAGGTGCGCCAGCTCCCGCGCATCCAGCAGCACGCGTCCGCCCTCGCTCCCGTGGCGGCGCCGCAGCTCCTCGGCGTCGAACGGCGGCGACGCGCTGATCACGCGCACCGCTTCCTCCGTCTCCTCCTCGCCGCCCGCACGGATCGCGCTGCCCTCGCCCTCCTCCAGCGTGGCGGAGAGGCCGCGGAGCGCCAGCTCCCCGGCGAGCCGCTCCGCCTCGGGCCGCGTGCGGCAGTGCACCCGCGCCGCGGCGGCGCCGCCGGCGACCAGAATGCGCGCGATCGCCGCCGCCCTTTCCCCGGCTGCGACGGCGGTGTACGCCAGCGGCACTCCGGCCGGCGAGGGCTGCCGCGGAGCGAGCGCCTCGTCCGCCGGGCGGGAGGGGAAGCGCACCGCGCGCCGTGCGTGCCGCTCGACGAAGTCGGCGATCGCCTCGTCGCGGCCCGCGGTCATGACGCGCTGGGCCTCCCGTGGCAGCGCGGCGGCGACCGCCTCCAGCGCTTCCGCCTCGCCCAACGCCAGCATGGCGTCGAGGCCGACGAAGACGACCGCCAGCAGGCCGCCGAGCTTCAGGGCGGAATCGTGCAGCCCCGCGCGCGCACGCGCAGGCGTCGTCGTGACGATGTCGGCGGCGGCCGGCTGCGGCCAGTCCGCGGCGAGCGCGGCGACGCGGACGCCCACCGCCGCAGCGAACGGGGCGATCGCGCGCGCCGCGGCGCCCGCGAGCTCCGGCGTCGCGTACAGGAGCAGCGCCCGCGGCGCGTCGCCGGCGGGCGCTTCCGCGAGGCGATCGAGCAGCGGCAGCGCGTACGCCGCGGTCAGCCCGGCGCCGGCGCTCGCGTTGAGGACGGCGTTCCCGCCGCGCCGCAGGACGGGGATCGCGTCCGCCTGGATCGGGCTCGGCCGCGCGTATCCGGCGGATGCGGCGGCCGCCGCGAGTTCGTCGCGGAGCCCGAGTGCTGCGAATGTATCGGCCATGAAATCCGTTCCGCCGCGGTGGCGCGTCACAGTCTGGGGACGTCGCCCGGCTGGTAGGGAAGCTGGTTCAGGTAGTGCTGCACCTCGACGTCGATCCGCGACGTTCGCACCTGGTCCGTCCGCACGCTCACGACCGTGTCCATCCCGTGACGGTGCGCCGAGATCACCGCCGTCCCGTCCTCGCCGCGGATCGTCACGGAGTGGCGGTCCGACGCCACCTGCTCCACCGGTATGCGCGCCGACAGGAACTCCTCCGCCATGCGCAACGCGACGCCCGCCGGCACCACCGTGTTCCGCTCGTAGCTGCCCATTGTCCGCCTTCCTCGTCCACGCCTCGCGCGCTCCCCCGCGACGCGGCGCGTAATCTGATCGGCGCCGTCGGGCGGTGCAAGGCGACCGTCCGCGCGCCGTTGTGCCGGGACCGCCGGTTGCGCATTATCCTTCGACGGATCGTCCGATCCTCAGACCGATCGCAGCGCCGAAGGAGCTCGCCCGTGCGGATCAGCCCCAACGTCTCCCGGATCCAGCCCTCCGCCACCCTCGCCGTCTCCGCGCTCGCCCGCGAGCTGCAGGCGCAGGGGCGCGAGATCGTCGACCTCAGCGCCGGCGAGCCGGATTTCCCCACGCCCCACGACATCGCCCGCGCCGGCGTCGCGGCGATCGAAGCCGGCCGGACCCGCTACACCCCGGTCGCCGGCATCCCCCCGCTCCGGCACGCGATCGCTCGCGACCTCGCGCACGGCCGCGACCTCGCCGTCGACGCCGCCGGGATCGTCGTGGGGACCGGCGCCAAGCAGGCCCTCTTCAACGCCTGCTTCACCCTCTTCGGGCCCGGCGACCGCGTGCTCGTCCCCGTGCCGTACTGGACGAGCTATCCGGACATCGTGCGGCTCGCCCGCGCCGAGCCCGTCTTCGTGCAGGGCAGCGAGGAGCACGGCTTCAAGGTGCGTCCGCAGGACCTCGAGCGAGCCGCCGACGATGGCGCCGCCGGCCTGCTGCTCAACTCACCCGGCAACCCGAGCGGCGCCGTCTACACGCTCGACGAGCTGCGCGACCTCGTCGCCTGGGCCCGCTCGCGCGATGTCGCCATCGTCAGCGACGAGATCTACAACCGCATCTGCTTCGTCGCCGGGCGCGCGCCCGGGCTCCTGGACCTCGGACCGCTCGCCCCTCGCGACGTCCTCATCGGCGGCGCCTCCAAGAACTACGCCATGACCGGCTGGCGCATCGGCTACGCCTACGCGGGGCCGGAGGTCACCGCGCGCATCTCGGCGCTGCAGAGCCACACGACGTCGAACGCGACGACGCCCGCGCAGCACGCCGCGCTCGCCGCCTTCGAGGGCGCTTCCGACGCCGACGTCGTCCGCATGCGCGAGGCGTTCCGCGCCCGGCGCGACCTCGTCATGCGAACCCTCGCCGAACGCCTGCCGGACGTGCGCTACGTCCGCCCCGACGGCGCCTTCTACGTCTTCTTCCGCGTCGACCAGTGGGCGGAGGAGGGCCGCGGCGGCTCGATCGCCTTCTGCCGCTGGCTGCTCGAGCAGGCCGGCGTCGCCCTCGTGCCCGGCGCCGCGTTCGGCGACGACCGCTTCGTGCGCCTCTCCTACGCCGCCGCCGAAGACCGCATCCTGGACGGGATCGCGCGCCTCGCCGACAGCGTTGCCGGAGCGACGAGCCAGGCCGGCCTCGGGGCTTGAGCCGCCCCCTCGTCATCGGCGTCGCGGGCGGCTCCGGCTCCGGCAAGACCACCGTCGTCCGCGAGATGACGCGCGGCATCGGCGACGGCGTCGTCGCCCTCGTCCACCACGACTCCTACTACAAGGACATGGGCGCGGTGCCCGGCGGCGCGCCGCGACGCAAGAACTACGACCACCCCGACGCGCTCGAGACGCCGCTCCTCGTCGAGCACGTGCGCAGCCTGAAGGACGGTCGAGCCGTCCACGTCCCCGTCTACGACTTCACCACCTCCTCGCGCACCGCCGAGACGCGCCACGTCGAGCCGCGCCGCGTCGTCATCGTCGACGGCATCCTCATCCTCGTCGATCGCGACCTCCGCGACCTGCTCGACATCAAGGTGTTCGTCGACGCGGACGCCGATGTGCGGCTGATCCGCCGCCTGCAGCGGGACGTCCAGGAAAGGGGGCGCAGCGTGGAGTCGGTGCTCGACCAGTACACGCGGACCGTGCGGCCGATGCACCTCGAGTTCGTCGAGCCGAGCAAGCGCTGGGCGGACATCATCGTTCCGGGCGGCGGCCACAACCGCGTCGCCATCGACATGCTGGTGGCGCGCATCCGGGCGAGCGTGGAGCGCGCCGCGCCGTAGAGCGGGCGACCCGCCGCTGACCTGCGGCCGACCTCCGACCGACCAGCGGCCGACCTGCCGCTAGTCCGACGCCCCGCCGCTCTCCGTCGCGGCGCCCCGCGCCGCGGCCTTCGCGGGCTCTCCGAAGACCAGCTCGCCCGAAGCCTGCCGCTCCAGCGCGCGTCGCAGCTCGGCGATCTCGGCGTCCGACTTCCCGGCCGCGCGCAGCTTGCGGTCCGTCTCCAGCCTGCGGACCGCCGCTTTCAGCGTGCCGAGCGCCAGCGTGGCGCAGCGTGGCCGCGAGCCGACGATGTCGCGCCCGAGCAGGTCGATCATCTCCTCGTAGGAGAGCGCCGCGACCTCCTCGAAGGTGGGCTTCCGCCGGTTGATGCGCTGGGCGAGGATCGACGCCGCGGCCTGGCTGATCGTGCACCCCTCGCCCTCGAAGGCGACCTCCTCGATGCGGTCCGCGCCGGCCCCGACCCTCAGGTGCATCGTGACGACGTCGCCGCACCCCGGGTTGCCGCCGGGCATGCTCACATCGGCGTCTTCGAGCCGCCCCTTGTGGCGCGGGTGCGCGAAATGGTCCGTGAGCAGCGCGATGCGGGTCTGGCGGTCCAAGGCGCCTCCTCAGCGCTCGATCGGCGCGCGCACCAGGTTGCCCCACTCCGTCCACGACCCGTCGTAGTTGCGCACCCGCTCGTGCCCGAGCAGGTACGTCAGCACGAACCACGTGTGCGACGAGCGCTCGCCGATGCGGCAGTAGGTGATCACCGGATCCTCCGGCGAGAGGCCGCATTCGTCGCGGTAGATCGCGTTCAGCGCGTCGGCGGGCAGGAACGTGTGCGTGGACGGATCGACGGCGCGCGACCAGGGCACGTTCTTCGCCCCGGGGACGTGGCCGCCGCGCAGCGCCCCCTCGTTCGGGTAGTCCGGCATGTGCATCCGCTCGCCTCGGTATTCCTCGGGGCTGCGGACGTCGATCAGGTCGCCGTCGCCGCTCACGTGCTCCATCACGTCCCGACGGAAGGCGCGGATCGGCGCGTCGTCACGCTCGCCCACGACGATGTCGCCCGCCGCATGGCGAGGCACGTCGGAAGAGAACGGGCGGCCTTCCTGCTCCCAGAGCGCGCGGCCGCCATCCATGATGCGGAGCCGATCGAGGCCGAACAGCCGCAGCACCCAGAACGCGTACGTCGCCCACCAGTTGTTCTTGTCGCCGTACAGCACGACCGTCGTGTCCCGCCCGACGCCGCGGTCGCGCAGCACCCGCTCGAGGCGCGCCCCGTCGATGTAGTCGCGGGTCAGCGGATCGTTCAGGTCGGCCACCCAGTCGATCTTCACCGCGCCCGGGATGTGCCCTACCTCGTATAGCAGCACGTCCTCGTCGACCTCGATCACGCGGACGCCCGGGTCGTCGAGGTGATCCGCCACCCACTGCGTCGAAACCAGGACCTCCGGATGCGCGTAGCCGCGCCCATCGATCGGCGGCGGCTGAAGCTGTCGCTCGGGCATGCGCTCGCTCCTTTTCGCCGGGCGCCCCTCGTGCGGGCATCATGGAGCGGGCGGGATCCTGCGGCCCGGCGGATCGCGAAGGATCCCGCGCCTTCGGAAGGTCAGCGGATGTCGACCGGAGTGCCGACCCGGACGAGCCGGTAGAGCCGGTGCAGCACTTCGTTGCTCACGCGGATGCAGCCGTGACTCACCGCCTCGCCCACGGACTCCTCGCTGTACGGGTTCGTACCGTGGATGTAGTAGCCATCGCCCAGACCCAGCTTGAAGGGCCCCAGGGCGTCCGGCACCCGCCGCTGCGGCGAGCCGATCGGCGGAATGAAGATCTTGCCGTCGAAGATGATCTCCATGCCGGGCGTCCACGGCCACCACTGGCCGCGCCGGTTGACGCGGCCCACGACCTTGTCGCGAACCTCGATCGCGCTGCCGTCCTGCAGGTCGACGTGGTCGTTCGGCTTCAGCTCCACCACGTCCAGGCCCCGGTCCAGCGCCTTCTCGTAGTAGTGCCAGTTCGGCGGCGTCCACAGCGGGTCCGACGACTTCGACAGCACCTTCAGATGACCCCGCGGCGTCTCGAAGTGATAGATCCGGCCTTCGTACGCGAACGACGTCCCCTTGCCGATCGCGACCGGAGTCGACACCAGCGTGTCGCCCGAGCGGATGTACCACAGCCGGCGACGCTCGAGGGAGACGACGATGACGCCTCCGCCGTCCCCTTCCGCCGCCGCGCTCGCGGCCGCCGCCGCGCTCGCGGCCGCCGCCGGCGCCGGATCCGCCACCGCCGCGACCGCCGTCGGCGCGCTCATCGCGACGCGCTGCGGCGCGCCCGCGTCCACCGTGGGCGGCGCCAGCGTGGCCGCCGCCGCGTCGGCCGCGTCCGCCGCGCCGTCGTCCGTGAGGCGGTGCAGCAGACCGGAACGCCACGTCAGGGCCACGACGGTGATGACCGCCACGGTCAGCAAGACGTTCCAGCGTCGCTTCGACTCGGGTCGCAACTTCTTCTCCCGCATTGAGATCGCACGGCCGTCGGCACCCGCCGCGGCCGCTGTCGGTACCGGCTCTGCTCGTGCAGGGAGCGCGCCACGGCCGCGCGCCATGCCCGCAGGCGCCCGGCCGGCGCCCCCGCCCCGCCGGCCTGTCTAGACCGGCGCGTCCAGCCCGCGCGTCGCCAGTACGCGCGCGATCGCCTCGCCGATCTTGCTGTTCGGCGTCGAGGCACCGGCGGTGAGCCCGATCGAGAAGGCGCGTTCCGGAATCCAGCCCTGCACGCGCTCCTCCGGGCAGTCGGCGGGCAGCCGCGGCTTGTGCCGGATCGCGTTGCCCTCCACATCGATGCACTCCGAGTCCGCGATGTGGAAGGTCGCGGTGTGCTGGCGGCACATGTGCGCCAGGTGGTTCGTGTTCGACGAGTTGTAGCCGCCGATCACCAGCATGATGTCGGGCGGCTCCTCCATCAGCTTCGCCACCGCGTCCTGCCGCTCCTGCGTCGCGGAGCAGATCGTGTCGAAGGAGCGGAAGTGGGCGTCGACGCTGCCGGCGCCCCACCGCCGCTCCAGACTGGCGCGTACCTCCGCCGCGATCGCGAGCGACTCTCCGGCGAGCATCGTCGTCTGATTCGCCACCCCGATGCGGACCAGGTCCGCGTCCGGGTCGAAGCCCGGAGTCGCCTTCTCGGCGAAGTGCGCGAGGAACGCGTCGCGAGAGAGCGCGGCGTCGCCTCCCTCGATGTAGTCACAGACGAGCCGGGCCTCCTCGATGTCACGGACGATGATGTAGCGCCCGTCCGGATGCCCGAGCGTCTGCGAGACGGTCGCGCGCGTCTCCTCGTGCTGGTACTTGCCGTGGACGAGCGCGGTGAAGCCATCCTTCGCATACCCGTCGACGCGCTTCCACACGACGAGCACCGAGCCGCACGTGGTGTCGACCAGGACGCAGCCGATCTCCTGCAGCCGCTCGAAATCGCTGCGGGTCACGCCGAACGCCGGCAGGATCACCACGTCCCCCGGCGTGAGCGGCGAGAAATCGAACCCGCCATCCGGCGCGGGATAGAGGAAGGTGATCCCCATCTCCCGCATGCGGCGGTTCACGAACGGGTTGTGGATGATCTCGCCGACCAGGAAGATGCGTCGCCCGGGGAACTTGTGCGCCGTCTCGTAGGCATAGTCGACGGCGCGGTCGACGCCGTAACAGAAACCGAACTCGCGCGCCAGCCGTACCGTCACGTCGCCGAACGTGGCGGTGTAGCCGCGCGCGCGGATCTCCTCCACCAGATTGCTGTGATACTCCGACGTGAGGATCGGCTCGACCTCCTTCTTCAGGCCGAAGCCGCGCCGGAAATACGTCTGCTCCACTGTTCCCCCGCGTCGAGTCTGGGCGCCCGCCATGCGCGTGTCGTACCGGGGAGGCTGTCGAAGGATCCGCACAGCCCCGGCGACGACGGGGCTCGATCACCTTCCCCGATGGTAGGCCGGCCGCGGGCGGCGTGCAAGCGAATCGCGCCGCGCGGGGACTGGCGTATGCCCCGGCGCGGCGCATACCTTGGCGTGCTCTACTGTCGTGAACGGGAGGGGACGGCGACGTGCAGTCGATGGAATTCCTCAGACGGCTCCTGGACGAGCCGGGACCGAGCGGCTTCGAGGCGCTTCCCGCGCGGGTGTGGCGCGCCGAGGCGGAGCGCTTCGCCGACGAGGTCGACGTCGACGTGAGCGGCAACTCGATGGCGACGCTGCGCGGCGGCGGTGCCCCGCGCGTCATGCTCGCGGGCCACATCGACGAGATCGGCGTGATGGTGACGCACATCGACGACGAGGGCTACGTCTACTTCGACGGCATCGGCGGCTGGGATCCGCAGGTTCTCGTGGGCCAGCGGATCCGCCTGCTAGGCCGCGAGGGTCCGGTGGTCGGCGTCGTCGGCAAGAAGCCGATCCACCTGATCAAGGGCGACGAGAAGGAGAAGGCGTCGAAGATCCGCGACCTGTGGATCGACGTCGGCGCCGCCGACCGCGCCGCGGCCACGGCCGCCGGCCTCCGCGTCGGCGATGCCGGCGTGATCGATGCCGCGCTCGTCGAGCTCGGCCAGGGCCGCATCGCGAGCCGCGCGGTCGACAACCGCATCGGCGCCTTCGTCGTGCTCGAGGCGCTCCGGCTCCTGGCGGACGACCCGCCGCCGGCGCGCGTCACCGCCGTCGCGACGGCGCAGGAGGAGATCGGCTACTCCGGCGGCGGCGCGCGCACCAGCGCGTTCCGTCTGGAGCCGGATGTCGCCATCGTCGTGGACGTCACGTTCGCGACGGACGCGCCCGGGCTCGAGAAGAAGGAGCTGGGCGAGCACCGCCTCGGCGGCGGACCCGTGCTGGCCCGCGGCTCGGCCGCGCACCCGGTCGTCTTCGACCGCCTCGTCGCCGCCGCCGAGCGCGCATTGATCGCGTACACGATCACGGCCTCGCCCCGCTTCACCTCGACCGACGCCGACGCCATCTACCTGTCACGCGCCGGCGTGCCGACCGGCGTCGTCTCCGTGCCGAACCGCTACATGCATTCGCCGAACGAGATCGTGAGCCTCGACGACCTCGACGCCGCCGCGCGCCTGATCGCCGCCTTCGTGCGCGACCTCGCGCCGGACACCGACCTCGTGCCCCGCTGAGACGGGGGAGCGTGCGCATCCATGACATCACGCGCCCGCTCGGCGGCGGCACCGGCGTCTGGCCCGGCGACCGCGCCGTCTCGATCGAGTGGACGATGCGCCTCGACCGCGGCGACTCCGTCAACGTGGCGGCGATCTCCACGAGCGTCCACGCCGCGACCCACGTCGATGGACCGCTCCACGTCGAGCCGCACGGCCGCCCCATTGGCGAGCAGCCGCTCGACGCGATGATCGGGCCGGCTCGTGTGGTGGACGCGCGCGGGCGCGATCTCGATGCCGCGCTCTTCGACGACGTCGGCATCGCCGGCGCGCGCCGCGTGCTCTTCCGCACCGGCGTCGAGTGGCCGGGCGGCGCGCAGCCCGGCCGTTTCGCCGCCATCGCGCCCGCGTTGGCCCGCCGGCTCGTCGACGCGGGCGTGCGTCTGGTCGGCACCGACACGCCGTCCGTCGATCCGCCCGACTCGAAGACGCTCGACACGCACCACGTGCTCGCGGCCGCCGGCGTCGCGATCGTCGAGAACCTGGTGTTGACGGACGTCGCCGCCGGCGATTATACCCTGGTCGTGCTGCCGCTGCGGCTCGAGGAGGCGGACAGCGCCCCGGCGCGGGCCGTGCTGCTCGACCCGGGCGCGCTGGAGCGAACGCCCGGCCGCGCCATGGACACCCCGGCCGAGCGGTGAACGCGCGGCCGCGCCGCGAGCCCCCGGCCGAGCCGTCGACCCCGGCCGAGCGGACGGCCGCCTGCGCCACGCGCCGCGGCGGGCGCGGATTCCTGGACTCTCGAAGCGAGGACTGACGATACCATGGATGCGACGAAGCTGGTGAAGCGACTGCAGGAGATGCGCGAGGAAGGCTATCTCTCCGCGCCGATCCTGCGCGAGGCGGTGAAGTCGATCAAGACCTCCGACGACCGCTTCAACTGGGTGGGCGTCTACCTGCTCGACCCGGGCGAGCAGATCCTCTGGCTCCACAACTACGTGGGCACGGCGACCGAGCACGCGCGGATTCCGGTCGGCGAGGGCGTCTGCGGCACGGCCGTGCAGGAGAAGCAGAACCAGCTCGTACCCGACGTCACCGAGGTGGAGAACTACCTCGCCTGCAATCCGCGCGTGAAGTCGGAACTGGTGGTCCTGATCCGTGCCGGCGACGAGGTGCTGGGTCAGATCGACATCGACAGCCACACCGTCAAGGCGTTCTCGGAGAAGGATGAGCAGCAGATCCAGCTCGTCGCCGACAAGCTCGCCGAGGCGCTGATGTCCGAGCGCCGCTGAGCCTTCGCCGATGGCCGCCTCGCCGCACACGACGACGGGCGGCGCGGCGGCGCCCGCGCTGCGCGTCCTCCTCGCCGGAAACCCCTCCGCGCTGACGCTCGACGGCACGCGCACCTACATCGTCGGCCGCCGGCGCGCCGCCGTGATCGACCCCGGCCCCGCCGACGACGCCCACATCCAGGCCATCCAGGACGCCCTCGGAAAGGCGGAGGTCACGGCGATCCTGCTCACGCACCGCCACCCCGACCACGCAGCCGCCGCGCCCCGGCTGGCGCGCCTTCGCTCCGCGCCCGTGCGCGCGCTCGCCGACCGCACCCTCGCCCCCGGGGATGCCGTGGAGACCGACGCGGGGCCGCTGGTCGCTGTGGCGACGCCTGGCCATACGGGCGACCACGTCGCCTTCCACTGGCCGGCCCGCGCCGCCCTCTTCTGTGGCGACCTCATGCTCGGGGGCCAGGACACCGCCCTCGTCGCACCGCCCGAGGGCGATCTCGGTGCCTACCTCGACTCGCTGCGCCGCATCGCCGCTCTAGAGCCGCGCACGATCCACCCCGCCCACGGGGCGCCCTTCACGGACCCCGCGGCCGCGATCGCGCGCTACATCGACCACCGGACCGAGCGCGAGGAGCAGGTCCTCGACGCCCTCGCGCGCGGCGCTTCGGACAGCCGTTCGCTGGTCGACCGCGTCTACGGCACCGGGCTCGCCGCGCCCTTGCGGCGCGCCGCGGAGGGCGCGATCGCCGCCTACCTCGAGCACCTGCGCGCCGGCGGCCGCGTGCGCCGCGACGGCGGCCGCTGGAGCCGCACGTGAGCACGCCTGTGGCGCGGGCGTGCGGGACCGCCTCGCTCGCGCCGGGCGCGCCGCCGCTCGAGCGCGCGGTCGTGCTCCGCCGTACCACGGGAGGACCGTGACCGCTCCCGACCCCGCCATCGACGTCGATCGCATTCTCGACCGGCTTCGGCGCTACGTCGAGCACGAGAGCCCTTCCGGCAACGCCGCCCGTCTCGACGCGCTCGCCGCGGTCCTCGCCGCTGACCTGGCCGGCGCCGGCGCCGACGTCCGGCAACTCGACCGTGGCGCCGCGGGCCACCACGTCGAGGCCCGCATTGCCGGCGCGGATCCGACCCTCGAACCGCTCGTCCTGCTGGGCCACTTCGACACCGTGCACCCCGTCGGCACCCTCGCCCGGCGCGCGTTCGTCGTCCGCGACGGCCGCGTCGAGGGGCCCGGTACCTTCGACATGAAGGCCGGCCTCGCCGTGATCGTCGAGGCGCTCCTCCGCCTCCGGGAGGCCGGCGCTCGCCCGCGGCGCCCCGTTCTCGTGCTCGCGAGCTGCGACGAGGAAGTGGGTTCCGACGCTTCGCGCGAGTGGCTCGAGCGCGCCGCCGCCGGCGCCGCCGCCGCGCTCGTCCTCGAGCCGTCCCTCCCCGGCGGCGCCGCGAAGACGCGCCGCAAGGGAGTGGCCGTCTACCGCCTCGTCTGCCACGGCCGCGCCGCCCACGCCGGCGTCGATCCGGAGAAGGGCGTCAGCGCGATCGCCGAGCTCGCCCATCAGTTGCCGCGCGTCCTCGCGCTGGCGGACCCGGAGCGGGGGACCACCATCAACGTCGGCACGATCCGCGGCGGCTCCGCGGTCAACGTGGTCGCCGCCGAGGCCTCGGCCGCGATCGACGTCCGCTGCTGGACGCGCTCCGAGGCTGACCGCATCCGCCTCGCTCTCGGCGCGTTGCGGCCGGTGCAGGCCGACGCCCGCGTCGCGCTCGTCCCGAGCGGGGACCGGCCTCCGCTCGAGCGCACCGCCGCCGTCGCGTCGCTGTACGAGCGCGCCCGGCGCGCCGCAGCGGAGGTCGGCTTCGAACTCGGTGAGGGCGGCACCGGGGGCGGCAGCGACGGCAGCTTCCTCGCCGCGCTCGGCGTGCCGACCCTCGACGGCCTCGGACCGGACGGCGGCGGCGCCCACGCCGCCGACGAGCACGTCCTGCTCGCTGACCTGCCGCGCCGCGTCGCCCTTCTACAGCTTCTGGTCGAAACGCTGTGACGGAAACGATCGAGATCCGCGAGCTCCGCACGATCGAAGAGCTGCGCGCGTGCGTCGAGCTGCAGCGGCACACCTGGGGAGCGGAGTGCACCGAGATCGTGCCCCTCTCCCTGCTCCGCACGCTGCCGCGCACCGGCGGCCTCGTCGCCGGCGCGTTCGAAGGCGACGCCCTCGTCGGCACCGTGATCGGCATCGGCGGCTTCAGCCGCGGACGCCCGCTCCACTGGTCGGACATCCTGGCCGTGCGCACCGATCGCCGCGACCGCCGCATCGGCGAGCGGCTCAAGCGCTTCCAGCGTGATAGGCAGCTCGCGCTCGGCGTTCGGCACGTGCTCTGGACCTTCGATCCGCTCGAGGCCCGCAACGCGTACCTCAATCTCGCCCGCCTCGGCGCCGTCTGCGGCGAGTACCTCCGCGACCACTACGGCGACACCGACTCGCCGCTCCACGCCGGGCTCGGCACCGACCGCCTCCTCGCCGATTGGCCGATCGCGAGCCGCCGCGTGCGACGTCGACTCGCAGGCGCTTCCGCCGCCGAGGACCGCCGGCGCGCCGAGCGCTCCTCGCGACTCCCCGCCCTCGTGTCCTCGCGAACCCGGACGCGCTGGCCTGAGCCCCTCGCCCACGATGCGGAGGGACGCACCCTACGGCTGGCCGTGCCAGCGGCGATTCAGCGGCTCAAGGCGGACGACGCCGGCCTCGCACGGGAATGGCGCGCCGTCACGCGCGCGGCGTTCGAATCGGCCTTCGAAAGAGGGTTCCGCGCCGTCGACTTCGTGCGCGGAGGAGATGTGGGGAACTACGTGCTGCGGCGCCGCCCGGATCAGGAGGCGGTACGCTGAAACTTCTCGGCGTAGAGCGCTTCGTCCGCGCGCAGGACCAGCTCCTCCACGGAGTGGATCGACGCTTCGTACTCCGCGATCCCCGCGCTGAGCGTGACGTCGCCCGCCTGCGCCGCCGCCGTCGCCTGCTGGAAGCGGCGCCGCAGGCGGCTCACGAAGATCTCGGCCCCGGCCGCGTCGCAGTCCGCGAGCACCGCGACGAACTCGTCCCCGCCGTAGCGCGCCGCGAGGTTCATCGCGCGCGTGGCGGTGCCGAGGACGGTGCCGAACAGGCGCAGTAGCTGGTCTCCCGCGATGTGGCCGCGGGTGTCGTTGTACGTCTTGAAGTTGTCGAGGTCGAAGAGGACGACCGTCAGCTTGCGGCCCCGCTGCGCCGCCGCGAACTCCCGCTCCATGTCGCGCTCGAGCTGGCGGCGGTTCGCCAGCCCCGTGAGCGGGTCGGTGAGCGACAGCGTCCGGACCTGGTCGAAGAGACGCGCGTTCTCGATCGCCGTCGCGGCCTGGTCGGCCAGCGCCTGCAGCACCTCGAGGTCCGATTCCGTGAACGGCCGCGGCCGTCGGCACGCGAAGAGCACGCCCAGGATGCGGTCCCGGAAGCGCAGCGGCACCGCCGCCACCGTCGAATGTCCGACCAGCCGGATGCTCGCCTCGTGGATGTCCGGATCCGACGAGGCGTCCGCCGTCGCCTCCGGCAGCCCGCTTCGCACCACGCGACCAGTGTAGCTGTCCTCGACCGGGAAGCGCATTCCGATCGCGGTCTGCGGCAGGTTCGAGACCGCGCGCATCTCGAGCATGCGCCCATCCGGCGTCACCAGCTCGATCCCCGCCGACGGCGCGTTCAGCAGCCGGCACGCCCACTCTCCCACCAGATGCAGCGTCTCGTCCACGTCGGTGACGCAGGCGAGGTTGCGGCTCACCTCGACGAGCGCGCGCGTGTGCGCCAGGCGACGTCGCTCGTCGCGCCGCTCGCGAGCGCTGCTCAGCGCCCTGCGCGTGCGCAGCGCGAGCAGCCAGCCGGTCCCCGCCAGCGCGAAGACGGTGGCCGCATGCAGCGGCCGCCGCAGCGCGTCCACCGCCATCAGCGCGAGCAGCAGCGCGGCCGCGGGCACGATCGTTCCCGGCAGCCTCTCCGCCAGGTGGCCGGCGTGCACCTCGCGGTCCCCGAGCGGCGGTCCCGCCCCCTCGATGGCTGCGTAGATCATCAGCGCCCACCCGACGATCCAGACGAGATCGACGCGGTCCCCCGGCATCAGCGGATCCGGGTCGTAGCCCTTCGTGACCAGAATGCCGCCCACCGCGAACACCGCCGCCGCGGCGACGAACGCGGCGGCGGAGCGCTGCGGCAGCGCCGTGTCCTGCCACAACATCAGCATCCCGGCGAAGAAGAGGGAGCCCAGCGCTCCCATCTGCATGCCCAGCATCGGCAGGAACAGCGGGTTCGAGCCGAGATTCACCGGCCCCGCCGGCTCCCACACGAAGCGCAGCATCACGATCGCCGCGCAGCCGAGGATGAGCGCCGCGTCCAGGCTGATGTCGGTCAGCGCCTCGCTGTCGGCCGGGTGTGCCCGCGCGCGGATCGCGGCGACCCAGAAGAGTGGATGGAAGAGGAGGAACGGCGCGAGCGCCGTCTCCGACGCGATCGGCAGCCGCAACCCGATCGCCTGCAGCAGGATCAGGATCTCCGCGCTCGCCACGCTCAGGCTCGCGAGCGCGAACACGAGCCAGGCCGAGCGCAGGCTCTCGTCGCACCGCCGCGCCGCGAACAGCGCCGCCGCGGCCGCCGCGATCGGGGAACCCCCGAGCAGAAGGTAGCCCCCCGCGGCGCGCAGGCGGCCCTCCGGCGTGAGCAGGTAGAACGACGTCGCCGCCGCCAGCGCGAGCAGGATCAACGTCAGCGAAACGCGGCGCCTGCGCCGCTGATTCCCCACGAGAATGGCTGTCGCCGCTAGCGCGGTCGATGATTCTGTCGACACCACAGAAGAGTCCGGATCTGTCGGGTGAGATCGCGGGTGCACTCGAAACCGTGCGGGGAGGGTATGCGGAATATGCTCCGCTCCCGCGGTCGGAGGCAAGGTTGTTCTTTTCCGCCGCGCGGCCAGGCAGCCGGCGCCGCCTTCAGCCGTGCGCGCGCAGAAGCGCCTGCACCGCCTCCACTTCGGCCGCCGTCGTGCGCAGGTTCCCCACCGCGAAACGCAGTGCGTACCGGCCTCGCACGCGTGTGTGCGAAAGGAACGCCTCGCCGCCCCGGTTGATGCGATCGAGCAGCAGCTCGTTCGTGCGCTCGATCTCCGCCTCCGTCGCACCGGTAGGATGGCGGCGGAAGACGACGACCGAGAACGGCGCCGGCACCAGGCGCTCCCACCCCGGCTCGCTCTCCACCCATCGCGCGAAGTCGGCCGCCAGCCGGATGTGCTCGCGCAGCCGGGCGCGCACCCCCGCCACGCCGAAGTAGCGCAACACGAACCACAGCTTCAGCGCCCGGAAGCGGCGCCCCATCGCCAGACCGTAGTCCATCAGGTTGCGGACGTCCGTCTCCGGCGCCTTCAAATACTCCGGCACCAGGCTGAAGGCGGCCCGCAGCAGATCCGGCCGCCGCGTGTAGAGCGCCGAGCAGTCGATCGGCACGAAGAGCCACTTGTGCGGATTCATCACGATCGAATCCGCCCGCTCGCAGCCTTCCAGCACCCACCGCTTCTCCGGCAGGACCGCCGCCGCGCCGCCGTAGGATGCGTCGACGTGGAGCCACAACCCTTCCCGCTCACAGATCGCGGCGATCGCCGCGACCGGGTCGACCGCCGTCGTCGACGTCGTGCCTACCGTGGCGACGACGGCGAGCGGACGCACCCCGAGCGCGCGATCCTCCGCCACCGCACGATCGAGCGCGGCCGCATCCATGCGCAGCTCCGCGTCCGTCTCGATGCGGCGTACGCCGTCGATGCCGAGCCCGAGCGCGATCGCCGCCTTGTCCACGCTCGAGTGCGCCTCCTCGGAGCAGTAGACGCGCAGCCGCGGCACTTCCGGCCTCCCCGCCAGACCTCCCTCGCGCAACCGCAGCTCCGGCGCGAGCTCCCGCGCCGCGGCGAGCGCGTAGAACGTGCTCGACGACGCAGTGTCGTGGATCACCCCCTCGAACGCCTCCGGCAGCCCCACCATCTGGCGCAGCCAGTCGAGCGTCACCTCCTCGAGCTCCGTCGCCGCCGGGCCGGTCCGCCACAACATCGCGTTCACGTTGAGCGCGGCCGACAGTGCTTCCCCCAGAATCCCCGGGCCGGAGCCCGTGATCGCGAAGTAGCCGTGGAAGGCGGGGTGGTTCCAGTGCGTCGTCGCCGGTACTATGAGGCGCTGGAAATCGCTCAGGATCAACTGCATCGGCTCCGGCGACTCCGGCGGCGCGACCGGCAACGACGCCTTCACGTCGCCGGGTTCCACCGGCGCCAGTACCGGCAGCCCGCCGACGCCGGCCAAGTAGTCCGCGATCCAGTCGATCACCGCATGGCCGTGGCGGCGGAACGAATCCGGGTCCATGTCGCCGACGCCGCGCTGGCCCGGATCGAGCAGGCGGCCGGGATCGTCCGTTTTCGCGTCGCTCATGCGGTCGAAGCTACGCGCGCGCTGCGCCGCCGTCCAACGTCCGCCGCAGCCTCTTCGGGAAGGACCGCTCCCGCGCCGACCACGGCCGGGCCACGTGAACCGTTTCGGGACCATATGCCCGCCCACGCCGCGCTCCGCGCCCCCACCCAGCGCCCCGCTGTCTTCGCCGCGGCGCTCGCAGCCGTTCTCGGCTGCACCCCCGCACCGGCCACGCCGGCGCCCGGCCCCTCGCCGGCGACTTTGCCGGACACGACGGCCACCCCCGCGCCGCCGGCCGCCGACACGATCGCCGCGCCCGCCGGCGTGCCCACGGACACCGCCGCCACCCCGGAAGCGGCCGAGCCGGCGCCCGCCGCCTGCGCCGTCCCGCGCTTCCACGCGCCCACGCGCGAAAGCCCGCTCTCCAGCATCTCCGCCGCGGCGCTGAAGCGCGCGATCCGCGAGATCGTCGACGCGCCACCTCTCGACCGCACCCAGTGGGGCATCCAGGTCTACGATCCAGTGGCCGGCACGATCCTGGTCGACATCGACGCCCGCAAGCACTTCATACCGGCGTCGAACGAGAAGCTCCTCACGACCACCGCCGCGATCGGCGTCCTCGGCCCCGGCTTCCGCTACGCCACCGCCATCGCCGCCGTCGGCGGAAGCGACACGGTGCCGGACTTCCTCGTCGTCCACGGCAGCGGCGACCCCACGCTCTCGGCACGATTCCACGCCGATGGCCTCGCCCCCCTCGACGCCATCGCGGACTCGCTCTACGCCGCGGGAATCCGGGGGGCGCGCGACGCGCTCGTGATCGATGCGTCCTACTTCGACAGCGCGGCCGTGCGTCCCTCGTGGGAGGTCGGCGACCTCGACTGGTACTACGCGGCCCCCGCCAGCGCCTTCGCCGTGTCCGAGGCCGCCATCCCCATCTCCATCGCGCCGGGACCCGCCCCCGGCTCTCCCGCGCGCGTCCGCTTCGCCGCCGCCGAGCCGGTCGCCACCATCGTCAATCGGCTCCACACCCGCGTCGGCGCGGGGAGCGGCGCGTGGCGCGTGACGCGCCTGCCCGGCGACACGCTCCTCTTCACCGGCGACATCGACGTCGGCGCCGCCGTCGCCTTCGAGCGCATCGCCGTCCTCGACCCCGCCGCCTACGCGGGCCGCGCGCTCGCGGCGGCCCTCCAGCGCCGCGGCATCGCCGTGCCGCGCGGCGTTCGCGTCGCGCGCTCCCGCCGCGAAGCCGCCCGCCTCGCCGCTCCCGGCGAGCGCGTCCTCGCGCGCTGGCACTCGCCTCCTCTCGACAGCATCGTGGAAGGACTCCTCGGCCCCAGCCAGGACTGGATGGCCGAGCAGCTCCTCAAGACCCTCGGCGCCGAGCGGGCCGGACAGGGAAGCTGGGTCGGTGGACTCGGCGTGATGCGCACATTCCTCACCGGCGACGTCGGCATCGACTCGCTCGCCATCGACCTCCACGACGGCTCCGGCCTCTCCACCCAGAACCTCGTCACCCCGGAAGCGCTCGTGCGCCTGCTCACCTACGTTCGGCTCCAACCGTGGGGACAGCGCTACCTGCAGGCCCTCGCCTCACCCGCGGAGTCCCTTTCCACCCTGCAGCACCGCCTCCTCCCGCTCCGCTGCAGCCTCTTCGCGAAGACCGGCACCCTCACCAACGTCGCGGCGCTCAGCGGCTTCCTCCTCCGCGACGACCGCGAAATCGTCTTCAGCATCCTCGCCAACGGGTCCGGCTTGCCCGCCTATCGCGTGCGAGAGGCGATCGATCGCGTCGTCACGGCGATCGCGCGGCAAGCGGGAACGGACTGAGAGCCGCCACCACCGCCTACCCCCACGACGCCGGCACCGCCGACGACGACCGCGTCGGCCGCTCCGCCAGCGCCGAGACCGTCTCCCGGTACCCCTCCTCCACGAACTGCGCCGCGTGCTCGAAGTCGAACGTCGAATACCGGTCCAGCCGCGGACGCACGTACAGCAACGGCACCCCCCGCCACCCCCCCAGCAGCCGACGCTTCCGCTCGTAGTTCATCACGTCGTACACCCGGTGATGGATCGCCACCATCCCCTTCGACACCGTGTCCATCGAGTCCTTCGTGCCGCCCGCACCCACGTCGATCGCCACGATCGCCTCCGGCCCCCGCTCCGCCGCCCGCGTCACCGGAAGCGAGTCCGCCACCCCGCCGTCCACGTAATAACGGTCCCCGATCCGCGCCGGAGGATAGAACAGCGGCAGCGCACCGGACGCGTACACCGCCTCCGCCAGCGGCACGTCCCCTCGACCGCGCGCCCCGAACCACTCCTCGCGCCCCGACTCCAGGTCCGTCGCGTTCACCTCCAGCGGCAGCGACAGCTCCTCGAAGCTTCCCACCGGCAGGACCGACTCGATGTAGCCCCGGAACGGCTCCTCCTGAAAGACGCTCTGCTGCCGGATCCCGTTCAGCAGCAGAGCCCACCGGTTCAGCCCCACGATGTCCGACTTCGTCAGCCCCAACGCCCGCCGCTCCAGCTCCGCCTGCTCCATCCCCCCGGCGATCGCCGCCCCCACCAGCGCGCCGATGCTCGTCCCCACCACCGCCTCCACCTCCAGCCCCGCCTCCGCGATCGCCCGCCACGCACCCACGTGCGCCAGCCCCTTCACTCCGCCCCCGCCCAGCACCACGACCACTCGCATGCCCGCTCCTCGCCGTCGTCCGTCCGGTTCCACCCCTCTCGCCCATTCTACCGCACCCCCATCCCCACGAGCCACATCCCCCCCCTCCCACCCCGCCTCGCCACCCGCTCCGATCTCCACTTGACACCCTTCCGCGCGGCGGGTAGCTTGCATTTGATACCGAGAATCATTCTTGAAAACGGCCCGGCCCCCGCGCCGGCGCCGCGCTGGAGGATGGGACACGCATGAGCGAGCCGTTGCTGAAGATCACGAACCTCCACGCGGTGGTTGCGGAGAGCGGCGCGGAGATTCTGCGCGGTGTGGATCTCGAGCTGCCATCCGGGGAGATCCACGCGATCATGGGTCCGAACGGCTCGGGCAAGAGCACGCTGGCGAAGGTGTTGAGCGGTCATCCCGCGTACGAGGTGACGGACGGCGCGGTGGAGTTCCAGGGCGAGAACCTGTTGGAGATGGAGCCGGACGAGCGGGCGCGGGCGGGCGTGTTCCTGGCGTTCCAGTATCCGATGGAGATCCCCGGAGTATCGATCGCGAACTTCCTGCGCACGGCGGTGCAGTCGAAGATGGGGGACGCGGAGCTGGACATCTTCGATTTCCAGGACATGCTGCTGGAGCGGATGGCGCTGCTGGAGGTGGACCGTTCGTTCGCGGAGCGGAACGTGAACGAGGGATTCAGCGGGGGCGAGAAGAAGCGCAACGAGATCTTGCAGATGGCGATGCTGGAGCCGGTGCTGGCGGTGTTGGACGAGACGGATTCGGGTCTGGACATCGATGCGTTGAGGGTGGTCGCGAGCGGTGTGAACCGGCTGAAGGAGGAGAAGCCGGAGATGACCGTGCTGCTGATCACGCACTATCAGCGGCTGCTGAACTACATCCATCCCGACCACGTGCACGTGATGGCGGGCGGTCGGATCGTTCGATCCGGCGGGCTTGAGATTGCGGAAGAGCTGGAGGAGCACGGGTACGAGATGTGGAAGGACGAGCCGGAGCCTGCTCCGACGAGCTGAGGAGAAGCGATGCCATACAACGAGACCGTATCGAATCTGGGCCTGGAGGAGTACAAGTACGGCTTTGTGACGCAGGACCGGCCGGTCTTCAAGGCGCAGAAGGGACTGAACGAGGCGATCGTCCGGCAGATCTCGGAGAACAAGGGTGAGCCGGAGTGGATGCTGGACTTCCGGCTGCGGGCGCTGGAGATCTTCCGGGCGAAGCCGATGCCGACGTGGGGCGGCGATCTGTCGCGGCTCGGTGCCGTGCTCGACGAGATCTACTACTACATCCGGCCGCAGGAGCGGATGGGTCGTTCCTGGGACGACGTGCCGCAGGAGATCAAGGACACCTTCGAGAAGCTCGGCATCCCGGAGGCGGAGCGGAAGGTGCTGGCGGGCGTGGGCGCGCAGTACGAGTCCGAGATGGTCTACCACTCGCTGAAGAAGGAGTGGGAGGACAAGGGGATCATCTTCGAGTCGATCGAGGACGGCCTCCGCAAGTATCCGGAGCTCTTCCGCGAGCATTTCGCGACCGTGATCCCGCCGGCCGACAACAAGTTCGCCGCGTTGAACTCGGCGGTGTGGTCGGGCGGATCGTTCGTCTACATCCCGGCCGGCGTCAAGGTCGACACGCCGCTGCAGGCGTACTTCCGCGTCAACGCCGAGCGGATGGGGCAGTTCGAGCGCACGCTGATCATCGTGGAGGAGGGCGCGAACGCGCAGTACATCGAAGGGTGTACGGCGCCGGTCTATTCGACCGAGTCGTTCCACTCCGGCGTCATCGAGATCATCGTGAAGCCGAACGCGCGCTTCCGCTACGTGACGATCCAGAACTGGTCGAACAACATGTACAACCTCGTCACGCAGCGGGCGATGGTGCACGAGGGCGGCCACATGGAGTGGCTCGACGGCAATCTCGGCTCGAAGCTGACGATGAAGTACCCCTCGTGCTACCTGGTGGGCGAGGGCGCGCACGGCGAGATCCTGTCGATCGCCTACGCGGGCGATGGCCAGCACCAGGACACCGGGGGCAAGGTGGTGCACGCGGCGCCGCACACGACCTCGCAGATCATCTCCAAGTCGATCTCGAAGGGGACCGGCCGCGCCTCCTATCGGGGGCTCTGCAAGGTGTACGAGGGCGCGGTCTCGGCGCGCTCCAACGTGGAGTGCGACGCGCTGCTGCTGGCGGACACGTCGCGCACCGACACCTTCCCCTACATCGAGATCGAGGAGCGCAGCGCCAGCGTCGGCCACGAGGCGTCCGTGTCCCGCATCGGCGAGGAGCAGCTCTTCTACCTGATGAGCCGCGGGCTGTCCGAAGAGCAGGCGGCGGCCATGATCGTGCGCGGCTTCATCGAGCCGATCGCGAAGCAGCTCCCGCTCGAGTACGCGGTCGAGCTGAACCGCCTCATCGAGCTCGAGATGGAGGGCAGCGTTGGCTAGCGTCTCTCCGACGTTCATGGAGGGGATCGAGCGCGAGGCGGTCGAGGCGCTCGGCGCCTCGGGCCCAGCCTGGCTGCGCGAGCGGCGCCTCCACGCGTGGCAGGTCTACCAGGACACGCCGCTGCCCACGACCGCGCTCGAGGAGTGGCGCTACACGGACGTCGCTCGCCTCGCCCTCGACGCCGTGCGACCCGCGGACGTCGACATCGTCCCCGCGCTGCCGCCGCAGGCACGCGCCGCGCTCGACGGCAAGAGCGTCGCCGGCCGCGTCTACCAGGTCGACGCGCGCATCGTCGAGCTCGAGCTCGAGGGCGACGTCGCCGCGCAGGGCGTCGTGCTCGCCGACCTCGCCGCCGCCGCCACCGAGCACGCCGACCTCGTCGAGAGCACGCTCGGCACGGCGGTGCCGCCGGAGGCCGGCAAGTTCGCCGCTCTGAACGGCGCCCTCTGGAGCGCCGGCGTGCTCCTCTACGTGCCGCCGGGCGTCCACCTCGATCGGCCGATCCGCATCGTGCGCTGGTTGAGCGGTGACGGCATCGCCGTCTTCCCCCGCACGCTGATCGTCGCCGACGAGGGGAGCCGCGTCGCGTTCGTCGAGGAGTTCGCTTCGCCGGACTTCGACGCGCCCGCGCTCTCCTGCGGCGCCGTCGAGGTGATCGCGCGCCAGGGCGCTCAGGTGCAGCACGTCGCGATCCAGCGCTGGGGTCGCGGCGTCCGCCACGTGTCCATGCAGCGCACGATCGCCGGCCGCGACGCCTCGCTCGACACGCTCGTCGTGAACCTCGGCGCCTCGGTCGCCCGGGTCGACATGGCGGCCTCGCTCGAGGGACCGGGCGCGCGCAGCGACATGCTCGGCCTCTACTTCGGCCGCGAGGAGCAGCACTTCGACCACAACACGCGGCAGGACCACGTCGCGCCGAACGCCAGCAGCGACCTCCTCTACAAGGGCGCCCTCTACGACCGCGCCCACGGCATCTTCCGAGGCATCATCAAGGTCCACCCGAACGCGCAGCGCACCGACGCCTATCAGACGAACCGGAACCTGCTCCTCTCCGAGGACGCGCGCGCCGACTCGCTGCCGAATCTCGAGATCGAGGCCGACGACGTGCGTTGCTCGCACGGCGCCACCGTCGGCCAGCTCGACGAGGAGGAGATCTTCTACCTCATGACGCGCGGACTCACGCGCACGGCCGCGGAACGCCTCGTCGTGTTCGGATTCTTCGGCGAGGTCCTCGACCGGCTGCCGCTGCCGGAAGTGACGGCCGAGCTCAAGGAGATCATCGGGTCGCGGATCGCTTGATGGCCGAATTCGTTCGCGTCGCCTCCGCGGGCGACGTTCCGCCGGGCTGCCTGCTCGGCCTCGAGGTGGGTGGCGAACGGATCTGCCTCGCCAACGTCGAGGGAACGTTCTACGCCGTACGCAACAACTGCACGCACAAGGACTTCCCGCTTTCCGAGGGGAAGTTGGAGGGGCCGCTCCTCGAGTGCGCCTGGCACGGGGCACGCTTCGACGTCACCACCGGCCGGGCCCGCGCCCTGCCGGCGATCCGGCCCGTGAAGACCTTCGAAGTGCGCCTCGACGGCGGCGACATCCTCGTCGCGCTCTGAGGCGGGAGATCGCAGCATGGCCACGGCCACGACCGCAGCGTCCTTCGACATCGCCTCCGTCCGCGCCGCCTTCCCCGCCCTGGCGCAGGAGGCCAACGGACACCCCCTCGCGTATCTCGACAGCGCCGCCACCGCCCAGCGGCCTCGCGAGGTGATCGACGCCGTCGCCAACTTCTACCGGCACGACAACGCCAACGTGCACCGCGGCCTCTACGAGCTCTCGGTCCGCGCGACCGAGCGCTTCGAGGATGCACGCCGCACCGTGGCCGCCTTCGTCCACGCGCCCGAGCCCGAGACGATCGTGTGGACGCGCGGCACGACGGAGGCGATCAACCTCGTCGCCATGACGTGGGGCTGGCAGAACCTGCGTCCTGGCGACGAGATCCTCGTCACCTTGCTCGAGCACCACTCCAACCTCGTGCCATGGCAGCTCGTGGCAGAGCGCACCGGCGCCCGCATCCGCGCGGTCGGCATCGACGACGAGGGGCGTCTCCGCATGGACGACTTCGACCGGCTGCTCTCGGAGCGGACACGGCTCGTCGCCGTCGGTCACGTCTCCAACGCGCTCGGCACGCTCAACCCGGTCGCCGAGATCTGCGCTCGTGCCCACGAGGCGGGGGCGCTCGTGCTCATCGACGGCGCGCAGTCCGCGGCCCACCTGCCCCTCGACGTGCAGGCGCTCGGCTGCGACTTCTTCGCCCTCTCCGGTCACAAGCTCGGCGGCCCCATGGGAATCGGCGCGCTGTGGGCGAGACGGGAGCTGCTCGAGGCGATGCCGCCGTACCAGGGCGGCGGCGAGATGATCGATCACGTCGACATCGAGCACTCCACCTGGGCCGCGATCCCGCACAAGTTCGAGGCGGGGACGCCGAACGTCGCGGGCGCCGTCGGCATGGCCGCTGCCATTCGCTTCCTCGATGCGCTCGGGCCCGCCGCACGCGAGCACGAGGCCGCGCTCGTCCGCCACGGACTCGAACGCCTCACGCAGACCGACGGCGTGCGGCTCTTCGGTCCCCGCGATGCCGCCGAGCGCACCGCCGTCTTCTCCTTCGCCCTCGACGGAGTCCACCCGCACGACCTCGCCACCGTGCTCGATTCCGTCGGCGTCGCGATCCGCGCGGGCCACCATTGCACGCAGCCGCTCATGCGACGTCTCGGCGTGCCGGCCACCGCCCGCGCCTCCTGCTTCGTATACTCCACCACCGACGAGATCGACCGGCTCGTCGACGGCCTGGAACTCGCGCGACGGCTGTTCGCGACGTAATATTGAAGCCTGTAGACAGCCCGCAGTGCGCAGTGCCCGTCGTCCTCGACCCTCCAACCGGAGATCCCGCCATGGCCAACAGCGGCGCCACCCCCCAGATCGGCTCGCTCTTCCAGGAGGTCATCCTGAGCCACTACAGAAAGCCGCACAACAAGGGCGAGATCGCATCTCCGGACGCCGACGTGCACATGCGCAATCCCACCTGCGGCGACGAGATCCGGCTCCAGTTCAGCATGGCCGGCGGACGCATCGCCGAGGTCCGCTTCGCCGGTGAAGGCTGCTCCATCTCGCAGGCATCCGTCTCCATGATGACCGACCTCGTCAAGGGCATGACCCCCCAGGAAGCGCTCGCCATCATGAGGCGCTTCACCGAGATGATGCACGGCGACGCCGCCGCCGCCGCCGACCAGCGCCTCGGCGCCGCCCGCGCACTCGCCGGCGTCAGCAAGTTCCCCGTCCGCGTCAAGTGCGCCCTCCTCGGTTGGAACGCCCTCCAGGAGGGGCTCGGCCGACTCTCCCGCAGCGACGCCGTGACCTCCGACGCCTGAACGGCGGCCGCCGGCGATCGCGCCGGCGCAACCGCCCCCCGAACGCCCTCGAGCCGCTTGCGACCTACCGCAGCGGCTCGCACTTTCACCGCCGTCCACCACCCCGGAGGCAGGCATGGCACGGGACGCACCGCGCGTCGCCATCGTCGCAGGGTGCCGCACCCCGTTCGCCAGAGCGGGAACCCTGTTCAAGGAGATGTCCGCCATCGACCTCGGAATCGTCGCCGTGCGCGAGGTCGTCAACCGCGCCGGCATCCGCCCCGAGGAGATCGACCAGCTCATCTACGGGACCGTCGTCCACGCCGTCACCGCCCCCAACATCGCACGCGAGGTCAGCCTCGGCGCCGGACTCCCACCCTCCATCCCCTCCTTCACCGTCTCGCGCGCCTGCGCCTCCTCCAATCAGGCCATCACTTCCGGCGCCGAGCAGATCATCGCCGGCCAGGCCGACCTCGTCGTCGCCGGTGGCGCAGAGTCCCTCTCCGACATCCCGATCCTCGTCGGTCGCAAGCTGCGCGACCGCCTCCTCGCCGCCTCCCGCGCTCGCACCGCCGCGCAGCGCCTCCGTGCCTTCGCCGGCTTCCGCCCCTCGGAGCTGGTCCCGCTCACCCCCGCCATCGCCGAGCCGACCACCGGCGAGACCATGGGCGAGAGCGCCGAGCGCATGGCCAAGGAGAACCACATCTCCCGCGAAGCCCAGGACCGCTGGGCCCTGCGCTCCCACCAGCTCGCCGCCGAAGGCACCCGCGACGGCCGCCTCCTCGCCGAAATCGTGCCCGTCTTCGTGCCTCCCGACTACGACACCATCGTCACCCGCGACAACGGCATCCGCGAAGACACCAGCCTCGAGAAGCTCGCCGCCCTCAAACCCGTCTTCGACCGGCGATACGGCACCGTGACCGCCGGCAACTCCTCCGGCCTCACGGACGGGGCTTCCGCCCTCGTCCTCGCCAGCGAGGAGAAGGCCCGCTCTCTCGGCCTTCAACCCCTCGGCTTCATCCGGAGCTGGGCCTACGCCGCCCTCTCGCCCCGCGATCAGCTCCTCCAGGGCCCCGCCTACGCCGCGCCCCGCGCCCTCGACCGCGCCGGCCTCTCCATGCAGGACATCCAGCTCTGGGAGCTCCACGAGGCGTTCGCCGCTCAGGTCCTCTCCAACTTCCAGTGGCTCGACTCCGACGAGTTCGCCCGCTCCATCGGCCGATCGCGCCGCATCGGCCTCATCGACGAGGACCGCATCAACGTCATGGGCGGCAGCATCGCCCTCGGCCACCCCTTCGGCGCCACCGGCGGCCGCATCACCCTCACCCTCCTCAACGAGATGAACCGCCGCGGCCTCGACCTCGGCCTCATCACCGTCTGCGCCGCCGGCGCCCTCGGCTTCGCCATGGTCGTCGAGCGCTGAGCGTGCGCCGACGTCTTCCACTTTTTGGGGCAAAGAGCTTGACGAAACGAGGAGACCCCCCTAACATCCCACCCATGCACAGCACCGCTGACGCGCGGTCACGACCGCGCCACGACGAGGCCGCGGGGCGGGAGCCACTCTCGCTGCACGACCGTGCGATGGACAATCTGCGCTTCATCCGCGAGACGATGGAGCGCGCGGGTTCGTTCACGGCCGTGCCGGGGTGGGGGATCGCGGTGACGGGGCTTGCGGCGCTGGGGGCGGCGGCGGTGGCGGCACTGCAGCCGACGTCGCTGCGGTGGCTGGGGGTGTGGCTGGTCGCGGCGGCGGTGGCGGTGGTGGTGGTCCTGACGGCGGCGCGGCGGAAGGCGGCGGCGGCGGGCACGCCGCTGACGACGCAGCCGACGCGGCGGTTCCTGCTGAGCTTCGCGCCGCCGCTGCTGGCGGGTGCGCTGCTGACGCCGGTTCTCTTCGGCGCGGGCCTGGTGGATCGGCTGCCGGGGGCCTGGCTGCTGCTGTACGGGACCGGCGTGGTGACGGGAGGCGCGTTTTCGGTGCGGACGGTGCCGCTTCTGGGGCTTTCGTTGATGGGTGCGGGCGCGGTGGCGCTCGGCTTTCCGTCGCTGCCGAGGGATGCGGTGATGGCGGTGGGTTTCGGCGCGCTGCACATCTTCTTCGGAATCCTGATCGCGAGGAGGCACGGTGGCTAGGCGGTCTGCGACGGCACGGCGGAAGCGGGCAGTGGAGGAAGGTGGGGCCGCCGCGCAGTCCCCGGAGCAGGAGGCGCTGGGGGCATCGACGGAGCTCGACCGACTGATCCACGAGCGGGTGCGGCTGGCCATCATCAGCGCGCTCGCGGTCAACGAGAGTCTGAGCTTCAACGATCTGAAGGCGCTGCTGTCGGTGAGCGACGGCAATCTGAGCGTTCACGCGCGCAAGCTGGAGGAGGCGGGCTACATCCGGTGCGACAAGTCGTTCCAGGGCCGCTTTCCGCGTACGGACTACCGGATCGAGCGAGCGGGCCAGGAAGCGCTGGAGCAGTACCTGGATCACATGGAGGCGCTGATCCGCGCCGTACGGGAGGTGTGATGGCGGGCCCGGAAGAGATCGGTCCCGGCGCGGCGGGGGCGCGGGTCCCCGCGGCGGTACGGTCGGCCGGTCGACTGCACGTCGGCGTGATCATGGACGGCAACGGCCGCTGGGCGCAGGCGCGGGGGCTGCGGCGTACCGCCGGACACCAGCGCGGCGCGGAGGCGGTGCGGCGCGTGGTCGAGGCCGCTCCCGGCCTCGGCATCACCGACCTCACCCTCTACGCCTTCTCGTCGGACAACTGGGAGCGGCCGCGGATGGAGGTGCGGACGCTTCTGCGGCTTTTCCGCCGCTACCTCCGCTCGGAGACGGAGGCGCTGCGCGAGAACGGCGTGCGGCTCAGCGTCATCGGGCGTCGCGACCGGCTGCCGGGGGCCCTCCTCGCCGCCATCCGAACCGCTGAGGCAGCCACGGCCGGCGGCCAGCGGCTCGACCTCCGGGTCGCGATCGATTACTCCGCCCGCGGCGCGATCGCCGCCGCGGCACGCGCAATGGCCGCCGGCACGGAGCCTTTCCCGGCGTCCGGAGACGAGTGCGCGGGTCAGGCGGCGTTCGCGAGGGCGATGGCGGAGGCGCTCGGCAGCCGCGCGCCTTTGCCGGACGTCGATCTGCTGGTCCGCAGCGGCGGCGAGCAGCGGCTGAGCGATTTTCTGCTCTGGGAGTGCGCCTACGCGGAGCTCTTCTTCACCGACTGCATGTGGCCGGACTTCGGAGGCGCCGAGCTGGCGGAAGCCGTGGCGTTCTTCCACGGGCGTGAGCGTCGCTTCGGGCGCGTGCTGCGCGCCGCCGTCTAGCCGCGCCGAGTCCGCGCGTCTCCTCGCGTCTCACTCCTTCGAGCGCTCGAATACGACGTCGCCGTCGACGATCGTCGCATCCACACGGACTTCGCGGATGCGCGCCGCCTCGAACATGAACGGGTCGGTCGACAGCACCACCAGGTCCGCGAGCTTGCCCCGTTCGATCGTCCCCAGCACGTCCTCGGCGAACGCGCCGTAGGCGGCGTCGGCGGTGTAGGCGCGGAGCGCCTCGTCGAGCGAGATCCTCTCCGCGGGCACCCACCCGTCCGGATGGGCGCCGTCGAGCGTGCGCCGCGTCACGGCGGCGTGGATTCCCGCGATGGGATCGAGCGGCGCGACCGTCCAGTCGCTTCCGAAGAGCAGCCTCGCGCCGGAGTCCAGCAGCGAGCGGAAACGGTAGCACCCGCCGGCGCGGGCCGCGCCGATGCGCCGCTCCGCCCAGCATCCATCCTCGCTCGCGTGGTACGGCTGCATCGACGCGAGCACGCCCTGCGCGGCGAAGCGCGAGACGGCCTCCTCGCCCAGGTGCTGGGCGTGCTCCACGCGGAATCGACGATCGCGCGCGCCGTTCTCGCGGGCCGCGGCGGCGAATGCGTCCAGGATCCAATCGTTCGCAGCGTCGCCGATCGCGTGCGCCGCGACCTGGAGGTGCGCCGCGTCGGCCGAGACGATGCGCGCTTGCAGCGCCTCCAGATCCGTCACCTGCAGGCCGCGCTCCGTCGGCGCGTCGCTGTACGTCTCGCGGAACCACGCGGTGCGGGACCCGAGCGAGCCGTCGACGAACGCCTTCACGCCGCCCCAGCCGAGCCGCGCGTCGCCGCGCCCGTGCTCCGCGACGAAGGCTCCCAGCCGCTCGTGATCCGCGATCTGGACGAACGCCCGCGCGCGCACCCCCAGCAGCCCCTCGGCGCGGGCGCGCCGGAACGCGTCGAGGTGGGTCCACGTCCCCATGTTGGTGACGTGGGTCACGCCGAGCGAGAGCGCGTGCGCCTGCGCGCGCCGCAGCGCCGCGTCGTACGCGTCCGCATCCGGCTCCGGGACGACGCGCCAGACCAGCCCCATCGCCTCGTCCTTCAGCACCCCGGTCGCCTCGCCGGTGGCGGCGTCGCGGACGATGCGACCGCCCTCCGGATCGGCGGTCTCACGGCCGATGCCCGCCAGCTCGAGCGCCGCGCGGTTGGCAACGCCCATGTGCAGGTCGAGACGTGTAACGAAAGCCGGATTCCGCGGTGTAACGGAATCGAGCAACGCATGGTGCGGAAGCGCAGCACCCTCCCACCGCTGCTCGTCCCAGCCGCTGCCGAGGATCCACTCGCCGGGAGCGACGCGCGCGGCGCGCTCCGCGAGCCGGCGGGCGAGCGCCTGGGGGGAGTCGACGTCCCGCAGATCGACCCTGCCGAGCTGGAAGCCGCCATCCACGAAATGCGTGTGGCTGTCGAAGAAGCCGGGGATCAGCAGGCGTCCCGCGAGCGGCACGACGCGCGTGCCGGGGCCGACGTACGGCTGCACTTCCGCGTCGCCGCCCACGCAGGCGATGCGGCCGCCGAGGACGGCGACGGCGCGCGCGAAAGGCGCCTGCGGCACCCCCGTCCACACGCGTCCGCCGGTGAGCACGAGACTTGCTATCTGCCGCTGCGCGGACCCTGCGGAATGGCTCGGTGTCAGGGCCATGGTCACGGCTCGTCGAGGCCCGATCGCGAACGATCGGGCGGGGCGCGGAACGCTTTGCCCGTGGAAGGAATAGTCAACATCGAGGGTGCTCGTTCGTTCTATGGACGGCGCTCTTCGAGTCGCTCCCCGATTCACCGCAGAAGCTGAGATTGGCCGAGATGTCCCGCAAGCTGGAGAAAGTGCCCGACCTGGCAGGAACCGTTCGGAGGAGCGGCGTCGTCGTTCGCACCCTCGGGCTCGCGTTCGTCGCTGCCGGCGCCGTCGCCGCAAGCGTCCTGATCGGGCGTTCGCGCCACGAGCAGTCCGGTCTCGACATCGCGCCCACGACGCCGGCCGACGGCGCTCCGCCCGCGCTCGAGCTCGACGCGATCCGGGCCGCCGGCCTCTGATCCGGACGGTGCCGGTCGAGCCGCTTCACGACGGCTCGGCGGATTCCCATAGCGGCAGCCGCCGCCGTCGCGGGCACGTCGAAGCGAGCGGGGGGCGACGCGCGAATCCGCGTCGCCCCCCGTGCACGCGCGATCGCCGCCGCTGGCGGCGACCCCGCGCCTACTCGAAGTGCACCCGGTTCTTCTCGATGTAGTCGGTCCATTCGGGCGGCACGTCGGTATCCGGAAAGATCGCGGTGACCGGGCACTCCGGCTCGCACGCGCCGCAGTCGATGCACTCGTCCGGATGGATGTAGTACTGGTCCTCCCCTTCATATATGCAATCGACCGGACAGACCTCGACGCAGCTCGCGTCCTTGGTCCCGATGCACGGTTCGGCGATCACGTATGGCATTGGCTCCTCCGGCCACTTCCTATCGCTTCGAGCCGGTCCCCACCCAACCCCGGACCGGTTTCGGCTTGCATAGTGCACGCGGGCCCTTTGCCTCGCAAGAGCCCCTGGGCCCTTCCCGGCGGCGGGTCGCGAGAGGGGGTTCAGCGTCGCTCGACCGCGGTCCCGTCCCCTTCCGCCGACCCGCTCCACGTCGGCTCCGGCACGCCCGCGCGGTGGTTCACGACCCGGGCGAGGACGAACAGCAGATCGGAGAACCGGTTGAGGTAGGCGAGGACCGAGGCGTCCACCGTCCCCGCCGCGGCGAGCGCGACGACGCCCCGCTCGGCGCGTCTGCAGACGGTACGCGCGAAGTGCAGCGCGGCGCCCGCGGCGGATCCGCCGGGCAGGATGAAGCTCCGCAGCGGCGGCAGCTCCGCCTCCAGCCGGTCGATCGCCGCTTCCATCTCGCCGACCGCCGCAGTAGGGAGCGGCGGCAGCGCCGGCGACCGTCCACGCGGGCGGGGCGGCGTCGCGAGGTGCGCGCCGAGCGCGAAAAGCTGGGCCTGCGCGGCGCCGATCAGGCGCGCGACGTCGTCGTCCGGCCCCAGCGCGAGCACGCAGCCGAGCGCCGCGTTCAGCTCGTCGACGCCGCCGTACGCCGCGACGCGTGCGTCCGCCTTCGAAACGCGGCCGCCGCCGAAGAGTCCGGTCTCGCCGGCGTCGCCGGTCCTCGTGTAGATGCGTGCCATGAAGCGCGCCTCCTTCGCTTTCACGCGGTCGACGGCTCGAGCAGCTCGAGCGTGCGGGCGTCGGCGTCCAGGCGAACGCGGACGCCGAGCGGCAACGTCCAGCTCCGTGCGCCGTGCCCGATCGGCAGTCCCGCCACCGCCGGTACGCCGATCGCGCTCGCGCGTTCACGCAGCACGTCGCCGAGGGGACGCTCGTCCGCGCGGGTGTCGACCTCGGTGAACTGGCCGAACGCCAGGCCCGCGGCGCCGTCGAAGCAGCCCGCGAGCTCGAGCTGCACGAGCATGCGGTCGATCCGGTACACCGGCTCGCCCACGTCCTCCACCACCACGATGCGTCCGCGCCCCCGCAGCGCGTAGGGCGTGCCGCAGAGCGCCGCGAGCAGCGCGAGGTTGCCGCCCGCCAACCTGCCCTCCGCGACGCCTTCGCGCAGCGTCGTGGGACGCTCGGCCTCGTCGTCCGCCGGCAGCGCGCCCGCGCCGCCTCCGTCGAAGAGGATGCGCCGGAAACACGCCTCGGTCCAGGCCGGGAACTCCTGGGCGCCGGCGTGCGGACCGTGGTAGGAGACGACGTCCAGGCGGTCGAGCGCGAGGTGGATCGCCGTGTTGTCGCTGAAGCCGATGAACGGCTTCGGCATGCGACGCAGCGGCCGCAGGTCGACGCGGTCCAAGATGCGCATCGCGCCGTAGCCGCCTCGCACCGCCCACACCGCCGCGATGGCGGGATCCGCGACGGCGCGCGCGAGGTCCTCGGCGCGCGCCGCGTCCTCACCGGAAAGATAGCCGAGCCGCCCGTGGACGGCGCCTCCGAGCACGGGCTCGAGCCCCAGAGCGCGACAGCGGCGCTCCGCGGCGGCGATCCTTCGCCCGGAGACGGGTCCGCCGGGTGCGACGAGCGCGACCGCCTGGCCGGCGCGCAGCGCGCCTGGCAGCGCGCGGGCCGGACGTCGCTCTTCGCTCACTCCACCGATCCGTCGCCGCGGACCGCGCCGTCGGATCCGCCCGTCAGCACGGCGCTGAACGGGACCCAGTAGCGCGGCGAGACCGGAACGTAGACGGTCGCCGAATCGGCCGGGGCGGCACGGTAGTAGTCGACGCCCTGGTAGCTCCCCGCCAGGCGCAGAGCGGCCGCTTCGATGCGCAGCGGCGGTCCCGCGACGGCATACGCCCGCCCGTCGGCGAGCAGCGGCTCGCCCTGCAGGTACCAGGCGAAATCCGTCAGGCGATAGTAGATGCGGCGCGGCGTGGCGCCTCGCTCCGGAGCGGCCGCGGCATCCGGCGGGCCCTCCGCCTCCGGGACGGCGTCCCCGCCGGACGGTCCGGACCGCTCCGACGGAACGGAGGCAGGAGCGGCGCCGCCGGGCGGCGCGCCACACCCCGCCGCGCACGCCACGACGGCGGCGAAGAGAGCGGTGCGAGTCCCCGGTACTATATTCATGCCCATGCTGATCTCATCGGCTCCATCCGTCCCGCCGGCGGGCGCAACGCTCGTGCGCTCGTGAAGCGCGAGAAGCCCGGCCGCGGTCTGCCTCGCCTGCGCACCGAGGTTCCCGGTCCGCGCTCGCGCGCACTCGCAGGCCGGATGCGGCGGGTCGAATCGCGCAACATCGCCCCCGGCGTCGAGTCGCCGCCGATCTTTTGGCACGCCGCTCGGGGCGCGAACGTACGCGACGTCGACGGCAATGTCTACATCGATCTGACCGCCGGATTCGGGGTCGCGGCCGCGGGCCACTCGGAGCCGCACGTGGCGCGCGCGATCGCGGCGCAGGCACGGCGCCTCGCCCACGGTCTGGGCGACGTGCACCCGAACGAGCCGAAGCTGCGCCTGCTCGAGCGGCTCGCGGACATCGCGCCCGGTCCGCTCTCCGTGGGACTCCTCGCAAGCGCCGGCGCCGAGGCCGTCGAGGCGGCGCTCAAGACCGCGCTGCTCGCGAGCGGCCGTCCCGGCATCGTCGCGTTCGAGGGCTCGTATCACGGCCTCACTTACGGCGCCCTCGCCGTGACCGGCCGCGCGGAGTTCCGCCAGCCGTTCCAGGCGCAGCTCTTCCACGACGTCCGTTTCGCGCCCTACCCCGACGCCGCGGACGGCGACGCCGCGGCGGCGCTCACCACCGTGGCGCGCGCCCTGGACGAGGGCGCGGGCACCGTGATCGTCGAGCCCGTGCTCGGCCGCGGCGGCCTCGTCGTCCCGCCATTGACGTTCCTGCCGGCGCTGCGCGCGCTATGCACCGAGCGCGGTGCCATCCTCGTCTTCGACGAGATCTACACCGGCTTCGGCCGGACGGGTCGCTGGTTCGCGTGCGAGCACACGGGCGTCGTCCCGGACCTGCTGGTGGCGGGGAAAGCGCTGTCGGGGGCCCTGCCGCTCAGCGTAGCGCTCGGCACGCCGGAGGTGATGGCGGCGTGGCCGGCGTGGCGCGGCGAGGCGCTGCACACGAGCACGTTCCTGGGCAACCCGATCGCCTGCGCCGCCGCCCTCGCGCAGCTCGAGGTGATCGGGCGGCGCGGCCTCGTCCGCCGCGCCGAGCGCCTCGGCGCGCGCGTGGAGCGACGCCTCCTGCGCCTCGCGGAGCGTCACGGGCTCCCCGCGCGATCGGTCCGCGGCATCGGGCTGCTGCGCGGATTTCGCGTCCCCGCCTCCGTGGACGGAGCAGCACCCGCCGCCGTCGCGGCGGAGGTCGTCGAGCGTTGCCTGCGGCGCGGCATCATCCTGCTCACGGAGGGTCCGGCGGCCGACGTCGTCGCGATCACGCCCCCGCTCGGCATCGCCCGCGCGCAACTCGACCATGCGCTGGACGTACTGGAGCAGGAGATCTCGCGCACCCTCGGCGCCGCCCGGACGCGCCGCGCGAGCGACCCCGACGGGCGGCCGCACGGCCACTCGCCTTGATCCCGTACCGGGCGTGCGGTAGCTTTCGCGGAATGGACCTGTTGCGCCCCCTCCGCGACGCCGCGCCGAGGGTGGGCTCCTGAGGGCGCTCGTCACCGGTGCGACCGGTTTCGTCGGCCGCAATCTGGTAGCGGAGTTGAAGCGAGCCGGCATCGATCCGGTCGCGTTCACGCGTGAAGCGACGTCGGTGACGGAGCTGGACCGCCTCGGAGTCGCGCGACGCGCGGGGTCCTTCGCCGATCCGGCGTCGATCGCTGCGGCCCTCGCGGACACCGGCGTTGTGGTCCACCTGGCGGCCGCGACGCGGGCGCGCTCCGAGCGGGAGTATGCGGCGGCGAACGTCACGGCGACGCGGAACCTCCTGCGCGCGGCGCAGGTTGCGGAACGGGGGCCGCGACGACTCGTCCACATGAGCACCATGGCGGCGGCGGGGCCGTCGTCGGGCGGCCGGCCGGTCGCGGAGGACGATCCCGCGCGGCCGATAACGGCGTACGGCCGGACGAAGCTCGAAGCCGAGCGGGCGGTGCTCGGCGCCGTGGCGCCGCCGGAGCGGGCCGTGATCCGGGCGCCCGCCGTGTACGGTCCCGGCGATCGCGACCTGTTGATCTATTTCCGCCTCGCGCGGCGCGGTATCCTGCCCATGCCGGCCGGGCCGGACCGATGGGTTCAGCTGGTGCATGTGGAAGACCTCGCGCGCTCGATCGTGCGGGCGTGCAGCGCCGACGCGGTGGCGGGGATCTATCAGGTCGCGGAGCCCCGCGCGTATCGCTGGGCGGAGGTGGCGGAGATGATCGCGGAGGTGGTGGGCCGCCGCGTCCGCCGGGTGCGCCTTCCGGCGTGGGCGGTGCGAGGCTCGGCCGCGGCGGTCGAAGCGGCGTCGGGGTGGGTTGGTCGTGCCTCGATCTTCAACCGGGACAAGGCACGTGAGCTGTTGGCCGAAGGGTGGCTCTGCGAAACCGGGCGGGCGCGCGATCAGCTCGGGTGGGAGCCGCGTTACACGTTGCGCGATGGACTCGAGCAGACGGTACGCTGGTACCGCGAACACGGTGATCTTTAGCGGCGCCAGGCGCCGTCGGGAGAGGATCGTTTGAATACGAGCGTTCCGGGTCCGATGAAGGGAGCAGCGATGGGCCTCTTCGACAAGTGCCGAAGCTACACGCAGGCGCGTGAAGCGCAGGCCGCGGGCCTCTACCCGTATTTCCAGCCGATCGAGGCCTCCTACGACACCGAGGTGATCATCCGCGGCGAGCGGAAGATCATGGTCGGCTCCAACAACTACCTCGGCCTGACGCATCATCCGAAGGTGCTGGATGCGGCGCAGCAGGCGCTGCGTCGTTACGGCAGCGGGTGTACCGGCAGCCGCTTCCTCAACGGCACGCTCGATCTCCACGAGCAGCTCGAGGAGCGACTCGCGAGCTTCATGGGGAAGGAGTCCGCGCTCGTCTTCAGCACCGGCTTCCAGAGCAACCTCGGCGCCATCGCGACCCTGGTCGGCCGCAACGACAACGTCTACCTCGACAAGCTGAACCACGCGAGCATCGTGGACGGCGCGCGCCTCTCCTACGGCCGCGTGCATCGCTACGGCCACGGCGACTTCGGTACGCTCGAGCGGCTGCTGATGGAGACGCCGGACGAGGAAGGGAAGCTCGTCGTCACGGACGGTATCTTCTCGATGGAAGGCGACATCGTCGATCTGCCGGCGCTGACCGAGCTGACGAAGAAGTACGGCGCCGAGGTGATGATCGACGATGCGCACTCGCTCGGCGTGCTCGGGGACAATGGCGGCGGCACGGCGCAGCACTTCGGCCTGGAGAAGGATGTCGGCCTCATCATGGGCACCTTCTCCAAGTCGCTCGCTTCGATCGGCGGCGTGATCGCGGGCGACGAGCCCGTGATTCATTACCTGAAGCACCACGCCCGCAGCCTGATCTTCAGCGCGAGCATGCCGCCGGCGTCGGTGGCCACCGTGATCGCGGCGCTCGACGTGATCGAGGAGGAGCCGGAACGGCGCGAACGGCTGTGGCGCAACACGCGACGGATGCAGGCCGGCCTGCGCGAGCTCGGCTACGACCTGGGCGGCAGCGTCACACCGATCATCCCCGTCCACATCGGCGAGCTGTACCGGACCCTCGGTTTCTGGCGGGACCTGTTCGACGCCGGCGTCTACACCAACCCCGTCACCTCGCCCGCCGTGCCACCGAGCTCGTGCCGGCTGCGCGTCTCCATGATGGCGACGCACAGCGACGAGCACGTGGACCACGTCCTCGATGCCTTCGATCGGATCGGGAAGCGGGCGGGCGTGATATGAGCCCTGCGCCCACCGGCGCCGGGGGCCTCGTCGTCGCCCCCGTGCGCGGCCGGCGCGACCGCAAGGAGTTCCTCCACTTCCCGTGGAAGATCTACGCGGGGGATCCGAACTGGGTCCCCCCTCTGCTGCACGACGTGAAGACCCTCCTCGACCGCTCCAAGCACCCCTTCCACCGCCACGCAGACGTCGAGTACTTCCTGGCGCGGCGCGCCGGAGAGGTGGTCGGACGGATCGCCGCCGTCGTCAATCACGCCCACAACGAGTTCCACGGCGACCATCTCGGCTTCTTCGGCTTCTTCGAGGCGGTGGACGACGTCGACGTGGCGCGCGCGCTGCTTGACGCCGCCGGAGCGTGGCTGCGGGAGCGGGGCATGGATGCGGTGCGGGGGCCGGCCAACTTCTCGAGCAACGAGGAGATGGGGCTTCTCGTGGACGGCTTCGACGGGCCGCCCGTGATCATGATGACGTACAACCCGCCGTATTACGCCGACCTGATCGAGGCGGCGGGCTACGCCAAGGCGAAGGACCTGCTCGCCTACAGGATCGATTCGATCGGGCCGCAGCCGCGTCTCGTGGCCGGCGTCGAGCGGCTGGCCGCCCGGCGCGGCCTCACGGTTCGCGTGGCCGACATGAAGCGGTTCGACGAAGAGGTCGCCGTGATGGAGGCGATCTACAATCAGGCATGGGAGCGGAACTGGGGCTTCGTTCCGATGACGCACGAGGAGTTCACCTTCCTCGCCAAACAGCTGAAGCCGGTGGCGAATCCGGACTTCATCCTGATCGCGGAGGCGGAGGGCGAGCCGATCGCGTTCGGCATCGGGCTCCCGGATTTCAACTACGCCCTGCACCGCATCAACGGTCGTCTGCTGCCGTTCGGCCTGCCGAAGCTGCTCTGGTACAGCCGCAAGATCGACTGGGTTCGCGTCATCACGCTCGGCATCAAGCCGGGCTACCGCCGCACCGGCGTGGACGCGATGCTCTACCTGGAGATGTTCCGCAACGCGCCGAAGCACGGCATCCGGGGCGGCGAATGCTCCTGGATCCTCGAGGACAACTGGGAGATGCGACACGCGCTGGAGCGCATGGGCGCCGTCGTCTACCGAACGTACCGCATGTACGACAAGGGCCTCTGAACGAGACATCTTCTGCGACACGGCCGGCGCCGGTCGCGGGTGCCGCGCCACGGCCGATCGATCGCCTCTTCGGCCTCTACCTGCTCCTCTCCGCCGGCGCCTTCCTCTTCCCGCACCGCCGGGAGGGCGCGTGGGCGCTGCTCGCGATGCACCTCGCGGGCGCCGCGCTGGCGTTCCGCGTCGGGCCGCTGCGCGGCGCCGTCGCCACGTTCCATCGCCGCTTCCCCGCGATCGCGACCGTGCTGGGAGACTGGTATCCGCTCCTGCTCATCCCCGCGCTGTACGGCGAGCTCGCGGGTCTCAACCTGGCAGTGTGGAACGGCCGCTACTTCGACCCCATCGTGCAGCGGTGGGAAGCGCTCGTCTTTCACGGTCAGCCGAGCCGTGACCTGGCGAGGCGGCTGCCCCGCCTCCCGCTTTCGGAGGCGCTCCACGCGTCGTACCTCTCGTACTACCTCATCATCTACGGTCCGCCTCTCCTGCTCTACGTCACTGGACGGCGCGAGGCGTTCGCGCGCGCGTTGTTCACGCTGATGCTGGCCTTCTTCGCGCACTACCTCTTCTTCGTCTACTTCCCCGTACAGGGTCCGCGCTATCTCTTCCCGGCCCCCGGCGGCGTGATCGCGCGGGGCCACGCGTACGCCCTCGCGCACCGCATCCTCGAGGCCGGCTCGAGCCGCGGCGCCGCGTTCCCGTCCTCGCACGTCGGCGTCTCCGTCGCCCAGTGCGTCAACGTCGCGCGTTTCATGCCCTGGCTGCTGGTCCCCGTGCTCGTGCTCACCGCCGGGCTGGCCGTGGGGGCGGTGTACGGGGGCTTCCACTACGGCGTCGACGCCACCGCCGGCCTGCTTCTCGGCCTTCTCGCCGCCTTCCTCGCGCCGATGTTGCGACGCGCGCTCGGAGGCGAGCGATGAGCACGCCACGCGCGCTGAGGCGGCGGTTCCTCTTCGCCGGCACCACCCTCGCGGCCGCGACCGCGGCCTGGCTCGCGACGCACGTGCTGCCGTGGCCGGCCCGCGTCGCGTGCGTCCTGCTCCTCGTCGCCCTGCCGGCGATCATGCTACTCCAGGCTCGCTTCGCCGGCGCCGCCCCACTCGATCCGTCCTCCACGTCGCGACGGGCGATCTACGTCTCCTCCGCCACCGTGACCTGGACGATCGCGGCGCTCTCCTTCGCGGCGGCCGTCGCGAGCGGGTTCGACGCCCGCCTTCTCGGCCTCGTGGCGCCCGATCCGGTCGTGGTGCTGGCGTGGATCGGCGCGCTCACCGGCGCGGGCGTGGGCGTCATCGTCCTCGCGCGGCTCCTCGGGGCGACGGAGACCGCCGTCGTCGACCTGGTGTTGCCCCGGACACCGGGGGAACGGCTCGGCTTCGTGGCGCTCTCGCTGTCGGCCGGAGTCGGGGAGGAGCTGGCATACCGCGGCTTCCTGCTGCCCGCGCTGGGCGCCGCCGCCGGGAGCCTCTGGCTCGGCGCCGCGATCGCGTCGGTGGCGTTCGGAATGATGCACGCGTACCAGGGTGTTGTGGGCGTGCTACGGGCGAGCATCCTCGGCATGCTGCTGTCCCTGCCGGTCGTCCTCTCCGGAACGGTGATTCCCGCGATGGCGGCGCACGCGCTGATCGACGTTGTGGCGGGGCTCCTCATCGCCGACTGGCTGATGCGTCGCTAGGCGATTTCTGCCGGGCCGCAAGTCGTAACGGAAAAAAAGGTTGCGCGTTGCGAAAGCGCGTCCGAGCGGGGGCGCAGCGGACGGGGCGGGAACGGAACCTGGGGATGCGCCGATTCGTAAGGATGGCATGGAGTTCGGGCACTTCGCGGCCACCGCGGCGCGGGTCGCTCGATGCGGGGAACGACGTTTGCGGAACGGATCCATGGGAACGGCATATTCCTGATGGGGCCGGGTGATGGCGCCCGCCGTTCCGGAAGGGGAAGGTGACCGTGATCCTCAGATGCACGTTCGAGGAGCTGAACGCTCTCACGGCGGGAGCGGAAGGCGTGATTTCAACGTCGGGTGGCGGCGGTATCGCGGCCCCCCCGGAAGTGATGACGGAGGTCGAGGCGCTCGTTCCACGGCTCACCGGCGACATCACCGTTTCCACCTACGCCCAGCAGCAGAAGATCGTCCGCGCGCTGAACGCCGTGCTCGAGTACCTGCAGGATCGCATGGATGCGTCCATCCTGGAGGAGCACGTCGGCGCGGAGTCCGCCGTGATCGCCTATTTCGACTACGGCCACGTCCTCACCGTCCTCGATCGCGCGACGCGCCTCGGCGCCGAGATGGAGGCGATGATCGAGCTGATGACCGGCGAGGCCCCCACCTTCGAATCCGCCCGGGCGATCGCCTTCCCGGACTGAGCCCGATCCGAGCGCCGCCAGCGCCGTCCGGCGCGTTCTGGTGCGGCTGTTGCAATCCCGACGGAAAACGCACTCCAACGAAGGAGATCCGATGATCCATTCCAGGGTGCCGTCCACCGCCGCCGCGCTCGCGTTGCTCGCGGTCCTCGCCGGCTGCTCCCGTGCCGTGTCCGTTCAGTCCGAGCCGGGCCCCGCGTTCACGATGGAAGTCGTCAACATGCAGCCGGATGCCCTCGTCGTCTCGTACGACGACGGCGCCGGCACCCGGCTCCTCGGCACCGTCGAGGCGGGATCGACGCAGCGGTTCGTCATCACCTCGCCCGCGAGGACGACGATCCGCGTCACGGCGACGGACGAGGACCGGACCTATGCGATCCAGCGGGACGTGGCGCTGAGCCGGACTTCCACCGTGCGGGTGAGCCTCGCCCGCTGATCGCGGGCGGGAACCCGCCAGAAGCGGGAGGGGTACCGCAGCCGTCCCGTTTCACCATGCGAAACCCGGACGGGGGTCGTCGATGGCGATGTCGTCACCGCGGGTGCGCGCGCAGGGCGAGGCGCGCCGTCATCCGTTTACGCGCGCGCTGATCGTGCTGGCGCTATCGTGCCCGGCCGCAGTCGGCGGCATGCGCGCGCACGCGGCGGGAGCGGGCAGCGAAGCGGTCCGCTCCGGCGGCCCAGCCGCGACGTGGTCGATCCCGCGGGAAGGCAGGCTGGCCGCGGGGCAGCGGCTCATGGGGAGTGAGGTCGCGCGGATGCGGGCGGCCGCGGACCTGGCTGGCGAGTACGGGGTCCCGCTCGAGCTCGCCGACCGGATCACCCGCGCGGCCACGGAAGCGGGCGTGCACCCGCGCGTCGCGTTCCGATTGGTGCAGACCGAATCGAGCTTTCGACGGACGGCGGTCTCCTCGGCGGGAGCGGTCGGCCTGACGCAGGTGCTGCCGTCCACGGCCAGTTGGCTGGAGCCGGGCACGACGCGCAGCGACCTGTTCCGCCCGGACACCAACCTCCGGCTCGGATTCCGCTACCTCCACTATCTTCTCGACCGCTACGACGGCGACCTCCGGCTGGCCCTCACTGCGTACAACCGCGGGCCGGGAACGGTCGACGGGATCCTGGACCGCGGGCGCGATCCGGAAAACGGCTACGCGACGCACATCCTGGGGGGGCGCCGCAGCAGTTGACGCGGTCGAGCGTGCGCCGGAGCAGCGACGGCGGGGCGTCCCGGTGGACGGGGCGCCCCGCCGTCTTCTTCCCTCAGCGGCTCGCGACGGCGCGACCCACCGTGCGGTCGAAGAGGTCGAGGATCCTGCGATATTCATCGGTCCACGACGTGGGTTCGACGAAGCCGTGGTTCTCGACCGGGAACACGGCGAGCTGCCACCCGGTCTTCTTCAGCTCGATCAACCTCTGCGAGAGGCGCACCACGTCCTGGAACTCGACGTTGGTGTCCTGCATGCCGTGGGCGATGAGGAGCGGGTCCTTCAGCCCTTCGGCGAAGTAGATCGGCGAGGACTGGCGGTAAGCGACGGAATCGTCCTGGGGCAGGTTCAGGATGCGGCTGGTGTACCAGTGGTTGTAGTGGGCCCAGTCCGTCACGGCGCGCAGGGCGGCCCCCGCCCCGAACCAGTCCGGCTCCGTGAAGAGCGCCATGAGCGTGATGAATCCGCCGTACGACCCGCCGTAGATGCCGACGCGCTCGGGCCCCTGCACGCCCTCGTTCGCGACCAGGTACTTCACGGCGTCCACCTGGTCGGTCAGGTCCTTTCCGCCCATGTGACGATAGATGGCGGTGCGCCAGTCCCGCCCGTAGCCGGCGGAGCCGCGGTAGTCGAGGTCGAGAACCACGTAGCCGTGCGAGGCGAGCAGGTGGTTGAACATGTACTCGCGGTAGTAGTCCGACCAGCCGTTGTGCACGTTGTGGAGGTAGCCCGCCCCGTGCACGAAGATCACCGCCCCGCCGTTCGCCTGCGCGCCCACGTCCGCCGGGCGGTAGATGCGGGCGGGAACCTGCGCCCCGTCGCGGGCGGGGATGCGGATGATGTCCGGCACGATCCAGGCGTAGCTGCTCCATTGCGCGGTGGGCGACGTCGTCACCCGCTCCGGCGTCGCGCCCGGCTTGCTCTGCCGCAGGAACAGCTCCGGCGGCTGGTTCGCGTACGAGTAGACGTCGGCCAGCCGCGCGCCGTCGGGTGAGAGGGTCGCCGAGTGGAGTCCGACGCGCTGCGTGAGGCGGACCCGGCTCCCGCCGTCCACCGCCATGCGGTAGAGCTGCTGGCCGAACGGCGAGGCCTCGGTCGTGTGCATGTAAAAAGTGCGCCGGTCTCGCGACAGCGTGGCGTCGTGGACCTCCCACTGGCCGTCCGTCAGCTGCTTCAACCCGGAGCCGTCGGCGGCCGCGCGGTACAGGTGCGACCAGCCGTCGCGCTCGCTGATGAACCAGAAGCCGCCGGACCCCGGCAGCCAGCCGGCGCACGCGTCGTCCGCCCACGTCTCGCAGGGACCGCCGATCCAGGCGTCGTCGTGGTCGTGCATCACCGGTCGCAGCTCGCCGCTGGCGGCGTCCAGCACCTCCAGCCACTCGTCCTTGTGGGCGAACGACACGACGCCCACCAGACCCTGCGTCCCTGCGTCGTTCCAGCCGAGGAAGGAGAGACGGGCGAAGCGCGGGGCACCGGCGGCGGCCGTGTCCGCGCCGGCGGCGGCCGTGTCCGCACCGCCGGCGGCGCCGGCGGCTCGTCCGCCTTCCCCCCCGCCCGCCGTCGGCGCCGCACCCGGCGTCGGCGGGTTCAGCCACTTCACGTCGCCGGTGGAGAGGTCCACCAGACCGAGGCGAGCGGCGCCCTGCTCGTCACCGACCTTCGACCGCCCCTGGATCGTCTCGACGTAGCCGGACTCCGTCACCCACTCCGGCACGACCGTGCTCTCAGCTCCCTTCGGCCGATGCACGACGAGGACGGCGGCGTAGCGCCCACCCGGCTCCACGGCGATGTCCGCGACACGCTCGTCCGCCGCGACGTGCACGGTGCGGGGCGCCTCCCTCTCCCGCTGCTCGCGGAGCTCCTTCTCCCGCTTCTCCCGCTCTTCCCGCACGCGGATCGTCTCGAAGAGCTCCGTCTGCTGCTCCTTCAGGAAGCCGCGCTGCCCCTTCGCCTCCTTCTCCTCGGCGCTTGAAGCGCCATGACGGAAATCGGTGAGCTGCCGCACCGCACCGTCGCGCGTGTCGATCGCGAAGAGGTTCTCGGAGCTCACGAAGTAGACGCTGGCGCCGTCGCGGGAAAAAAGCGGACCCAGCTCGGCGTCGCGCGTCTCCGTGAGACGACGGACGTCGAGCGAGCGTCGATCGACGAGAAACAGGTCGCCATCGTGCGAGACGACGCGCCAGCGGCCGTCACGCGAATCGTCGCCGCGCGCGACGAGCACGCCGAGCGAATCGGCCTCTGCGTCGCTCAGCTTCCGCGGCTCTCCGCCGGTGGCGCGGACGCGGTAGAGCGACAGCGGCTCGTACCACGGCCGGCCGCCCGGCTTCCAGCGGAAGTAGACCCAGCGGCTGTCGGGGGTCCACCGCACCGCCGTCGGAGCTTCACCCACGAGCTCCGGGCCGCGCATGATGGACGCGACGCTCAACTCGAACGGCGCGTCGGCGGCGCCCGGCGACGAAGCGGCGCCCGGCGACGCTGCGTCGGCCGCGCGTGGAGCGGACGCGGCCGTGGCGCGAGCGGTTCGCCCGGCGGCGGCCCGCGCCGCGGGCTGGGCCTGGGCGGCGGCGGGCGACGGAAGCAGCGCCGGCAGCGCGGCGAGGGCGAGGGCCAGCGCCGCGGCGGTCGCGGAGCGGCACCGCTCGGTGTCGGGCTTCTTCGTCAAGATTCCTCGCGGTTCATGGGGGGCGGCCCGCCGGGCGGTCTCCGGCGCGCGACCGGGGAAGATACACAGGGAGCGGGTCCGCGTTCAAACGGGGCGGTGGAGGGCGGCGAATGTCGCTGAGACTTCGGTCGCCGAAAGAGAGGCTTCGATCGCCGAGGGAGAGGCTTCAGTCGCCGAAGGAGATTCCGAGCGCGCGCGCGGTCAGGACGGTGTCGGAGTCGAGCGGCACGCGTTTGATGTGCGAGACGGCTTCTTCGAGGGGGACGGCCCGGACCTCGGGCGGGTCGAGCGCGACCATGGTGCCGAAGCGCTCCTCGGCGACGCAGCGCACGGCGGCGGCGCCGAAGCGAAGTGCGACGAGGCGGTCGTAGGAGACGGGCGAGCCGCCGCGCTGCAGGTGGCCGAGAACGATCGAGCGGGTCTCACGGCCGGTCCGGCGTGCGATCTCGGCGGCGAGGAACTCGGCGATGCCGCCGTAGCGCATGGCGTGCCCGGGCCCGCCACTCTCCTTCACGAACGCGGCGCCGCCGAGCATCTCCGCGCCTTCGGCGACGACGACGATCGCGAATCGCCGCCCCTGCCGGTAGCGATCCTCGATCTTCTCGCAGATCCTCTCGATGCGGAACGGGATCTCAGGCAGCAGCACGACTTCGGCGCTCGCGCTGACGCCGGAATGGAGCGCGATCCATCCGGTGTTGCGGCCCATCACCTCGACGACCATCACGCGCTCGTGACTCTCGGCGGTGGAGACGAGCTTGTCGAGCGCATTGGTCGCGGTCTGGACGGCGGTGTGGAAGCCGAAGGTCACCTGCGTGGAGGCGAGGTCGTTGTCGATCGTCTTCGGCACGCCGACGACCGGCAGCCCCTTGGCCGCGAGCCGGCTCGCGATGCGCAGCGAGCCGTCGCCGCCGATCGCGACCAGGGCGTCGAAGCCGTAACGGTGGAATTCGGCGACGACCTCGTCCGAGCGATCGACCCCTTCCTCCACCCCGCTGGCCCCTCGGGAAGGCCATTCGAACGGGTTGCCGCGGTTCGTGGTGCCGAGGATGGTCCCGCCCAGGTGCGTGATGCCGCGGACGCTGTCCTGGTCGAGCCGCAGAATCGCGTCCTCTCCCAGCAGTCCGCCGTACCCCTTCCGGATGCCCCACACCTCCCAGCCCTGGCGCGTACCGGCAAGGACGACGGCGCGGATCACCGCGTTCAGACCCGGCGCATCGCCGCCACCGGTGTTCAGCGCGATCTTGCGGATGTTCACCTCAGTTTCTCGTAGATCTCTTCCCAGGTCGCGTGCCGCCCGAGCGCCTTCTTCGAGAAGATCAGCTCACCGTCGGCGACCACCTCGAACACGCCGCCGCTGGATCGGCTCAGCTCGACCTCCGTGCCCGGGAACGCGTCCCGGAGCTGCGCCTCCAACCTGGAGGCCCGCGGCTCGTAGTTTCAAACGCCGCAATATTCGATGCTGATGCGCTTCGGTCCCTCGGCCATCGATCCGCTCCCGTTCAAGGAAGAGCTACCGCCGCAACAGGCTACCCCATGCGCGGGCGGGGTGTCAAACGGACGCACGCCCCGTACCTCGGACCCCGTGGGCGGTTGTGGTTTATCAGCCTGGCCCCGCATCGACGCCGCGCCGCCGACCGGGGCCGGCCCCACCGGAGCGGCGCACGCCGCGTGAATCGCTGAGAGGGAACCTCAATGGTCGACGAGAAGACGATCCGCAAGGCGCTTCGGCGCGTGAAGGATCCCGAGCTGAACCTGGACGTGGTCGTTCTCGGCCTTGTCTACGACATCGACGTGGCGGACGACGGCTCGGTGCGCGTCCTCCTGTCGCTGACCTCGCCCATGTGCCCCGCGGCGACGCAGATCATCGAAGACGCGCGCGCCGCCGTCTCGGCCATCGACGGCGTCAGCGACGCGGAGGTCGAGCTCACCTTCGAGCCGCCGTGGTCGCCGGAGCGGATCGATCCCCTCATCCGCGCCTCGCTGGGCATCTGAGGCGCGCCCGCCGACGCTCAGTCGGAGGGGATCAGGTCGAGCTGCTCGGCACCGGCGCCCGCTGCGGGCGCCGCGATCGTCGCCGCCACCACGGGCCCTTCCTCCGGCTCCGCCACGCGCGTCGGCTTCTTGCCCTTGCCCGCCATCGTTTCTGCGCCGACGACCCGGGGCTCGCCCCCTTCCGTCACCACCACCAGGTCCTCGCCGGGGAAGAGCTCCCGCGCCGTCACCACCGGACCCGTCGCCGCCGTGATCTTCATGGCGACGCTGCCGAGCCCCCCGCGGCGCTGGAGCGAGAACTCCTCGACCGGCGAGCGCTGCACGTAGCCCCGCTGCGTCACCGTGCATAGCTGGCCGTCGCGCCGGGCGGTGAGGAGTGCGACGACGCGGTCGCCTCGGCGCAGGCCGATCCCCTTCACGCCCTGCGCCGCCCGCCCCATTGCCGGCACTTCCTCCTCCGGGAAGCGGATCGCGCGCCCCTGCGCCGTGACGAGGACGACGTCGCTGGTGCCGTCGGTCAGCCGCACGTCGACGATGCGGTCGTCGTCGCGCACCTTGATCGCCGTGATGCCGCCGGCGCGCAGGTTCGAGAACTGATCGAGCGAGGTCTTCTTGACCGTCCCCGCGGCGGTGGCGAAGAGGAGGAAGCGGTCCGAGGGGAAGTCGGCGGGCGCGCTGAGCAGGGCGGCGGGGACGTCGTCCTCCAGATCGAGAAGCTGGGCGATCGCGCGGCCGCGGCTGGACCGGCCCGTCTCGGGGATCTCGAGCACCGGCAGCGCGTGGGCCTTTCCATCCTGCGCGAGGACGATGAGCGTGTCGTGCGTGTCCGCGATGAACAGCCGCTCCACATGGTCCTGGTCGTAGCGTTCCATTCCCGCCAGCGGCTTGCCGCTCTGCATGCGACGCCGGTAGAGCGCGACGGGGATCCGCTTGATGAACCCCTCGTGGGTGGTGACGACCACCCACTCCTCCTGCGCCACGAGGTCCGGAATCGCGTAGTCGTTGCGCTGCGTGTCGAGGATCGTGGTGCGGCGGGCGTCGCCGAAGCGCTCGACCAGCTCGTCCAGCTCGCGCAGGAGCAGCTCCCGCTGCAGTCGCTCCTCCGCCAGCAGCTGCTCGAGCTCGGCGATGCGCTCGCGCAGCTCGGCCACCCGCTTCGTCAGCTCCGACTGCTCCAGCGTCGTGAGACGGACCAGCCGCATGTCGAGGATCGCGCCCGCCTGGATCTCACTCAGATCGAAGCGCTGGCGCAGCGCGGCCGCGGCGCTCTCGCGCTCGCGCGCCTGGCGGATGAGCAAGATCACCTCGTCGATGTTGTCGAGCGCGACGAGCAGCCCTTCTGCGATGTGCGCCTCCTTGCGCGCCTCCTCGAGCTCGTGGCGGGTGCGCCGGCGGATCACGTCGAGGCGGTGGTCCCGGTAGCGCTCCAACATCCGCTTGAGCGAGAACTCGTGCGGCACGCCCTCGTCGAGCGCCAGCATGATCGCGCCGAAAGTCGCCTGCAGATAGGTGTGGCGGCACAGGTAGCGCAGAACCTCCTTCGGCTTCGCGCCGCGTTTCAGCTCGATGGCGATGCGCATGCCGTCACGGTCCGACTCGTCGCGCAGGTCGCTCACCTGGTCCAGCTTGCGGTGCCGCACGAGGTCCGCGATCTGCTCCACGACGCGCGCCTTGGAGATGCCGTACGGCAGCTCCGTCACGACGAGCTGCTCCTTGCCGTCGCGCCGCGCCTCCTTCTGCACCCGGCCCCGCATCACGATGCGGCCGCGACCGCTCGCGTACGCGTCGCGGATCCCCTCTCGACCGATGATCAGACCGCCGGTCGGGAAGTCCGGACCCGGCACGAGAGCGATCAGGTCGTCGAGCGTGCACTCCGGTTCCTCCAGAAGGAGCCGCACCGCGGCCGCGACCTCGCGCAGGTTGTGCGGGGGCACGTTGGTGCTCATCCCCACGGCGATGCCGGAGCTTCCGTTCACGAGCAGGTTCGGCAGCCGCGCCGGCAACACGACCGGCTCCTGCCGCTGGCTGTCGAAGGTGGGGATGAAGTCGACCGTGTCCTTGTCGATGTCCTCCAGCAGCGAGAGCGCGACCGGCTCGAGCCGTGCCTCGGTGTAGCGGTACGCCGCGGCGTTGTCGCCGTCGATCGAGCCGAAGTTCCCCTGCCCGTCGATCAGCGGGTAGCGCAGCGAGAAGTCCTGCACCATGCGCACGAGCGTGTCGTAGACCGCGGTGTCCCCGTGCGGGTGGTACTTCCCCAGCACCTCGCCGACCACCGCCGCGCTCTTCTTGTACGGCCGCGTGGGGCCGAGCCCCAGGCCGTTCATCGCGTGGAGGATGCGCCGGTGCACCGGCTTCAGTCCGTCCTTCACGTCAGGAAGGGCCCGCTGCACGATCACGCTCATCGAGTAGTCGAGGAAGGACTCGCGCATCTCCTCCTCGATGAATCGCTGCAGCACGCGCTCTCTCGGCTCGATTCCGACCATGGATCATCCGGCAGGGTTCAGGACACGTTCACCGCCGCGCGCCCGGCGCGGCACCCGCAATGTTTCGGATTTCGTTCGGAGGCGAAAGGGGGGAGCCCGAGGCGGTACGAAGCTGGCCCGTCGCGTCCTCGGTCAGCGTCGGGGCGGCAGCGCGGACGCGGATTCCGCCGCTTCGGCCGTCGTCTCGGCGGCGGGATTGGATGGCACGGACCCGGGCCGGCTCGCGGCGGCGAGGCGTTCCTCGATGCGCCCGAGCGCGCCCCCCACGGCATCGAGGTTCTGGAGCGCGTTGCGGAGCTGCGTGGACGCGCGGTCGAAGAGCTCCCGCAGCCGCGCGGCGTCCTGGGAGAGGTGGTCGAAGGTGGCGTGTATCTCGCGCGCGTGCTCGGCGATGCGGAGACCGCGCAGCCCCAGGAGGATCGTCTGCAGGTAGGTGTAGAGCGTGTTCGGCGAGCACGGGAAGACCCGTCGCGCGTGGCTGTACTCGAGGAAGGCCGCCGCCTCGTCGCGTACGGCGATCTCGTAGTAGATGCTCTCGGAAGGGATGAACATGAGGGCGAAGTCGAGGGTGCCGTCCTCCGGGCATATGTACTTGCGCGAGATCTCGTCGACCCGGCCCCGCACGGCGCGGTGGAACTCGCGGCGCAGCGAGGTGGCGTCCTCTCCCGTGGCTTCCGCCTCGGCGAGGCGGCGGAACGATTCGAGCGGGAACTTGCTGTCGACGGGGACGAGGCGTCCCTCCGGCGCCCGTATGGCGATGTCGACGACGACGTCGCGCGAGGGAAGCCGGTGCTGGCGGGCGATCTGCTCGGCGGGGAGCACTTCGTAGAGCAGCATCTCGAGCGACCACTCCCCGAGACCCCCCCGCAGCTTGGGCGAGGCGAGAAGCTGCTCGAGTCCGCTGATCGAACGGCCGACGCGCTCGACCTGGCGGGTCGCCTCGTCGAGCCGGCCGAGACGCTCGGCGAGCTCGGCCAGGGAGCGGCCGGAGCCGGCGAGCTGGTCGCCGACGATGCGGGTGAGGGCGCGCGTCGCCTCGGCGGATTCGCCGACGCGGGCGCCGAGCTGATCGGAGAGCGCGTCGACCTTGGCCTCGACGCGGTCGGCGGCGGCGGTACGGGCGAGGGAGCGCAGCTCCCGGATCGCGATCGCCAGGAGCACGACGACGGCGAGCAGCGCGGCGATCAGGCCGTACGCAGCCATCTCCACAGCTCGGCCATGGTCGGCCGCTTGCCGGTCGAGAGAATACCGATGCGATAGATCTTCGCGGCGAGCCAGAGCAGCGTGAGCACGGTGGCGGCGCCCAGCGCGGCGGCTGCTGCGATCTGCGAGAAGGGGACGTCGGACAGATAGGCGCGGACCGGCATGATGATGGGAGACGTCAAGGGGATGATCGATCCCCAGACGGCCACCGGCCCCTCCGGGTCCGTGATCACGCTCTGCTGCATGAAGACGGCCGCGATGAGCGGGAGCAGCACGGGAAACTGCAGCTGCTGCGCCTCCTGATCCGAGGTGACGATCGCGCCCATGCTCGCGTAGAGCGCCGAGTACAGGAGGAACCCGATCGTGAAGAAGACCAGGAAGGTCGCCACGAACGGCAGCGGCAGGCTCGGCAGCGGGGGCAGTGTGGCTCCGGTTCGCTCGGCGATCGTCGCGCCGTAACGCACGAGGACGCCGGCGAACAGGAACCAGACGAGGACCTGCGTCAGTCCTGCCGCCCCGATCCCCAGCACCTTGCCGAGCATCAGGTCCCGGGCGCGGATCGAGCTGAGGATCACCTCCACGATGCGATCGCGCTTCTCCTCCAGTACGCCCCGCATGATGCCGTTGCCGTAGAGGATCACCACCATGTAGACGAGCAGGCCGAGGAAGGTGGCGACGATCAGCGCGAGCTCCGGCGCCGCGGCGCCGCTCTCCGCGCCCAGCTTGCGCGCATCGAACGCGATCGGCCGCAGCGCGCCGGCGACCTCGCGGGGATCCAGCCCGGCGTTTTCCAGTCGACGCTGCTGCACGGCGCTCTGCACCGCCGTGCGAAGCTGAGCGAGGGCGCTGAAGCCGGGCACGTTCTTGGAGATGTACTCCGCCCGCTCGCCCGCTACCGCTTCCGCTGGAATCCAGAGGTAGCCGTCGAGATCACCCGCCGTCATCTTCGCCGCGAGCGCGTCGCGGAGCCCCACCGTGTCCTGCAGCGCAGGCGTCTGCAGGCGGATGTCGAAGTCCGTGTGACCGATGCCCGCCTGCGCGGCCATCGGCGGAGCCGTAGCGAGGGTGGCGCCCGCCGAAGGGTTGCGCAAATGCGCTGCGCGGGCGCGACGCGCCGCGACCTGCGCCGAATCGCCCTGACGGCGGATGCGGACCAGTGCGTCCAGCATGCGCATCGCGTCCTGACCGATGCCCCGGCCCGAGAGGTCCACGATGGCGATCGTCTGGTTCTCTTCCGCCTTCTTCGCCAGGAGCACCGGCACGAGCAGCGCGCCGATCATGATGATCGGCCCGAACAGCGTGCCGAACAGGAAGGTCCGGGAGCGGACGCTCGCCAGGAACTCGCGCTTGATCACCGCGCCGCTCCTAGACATTCGCCGTCTCCTCGATCGCGCCCGTCTCGTCCGGCGCCGCCCCCACGCGCTCGACGAAGATCTGCTCCAGCGACGGCTCGATGTATTCGAACCGGCGCAGGCGCAGCCCCGCGCGAACCAGCTCGTCGAGAAGCGTCTGCGCATCCGCGCCCGGGCGCAACGCAACTTCCGCCGCACTGCCGTCGATCGAGACGCGGTCGACGACCGAGGAGGCGCGAAGTGTCGCGTCCGCTTCGGCGCTCCACCGTTCGAAGGCGACGGCGACGTACTCTCCGCCGTGCTCCCGCTTCACGTCCGAGACTGCGCCATCGACCACCTTGCGGCCGTTCGCGATGATGCACACGTGATCACAGATGCGCTCCGCGTGCTCGATCATGTGGGTGCAGAAGATGATCGTGCGGCCCTCGGCGCGGAGCTCCGCGACGATCTCCTTGAGCACGCGCTGATTGATCGGGTCGAGCCCGCTGAACGGCTCGTCCAGGATCACGAGCTCGGGCTCGTGCAGCATGGCGCCGATGAACTGGATCTTTTGCTGCATCCCCTTCGACAGCTCCTGCACCTTCGACCCTCCCCGATCGCCGAGACCGAGCCGCTCGAGCCAACGCTCGATCCGCGGCCTCGCCTCGCGGGGGCGCACGCCCTTCAGCTCCGCCAGGAAGGAGAGCACCTCGGCCACCTTCATGCGCTTGTACAGCCCCCGCTCCTCCGGCAGATAGCCGATGCGGTCCAGCGCGGCGCGACCCGCCGGAGCGCCGAAGAGGCGAACACTGCCGCGGTCCGGCTCCAGGATCTGCAGCATCATGCGGATCGTCGTCGTCTTGCCCGCGCCGTTCGGTCCGAGCAGCCCGTAGGTCGATCCCTGCGGCACGACGAGCTCGAACCGGTCGACCGCGAGCTTGCCGTCGAAGCGCTTCTCGACCCCGGAGAGCTCGACCACCGGGTCGCGCTCCGAGGCGATGTCGTCAACCATGCGATGCTTCCGTGGGGGGAATCGTGTCGAGGCTCAGAAGCTGAAGGCGAGGCCGGCCCGCAGGGAGAGCACGTGGGAGTCGTTGCTGTCCAGCGGCGCCGCGTTCGTGCCCGCGCGCTCGAGGAAGATCTGGCCGTGCTCCGACTCCTGGCTCGCGTTCCAGAACACGAAGTAGTCCTCGAGCACGAGCTGCAGCGACACCCGCTCCCACCTCGGAATGTGCGTCTCCGCGCGAACCCCGACGCTGATGGCCGGCTGGCTGAACGAGCTCGACGATGCCGATTCGCCCTGCAGGCGCTTCGGCCTGCGCAGCACCAGAGCCGGGCCGCCGAAGAAGTACGCCGTCGGGTGCTGCACCCCTTCTTCCGACCGGGAGGCCCCCGACGTCACGCGCCACTGCAGCGCCGCGCGGCCGAAGATCGTGCTGCCGTAGGGCTCCTGGAAGCTCGTGATGCCCTCTACGCTGGTCACCGTGATCGTCGCGTCGGCAGGCAGGACGTAGGCGCCGGTCGCGACCACGCTCCACGCATCGCCGAGCGCCAAGTCCGCGTCCAGCGCGAGCTGCGGCGCCTCCTTCGGCTCGACCTGCACGATCGCGCCGGTCTGCGTGGTCGCCACGATCGCCTCGTTCAGCTGGAGCGTGTAGCCGAGACGGACGCCGCCCGACACCGTGAGACGGAGCCTCTGCGCCGGACGCGCGCCGGTCGACTGGGCGGTGAGCGCGGCGGGGGCCGCCGCGAGGATCAGCGCGAGAAGCGCCGCGGCGCGAGGTGTGATATGCCGGATCAGACGCCACCTTCCTTTCGCTTCGGCCCATCGACGGCCGCGGGCGAGGTGCTTCCGCGGAGGCCGCCGCACCGTTGTTCAATCTCCGCGCCATCGCGCGGAGTTGCCCTGCCATGCCACTCTCCGGAGCGGATCCGCGCGGCGCGTCCGAGCCGGGCGCCCAGCGCGGGCCCCGCGACGTACGTCCAGCAGCCCGTCCCCTCGACGTCTACGCCCACGCGGCGAAACGCGCCCTCCTCCACCGCCCGCTCCCGGTCGATGGCCAGGATCCGCGCCGGCGGACACCTCCAGATCTCGCCCCGCACGCCGTCGGCGCCGGCGAGCAACAGCGCGGGGAAGTCGCCGAGGTCGTAGAGCGTGCCGTGGACGGAGCCTGTCCCGACGCGTTCGCAGCCGGCGAGCAGGCTTTGCGCGCCGTCGCCGGTCAACAGCGCCCCGTACAGGAAGAGGTGGACGCCGTCCTGCGGCTCAGTCGACGCCATCCGGAACCCGCCCGACTGCGGCCCCGTCGAGCGCGCCGGCCCCGAGGAGCTGCTCCCGCAGCCGCTGCGTCTGACGCTCGATCAACGCACCCGCCTGCCCGAGGTGCTCGCTCGCCCGCGAGAAAGCGCGCTCCGGGAAGTCCGTGGCGGGGGCATCGTGGAGCGCCGACGTCGCTTCCTCCAACTCCCTCCGCGAGCGCCGTATCGCGCGTCGCAGGCGGGCCATCTCGCGACGGGCCTCGCGCAGGCCGTTCCCGTCGAAGCGTTCGTCGATCATGCCACGCAAGATGCCGGCGCGGGCCCGCGCACGCAATCGCGGAGGCGGCGAATCCCCGGGGACGCCGCTTTTCTGCTGGCCTGCGGCGCGGCCGACTCGCCGGAATGATTTCACGCGGAGGGCGCGGAGGGCGCGAAGGGCGTTCGTCGCGGTGCCCGCTCACCAGAGGGCGAGCCAGACGGCGCGGAGACCGAGCCCCAGCGCGACCAGGACCACCAGGGAGCCGATGATGTTGAGGACCCATCCGTTCGTCCAGCGTCCCATCGCCTCGCGGTCGTTCGCGGCCACGAGCAGGAAGACCGCCACGGCGGGAAGCAGGAGACCGTTGGCGACCTGCGCGAAGAGGATCGCCGGGACGGGGCGCACGCCCGCCACCGCGAACGCCGCTCCGGTCCCGACGACCGCCAACCAGACGCCGCGGAGGCGGCGGTCGCGCAAGTCGCGGGGCCAGCCGAGCGCGCCGGCCGTGGCGTAGGCCGCCGCGAGCGGGGCCGTGATCGTCGACGTCACGCCGGCGGCGAGCAGCCCGAGCGCGAAGAAGCCGCGCGCCCACGACCCGAGCAGCGGCTCGAGCTGCACCGCCATCCGTTCCGCCCCCGTGATCCCCGCGCCGCCGCCCGCCGCGGCGGACGTCGCGACGATGGCCATGCTGACGACGCCGCCGAGCGCGATCGCGATCACGAGGTCCAGGCGGGCGGCCGGAAGCGCATCCGGACCGGACCACTTCTCGCCGACCGCCGACGCGTGCAGGAAGAGATTGTACGGTACGACGGTCGTGCCGATCAGCCCGACGGCAACGAGAAGCGCGTCGCGGCCGCCGGCAGCGGAGGGCACGAACAAACCGCGCAGGACGGGGAGGAGCGGCGGACCGATCACGGCCGCCGTCGCCAGGAAGACGGCGGACATGAGCACCACCATCGTCACGAGCACCCGCTCCAGCAGCCGGTAGCTGCCGAGCCCCAGCAGCACGACGGCCAGCGCCGCGGCGGCGAGCGCCCACAGCCGGGTTGCGTTCCCGGCCAGGACGTCCATCCCGAGCGCCGCACCGAGCAGGTTCCCCGTCTCGTACGCCGCATTGCCGAACGCGATCGCGGCGATGACGAGGGGTAGCGCCACCACACGCCCGGGCCCGCTCCGGAACCGGCGCCGGATCGCCTCTCCCAGCCCCGCTCCCGTCACGAGGCCCAGCCGCGCCGCCATCTCCTGCAGCACGATCGTCGCGACGGTGGAGAAGAGCAGCGCCCACAGTAGGGTGTAGCCGTAGTGCGCCCCCGCCAGCGTCGCGGTGGTCACCGTGCCCGGCCCGATGAAGGCGGCCGCGACGATCGCGCCGGGCCCGGCGGAGCGCAACGCCGAGCGCAGCCGTCCGCGCCGAGCGGTCGGCGGCGCGCCGGTCGCGGGCGCCGCGCGAGGCGCCACCACTACGTGGGCGGATCGAAGGGGAGCGCGACGACGCCGACCGGCTCCCCGCGGGGATCGGCCAGCTCGGCCGGCGGTTCGACCTCGCGGCGGACGTACCCGAGGCCGATCGTCTGGCCGAGCCGCGGCGAGGCGCAGGCGCTCGTCACCGTGCCGACCACCTTCTCCTCCCCGCGCCGCCGCAGCTCCGTCCCCGCGGCCGGCACGGCTCGATCGCCGAAGAGGAACCCTCGCAGCAGGCGGTTGACGTGCCCGCGGTGGAGGATGCGGACGATCACCTCCTGCCCCGTGTAGCACCCCTTCGTCTCGCTGATCGCGCGCTCGCGCAGCCCCGCCTCGAGCGGGATGACGTCGTTCGTCAGCTCCGCCCCCCAGCGCGGCCGCCCCGCCTCGATCCTCAGCACCTCGAGCGCGGCGCGGCCCGCAGGGCGCGCGCCCCCGTCCACCGCGGCGCGCCACACCTCCTCCAGTCCAGCGGCCGGCGCCAGGACGTCGTAGCCGTCGCCCCCCGTCTCCAGCGTGCGCAGCACGACGACGTCGACGCCGCCGACGCCGCGCACTTCGAACCCGTCCTCCGGCATCTCCGGGGGCAGGTCGCCCGCGAAGCGCTCCACGATCGCACGCGAGCGCGGCCCGTAGATCCCGAGCATTCCCCACGCCTCGCTCAGATCGTCGTGCCGCGCGAACAGCGGTGGCACGTAGCGCGAGAGGTGGTCCTCGAGGCCGGACACGGCGCCGGCCGGGGCGTCGATCCACACCTCGTCGCCCCTGCGCAGCAGCCGCACGTCGGCGACGAGCCGGCCCCTGGGCGTCAGCACGACGGCGTAGACACCGCGTCCGGCGGGCGAGCCGGCGAGGTCGTTCGACACGAGGCCCTGGATCATCTTCACCGGCTCGCGCCCGTGCACGCGGATCAGCCCGCGCTCGGAGCGGTCCACGATGACGGCGCCCTCGCGCGCGGCGCGGTATTCCCCAGCCGGATCGCCGTAGTTGCGAGGCACCTCCGTGTTCCCGGCCGCGGTCATGCGGGCGCCGAGGCCGCGGTGGATCGGCGCGAGCGGGAGCGCGCGCTGCGCGTCGCTCATTCGCCGCGGGCGAGCTGAACGAGGAGCATCCGGATGCGCTCGGTGTCGGGCGCGTCCGGGGCGAGGCTGAGGTAATGCTCGAGCTCGGCGATCGCCTCGTCGGCGCGCCCGGAGCGCGCGAGCAGCAGGCCCCGATCGCGGACCTCGTCGGCCTCGGCGGGGCGCGCGAGCAGGATCCGCTCGACGCAGGAGAGGGCGCGGGCGTCGTCGCGGGTGTTGAAGTAGATGCCCTTCAGATTGGAGAGCAGCCGCACCAGCATGTCCTTGCGGCTCGCGGCACGGAGGAATTCCGGCCGCATGCGGACCATGCCGCCGTAGAGCCGGTCGAGCAGCTCCTGCATCTCGTCCTCGAAGCGGAGGCGCCCGCCCTGGAACGGGTCGACGGTGACGCGGAGCGCCTCGCCTTCGAAGCGGACGAGGAAGTGGCCGGGGAAGTTGACGCCGGCGAGCGGCAGGCCGAGTCGCCAACCCACTTCGAGGTAGACGATGCTGAGCGTGAGCGGGATCCCGAGGCCGCGGTCGAGCACGTCGTTGAGGAAGGAGTTGCGCGGATCGTAGTACGCCTCGACGTTGCCGCGGAAGGTCTCCTGGCGGAAGAGCACCTCGCCCATCTCCTCCAGCACGAGCAGCGGCGCCGACTCGTCCGACAGACGGTCCTTCACCCGCTCCGCGAGCAGGTCGAGCCGCCGCAGGTAGGTGGGTACCGTGAGTTGCGGGTACTCCTCGGCCGCCACCAGCAGCGCGGCCTCCGCCAGATCGATCGCGTCGTCCGGCTTCTCCACCACGGCGGCGAAGCGGGATCGCGGCGACAGCATCGGAGCGCTCATGCCGTCCTCCCGCTGGCGAGCAGCTCGAGCAGCCGCCGCGGCGCGTCGCTCAGCTCCCGGGCCAGGCGGTGCACGTCCGCCGTCGAGGCCGCGTTCGGCAGCTCGACCGCGACCTCGGCGCCGCCCTGCAGCGGCATGAACACGACCGTCGTGCGGAACCCGTGGATGCCGGTGCCGCGCCGGGCGACGAGGTCGACGCTGTAGGACGCCGGCCCCGCTTCGAGTCGGTCCGCGACCCTGAAGTCCAGCCACGACTTTCCTCTCGACTGCTTGCTCATCTCTCTCCCGCTCCGACCACGGTCGTCGCCCGCGCTCCAAGTTACCGGTGCGCCGTTTCGCCGGGCAACGACGGCGAATCGCCCCCGCGCCCGCTTCGCCGCCGTCATCGTGACGCCGCCCCCGAGCGGCAATGGCGTCCGGCCCGACTCCGACGTTACCCTTCCGCGCATGAGCGACGACACCACGCACCCCCGGGATCAGCGACCGCGACTCCGCCTGACGCAGCTCTCACACGGCGCCGGCTGAGCCTGCAAGCTCGGGCGCGCCGAGCTGACGCAGGTCCTGCGTCATCTGATCCCCCTCGACGATCCGAACGTCCTCGTCGGTTTCTCCAGCGGCGACGACGCCGCCGTCTACCGCCTCGACGACGATCGCGCGATCGTCGCGACCGCCGATTTCTTCGCGCCCGTCGTCGACGACCCGTACGACTTCGGCCGCATCGCCGCGGCGAACGCGCTCTCCGACATCTACGCGAAAGGCGCGCGTCCCCTCTTCGCGCTCAACCTGCTCGCGTTTCCGCGCGAGCACCTCGCCTCCGGCGCGGCGGAGGAGATCGTGCGCGGAGGCGGAGACACGGCGCGGGAGGCGGGGATCGCGATCGTCGGCGGGCACTCGGTCGATGCGCCGGAGCCGACCTACGGGCTCGCCGTGGTGGGCGAGGTGAACCCGGCACGGCTGGTGCGCAACGACGGCGCCCGCGCGGGTGACCGCCTGGTGCTGACCAAGCCGATCGGCACCGGGATCGTCGCGACCGCGCTCAAGAGAGGCGACGCGCCCGAAGCCGCCGTACGCGCTGCGGTCGCCTCGATGGCCGCGCTCAACAGGGACGCGTCCCGGCTGATGATCGAGGCGGGCGCGCACGCCGCCACCGACGTCACCGGGTTCGGGCTGCTCGGGCACCTGCACCAGATGCTGCAGGCGAGCGGCGCCGCCGCGCGCGTGAGCGCCGCCGCGGTGCCGCTGCTGCCGCACACCTCCCGCCTCGCCGAGGCGGGCGCGATCGCCGGCGGCACGCACCGCAACCGCCGCGACTTCACCCCGTTCGTCCGCTGGGCGGACGGCGTGGCCGAGACGTCCCGGCTGCTGCTGAACGACGCGCAGACGTCGGGCGGCCTCCTGATCTGCCTGCCGGCGGCGGCGGCGGACGCCCTGGCGCAACGGCTCCGCGCCGCGGGCAGTCCCGCCGCCGCGATCGTGGGTGAGGTGGTCGAGGGGGAGCCGGGCGCCGTGGAGGTCACCCCCTGAGCGGCTTCAGCCCGAGATCTGACGCAGCTCGACCTCCAGATCTCCGGGCACCGGATCGGTGAGCGGCTCGTCGGCGAGCTCGGGCGCGAGCTCCGTGAGGCGCGACAGCGCGACGCCGTCCGGCGAGCTGCCGGAGAAGGCCAGTTCGTTCTCCGTGTTCGCGGTGAAGGTGAAGCTCATGCGCCGCGACAGCGCGAAGAAGCCGAAGTCGCTGTCCTGGTCCCACGTGATGGTGACCGCGTCGGCCGTCGTGATGTAGGACCCCTGGACCACCTTCACGAGGCCGGTCTGCACGTCGTGGTAGGAGATCTGCGCCTCACCGTTCTGCGTCAGCACGAGACGCGGGTCGAGCCGCGAGTCGAGCCGCGCGAGCAGGTCGATCGACTCCAGACGAGAGCCCTGCGGGTCGAACCGCAGCGTCGTGAATTCGTACGTGCCCGCGACCTCCGCACGTGACAGCACCGGCCCGGTCGGGCCGCTGTCGCACGCCCCCGCCAGGAGTCCCACCATCATCACCACCAGCCCCGCTCCGATCGCTCGCCTCATCCGTATCCCTCCTGCTGAGGGGCGCACGCGCCCCGACTCCGTCGGTGACCAACTCCTCCATCGTTCCGTGCTCCCTCGACGATGCGCAGGCTCCATGCCTCGCCCGCCGGCGAAACACCGATCCCCCGAACGCGGTAGTGAAAGGTGCGGCCCGCGCGGCCGCCCCGACCGCGATCCGCGGCCGCGCACGCTCTACGATACTCGAGGAGGGGATCCGATGACGACGCCCTCGCCCCACCAGCCGAAGCGGTCCGCGTTCGCCCCTCTGCTCTTTGCCAGCGCCGCCTGCGCCGCGCTCCTCGCCCGGCCGGCCGCCGCTCAGCGCATCGAACGCGGTCCCGGGCCCCTCGAGATCGGCGGCGGCCTCGTCGTAGACGTCCCCCAGGGCGCCTTCGGCGACTCCGTCGGCACCGGTTTCGGCGCCGGCGGTCACATCGTCTTCAGGCCGGAGCGCACGCATATCTTCGGCATCCGGCTCGAAGCCGGCTATCTCAATTACGGCCGGGAGACGAGCCACGTTCCCTTCAGCAGCACCGTGGGCGGCCGCGTCACGCTCGATCTGACCACGACGAACAACATCGTCTACGCCGGGATCGGCCCCGAGATCGCCTCGCCGCACGGAGCCGTCCGCCCGTATGTCGACGCGCTCGTCGGCTTCTCCTATCTCTTCACCGAATCTTCCGTCTCCGGCAGCGGCAGCTCGGGAAGCTTCGCCCGATCGACCAATTACGACGACGGCGCGTTCGCCTGGGGCCTCGGCGGCGGCGTCCGCGTTCCGGTGGGCGGGCCGCGGCTGCCGCTCTCGATCGACGTCGGGGCTCGCTATCACGACGGCGGCCGCGCGAGCTACCTGCGAGAAGGCGACATCCACGACAATCCGGACGGCTCGCTCCGCTTCACTCCCTCACGAACGGACACGAACCTGCTCGTGTTCCACATCGGCGTCTCCTACACGCCGCTACGCGGGCCGTCGCGCCGGTTCCGCTGACGCACGGGGGCGGCGCGAGTCACCTCGCGCCGCCCCCGGACGCAGCCGCACGCCGCCAGCCGGGACGCCGCAGCCGAAGCCGCCGCGAAGCCGGAACCGGCCGCAGAGCCCGCGGCCTCTACATGTGGATGACGCGGCCGAGCGCGTCGAGCGCCGCCTCGCCGATCGCCTCGGAGAGCGTGGGATGCGGATGGATCGCTTCCTCCATCTCCTCGACCGTCGTCTCGAGCCGCCGACCCACGACGAACTCGGCGATCATTTCGCTGACGTGCGAGCCCACCATGTGAGCGCCGAGCAGCTCGCTGTAGCGCTCGTCCCGGATCACCTTCACGAACCCGTCGGTCTCGCCCGCCGTGCGGGCGCGGCCGTTCGCGCTGAATGGGAACACGCCGACGCTCACCTCGTAGCCCGCCTCCTTCGCCTGCTCCTCCGTCATGCCGACCGACGCGACCTCCGGATGGCAGTACGTCACCGCCGGGATGTTGCCGTAGTCGATCCCGTGCTTGGCCACGCCCGCGATGTGCTCCGCGGCGACGATCCCCTCGTGCGACGCCTTGTGCGCCAGCAGCGGCGGCTTCGTCACATCGCCGATCGCGTAGACGCCCTCGACGTTCGTGCGCATGAACTCGTCGGTGGGAATGAAGCCCTTCTCCGTCTCCACGCCGGCGGCCTCGAGGCCGATGTCGTCGATCACCGGCGCACGGCCCACGGCGACGAGCACGCGCTCGACGTCGATCGAGCGGGTCTTGCCGTCCTTCGTCTTCACCGAGAGCGTGACGCCGTTCTTCTTCACCTTGGCGTCCTCGAGGCGCGCGCCCTCGAGCACGTCGATGCCACGCTTCTTGTAGAGGCGGGCGAGCGTCTTCGACGCGTCCGGGTCCTCCAGCGGCAGGACGCGGTCGAGCGCCTCGATCAGCGTGACCTTCGAGCCGAACGCTTCGTAGACGTCGGCGAACTCCATCCCGATGGCGCCGGCGCCGATGATGCCGATGCTCGCGGGCACCGCGTCCGGGAAGACGGCCTGGTCGGAGCTCCAGACGCGGTCACCGTCGATCTTCAGCATAGGCAGCGACCGCGGGCGCGAGCCGGTGGCGATGATGATCTGCTTCCCTTCGAGGGTGCGCTTCTCCCCGCCCTGCCGCGGCGACTCGAGGCCGTGTCCCGCGTTGCGGCCGGGCTCGACCTCGACCCTGCCACCGCCCAGCATGCGGCCCCAACCCTCGATCGACTCGATCTTGTTCTTCTTGAACAGGAAGGCGGTGCCCTTCTCCCCCTTCCCCGCCACGTCGCGGGCGCGCTTCGCGGCCCTGCCCAGATCGAGCTTCACGTCGCCGACCGCGACGCCGAAATCGCCGAGCTCCCCGACGCGGCGGGCGTAGCTCGCGCTCTCCAGCATCGCCTTCGTGGGAATGCAGCCCCAGTTGTTGCACACCCCGCCCAGGCGCTGCGCTTCCACGCAGGCGACCTTCAGACCCAGCTGCGCCGCCCGGATCGCCGCCACATAGCCGCCGGGGCCCGAGCCGATCACGATCACGTCGAATTTGCTGTCCGCCACCGCTCACCTCACCTCGTCGTATGATCCGTCGTTCTCACGCGAGCATCATCATCGGCTCTTCCAGGCAGTCCCGCAGCGTCTGCAGGAAGCGCGCGCCGGTCGCGCCATCCACGACGCGATGATCGCAGCTCATCGTCAGGCGCAGCCGCGGGCGCACCACGACCTCGCCTTCCTCGACGACCGCCTTCTCCTCCACGCGGCCGACCGCGAGAATCGCCGCCTCCGGCGGATTGATGATCGCCGTGAACTCGTCGATCCCGAACATGCCGAGATTCGAGATCGAGAACGTCGCGCCCGTGTACTCCTCCGGCTTCAGCTTCCGCTCCCGCGCGCGCCCCGCCAGCTCCCTCACCTCGGCACCGATCTCCGCCACCCCCTTCGTGTCCGCGTCCCGGACGACCGGCGTGATCAGGCCATCCTCGACCGCCACCGCGACGCCGACGTGCACACGGCCGTAGCGCCGGATCACGCTCTCGCCCCACGCTGCGTTCACCTCCGGATGCCGCCGCAGCGCAACCGCGGCAGCCTTGATGATCAGGTCGTTCACGCTGACCTTCTGGCCGCGCGCCTCCAGTCGGGCGTTCAGGCTCTCGCGCACCGCGCTCATGCGCGTCATGTCGACTTCGATCGTGAGATAGAAGGTGGGCACCGGCCCGATCGAGGTGGTCAGGCGCTTCGCGATGCTCTTCCGCATCTGCGACACCGCTACCTCGACCACTTCCTCCGTCTGCGGCCGCGGAACGAACGGCGCCGCCCGTGGCGCGCCCGGACCCGGGCCCGCCGGGGCCGCCGGGCCGGCCGAAGCCGCCGCCGAAGCCGCCGAAGCCGGAGCCGCCGCGACCGCCGCCTCGATGTCGCGCTTCACGATGCGCCCGCCCGGTCCGGAACCCTGCACGTCGCCCAGGTCCAGCGACGCCTCCGCGGCCAGACGGCGCGCGAGCGGCGACGCCTTCACGCGCCCTGCGCCGTTCCCGCCGCCGGGAGCGGGCGCGGCGCCCACCTCCGCCTCCGCCGCCTCCTCCCCGCTCACCGGCCCGGGCGCGGCGGAGGGAGCCGCCCTCCCGTCGGACGGGGCCGCCGGAGCGGTCGCCTCCGCGGCGGCGGTCGCCTCTGCGCCGCCGCCCTCGGCCTGCGCCGAGCCCGCGGACGCTTCGGCGAGGATCTCGTCGATCTCCTCGTCGGGGCCGGCGATCACCCCGATCACGGCGCCCACGGGCGCGGTGGCGCCCTCCGGTACGAGCCGTTTCCGGAGCACGCCCGCGCCGCGCGCGACGAGCTCCATCGTCGCCTTGTCGGTCTCGATCTCGGCGAGGACGTCGCCCTCCTCGACGGCTTCGCCCTCCTGCTTCAGCCAGGAGACGACCTGCCCCTCCTCCATGGTCGGGGACAGCGCCTCCATGTGGACCTTGGTCGCCATCGCTGCTAGCTCCGGTAGAGCACGCGGTTGCACGCCTCGACGACGCGCTCGGCCGAGGGCTTGGCCAGCTTCTCGAGCTGCTTGTTGTACGGCATCGGCACGTCCGCCTGGCTCACCCGCAGCACGGGCGCGTCGAGATGGTCGAACGCCTCCTCCTGCACGATCTGTACGATGGAGGCGGCGACGCCCATGTGACCCCAGCCTTCCTCGACGTAGACGGCGCGGTTCGTCTTGCGCACGCTCCTCAACACCGACTCCACGTCGAGCGGCCGCAGCGTGCGCAGGTCGACCACCTCGGCGGAGACGCCCTCCTTGGCGAGCGCGACCGCGGCCTGGAGCGAGACGTGGACCATCTTGCCGTGCGTCAGGATGGTGACGTCCTCGCCCTCCCGCTTCACGTCCGCCACACCGAGCGGGATGACGTAATCCTCGTCGTCGGGCACGTCGCCCTTCAGCGCGTAGAGGAGCTCGCCCTCGAAGAAGGCGACTGGGTCGTCGTCCCGGATCGACGCCTTGAGCAGCCCCTTCGCGTCGGCCGGCGTCGCCGGCGTCACGATCTTGAGGCCGGGGAAATGGGCGTAGCTCGCCTCGAGCGCCTGGGAGTGCTGCGCCGACAGTTGCAGCGCGGCGCCGGTCGGGCCGCGGAACACGATCGGACAGTTGAACTGGCCGGCCGTCATCGAGAGCATCTTCGCGGCCGAGTTGAAGACCTGGTCGGTCGCGAGCAGCGAGAAGTTGAAGGTCATGAACTCGACGACGGGGCGCAGGCCCGCCATCGCGGCGCCCACGCCGAGGCCGGTAAAACCGAGCTCCGTGATCGGCGTGTCGACGACGCGCTTCTCGCCGAACCGGTCGAGCAGGCCCTTGGAGACCTTGTAGGCGCCGTTGTAGAGGCCGACCTCCTCGCCCATGAGGAAGACGTCCGGATCCCGCTCCATCTCCTCCGCGAGCGCCTGGTTGAGCGCCTCGCGATACGTGAGCGTCGCCACCTCAGCCCTCTTCCCGACGGCGGCCGTCGAGGAAGAGGCGGCCGGGGCCGCCGTCGTTCCTGTAGACGTCCGCGTACAACGCCGCGGGCTCCGGATCCGGCGAACGCTCTGCGAATTCGGCGGCGTCGTCGACCTCGGCGCGCACTTCCGTGTCGATCTCCTTCAACTCGTCCTCGCTCAGCAGGTCGTTGCGCCGCAGGTCGTCGATAAAGAGCTTGATCGGATCCTTCGCCTTCTCCTCCTCGACCTCCTCACGCGTACGGTAGACGCCGCTCACGGGATCGGACATCGAGTGGCCCATGAAGCGGTAGCAGCGCGCCTCGATGAGCGTGGGCGTGCCGTCCTCGCGCGCCCGCTTCACCGCCTGTCCGACGACGTGTCGCATCGCCAGCACGTTCATTCCGTCCGCCACCTCGCCCGGCATCGCGTACGCCTTGCTCTTCTGCGCGATGTCGTAGAGCGACGCGACACGCTCCCACGCCGTGCCCATGCCGAAGCGGTTGTTCTCCACGATGAAGATCACCGGCAGCTTCCACAGCGCCGCCATGTTCAGCGACTCGTGGAACGCGCCCTGGTTGACCGCCGCCTCGCCCATGAAGCAGACGCAGACGCGGTCCTCCTCCCGGTACCTGATCGCCCAGCCGAGCCCGGTCGCGAGGGGAATCTGACCACCCACGATCCCCCAGCCGCCCATGAAGTTGTGCTCGCGGCTGTACAGGTGCATCGAGCCACCCTTCCCCCCCGAACAGCCGTCGCGGCGGCCGTACAGCTCCGCCATGACGGAACGTGGAGAGAGCCCCTTCGTCAGCGCCTGCACGTGCTCACGGTAGGCGCTGATCACGTAGTCGTCCGGGCGCAGCGTCGACAGCGCCCCCACCGCCACGGCCTCCTGACCGATGTAGAGGTGGCAGAAGCCGCCGATCTTGCCCAGCGCGTACGCCTCCGCCGCCTTCTCCTCGAAGCGCCGGCCCAACAGCATCGCGCGCAGCAGTTCGTGCAGTTCGCCGCGCTCGAGGCCCGCCAGTTCCTCGGCCGCCGCCGCCTCGCCCCCGGCGCGTCGTCCGTTCGGCTCCGGCTTCGCGGCCGGCTTCGCCGACCGCTGCGTCTCCGTCCCCGATCCCTGTGCCTTGCTATCCGCCATCTCCACCTCGCCTCATGACACCCGCGGCCGCGCGCCGATCTGCACCAGTGACGGACGCGCCCGACGTGCATCCCGCTCCGCGGGCGCCGGTACGTCCGCTTCGAGGATCTCCCGGATCTCGCCCACGCCCCCCGCGTCCACCGTGCGCGCCTGCTTCTCGGCGTGGTAGCTCGAGCGCACGAGCGGTCCCGCCTCCACGTGACGGAATCCCAGCTCCTCCTCGCCGATCCGGCGCCACTCCGCGAATTCGGCCGGGCTGACCCAGCGCTCGACCGGCGCGTGGTGCGCCGACGGCCGCAGGTACTGTCCGATCGTGACGATGTCCACGGCCGCCTTCCGCAGGTCCTCGAGCGCCGTGCGCACTTCCGCGTCGAGCTCCCCCATCCCGAGGATGATCCCGGACTTGGTCCGCATTTCCGGGTCCATCCGCTTCGCCGCGCCGAGCAGCGAGATGCTGCGCCAGTACCGGCCGCCGGGCCGCGCCCACGGATGCAGCCGCTCCACCGTCTCGAGGTTGTGGTTGAGGATGTCCGGCCGCGCTTCCACCACCGCCCGCAACGCCGCCTCGTCCCCCTTGAAGTCCGGGATCAGCACCTCGATCGAGCAGCCGGCGCGCGCCTCGCGACAGAGGCGGATCGTCTCCGCGAAGATCGCGGCGCCGCCGTCGTCGAGCTCGTCCCGGTTCACGCTCGTCACCACCACGTGCTCCAACTCGAGCTCCGCGACCGCCTCCGCGACCCGGCGCGGCTCGTCCCGGTCCAGCTCCGTCGGCATGCCGTGCGCGATCGCGCAGTACTTGCACGCGCGGGTGCAGACGTCGCCCAGGATCAGGAACGTGGCCGTGCCCGCCTCCCAGCACTCGCCGATGTTGGGACAGCCCGCCTCCTCGCAGACCGAGTGCAGCCGCTGCCCGCGCATCAGCCGCTTGAGACGGCCGTAGTTCGCGCCGCCCGGCGAGCGCACCTTCAGCCACGACGGCTTGCGCTCCCCCATCTCGAGCGGCCGCTGCCCCTCCAGAACCGGCAGCCGCGCCGTCCCTTTCGACTTCACGACGCCGCTGTCCTTGCCTGCCGGCGCGTAACCGCTCGTCGTATGCGCTGAAACCCTCATTCCCGCCCCTTCAGGTCGCTCCCCTGGCCGACTCCGAGCCTTCCAAGTTAGAACCGAGGCCCGGCGAATTCAATTCGTGGCGGCCGAGTCCCTGCCCGCCTCTTCCGCGCCGGTGGCCGCGGCCGGACCCCGAACGAAACGGAAGGTCACGCCGCGCCGGGTGTTGTACAGCGACAGCGTGTCGACGCTCAACGTCCCCTGCATGACCGGCCCCTCGGCGCTGGAGTCGGGCGCGGCCGGCCCTACGTAGAAGCGCAGCGCGTCGCCCTGGCGCTCGAAGATGCCCTTCTCCTCCACGGACCGGTTCGCCGTGTTGATGACGCCGCTCTTCATGCACGCTTCGCGGACGTCGTACGTGAGCGTGTAGGTGTTGCCGCTCTCGAGACGCAGGTCGCCGCGCGCGAAGGTCGGGCGGCAGTCGCCCTCCTCGACGTCCTTCGGCTGCGTGTACGGCAAAGGCTTGCCGTTCACCGTCGCCAGCGCGTAGGAGGCGGGCGTCTCGGCGCCGCCGCGGTCCTTCGCGCACGCCGCAGCGCTCGCCGCGGCGAGCGCGACGAGAGCTGCCACCGGCCATCTCCCCTTCATGCCCTTCATCGGGTCCGTTCCCTTCGACAGTGGCCGCCGCGGCGCCCGGGCGGGCTCGCCGCGGCCGGCCGGTTCAACGCAGCAGGCTGCGCAACGCACTTCCGATCTCCGGCTGCCGGAACACGAAGCCGGTCTCCTGCAGCCGCCCGGGCACGACCCACGTGCCGCTCAGGAGCATCTCCTCCGCCATCTCGCCCATCACCAACCGGGCCAGCGCCGCAGGCACGGCGAAAAGCGTCGGCCGGCCGAGCGCGTCGCCGAGCGCGCCGACGAAGCCGCGAAAGTCGACGCGGCCGGGCGCGACCATGTTGACGCCGCCCGAGATGTCTCCGTGCGCGATCACGTGCTGCGTCGCGCGAACGTGGTCCTCGAGCGTGATCCACGGGAACGGCTGGCGGCCGCTGCCGATGCGGCCGCCGATCCCCAACCGGAAGATCGGCAGCATCAGTTTCAGCGCTCCGCCGTGCTCGCTCAGGACGACGCCGGAGCGCAGGTGCGCGACGCGGATCCCGGCCTCGCGCGCGGGGTCGGCCGCGCGCTCCCATTCGACGCAGACGCGGGCGAGGAAGCCGGTCCCCGCGGTCGCCCGCTCGTCCACCTCCTCCTCGCCGCGCTCGCCGTAGTAGCCCGCGCCGGACGCGCTGACCAGGACGGACGGCGGGCGCCGCAGGCCCGCGAGCGTGCGGCTCAGCAGCGACGTGCCCGCCACGCGGCTGTCGCGGATGCGGACCTTCTTCGCTTCCGTCCAGACGCCGAAGAGCGGCTCGCCCGCCAGGTGCACGACGACGTCGTGGTCCTCCAGCCCCTCCGCGTCGATCACCCCTGCTGCGGGCTTCCAGTGCACGACGCCCGCGGCGCGGGCCACGGCGCGGCTGCGCGTGATCGCGGTCACTTCGTGGCCGTCCGCGCGCAACGCCCCGCTCAGTGCGCTGCCCAGGAGGCCGTTGGCGCCCGTGATCGCGACGCGCATCAGCGGTCCCGGTCGAGGGTCGTGTCGTGGCCCCCTCTCGCGGTCCGCCCGGCCTCCACGCCGTGACGGGCGGACGCCTCGTACTCGCGCAGGAGCCGCTCCATCATCTCGGAGCGGCGGCGGAAGAGACGCTTCGGCTCGCGCGGCTCCCGGCGCGAGAGCGCGTAGGCCGCGAGGATCGGCAGCGCGATCGTCGTGTCCGTGTAGCAGACGACCGCGTCGGGGAGCCGGTCCGGGTCCACCTTCCCCCAGCTCACCGCCTCCGCCGGCGTGGCGCCGGAGAGGCCGCCGGTGTCCGGCCGCGCGTCGGTCACCTGCAGGAAATAGTCGTGGCCCTTCTCCTCGATGCCGAGCACTTCCTGGATCTGCGGCTCCGTCTGCAGGACGAAGTTCTTCGGACTGCCGCCTCCGAGGATCAGGATGCCGGAGCGGCCGCCGCTGCGCTTGGCATCGAGCACGATCGCGGCGGTCTCGTTCACGTCCGCGCTGACGTCGAAGCGGAAGCGACTCCCCTGCAGCGCCATCGCCGCCACGTTCATGCCGATCGACGAGTCGCCCGGCGACGACGTGTAGACCGGGACGTCGTATTCCCAGCAGGCGGCGAGCAGCGACTTGCGCCCGATCCCGAGCGCGCGCTCGCGCTCGGCGACGTAGGCGCCACAGCGGTGGTGGAACTCCGCCGTCGACATCGCACGCTGGAACTCCTCGCCCGAGATCACCTTGCGGAAGAAGGCGTCCGTGTCGAGCAGCACCGAGTAGTCGAAGAAGATGTCGTAGATGCGGACCACCTCCTCCTCTCGCAGCACGACGTCCGACACGAACGGGTTGCCCTGCCGCATCTCGAGCCCGAGGCCGAAGTGGGCGTCGTGGTAGAGGTTCGCGCCGGTGGAGACGATCCAGTCGACGAACCCGGCCTCGACGAGCGGGATGAGCGCGCTCATGCCCAGCCCGGCAGGCGTCAGGGCGCCCGTCAGCGAGACGCCGACGGTGACGTCCGCCTCCAGCATGCGCTCCGCCAGCAGCCTGCACCCCTCCTGCAGGCGGCCCGCGTTGTAGGCGAGGAAGGTGCCGTCGACGAGGTCCGTGACGGAGATGTCGCGGCCGATGCGCCGTGGTGCGATCGCTCGGCCGGAGAGAAAGCGGCTCTTGCCTGGCATGGCGTGGGATCCGGATCGGGGGTCGCGAGAGAACGCCCCGCTCACGGATCGGAGCGAGGCGTTCCCGGTCGTTCCTGGGCGTCGAAGCTGTCGGCGACGATGCGCGCGGCCTCCTCCGGCGAATCCGTCACCTGGAGAAGCCGCAGGTCATCGCCGGCGATCTTCCCCTGGCGGAGCATGAAGCCGGAAAGCCAGTCGAGCAAGCCCCGCCAATACTCCGCGCCGAAGAGGACCACGGGGAAGTCCGTGATCTTCTGCGTCTGGATGAGCGTCAACGACTCGAACAGCTCGTCCATCGTGCCGTACCCGCCGGGGAAGATCACGAACCCCTCCGAGTACTTCACGAACATTGTCTTGCGTACGAAGAAGTAGCGGAAGTTGATCGCGGTGCGCACGAACGCGTTCATCCCCTGCTCGAACGGCAGCTCGATGTTGCAGCCGATCGAGCGGCCCTCCCCTTCCACCGCGCCGCGGTTCGCCGCCTCCATGATGCCGGGGCCGCCGCCGGTGATGATCCCGAATCCGCGCTCCGCCAGCAGGCGCGCCGTCTCCCGCGCCGCGCCGTAGTACGGATCGTCCGGCAGCGTGCGGGCGCTGCCGAACACCGCCACCGCCGGCCCCAGGCCGGCGAGCGTGTCGAAACCCTCGACGAACTCGCCCATGATGCGAAAGACACGCCACGGATCGGTGTGCGTGAAGCTCACCTCCGACGGCTCGCGTTGCAGAAGCTGCTCGTCTTCCGTCCGCCGCTCGCGGTTCAGCTCCGGCGTCTCCTTCTGCGGCTTCGCCGTGCGCCCCGAGCGCGGCGCCCTCACCCGTTCCTCCGACTCCATTCGACTCTCGCCATCCTGTCCGTCGGTTGCCCTTCCCGACGCGGCGTCCGCCCACGGGGCCGCGCACGCGAAAGGTAGCGAACGCCGGCCCCCGGCGCGCGTCCTCGCCCCCGCCGCACCCACGCGCCCGTCGCGGGGCGCGGGCCAGGGTGGACGCCCCTCGCGGCGGGGCTTAGCTTTCTCCCCATGAAATGTCCCAACTGCCAGACGGAAGCAGGCGACGCCGCGTTCTGCGCCGACTGCGGCACCGCGCTCCGCGGCTCCCGCTGCACCCGCTGCGACGCGCCGCTCCCCCCGGGCGCCCGCTTCTGCACCCAGTGCGGCGAGACGCTCCGCGGCTCCGCCTCCAACCTGCCCTGGTACATTGCCGGCGCCGCGATCATCGCGCTCGTCGCCGTCATCCTCGTCCCCGTGCTGACGCGCGGCCGGGGCGGCGGCGCCGACTCCACCACCCTCGGCGCCAACGGCGCCCCCTTCCTCTCGCCGACCTCCGACCCGGCGGCCGGCGGCGGCAGCACGCCGGCCGGCCTCGGCGCGCCCGGCCCGCTGACCGGCACGCCGCGCGAGCAGGCGGACCGCCTCTTCAACCGCATCATGACGGCGATGCAGAGCGGGGACCAGCAGCAGGCCCAATTCTTCATGCCGATGGCCATCACCGCCTACGAGAACGTGCCCAACCTCGACGCCGACGGCCTCTACCACCTCAGCGTGCTGCAGACCGCCGCCGGCGACGCCGCGGCCGCGCTCTCCACCGCCCGGAAGATCCTCGCCTCCTCGCCGGACCACCTGCTCGGCCTCGCCGCCGCGGCCCAGGCCGCCGACAAGACCGGAGACACCGCCGCGGCCGTGCGCTACTACCGCCATTTCCTCGACTCGTACGACGCGGAAAAGGCGAAGTCCTTGCCGGAGTACACGGAGCACACGCAGGTCCTGCCCGAGTACAGGACGGACGCGGAGGCGTACCTGAAGAGCCACGGCTGACGCACCCGCCGACTCCGCGGCCCGCCGCAACGCGGACCCACGGCGGCCGGGACGGACAGGTGAACGCGACGGGCAGGTGAACGCGACGGCCGCGGCGAGCTGGGACGCCGCGGCCGTCGCGTCGCTCCGCCGTCCCGCTACAGGCCCGTCGGAAGGTCGATGAACTCCCACGGGAGACCGAACCGCGCCTCCAGATGCCGCGCGAGCGCCCGCACCCCCCACGTCTCCGTCGCGTAGTGACCGCCGTAGTACACGTTGATGCCGCTCTCCATGGCGTCGAAGTACGTGTGGTGCGCGCCTTCCCCCGTCACGTACGCATCCGCCCCCGCCGCCACCGCGTCCGCGATCATGCCGCCCCCCGCGCCCGTCAGCACCGCCACCCGCTCCACCATCTCCGGCCCGCCCGCGAGCAGCTTGATCCGGCCGCCGAGCAGCTCGTCCAGCCGCGCCGCCAGCGCCTCGCGCCGGATCCGCAGGCGCCCCACCACCCCCAGCTCGATTCCGTACTCCTCCCCGAACCGGCCCTCCACGTCGACCCCCAACTCCCGCGCCAGCACCGCGTTATTCCCCACTTCCGCGTGCACGTCCAGCGGCAGGTGCGCCCCGTATACCGCCACGTCGGCGTCCAGCAACGCCTTCAGACGACGGTACCGCCGCCCCGTCACCGGCCGATTCCCGCTCCAGAAGAGCCCGTGATGCACCAGCAGCAGGTCGCAGCCCAGCTCGATCGCCTTCCGGATCGTCGCCTCGCTCGCGTCCACCGCCGCTCCCAACCGCGTCACGCTCCCCGCGCTCTCCACCTGCAGCCCGTTCAGCGCGCCGGGCGAATCGGGCACCTCTCCGACGCGCAGGTAGGCGTCCAGATAGGCGACCAGCTCCCGCAGGTCCACCGGGCTCACCAGCGCCGCTCGCCACTGCTGTGGAAAAGACGCAACACCATCACCTCTTTATGCGTCACGGTGTCCGAAATCCAGTCATAACTCGTTGCCAGTGCAAGACTTCATCGGTATCCACAGATTGTGGAGAAAAACCGTAGCTTTACCGAACTACTCGGAGCCCACCGCGCGCGCCGCCTTCGTCGCCGAGCCGGACGAGATGTCGCTCGAGGGACGCGACGGACCGGGGCCGCCGGACGCCGCCGCCGCGCCCGATCCGGTGGCGTGGGCGGCCCGGCCCGGCCCGGAAGTGGAGGCCGAAAGCGACCCCGCGGCTTCCCCGCTCCGCTGGCGTACCTCGCCAGTGTGCACCTCGCCGTTGACGCGCCCGCCCTCGTCCAGCTTGATGCGGCGGGCGTGGATCTGGCCTTCGACGACGCACGTCGCCTGCAACTCGAGCCGGCTCTCCGCCACGATCGTCCCGTTGACCTTGCCGCCGACGACGGCGTCCTGCGTGACGATGTCGCCCTGGACGGAGCCGTCCTTGCCGACGACGACCGCCTTTCCGGCGCGGACGGTGCCCTCCACGACGCCCTCGATGCGGAGCGTCCCCGCGGTCTCGCAGTCGCCGACGACGCGCATGCCGGGTCCGACGATGGAGATGACGCCTTCGTTTCCGGGGGGCGTGATGTCGCGTTCCTTCTCGCGTACCATGGTTTCGAATCTCACTGTTCGGAGGATCTCAGCGGCGCTGCAGCAGCGCCAGAGGGTCGAGCGGACGCCCGTTTCGACGCAGCTCGAAGTGGAGGTGGGGCGCGCTGGAGCGACCGGTTGAGCCGCTCAGCGCGATGATCTGATGACGCTCCACGCCCTCGCCGGCACTCACGAAGAGGCGCGAGGCGTGCGCGTAGAGCGTCTCGTAGCCGTCGCCGTGGTCGACGACGATGTAGCGGCCGTAGATGGCGTCGTCGCCCGCACGGCTCACCCGGCCGGCTCCGGAAGTCCGGATGTAGGAGTCGCCGGGGATCGCGACGTCGACGCCGGGATGGCCGCCGCCGGCCGCCTGCGTCAGTCGCTGCGTCACGAATCCCTCGTCCGTGAGAGGCCAGTCAGCGGGTGGACCTCCGACCGGCCGTCCCCCGGCCGCCGGAGCGCCCACCGCCGGCTCTACCGCCGGCGCCTCGCGGGGCGGCGCCAGCTCCCCTCCGCCGGCACCGCGGGAGACGGCAGTGTCGCGTAGCGGCGGCAACGACGCCGCGGCGCCGCCGGCAGCGGCTCCGTCGGCGCCCAGCATCTGCCGCACCCGCTCGTACTGCGCCTCCACCTCCGTCAGCGTCCGCGCGAGCCGCGCCACCTTCGCACGCTCCGCCTCGAGCTCGCCGAGCTGGCGCTCCAGCCCCGGCACGCGCGCCGCCTGCGCCGCCACGTACCACCACGACGCCGCCATCACGATGAAGAGGACCACGAAGACTCCCGCTGCCACGATCGCGATGCGCACACGACGGTACGGGACCCGTATCGTGCGCGTCTCCGGATCACCCTCAGGGACGATGATCAGCGTCAGCTCGCGCTCGTCCATGCTACCTCACGAAACGAAATCCGCCGCCGATTCCTGGGCGAGCAGCTCGAAGATGCGCTCGAAGTCCTCCACGCCGAGGAACGGGATCTCGATCCGCCCGCGGCCACCCCGTCCCACCCGGATGCGTACGTCGGCGCCGAGCGCGCGCTGCAGCTCCTCCTCCAGGCGGCGCTCGGCCGGATCTCTGCGGGGGGCCGCTTTCTTCGGCTTCTTTTCGCCCCTCGCCTGCTTCACCCGCGCCTCCGTCAGGCGGACGCTCCAGCCCTCCTCGGCCGCGCGCCGCGCCAGTCCCAGCATGCGACGCTCGTTGCCGAGCGCGAGCAGGGCGCGACCGTGTCCGGCGCTCAGCCGGCCGTCACCGAGCATCCTCCGTACCGCGGGGGGCAACTGCAGCAACCGCAACGTGTTGGCCACGGTCGAGCGATCGCGGCCGACGGTCTCGGCGATCTCCGTGTGCGAGAGGCTGAACTCCTCGGCGAGGCGGCGGTACGCGTCCGCTTCCTCGAGGGGCGAGAGCGCGGAGCGCTGGAGATTCTCGACGAGCGCGAGGACGAGGAGCGTGCGGTCGTCGACGTCGCGCACGATCGCCGGGACGTCGCGCCAGCCGAGGCGCGAGATGGCGCGCCAGCGCCGCTCGCCCGCCACCAGCTCCCACGCGTCGCCGTGCGGCGCCGGCCGCACGACGATCGGCTGCAGGAGCCCGTTGTCGCGGATCGAGTCGCAGAGCTCCGTGAGCTCCGCCTCGTCGAACTCGCGACGCGGCTGGAACGGATTGGGGGTGATCGACCCGAGCGGGATCTTCCGCACCTCGACCCCGTCCAGCCGCTCCTCCCCCAGGTACTCGCCGAGCAGCGCGCCGAGCCCTCGTCCGAGGCGATCCCTTCGCTGCGCCATTGTCAGCGCTCCTCCCCGACCGGCGGCGGTTCCACGTTCGCGGGCGATGCGGCGCGGCCGGGCGGGCCGGCGTCAGCCGCCGAGCCGCCGCCCGCCGCGCCGTCGCCCGCCGCGCCGCCGTCGCTCGCCGCCCGACCGTGGCGCGAACGACGCCCCACCCGGGCGGAACGGCCGATGATCTCGCGGGCGAGCGCCAGATAGCTCTGTGCGCCGGCGGAGAGGATGTCGTAGAGTACGATCGGCTTTCCGAAGCTGGGCGCCTCGGCGAGACGCACGTTGCGCGGGATCACCGTCTTGTAGACGCGGCTGCCGAAATACTCCTTCGCCTCCTCCGCGACCTGTTTCGAAAGGTTCAGCCGCTGGTCGAACATCGTCAGGAGGACGCCGTCGATCTGCAGGCGCGGATTGAGGTTGCGCTGCACGAGGCGGACGGTGTTGAGGAGCTGCGAGAGCCCCTCGAGCGCGTAGAACTCGCACTGGATCGGAATCAGCACCGCGTCGGCCGCCGACAGCGTGTTGAGCGTGAGGAGGCCGAGCGAAGGCGGACAGTCGACGAGCACGTACTCGTACTCGTCGCGTACCTCGCGTAGCGCGTTGCGCAGCACGAGCTCGCGCTCGGCCCGGCCGACGAGCTCGACCTCGGCGCCGACCAGGTCGCGCGCCGAGGGCACCACGTCGAGGAAGGGGAACTGGATCTCGCGCAGCAGGACGGAACGGATCGGCGCCTCCTCGACGAGGAGGTTGTAGACCGTCGGCATCCCCTCGCGCCGCTCGATCCCCAGGCCGCTGGTCGCGTTGCCCTGCGGATCCATATCGACGACGAGCGTCCGCCGCTCGGCCACGGCGAGGCACGCCCCGAGGTTGATCGCGGTGGTGGTCTTGCCGACACCACCCTTCTGATTGGCGATTGCGATGACGCGGGACATGCGATTCCGGCCGGAGGGTCTCGGGCGCTGCTATCGAATATACCCGCGCGGCTCGAACCGGTAAAGCGCCGCCGCGGCGGCCCGGTGTTTCACGTGAAACACACGCCCGGACAAGGCGGCGGCACGCGCGGCTCGGATCCTGCGCCGCCCGGGGTCGCGCCCGCGTGCGGCGCGGCCGCCGCCACCGCGCGGCCGGCCGCCGTCGCCAATAGGGCCGGGGCGCCGTCGCCACGCGAGGCGCGTGCGGCGAGAAACGGATTCACCAGCCACCCGAAGACGCGACGCAATGCGAGACCCTTCCGAGCTTCGCAGCCTCCTGCTGCGCATCGACGGCGAGAGCTACAAGCGCTACAAGGAGATCAAGGGCGCCTACGGCGCGGGTGACGGCTACGCGCTGCGGATCGATTACGTGCAGGGGGATCCGTACGCACAGCCGAGCCGCGTACGCGTGCACCTCGACGCGGCCTGGACGGCGCTCCCCGACTGGTCCTTCGCGTCCGCGGACCGCCGCCGTGCCACCGCCGACCATCTCAACCGCGGCTTCTCTCACGCGGTGCGCGCCGCCTCCACCCGCCACGGCAGCGGGCGCGGCGGCGAGCTCCGCGTCCTGCAGCCCGGCCAGGAGGTGCTCGAGCGCACCAGCGTCCGCGTGGACGAGGGAGGGGGCGTGGAGGCGCGCTTCCGTGTCGGTCTGCCCGCCCGTGGCCGCCGCATACTGGGTCGGGCGGCGGCGCTGGTGCTGCTGGACGCGGTGCCCGGCGCCGTCGGTTCCTCGCTGCGCATGGAGGCGCTGGACGCCGCGGCCCTCGAGGAGCACGTGGAGTGCGTGGAGGACGCCGTCGCGCTGCGTTCTCAGCTCGCGGCGCGCGGGCTCGTCGCCTTCGTCGCCGACGGTGCGCTCCTGCCGCGCCGCTCCGGCGTGGACGACCGCCCCCTCGCGCGCGAGCGAGCGCGCGCGTTCGAATCCCCGCCGTCCCTGCGAACGACGCTCACAGCGCCGAACGCCGGTGCCGTCACGGGCCTGGGCGTGCCCCTGGGCGTGACGCTGATCGTGGGCGGCGGCTACCACGGCAAGTCGACCCTGCTGAACGCGATCGAGCGCGGCGTTTACGACCACGTCCCCGGCGACGGCCGCGAGCGCGTGGTGACGCGGCCGCTGGCGATGAAGGTGCGGGCCGAGGACGGGCGGCGCGTCGCGGGCACCGACATCTCCAACTTCGTGCGCGGCCTTCCCGGCGGCGAAGACACGGTCGCGTTCCGCAGCGAGGACGCGAGCGGCTCCACGTCACAGGCCGCGGCGATCGTCGAGGCGCTGGAAGTCGGCGCCGAGGCGCTGCTGCTCGACGAAGACACGTCGGCGACCAACTTCATGATCCGCGACGCCCGCATGCAGGCGCTCGTCCCGCGCGAGGCGGAGCCGATCACGCCGTTCATCGACCGTGCCCGCCAGCTCGCCGCCGAGCAGGGCGTGTCCACCGTCCTCGTGGTGGGCGGCGCCGGCGACTACTTCGACGTGGCCGACACGGTGGTCGCGATGCGGGAATACCGGCCGTACGACTACACGAGCGCCGCGCGCGACATCGCGCGCCGGCTGCCGACGCGGCGCACGCCGGAGAGCGGCGCGTGGCGGCCGATCCGGCGGCGGCGTCCGCGCCCCGACGGTCTCACCGCACGCGGCCGCGCGGGGCGCGAGCGCATCCGCGTCCACGCGGCGGACCGGCTCGAGTTCGGAGAGGAGCGCGTGGACCTCTCCGCGCTGGAGCAGATCGTGGAGGCGGCGCAGGTCGCGGCGATGGCGCGCGCGCTGCAGGGAGCGGCGGGCGCGGAGATCGACGGCGAGAGGGAGATCGACGAGGCGCTGCGGCGGGTGATGGATCGGATCGCGGCGGAGGGGCCGGGCGCGTTCGACGCGGAGCCGAAGGGGGAGTACGCCGGTTTCCGGATCCTCGAACTTGCCGGCCTGCTCAACCGCCTGCGGCAGAGCCGCATCGACTGAAAAGAGGGTGTTTCACGTGAAACGAACAAACCGAAGAAACACCGTATGAGAGCGCGGTTCCGCGTCCGCGGACGCGTGCAGGGCGTCGGGTTCCGCTGGTGGACCGCGCACGTGGGGCGGGAGATCGGCGTCGCGGGTCGGGTGCGCAACCGCGTCGACGGCAGCGTGGAGGTGGAGGCGGCGGGGAGCGAGGCGCAACTGGAGACGCTGCGCGAGCGGCTGCGCGCCGGTCCGGACGCGGCGCGGGTGGACCGGCTCGACGAGCTTCCGGCGGGCGAGGACCCGTTGCCGGACCCGTTCGCCATCGTGCGCTAGGCGGTGAGCGGCTGGAGAGCGGCGGTTCGCGCGAGCCGTCGCGGAGCGACGGCGACCGCAAGTCGACCGCGTCGGGCCATCCGGGACATCGACGTGCCATCCCGAGACACCGGCGCGGCCGCGAAGCGTGAGGCGCGAGGGGGGGGCCGCGCGGTGTGAGGCGCGGCCGCGTCGCGTCGACGGTGGGCGGTCCGGGGCGCGGGGCAGCGGGGTAGCGGTCCGGGGCGCGGGGTAGCGGTCCGGTGCGCAGGGGCGCGGGGCAGCGGTCCGGGGCGCGGTGGTGGCGGGGTAGCGCGGCGGCGCGGCCCGGCGAGGGTCAGCGTTTCATCTTCGTCTGGACGCGCTTGCGCTCGTTCATGATCTGCACCTGGCGGGGCACGCTCGCGAGGTTGGAGGCGGCGTAGTAGAGGTTGAGCCCGGCGGGCAGCTTGAAGAAGAAGAAGGCGATGAAGGCGGGCATGACCCACATCATGATCTTCATCTGCTGGTTGGCGCTGGGCGCGCTGCGCACGCTGAGCCACTGCAGGATGAACATGCTGACGGCGAGGAGGATGGGCAGGATGTAGAGCGGGTCGGGTCGCGAGAGGTCGGGGAGCCAGAGGAACTCGGCGCCGCGGAACTCGATCGTGTTGCGGAAGACGAAGAAGAGCGTGATGAGGACGGGGTAGGGGATGAGCATGGGGAGGCAGCCGCCGAGCGGGTTGAAGCCCTCCTCCTTGTAGAGGCGCATCATCTCCTTCTGCAGCTTCTCCTGGTCGTTCTTGTACTTCTGCTGGATCTCCTGGATGACGGGCTGCAGCTCCATGTTCTTGAGCTGGGAGCGGGTGGCGCGGGCGTAGAGCGGCCACAGGATGACCTGGAGCAGGAATCCGAAGAGGATGAGCACCCAGCCGTAACCCAGTCGGAGCACGTTGTGCAGGGTGGATACGGCCCACACGATGAGGTGCGAGAGCGGCCGGAGAATGGGCCGGAAGACCTGCCAGCCCCACGGGTTGACGTCCTGGAGATCGCTGCCGAGAGCGGCGAGACGGTCGTAGTCCTGGGGGCCGAGGTAGAGGCTGTAGGAGAAGCGTCCATCCTCCAGGGGCAGCGTGGCGGCGAGGTCCACTCCGCCATCGCCGGCGGCGGGGAGGGGCCGCGCGATGGCGCCGCCGAAGCAGCCGGAGTCGGCCGAAGCGGCGGCGCAGGGGGCGAGGGCCGCGGCGAGGAAGTACTTGTCCCTGAGAGCCGACCAGTAGAGCGGGCCTTCCTCGACGCGCTGCGCATCGAGGCGGCGGAGCGGAACGCTGGTGATCCCGTCGCGGCGGCCGTTGACGACGTAGGCGAGCGAGCGCAGGTCCTCGGCGGTGTCCGCCTCGTTGACGGCGATCGCGGGTCCGAGGTGGATCAGGAGCGTGGGCGCGACGCCGCCGCCGAGGCCGTCGACCGCGCCCTGCACGTCGACGAGGTAGCGGTCCGGGCGGAACGTGTAGTCGAGCGTGATGGAGACGCCGGACGGATCCGCGTGGACGAGGCGGAGGTGACGGGGCGCCGAGCCGCCGGCGAGGTCGAGGCGGGCGTCGCCCTGGGGCTGAAACGGCAGCGAGCGCAGGTCGACGACGGACTCGCCGATCTGCAGCGCGTAGCTGACGAGCGCGTGGCCGGGCGGGGCGAGCTCGACCGGCCCCGCGCGCGTGAACGACTCGAACTGCAGCAGGCGGGCGGAGACGAGCGCGCCGCCGGCGGTGGAGAAGGCGTAGCGGTAGAGGGGCGAAGAGACGACGAGGGTGTCCGGCCGGAACGAGGGCGCCTGGGCAGCTCCGGTCGACGCGCCGGCTGCCGGGGGGGCGGACGGGGCGGCGGTGGCGGCGGCCGTGGATCCGGGAGGCGCGGCGGTCCCGGGCGAAGCGCCGGTCCCGGGCGTGCCGCCGGGGGCGGTGGAGAGCGTGCCCGCCGGGGCCGGGCTCGGCGCCACGGCGGTCGAATCCGCCCCTCCTTCCACGGCAGGCCGCTGCGGCGCCGGGAAAAGGAGGTTCGTGGCGATGATGACGACGATGGCGAGGGCGATCGCCAGCAGGAGTCGGGCGTTGTCCATCGACCCTTTCTATGGCTCGAGCCGGAGAGCCGGGTCGCGTCGTCGCGGCCGCACCGGCTCCGTTCTCGTCTTTCCGAGCACTCTACGCGTCACGGGACCGGATCGTGTCCCTGGCCGCCCCACGGATGGCAGCGGAGCAGGCGACGCGCCGCCAGCCAGCCGCCGCGCCGGGCGCCATACTTCCGGATCGCCTCCTCCGCATAGGCGGAGCACGTCGGCGTGTACCGGCACGAGGGCGGCAGCAGGGGTGATATGCCGCGCCGGTAGAAGCGGATCATTCCGAGGAGGATCGCGCTGAGCATCGCCGTTCCGTCCACTTCGCCAGCAGGTCCCTCAACTCCGTGAAGCCGGCATCGTAAGCGTCGCGGCGCGCGCGGACCAGCACGTCGAGGCGGAGGCCGGCGGCATCGAGGCGCGGAAGCACCTCGGCGCGCGACACCTCGCGGAGCCGTCTCTTGAGCCGGTTGCGCTCGACGGCCGGGTGGCCGTAGCGCGGCACGATCCAGCCAATCCGGGAACGGGAAGCGGGGGAAGTGGAGTCGAAGATGTCCAGTCGGGACATCCGGCTCCTCTTCCCCCGCCGCAGAAGCGCGCGAATCTCGCCGCCTCGCCGGACGCGCCGGCCCCGGGACAACCGCAGCCGCGCATGGTCGGGGCGGCCGTGGGCGGAAGTGGACAGCCGCGGGCCTACTTGGTGCCGACGCTCACCGTGAGCCGCTTGCGGCCCTTCTTGCGGCGGCGGCTGAGGATCTTGCGACCCGCGCGCGTCTCCATGCGCGCGCGAAAGCCGTGGCGGCTCTTGCGGCGGCGCCGGCTCGGATTGTAGGTCGGCTTCCCCATGGGCGTGCTCCTGCCTTGGATATCGTAGGACGAAAAGCTTGTGAAGATAGCCGTCGTGGGCCGCGTTCGTCAAGGCATGGCGCGCCTTTCGGCAGGGCGCCGTTGACTTGTCCACACCCCGGTTCTATGCTTGTCCGCCTGACGAGCCCCTCCCCCCCGTGACGTATGGAGCTGACAGCCTCCGAGGCCTGGAGCCGGATCCTCGAGCGATCACGTTCGCTGTTGCCCGACCAGAGCTACCGCACCTGGTTCGAGCACACCGAGCCGGTCGCTCTTTCCCGGGATCTGCTGGTGGTGGGGGCGGGCAGCGAGTTCGCGGCGGAGTGGATCGAAGACAAGTACGGGGAGCTGCTGGCGGACGTCGCGGAGGAGCTGTTCGGCCGTCGCATCACGATCTCCTTTCAGCACCACGAGGCGGACGAAGCGACGCTGCGTCCCGCGCCGGCGGCGGCGCCGCGGCCGGTTGAAGCGGGCGGCGCCGTCGATGGTGCGGTGACCCCGGTGACCATGGGGGCGCCCCTCAACGAGCGCTACGTTTTCGGTCGCTTCGTGGTGGGGAGCAACAATCAGCTTTCGGCGGCGGCGTGCCGGGCGGTGGCGGAGGCGCCGGCGCGCATGTACAACCCGCTCTTCATCTACGGCGGAGTGGGTCTGGGCAAGACCCACCTCATGCACGCGATCGGCAACGCGGTACTGCAGCGGCAGCCGGACCGCCGCATCGCCTACGTCTCGAGCGAACGTTTCACGAACGACCTGATCGCGTCGATCCAGTCGGGGCAGATGGCGGAGTTCCGCCGGCGCTACCGCGAGATCGACGTGCTGTTGATCGACGACGTCCATTTCCTGGGCGAGAAGGAGCGCACGCAGGAGGAGTTCTTCCATACGTTCAACGCGCTCTACGAGGCGCAGCGCCAGATCGTGGTGACGAGCGACCGGCCTCCGAAGGAGATTCCGGGCCTCGAGGACCGGCTCGTGTCGCGCTTCGAGTGGGGCCTGGTGACGGACATCAAGGCTCCGGACCTGGAGACGCGCGTCGCGATCCTGCGCAAGAAGGCGGAAGAGGATCGCCTCGTGCTTCCCGACGAGGTGCTGGAGTTCATCGCGCGCAACTGTCGCTCGAGCGTGCGCGAGCTCGAGGGCGCGATCATCAAGCTCCTCGCGTATTCGTCGCTGACGCGGCGTGAGATCACGGTCGAGCTGGCGCAGGAGGCGCTCGGCGGCGTGCTCAGCGGGGCGGGCACGGAAGCATTGACGCCGGAGGGGATCCGCGAAACGGTCGCGCGGCACTTCGGCGTCTCGGTGGAAGGTCTCGTGTCGAAACGGCGGACGAAGGAGCTGACGGTGCCGCGCCAGGTCGCGATGTACCTGATCCGCGAGCTGCTGGAGCTGCCGCTGGTCGACATCGGCCGCCTCTTCGGCGGCCGCGATCACTCGACGGTGATCCATTCGGTGCAGAAGGTAGAGCAGGAGTTGCAGGAGGACGACGCCTTCCGGCGGAAGGTCGAGGCGGTGCGCAGCGAGATCGCGCCGTGATGTCGCGGTGCGGAGTGGGATCGCGTCCCGTCATGGCGGGCCGGAGCTGGTGGGGAGAACGGGTGTGGAAAGGGTGTGCGGTTCGGATCCGCTTTCCACGGCGGCTGGCGGAATGTGGGTGAGCGGCGATGTGCGACGAGCTTTCCCGCCCGCTTTCCACACGGGGGCGGGAACGGCAACGCGAGGCGCCGGGCTGTGAAGCGGGACGTCGAGCGCCGCTTTCCACGGCTCCACAGCCCCTACTACTACTACGAGTCTGAAGATATAGGGTCGAAGTAACTGCAGTACGGCGTGGGAAACCGACGAAAGCGAACCGTCGCAACGCGAGGAACCGATGAAATTCACGATCACGCGGGAGAACCTGCAGCAGGGGCTTGCGGCCGTCGCGGCGACGATCCCCGCGCGAACGACGCTCCCCGTGCTCTCGAACATCCTGGTCGAGGCGGAGGCTGATGGAGTCCGCATGAGCGGAACGGACCTCGACATGGCGGTGAGTCTGAGGGTGCCGGCGGAAGTCGAGACGGCGGGTTCGCTCACGGTGCCCGCGAAGAAGCTGCAGGAGCTGGCGCGGGAGCTGCCCGAGCAGCCGGCGCGCGTGACCGGCAAGGGTGACCGGCTCGAGCTGGAGTGCGGACGCGCGCGGTTCCGGCTGAACGGGATGCCGCGCGACGAGTTCCCGACGTTTCCCGTGGTCAACTTCGAGGAGAGTTGGCGCATTCGCGGGGATGTGCTGCAGACGTTGATCCGGCAGACGTCCTTCGCGGTGTCGACAGAGGAGAGCCGGCCGATCCTGAACGGCGTGCTGTGGCAGTTGGGCGACCGTGAGATGCGGATGGCGGCGACGAACGGACATCGGCTGGCGCTGATGAAGGTTCCCACCGAGGCGACCGGTCTGCCGCGCGCGGATCTGATCGTACCGCCGAAGGCGCTCGGCCAGATCGAGCGGCTGTTCGGCGGCGACGCGGACATCGAGGTGGCGCGAAGCGAGAACCATCTCGGTTTCCGGCACGACGGGACGCAGGTCTTCACCCGCCTCGTGGAGGGGCCCTATCCGCCCTACGAGCAGGTGATTCCGCGCGACAACGACCGCATCGCGATCGTCTCGAAGGCCGCGCTGACGCAGGCGCTACGGCGCATGGCCGTCGTCGCGAGCGAGCAGACGCACCGCGTGCGGCTCGCCTTCGCGGGCAACGTCGTACGCTTCTCGGTCGAGACCCCGGATCTCGGCGAGGCGCACGAGGAGCTGGAGCTCAGCTACGCGGGCGAGCCGCTGGAGATCGGCTTCAACGCGAGCTACCTGCTGGAGGTCCTGAAGTACATCACGACCGACGACGTCAAGCTGGCGTTCAAGGCGCCGGAGCGCGCCGCGACGCTGGAGCCGGTGCCGGCCGGGAACGAGGAGGCGCCGGACTACCTCTGTCTGGTGATGCCGCTCCGCCTGCTGGAATAGTGCGTCGACGTCGCGTGCGCCGTGCGCTACGCAGGGTCCACGGCGTCACGAAGGCGTCGCGAGGCGCGTGGCTCGCCGCCGTGGCGCTCGTGGCGCCGATCGTGGCGGTGTTGCTCGGTGGCTGCGGCGGTCTGCGACGCCACGCCCGTCCTGGAGGTCGATGGCATCGCGTACGGCGCCGGCGAAGTCGGCGCCCTGGGCGCGGGTGAGCTGAAGCATCTGGCCACGCTGACCGCGTTCGGCCTCGCGGTGGCGCACGACAGCCTGGCGGCGGCGCTCGCGCCCTTCCTGCACGCGCGCGAGCAGCGCCTCCTGCTGCAGCAGCTCGCGGCCACCGTCGAGGTCCATGAGGCGGGCCTGAGCGAAGCCGATCTGCGTCGCATCTACCGCAGGGACCCGGAGTATCGGCTCACCATCCGGCACCTCGTCGTGCTGGCGCCGCCTTACGCATTGGAGGAGAAGAAACGGGAGGCGCGTGAGCGCGCCACGGCGGCGCTCCGGCGCATCCGCGGCGGCGAGTCTTTCGCCAAGGTGGCCGCCCAGGTGTCGGAGGAGCCGGGCGCGGAGCGGAGCGGTGGGCTTCTCGATCCGGGCGTGCGAGGGAGCTGGGTGGAGCCGTTCTGGAACGCGGCGTCGAAGCTCTCGGTGGGTGAGGTGAGCGACGTCGTCCAGACCCGGTACGGCTACCACGTCCTGAAGCTCGAGGATCGGCAGGTGATCCCGTTCGACAGCGTGCGTTCCCGCGTCCTCACCCGCGTGGCGAGCGGATCGGGACGGCCCGAGGCGGCGCGGGAGTGGGCGACGCGGCAGGTCGCCGCGCTCGTGGTGGACACCGCCGCGATCGAGCGGCTGCGTGCGGCGCCGGACTCCGCGGACGCTGGCACGCCGCTCGGCCACTGGCCGGGCGGCACCTATAGCGTCGGCGAGTTCCGCGAGTACCTGCTGACCCTGAGCGCGGACGCAGCTGCGAGACTGGCGTCGGCGGAGCGATCGCAGTACGTCGACGTCGTGGCCGCGGCGGCGAGCAACGCGCTGCTGGCCGCCCGCGCGCGAGAAATGGGTGTGGAGGTGGACGCGAAGGCGATAGCAGCGGAGACCGCGTCGCAGGTGGACGCGGCAAGGAGCTGGGCGGAGGCGCTCGGCTTTCGCCGGGGCGATGGCGCGGCGGCGATCCGGGCGGCGGCATTGCGGGCGATCGGCGGGACGTCCCAGGCGACGCGTCTCGCGCGCGCTGCTGTGGACTCCGTCGGTGGGGCCCTGCGCCGCCTCTACCCGGTTCGTGAGGGGGCCGGGTCCGGCGCGACCGACGGCGGAACGGGCGGACTGTAGCGGAGGGAGATGCGATGGCGGAGCGGGAGCCGCGAGGCGCGGAGCTGTACGGGCTGTTGCGGCACCTGACCCTGCCGATCGTCGCACTGACGACGTCGGCGGAGGGCAGAAGCAACGGCATGATCGCGAACAGCGCACAGCGCGCGTCGCTGGTTCCGTCGCTGCCGCGGGTGTCGCTCTACGTTTCGAAATCGAACCTGTCGCATGAGATGGTCTACCGGTCGGGCGTCTTCGCGCTCCACCTCCTGCGGCGCGATCAGTGGGACGTGGTGCGGGCGCTCGGACTGGCTTCCGGCCGGGACGTGGACAAGCTCGCCCGCTTCGCCACCACGCAGGGCGAATCGGGCGCGCCGCTTCTCGAGGACGTGTTCGCGGCGTTCGACTGCCGCGTCGTCAACGCGATGGACGCGGGCGCCGCCACCTTCTTCCTGGCGGACGTCGTGGCGGCGCGGGACGGGGGGGAGGGCGAGGTGATGACGAGCGATTTCTTCCGCGCGAACGCGCCGGCGGACGTTCGGCTCGCGTACGAGCAGCGGCTGGAGGAGGCGCAGCGACGGCAGGCGGAGCTGGCCGGGCGGATCGAGCAGCGGCTCTGGCCGGGACCGACGGTGCGTCCGTAGTGGCGGGACCTACGGCAGGTCTGGCAGTGGTGGGACCGATGGCAGGTCCGGCAGTGGTAGGTCCGTAGCGGCAGCTACGCGCGGCCGAGCAGCTCGCGAGCGGTGAAGAGGTGCAGGAGCGGTATGCCTTCCGCCTCCAGACGCTCGCGGCCGCCCTCCTCGCGATCGACGAGGCAGAGCACGCCCCGCACGCGGCCGCCCGCTTCGCGTACCGCGGCGACGGCGCGCAGCGCGCTCTCGCCGGAAGTCATCGAGTCCTCGACCACGACCACGCTGGCGCCCGGCTGGAAGGGGCCCTCGATGAGGCGCCCGGTGCCGTGCTGCTTCGGCTGCTTGCGCACCGTGAAGGCGTCGATTCCCTCCGCCTCGGCAGCACACGCGATCGCGTACGCGACGGGATCGGCGCCCAGCGTGAGACCGCCGACGGCATGGGGCCGCCAGCCGGCGTCGCGCAGTGCGGCGAGGCCGAGGCGGCCGATGAGGCGGAGCCCCTCTCCGCTCATGGTGGTGCGGCGCGCGTCGATGTAGTAGTCGGAGCGCTTGCCGCTCGACAGCACGAAATCCCCCGTTTGCAGCGAGCGCTGGCGCAATAGCGTCATCAGCCGCGTGCGGTCGTCGTCCACCGGTCGGCCTCCATCATGAGGGTGGGTTCGCCCGAGCCGGGCGGGCGCCGCCGCGGGCGGGCACGGAGTCGGGCGCGGCGGCGGGCGGGTGCCCGGCTCAGGCGGAGAGAACGGTTCACCGCCCCGGTCCCGCGGTTCGCAGCACCGGGTAGACGGCGCCCCGCTCGATCCTGCCGTCGAAGAAGTTCCAGTCGAGGAAGCCGTCGTCGGAGCGGGGCTCGAGGAGGAGGAAGGCGAGGCGGCCGAGCGGCTGATCGGTGGATACGACGAGCGTGCCCGCGCGGATCGTGCGCGTGACGGCGCGGTAGTGTCCGAGGATGCGGCGCTCGTGATGCCCCTGGAAGGCGTCGTCGGCGACGGCCGTGGAGTCGACGACGAATTCGTCGACGGCGAGAGCGGTGTTCTTCGCGAGGCGGCTGTAGCGGATGCCGTGCGCGTCGAGGCGGTCGACGAGCGCGGGCAGATCCGGAGGAACGAGGTAGGCGCGCGGCACGGGCGAGAGCTCGGCGGGCGCGAACGAGTCGTAGACGGGCATGCGCACGGAGCGGACGGTGTCGACGCGCTGCAGGAACGGCTCGCCGGTGAGCGGATTGGCCGCGGTGTCCACGGCGCCGAGCAGGATGTCGGTTTCGCCGGACCGTGCGAGCTGCGAACGCGTCGCGAGGCTGCGGTCGGAGAGGGAACGGGCGTCGGCTTCGCGCGTGATGTCCTGGATCCGGCCGGCGTTGGCGGCGGCGAAGTCCACGGCCGCCTCGACGAAGCGGAGCGAAACGAGGATCCGCTCCTGGAAGGAGGCATAGGCGTATGCTTCGCCGAGAATGGCGAAGCGGTTGCGCAGACCCACGTAGTTGTTGTTGAATCGAGGCCGCGCGTCGAACGTGTACCAGCCGCGGTCGAGGTGGGAATCGGGCGGCGGCAGATTGCCGTAGTAGAACGTGTTCCAGCCGTACCTGTCGTGGAGCGCGGCCTGGACGGCGGGCAGCCAGCGCTCGCGTAGCAGGGCGACGATGGCGGAGTCGGTGTCCGGATTCAGCGGTGGCGCGTACGTGAGCCGGTAGGCGTGGAAGGTCCCGTCGGTCGTGTGGAGGTCGATGACGACGTGCGGATCGTAGCGGCGGTAGAGCCGGACCAGCGACCGGATCTCGGGCGACTCGAGCTTCGTGTGGTCGCGGTTGAGGTCGAGGCCCTGGGCGTTCACGCGCTCGCCGACGCCGCCGACCGGTCCGTTCTGGCGCGGGCGGTTGTACAGGTTGATACGCTCGTTGCCGTCCGGATCGAGCAGCGGCGCCACCAGCAGCACGAGCGAGTCCGCCCACGCCGGGTGTCGGCCCGCCGCGAGCTCCCGCAGCAGCACCAGCGCCGCCTCTTTCCCCTCCACCTCGCCGCCGTGGATACCGGCCTGGATCAGGACGCGCGTGCGGCCGGAGGCGAGCACGGATTCCGGCGTCGCGTCGGCGACGTCGCCCCACACCACGAGCGGAAGAGCCCTCCCCTCGACGCTGTAGCCGTACGTGGTGACGTGCAGGTACGCACCCTCGAGCGACCGGACGAAGTCCACGACGTCCGCGTATCGGCTCGTCTCGCGATACTCCGTACGCTCCGGTCGCGTCGCCGGGCGATCCGCATCCTGCTGCGCCGCGCCGGCGCACGGAAGGAGGAGCGCGGCGAGCGTCGCGATCGTGCGGGCCGCAGCGGGGACCGGCGTGCGTCGTCGCGGCCTGGACTTCGGGCGCATGAGGCCTCGTTTCGGTGGGTCCACGGCGGGAACGCGCCAGCAAGAGTAACCGCAGCGTCGACCGTCCGGCAACGGCCCCGGCGCGTGGCGTGGAAAGGGCGCGCGGGCAGGGGCGGTGACCGATGAGCCGGGCTCCGGACCTGCCCTCCTCGCTCGTGCTGGAAGGCACCGTCGAGCCCGACTCGGCCGGAGCGCCGCGAGCTCGCACGAGCCGGCCGTTCACCCTCGCCGGCCGCCGCGCCTTCGCCGCCGGCGACGAGGCGGCCGGCGTCCTCGAGCTGTGGGCGCATTCCGCGCAGGTGCTGCGCGAGCTGGCCGTGCACGTCGGCGGCGAGGCCGCGCTCGCGGATCACGTACGGATCACGCCCGCCGCGATCGAGCGGCGGCTTCGTGCCGGGGCGTGGCGCGCGGTCGAGACCCTGACGGTGCCGCGCCGGCTCGCCGGCGCCACGCTCGAGTGGGCGATCGAGGGCGCAGGTGCGCCCGCGGCCGGCGGCGGCGGGGGGCAGGGCGCGCTGCGGCTCGAGTGGGCGGTCGATCTGCGAGCGATTGCGCTGCCGACGTCGCCGACGCTCGCGCCGCTCCGCGGCCGCATGGAGGCGGGCGTCCTGGTGGTCGAGGGCGGTGACGCGGCCGGGCAGGAAGCGGCCGCCTGCTTCGCGGTCGCGTCGGAAGGGTCGGCTCCGGCGATCGAGGTGCGCGAAGATGGGGCCGGGCTCCGCTGCGCGGTGAGCGTCGCCATCACGAGGCGGGGTGGCCGCGTCCGCCTCGTCGTCGGCGCCGGCCCGCACGCGGCCGCGGCACGCCGCGAGCTGGAGCGCTGCCGGGACCCTGCGCCGCACCGCGCGGCGCGCATCGGCGCGGCTCGCCGCCTCGCGCGCGAGCGGCTCTCGCTGACCACGCCGGAGCCGCAGATCGACGCCGCGGTCGAGTGGGCCAAGTACCGGATCGACTCCCACCTGGCCGAAGCGCCCGTTTCGGGGCCCTGCCTGGTGGGCGGATACGGCGCGGCCGCCGGGGGCGGCGCCGGATCCCGGACCGGGCCGGTGCCGGGGCACGGCGCGGCGTGGAGCGCGCTGGGCGCGCTCGCGGTCGGCGACTTCGACGCCGCCCGCGACGCGCTGCGCTTCCTCGGCTCCCGTCAGGAGGCGTCCGGCGCGATCCCCGGCGAGTGCGCGGCCACCGGTGGGCCGCTCGACGACGCCGGCGTCGCCACGCCGCTCTACCTGCTGGTGGCGGCGCGCCACGTCGCGTGGAGCGGAGAGGTGAGCGTGGTCGCCGCGGAGCGGGACCGGCTGCGCCGCGCCTTCGAGTGGTGCACGGCGGCCGCGACGGAGTGGGTGGGATCTGGCTCGCGGCCCTGGGCGAGTTGGCGGACGCGGTCGAGTCGGCCGGCGACCGGGCCTGGGCCGCCGAGCTGCGGGCGCGGTGCGGTGTGGCGGCGGTCACGGCGGCGGCCGCGGCCGCGGCGAAGCCGGCCGCCGGCGCCGTGGTGCCGGCGACGGGCGCGGGTTACGATGCGGCGGGTTCGACCGCCGCGGCCGCGCGCGAGTGCCTGGCGGCGTACGGCGAGGGACGCTCGAGCGCGGCGTGGCGGCTGCTGCGTCGCAATCTGATGCTGCACACGGCGCACGAGCGTGGTGCGTGGCCGTCTTCGCTCACGCCGGCCGCCGGCGGCGACAAGGATGGCAGCCCGGACGACGCGCCGGCGACCGCGCTCACGATGGTCGCGCTCGTGGGCGGCATGCTGGGCGCGCAGCCGGACGCGGCGCGAGGGCGGCTGCGCCTGCGGCCGCAGCCGCCGGAGGATTGGGCGCGGCTGGAGGTTCGCGCGCTGCGCGTCGGCGAGGCGCGTGTGTCGCTGCGCTACGAGCGGTCGGGAGAACGGCACGTCCTGCGGGTCGCGCAGCAGAGCGGTGGGGCGCCGCTCGGCCTCGTCCTGGAGCCGGTGCTGGCGGGAGCGAGGCTCGCCGCCGCGACGGTCGACGGCCGCCCTGCGGAGCTGGCCGCGCGCCGCTTCGGCGAGCGGCTGCTGGTGCCGGTGCAGATCGTGCTCGACCACGAGCGCACGGTCGAGCTCAGGATCACGGAAGGGGAGCGCTGACGATGGCCACGGTGACGCTCGAGGGGCTCAACAAGACGTACGACGGCGGCGTCGTCGCCGTCCACGACCTCGACCTCGAGGTGCGGGACGGCGAGCTGCTCGTGCTGGTCGGCCCCTCCGGCTGCGGCAAGACGACGACGCTGCGGATGGTCGCCGGCCTGGAGACGGCGACGCGCGGCTCGATCCGCATCGGCGAGCGCGAGGTCACGCACGTCGAGCCGCGAGACCGCGACATCGCCATGGTCTTCCAGAGCTACGCCCTCTATCCCCACATGACGGTGCGCCAGAACCTCTCCTTCGGGCTGCGCATGCGGAAGACGGCGAAGCCGGAGATCGAGCGCCGTATCGCTGGGGTGGCGGAGAAGCTCGGGCTCGAGCCGCTGCTGGAGCGGAAGCCGGCGGCGCTCTCCGGAGGGCAGCGCCAGCGCGTCGCGCTCGGCCGCGCCATGGTCCGCGAGCCCGCCGTCTTCCTCTTCGACGAGCCGCTCTCCAACCTCGACGCCAAGCTGCGCGTTCGCACGCGCGCCGAGCTCGTGCGCCTGCACCGCGAGCTCGCCGCGACGATGATCTACGTGACCCACGATCAGACCGAAGCGATGACGATGGGGGAGCGGATCGCGATCCTCGATCGAGGCGAGCTGCAGCAGGTCGCCTCTCCGCTCGAGGTCTACGACCGGCCCGCCAACCTCTTCGTCGCCGGCTTCATCGGGTCCCCGCCGATGAACCTCTTCGCCGGCTCGCTGCTGCGCGAGGACGAGGGGCCGCGCTTCCGCGGTCCGAGCTTCACCCTGGCGCTGCCGGCCGCCGCGGCCGCGGACGGCGCGCCGACCCGCGACGTCGTCCTCGGCATACGACCCGAGCACCTCGACCTCGACGTGACGCGCGGCGTCCGCCGCCCCGACGCGTTCGAGGCCAACGTGCTCGTGGTCGAGGCGCTCGGACCGGAGACGCTGGTGCACTGCCGCACCGCGGCCGGCGAGGACGTCGTCGCGCGTACGCCGGCGCGCCCCCAGCTGGAGCCGGGCGGCGTGGTCGCCTTGCGACCGGACGCGGCGCGCCTCCACCTCTTCGACGCGCCGAGCGGCCACCGCATCGCTCCGCAGCCGGCCTGAGCCGCCCCGCCGCGCGCAGGACCGGCCCCGCCCGTCGCCCTTGGGGCGCGGCGCGGCGGCTGGCGGATCGCGGAACGATTCGGCAACTTCGGCGGCGTCACCGACGCCCCTGGAAGGAGACGGCATGAGGACGATCTTCGGGCTCTTCGCGAGATCCCCGTTCGGCCCGCTGGCGCAGCACACGGAGCGGGTCCACGAGACGGTCCAGCTGCTGCGGCCGCTCCTGAACGCCTTCATGGACGAGGACTGGGAGGAGACGGACCGCGTCTACCAGCAGACGTCGAAGCTGGAGCACAAGGCGGACGTCATCAAGAACGAGATCCGGGACCACCTGCCGAAGTCGCTCTTCATGCCGGTGGACCGCGGCGACATCCTGCTCTTCCTGCGCGAGCAGGACGCGATCGCCGACCGCGCGGAGGACCTCGGCGTCCTGCTCACGATGCGCCGCACGAGCACGCCGCAGGCGATGAAGGAGCCGCTGCGCGCGTTCGTCGAAAAGGTGATCGCGACGAGCGAGCTGTGGTACGACGTCGCGCGCGGCCTGCCGACGCTCCAGGAGGCTTCCTTCGCGGGGCCGGACGTCGAGCGCACGATGGAGCAGATCAAGGAGATCTCGAACCTGGAGTGGGAGGCGGACAAACAGCAGGCGGTCGTCTCGAAGCTGCTGTTCGAGCATGAGTCGGAGATCGACCCGGTGTCGGTCTTCCTCTGGATGCGGATCCTGCTGGTCCTCGGCGACGTGGCGAACCACGCCGAGAACACGGCGGACCTGCTCCGGCTCATGCTCGCGCGGCGATGAGCGCCGCCACACTCATCCTCATCCTGGCCGTCGTCGGCGGCCTCTACATGGCGTGGAACATCGGCGCGAACGACGTCGCCAACGCCATGGGCACGTCCGTCGGCTCCGGCGCCCTGACCCTCGCGCGCGCCGTCGTCCTCGCCGGCATCTTCGAGTTCGGCGGCGCCGTCCTCGCCGGCTCCGACGTCACCGACACGATCCGCAAGGGGATCATCGAGACGAGCGTGTTCGGGCCCGCCGGCCCCTTCGGCACCCACGGCCCGCTGCTCCTCGCCGTCGCGATGCTGTGCGCGCTGCTCGCCGCCGCCGTGTGGCTGCACGTCGCCACCCACCTCGCGCTGCCGGTCTCGACCACGCACTCGATCGTCGGCGCCGTCGTGGGCGTCGGGCTGGTGAGCGTCGGGTGGAGCGGCGTCGATTGGGGCACCATTGTCCAGATCGTCCTGAGCTGGGTCGTCTCGCCGGTGCTCGGCGGCGCCATCGCCTACGCCACCTTCATCTACATCCGCAACCGCATCCTGCGCAGCGACGACCCGGTCGAGGCGACGAAGGCGGTGGGGCCGGTGCTCGTCGCGATCGTCGTCGGCATCATCGTCGTGTCGATCATCTACAAGGCGCTCAACAACGTCATCCAGGCGCCGCCACTACTCTTCGCGATCGGCGTCGCCACCGTGATCGCGGTGCTCGTCGGCGAAGGGGCGCGCCGGATCATCCGCCGCACGGCCCCGCGCACCGGAAGCCCATTCGTCTACGTCGAGCGCATCTTCGCCTACCTGCAGGTCTCGACCGCCTGCTACGTCGCCTTCGCGCACGGCGCGAACGACGTCGCCAACGCCGTCGGCCCCCTCTCCGCGATCGTCACGCTCGACCACGAGGGCTTCGCCTCCGTCTCCGGCAAGGTGCCCGTGCCCACGTGGGTGCTCCTGCTCGGCGGCGCCGGCATCGTCTTCGGCCTCGCCACGCTCGGCCACAAGGTGATCGCGACGATCGGCCGCGAGATCACCGAGATCACGCCGACGCGCGGCTTCAGCGCCGAGTTCGGCGCCGCCACCACGGTCCTCGTCGCCAGCCGCATGGGCCTGCCGATCTCCACCACCCACACGCTCGTCGGCGGCGTCATCGGCGTCGGCTTCGCGCAGGGGATCGGCGCCCTCAATTTCCGCGTGATCCGCAACATCGTGAACTCGTGGATCGCCACCATCCCCGCCGCCGCCGGCCTGGCCGCGCTCTTCTTCGTCGTCGCGCGCACCTTCGTGCTGCCGTGAGCCGGTCACCGCGTCCGTGAGGGACGCGCGGAACGCCGGCCCGGCGCGCCCCAGCCGCAGGTCCCGCACCGCGGTCCTGGCGCTGGCGGCTTTCGTCGCCTTCGCCCTCGTCGCGGCGGCGATCCTCGCCCGGCGCCGCGCGCGCGCCGACGCAGCCGCCGGCGGGCCGCCGGGCGTCGGCGCTCCCGCGATCGCGCTTCCCGCCGCCTCGTCCGGCCCGGACCACGGAGACGCGACCGCGTCGCCGGACTCCCTCTTCACCACCGCCCGCGAAAACCTCTCGGCGGCCCGCGGCGACGCGCGCCGGCGCGAGATCGATCGCGCCATCGACGCGGGTGGCGGGCGCGCGAGGACGGTGCGCGGCGTCGTCGGGTACGACTCCCTGCTCGTCCGCGATCCGGGCGGCGGCACCCTCCGCATCGACGCGCTCGAAAGCGGGCCGCGCGGCACTCTGCTGCGTGAGTTCTACTACGACGACGGCACCAGCTTCCTCGTCGCCGAACGCATCTTCGCCGGCCCGGCGCCCGCCGGCATCGCCGTCGAAGAGCAGCGCTACTACCTGGATCGTGGGGCGCTGCTGCGGTGGGTCGACGCGGCGGGCAACGCGCGCCGGTTCGCGACCGCCAACGAGCGCGCCATGTACGCCCGGCTGATCGCCGGCGAGGCGGAGCGGGTGCTGGGGCGCGCGGAGCGGGCGGTGCATTGAGCGGGGCGCAGCGCGGAGCAAGTGGAGCGGGCGGAGCGTTGAGCGGGCGGGCGGAGCGTTGAGCGGGTGGTTTCGTCGTGGTCGCTGGCCCTTGCGCCGCCGCCATCTGTATACAGTATTCAGAGAATGAGCCGGGAGAACCTGCCGCACGACCTCGCCGCACGACTGCGCGGCCGCATCACGAGCGGCGCGATGGCGGCGGGGTCGCGCATCAACGAGGTCGATCTGGCGCGGCTGCTGGAGGTGAGCCGGACGCCGCTGCGGGAGGCGCTGTCGCGGCTGGCGGCGGAGGATCTGCTGGAGGTGCGGCCGCGGCGGGGTTTCTTCGTTCGAGGGCCGGGTGCGGCGGAGGTGCGGGAGCTGGGCGAGGTGCGGGCGCTGCTGGAGCCGGCGGCGCTGGCGGCGGCGGGCGCGCTGAGGTCGGGTGAGCTGGTCCGGCTCGCGCGGCTGAACGCGGCGACGGCGCGCGCGGCCGGGGACGTGGAGCGGGTGATCGAGCTGGCGGAGGCGTGGCGGGGGTCGCTGCTGTCAGGGTGTCCGAACGGGGTGCTGCTGGAGGCGATCGAGCGGGCGGCGCGGCGGACGCGGGCGGTGGAGCGGGCGTGGGCGCGCGAGAGGGTGGACGTGGAGGCGACGGTGCGGGAGCACGGGGAGGTGGTCGCGGCGCTGTCGCGGGACGACGTGGCCGGAGCGGCGGTGCTGCAGCGGGCGGCGGTCGAGGGCCGGGCGGGTCGAGTCGCCGCGTGGCTCGAGGGAACCCTCCGTCACGGCTGAGCACGCGTTGCCCCGGCGGCCTGGGAGGGCGCGGGGTGAAGCCGGTAGCGTTGGGGGGAGAAGGACGTGAGGAAGTCGAATTCCCCCAGCGGAGGTCAGGCTGATGTCCAGCTCTCGAACGCTCTTTCCCGTGCTGCTCGCGGCGGCGTGCATCGCCGCCTGCGGCGAGGGATCAACGGCCAGCCCGGCGGCGCCGGCGGCTCCCGTCGCGGCGGCCGTTGCGGCGGCCGACGCGAGCCCGGACGTCGTGGGGGCCGACGGCGCGGCGCTCATGCGTTTCGCGAACCTCGAGTTCCTGGTGGTGTTCGACGCCGAGCGCCAGCTCCTGAGCGTGCACGCGCCGTCGAACCTCTGTCTGCCGGAGGGCGCGTTCAACACGGTCGAGGTGCTGCGGGTCCTGACGCCGTCGGAGATCGGCGAGCGGCTGGTGCAGGTGACGTCGGACGCGGTGCGGATCTCGGTGTACCACGCGACGTCGACGGCGGAGGCGGGCTTCACCGGGGACCTCTCGCTCCTGGGGATCGGGAACCTGGTGGGCGACGGGAGCCAGTTCTGCGCCTTCATCCTCGGTCCCGAGCGGATCGCGGAGGGGACGGCGCGCCGGATCTCGACGTTCTCCAATGCAAGCTTCCACGAAGGAGCGACCGGCACGCTGCAAGGGGTGGATGGCCACGCGTACCAACTGAGCGAGTCCTATCAGCTCAACGCCGCCGCGGACGACCCGTTCAATCCGGCTACGTTCGTGGAGCGGGTGGCGGACGTGCGCCTGAAGCGACTGCCCTGACGCCGGGGGAGGGCGCGGGCCGCGTCGCGCCCTCCCCGTCGTCATCCGGCCCGCCCTCCGGCTCGCCTTTCGCCTCCCCGGCGTCCTCCCGGACCGGCAATCGGATGACCGCGCACGCGCCGCCGCCCGGCAGCGGCTCGAGCGTCAGCGTCGCCCGCGCGCCGTAGAGCTCGGCGAGGCGCTCGCGGGCGTTGGCGAGGCCGACGCCGCCGCCGGCGTCCGCGGCGCCGTCGGCGGCCGTGGCGGCAGCGGGCGTCCCGTCCGGGGGCGGTCCGGTGTTCGTCACAGTGAGGACGAGTTGGCCGCGCTCGCGGACGGCGGCGATGAGGATGCGGCCGGGCCCCGCCTGCTTCGCGACGCCGTGCCGCACGGCGTTTTCGACGAGCGGCTGCAGGATGAGGGGCGGAAGGAGGGCGGCGCGCGCGGCGTCGTCGGCTTCCACGGCCACGGACAGGCGTTCGCCGAAGCGGATCCGCTCGATCTCGAGGTAGGTCCCGAGCAGCTCGAGCTCCTTCTGCAGCGGGACTTCCGTGTCGCCGCCCTGCTCGAGCGTCGCGCGCAGGAGCTCGGAGAGGCGGGCGAGCATGCGGACGGCGCCGTCGTCTTCCTTGCGCCGTACGAGGCCGGCGACGGCGTTGAGGGTGTTGAAGAGGAAGTGCGGGTTGAGCTCCATCTGGAGCGCGGCGAGGCGCGCGCGCTGCATCCCCGCCTCGAGGCGGGCGGCGCGCAGCTCGCTGCTCCGGTAGCGCTTGTAGAACTCGAGGCCGTAGTAGGCGCCGACGACGGCGAAGTAGGTGAGGAGGTTGAGCATGAAGAAGCTGGCGAAGAAGAAGCGAAGCTGCAGCGCCAGCGTCATGCGCACCATCTCGCCCTCGAACGGCACCGTCATGCCGCGGGTGCGCGTCAGGTAGAAGAGGGTGCCCACGACCAGGTGGTGGAGGAGCGAGAGCGCGGTCCCGGCGGCCACGTGGGCGAGGACGAAGGCGGCCCGGCCGCGCTCGGGGCGCACGCGACGAGCCAGCAGCACGACGGCCGGCGTGAGGACGGCCCACATCAGCCACCACGGCATGTTCGCGACGAGGGCCGTGACCCAGTCCAGCGGCTGCGGGCCCGGCCGCGCGGTGATCCACGCCTTCGACGATTCGATCAGCCCCAGCGCGGCCCAGATCGCGACGACGCCGAGCCGCTCGCGTGACGTGAAGCGGACGGGTACCGGCGTTCCCGGCTCGTTCAAAGGATGCCCCCGTAGCCATGGGGATCGCTTGCGCCGCGGCGCGCGGCGCTCGAATCTGGTGTGGCCGGCGACGCGCGTCTTCGCGGCGCCCGCCGGCGGCTCGTCACGCGCACGCACGCCCGATCCCCTCGACACCGCCGGGGCGCCGGCCGCCGTTTCATAATGGAGGCATGCGAAGCAGAACGGACCCCGCGCAGCCGGTCACCGCGATCCTGATCGACGACGAGCCGCTCGCGCTCGACGGCCTGCGGCTGGCCCTGCGCGCGCACCCGGAGGTCGAGGTGGTGGGCGAGGCGGGCGACGGCCGCGAGGCGCTCCGGCTCGCGCGGGCGCTCACGCCCGACCTGCTCTTCCTGGACATCCAGATGCCGGACATGGACGGCTTCGCGGTCCTGCGCGAGCTCGGCCGCGACGTCCCGGAGGTGGTCTTCGTCACGGCGTACGACGAGCACGCTGTGCGCGCGTTCGAGGTCCACGCCCTCGATTATCTGCTCAAGCCGTTCGACGACGCCAGGCTGGCGGCGTGCGTCGGCCGGGCGCTCGAGCAGGTGCGGCGCCGGCGGCAGGGCGAGGCGCGCCGCTCGCTGGACGCGCTTCTGCGCCAGGCGATCGGGCCCGGCGCCGGCGGATCGGCGGACGCCGGCTTCGCGGAGCGGATCATGGTGCGCGACACGGCGCGGATCTACTTCGTCGACGCGGAGGACGTCGACTGGTTCCAGTCCGCGGGGAACTACGTCCGCCTCCACACCGGCGAGGCGCAGCACCTGATCCGCTCGACGCTCGCCGACCTGCAGTCGCGGCTCGACCCGCGCCGCTTCGTCCGCATCCACCGCTCCACCATCGTGAACGTGTCGCGCATCGCGGAGGTGAAGCCGTGGGTGGGCGGCGACTACATCGCGATCCTGCGCGACGGGCGCCGCCTGAAGGTGAGCCGCACCTACCGCGACGACCTGCTGCGGCCGCTCGCGTGAGGGAGTGGAGAGGGCGCTTGCCGGGCGCGCGTTCGTGCGCCCGTACGGCGCGGACGTGGGCAGGGCGGTGCGACGGCGGGCTCCGGATCGCGCGATCGCTTCCATCCATTGAAGCTATAACCCGCAGCGCCTCGCCCGGAGTCCGCGGGGCCAGCCGCATGGGGACGGTGCGGGCGGCGCGGACGGGGGGCCGGCCGCATCGTACCTCTCCTGACGCCCGGCGCCAAGGGGGATCTTGCCCCCAAAAGCCCCGACCCTCTTTTCACACCTGATCCGCGCCCGGTCGGGAGACCGTCATGCCGCCTTAGCCGTACCACCGGCGGGAGTGTCCATTTCTACACCGCTGCACCTGTCGACTTCGCAACCGCGTTGACACTTGGGGGAAGTGGACGAACTGGCTTTTGCCGCGCAGCTCCGGTTCCAGGAAGGCGATGGAATTCGGAGGAGCGTCCACGGAACCGGTAGGCTGCCCCGACCCGGAGCCTGCAACCCCAAAAAAGGCCGCTCCACCGTAACGGGTGGGGCGGCCTTCACCGGCGCCGGGCCGGAGTCAGGATTCGCCCTTTTCCTTCTTCCTGGCCTCTTCCTGCCTGGCAATCTTCCTCAGCACCGTGATGGTCTTCTTCTTGACCGGCCCAGGGGCCGTCTCTCCACGGCTCAGAGATGCTTCCCTGCCCTCGATGCTTGGTTTGGGCATCGGTATGTTCGGGACCGCCGTCGGAAGCTGCAACATTTCCTTACTCCTATTCGCTAGGCCACTGGCGGGCCGGGTCCCACTCTGGCGGGGGATTCAACTCCCCCGGGAAGTAGTGCTTCCGCTGGACCCACTTGAATCGCTCATGCAATGTTACTGCCGCGATGTCGATTGGCGGAGCCACGATAGGGGCGCCGGTCTGGAACCTGATGAACCCGCACGTCGTATCGCACGCGAACTTCACCAAGTCAATCGCGTCCTGAATAGGCATCGCCGGGTGCGCCAGAGGCGCCGGGCTCTGGAGCACATTCTGCGCGTCCGGCTCGGTCAAGCCGCCAGCCAACAGCCGTTGATAGGATTCAGTGGCAACGCCAAGGAACAGGCGGTTCAACGCTTCCGGCTGCCCCCGCCACAGCATCGTCCCCGCGTTGTCCTCCCGGTAAACTAGCTGCGGTCCAGGACACGCGCCATCGTTGTCGATTTCCACCGTCCAGACCTCCGGCTTCCGGGCTTCCGCCGAGTATCCGGCGACGACGAATCCGAGGGGGGGCGCCTCTCCCGACGGCGCGTGGCCGTGCTCCGGAACGTAGAGCTCCTTGTAGAAGAACTCCCGGACCCTCTTCGCGACGTCCTCCATCGTGTAGTTCTCCGGGTCCAGGTGCCAATCGCCTGGGGCAGAGAACCGCTTCCGGAGATCCTTGGCCAGACTCGTCAGAGAACGGCCGGCGAGTCCACCGAGCCCGTAGGTCGCGATGCCGATAGGCAGCCCTTTGCGGAGGTTCGCGATCTTCTCCTGATTGAAATAGACGTTCTGTACCGCATTCCCGCCCAGGAGCGTGCCTGCGCTATCCGCGCCCAGCACTACCCCGTCGGACACTTTCAGGCAGGCAACGATGGTCATTTCTTCCTCGCTTGTCGGAGCGCAGGTGGTCTGGCGGGCGCGGCACCGGATTGGGGGTTGGCCAGGCGACAGTGTACGAGAACCAGTCTGGCCCGGTTGCCGGCAACGCGCAATCTATTTCGCGTAGCCCGAAAGTCGCGGCAGCCCTGCCTCCGTGAGGTAGGTGCGTCCGCGGCCCTACGATCGTGGCTGGGACTGCCCTAGTGCTGACTCGTTGTGCATGTCGGCCGGTGCGCCTAGTGTTTGCCATAGTCCTACCGATTCGGTATCCACCCGTTCAAGGGCCTGCGGGGGCGACGCTGACGGGTGTTGAGATCCAGACGGGCAGGTGCAGCGAAGGTTGCCGGCAGAGCTGCCGGCGCACCGTCGTTCGCTCCCGTTCCTGTACCAGAGTACCGGAGTCGAGACCCGGTTCACGAACCTGCTGGATCTTCTCCATTCACAGGCCCACGACCCTGCGGGAATGGGTCACCGCCGAGCCGGCGCGCGCGGCGGTGACAACGCGCGCTGCCTCCGGCTACGTAATCGGCTCCGCCAACCTCCGGCGCGGATTGGAGGATATGCCGCCGATCCCCTACGAGCGGGAGCTGTGGCCGGCGCAGCGCACCGCCGTAGTGAACCTATATGGAAGAGTTGACCGACAACGGCCCGACAAGGCAGGGGAGGTGGGAAGACTCACCCCCGGAACCGGCCGGAAGAACCGCAACAGTACTAGACGGCCCCGGGAGCCGTTGCAGCACAACGACCTACCGAGGCCGAAAGCTCCGGCGGCAGGACTCGAACCTGCGACATGACGGTTAACAGCCGTCCGCTCTACCAACTGAGCTACGCCGGAATGGAACGGGCGAAAAGCTAACGGCGGTCGGTAGATAGGTCAACGGCGAGCGCGGCGACGAGGCGGGTGCGCGGGCGGCGCGGAGCGAGGGGGCTGGGAGCGAGGTGGCGGGGCGCGGCATGGGCTGCGAGCGCCGCGTCCAGAGCATCGAGCAGCGCGATGGCGTCGCGGCTTTCGGGCGAAGCACCCGACGCGGTCGTGGAGCGGGCCCGGAGCGCGTCGCGGAGACGCCACTCGGTTCCGGCGTCGAGGGGCTCGCGCAGGCGTGCGAGCAGGGCGTCCGCGCGCCGGCAGAGGTCGGTGCTCGGCCCCCACGGCTCGGCGCTCAGCGCGGCGCCGACGCGCGCGGCGACCAGAAGGGCGATGCCGCCGCGTGGGACGCGCGGGCGGGCGGCGTTCGCCGCGCCCGCCATCCTCCAGCCACTGATCGACGGGCTTTCCAGGAACCGTTCGACCGCGCGAGCGGCGGCATCCGCGCGGGCTACGAGCGCGCCGTCGGCGGCGGTCGCGGCACCTGCGTCGTCGCAGCGCGCGCCGTCGGCGGCAATCGGGGCACGCGCGCCGGCGCAGCGCCCGTCGTCGTCGGGTCCGTCCTGCGCCGCGCCGCCTCCGGCTTCGATCGTCTCGAGCAGGACCGCGCAGGCGGCGGCGTCGAGTGGAGCGCAGTCGAGGTCCTGGTCGACGAAGTAGCACGCCTCTCCGGCATCCGTGGCGCACGCGACGATGACGCCGGGCCGCGCGGCGGCCGCGCTGTGCGTGGCGGCGAGGCGCGGCGAATGTCTAGCGTCTCGAGCCGGACCGGGTCGGGTGTGCGCGGGCGCACGCGCCGAGGCGGGCCCGCTCGGTGCGGGCCGATCGCTCGGCGGGTCGCTCCCCGCGCGGATCACGGCCAGCCGCAGGCGCTCGGCGACGTCGAAGGCGGACGCATCGGCGCGCTGGAGGTCGGCGAGCAGCCGCTCGTCGCCGGCGCGGAGGCGGGCCGCGACGCCGGCGGGGAAGTGGCGGGCGGGCGGCGTGGCCCTCGTCCCGCCGGCGCGCAGCGGCGCCTGGAGCGCGCCGTCGTCCCCGACGGTGGCGCGGATGCCGCGGATCTTTCGGTGCACGCGGTCGGCGAGGCGAAGCAGGCGCTCGAGTGCGGGGTCGGGCAGGAAATGGTGGGCGTGGACGACGTCGTGAGGGGAGCCGAGGCGGTCGATGCGGCCGACGCGCTGCGCGATGCGGATCGGGTTCCACGGCAGCTCGTAGCTGATCACGTGACCGGCGTCCTGCAGGTTCAGGCCCTCGGAGAGGACGTCGGTGGCGACGAGGAGGTCGACGCGTTCGGCGGGTGGCGGCTCGGGGGCGGCGTTGGCGCGCGGCGCGAAGCGCTCGATCACCGCCGCGCGCGAGCACCTTCCGCTCGCGATGCGCGCCCCGGAGCCATCGACGAGCGCCGCGCGGGCGCGGGCGGCGTCGCCCAGCGCGCGCCACAGATAGCGGGCGGTGTCCCGGTACTCGGTGAAGATCGCGGCGCGCGCGGCGCCGATCCGCGCGAGCAGCGAGCGCAGCGCGGCGAGCTTCGGGTCGCGCGGGCCGAGGAGCGGAGCGACGTCGCGGCGCAGCGTCTCGAGCCGCTCGAGGTCCGCGGCGACCGCGGCGGCGAGGCGCCGGCCGTCGGCCGCGGCGGGAAGGGGGCGCAGCACGAGCCGGTCGAGTTCGATCTGAAGCGGGTCGGTCTCGGCGGGCGGCGCGACCGGGACGAAGCCGTCGCGGAGGGCGTTCACGACGGCGCGGTGCACGCGGATCTGGCGGCGCAGCGTCGCGAGGAACGCGGCCACGCTCGAGTCGAGGCGTTTGAGCAGGAGCACGCGAACGAGGGCGACGCGTCCGGCGCTCGCGGTCGCGTCCGGCTCGAGCGGCGCGTAAGCGCGTCCGCGGAAGGCATCGAGCAGCGACGCGACGCGCGCGACGAGCGCCGGCGGCAGCGCGGGCGCGATGGGGTCCGGCGGCGCGCGACGCGGGAAGCGCAGCGTCGAACCGTCGGCGCCGGTGAGGCGGAGCCGCGGATAGTGCGCGTCGACGAAGGCGCGGCTGCGTCGCACGAGGACCTCCCGCAGCACCGGCAGGAGGCGCGGTTCGAGCGCGGGGTCCGTGCGCGCGGAGGCGTCGAGGAAGAGGGCGCCGAGGTCGGCGACGCCCAGGTCGCGGAAGGCCGTGTCGCCGGCGAAGAGGCGAAGCAGCGCGTGCAGGTCGAGCGGCGAGTTGTTGACCGGCGTGGCCGTGAGGAGGAGCGTCGGCAGGCCGGCGCAGAGGCGTGCGAGGGCGCGATAGCGGCGCGTGTCCGGGTTGCGGAAGGCGTGCGCCTCGTCCACGACGACGAGCCGGAGCCGCTCCGGCCGCGGCGCCGCGCGGCGGCTCAGCAGCGCGTGCGTCAGCAGCGTGACGCGGCGCCTTCGCTGCAGAGGGAGCGTGTCGAGGGCGCCGCTCCACATGCGTCGCAGCGCCGCGGGCGCGACGACGACGACCGCGCCGCCTCCGTCGAGCGCCGCGTCGATGTGGGCCAGCGCGACGCGCGTCTTGCCGAGGCCGACGCCGTCGGCGAGGATCGCGCCGCGGCGGCGCGCGAGGGCGGCGCGCGTGGCGGCGACGGCGTGGCTCTGGAACTCGGCGAGGCCGAGGGGGGCGGGAGGCGGGGCCGGCCCTGCGAGGCCGTCGAAGCGGGACGGCACGGCCGCGGCCGCGATGCGCAGAGCGACGTCCCGGGCGGGCGCCGCGATCCAGCGGCGGCGGGGCGCTTCTGCGCGCGCGTCGTCGCCTCGCTCAGCGGTCGGACCCACCGCGCAGCCATGCGTCGAAATCCAGGAGCGCCTTCACGTCCGCGGACCCCAGGCCGTACGCGTCCGCGACGAGGCGGTCGAGCTCGGCGGCGGCGCTCGGCCGCAGGGCGCCGTCGCGGTGCGCCGTGCGGGAGAGCGTGACGAGGCGCGGGGCGGCCGGCGGCGTGAAGAGGGAGGCGGCGAGCGGAAGCACGCCCACGACCCAACCGAAGAAGCGGAAGCGGGCGTCCTTGGCGCGCTCCGCGACGGCGCGCGCGAACGTGCGGAGCGGGAGCGCGTTGAGCAGCGCGGCGAGGAGGAGCGCCTCGTCGTCGTCGTCGGCGGCGATGAAGTAGGCGGTGTTGAGCGGGACGAGCGGCCGCGCCGCGCCCCAGGCGGTGCGGATGGTCGCGGGCAGGGCGACGGCGTGGAGGTTCGCGGCGAGGTCGTGCCAGGCGACCTTCGGACCGATGAGCCCCGCGGAGACGCGGGCGACGGCGCCGAGCGGCGCGGCGGCGGAGCCGGAGCGGGCGCGCAGCCGGCCCGCGTGGCGGGCGAGGTAGGCGGTGGTGCGGCGGCCCGCGTCGCGGTGGCGGAGCCGGTCGTCGCGCAACCAGATCACGTGGTCGGGCGCCTCCCAGCTCCACGGCCGGATGCCGCTGCCGCGCAGGACCGGCGCGAGGTCGCTCGCCTCGATGGGGACGCCGGCCCGGGCGTCGGCGTCGGGGGTGGTGCCGGACGCATCGCCGCGCTTCGAAGCGCCGCTGGGCCGCGCGAGGACCAGGTCGCCGAGCTTCGGCTCGACGCGGTCGAACAGGAGGACGTCGTTGGCGCCGGTGACGACGCCGCGTCGCACGCGCCGGCTTTCGCCGAGCGGCGGTCCGGCCGCCTGCATGCGACGGAGCGCCGCGCGCACGGCCGGCGGCACGAGCAGCCAGGGCGAGTCCGGGTCGCCGGGGATGAGGGGGAGTTCGCGGTGAGGGACGTCGAAGCGCAGGCGCGGCGACCCGGGCCGGAGCAGCGTCACGCGGACGACGCCGCGGCGGACGCCGTCGCGAAGCGCATCGTCCTCGGGCGAGGGCCGCCGCGCGACCACGGCGGTGGTGAAGGCGTCGGCGCGGAAGATCGCGCGCTGATCGAGCGAATGGTCGACGATCGAGACGACGTCGGTGGCGGATGCGAGGGCGCGCCGTGCGGCCGCGCCGTAGAGCGAGCGCAGGATCTTGGCGGGGAGCAGCATGCCGAGCACGCCGCCCGGCGCGAGGAGGCGCAGCGCGCGGTGCAGGAAGAGGACGGCGATGTCGGACTGGGCGGCCGCGCCCGGTCCCGCGCCGCCGAGTCGGGCGCCGGCGATCCAGCCGCCGGCGGAGGCGGCGTAGCGGCGTCGCAGGCGGCGCGCCAGCGGTTTCGGCCAGGCGTGCGCGCGAACCCACGGCGGATTGGAGAGGACGAGGTCGAAGCCGTCGGAGGCGGCCTCGGCGAAGTGGATGTCGAAGCTGAAGAACGGAACCGCGCCGGTGTCCTCGAGCGCGGCCGCGAACGCATCCAGCGTCGCGCGCTCGTCGGCGAGCGCGGCGAGCTGGCGCGCCGCCCGCCTCGCCTCGGGAAGCGGCTCGCCGAACAGGTCGCGGTCCGCCGCGCGCGCGCTCAGCTCGCGTTTCGTCCGCGCCGCGTGGGTGCGTGCGGCGTCGATCCACGCGCGGGCGAGGCGGCTCTCCGCGCGCGCGAGGCGACGCGCCAGCGCGGGACGGTCGCGGGGACCGGCGGCGGCGTAGGCGTCGCTGAGCGGCGCGAGGCGCGCGATCGCGCGACGCACGTCGGATGCGACGCCGGTGGCGAGGTCGAGCGGCGCGAGGAGCGCGTCGCCCTGCCGGATGCGGCGGTCGAGGTTCGGAAGCGGCGGCGGGTCGGCGCCGGCGAACGCGAGCGCGAGCCAGAGGCGGAGGGAGCAGAGGAGCGCGGCGTCGGCCTGCACATCGACTCCGTAGAGGCCGCGCGACACGATCCTGCGCCGCGATTCCGCCAGCCCGCCGCCGCGGAGCGCGGCGTCGATCCGGGACAGCTCGAGCAGCGCGCCGAGGAGGAAGGCGCCGGATCCGCAGGCGGGGTCGAGCACGCGCGCGGCGGCGAGCCTGCGCGCGAGCCGGGCTCGCGCCGTTGCTTCCGCGTCGGCGCAGAGCCGGTCGAGCATTGCGGTGGGCGATTCGGCGGCGGGGGCGAGGTAGGTGGCGACGGCCTCTCGCGCGAGCGACGCGACGGCGGTCGCGGGCGTGTAGAAGGAGCCGGTGCTCCCGCGGTCGGCGGGATCCATGAGGCCCTCGAAGACCTGGCCGAGCATCTCCGGATCGATGCCGACGTCGGCGCTGCCGTCGCGCAGCGACTCGGCGGCTTCGCGGGCGTGGAAGCGGTAGCGGTCGAGGAGGCCGTCGAAGACGCGGAGCGCGACGTCGTCCGGCAGGTCGAGCCGTGGGTGGCGCCGCTCGAGCGGCGTGCGGTCGAAGAGGCCGCCGTTCAGGTAGGGCACGTCGCCCAGCGCGCGCGCGGCCGCGCTCCTCCGCTCCGGCTTCTCGTTGAGCGCGCCGAAGAAGAGCGGGCGCAGAACGGCGCGGTAGAAGGACGGGCGTTCGCCGCGGGGGGTTGGGCGCCCGTCGTGCGGAGGCGGCCGGCCGCCGGCGGCGGCGCCGCGCGTGGTCCAAGCGCGCGCCAGCTCGATCAGGAAGCGGCGGTCGTCGCCGAGCCGACCCCGGTCCTGCAGGAAGCAGAGGAACATGAGGCGGCAGAGGAGGAGCAGCGCGAGGCGGCGGCGCTCCGCCGCGCGGCCGGGTGCGATGCCGCGCCACGCCGTGGCGACCGCGTCGCGGTGTGCGCGGAACTCGCGGAAGAAGCGGTCGGCGAGGCGGCCACGGTCGAGCGCGCGCGCGATTCGCAGCGCCAGCGCGACGCCGCCCTCGCCGGGCTCGGCGACCATCTCTTCGAGGACGTCCAGGTCGGCCGCCTTCGGCGCGTCGCGCTCGACGTCGAGCCGCCGCAGCTCGCCGGCGAGGTCGAAGGTGGCGACGACGACGCGACGCGCGCCCGCGTCCGTGAGGAGGAGCAGGAGGAGGCGCGCCGGGTCGGCCGCGCGGAGCCAGCGGGCGGCGTGGCTGACGGCCGAACGCTTGGCCGCGGAGGGATCGGCGTGGGTGTAGCGGATCGGGCCGATTCCGAGATGGAACAGGCTCAGGCTGCCGCGCCCGGCGAGCAGCGCCGCGGAGTCGACGGGGGCGTCGTCGGGAAGCGGCAGGTCGAGCGCCGAGGCGGCCGGGAAGCCGAGCGCGCGCGCCAGGCGCGCGGCGCCTGCGGGGCCGTCGCAGTTGCGGATCGCCGCTTCGATGATCGCCCGTCGCCGCTGCATGGCGGCAATACCGCGTCGCGGGCGGGGCGTTGGAATGGCCCGACGGGACGACGGCTACGTGCGCAGCGGCTACTTGCGCGGCCCCGCGTAGAGCTTGCCGCGCAGGATCGCCTTCGGCTCCTCGACGGTGATGAATGCGTCGGGGTCCCAGCGGCGGGCCTCGCGGAGGACGTGGGGCACGTGGCGTCGCTTGACGACGGTGTAGACGACCTCGACGGTGCCCTCGCGACCCTGGCCGGCGAACTCGGTGACGCCGAAGCCGCGCTCGCGCAGGGCGTCGGCGAGCTCGACGCCGCCGTGGCGCGAGATGATGCGGACGGTCGGCGGCACGGCGCCGTCGGCCCGCGGAAGTCGTCGAAGCACGGAGCGGTGCATTCTGGCGAAGTACCGCCGCGCGCGTACATTCAATCCATAATGCCGGATGCTGACGGTGCGAAGGGCGGCGACGACGCCGGGCGGGCCGCGGGCCGGCTCGATGGGGCGTTTGCGGGCCGGATCCACGCGGGCCCCGACGACCTCGGCATCGCGCTGACGGGCGGTGGCGCGCGGGGCGCCTACCAGGTCGGGGTCCTGTCGTGGATCGCGCGGCACTATCCGGAGCTGCGGATCCCGATCGTGACCGGCGTGTCGGCGGGCGCGGTGAACGCGGCGCACCTGGCGGCGCACCATGGCACGTTCCCGCAGGCGATGGAGGAGTTGGTCGGGCTGTGGAGCGAGCTGGTGGTCGACGACGTGTTCCGCGTCGACCCGCTGTCGATCGGCGGCAACGCGCTGCGGTGGGGGGTCCGGCTGATGACGGGCGGGCTGGTGAAGCCGCCGCCGGTGCACGCTTTCCTGGACACGCAGCCGCTGCACGACTTCCTGGAGGAGGTCTACGCCGCGGTCAACGGCCGTCTGACCGGCATCGACTCCAACCTGCGGCGGGGCGTGCTGAAGGCGGTCGCGATCAGCACGACCAGCTACTCGACCGGGCAGTCGGTGGTGTGGGTGCAGGGCCGCGACATCGAGCACTGGACGCGGCCGAAGCGGCGCTCGGTCCACGCCGAGCTGTGCGTGGACCACGTGATGGCGTCGACGGCGCTCCCGATGTTCTTCCCCGCGGTTCGCATCGACGGCTACTGGTACGGCGACGGCGGCATCCGGCAGGCCGCGCCGCTCTCGCCGGCGCTGCACCTGGGCGCGCGGCGGCTGATCGCGATCTCGACGCGCTACGGCTCGAGCCAGGCGGAGGCGGACCGCCCGAAGCTGACCGGCTATCCGCCGCCCGCGCAGGTGCTCGGTCTGCTGATGAACGCGATCTTCCTCGACCTGATCGACCAGGACGAGCTGCGGCTGCAGCGCCTGAACCGTCTGCTGCTGAAGCTGCCGCCTGAGGAGCGCGAGGGACTGCACCCGATCCGCCTCCTCGTGATCCGTCCCTCGATGGACCTCGGCCGCCTCGCCGGCGACTACGAGCCGCGCCTTCCGCGCGCCTTCCGCTTCATGACGCGGGGACTCGGCACGCGCGAGACGAGCAGCTCGGACCTGCTGTCGATGCTGATGTTCCAGCCGGACTACCTGCGCCGCCTCATCGCGCTGGGCGAGCACGACGCGGAGGCCCGTGCCGAGGAGCTGCAGGCCCTCTTCACCGCCGTCGGCGAGCCTTCCCTGACCGGGGACACCGCGGGCGTCGAGCCACCGAGCCGCACCACCGCCTGAAGCGGACTCAGAGCACGTCGCGCCGGCTCAGCTCCCACGTCCCCAGGGTGGCGATGAGGATGCCGCCGGCGACACCGATGCGGAGCGCGGTCCCACCGTGCTGCGTCGTCGTCGCATACAGTGGCAGGGCCCAGGGGAAGAAGCGCAGCTTCGTGCTGCCGGCGGCGAAGAGCGCGACGAAGGTGCCCGCAATGCCGACGCCGAGCGGCAGCGTCACGCTGGCCCAGCGCAGCGCGATCCACGTCTCGATGGCGAGGATCAGCCAGGCGGCGAGGAGGGCGACGCCGGCGCGGCCGAGGAGCGGCAGGAGCGCCGGCGCCGCGCCGAAGCCGAGCGTCGGCTGGAGCCGCCTCAGCGCGAGGCCGGAGAGCAGGATCCCGGCGACGAGCAGGAGGGAGGCGGTCGCGAGGGAGAGCAGCGCGACGACGTGCTTCGCGAAGCAGGATGCTCCAGCGCGGCGCGGGCAGCGCGAAGAGGCGGCGCCAGCCGCCGGAACCGTGCTCGACGGCCGCGAGCAGCGCGGCCTGCAGCGCGACGAGGAGCGGCAGCATGAAGAGGCTCCAGAGGGTGAGCGCGCCGCGCGCGTAGGCGCTCCAGAGGTCGGCGCCGGGGCGCGCGACGGCCGCCCCGCGCTCGAGGAAGTTGAAGAACTGGAAGAGCACGACGAGGAGCGGCGCGGCGACGGTCGTCCACAGGGTGAGCGTGCGCCGCAGCTTCAGCGCCTCGGCGGAGATCGCGCGCAGGAGCGTGCTCATCGCGGGTCTCCGGCGGCGACGCGGCCGGCGTCGAGGGCGGCGACGCGGGCGTCGGCCGCTCCGGTCATGCGGAGGAAGATCTCCTCGAGGGAGGACTGGCCGACGGCGAGGTGGGAGACGCGGATCCCGTGCAACACGAGGAGGTTGTTCATGCGGGCGGCGTCGGCGGACGACATCGCGTCGACGACGATCGCGCCGGGCTCGTCTTCGCGGCGCCGCGCGCTCCAGCCGGCGCGGCGCAGGAGCCGGAGCGCTTCCGCGGCGGGCTCGGCGACGATGCGGACGCGCGGCTGTCGTTCCACCTGGAGCGCCTCGATCGGCCCCTGGAAGAGCAGGCGTCCGGCGCGCACGATCCCGATGTCGGTGGCGACCTGCTCGACCTCGCTGAGCAGGTGGCTGGAGAGGAATACCGTGGTGCCGCGCTCGCCGGGCAGGCGGCGCACGAGGTCGCGGATCTCGTGGATGCCCGCGGGGTCGAGGCCGTTCGTCGGCTCGTCGAGCACGACGAGGTCCGGCTCACCGAGCAGGGCGAGCGCGATGCCGAGGCGCTGTCGCATGCCGAGCGAATAGTCGCGGACGCGCCGGCCTGCGGCGGCGACGAGGCGGACGGTGCGGAGCGCGTCGTCGATCCTCGAGCGCGGCGCGTCGAGCAGGCGGCGCGACAGCTCGAGGTTCTCGCGGCCGGTGAGGTGCGCGTAGAGCGACGGCGTCTCGACGAGCGATCCGACGCGCGCGAGCAGGCGTCGGCGCGAGGCGGCGGTGAGCGGCTCGCCGCACAGCTCGACGGCGCCCGCGGAGGGGTGGATGAGGCCGAGGAGCAGGCGGATCGTCGTCGTCTTCCCGGCGCCGTTGGGGCCGAGGAATCCGTACACGGAGCCGGCGGGTACCTCGAGGTCGAGCGCGTCGACGGCGGTGGTGCGGCCGAAGCGGCGCGTCAGCTTCGAGGTCCGGATCGCGGCGGCGAACATGCTGGATGCAGTACCCGATGTGAAGGAAGAAACGGGAGCCGCCGAAGCGCAGCACGGCCCCCCTGACCCCCACAACGGGGGTGGACGGACGCGGGTTTCAGCCGCGGCTCAACGCGGCGGCAGCGTGCGGTCCCAGTGGAGCACGCCGTAGCGGCGCAGGATCGCCAGCGTGCTGTCGATCGGCAGCGCTTCGACCGTGCCGCGGTGGCCGCGCACCGAAGTGGCGCGGAAGAGGGAGTTGTAGATCGCCTCCTCGGTCGCCTCGGCCGCGATCTGGAAGAGCGGTGACAGCGCGTCGTTGCCGACGCGCTCGAAGCGGCCCACGTCCTCGCCGGCGCGGATGCGCGCGCCCTCCGCGGTGGAGAAGGCGATCACGTAGTCGCCGGAGCCGTTGGTCATGGACGCGCCGGTGCGCGCGAGGCCGGCGAGCGCGCGGTGCGCCACGCGCTCGAGGTTGCGCGGCCCGAGCGGCGCGTCCGTCGCCAGCACGATCATGATGCTGCCGTCGGCGTCCTCGCCGCGCGAGCCGCTGTCGCGCCGGAACGCGTAACGGCCCAGTTCGCGCCCCACGGGCGCGCCGTTGATCGACAGGACGCCGCCGAAGTTCGTCTGCACGAGCACGCCCACGGTGTAGCCGCCGAGGTCGTCCGGCAGCCGCCGCGACGCGGTCCCGATGCCGCCCTTCCAGCCGAACGCGACCGTGCCCGCGCCGGCGCCGACGGAGCCCTCCTCGACGGGCCCGGCGGCCGCGGACTCGAGCGCGCGCACGACGTCCCGGGCCGTGATCGGACGGGCGCGGATGTCGCTGAGGAAGCCGTCGTTCGTCTCGCCGACCACGGGATTGATCGAGCGCACGTCCTCCATGCCGGGCTGGCGCAGCAGCCAGTCGACCATCGCGTCGGCCGCCTTCCACACGCAGAGCGTGCAGGTGAGCAGGATCGGCGTCTCGATCTCGCCGAGCTCGCGCACCTGGGTCACGCCGACCAGCTTGCCGAAGCCGTTGCCGACGACGATCGCCGCGGGCACGCGCTCGCGGAAGAGGTTGCCGGGGTGCGGCAGGACGGCCGTGACACCGGTGTGGACCGAGTCCCCGGACACGACCGTGACCTGTCCGACGCGGACGCCCGCGACATCCGTGATCGCGTCGAGCGGCCCCGGCGCGAAGAGGCCCACGACGACGCCCGCCTCGCGGGCGCGCGGACGATCCGGTGTCTGCTGGGCCATTGTCTGCTGGGCCATGAGGGGCGCGGCGGTGGGGGGAAGCAGCAGAGCGAGCGCGAGCGGGGTCGCGAAGCGTGTCGGGAAGCGCGGGGTCGCCGTGGCGCGAGGCATGGGCGAAGGATCTTCCGCGCGCACGCCGGTGTCAAGCGCCGCGGCGGGGGGGTCGGCGCAGCGCGCCGCGGGGGTTGGCGCAGCGCGCCGGGGGCGTCATTATATCGCGGCCGCAGATCCGGCCGCGCGCCGCGACCCGGTTATCGGGCGCCGCGACCCGGTCATCGGGCGCCGCGACTCGGCTCGTCGGGCGCCGCGACCCGGCTCGTCCGCGCGTCGCGATCCGGCTGTCCGCGCGCCTCCGCAGCGCTCCGACCGCATCTCTTGACCGAAGATTCGATGAACCAGGAACCTGATCGTGACGGGATCGCCGGTGACGCGCGGGCGCTGCGGCGTTTCGGCGGCGTGGCGGCGGCGGCCGCGGCGTACACGTATCTCCTGATCCTGTTCGGCGGCATCGTTCGCATCACCGGCTCGGGCCTGGGCTGCGGCGACGACTGGCCGCGTTGTCACGGGCAGTGGATCCCGCCGATGACGTTGCAGACGCTGATCGAGTACACGCACCGGCTGCTCGCGGCCGGGATCGTGGTGCCGGTGGCGATCGTGACGCTCTATGCGTGGCGCCACCGCGCCCGCGCGGGCTTCGGCGGCGCGAACGGCGTGCTGCGGCCGGTCGCGCTCTTCCTCGCGCTGCTGGTGCTGCAGGTGGCGCTGGGGGCGATCACGGTGAAGCTCGAGCTGCCGGCGAGCGTCACCGTGCTTCACCTGGTCACGGCCTCCTCGATCCTGGCGACGCTGCTCGTGGCGGCGGTTCGCGCGCGCACGGGGGGCTCGGCGCGGTCGCCGGTGCGTTCGCGCTTCGCGACAACGGCACTGGTCGCGGCGGCGATCGGGATCGTCGTGGTTTCGTTCGGCGCGCTGACGGCGAACACCGGGGCGGCGCCGGCGTGCCAGGGCTTCCCGCTGTGCAACGGACGGCTGCTGCCGTCCGGTGGCGAGCTGGTCGCGATCCACTGGACGCACCGCCTGATGGCGCTCGCGCTGCTCGTCGCGGTCGCGGGCGGCGTGGCGCAGGCGTGGGGTAGCGGCGCGGCTCCGGCCGTGCGCGCGGCGTCGGCGCTGTCGCTGGCGCTGGTGGTGGCGCAGATCGGCGTGGCCGCGGCGCTGGTTCTGCTCTATCTGCCGGCGCCGTTGAAGGGGCTTCACCTCGCGACCGGCGAGGCGGTGTGGGGCGGTCTGGTGGTGTGGGCGGCCGTGGCGCGGCGCGTGGGCAGCGCCGGCGAGGGCGCTCCGCGCGGCACAGCCGCGGCGACGGCGACGGCGTCGGCGGCTTGACCCTGGAGCGGCGTCGTGATAACCTTGCCCGCTTCATGCGTCCGGCGGCCATCACCCGCCGCGATCCACTCACGCCGGACCCGCGATCTGACCACAGTGAGGAGTTGATGGCGCGCTCGGGACGACCTCTTCGGCGCCGCATTCTCGCCCTCGGAACCGGTGGGCTGGTCCTGCTGCTCGCCGCGTGCAGCGGCGTGCATCCGCAGACGATCTTCCAGCCGGTGACGGACTACGGCAGGGAGCTCAACGATCTGTTTGCCGACATCTTCTGGTGGACGATCTGGATCCTCGTCCTCGTCGAGGCGGGCATCGTGTTCCTGGTCGTCCGCTTCCGCGAGCGTCCGGGCGCGCCGCCGCCGAAGCAGATCCACGGCAACAACAAGCTCGAGCTGCTGTGGACGATCATCCCGGCGGTGATCGTGGTCGCGATCACGGTCCCCTCGGTGCGCACGATCTTCAAGACGTATCGCAAGGCGCCGGCGGATGCGCTGGTGGTGGAGGCGATCGGGCACCAGTGGTGGTGGGAGTTCAAGTATCCGCAGTACGGCGATGCGCGCACATCGAACCAGCTCTACCTGCCGGTCGGCCGACCGGTGCAGGTGAAGCTCACGTCGATCGACGTCATTCACAGCTGGTGGGTGCCGCGGCTGGGCGGCAAGCGTGACAACTTCCCGATCCCCGCGCTGCCCGCGGGCGCGCCGCAGCCGGAGCGCTACCACCGCCTCCTCTTCACGGTCGAGCAGCCGGGCGAATACTCGGGCCAGTGCGCCGAGTACTGCGGCACCTCGCACGCGCTGATGCGCATGCACGTGGTCGCCGTCGCGCCAGACGAGTTCGCGCGCGTCGTCGGCCGCTTCCAGGGCAAGCCTGCGACACCGCCCGCGCAGGCGCCCGCCGCGGCGAGCATCGCACCGGTCGGCGCCACGTCCGCCGCCGCTGCCGCGGACACGGCGGCCGCCGCGCCGCCGCCGGCGCGGCCGGGCGCGCCGCCGGAGGGCACGCCCGAGCGGCAGGGCTACGACATCTTCATGACGCACGCGTGCGTGGCGTGCCATCACATCGCGGGGACGCCGGCCGTGGGGTTGATCGGCCCGGACCTCACGATGGTCGGCGCGCGCTGGGCGATCGGCGCGGGTACGCTGCCGAACACGCCGGAGAACATCGCGCGGTGGGTGACGGATCCGGAGGCGGTGAAGCCGGGCGCCAAGATGCCCGGTGTCCGGACGGAGGGCGGCGGCATCCCGCCGACCGGCCTGACGGAGGAACAGGTGCGGCAGGTCGCCGCCTACCTGTCGAGCCTGAAGTAGCGCAACCCGCAGGGACACGGAGCCATGGCGACTGCCGAAGCGATCGTAACCCAGGCGCCGCGCCGCAGCGGCGTGTGGGACTGGATCACCACGATCGACCACAAGAAGATCGGGGTCCTCTACGCCTCCACCGCGTTGGTCTTCCTCCTCGCGGGTGGACTGGAGGCGCTGCTGATCCGGCTGCAGCTCGCGCAGCCGAACGGCACCGTGCTGAGCGCGGACACCTACAACGAGGTGTTCACCATGCACGGCACGACCATGGTCTTCCTGGTCGGGATGCCGCTCGCGGTCGCGTTCTTCAACTTCGTGATCCCGCTGCAGATCGGCGCGCGAGACGTGGCGTTCCCGCGGCTGAACGCGCTGTCGTACTGGGTGTTCCTGTTCGGCGGCATCTTCATGAACGTGAGCTGGCTGTTCAAGGCCGCGCCGAACGGCGGCTGGTTCGGCTACACGCCGCTGACGGGACCGCAGTTCTCGCCGGGGCTGCACATCGACTTCTGGGTGCTCGGTCTGCAGATCCTGGGCGTCGCCTCGATCATGGGCGGCGTCAACTTCATCACGACGATCATCAATCTGCGCGCGCCCGGCATGAAGCTGATGCGCATGCCACTGTTCACCTGGATGGGCTTCGTCACGAGCTTCCTGCTGGTGACGGCGCTGCCGGTGCTGGCGGTCGCGCTCTTCTTCCAGACGTTCGACCGCTTCTGGGGCACCAACTTCTACATCACGTCGGCGGGCGGCAGCCCCTTCCTGTGGCAACACCTCTTCTGGCTGTTCGGCCATCCCGAGGTCTACATCCTGATCCTGCCCGGCTTCGGCGTGATCAGCGACGTGCTGCCGACGTTCGCGCGCAAGCCGCTCTTCGGCTACGCGCTCGTCGTCTATTCGGGGATCCTGATCGGCTTCATCAGCTGGGGCGTGTGGGCGCACCACATGTTCGCCACGGGCATGGGCCCGATCGCGGATTCCTTCTTCGCCGTCTCCACGATGATCATCGCGATCCCGACCGGCGTGAAGATCTTCAACTGGATGGCGACGTTGTGGGGCGGCAGCATCCGCTTCACTACGGCGATGAACTTCAGCATCGGCGCGATCGCGCTCTTCACGATCGGCGGCATCTCCGGCATCTGGCACGCCTCGCCGCCGCTCGACCTGCAGCAGACGGACACCTACTTCGTCGTGGCGCACTTCCACTACGTGCTGGTGGGTGGCCTCATCATGGGCCTCTTCTCCGGCTTCTACTTCTGGTACCCGAAGGTGACCGGCCGGCTGATGAGCGAGAAGCTCGGCGCGCTGCACTTCTGGCTCTTCTTCATCGGGATGAACATGACGTTCTTCCTGATGCACTTCGCCGGCCTGCTGGGCATGCCGCGCCGCGTCTTCACGTACTCGCCCGAGCTGAACGTGAGCGCGCTGAACCTGTGGGAGACGGTCGGCGCCTTCATCCAGGCGCTCGCGGTGCTGATCTTCGTGTGGAACCTGATCCGCAGCGCGCGCAAGGGCGCGGTGGCTGGGCCGAACCCCTGGAACGCGCACACGCTGGAGTGGGCGACGGCGTCGCCGCCGCCGGAGTACAATTTCGCCGAGCTGCCGGAAGTGCACAGCCGCGAGCCGATGTGGGACGAGCCGGAGGCGATGATGGCGGCCGCACAGGCGACGCCCGCGCAGCCGATCCACATGCCATCGCCATCGTTCTGGCCGATCCTCACGGCGATCGGCATCGCGAGCACCTTCGCGATGTTCCTGACGCACGTCTGGTGGGCGCCGCTGCTGGGGCTCGGCTTCACGGCGCTGATGGCGGTCAACTGGGCCTTCGAGCCGGCGTTCCGCTGATGCCGGCCTGGATGCAGCGAGGGGAGGAGACTTGAGCGACGCCGCCGTCGTCCACGCGGACGACCACTACACTTCGACCGGGCTGCCGAGCTGGAAGCTGGGGTTCTGGACCTTCATCGGGTCGGAATGCCTGTTCTTCGGCTCGCTGATCGCGACGTACATGGTCTACCGCGGCCGCAGCGTGGTCGGGCCGATGCCGCACGGGCCGAACGGCATCCTGAACATCCCGCTCACGTCGATCAGCACGTTCGTGCTGCTGATGAGCTCGCTGGCGATGGTGCTGGCGCTCGACGCCGTGCAGCGGAACCGGCGCGGCGCGGGGCTCTTCTGGATCATGGCCGTGTGCGTGCTGGGGGCCGGCTTCCTCGGCTTCCAGGCGTACGAGTTCACGCACTTCTATCACGAGGGCGCGGCGATCACGAAGAACGTCTTCGGCTCGACGTTCTTCGTGCTGACCGGGTTCCACGGCGCGCACGTGACGGTGGGCGTGATGTGGCTGCTGGCGCTGTGGTTCGAGCAGTTGCGAGGCAAGCTGGGGCCGCACAACGCGTTGAAGCTCGAGATCGCCGGCCTCTACTGGCACTTCGTGGATGTGGTGTGGATCGCGATCTTCACCCTCGTCTATCTGATCTCGTAGGAGGCGCGGCATGACGCCAACGGAGCAGCAAGCGCGGCACGACGAGGTCGCCCACGACCAGCGGACGCATCCGAGCGCGAAGTTCTACGTCATCGTCGGCGTGATCCTGACCGTGATCACGGCGATGGAGGTGGCGGTCTTCTACATCCAGGCGCTGCACGTCGTGCTGGTGCCGCTGCTCGTCTCGCTCTCCGCGATCAAGTTCACGATGGTCGTGATGTTCTACATGCACCTGCGGTTCGACTCGAAGGTGTTCAGCAGCGTGTTCGTCGCGCCGCTCGTGCTCGGCATCACGGTCGTCGTATCGCTGATCATGCTCTTCCGGGTCCTGCCCTACATCACGCTGGGCTGAGCGGGATGGGTCACCCGATCGCGCTGATCGCGCTGCTTCACGGCGGCGCGCCGGGTGGCTTCTCGTGGACCCGCTGGTCGATCCACCCCTCCGTCCTGATCGGCGACGCCGCTCTCCTCGCCGCCTACTTCATCGCCGTCGGCCCGCTGCGCCGCCGGCTCGGCGCGGGGCCGCGCGACCCGTGGCAGACCACGGCGTTCGTCGCCGCGATCGGCATCATGTTCGTGGCGTTGGACGGGCCGATCCACGACCTGAGCGATTACTACCTGTTCAGCGGCCACATGGTGCAGCACATGCTGCTCATGATGGTGATGCCGCCGCTGCTGCTGCTCGGCCTGCCCGCGTGGCTGCTGCGCAAGGCGCTGTTGCGGCGCGGCGTCGAGCCGGTCGCGCGCGTGCTCACGCACCCCGCCACCGCCTTCGTCGCCTACAACGCCGTCTTCGTCGGCTGGCACTTCCCCGCGGCGTACAACTACGCGCTCGAGCACCACGCCGTGCACATCGTGGAGCACCTGCTCTTCATGGCGACGGCCGTCATGATGTGGTGGCCCGTGATCGATCCGCTGCCCGAGCTGTCGCGCCTCGGCAGCATGATGCGGATGCTCTACATCTTCGCGTTCGGGCTGCCGATGTCGATCGTGGCGGCGATCTTCTCCTTCGCCGACGCGCCGCTGCTCTCCTGGTACGCGACGGCGCCGCGCATCTTCGGCCTCGGCGCGGTCGAGGATCAGACGCTCGGCGGCGTGATCATGTGGGTGCCGGGGATGCTGATCTACTGGACGGCGGTCACGATCATCTTCCTGCGTTACTCCTCCCGAGAGGAGCGCGAGGAGCCCCGTGGCGGTCTCGGCGCGGGCCCTTCGGACGACGGCCCGGGCGGTTCGCGGCCGCCGCGGCCGGCGGCGCCGATCGGACCCGCGGCCGGCGCGTCGCTCACCGCGCGCGCCGAGCGCCCGCGCCCGAAGGAGCTCGCCGCCACGCGGTGAGTGGCCGCGGCGGGCGCGACTCAGCGCGCCGCCACGTCCTCCACGGAAGACTCTCGCTCCAGCCAGCCCCGTACCTCGGGGTGGACCCGCCACAGGTACCAGCCCATCGCGAGCGCCGCGACGACGTTGCCGATCGCCACGTTCCAGCCGCCGAGCGCGGTGAGGATCCAGCCGGCGAAGAGCGCGATCATGCCGATGAAGCTCGCTTCGAGCGTGACGAAGACGAGCATGGCGCCGATCAGGACGCCCGGCTCGCGCCGGGCGGCGGTGAGCATCGCGGCGGCGGCGAATCCCACCGCGACGAACGCCGCGTAGTGGATCACCGTGTAGCCGAGGACGGTGCCAGCGGTGATCTGCACCTGTGACGTGACGTTCGCACCGTAGAACAGCGCGGACCCGAGCGCCGCGGGCGTGTAGAGGATCTGCCGGGTGACGAGGTCGAAGAGGAGCGCCCACACCGCGACGGCGGTGGCGCCGATGACGCCGGCGACGATCCCTTCGCGGACGATCCGGTGGTGCCGCAGGATCTCGCCCCAGCTCGTGACCTCGTAGGGGCTGGTGTAGCGGAGCCACGCGACCATCGTGAGGCCGGCGATCTCGTTGCCGATCAGGACCCACGGCCAGCCGAGCTGGCGCAGCACGTCGACGCCGCTGAGGACCAGGCCGGTGTAGAACACCAGGTCGAAGAAGACGATACCGAGGATGACGCCCATGGCCAGGCCGGGCGGGAGGCGGGCCGACGAGACGAGGGCGGCGACGGCGACGCCGAGCGCGATGAAGGCGGCGTAGTGGATGAGGGTGTAGAGGACGATGGTGCCGAGCCCGATCGCCGCCGGTGCGCCGCCCAGGACGGTCGCCGCGAGGAAGGCGGGGGTCGCGAACGGCCGGCCCTGCAGCAGGTCCAGGAAGAAGAACCACGCGATGACGGCGGTTGCCGCCAGGAGTCCGGCCACCACGCCACGAAAGCCGCTTCGGCTCTTTTCCACACGTTCCTCCTGTCGGCTGAGGAGCAGCATGCGGGCGGCGTGGCCGCGAGGCCGTTGCGACCGCCCGGGGTGAGGTTCCCCTGCACACCACCCCCGGCTCGAACGGATCGGGAAAGGCGGCTGCCGCGCTACACCTTGTCCACGACCATCAGCACGAGCAACAGGGGCAGGTAGAGCACCGATGCAAGGAACAGGCGACGGGCGCGATCGGCGGTGCATCGCAACGACATCGCCGCGCCGGCCACGAGGAAGAGCACGCCCAGGACGAAGGCGCCCACGAAGTAGAGGGCGCCGGTGAGGCCGAAGACGGACGGCAGCAGGCTGACCGGGAGCAGGGCGAGCGAGTAGAGCAGGGTCTGGCGTCCCGTCGCGCCGCCGTCCGGGTCGAACACGGTGAGCATCGCGTACCCGCCGCGGGCGTAGTCGTCGCGGTGCATCCAGGCGAGCGCGAGGAAGTGCGGAATCTGCCAGAGGAATAGGATGAGGAAGAGGCTCCACGCAACGGGTCCCACGCGTCCACCCGCGGCGGCCCAGCCGGCGAGGATCGGAAGCGCGCCGGGCACGGCGCCGACCAGCGTCGCCAGCGTGGTGCGCGTCTTCAGCGGGGTGTAGACGACGACGTAGCTCACGATGCTCAGCGCGACGAGCAGCGCGGTCGCCGCGTTGACGAGCAGCAGCAGGTAGAGGGTGCCGGCGATCGACGCGAGCAGCGCGAACACCAGCGCGCCGCGTCGTCCGACGCGGCCGGAGGGGAGCGGCCGCCCGCGGGTCCGCCTCATGCGGGCGTCCAACTCGCGTTCCGTGTACTCGTTGAGCGCGTTCGCGCCGCCGGCGGCGACGGCGACGCCGACGAGCGTGTAGAGCAGCCGGACCCAGTCCACGTCCGCGGGCGAGGCGAGGTAGAAGCCGGCGGCGGCGGTCATGGTGACGAGCCGGGTGATCCCCGGCTTCGTGAGCTCGATGTACGATCCGACGCGCACCGCGCCGCGCCGCCGCGAGGGCGACGCGGCGGCCGCCGCCGCGGGGGCGGTCGGCTGCGGATGGGGTGCCGTCGAGTTCATCGCTACGAGGTCACGTTACGGTACGATGATCGCGCCGTCCTCGGTGACGGCGAGCGCGCCGGAAGGACAGACGGCGCACGCGGTGACGAGGCGGTCGCGCTCGATCTGCTCCGGATCCTCCCGGAACGAGCAGAGGTTGTGGTCGTCGAAGACGAAGACCTCCGGCGCGACGGAGATGCAGTCTCCGTACCCGACGCACGCCCACCGGTCGATGCGCACGGTCAGGCTGCCGAAGCTCCGTTCGACGAACTGCTCCACGTGGGGCCTCCGCGGATGGGGGTGCGTTCAGGGAGCGGGGAATCTAGCGCGACTGCGTCCGCGATTCCAGCGCGGAGGCGCCTCGCCGTTGCGTCCCGTCCGGCGGCCTCCGATCTTCGCCCCATGCAGATCGCCTACATCGACGGCGGCCGTCTCCGCCGGGCGCTGATCGCGGGGCTGGACCACGCGCGTGCGTCGCGCGCGGAGCTGAACCGGATCAACGTCTTCCCGGTGCCGGACGGCGACACGGGCACGAACCTCGCCCTCACCGCGCGATCGATCTCCGAGCGGCTGCGCCGGAGCCGCGACCTCCCGCTCCACGCCGTGGCGGCGGCGGCGGCGGAGGCGGGAGTCCTCGGCGCCCGCGGCAACTGCGGCATGATCCTCTCCCACTTCATGCTCGGCTTCTCGCAGGGCGTCGCCGGGCGCGCGCGCCTGAGCGTGGGCGAGTTCGCGGCCGCGCTGCGAGAAGCGGTCACGCACCTCTACGGCGCCCTCGACCGGCCGGTCGAGGGGACGATCATCACGGTGATGCGGGATGTCGCCGAGAGCGCGGTGGCCGCCGAAGGCGCGGCGGCGGCGGACTTCCAGCCGCTGTCCGAAGCGCTCCTGGAGCGCGCCCGGGAATCGCTGCGGCACACGCCGGAGCTGCTGCCGGTGCTGAAGAAGGCGGGCGTTGTCGACGCGGGCGCCAAGGGGTTCGTCGCGATCCTGGAAGGCATCGTCCGCTACGTTCACGGCGAGGCGCCGACGCGCGATGCCGCGTGCGGCGGCGACGACGGCGACGGCGCGGAGGACGCGGACGGGATGGCGGACGCGGACGGCGCGGCGGACGGGTCGCTGGCTGCGGGGACGCCAGTGGCCGCGGCGCTGGCCGACTTCGATGGGCCATCCGGCGTCTACCGGTACTGCACGGAGGCGCTCGTGCGCGGCCGCTCCCTGCCGGAGGAGGAAGCGGTGCGTCGCGAGCTCGCGGGCCGGGGTGATTCCGTCATCGCGATCCGCGCGGGCGACGTTCTCAAGGTCCACATCCATACGGACGCACCGGACGCGGTGTTCGACTACCTGCGACGCGTCGGCGAGATGGTTGCGCACAAGGCGGAGGACATGGCGGCGCAGCACGCCGCGGCGGAGCGTACCGCCGCGCGTCACGCGGGGCTCGTGCGGCGGCCGGTCGGCGTGCTGACCGACTCCGCGTGCGACCTCCCGGACGAGGTCGTCAACGCGCACGGCATCACGGTGGTGCCCCTCACGCTCGTCTTCGACGATGGATCGCTCCGCGACCGCGTCGACATCACGTCCGCCACGTTCGCGGAGCGGCTCCTCGCGGGTGCACACCCGACGACGTCGCAACCCGCACCGGCGGAGTTCCGTGCCGGGTTCCGCCGCGCGGCGCAGGATGCGGAGGCGATCGTCGCCGTGCTGCTCGGCTCGACGCTGTCCGGCACCTTCGCATCGGCGGAGATGGCCGCGAAGCTGTACGACGCCGCCCCGGTGCGGCTGGTCGACTCGCTGGGCGCGTCACTGCTGCAGGGTCTGCTGGTGGTGAAGGCGGCGGAGCTCGCCGAGGCCGGCGAGCCGCCGGAGGCGATCGCGGCGGAGCTGGAGCGCGTACGCCGCCGCTCCGGCATCCTGTTCACGGTCGAGAGCTTCGACCGCCTCATCGCCTCCGGCCGCGTGACGCGCGGCCGCGCGCTGCTGGGCAACCTGCTCGACATCCGCCCGATCCTCTCGCTGGAGCCGGACGGGCGGGTGGCGACGCTCGCGCGCGTACGCGGGCGCGGCAACCTGCTCCCGCGGATCGTCGCGGCGCTGCGCGGCCGCATCGGCGACGCGCGCCGCGTGCGCTTCGGCGTCATCCACGTGGCCCACCCGGCGGTGGTCGACGAGGTCCGCGGGGCGCTCGACGCCGAGTTCGGCGAGCGCGAGATGCTGGTGTCTCCGGCGACGCCGGTGATCGCGACGCACATCGGTCCGGGCGCGTGGGGCGTGGCGTACATGGTGGAGGACGGTTCGTCGCGATGAGCGCGCCACGCGGGACAGCGGCGGGCGCGCGCGGCGGCGGCACCCTACCTTACGAGCGCGTGCGGGGGCGGCGAGGGCGGCGGGCCGCCGGCCGCTCCCGCGAGCGACCCACGAAGAGGACCGCGAGGCCGTGGAGATGAAGCGGGGTCGATCCGTCGCCGGTCTGATCGCCGTCTGGCTCGCCGTCTGGGTGCCGCCAGCGGCCGCGATCGCGCGGCCCACAGCAAGCTCCGCCGAGCAGGCGTCGGGACGCGCCGCCGACCAGCGCGGCCCGGCCGGGGCGGTGGCCGACACCGGCGCGGCGCAGGGCGCGCCGATCCCCGCGGAATCGGCGTCGGCGGCCGCCGCGGCGAGCGGACCGGGCTGGCCGGTCGTGCTGGGGGGCGACACGCTCTTCCGCATCCGCGCGCGGCTCGGGCCGTACGGCGCCGCCCAGCGCGCGGCGGCGATCACTTCGCGCCTCGAGGCGCTCTCGTCGGCGCCGCGCGCGGTGGCCGCGGACACGGTGCTGGTGCTGGAGTCGACGAGCGACACGGAACTGAAGGTGGGCGGCGTCGTCCTGCTTTCGGTGACGGACGCGGACGGCGCGGCGGAGGGGACCACGCGCGAGGTGCTGGCGCGGCGCTACGCCGGCATCGTGGCGCGAGCGCTGCGCGAGCGCGCGGAGACGGTGAGCGTGAAGGCGCTGGCGCTGGGCGTAGTCTACTCGCTGATCGTCACCGCGGTGCTCGTCCTGCTGCTGCGCCTGTTCGCCGCCTTCTTCCCGCGCGTATACCGGCTGATCGGGCTGTGGCGGCGCACGAAGATCCCGTCGCTGCGCATCCAGAAGCTGGAGCTGGTCTCCTCCGAACGGATCGCGGACGCGCTGGTCGTGTCCGCGCGGGTAGTGCGTTTCGTCGCGACGGCGCTGCTGCTCTACCTGTACGTGCCGCTCGTCTTCAGCTTCTTCCCGTGGACGCGCGGCCTGTCGTCGCAGCTCCTCGACTACATCTGGCAGCCGGTGTCGGGCGTGGCGAGCGCGATCGCGGGGTATCTGCCGAACCTGCTGTCGATCGGGGTCATCCTGATCGCGACGTACTATCTGCTGAAGCTGATCCGGTTCTTCTTCGACGGCATCGCGAACCGCCGCATCACGTTCGAGGGCTTCTATCCGGATTGGGCCGATCCGACCTACAAGATCGTCCGATTCCTCGTCTTCGCGTTCGCCGTCATCCTGATCTGGCCGTACCTGCCGAAGAGCAGCTCGGAGGGGTTCAAGGGGGTCGCGGCGTTCCTCGGCCTGCTGCTCACCTTCGGTTCGGCGTCGGCCGTCGCCAACGTCTTCGGCGGTCTCGTCATGGTCTACATGCGGCCGTTCCAGGTCGGCGACCGCGTCAAGATCGCGGACACCGTGGGCGATGTGGTGGCGAAGAACCTGCTCGTGACGCGCGTCCGCACGATCAAGAACGTCGACATCACGGTGCCGAACTCGATGGTGCTGGGCAGCCATATCATCAACTACAGCTCGACCGCCGCCGAGCGGGGCGTGATCCTGCACACGACGGTGACGATCGGCTATGACGCCCCGTGGCGCGACGTGCACGCCGCGCTGCTGCAGGCGGCGGGGCGCACCGAGGGCACGCTGGACACGCCGCCGCCGTTCGTGTTGCAGACCGCGCTCAATGATTTTTACGTGAGCTACGAGATCAACGTCTACACCCGGCACCCGAACCGCATGGCCACGATCTACTCGGAGCTCCACCGCAACATCCAGGACGCCTTCAACGAGGCGGGCATCGAGATCACCTCGCCGCACTACGAAGCGCTTCGCGACGGCAACGCCGCCGCCGTTCCGCCCGACTACGTGCCCGCCGGCTACGCGGCTCCCACGTTCCGGGTGGAGTCGGTCGAGGCCCGCCGGGACGCGGAGCCGGACTCCGCCGCTCCCCCGGCGCGCTGAGGAGGCGCTCGTGCTCTATCTCTGGATCGCGGGCGGCGGCGCGCTCGGAGCCGTGGCGCGCTACGCCGTCGGCGGCTGGGTTCACGCGTGGGCGGGCGCCGCCTACCCGTGGGGGACCCTCGCCGTGAACGTGGTGGGGGCGGCGCTGCTCGGCTTCCTCTACCGCCTCTTCGGGGCGGTGCCCGTGACACCCGAGCTGCGCGGCTTCATCGCGGTCGGGTTCCTGGGTGCCTTCACCACGTTCAGCACGTTCAGCTACGAGGCGGCGCTGCTGGTCCAGGATCGGGAGTGGGGCGCGGCCGCGCTCTACTCGCTCGGCAGCGTCGTGCTCGGTCTCGGCGCCGTGTTCGTCGGCTTCTGGGCGGCGGCGTCGATCCTCCACGCGGGGGCGACACGATGACGCAACGATTCACGGGCGAGCGCACGCTCATGCGGATCTTCATCGGCGAGAGCGACCGCGCCCAGGAGGGGCCGCACAAGGGCAAGCCGCTCTATGAAGCGATCGTGGCGACGCTGCGCGAGCGAGGCTGCGCGGGCGCCACCGTGCTGCGTGGCATCTCCGGCTTCGGCGCCAGCGCGCGGCTGCACACGGACCGCATCCTCCGACTCTCGCTCGATCTGCCGATCGTGGTCGAGGTCGTCGAGACCGAGGAGCGCATTCAGGAGCTGCTGCCGGAGCTGGACGAGCTGATCGGCGGCGGCCTCGTCACCCTCGAGCGGGCCCGCGTGATCCTCTACCGCTCCGGCGCGCAGGCGGGCGACGAGCGCGGCCGCCACCGCATCGAGGGGCTGGAGGAGCAGTGAGCGAGGCGGCGTCCGGACCGGCGCGTTCGAGCGACGGCGCCACGGCGGCCGGCGGCGCGGCGCCCGCGCCCGCGGCGCGCGTCGCCGTCGTTCAGGCCGCACCAGCGCCATTCGACCGCGAGGCGGCGATCGCCAACGTCGCGCGGCTCACGCGCGAAGCGTCCCACAACGGCGCGCGGCTGGTCCTCTTCCCCGAGGCGTACGTGCCCGCGTACCCGTGGGGCCTCGTCTTCGGCACCGTCATCGGCGGCCGCAGCGACACCGGCCGTCGGATGTTCGAGCGCTACCGGGCGAACGCGGTGGTCGTACCGGGGGCGGCGGAGGCGGGCGGTGCGCGGGCGTCCGGGGACCCGGCGGACCCGGGGCCGGCGGCGCGGGACGGCGGCGCGGAAGGGGAGGACGCGGGCGCGCTCGCGGCGTTCGACGCGCTCGCGGCGATCGCGCGCGAGTCGGCCGTTCACCTCGCCATCGGCGTCATCGAGCGGGACGGCGAGTACTCGCGGGGAACCCTCTACTGCACGCTGCTCCACTTCGGCCCGGACGGGCGCTTGCTGGGGAAGCACCGCAAGCTGAAGCCGACGGCCGCGGAGCGGCTGGTGTGGGGCGAGGGGGATGGCAGCACGATGCCGGTGGTCGCGACGGATCTGGGGCGCGTCGGCGGCCTCATCTGCTGGGAGAACTACATGCCGCTGGCGCGCATGGCGATGTACGCCAAGGGGGTCGAGCTCTACCTGGCTCCCACCGCGGACGCGCGCGACTCGTGGCAGGCGACGCTGCGACACATCGCCTGCGAGGGCCGCTGCTTCGTGCTGGGCTGCAACCAGTACGTGACGCGCGACCTCTACCCCGCGGACCTGCCGGGGCGAGAGGAGCTGGAAGGGAGGCCGGACGTCCTCTGCCGCGGAGGGAGCGCCATCGTTGGACCGCTCGGCGATTACCTCGCCGGACCGCTCTACGACCGCGAGGGGATCCTCTATGCGGAGCTGGACCGTGGCGCGATCGCGCGCGCGCGATTCGATTTCGACGTCGTCGGCCACTACGCGCGGCCGGACGTGTTCCAGCTCCACGTGGACGAGCGGCGCCGGCGGCCGGCGGCGTTCCGCCCGTGCGGGGAGGCGTGAGCCGCGCACGCGGCGCGGGAGTCAACATCAACGTGACGGGGCGATGAACCGGATTCGAGGGCAGTGGGCACTGGTGACCGGCGCGACGGCCGGGATCGGCGAAGCGTGCGCGCGCGCGCTGGCGGCGGAAGGGGTGAACCTCGTTCTGTGGGCGCGCCGCGCGGAGCGGCTCTCGCGGCTGAAGGACGGCCTGGAGAGCGATCGCGCGCGCGTCGTCGTGCAGCCGGTGGACGTGCGGGATCGTGAGAACGTGACGAGCGCGGTCGCGGAGCTGAGCGGCGCCGGTGTCGAGGTCGACATCCTGGTCAACAACGCCGGTCTGGCGTCCGGCTTCGATCCCGTCCAGCGGGGGGATTTCGGCGACTGGGACCGCATGATCGACACCAACGTCAAGGGGCTGCTCAACGTGTCGCGCGCGATCCTGCCGGGAATGGTCGAGCGCGACCGCGGCCACGTCGTCAACATCGGCAGCACGGCGGGCCGCTGGGTGTATCCGGCCGGCAACGTCTACAACGCGACGAAGTTCGCCGTCCGCGCGCTCAACGAGGGGATGAGCATCGACCTGGCGGACACGAAGATCCGCGTCTCCGCGGTCAATCCGGGCCTCGTCGAGACGGAATTCTCCGTGGTCCGCTTCCACGGCGACGAGGATCGCGCGGCGGGCGTCTACCGCGGCTTCACTCCGCTCGGGCCGGAGGACGTCGCGGACGCGGTGCTGTACGTCCTGAATGTGCCGCCCCACGTCAACATCTTCGACCTCTACATACTCCCCACCGCGCAGCGCAACGGCGTGACGGTGCGGCGGGAGGACGGTTGACGCGGCCTCGCGCCGCGCTCGCGCTCGCCGCACTGGCGACGCTCGGGGCGCTCCCGCAACCCGCCGCGGCGCTCGCGGCTTCGGCTGGGATCGCGGCCCGGGCCGGAAGCATGGCCCGGGCGGCGGCGTCGGCGCGGCCGGGGCAGGCGCCGGGCCGGACGCCGGCCGGCATGGCCGACGCGGCCGGACTCTACCTGCGCGTGTTCCTGCTCACGTTCGGCCCGGGCGATGCGGTGTGGGAGCGCTTCGGCCACGACGCGATCTGGATCCACGACGAGGCGAAGGGCACCGACGTCGCGTACAACTACGGGATGTTCGACTTCAAGGCGCCGCACTTCCTTCCGAACTTCGTCCTGGGTCGGATGGAGTACTGGATGGAGGGGTTCGACGCGAACGCGATGATCCGCGCGTACGCGGCGCAGAACCGGTCGGTGTGGGCGCAGGAGCTGGACCTGACGCCGCGCCAGCGCGTGGAGCTGCAGAGCTTCCTGGAGTGGAACGCGCGGCCGGAGAACCGCTTCTACCGCTACGACTACTACCGCGACAACTGCACGACGCGCGTGCGCGACGCGATCGACGTCGTGACGGGAGGCGCGCTGCGGGCGCAGACGGCCGACCGCCGCGCTCGCATGACGTACCGGGACCACACGCGCATGCTGACCGAGGCCGCGCCGCTGGTTTACACCGGGACGGAGCTCGGGCTCGGCGAGGCGGTGGACCGGCCGATCTCGGTGTGGGACGAGATGTTCCTTCCGCTCCAGTTGATGGAGCACCTGCGCGACATCGACCTGACCGGTCCGGACGGCACGACGCGGCCGCTGGTCGTCCGCGAGACCACGCTCTTCGACGCCTCGCGGCCGCCCGTGCCGCGGCGGCCGCCGCGCTGGTGGCCGTTCTACCTGGTGCTGGGCGTGGCCGTCGGATTCCTCCTCTACCGCGGCGCGGCGGGGATCGAGCGCAGCCGCCGGCGCCGCCTCCTGTTCGGCGCGCTGGGCGCCACGTGGTCGATGCTGATCGGCTTCTTCGGCCTCCTGCTCCTTTTCCTCTGGGGCTTCACCGACCACTGGGCTGCGCACCACAACGAGAACGTGCTGCAATTCGATCCGCTGGCGCTGGCGCTGGTCGTCCTGCTGCCCGCGTACGCGTGGGGGCGCATGCGGCGCGCGACGCGCGTGCTCGCGGCGGCGATCGCCGCACTCGCGGTGCTCGGCTTCGTGCTGCAGGCGCTGCCCGGACTGGACCAGACGAACGGCGAGATCATCGCCCTGGCGCTGCCGGCGCACGTGGGCCTCGCACTCGGCCTGTGGCGCGGCGGTGGGCGGAGCCGCGTCGCACCGTAGCGCGTCGTCGTCTACGTTGGCACGGATCCGGCAGCGGCGACGTGCTCGCGGTGAGGCCGTGAAGATGCGCCCGCTGCACGGCGGCGATCGCCGCGCAAAGAGTCCGGTCCCGCACCGACGCCCAACTCGCACGGAGGTCCGCCCCCGATGAGACGACGCCCTCTCCCGCTGCTCGACCGCATCGTCTCCCGCTGGCCCGCGGCGCGACAGGCCGCGCGCGCGCTCGGCGGCGGCAGCTTCGACACCTCCGGCGAGCCGGGCGAGGACGTCGCCATCTCCGACCGCACGCGGTCGCTGCGCTCCCGCCTGCACGGCGTGCGCACCGTCCCGAGCGTGTGTCCGTACTGCGCGGTCGGGTGCGGCACGCTCGTCCACACGCGGGACGGGCAGGTGGTCGACGTCGAGGGGGACCCGGACAGCCCGATCAACGAGGGGACGTTGTGCCCGAAGGGAGCCGGGATCTTCCAGTACACGATCAATCCGCGGCGCCTGACGAAAACCCTGTACCGGCGGCCGTACGGAACGGAATGGGAGGAGGTCGACCTCGAGTGGGCGATGGACCGCATCGCCCGCCGCTTCGCCGAGTCGCGCGAGCGCACGTGGGTGGCCGAAGACGACGAGGGATGCCCGGTACGCCACACGTCGGGCGTCGGCTTCCTGGGCGGCGCCGCACTCGACAACGAGGAGAACTACCTGATCAAGAAGTTCTGCGTCGGGAGCGGGATCGTGCACGTCGAGAACCAGGCCCGCATATGACATAGTGCCACGGTCCCCGGTCTGGGGACGCCGATGGGTCGTGGCGGGGCGACCACCTTCCAGATGGACCTCGCCAACGCGGACTGCCTGCTGATCATGGGCTCCAACATGGCGGAGGCGCACCCGGTCGGCTTCCGCTTCGTCATGAAGGCGCGCGAGCGAGGCGCGGAAGTGATCCACGTCGACCCGCGCTTCACCCGGACGTCCGCGCACGCCACGCAGTACCTGCAGATCCGCGCCGGCTCCGACATCGCCCTCCTGGGCGGCCTGATCCGCTACGTCCTCCACAGCGACCGCTGGAACGACGACCCGTTCTTCAGGGAGTACGTCGGCCACTACACGAACGCCGCCGACATCGTCTCCGACGACTTCCGTGACGTCGCCGAGCTCGGCGGCTACTTCTCCGGCTGGCTGGAGGAGGAGGGCCGCTACGACCCGGAGAGCTGGCAGTACGCGGGGCACCGGCGGGAGGCGAAGACGAAGGAGGGCGAGGAGGAGATCTCGGCGGTGAAGCAGACGCAGGCCCTGGGGCCGCGCACGGGCGAGACCGAGGGCGGTGTGCCGCGCTCCGACCCCACGCTCGAGCACCCGCGCTGCGTGCTTCAGGTGTTGAAGCGCCACTTCGACGAGTATACGCCGGAGACGGTCGAGCGGACGTGCGGCGTACCGCGCGGGCGCTTCGTTGCGCTCGCGGAGGCGCTGCTGCGCAACTCGGGACGGGAGCGCACGAGCGCGATCTGCTACGCCGTCGGCTGGACCCAGCACACGACGGGGCCGCAGATCATCGCGAGCGCGGCGATCCTGCAGCTACTGCTGGGCAACATTGGGCGTCCCGGCGGGGGGATCCAGGCGTTGCGCGGGCACGCCACGATCCAGGGGTCGACCGACATCCCGACGCTGTACGACCTGCTGCCCGGCTACCTCCACGCGCCCGCGAACTCGCCGATCGACGCGGACCTGGAGACGTACGTGTGGAACGAGGGGGGCAAGGGCGGCCTGTGGGCGAACGCGCGCAGCTACCTGGTTTCGCTGCTGAAAGCGTGGTTCGGCGAGAGCGCGACGGCGGAGAACGATTTCGGCTACGGCCTGCTGCCGCGCATCACCGGCGACCACTCGCACATGCCGATGTTCGTGAAGATGCACGACGGCGGCATGGAGGGGCTGTTCCTGATGGGCCAGAATCCGGCGGTCGGCGGCCAGAACGCGCGCTTCCAGCGCGCCGGGCTCGCTCGTCTGAAGTGGCTCGTCGTGCGCGACATCTTCGAGATCGAGAGCGCGACCTTCTGGAAGGACTCGCCGGAAGTGCGCGACGGCGCGGTGCGGCCGGAGGAGATCGGAACGGAGGTGTTCCTGCTGCCGGCGGCGACGGTGCCGGAGAAGGACGGCTCCTTCACGAACACGCAGCGCCTCATCCAGTTCCACGACCGCGCCGTGCAGCCGCCGAGCGACTGCCGCTCCGAGACGTGGTTCATGCACCAGCTCTTCAAGCGTGTGCGGGCGCTGTACGCGGACGGCGACGACGCCCGCGACGAGCCGATCCGCGCGCTCACGTGGGACTACCCGGAAACGGATGACGGCGAGCCGTCGATCGACCATGTCGTGCGCGAGATCAGCGGCTACCGCTGGGCGCGGGAGTGGTCCGGCCGCGAGCAGCTCTCCGGCTACAAGGAGCTGGAGGCGGACGGCTCGACCGCGTCGGGCTGCTGGATCTACTGCGGCCTGCATCCCGGCCGCAACCGCGCTCGCTCCCGCGACCCGGGCGACGGCTACATCGCGCCCAACTGGGGGTTCTCGTGGCCGAACAACGTCCGCATGCTCTACAACCGCTGCTCGGCCGACCCGGCGGGGGAGCCGTGGTCGGAGCGCAAGCGATACGTCTGGTGGGACGCGAAGCGGGAGCGCTGGAGCGGCAAGGACCAGCCCGATTTCCCCGAGGAGAAGGCGCCGGACACGCCGACTCGGCCGGACGCGGAGGGCATGGAGCGGCTGGGCGGCGACTCGCCCTTCATCCTCAAGTCCTGGGGGAAGGCGTGGCTCTTCTTCCCGTTCGGCCTGAAGGACGGGCCGCTCCCGACGCACTACGAGCCGTGGGAGTCGCCGGTCCACAATCCGATCTACGGCGGCCGTGACCGCAATCCCGCGGCGAAGACGTGGCACGTCGAGGGGAACCCGTACAACGGCGTGGCGAACCCGGAGTTCCCCTACGTCCTCACCACGTACCGCCTCACCGAGCACCACACCGGCGGTGGGATGACCCGCTGGAACACGTGGCTCGCCGAACTGCAGCCGGGGGCGTTCGTCGAGATCAGCCCGGAGCTCGCCGCCGAGAAGGGCGTCGAGCACGGCGGCTGGGTCACGCTGCGCACCGCGCGCGGCGAGGCGGAGGCGCGCGTGCTGGTGACGCGGCGGCTGCGGCCGCTCCGCATCGACGGCCGCGTCGTGCACCAGGTGGGGTTTCCGTGGCACTTCGGCTACGGCGGCATCGCGCGGGGCGCTTCGGCGAACGACCTCGTCGCGCTCGTGGGAGAGCCGAACGTGACGATCCACGAGGGGAAGACCTTGACGTGTGATCTGAGGTGTGGGCGCGTGGGCGGGGGTGGGTGAGGACAGGTGCGGGTGGTGGAGAGGGGTCTGGGGTCTGGAATGTGGGGTCTGGGGGGGGCTGGGGTTCGGGGGTCTGGGGGCTCGGTCCGCCGGGGCGGACCTTCGCGGGTCTGGGGTCTGGGGTCTGGGGTCTGGGGTCCGGGGTCTGCAGGAGGGTGCATGGAAGAGCGGTGGCGGGACGAGGCGGAGCGGACGGCGGGGACGACGATCGAGGCGGGGGTGGCGTACGGGTTCTTCACCGATACGACGCTCTGCATTGGGTGCAAGGCGTGCGAGGTGGCGTGCAAGCAGTGGAACCAGCTGCCGGCGGACGGCTTCGCGCTCTCCGGGCATTCGTACGACAACACCGGCGGGCTCGGCGCGAGCACGTGGCGCCACGTCTACTTCATCGAGCAGTTCGACCGCGATCGCTTCGCTGGCGTGCCCGAGGTGACGGTGCCGGAAGCGGTGCTGGCACCGGGCGACGCGGCTTCTCCGGGCGGCGCGAGTTCTCCGAGCGGCGCGAGTTCTCCGAGCGGCGCGACGGCGGGGGGTGCAGACGCGGGCGAGGGTGGGGCGGCGGCGATGGCGGCGGCGGCGAACCTGCCGGCCGCGTTCGAGCCGTGGGGCAATCTGACGACGAGCGAGCAGTGGGCGCAGCCGGGCAACCGGTGGATCTTCATGTCGGACGTGTGCAAGCACTGCGTGCACGCGCCGTGTCTGGAGGCGTGCCCGACCGGCTCGCTGATCCGGACCGAGTTCGACACGGTCTACGTGCAGCAGGACGTATGCAACGGGTGCGGCTACTGCGTCCCGGCGTGTCCGTTCGGCGTCGTCGCCATCGACCGCGAAGGCGATGGCAAAGCGCACAAGTGCACGCTCTGCTACGACCGCATGAAGGACGGGCTGGAGCCGGCGTGCGCGAAGAGCTGCCCCACCGACTCGATCCGCTTCGGCCGCATCGAGGATCTGCTGCAGACGGCGCACGAGCGCGTCCGCCATCTGCGCTCGCGCGGCGTGCCGGCCTACCTCTACGGCTCCGGCGGACCGCTCGAGGACCAGTGCGACACGAGCGCACTCGGCGGCCTCAACTCGTTCTTCCTCCTGATCGATCGGCCGGAGGTCTACAACCTCCCTCCGTCGCCGAAGCGGCCCTCCGAGAGCACGGCCCCGGGCCTCGCCCGCGGCCTGCTCACCGCCGCGGCGCTCGGCGTGGCGGGCGCGCTGGCGTACCTCAGCGGAGAGCGGTCGTGACGGCCGGCGAGGGCACCGAGGTCGGCGGCGCGGGCACCGAGGTCGGCGGCGCGGGCACCGAGGTCGGCGGCGCCGTCGCCCGCCGCCGGCGCTCACGTGGCGGGCTCGACCGCGACCGTTCGCCGAGCGGCGTCCCGCCCGTCAGCAAGCCGCCGTGGGAAATGCAGTACATCCCGGTCTACTTCTGGCTCGGCGGCATCGCGGGCGGGGCGTGGCTGGCGGCGGCGCTCGAGGACGTGGCCGGCAGCGGCGATCGGGACGTCGTCCGCGCGGCGCGCTACATCAGCGCCGGGAGCACGGCGCTCGGTTCCGCGTTGCTCGTGGCGGATCTCGGCAGGCCGGAGCGTTTCCTGAACATGCTGCGCGTGATCCGCCCGAGCTCCGCGATGAGTCTCGGGGCCTGGGGTCTCGCCGCGTTCGGCGGCGTCGCGGGCACGGGCGCGGCGCTCCAGCTCGCCGAGGATGGCGGAGTTTGGCCGTTCGCTGGCTGGTCGCGCGGCGTGGTGGGGCGGCTGCTGCACGTGGCCGGCGTCCCGCTCGGCCTCTTCGTCGGCAGCTACACCGGAGTGCTGCTCTCCTCGACGAGCGTTCCGACGTGGAACCGGCGCGCTTCGCTGCTCTCCCCGCTCTTCGTCGCCTCCGCGGTATCGAGCGGTCTCTCCGCCGTGTCGGGCGCCGTGCGCGCGGGCGGCGAGGCCGCGGGCAAGGCGGAGCGCCGCCTGGCGCGCGCCGAGGCGATCGCGCTCTCGGCGGAGCTGGGCCTCGCCATCGCCGACCGCGCGCGTGCCAGGAGCGCCCTGCCATCCGCCCGGCACGAGCCGCCCACCCTGCGCGCGGCGCGCTGGCTCACCTTCGCCGCCGGGGTCGCCGCGCCGCTCGCCGTCCGGGCCGTCGAGGGGTTCGGCCGTGGGCGACGTCGCTCGCGTGGCACCCTGCTCGCCGCCGGGCTCGCGGTCGCGGGAAGCCTTGCAATGCGGCTGCTGATCACGCACGAGGGGCGCCGATCGGCGGACACGCCGGCGGACACGTGGGTGAACGCCCGTCTGGACGAGGAGCGGGGAAGCGTGAGCGGCGAGGGCGTGGTAAGCATGGACGGCGAAGGGTGGGAAGCATGAGCGGCGAGGGCGAGAGAGGCATGGACGGCGAGGGCGAGGCCGTGGTGAGCGGCCGCATCACGATCGTGCAGGAGGACCGGATCCGCGTCGTGGACGAGGTCGGGCGCGGCTATCTCTTCACGGTGGGGAAGCGGCGGGCGAGCACGGCGCAACTCGAGCGCTGGCGGGACGGCGCCGTCCGGCTGCGCGTCCGCTACCGGGGGGTCCCCGACGCCGGCGCGGTCGCGACCGGCGTCGAGGAGCTGCCTTGAGGCGTCAGTCGCTGCCGGATCCGCTGGCGCCCGCGGGCGGGGCGCTCATCACGTCCGCGTCCCGCGCGATCTTCCAGCTCCCGTCGGGCTGCCGGCGCAGGACCACCAGATAGCGGCCGCTCACCTGCATCGGCTTGGCTCCCGCCGCGGCCGGCGTGACCGTCTCCGTGAACGTGCCGCTCTCGTAGGCGACGTCGCCGACGACCGTCGTACCGCCTTCGTCGGGTGAGATCTTGAGGTCGCTTACGCGCATCGTGGTGTCCGCCATGGCGGCGTCGGCCATCGCCTGGCCGCCGTGGGCGATGCTGCCATCGGGGCCGATCTCGATCGCGTCGTCCGCGTACGCGCTCGCGAGCAGCGCTCGATCGCCCTGATTGTAGGCCCTCTGCACCATGCTGCGGAGGCTGTCGATCGCCGCGGTCGCGTCGGCGTCGTTCGCCGGCATCGCCGCCGCAGTCGAGTCGGTGCCGGCCATCTGATCCGCCGGCTGCGGCTGGCACGCGACGAAGACGAGCGGGAGTGTGAGAGCCGCGGTCATAACGCTCGGGGAGAAGCGCATGTGTACCTCGCTGGAAGGGGGGAACCCTGCCCGGACGTCCCTCGCCCGAGGGCCGTCCGCCGAACAATCGAAACGTGGGAAGAAGCGGCGCGCGGCCGCTCAGCTTCCCTGTCGCAGCACGTCCTGGATGTAGGCAGCGACGGCGTCGACGTCGCGCGGCTTGAGCCCGACCAGGCCCCAGTGCGGCATGCCCTTCGTGTTGCCGGCGAAAATGTAGGCGCGCAGCCCCTGCCGGTCGGTCGCGAAGCGCCAGTCAGGGGCGAGGAAGGACGGCGGGCGGAGCGTGTCGCCGCGGAGCACGAAGCCGCCGTCGCCACGGCCGCCCACGCCGTGACACTTGCGGCAACTGTAGGCGAAGACGGTGGCGCCGCGGTCGTCCGCCTCCTGGGGCGTCTTCCAGCTTATCGTATCGAAGGTGGCCGGCGTGAGCGCGGCGCGGGCCATGGCGACCGAGTCCGCCTGCACACCCGAATCATCGGCGTCGCCGGGGGCGCCGCCGCAGCCGGCGAGCGCGAGTGACAGTACGAACGGCATCCAACTCCGGGACCTCATCATCGCCTCCATGGCGTTGGGTCGGGGCGCGCGACGGCGCGTGGGCCGGCATCGGCTGAAGGAGGTCGGCCACCGTACGGCCGGCGGCGTCGGCGGGAGAGCAGTCCGCGACGACATTATTGCGCGCAAGTGGGCGGCACCGCCATACCCAGCGGCGCGGGGGGATCCGGCACCGGGGCCGGCCGTGCGATCGAGAGGCGGCCTAACCTCTGGCCGTGGCGCGCCGTCGCCGCTCCTCGTCCGTCGCCGCGGCGCGCGCCGGGATCGCGTCCGGCGCGGCGGGGACGGGGCGCGGATCGAGGTCGTCGAGGACCCGCCCGGGGTTCTCATGAAGCAGCAAGCGAGCGAGGCTCTCGCCGGCGGCGGAGTGAAGCAGCCGGTGTGCTTCGAGCGGCGACTGCGGCCGCGAGTCGGCGTGATTGTCCGAGCCCACGATGTCGGCGAGGCCGTGGTGGACGAGGCGCCAGGCGAGGCGCTCGATGTCCGGCGCGTATTTGCCCGCGAGGCTGCCTGCGTTGACCTGCAGGAGGGCGCCCGCCTCCTTCCACGCCGCGACCTCGTCGACGTCGACACGCTCGCCGTCGCGCCGGTAGCGCTCGGGATGCGCGACGATCGGCCGGCGGCCGGCGTCGAGCACTTCGCGCACGATCGCGACGCAGTCGGTCGGCAGGTCGAAGCCGAACTCGAGGAGGACATAGGCGGTGCCGGCGTAGCCGACGTCGGGAGCGCGGGCCACGCGCCGCGCGAGCGCGGCGGACCGCAGGAGCACCTCCTGTCCGAGTGTCAGGGCGGGCACGCCGCTCTCGTCGCAAACGGCGCGGCGCACCTGCTCGAACGCGCGACGCAGTTCCGAGATGCGCCCGTCGACCCCGCCATGCTCGCCGGCGATCCAGCCGAAGAGGTGGGGAGAGAAGGCGAGGCGGCGGACGCCGTCGTCGAAGAGCGAGCGGAGGTGGCGCAGCGACTCCTCCAGAGAGCGCGAGCCGTCGTCCACGCCGGGCAGCAGGTGGTTGTGGATCTCCACGAACGTAGGGTGTTCGCCGCTCATCGTCCTCTCGTCGGGTCGAATGGAGTGCCATGCCGGCCACCGCACCGGGCGATCCATGCATGGCGCGTGCGCAGCCGCGGGAGCGCGTGGAGCATGGCCGACCCGGCCGGTGTATCTTCGAGACCGGCCCATCGACGCGAGGGGACAATGCCGTTAGGACGACACGTGCGGACGGTCACGTTGGCGCTCGCCACCTTTTTCATCGACATCGTCACGAAGCGATGGGCGCTGCAGGGGCTGGTGCCGGGGGAGACCCTGCACATGCTGCACGGCGTCGTTCCGCTCACGCTCGCGTTCAACACCGGCATCGCGTTCGGCATCCAGCTGGGCGGCATCGGGGGCGGCGCGCTGCTGGTGATGAGCGCGGGCGTGCTCGTGGGTCTCGGCTGGCTCTACATCCGCGCGCGACCGGGAGATCCGTACCGCCTCGCGGGCATCGCGCTGGTCGCCGGCGGCGCGGCGGGCAACCTCGTGGACCGGGTGCGCTGGACGCGCGGCGTCGTCGACTTCATCGGCCCGATCGATCTGGGCGTCTTCCTCTTTCCGATCTTCAACGTGGCGGATGTCTCGATCACGCTCGGCGCGCTGCTGGTCGCCGCGTCGCTCGGGTGGGAGGAGCGGTTCGAGGAGGAGGAGGCGGGCGCGACGGTCACCAGCTGATGTCGCCCTGCTTCGAGGTGTCGATCGACTGCGCCTCGCCGGTGCGGAAGAGGTACGCCTCCATGTTCGTGGTGAGGAACTGGCGCGCTTCCTTCTCGCGCACGTCGAGCCCGTGGTGGTTGATCAAGGCCGTCTGGTAGCGCAGCCACTCGCCCCAGCAGGCGGCGCAGATCGACTGCAGCACCCGCTCGCCCAGCTCGTTGCGGAGCGGCGCCCGCTCCAGGCCGGGCGCGGTCTTGCCGCACCGGGAACAACTCACTTCCGCCATCGCCGTTCGTCCTCGCTGTCGTGAGACCCGTCGCGACTGACTACCCCGCGGCCTCGTGCGCGTTGCGGCCGTTTTCGCCCTCATCCAACGCCGCTTCGGCGAGCCATGCGATCACGCGCTCGACATCCTCACGGGTCGAGCCGTGGTTGAGGGCGCACACGCGCAGCGCGTAGCGCCCGCGCAGGCGCGTAGAGGACACCAGACCGAGGCCGCTCGCGGCGAGGCCGCGGACCAGCGCCGCGTTGATGCGCTCGAGCTCGGCCTCGTCGTCCGTGCCGGCCGGATGGCGGCGGAAGCAGACGATGCCGAGCTGCTGCGGCGAGAGCATCTCGAGCTCGGGACGCGCCTCGATGCACGCGGCGGCGTGGGCCGCGAGGTCGAGGGAGCGCTCGACGGCCTCCGCGAAGGCGGGCACACCGAACGTGTGCAGCGACAGCCACACCTTGATGCCGCGCGCCATGCGGGTGAGCTGCAGACCGCGGTCGGCGAAGTTCACCTCGCCACCGGAGACCGCGGTGTCCTGCAGGTAGTCCGGCATGATGTGGAACGCATCCGAGAGGAGCCGCCCTTCGCGCACCAGCAGGCAGCCGGTCTCGAACGGCTGGTAGAGCCATTTGTGCGGGTCGAGCACGACGGAGTCGGCGCGCTCGATGCCGCGGAGCGCCTCGCGGCCGCGGGCCGTGAGGACCGCGAAGCCGCCGTACGCCGCGTCCACGTGAAGCCACAGACCCAGGCGGGCGCAGAGCGGGACCAGCTCCGGCAGCGGATCGACCGCGCCGGTGCTCGTCGTGCCGCCGTTCGCGGCGACGAGCCACGGCCGCAGCCCGCGCGCCGCGTCCGCCTCCACGGCGGCCTGCAGCGCTCCGACGTCCAGCCGCAGGCCTTCGTTCGTGGGGACCGTGCGCATGCGCGCCGCCGGCACGCCCACGATACGGGCCGCGCGGATCAGGGACGAGTGCGTCTGGTCGGAGGCGTAGAGGACGAAGCGCTCGGCTGCCGCGTCGTCACCGTCCCGCGCGACGTGCGCCTCGCGGGCGCAGACGAGCGCGCCGAGGTTCGCGGCGGAGCCGCCGGTGGTGAGGAGGCCTTCCGCGGTCGCCGGATAGCCGATCCACTCGCGGAACCAGTCGAGCACCTCGAGCTCGAGCGTGCCCGGCCCGGAGGAGGCCTGCGACGTGCCGGCGAAGACGTTGTAGCCGGCGGCGAGCGCGTCGCCGAGGATTCCGGGCCACGTCGGCGAGCCGGGGACGTAGCCGAAGAAGCGGGGGTGATCGACGCGCGACGCGTAGGGCATGACGCGCTCGAAGAGCAGATCCAGGAGCGCGTCCGGGTCGGTCGCCCGAGCGGGAGGGCCCGCCCCGAGCGCCGCGTGGAGGTCCGCCGCCAACGCCTTGCGGCCGCGCCAGCGCCACGTCGGTTCGTCGCCGAGCCCGGCCAAGCGCTCCACCAGCCGGTCCACCACGCGGTAGCCCAGCTTCCGCATACGCTCCGGCTCCATTCCCAGCGGATCCGTCGCCATCGATTCTCTTTCGGGGATCGAGTTCGCCGGCCGACACGGGCCGGACCACGATTGACGCTCGCCCAAGGATATGGTACGCTGCGCCGCTACGCATCCACCCGGCTCGCTCCGGACCCCAGCCTCAACCGGAGACCCATGGCAGCAGCCAGCCAGAACGACGCGGGCGACCGCCCGCGATTCCGCGTCTCGGACGCCGTCGCGGTACCCCTGCGCGGCATGCTCCTCCGCCTCAAGGTGGTCGAGGGCAGCCCCCGGATGTCCGCCCTCAGGAAAGGCCGCCCCCTCCGCGTCATCGCGCCCGACGGCGACGAGCGCGTCGTCACCATCCGCGATTTCGCGACCACGGGCGGGCGTCCCACCCAGGAGCGCCTCGACACCTTCGGCGAGCTCGACGTCGTCGTTTCGGCCGAAGACGGCCTCGGCGACGACCGCCCGATCGAGATCGGCTGGTACGCCGCCCCCGATTGAGCGACCGGCGCGGCGTTTTCCTGACCGGCGCGACCGGCTTCATCGGCTCGCGCCTCGCCCGCCGCCTCGCCGCGCGCGGCGACCGGCTCCGCTGCCTCGTCCGTCCCGGCTCGGATGCCTCCGCACTCGAGGCGCTCGGCGCCGACATCGTGCGCGGCGACCTCCTCGAGCGCGACACCGTCACGCTCGCGCTGAATGACGTCGACCTCGCCTACCACGTCGCCGGGCTGTACGACCTCGGCCCGGCCGTCGATGCGGCCGCGCTCGAGCGCACCAACGTCGAGGGCACGCGCGCCGTCCTCGCGGCGCTCGAGGACGCCGGCACGCCGCGCGCCGTCTACGTCTCCACCACCGTCGCACTCGGCCCGGTAGGCGAGGGGATCGGCGACGCCGGCTCGCGGAGCGACCGCCGGTTCCGCTCCGCCTACGAGCGCACGAAGACGCTCGCGCACGAGCTCGCGCGGCAGGCGCAGGGGACCGGCCTTCCGCTCGTGATCGCTTGCCCCTCCTACGTCTACGGCCCGGGCGACCACGGACCGGGCGCCCGCTTCATCCGGGACCTGTTGAAGGGGCGCCTGCCCGGGCTGCTCGCCGATCCCGCCACGTTCTCCTACGTCCACGTCGAGGACGTCGCCGATGGCCTCCTCCGCCTCGGCGAGGCGGGCCGCGTGGGCGAGACGTACGTGCTGGGGGGAGAGCCGTCGACGGTGAACGAATACGCGAGCCGCATCGCGGCGCTCGCGGGGAAGCGGCTCCCGCGCCTGCGGCTTCCCACGTCCATGGCGCGGCTCGGCGCGCGTACCATGGACCGCCTCGCGCGTCTGACCGGGTGGAGATCCTCGCTCTCGCGCGAGAGCATCGACACCACGGCCGGCCTGCGCTGGCTCCACTCCTGGGAGACGTCGCGCCGCGAGATCGGCTACGATCCGCGCCCGCTGAGGGAAGGCCTGCCGGAGACTGTCGCGTGGTTCGTCGCGGAGATCACGGGGACCACTTGATCCACTCGAACGCGGTATGGCAGGCGCGGCACCAGTAGGTCGCCACGGAGAGCTGTGGCCCGAACGGCGCGTGCAGCTCGGTTTGCGCGCCGTCGCAGAAAGGGCACTGCGGCGCGACGGGCAGGCCGAAATCGGCGGCGGAAGGGCCGATGCGCTGCCTGCGCGGCGCCGCCGCGGCGGCGTCGTCGGCGGCGCGACGGGCGGCGGAGTCGGCGTGGCCCTCGCTGCGGTCCGCCATGCGTCAGTCCATCAGGAAGACGCGGTTGCGGTCGCCGCGGATGCGCGCGACCGTCGCGGCGTCGGGCGTGGCGCCCGGCGGCTGTCGCCGCGCCTCGTCGAAGTCGTCGAAATCCGGGGCGGGGGGCGTGCCAACGAGGCCCAGCGTCTCCAGGAGTGCGCCCACGCGCCGCAGGTAGCGCGCGCGCAGCTCGCTTCCGGCGGCGTCGGCCACGCCGTGCTCGCGCAGCCGCGCGGCGCGCTCGGAGTCCGGCCCGAACCACCGCAGCACGGCGGGCAGCGTGCACGCGGCGGCGGTCCTCATCGCGACGCTCGCCGCCTCGCCGCCTCCCGCCAGGCGGCGCACCCACGCGGCGCCGTGCGCGGAGTGGAAGCGCTCCTCGTCGAGGAGCTTCTCGACGCGCTGCCGCAGGGGCGGGTAGCAGCAGTCAGCGAGCGCCTCGAACTGCACGGTCAGCGCGACATCGACGAGCGCGTTCACGGCGACGGCCGCGGGCCAGTCCGCGGGCTCGCGGGCGAGCGCCTCGGTGCTGACGTACTCCTCCGCCTCGCGGCCGTGCTCGAGCCGGTCGGCCTCCTCGCCGAAGTCGCGGAGCAGCGCGTAGAGCTGGCGGGCGTGGCCCCACTCGTCCTGCGCCATGGAGGCGAACGCGATCCCCGCCTCCAGCTCCGGCGCGCCGAGGATCCAGCCGGCGTAGCGCATGCCGAGGACGCGCTTGCTGTCGGCGAGCACGAGGAGCAGGTCGCGGACGTCGGCGCGGACCGGCTCGGGCAGCAGCTCGTTCGCGGCGGTGGACATCAGCCGACCTCCTCGAGGCGGTCGGCGTTGAAGACCTCGACCAGCCGATCTCGGGCGACGACCCACATGTCGAACCAGCGCTCCTCGTCGTACGTGTTGTACGCGTACACTTTCGCGAGCGCGTCGTCGGGGGCGTTCAGATTGCCGATGTGGCGCAGCGGCTCGCCCCGGTTCTTGCGCGCGAAGACCTCGTAGACCATGTGCGTTCCTCTCCGCCCGGCTCGGAGCCGGCTCATGCCGCGACGCCGCAGCGCCGCAGCGATGCGCGGCCCGCGACGCTGATCCGCGCCGTCGTCCACGCGGGCTCCCACACCTCGTTCACCTCGACCCTCTCCACGTCCGGCTCACGCAGCAGCCGCTCCCGCACGTCGTCGCGGATGAAGGCCGCGCAAGGGCACGCCATCGCCGTGTAGGTGAGGTCCACCTCGACCGTGCCTTCGCGCCGCCGCACGTCCACGATCAGGCCCAGGTCCACCACGCTCACCGGCAGCTCCGGGTCCATCACGTCGCGCAATGCGTTCCACAGCGGCGTCGCCGGATAGGCGACGGCGACCGGAGCGGCGCCCGCGGACGCTTCGCCGGACGCGCCCGACGCCGCGCGCGCGGCGTCTTCCCCCTCGCCACCGGCGGACCAGCCGCCGTCTGCGGCCAGGACGCCGCCCCGCCGCGTGTCCCGCGCCGCGCGGCGGATGCGCTCGGCCGGCGTCGTCGGCAGCACCGGCAGCTTCACGCGACCGCCTGCATCAGCTCGCGCACGGAGCCGTGGCTGCGCCGCACGGACTCGACGTAGCTCTCGTTCATCGGGCCGCGCCGCTTCCAGCGCTCGAACACCTGGTCCCACGTGATCTCGCCGCCCTCGAAGTCCCACCGCTTGGACGCCGCGTCGTATTCGCAGGGAAAGGGGAAGTCGAGCACGTAGGCGTCGGTCGCGGCGTCGTGGTGCGCGGGCGCGCGCAGGTCGAGCGACTCGCAGAGCGGCACGGTCGCCGAGAGCCACGCCTGGCGCAGCTCGTCGTTCGTCATTCCCTTCAGCCGGTACTCGAGCTGGCCGCTGTGGCGCTTCATCGCGTCCGGCAGGCCGAACCACTCGACCGTCATCGGGAACATCCAGTCGACCGCCCGCTGCACGCGCTCCTTCGCCTCCCCGCCCGCCTGGCACAGGCGCTTCATCCACACCTCGCCGTGGCGGAGGTGGAACGTCTCCTCCAGGTCCACCTTCACGAGCGCCCGCTTCAGTGGACCGTAGCTCGTGTTGCGGTAGACGTCCGAGAGCAGCGTGATCCCGGCGCGGTCGAAGAAGCCGTTCGCCACCACCAGCTCCGCCCAGTTCTCCAGCGGCTGGTCGAAACCGTAGGGGTGCTTGAACTCGTGCGGTTCGCGGCCGTACACCAGCCACTCCTTGTCGACGCCCATGTCCTCCAGGATGCGATACGCGATGTTCGCGTGCGCCATCTCGTCCTGGATGATCGCGACCGCCGACACCATCGTGTTCGTCGAGGGCGCGTCCTGCGCGGCGCCCCAGTACGCCGGCGCGCTCATCAATTCGGTGTCCCCCTGCACCATGAGCTGGACCATCAGCGCCGCACGGTAGCCCTCGGTCATCTCGTCCGGCGACTCGAGGACGTAACCGTCCTGCACCTTCCGCTTCAGCTCGTCTTCACTCATCCGCGCCATGGCGTCTCCCGGTTCGAACGCTCGTTCGAGCCATGATACCCCGCGCTGCGTCGCGCGGTCAACCGGCGCTCCCGGCGCGGCGGCCGCCGGCGGCCGAGGGGGCGGAAAGCGAGGCGCGGGCGGTGCGCCGGCGCCGGATCGGGTGCGGCGCGGAGGCGGCCGGCGTGGCCCCGGACTTGCCCCTTCCGAGCGCGGAGGAGGCTCACACCGAACGCCGACCGGGAAGGGCGATGCGCGTCACACGATCCGGCATGCTGAAGGCCGTTCTGCTGCTGGTGGTCCTGCTGCTGGCGGCGGCCGCCTTCCTCTGGTTCCGCTGCGGCCTGCGGGGCTGTCCGGACGTGGGATCTCTGGCGGGCTACGTTCCCGACCAGGCGTCGGTGGTGCTCGACCGGAAGGACCGCGAGGTGGGCAAGCTGTACAGGATCGAGCGCGTCGTGGTGCCGCTCGACTCGCTGCCCCGGTACGTGTCGCAGGCGTTCGTCGCCATCGAGGATCAGCGCTTCTGGCAGCATCACGGCGTCGACTGGCGCCGGGTGCCGGGCGCGATCCTCGCGAACCTGAAGGCGGGTGGCGTCGAGCAGGGCTTCAGCACGATCACGATGCAGCTCGCGCGCAACGTCTTTCCCGAGAAGCTGCCGGCGTCGCAGCGCACGATCTGGCGCAAGCTGGGCGAGATGCGCGTCGCGCAGCAGATCGAGGATCGCTACGACAAGCGCGAGATCCTCGGGATGTACCTGAACCAGATCTACTTCGGCGCGGGGGCGTGGGGGATCGAGGCGGCGGCGGAGGCGTACTTCGGCGAGCCCGCGTCGCAGCTCACGCTCGCGCAGGCGGCGCTGCTGGCGGCGTTGCCGGTGGCGCCGGCGAGGTACAACCCGCGCCGCAACCCGGACGGCGCGCGCGAGCGGCGCGACCTCGTGCTGCAGAAGATGGCGTCGCAGGGGATGATTTCGCGGGAGCGCGCCCGCGCCGCGCGCGACGAGGACCTCAAGCTGGCGCGCCGCCGCACGGCGCGGGAAGAAGCGGCGCCGTATTTCATGGACGCCGTGCGCCAGCGGCTCGAGGATCGGTTCGGCGACGCGCTCTACACCGGCGGCTACCGCATCCACACGACGCTCGACCTGGACATCCAGCGCGTTGCAGAGCAGGAGCTGAAGCGGCAGCTGGACGCGATCGAGGCAGGCCGCTACGGACGATACGCGCACGCCCGCTACGATGCCGATGCGGACAGCGTCGGCTCCGGCTCAACGCCGTACCTGCAGGGCTCGATCGTCGTCCTGGACGCCGGCGACGGCGGCGTCCTCGCGCTCGTCGGCGGCCGCGACTTCGACCAGTCCGAATACGACCGCGCGCTGCAGGCGCGGCGGCAGGTGGGCAGCGCTTTCAAGCCGTTCGTCTACGCCGCCGCGCTCGCGCGCGGCTACCCCCCCACGCTCGCTGTCGAGGACACGCCCCTGAGCCTGCGCGTGGGCAACAGCGTCTGGGCGCCCAGGAACTACGGGAACGTGTATTCCGGCCGCATCCCTATGCGCGAGGCGCTCGTGCACTCGAAGAACGTCGCCACCGTGCGCATCGCCGAGCGCGTGGGGTTGGAGGACGTCATCGGCACCGCCCATTCGCTCGGCATCGACGAGCGGCTGCCGCCCTACCCCTCCGTTGCGCTCGGCTCGATCGGCGTGCCGCTCCTGCAGCTCGTCGCCGCCTACGCCGCGTTCGCGAGCCTCGGCGACCGCCCCGAGCCGCGCTTCGTCGACCGCGTCGAGGGGCCCGACGGCAGCCTCGTCTGGCAGGAGCCGGTGCGCCGCGATCCGGTGCTCGACCCCGCCGTGGCGTTCGTCCTCACTACGATGCTGCAGGACGTCGTCGACCGCGGTACCGCCACCGCCGTCCGCGCGACCGGCTACCGCGGCGCCGCGGCGGGGAAGACCGGCACCACGAACGACGGCACCGACGCCTGGTTCGTCGGCTACACGCCGCGCCTCGTCGCCGGCATCTGGATCGGACTCGACGACCCCGCCACCATCGTCCCCGGTGCCACGGGCGGCGCCCTCGCGGCGCCCGTGTGGGGCCGCGTGATGCGCCGCATCGGCGCCGGCGGCAGCACGTGGTCGCCGCCGCCCGGCGTGACGACGCTCGCCGTGGACACGCTGGGCGATGTCGTCGGCGAGGGCTGCCCGGCGTACGGCCCCGTGCACGAGGAGTACTTCGTCCGTGGCACCACGCCGCTCTCCACCACCTGCACCGGGCCCGGCTACGCCTACGGCGACACCTTCGGCGCCTACGGCGACACGCTCGGCGTCTACGGCGACACGCTCGGAGCCGACACCGCCGAGGATGGTTGGTGGGAGCGCTTCAGACGACGGATCTTCGGCGCCGGGCGGGACACGGCCGACCGGGCGCGCAACCCGCGGGCCGACAGCGCGTTGCCGCGGGCACCGGCGCCGTCGATGCCGCTCCCGGACACCGCGCCGCGCGCGCGGCGCGACAGCGCGCGCCTCGACTCGATCCGCCGTGCCCCGCCGCCGGACACGGCGCGCGCGCGCCCGCCGCCGCCGGACACGACGCGTGCGCGTCCCACGCCGCCGGACACGACGCGGCCCGACACGACCGGAGCCGACACCGCGCGCGGGGCCCCGGCGCGGTCCTCCTGGCCGTGTTGACACGCCTCTGCCCGCGTGTCACTCTCCCCATCTGCGATCGGCGGCGGCCGGCCCGCCGCTCCCGTGCACCGGATGGAGGAACGACGAATGCCCGATGATCGACTCGCCGACGTCCGTGAGGATGCCCGGCGCGCGGTCGACGCCTACGGCGCGCTCGACCGCAACGAGCGCATGGACCGCAACGTGCTCTCCCGCCACGCGATACGGTTCCACAATGTCCTCGATTCTCTCGTCGACGCGGTGCAGTCCCGCGACGACGTGGAGGACATCCGCCGCGATGCGCGCGACGCGCTGCAGGAGTTCGACGACCCCACCGCATACGACGACGCGCAGCACGTGCGCCGCGCGTGCTACGTGCTGCGCCAGAAGACGACGTCGCTGCTGACGGCGCTCGACAACGACTGACGGGAGACGCCCGCCGCATGAAATTCGTGGTCCTCGGCGCGGGGCTCCAGGGCTCCGCCTGCGCGTACGACCTCCTCCAGCACACGGGCGCCGAGCGCGTCCGGGTGGCCGACCAGCGGACCCATGACCTGCCGCCGTTCCTGGAGCGATTTCGCGGCGACCCGCGCCTCGACCTGGTCACGCTCGATGCACAGGACGCCGACGCCGTGCGGCGCGCACTGCAGGGCGCGGACGCGTGCATGAACGCGCTGCCCTACTACTTCAACCTCGACATCACGCGCCTCGCGATCGACGCCGGCGCTCACTACTGCGACCTCGGCGGCAACACCGAGATCGTCTTCGAGCAGCTGGAGCTGGACGAGCGCGCGCGCGCGGCCGGGGTTTCGGCGATCCCGGACTGCGGTCTCGCGCCCGGCATGGTCAACATTCTCGCCGCCGCGGGCATCCGCGAGCTGGCGCGCACCGAGAGCGTGAAGATCCGCGTCGGCGGGTTGCCGCAGGAGCCGCAGCCGCCGCTCGGATACAAGATCGTCTACTCCCTCGAGGGGGTCCTCGACTACTACACGACGCCCTCCTGGATCGTCCGCGACGGTCAGCGCCGCCAGGTCGAGCCGCTCAGCGAGGTCGAGCCGATCGAGTTCCCGCAGCCGGTCGGTACCCTCGAGGCGTTCCACACCGCGGGCGGTCTCTCCATCATGCCCTGGACGTTCGAGGGCCGCGTCCCCCAGATGGAGTACAAGACGCTCCGCTATCCCGGACACGCGGAGAAGATGCGCACGATCCGGGACATCGGCCTCCTGGCCCAGGAGCCGGTCGACGTCGCCGGCGCCAGCGTAGCGCCGCGCGACCTCTTCATCGCCGTCGTCGACCCGATCCTCCGCAATGCACCCGGTGACGACCTCGTCGCCCTCCGCGTCGAGGTCGCCGGCACCACCGCCGATGGCGCGCGACGCCGCATCGTCAGCGACCTGCTCGACTACCACGACCCGGAAACCGGCATCAGCGCGATGGAGCGCACCACCGGCTTCTCCCTCGCCATCACCGGTCAGCTCCAGGCCGCCGGCGAGATCGACGCCCGCGGCGTCTGCACGCCGGACCGGTGCGTCCCCGCCGAGCGCTACGTCGCCGAGCTGGAGAAGCGCGGCATCCGCATCCACACCCGCGTCGAGTAGCGAGGGGCAACGCCCCCTCCGCCGCTCCGCCGGAACCGGGGAGCGCTCGCGCGGTAGATACGTATGGTCCCATCGGAGCCCGTTCGCGCCGGGTTCCGCCGGCTTTCCCCCTGGAGGAGGAGACATCATCGCAAATCCCCGGACCCGCGTTAACGACGACATCCGCATCAGCCCCATCCGCCTCATCGATGCCGAAGGTGAACAGGTCGGCATCGTCTCTCTCGACCAGGCCCGCGAACGCGCCACCGACGCCGGCCTCGACCTCGTCGAAGTCGCCCCCCGCGCCCGCCCGCCCGTCGTCCGCATCATGGACTGGGGCAAGTTCCAGTATGAGCAGCAGAAGCGCGCCAAGGAGGCGAAGAAGAAGCAGCACACCGTCGAGATCAAGGAGGTCAAGCTGCGCCCCAAGACGGACACCCACGATCTCGACTTCAAGGTCCGCAACGCTCGCCGCTTCCTGAAGAAGGGCAAGAAGGTCAAGGTCACCGTCCGCTTCCGCCGCCGCGAGCTGCGCCGGCCCGAGCTCGGTCAGGACGTGCTCGACGAGGTCGCCTCCGGCCTCGACGACATCGCCAGCGTCGAGACCCGCAGCCGTCACGTCGACGGCCGCCAGCTCACCATGATGCTGATCCCGACGGAGTGATCGGGGTGCCGCGGCGGCCCGTACAAAACCCGTAAACCGTGAAACCGCAGGCGTTTCAATGCGTATTGGAAACTTAGAAAAATCGGGGGCTTAGCCCTTGAATCCGGGCCGCTTTTCCGTTAGATTACGAAGGTAAGGGGTCGAGACGAGGGCGAGAGAGAAGCGACGGGTTTCCGACGCTTCTTTTCGATTGGGACTGATTCAGGTGGAGGGGGTGCCCGCTGCGGACGGACACCCCCCTTCGCTGCCGGAAAGGGAGAGTGCATGGCTACGAAGGTGGTGACGACGCGCAACACGGTCGACCGGACTCCACCTCCTGCGATGACGGATTCGGAGCTGGTCGCGGCGCATCTGGCGGGCCGCCCGGGTGCCTTCACGGAGTTGTACGACCGGTACCACGACAAGCTGGTCTACTTCATCACGAGGAAGATGGGGGACCGTGACCGGGCGGAGGACCTGGTGCAGGAGGCGTTCATCCGGGTGACGCGGCATCTGCATTGCTTCGACCAGAGCAAGAAGTTCTCGACGTGGATCTATACGATCTGCTCGAACCTGTCGAAGAACGAGCTGCGGAACCGCTCGCGGAATCCGCTGGTGCTGTTCCAGAAGCTGACGACGCACTGGGAGCCGGAGCATCGGCCGCTGCAGTTCGAGGACAGCACGCAGACGCCGGACCGCATGTACACGAAGCGGTACCTGCAGGAGATCGTGGAGGAGACGGTGAAGGAGCTGCCGGAGCATCATCAGCTCGTCTTCCGTCTACGCGAGCTGGAGGGGAAGAGCTACGAGGAGATCGCGGAGATCACGGGCGTGAACCTGGGCACCGTGAAGAGCCGGCTGCACCGGGCGCGCACGAGCTTCGCGGAGCGGATCGAGCCGCTCCTCAACTAGCGGGCCGAGAGACAGGGCCGAGACGAGTCAAAGGGGGTCGGAACCGCGGCGAAAGCGCGGCTCCGGCCCCTTCTTCTCGTCTGGCGGTCGCGCGGCGATTCAGGCGAGCTCGGCTTCGACGCTGATGTCGACGTTGCCGCTAAGCGCGCCGGAGACGGGGCAGTTGCGGCCGGCGTTCCGAGCCGCTTCGCGGAAGGCGTCGGCGTCGAGGCCGGGGACGTCACCGCGCACGTGGAGCGCCATGCTGGCGATGCGGAAGCCGCCGCCTTCGGGCTTCGGCTGGAAGGAGCAGGTGGCGTCGGTTTCGAGGCGACGCGGCGCGTTTCCGGCCTGGGCGAGGCCGTGCGAGAGCGCCATGCAGAAGCATGCGGCGTGGGCGGCGGCGAGGAGCTCCTCGGGGCTGGTGCGGGCGTGGTCGTCGCCGGTGCGGGCGGCCCAGGTGACCTGGATTTCGGGGAAGGCGCCGCTGGCGGGCCGGACGCGCCCCTTCCCCTCCATGAGACTCCCTTCCCAGACGGCGCTCGCCGTGCGCTTCGTGCCTGCCATCGGATGCTCCTCTCGTGTGGTGACGTTACGCCTCATTCGTCGAGGACGCGGGCGGCGTAGCCGTTGTCGGGGTCGCCCCCGCGCTCCAGGATCCGGTTCACGGTGCCGGGTCCGCGGTTGTAAGCCGTAAGCGCGAGCCGGATGTTCCCGTGATAGCGGTCGATCAGGTGGCGAAGATAACGGAAACCGGCGCGCAGGTTGAGGTCGGCGTCGAAGAGGTCGGGCGTGTTGCGGGTGCCGAGGATCCACCGCGCGGTGCGGGGCATGAGCTGCGTGAGACCGCGCGCGCCGACGCTGCTGACGGCGTCGTGGCGGAACGTGCTCTCCGTATTCACGAGGCCGTATCCAAGGTCGGGCTCGATGCCTTCCTGCACGGCGGCGTCGAAGATCTTGCGGGCGAGGGACTGGCTGATGTCGTAATGGGCGACGGCGCCGGCGATGGTGAGCTCGCGCATGCGGCGTTCGGCGGCTCTGCGCCATTCCTGGGCTACGGTATACTGCGCGGTGGGGGTGGCCTCGCCGCTCAGGGTGTCCGCCCGCTGGCCGGGCAGCGGGCGCGCGGGGGCTGCGGCCCCGCGTCCGGGGCGGGCGGCGTGGATCAGGGGGGCGGCGGCGCCGGCGACGGTGAGGCCGATGATCGGCTCCTTCCAGCGGTTGAGGAGCTGGCGCCAGCGACGTCGCTCCGATGGCCGCGTGCGCGGCGAGCGGCGCTCGGGCCCGCCATACGACTTCGTCTCCGCGCCGTCGCCGCCCCCGCTCGCGCCGCCGGCTTTCCGCTCCGCCGGGGCTCCGGTGGTGGCGCCGCCGGTGTCGTCCGCGCGCCGCTCGTAGGGCGGGCGCGCGGATCCATCGGTGGCATGTCCGGTGGGACGTCGGTCGCTGGCGCGGCGGTCGCGCTCGGGCATTCGGCCTCCTGGACGGACTCGCGACCGGCCCGGATGGCCGGCCATCGACCTTCTACCGTGCAGGGTCCATGCCCGCGGCCGGGCGGGCGGCGCCGAGCGCCCGCGACGGCCGGCTCAGCGGTCCCCCTGCAGGATGCCGCCGAGGATCGCGCCGCCGATCCCGCCGACGCCCTTCTCCTCGCCGCGCTTGTGGAAGCGCGCGGCGGCGACGACGCGGTCGGCGAGCCGCGAGAACGGCAGCGTCTGGAGCAGCACGCGGCCGGGACCGGTGAGGCGGACGAGGAAGAGGCCTTCGCCGCCGAAGAGGGCGTTGCTGAAGCCGCCGACGAACTGGATGTCGTAGTCGACGCTGGTCTCGAAGCCGACGAGGCAGCCGGTGTCGACGCGCAGCAGCTCGCCGGGTGCGAGCTGCTTGTGCACGACGGTGCCGCCCGCGTGGACGAAGGCGAGCCCGTCGCCGTGCAGCCTCTGGAGGATGAAGCCCTCGCCGCCGAAGAGACCCGCGCCGATGCGCTTCGTGAAGGCGATGTCGATGTCGATGCCCGCGGCGGCGCAGAGGAACGCGTCCTTCTGGCAGATGAACGTGTTGCCGTACTCGGCCATCGGGAGCGGCACGATGCGCCCCGGGTAGGGCGCGGCGAAGCTGACGCGGCGTTTCGCGGAGGCGGTGTTGAGGAAGGTGGTGATGAAGAACCCGGAGCCGCTCACCATCCGTTTGAACCCCTTGAAGACGCCGCCGCCGGTGGACGTCTGCATCTCGATCCCATCCTGCATGTAGAGCATCGCGCCGACCTCGGCGCGCACGCCCTCGCCGGGGTCGAGCTCGATCTCGACCGCCTGCAGGTCTCCGCCGAGGATCTCGTAGTCGATCACGTCCGCCATCGTCGTCCTCCGTGGTGGGATCAGGGGAAAGGGGTGATGCGTCGGGAATGCGGATCGCGCCGCGGCGCGGCCGTCACGGCAGCACGCAGCGGAGGCGCGAGAGCGGCGCGACGGTGTCGAGTCCCCTCTCGCTGGTGAGATAGAAACGGCCGTGGCCGCCGTAACCGAGACCTTCGCCCTGCGGCTCGGCGAGGGGGCTGAGATCCACGCCCGCCGAATCGAGGGCGGGGGTGAGCCGGCCGTCGCCGCCCACGCGGTAGAGCTGGAGCGCGGTGTACGTCCGCACGGCGACCCAGCGGCCGTCGGGCGTCGCGACGGCGGCCGTCACCTGGTCGGGCAGCGCCACCGGTCCCGCGCTGAGCCGCTGCACCTCCTGCAGCGTCACCAGCGTATCCGGCGTCGGCGCGCCGGGGTAGCGGTAGACGGTGACCGGGTGGTCGATCCCCTTCGTGACGACGTACAGGCGCGGGCCCGGGAGCACGAAGAGCGCCTCGGCGTCCCAGGCCCGGTCGGGGTAGCGCACCGAGAAGCGCACGGCCCGCGCGGTCGCGCGATCGCCCGGGCGCGGCTCCGGCACGCTGTAGATCGACACGGTGTCGCGGTTGCGATGGTTGTTGCCGATGTCCCCGATCCAGAGGCAACTGCCGCCGCCGTCACACGGTCCGGTGGCGAGGTCTTCCCAGTCGAAGGCGGCGGCGCCGGTCACCTCCACGACGCCGAGAAGCGCCCCGAGCGTGTCCACCGCGACGAGACGCGGCCCGTCGCCGGAGTCGTTGTGCGTCCACAGCACCGCCGGCCGCTCGCGTCCCGCGTCGACGCCGCTCGACTCGCGCACGACCGCTGGCAGCGCGCCGATGCGCACCGGCGGATCGCACGTTGGCGAGCGGCCGCCACAGCCGAGCGTGGCGCCGAGCGCGAACGCGGCGATGCAGCGGCCGCCCGCCCGCCGTACATTTTCGCCGCTCACTGTCGCGCGCGCCGCATGCTCCAGCCGCCTCCGCGCCGGGGAAAGGAGGCGAAGGATGGAGCGCGCCGTCGCCGCGCGTCAAGGCGGCGCCGGGGCGGAGGGCCCGCGCCCGGTCACCGCGCGCCGGCGGTCCGGTCCGCGCCCGGTGGGCGCGCGCCGGCGGTCCGGTCCGCGCGTTGCAGGACCCACACCCGGCCAGGTGAGGAGGCGATGCGGGAGGATCGTACGGGCGTTCTCTTCGTGTGTCTGGGCAACATCTGCCGTTCACCGCTGGCGGAAGGCGTTTTCCGCCGGCTCGTGCGGGAGGCGGGGTTGGAGGGGCACTTCCACGTCGACTCCGCCGGCACATTGGACTGGCATGTCGGCGAGCCGCCCGACGCGCGCACGCTCGCCGAGGCGGAGCGCCGGGGAGTGGTGCTGGAGAGCCGCGCCCGCCGCATCGAGGACGCCGACCTGTCCCGCTTCGACTACGTGATCACGATGGACCGCTCGAACCTCCGCGACGTGCTCGGGATGGCCGACGGCGCCGGGGACCGCCGCGCCGCGCGGATCCGTCTGCTGCGCGATTTCGACCCGGACGTCGCCGAGTCGAGCGACGTGCCCGACCCGTACTTCGGGGGCGAGCGCGGGTTCGAGCGCGTGCACGACATCGTGGAGCGGAGCTGTCGGGCGCTCCTCGGCCACGTGCGCGCCGAGCGCGGCATCTAGCGGGTCGCGGCGCGTGAGCCGGGGCGCGGACTCCCGCAGGGGCAGAGGCACGCCGCTTCCTCCGGCGCTGGCGTCCGATGTCGCCGCCGCGTGGTCCGAGGTGCTGCGACGGCGCACCGTGATCGCGTCGGCGAGCGGCGTGGCGGGTGGCTGCATCAGCGCGACGGCGCGCCTCGAATCGGCGGAGGGCGACGTCGCCTTCCTCAAGTGGGGCGCCGACGAGCGGTCGCGGCGCATGTTCGCGGCGGAGGCGGTGTCGCTGCGCGCGATCGCGGAAAGCGGCGCGGTCCGCGTGCCGGCGGTGCTGGCGGAGAGCGGGGCCACGTCGGCGCGGGATCCGGAAGCGGGCCAACCGGCCTGGCTGCTGCTGGAGTGGCTGGAGGCGGGAGGCGCCAGCCGCGCCGCGTGGCGCGGCGTCGGCGGCGGGCTCGCGCGGCTGCACCAGGTGCGCGACGCCCGCTTCGGCTGGCGGAGCGACAACTTCATCGGCTCGCTGCCGCAGGCGAATCCGCGCACGGCCGCCTGGGCGTCGTTCTGGCGGGAAGCGCGGCTCGAGCCGCAGGTCCGGCGCGCGCGCGACGGCGGCCGCCTCGACGGGCGCCTGCGTGCGCGCTTCGATGCGCTCTTCCGGGATCTCGACGCGCTGCTGCTCGCGGGGCAGGAGGAAGGCCCCGTCCTCCTGCACGGCGACCTCTGGAGCGGCAACGTGCACATGCTGGGCGCGGGTGCGGCGGCGTTGATCGATCCGTCGTGCAGCTTCGGGCATCGCGAGGTCGATCTGGCGATGACCGAGCTTTTCGGCGGCTTCGACGCGGCCTTCTACGAGGCGTACCGGGAGGCTTTCCCGACCCGCGCCGGCTACGCGGAGACCCGCCGCCCGATCTATCAGCTATATTACCTGCTCGTGCACCTGAACCTCTTCGGCGGCGGCTACCTCGGCGCCGTCGGAGCGGCGCTGGAGCGCGCGGGCTTCTGAGAATCGCTATCTTGTCCGGTGAGCGTGGCGGGAGCGGCAGCAGGCCCGCGGAGCGATGGTGCGACCGTCCGGGGGAGCCGTGATGGAGGAAAAGGGCTTCGACCTGAGATACCTGCCGGGCCGCCTGTGGAGCGGCCTGCCGGTGGCGGTCGTCGTCATTTCGCTCCTTTCGTTGCTGCTCCTGCCGATCGTCGTCTCCCGCAGAACGACCGCGCTGCGGCGGGAGATCGCCGATGTCGCGGAGCCGGCGCGGACCGCACTCGGTCAGATCGAGTTCGCGCAGGCGCGGCAGGTGGGCGCGCTGCGCGCCTACGTCCTCGCGCGCAGTCCCCGCTTCGTGCGGCGCTACCGCGCCGCGTACGAGACGGAGCGTGCCGCGTTCGGCCGCCTGCAGCCGCTGATGCGGGAGTTGGGCGCCGCCGAAGCTCCTGCGCTCCTCGCGCTCGATTCCGCGTCCGCCGAGTGGCACTCGCTCAACGCCGAGATCATCGCAGACGCTGCCGACCCGACGCTGCTGCCGGCGGCTCTCGAGCGGCACGAGCGGCTCTACGAGGGCGTGCTCGCCTCCGCGGATTCGTTGGAGCGACGGCTGCAGGCGATCACCGCGCAGCGGCGGGCCCGCATCGACCGCCTCGACCGGCTGCAGCGGGGCGTCGCATTCTTCCTCGTCCTGCTCGCGCTCGGCTCCGTGACGATCGTCCTGTGGCTCGGGCGCGAGCTGGCGGCGGGGCGAGCCGCCGCGGAGCGCGAGCGGCGCGAGAAGACGGCGATGCTGGAGTCGACGTCGGAGGGCATTACGTGCTCGATGCCGCGGGCCGGTGCACCTTCGTGAACCGCGCGGCGTGCGCCCTGCTCGGCTACGAAGCGTCCGATCTCCTGGGGCGCGACCTCCACGACCTCATCCACCACCGGCGCCCGGATGGCTCGCCGTACCCTCGCGAGGCGTGCCCGGTCGTGGCCGCATCCGAGAGCGGCGTGGCGACGCCGGGGGCGGACGAGACGCTCTGGTGCCGCGACGGCGAGCCGCTTCCGGTCGAGTACGCGGCGTCGCCGCTGCGGCGCGGCGGCCAGGTCGTCGGCGTGGTCGTCGTCTTCAGCGACGCGACGGAGCGACGGCGCGTCGAGCGCGAGCGTCTGTCGCTGCTCGAGCGCGAGCGCACGGCGCGGCGGGACGCCGAGCAGGCCGTCCGCATCCGCGACGAGGTCCTGGCCGTCGTCTCGCACGACCTGCGCAATCCGCTGAACGCGATCCTGATGTCGGCGGAGCTGATGGACATGCGCATGGAGCAGGGAGTCGAGGATTTCGGCCGGGTGCGCAAGCAGATCGGCCTGATCCGCCGTTCCGTCGAGCAGGCGAGCCGATTGATCCGCGACCTGCTCGAGGTAGGGCGCATCCAGCGCGGCCGTCTCACGATCAGCCCGGAGCGCTGCGACGCAGCCCGCCTCGTCGTCGAGGCGGTCGAGCTCAACGAGCCGCTCGCGGCGGAGAAGGGGATCGTCCTCGAAGCGCACGCCGCGCCCCATGCGGGCAAGCTGGCGGCCGACCGCGACCGCATACAGCAGGTCTTCTCGAACCTCGTCGCCAACGCGATCCGCTTCACCCCGGCCGACGGCCACATCCGCCTCGGCGCCGAGGCGGCCGCCGACGATGCGGTACGCTTCGACGTCGCCGACGAGGGCGCGGGAATCCCCGAAGACGAGCTGCCGAGCCTCTTCGTCCCCTTCTGGCAGGGTCGCAGCGCGCCGCGACAGGGGGCGGGCCTCGGCCTCGCCATCTGCCGCGGCATCGTGGAGGCGCACGGCGGCCGCATCGAGGCGGAGAGCCGGCCCGGCGAGGGAACGACGATCCGCTTCTGGATCCCGCGCGCCGCGAACGCTCCGGCGGCCGGGTCTCCGCCCGTGCCGCCGCCGGCGCCGGCGCCGGCGGGGCCGGAGACGGACGCGGGTGACGAGCGACGTGCCGAGCGGCGAAGCGGGCAGGAACCGCCCGCCCGCCCGCGTCACCGCCGCGTGCGCGGGACGGCCGACGAACGCGCGCAGTGACCACGCGGTGACGATGGAGCGGCGGGCGTTCTTCCGCGAGGCGGCGCGGGCGATGCTCTCGTTCGGTGTGCTCGGCCCGGACGAGGAGCAGGACCCGCGGCGCGGCGGCGGCTTTGCGGGCCTGCGGGAGCGCTACTTCCACAAGGTGCTCGAGAGGTATCCGACGCTCGCCACCCACCTCGGGGCGGCCGGCTTCGATCCCCGGCTCGCGGCGCTGGATGCGCGGCTGCGCGCCGCGGCGCCCGCCGCGGTCGACGAGGAGATCGCGCTCTGGCGCTCGCTCCAGCGCGAGCTGCGGGGCCTGGCGCCGGAGGCGCTCGCCGCCACGGACCGCGTCGACCGCGAGGTCGTGGACGCGCAGCTCGCCTTCCTGCTGCACCAGCTCGAGGACCTGCGTCATCACGAGCGCGGCGTGGACGCATACGTCGCAGCGCCGGTGCGGGGCGTCGAGCGGCAGATCTCGAACATGCAGCCGGCGGGGGAGGGCCGGGGCGACGCGGAGGCGTGGCGCCGCGTGGCGGACCGGGTCGCGGCGGTCGCCGGCCACCTGCGCGCCGCGCGCCAGAACCTTCTCGCCGGCCGCGCCGCCGGCCATCCGCCGGACCACCGCCTCGTCCGCATCGACGGGATCCGGGGCAGCCGTGCCGCCGCGTCCCACCTGCGCGAGGCGCTGCCCGCGAGCGCGCGGCGAGGCATTCGCGACCGCGCTTTCGCGGCCGACATCCTCGTGGACCTGGACGCCGCCGCGGCGCAGGCCGCGGACGCGTACGACTCGTTCGCGGACTTCCTCGGCCGCACGTTCGATGCGGACGGAGACGCCGACCGGTTCGCGATCGGCGAGGCGGAGTACGAGTGGCGGCTGCGCAACAACTTCCGCGAGACGCGGGGCGTCGAGGCGCTCCTCGAGCACGCGGCCGGGGGGATCGCGCAGGCGCGCGAGAGGGTGATCGAGGCGGCGTCCGTCGTCGCGCGCCAGCGCGGCCTCTCGCTCGACTGGAGCGGCGCGCGGCGCGCGGCGGCCGTGCGCGTCGTGCTCGACGACGTCGCGCGCGACGCGCCGTCGTCGGATGCCGAGCTGTTCGCGGCGTACCGGGACGCGGTCGCGCGCGCGGCGGCGTGGGCCCGCGACGCCGGCTGGATCGACGCCGACGAACGTCCCCCAGAGGTCGAGCCCACACCGCCGCTGTTGCGCACCGCGACCATCGCGGCCTACGACCCGGCGCCGCCGCTGCTCGGCCGGGGCGGAGACCGGCTGTGGCTCACCCCGACGGGCGACGACCGGGCCGCGCTGCGTCTTCTGCCGCGCGCCGCCCTCGCGCCGCTCGCCGCGCACGAGGCCCTCCCGGGCCACGCGTGGCACTACCGTGCGATGGGCCGCCATGCGGCGGAGATCCCTTACGTGCGCTGGCTGTCGCCCGGCGGCGCCGACGACTCGGGATCGATGTGGCACAACGCGCCCGCGGTCGAAGGGTGGGCCCTGTGGGCGGAGGAGCGCGTCGCCCGGCCGATCGAGGGAGGGCTGTATGCGCCCGCGGAGTACCTGCACGAGACGATCGCGCAGCTCCTGCGTACGCTCCGCCTGCGCCTCGACATCGCGCTCCATACGGGCCGCATCACGTTCGCCGCCGCCGTCGACGAGCTCTGCGACATTGTTGCGTTCATGCCGGACGCCCGAGGGCGGGCGGCGAGCGATGGCGCGGCGGCGGCCGTGCTGCGCGACGCCGAACGCGAGGTGTACCGGTACACGAAGTGGCCGACGCAGGCGATCGCTTACGCGCTGGGGAAGGAATCGCTGGAGCGGCTGCACGGCGCGGTGGCCGCCGCGCGCGACGGCGGGATCGACGACGCGGATTTCGCGCGCCGCGTCGCACGCCAGGGGCCCATCCCGGCGGCGTACTACGGTGACCGGCTCGTCGAGGAAGCGCGCTGGGAGTGAAGCCGTACCTCCATCTCGAGCTCCGGCGACCAGAGGGAGCCGGGCAGTCGCCGGAATCCGGACTTCTCGTAGGAGCGGACCGCGGCGCGGTTCCACGGCTCGACGGACAGCCAGACGCGCGCGTAGCCGCGCACGGCGGCGAGGTCGACGAGCGCATCGTTGAGCGCGGTGCCGATGCCGCGGTTGCGCACCGCGTGATGGAGGAAGTTCGCCAGCTCGGCGGAGTGCTCGTCGATGGGGATGAGCATGCCGTGCCCCATCACTTCGCCGGCGACGTCGACGAGCAGGTGGTCTGCGCCGGCGAGGACGCGGTCGAGCCAGCGGCGCAGGGCGAGCTCGCTGTCGGGCGGCAGCCCCTGCGCCATCCGCTTCGGGCGGAAGTCGACGTACATCTCCTCGAGCGCGACGCGGTCGGCGGGGCGCATCGTGCGGATCGTGAACGCGCCGCCGCGCTTGTCGAGGAGGGTGAGCAGGACGGGCGCTTCCTCCGCCATCAGAAGCCCAGGCTCCAACCGGTGAGCAGGGGCACGGCCTGCCGCCTGACGGCCTCGAGGGTCCGGAGGTTGCGCTCCGCGGCCGCGTCCTCACGCGGCGAGGGCTCGAGCGAGCCCTCCGGATCGCGCAACGTGACGGGAACGAGCACGCCGTGCTCGGCGAGGATCGCGTCGAGCCAATCGCGCGGGATCGCGTCGGGGGCGGCCTCGCCTCGCAGCGCGGCCCACACGAGCGTCCAGGCGCGCGGCACCACCTCGTAGACCGCGTAGCCGCCGCCGCCGGTCGCGACGATCCGCCCCTCGCAGTGGCGGTTCGCGACGTCGCCGACGAGCCGTACGAGACGCTCGTAGAGGCGCGTGGTGCAGCGCATGTGCGTGAGCGGGTCCTTCCAGTGAGTGTCGCAGCCGTTCTGCAGCACGATCACGTCCGGACGGAAGGCGTCCGCGAGGGTCGGCACGAGTTCCGCGAAGAGGCGGTGGAAGGAGGCGTCGCCGGTGTGCGCGTCGAGCGGCACGTTGACCGCGTAGCCGTGCCCGGCGCCGTCGCCCAGCTCCTCCACCCATCCGGTGCCGGGGAAGAGGTAGCTGGGGCTCTCGTGGAAGGAGACGGTGAGCACGTCCGGGTCGTCCCAGAAGGCCTCCTGGACGCCGTCGCCGTGGTGCGCGTCGTAGTCGATGTACATCACGCGGGGGCGCGGCCCGCCGGCGCGGCGCATCCAGGCAATCGCGACGGCGAGGTCGTTGTAGACGCAGAAGCCGGAGGCGGCCGCGCGGTGCGCGTGGTGCAGGCCGCCCGCCGGATTGAACGCGCGCCGGAAGCGGCCGTCCAGCACGGCTTCCGCGGCGACGAGCGTGGCGCCGACGACGCGGCGCGACATGGCGTCCATGCCGGCGACGATCGGGACGTCGTCGGTGCCGATGCCCCAGCGGCGCGCGTCGGCGGCGTCGGCCGGCTCCGGCTGCGGCGCGGAGAGGCGCTTGACCGCCTCGATGTACTCGGGGGAGTGAACCAGGGCCAGCTCTTCGTCGCTCGCGTCGCGCGGCGCGAGGACGTCGCCATCGTCGAGCAGACCGAGCCGGCGGATCAGCTCGACCGTGAGCCGAACGCGGACGGGGTTGAGCGGGTGTCCCGGCCGGAAGCCATAGGTCGCGAGCTGCTCGGACCAGACGAGGGCGGTCGGCACCATCGGCGTCGCGCTCAACGGGCGCCGCCGGGCCGGTGCGCCGCTCCGCACGCCCCTGCCCTCTCGGGCGCGAGCCGCTCCCGCACGCGTTCCGGCAGGTCCGCGGGGACCGGCGTCTCGCCGCTGCGCCGCAGGAACACGACGAACGCGCGCTGGAAATCGTACTGCGGAAAGCAGCGCGGGCAGACGGCGAGGTGCGCGCGCACGCGCTCGGCTACGTCGGGCGCCAGCTCGTGATCGATCAGCTCCCAAAGCAGCGGGAGGGTGTCGGCGCACGCGAGCGCGGCCGCGCCGATCACGTGAACGCGCTCCGCGGCGCCGCGCCGCCCGCGAGGAAGCCGGAATCGGCCGCGTAGCGGTAGAGCCGCTCCTGCAGCAGGCGCCGGCCGCGGAAGAGCCGGCGCTTGGCGGTCTCGACCGGCACGCCGATCACATCCGCGAGCGCCGCGTAGGAGAGTCCGTCCAGGTCCGCCAGCGCGATCACCTCCCTCAGCTCGTGGGGCAGCGCGTCGATCGCGCCGATCACCTCGGCGTCGACGAACGCGTCGAAGAACGCGGATTCCGGATGCGGCAGGGAGCAGCGCTCGAGAAGATGCCGTACGGGAAGCGGCTCGAGCGGGACGCCGGATCCCCCATCTCCGTCCGCGCCGTCCGGAGCGCACACGGCGCGGCAGATCGCGAGCAGCCAGAGCCGGCAGGCCGGCCCACGCGGCCCATCCCCTCCAGTCGCGGTGGGCGCGCGCGAACGTCTCATGCACGGCGGCGGTCGCGCGGTCCGTCCGGCCACCGGCGAGGCGTGCGGCGAAGCGGAAGACCGCCCCGACGTGGGGCAGCGCGTCGTCCGCGAATCCCGGCTTCAGCGGTGCGTCGCCCGGCATCGTTCCTTCGGTCACGGGAAGGGGGGCGACCGCGGCGCGAGCGGCGAGCGGCCCGCGCGGATCGTCGCCCGCGGCGCGGTCAACATGCACGTCGGGGTGGAGCGGATCAATGGCGGGACGGGCGCCCTATCGCGGGTCGTCCGCGGCGCGTCCCCGTGCCGCGGCGGCCTCGCGGCGCGCGCCGTCCCCACCGGCGGCCGCGCCGTCGCCCCGATCGTCCACGGCGAATCCGATGCGGCGCGGCCCTCGGGGGCTTTCGTGCTTGAGCGTCTCGGCGAGCTCGCGGTACTCGCGCTCCATCTCCGGCGTGACGGAGGCGCCGGTCTCCTCGAGCGCGGCCTCGAAGTAGCGCATCGGGATCTCGGCCACGTCGAGGTCCGCGCGCAGCGCCTGCAGCCCGGCGCGGCGGACGAGGTCCTCCAGGTCGGCGCCGGTGTAGCCGTGCGTGCGGTCCGCGATCGGAGCCAGGTCCACGTCGGCGGCGAGCGGCATCGCGGCCGTGTGGATGCGCAGGATGTGCAGCCGACCCTCGCGCTCGGGCACGCCCACGTAGAGGAGCTCGTCGAAGCGGCCGGGCCGGAGCAGCGCGGGGTCGAGCAGCGTGGGCCGGTTCGTCGCGCCGATCACGACCACGCCCTGCAGTTCCTCGAGTCCGTCCATCTCGGAGAGCAGCGTGTTGACGACGCGCTCGGTCACGGCCGGCTCGCCGAGGCCGCCTCCCCGCTGCGGCGCGAGCGAGTCGATCTCGTCGAGGAAGATGACGGTCGGCGCGACCTGGCGGGCGCGGCCGAAGAGGCGCGAGACCTGCTGCTCCGACTCGCCGTACCATTTGGAGAGCAGGTCGGACGCCTTCATCGCGATGAAGTTCGCTTCCGCCTCGCGGGCGACGGCCTTGGCGAGGAGCGTCTTGCCGGTGCCGGGCGGGCCGAAGAGGAGGAACCCCTTTGCCGGCCGGATCCCGATGCGACGGAACGCCTCCGGGTGGCGCAGCGGCAGCTCGACGCCCTCTCGCAGCAGGTCCTTCGCCTCCTGCAGGCCGCCGACGTCGTCCCACTTCACGTCCGGAACCTGGATCATGATCTCGCGCACGGCGGAAGGCTGCACGCGTTTGAGCGCCTTCATGAAGTCGTCGCGGGTGACGCGGAGCTGCTCCAGCACGTCGCGCGGGATCTCGTTGCGGCTCAGGTCGATCTGCGGCAGGTAACGCCGCAGCGCCTCGATCGCGGCCTCGCGCGCCAGCGCGGCGAGGTCGGCGCCGACGAAGCCGTACGTGGTGCGTGCCAGCTCCTCCAGCTCCACACCCTCGGCGAGCGGCATGCCCCGCATGTGGATGCCGAGCACTTCCCGCCGCCCGGCCGCGTCCGGCACGCCGATCACGATCTCGCGGTCGAAGCGGCCGGGGCGGCGCAGCGCTTCGTCGATCGAGTTGAGCCGGTTCGTCGCGCCGATCACCACGACGTTCTTGCGCGCTTCGAGACCGTCGAGCAGCGTCAGGAGCTGCGCGACGACGCGCCGTTCCACCTCGCCGGTCGCCTCCTGCCGCTTCGGCGCGATCGAGTCGATCTCGTCGATGAACACGATCGACGGCGCCTGCTGCTCCGCCTGCTGGAAGATCTCGCGCAGCCGCTGCTCGGACTCGCCGTAGTAGCGGCCCATGATCTCGGGACCCGCGATGTGGAAGAACGACGCCTCCGCCTCGTTGGCGACGGCGCGCGCGAGCAGCGTCTTGCCGGTGCCGGGCGCGCCGTGCAGCAGGACGCCTTTCGGCGGGTCGATGCCGAGGCGCTGGAAGAGCTCCGGGTGCTTGAGCGGCAGCTCGATCATCTCGCGAACCTGATCGATCGTCGCGCCCAGGCCGCCCACGTCGTCGTACGTGATGTCCTCGCGCCCCGCCTCCTCCGCTTCGGCGTACTCCGGCAGCAGCTCGATCTCCGTCTCCTCGGCGACCGTCACGATGCCGCGCGGCGCCGTCGAGATGACGCGCAGGCGGATCTCCTGCAGCGCGTAGGCGGGCTGCTCGAAGAAGGTGCGGAAGATGTCCTCCGGCACGATGCCGTCCGCGCCGCGGCTGGTCCGCCGCATGGTCGACGTCGAGACGATGTCGCCCGCCACCAGCGGCCGCTGGAAGAGCGTCCGGCGCAGCATGTCGCCCGAACCCATGAGTCGCACGTTCTTCTGGGCGGGCGCCAGGACGACGCGACGCGCCGCCTTGACCTCCGCGCGAGCGACCTCCACGTAGTCGCCAATGCCGGCATCCGCGTTGATGCGCAGGAGCCCGTCGAGGCGGATCAGGTCGAGTCCCTCGTCCTCGGTGTACGGCTGCAGCGCGATCGCCGCCGTGGTGCGCTTCCCCTGCACCTCCACCGTGTCGCCTTCGCGTAGCCCCAGCTGTCGCAACGCCTTCTGGCTGAGCCGCGCCAAGCCCTTGCCGACATCCTGTGCCTTCGCGCTCGCGACCTGGAGCCGTACGCGGCCCTCTTCGTTTGCGGCCATTGCCGTTCTCCTCGGAATCGTCTGGCGGATACCATGGCCGCCGGCGCGACCTGCCGCCGCTGCGGCGCAAGTTCCGTGCATGGCGACGCGGCCCCGGCGGCGCTTCCGAACGCGCGCGGCGAGGCCGGCTCCAATGTTTCACGCGGAGGGCGCGGGGGACGCGGAGGGCGGACCGGCGCCACGCCGCTTCACTGTACGGCGCGCATCTTCTTCTGGTTTGGTTTCCCGGCCGCGAACGCGCGGTGCGCGACGAAGCCCCAACCAATCCGTTCGCGAAGTCTGCACCGCGGCGAACGACCTCCGCGACCTCCGCGACCTCCGCGTGAAACCGCTTCCGGCGAGTCGGCCGCGCCGCGCGCCATCGGAAACGCGGCGTTCGCGGCCATCGTCGCCACCGCGGCCTCCTCCTCCGCCGTGGCCTCCGCGTACCTGCGTCCGCGGCAACATTCCGGCGCATGGGGGCGTCCTATCATCGGACGCTGCGCGGGACGGAACGTGAAACCGGCGCCACGCGGCGGCCGTAAAGAGGGCGAGGTCGCGGATCGGGGCCCCGATGAGACGACCGGCGAGGGACGGCGGGACGATGCCTGCCGCCCCACCGAACACGATGGGACGCGCGGAACGCGCGCCGGGAAAGGAGCGGACCACCATGTTTGCCTCGATCGCACAGCGGCGGGAGCGGCAGGAAGCGCTGACGCTCGCGGCCGTCGAGATCCTCGGATCCGTGGCGCTGTACCTCGGGATCATCGCGGGGCTGATCTATCAGATCGGACGGGCGGCCGGCTACCTGGGCTGACCGGCGTCCCGGTGGGCACGGGCCGGCCCACGTGCGTTGCCCGCGCGCCCGCGCCGCGCGAGATTCGATGCGTAACGGTGCTCGACGGATCGGCCGTGGGGCCGGCCCGGCTCGGCCGACCCGCACGGAGTGGCGCATGACGCGGACGATGACGGTGGCCATCCTCCTGCTCGTTGGACTTGCGGCCACGGCGAACAGCGGCTCCGCGCAGCAGCAGCGGCGACGCGCCGCAACACGCCACGCGCCGTCCTTCTTCGAGCTCACCGCGGGAACGTGGCAGGCGGCCGGCGCCGATCCGGCGGACAGCCGCTCGTCGCAGTGGCCGCTGATCTCGCTCGGCGTGATGCGCGGCGGCCGCGGCCACCTGGGCGTCGAGACGTCCGTCGGTCTGTGGCGACGCAGCCTCGAGGCGACGACGGCGGCCGGCCTGTTCGACGGCAGCGTCAGCAAGGTGACCAGCTACGTCGTGCCGCTCACCGTTTCCGGCGACTACTTCCTCCTGAGCCACGCCGCACCGGTCGAGCCGTTCCTGGGCGGCGGCGTCGGCATCGCCATGAGCATCGACCACACGACGCCGACCGGATCGGGCGCCTTCCCGACCGGTGGCACCACCACGCGCACCGGCCTCGCGCTGCACGCCGGCGGCGGTGTGACGCTGCTGCCGGGCGCGCGCTTCGGCGTGATCGTGCGCGCGGGCTATCTGTGGACCCGGTTCGGGGACGACATTGGCGCATCGAACACGACGGACGGGTTCCGTCTCCAGGCGGGCGTCACCGTCCACCGACCCTGAGGCGCGCGCGCGGTCGATTTCCGCCTTGACATCGCGGCGTACGTGTCACATCCTCGAAGTGCGTCCCATAGATGGTCATCCTCCCCTGGCCGCGGCGCACCCGACAACAATTCGAGTCGTTACCTCATCCACGAGGAGAGGCGTGCTCCGTACCATCGTGGCCGCCATGGCCATCGGCGTCGTCGCGACCCCCGCGTCTCCGGCGCGAGCCCAGAGCCTGAAGGGCTCCCCCCATTCGCTGACCGTGCAGAACCGCGAGGCGCGCGCGGAGGACTTCACCTACCTGTCGAGCCGCAGCCAGATCCACAGCTTCGTGAAGCGAGGTCTGCTGGTGCGCCTTCCGGGCAACGCCGACTACATGCTGCACGCCGTGTCGTATCCGTACGCGCGGCCCGCCGTGAAGACGTTCGTCGAGCGCATCGCGCGCCAGTACCGGGCCGCGTGCGGCGAGCAGCTGGTGGTCACCAGCCTCGTGCGGCCGGAGTCGATGCACCTGTGGAACTCCTCCAGCCGCACCGTCCACCCGACCGGGATGGCGATGGACCTGCGACGCAGCACCAGCGGCGCCTGTGTCCGCTGGATGCGCGAGACGCTCCTCTCGCTCGAGGCAGCAGGGGTGCTCGAGGCGACGCAGGAGCACCATCCGGCGCACTTCCACGTCGCGCTCTTTCCCCAGCCGTATCGTCGCTACCTCGTCGCGCTCGGCGAGGACGCCGGCTCGCGCGGGACGGCGGTCGCGGTCGCGGACGCCGCCGCCCCGGCCGGCGACGCGCGCACGCTCGTGTCTGCGGACGCGCCGTCCACCGCCGGCGACGGCGTCGCCTCCGCCGACGAGGCGGAGACCGCGGCCTACGAGGACGGGCAGGCGCTCGAAGCCGACCTCGTTCCGCACGTCGTGATCCGCGGCGAGACGCTGTGGGACATCGCGCGCCGCTTCGGCACGACGGTCGCGGCGCTGCTGGACGCGAACGCGCTCGATTCATCGCGCATCGTGGCCGGCCAGACGCTCAAGGTGCCGGCGCCGCCGGCGTCCGTAGCGACTGCCGTCGCCACGGAGGCGAGCCGCGCCGAGGCCGCGCGGGTCCTGCGCTACCGTGTGGACGACGGCGACAGCCTGTGGTCGATCGCGCGCCAGCACGACACCACGGTGGGCGCCATCAAGCGCGTCAACAATTTGAGCTCCTCCCGCATCCGGCCCGGCCAGATCCTGCGCGTCCCGCTGACCGGGAGCTGAGGCCCGGCAAGCGCCGGCGCGGCCCGCGCCGGCGCTCCCCTTCGCACCATCCGGAGGTCCGCATGCTCCGTCGCGCGATGCAGTCCGCGCTCGTGTCGCTGCTCTGCGTCGCCGTCGTCGCGCCGCTGGCGGCACAGCGCCCTGCCGCGGCCGCCGGCACGTCGCCGGACACGGCGGGCCCGCCGGTGCCGCAGAGCTTCGACTGGTGGAAGGCGAAGGGGATCCGGGCGACGACGCCGTGGGGGCAGGCGGTCGACACCGCGGCGACCCGCCTGATCCTGTCGTGGACGACGATGCCGGAGTACACCAGCCCGCTCGTGAACCACCTGACGGTGGCTGCGGGCGTCACCTCCCCGAGCGCGCACTTCGGCTATCCGATCGGCAAGCCCGGAATCCTGCACGACGTGGACGAGATCTACGGCTACTACCGCGCCCTCGCCGCGAGCACCCACCGCGTCCGCTTCGACCTGCTGGGCGAGACGGAGGAGGGGAACCGCATGGCGCTGGTTCAGGTCGGGAGCGAGCGCAACCTGCAGCGGCTGGAGGCGGTGAAGGCGGGGATGGCGAAGCTCGCCGACCCCCGGGTCACGGCGGATTCGGAGGCGCAGCGGCTGATCGCCGACCTGCCGGTGATCTACACCTTCTACGCGGGCCTTCACTCCGCCGAGACGGGGCCGCCGGAGATGGCGATGGAGCTCGCGTACCGTCTCGCGACGTCGGACGATCCGGCGATCCGCGACATCCGCGACAGCGTCGTCGTCTTCATCATCCCGGTGACCGAGGTGGACGGCCGCAACCGCGTCGTGCAGTGGTACCGGCGCTACAACCGCACGAACTACGCGCCCGACGACGAGATCCCCGGGCCGCCCTACTGGGGCCACTACATCCTGCACGACAACAATCGCGACGGGCTGCAGATGTCGCTGCGGCTGACGCAGATCCTGATCGACCTGGCGCTCGAGTGGCACTACCCGATCGGGCACGACCTCCACGAATCCGTGCCGTACCTCTACACGTCGACCGGGACCGGGCCATACAACAACGCGATCGATCCGATCACGATCGGCGAGTGGCAGTGGCTCTCGAATTTCGAGGTCACGGCGCTGACCAGCTTCGGCATGCCGGGCGTGTGGACGCACGGCTTCTACGACGGCTGGTATCCCGGCTACCTCATGTGGGTCACCAACAACGACCTCAACGCCACCGGCCGCTTCTACGAGACGTTCGGCAACGGCGTGCCGCACACGCAGAAGCGCACGCTGGGCGGCAACGCGACGCGCGTCGAGTGGTACCGTCCGCTGCCGCCCCGCAAGGAGACGCTCTGGTCCTTGCGCGACAACACGAACTACATGGAGACCGGCGTCCTGGCCGCGCTCGAGCTGGTCGCCCGCAACCGCACGCGCATCCTGCACGAGTACTGGACGAAGACGAAGAACTCGCTCGACAAGGGGCGCACGGAGAAGCCGTATGCGTGGCTTGTGCCGCGAGACCAGCCGCGCCGCGCGGACGCCGCCGCGATGCTCGACAACCTGCGGCGGCGCGGCATCGAGGTGAGCCAGGCGAGCGCCGCCGGCCACTTCGGTGTCGTCGACATCGCCGCCGGCGACTACCTCGTCCTCATGGACCAGCCGCTGCGCAACTACGCGAAGACGCTGATGGAGCGGCAGGACTTCCCCGCCGACGCGCCCACCCCCTACGACGACGTCGCGTGGACGTTCCCGCTCATGTTCGACGTCGTCGCCAGGCCGATCGACGACCCGAAGGTGCAGCAGCTCGCGGTCCGTCCGGTCGGGGACGCGCTCGTGCGTATCGGCGCGCCCTTCACGCGCGACCGTCACGCCGACTGGTTCGCGATCCTGCCGAACGCGTCGGCGCACGAGATCCGCGCCTACTACGCGCTGCGCGGCGTGCCGGTCTACGCGGCGGAGGACTCCTTCGACGTCGGCAAGCGCACGCTCCCCGCGGGGACCTGGCTCGTCGCGGCCGACAGCACCGTGCCGGACCGGGTACGGCGGATCGCCGGCGAGATCGGGCTCGAGGTCGTGGGCGTCCCGGCCTCCGCGCTGCGCGACGTGAAGCGCCACGAGCTGGACCCGCCCCGCATCGCGCTGATCCACACGTGGCGCAGCACGCAGGACGACGGCTCGGTGCGCGTGGCGTTCGACCGCTTCGGCGTGCCGTACGCCTATTTCGGCGTCGACCGGCTGCGCGCCCACCCGGACCTGCGAGCCGACTACGACGTGGTCGTGATGGCGCAGCAGGGAGGCGCGTCGGGCCGCGCGATCCTGCAGGGCATCGACCCGAAATGGGGACCGCTCGCCTACACGTCCACGCCCGCCTATCCCGCGCTCGGCAAGCCGGACAGCGCGCAGGACATCACAGGCGGCATGGGTTACGAGGGCCTCGCCGCGCTGCGCGACTTCGTCGAGAAGGGCGGCACCTTCATCGCGCTCGGCACCGCCGGCACGCTGCCGGTCGACATGGGGATGGTGCGCGACGTCTCGACGCGAACGATGCGCGGCCTGTTCGTGCCCGGCTCCGTCGTGCGGGGCGTCGTCACGCAGTCCCGCAACCCGATCACCTACGGCTACGACGCGCGCGTCCCGCTCTACCACCACTTCGGGCCCTACTTCGCCGTGGGCAGCGCGCGCAAGGCGGACGTCGTGGTGCGCTACGCCGCCGCGGACTCGCTGCTCATGAGCGGACTGGCCAAGAACCCGCAGGAGCTGGCAGGCGAGCCGGCGATCGTCGTCGCTCCCGTGGGCAAGGGGACCCTCGTCCTCTTCGGCTTCGATCCGCTCCACCGCTTCCAGAGTCAGGGCGACTTCGCCTTCGTGTGGAACGCGATCACGAACTGGAACGACCTGGGGATCGGGCTCGAGAGCGGCAAGGCGGACGGCGACGTCGCCGAAAACGGCGGCGGCCCGGGGAACCGGTAAGCGCGGCGGGCGCGTGCGCCCCGCACCGCACACGGGCCGAGGGACGCCCCACGTCGTCATCCTCGGCGGCGGCTTCGCGGGCCTGCACTGCGCCCGCAAGCTGCGCCGCGCGCCGGTGCGCATCACGCTCGTCGACCGCCAGAACTTCCACCTCTTCCAGCCGCTGCTCTACCAGGTGGCGACGGCGTCGCTCTCGCCCGGCGACATCGCCAGTCCGCTGCGGGCGATCCTGCGCCGGCAGGAGAACGCGGAAGTGTGGCTCGGGGAGGCGCAGCGGATCGATGTCGAGGCGAGGGCCGTCCACCTCGCCGATGCGCCGCTCGCCTACGACTATCTCGTCGTCGCGACCGGCGCTACGCACGCCTACTTCGGCCACCCCGAGTGGGCGGAGCGCGCACCCGGGCTCAAGACGGTCGAGGACGCGCTCGAGATCCGCCGCCGCTTCCTCCTCGCGTTCGAAGCCGCCGAGCGCGAGGGCGACGCCGAGGCGAGACGGCGCCTGCTCACCTTCGCGATCGTCGGCGCGGGGCCGACCGGCGTCGAGCTCGCCGGGGCGATGGCGGAGATCGCGCGCGAGGTGATGCCGCGCGAGTTCCGCTACATCGACACGACCACCACGCGCATCCTCCTCATCGAAGCCGCGCCGCGGGTCCTGCCCGGCTACCCCGATGCGCTGTCGGCGAAGGCGCAGCGGCAGCTCGAGGCGCTCGGCGTCGAGGTGCGCACCGGCACGCGCGTCACCGCCATCGACGCCGACGGGATCCGCATCGGCGACGAGCGGCTGTACGCCGGCAACGCCTTCTGGGCCGCCGGCGTCGCCGCCTCACCCCTGGGCGCTCAGCTCGGCGCCCCCACCGATCGCGCCGGACGCGTCCTCGTGGAAGCCGACTGCTCGCTGCCCGGCCACCCGGAGGTGTTCGTCGCGGGCGACCTCGCCCACCTCGAGCGCGAGCGCGGCGAGCTCGTGCCCGGCGTCGCCCCCGCCGCGATGCAGATGGGCGACTTCGTCGGCCGCCAGATCGCCCGCGACGCGCGCGGCCTCCCGCGCCAGCGCTTCCACTACCTCGACAAGGGGAGCCTCGCCACGATCGGCCGCGCCGCCGCCGTCGCCGACATCTGGCGCTTCCGCCTCTCCGGCTACCTCGCCTGGCTCGTCTGGGTCTTCGTCCACATCCTCTACCTCATCGGCTTCCGCAACCGCCTCATCGTCATGATCCAATGGGCGTGGGCCTACGCCACCTACCAGCGCGGAATCCGCCTCATCACCGGCTCGCACGACGTCCGCCTGCGCCGCGCCCGCGGCGAACCGCCGGCCGCGCCGCTCAGCCCGCCGGACGCCACACCGCCGCCTCCCGCGGCCCCGGCGGCGGAAAGCGATCCGGGTGCAGCAGCCCCGCCAGGATCTCCACCCCCCGCACCGCGCGAGGGCCCGAGCGGTTGAAGTACGACGACCCGTCCACCACGTACGCGCCGCCCGCCTCGACCGCGCGCGGCGCCACCTGCCCGAGCTCCGCCGCGTGCGCATCCGCGTCGTGCCGCGACGCCTCCAGGTCGTAGCCGCACGGCATGATCAGCAATACGTCCGGATCGAGGCCCGCCAGCGACTCCCACGTCGCCTCCCGTGAGCGGCGACCCACCTCCCCCACCACGTTGCGGCCGCCCCCCCGCTCGATCTGCTCCGGCACCCAGTGGCCCGGCACGAACGGCGGGTCCAGCCACTCCACCGCCAGCACCCGCGGCCGCGCCGCGCCCGCCACCGCCGCCGCCACCGCCGCCAGCCGCGCCTCCAGCGCCGCCACCACCGACGCCGCCCGCTCCGCGACCCCCGCCGCCCGCCCCACCACCCGGATCGACTCCAGGATCTCCTCCAGCGTGTGCGCGTCCAGCGACACCACCGCCGCGTCCAGCCCGCGCGCCGCCACCACCTCGCGCACCCCACGCGTCGGCACCGCGCACACCTCACACACTGCCTGCGTCAATACCAGGTCCGGTGCCAGCGCCTCCAGCGCCCCGCCGTCCAGCGCGTAGACGCTTCCCTCCTCCTCCATCGCCCGCCGCACCGCACGGTCCACCTCCCCACTCGACAAGCCCGCCACCTCGAAGCGCGGCCGGCTCACGCGCGGCCGGTCCAGCAGCGCAGGCGGATGGTCGCACTCGTGCGAGATCCCCACCAGGCGCCCCCCCAGCCCGAGCGCGTCCACGATCTCCGTCGCGCTCGCCAGCACCGATACGATCCGTTGCGCCCCTTCTGCCATCACTCTACCGTTCCGTCGCGGGTTGGCCCGACGATACCCGCCGCGACCGCCGCGTGCAAGCCGGCACTGCGCCCGTGTCCGGCGGCGCCCCCGCGGGCACCGCCCCGCGCCGCGGCCGATTGACATTATTCATGTGTAGTGAATATTTTTCCATTCCTCGCGGCGGGGGGTGGGCGGGTGGCCACGGCGCGCGGGGATCCACGACGACGGCGGGACGAACGGCGGGACGAAAGGATAAGGCGATGACGAAGAGCGAGAAGCTGGTCGCGCAGGCGGAGCGGTGGAGTGCGCATAATTATCATCCACTCCCGGTGGTACTGGAGCGAGGCGAGGGGGTGTGGGTGTGGGACGTGGAGGGGAAGCGCTACATGGACATGTTGTCGGCGTACTCGGCGCTGAACCAGGGGCACCGGCATCCGGCGATCGTGGGGGCGTTGACGGAGCAGGCGGGGAAGCTGACGCTGACGTCACGGGCGTTTCACAACGACCAGATGGGGCCGTTTTTGGAGGAGCTCTGCGAGCTGGCGGGCTATGAGGAAGCGCTGCCGATGAACACGGGAGCGGAGGCGGTGGAGACGGCGCTGAAGGCGGTGCGGAAGTGGGGGTACGAGGTGAAGGGCGTGCCGGCGGGGGAGGCGGAGATCATCGTGTGCGACGGCAACTTCCACGGCCGCACGACGACGATTGTGGGCTTTTCGGCGGAGCCTCTGTACAAGGAGGGGTTCGGTCCGTTCACGCCGGGGTTCGTGCGGGTGCCGTACGGCGACGTGGGGGCGCTTGCGGCGGCGTTCACGGATCGGACGGTGGCGTTCCTGGTGGAGCCGATCCAGGGAGAGGCGGGGGTGGTGGTGCCGCCGGAGGGGTATCTGGCGGCGGCGGCGGAGCTGTGCGCGGAGCACGGCGCGCTGCTGGTGGCGGACGAGATCCAGACGGGTCTGGGGCGCACGGGCCGGCTGTTCTGCTCGCAGTGGTCGGACGTGCGGCCGGACGTGGTGATCGTGGGGAAGGCGCTGGGCGGCGGGGTCTATCCGGTGTCGGCGGTGCTCGCGGACGCGGAGGTGCTGGACGTCTTCACGCCGGGGACCCACGGTTCGACGTTCGGCGGCAATCCGCTGGCGGCGGCGGTGGCGCGGGCGTCGCTGCGGGTGATCGTGGAGGAGCGGCTGTCGGAGCGGGCGGCGGAGCTGGGCGCCTGGTTCATGGAGGAGTTGCGGGAGCTGGCCTCGCCGCACGTGGCGGAGGTGCGCGGCAAGGGCCTGTTGATCGGCGTCGTGATCCGGGACTCGTCGGGTCCGGCGCGGCCGTTCTGCGAGGCGCTCCAGGAGCGCGGGATCCTGGCGAAGGAGACGCACGAGCAGGTGGTGCGCTTTGCGCCGCCGCTGACGGTGACGAAGGAGGAGCTGGAGTCGGTGCTGCCGGCGATCGCCGAAGTGCTCGAGGCGTCGGTCGGGGCGCGGCTCTGAAGCGGGGCGCGGCTCTGAAGCGGAGGGCGGCTCCGGGGCGGGGCGCGGCTGCGCGGTGTGGCGCGGCCGCGCCGCGTGGTCGTGGGCGATCGCATGGATGAGGAGCCGGGAGCGGGCGGGGCGCGCGTGTCGGCGGCGTGGCGGTTGGCGCTGGCGGGGCTGCGTCGCCTGCCGCAGGGGGCGTTGAGCCGCGGTTTCGGGCGTCTGGCGGACGCGCCGATCCCGCGGCGGCTGCGGCGGCCGCTCCTCGGCGCCTTCGCGCGGGCGGTGGGCGTGGAGGTGTCGGAGGTGGCGCGGCCGCTGGAGGCGTACGGTTCGCTGAACGCGTTCTTCGTGCGCCGGCTGCGGGAGGGCGTGCGCTGCTGGCCGGCGGATCCGCGGGTGGTGGCGAGCCCGGTGGACGGCACGGTGGGCGCGGTGGGCGTCGTGCGGTCGGGCCGCCTGCTGCAGGCGAAGGGGCGGTGGTACTCGGCCGCGGAGCTGCTCGACGACGACGCGGCGGAGCGCTTCGAGGGCGGGGCGTTCGCGACGCTCTACCTCGGTCCGCGCGACTACCATCGCATCCACGCCCCGGCCGGCGGCGTGATCCCGCGCGCCCGTTACGTTCCGGGCGCGTTGCTCCCGGTCAATCCCGCGGCGGTCGTGTCGGTCGCGGATCTCTTCGTGCGCAACGAGCGGCTGATCTGCTACATCGATGGCCGGTACGGTTTGCTGGCGGTGATTGCGATCGGGGCGTACAACGTGGGGCGCATCTCGGCCGCGTTCGACGCCGCGTGGAGTGCGCCCGCGGGCGCGCCGGGGTGGGTGACGAATCGGCGCGGGGCGGTGGCGACGACGCGGGATTACGCGCCCGCGCTGCCGATCGAGCGGGGCGACGACCTCATGGCGTTCCACCTCGGCTCGACGGTGGTGGTCCTGCTGGAGCGTGGGATGGAGAGGGTGGACGCAGTGCGGGAGGGGGCCTCGATCCGGCTGGGCGACGCGCTGGCGCGGCCGACGTCGGCGACCTGAAGCCGCGTGGCGTTGGACGGCGGCGCCCGTCTCTTCCGTTCAAACGGCGAAGAGCACGAAGAGCGCCGCGACGGCGAGCGCGAGGAAGCCGAGCAGCACGACGAGGGAGAGATCCCGGTGCATATCGATGCGCATGACGTCTCGGCCGGCGACGCAAGAGAGCGGCCACCGCCGGCGCTCGAGGGGCTTCTCGTGGCGGACTTCACCGAGAGCCTGGCGGGCCCGTACTGCGCGCAGATTCTGGCGGACCTGGGCGCCGACGTGGTCAAGGTCGAGCGCCCCGGGGGCGACCCGGCCCGCCTGTGGGGACCGCCGTTCTGGAACGGCGAGAGCACGATGTTCCTGGCGGCGAACCGCGGCAAGCGGAGCGTCGTGCTCGACCTGAAGGCGGAGGACGGGCGCCGTGCGGCGCGGCGGCTGCTGGCGCGGGCGGACGTCGTGCTGCAGTCGTTCCGCGCCGGCGTGGCGGACGCTCTCGGACTCGGCTACGGCGATGTCGCGCGGCTGAATCCGCGTGCCGTGTACTGCGACATTGTCGCGTTCGCCCATCGCGGACCGCTGCGCGAGCGGCCCGGCTACGACCCGATCCTTCAGGCGTACGCCGGGCTGATGTCGGTGACCGGCCACGCGGGTGCGCCGCCGGCGCGGATCGGCGCGTCGGTGGTGGACATGGGGACCGGGATGTGGGCGGCGATCGGCGTGCTGGCGGCGCTGCGGGAGCGGGGCCGCACCGGCCGCGGCGGACGCGTGGTCGCGTCGCTGCTCGACACGGCGCTGGCGTGGAGCGGCTATCACCTGCTCGGCTACCTCGCGACCGGCGAGGTGCCCGGGCCGGAGGGCAGCGGCATCGCGATGATCGCGCCTTACGGCGCCTTCGCGACCGCGGACGGCTGGCTGATGATCACCGCCGCGACGGACGCGCTCTTCGCCGCGCTCTGCCGCGTCGTGGGCGCGCCGGCCCTGGCCGCGGACGCGCGTTTCGCGACGAATCCGGATCGCGTTCGGCACCGCCGTGAGCTGGAGGGTCGCATCGCCGAGCTGACGCGCGGGCTGGCGAGCGCCGCGCTGGAGGCGCGGTTGCACGCGGAGGGAGTGCCGTGCGCGCCGATCCGCGACATGGCTGCCGTCGCGGCGGATCCGCAGGTCGCGGCGACCGGCATGTTGCGGGCGCCGCCGCACCCGCGCATCGCGGCGTACCGCGACGTGGCGCTGCCGCTCGAGCGCGACGGGCGCCGGCCGGGCGCGCCGCGGCCGCCGCCGCTGCTCGGCGAGCACACGGCGGAGGTGCTGCGCGAACTGGGCGTGGAAGCGTCCGGCGTCGAGGGTCGTTAGCGCGCTCGGCAACGCGCGCTGCGCGAGGCGTCAGCGCGGGCGCTGGATCGTGGCCGCCTGGATGCCGCGCGCGACCTCCGGGATGATCCCCTTTTCGACGTAGATCGGCCGCACGATCGCGCGCAGCGCGGGCAGCGCGCGGCCGAACCACGCGGCGCCGGCGATGCAGGCACCGCCGCCCACCGCGACGGCGAGCGGCGCGCCGAAGCGGCTCGCGATCGAGCCTCCGATGAGGCTGCCGAACGGCGACATCCCCATGAACGCCATGCTGTACAGGCTCATGATGCGGCCGCGCTTGTCTTCGGTGACGAGGGTCTGCAGCACCGTGTTGATCGACGCCGAGAAGCTCATCATGCCGAATCCGGCGACGAGCACGATCGCGGCGGAGAGCCATGTCGCGCGCGAGGCGCCGAAGCCGACGAGGGCGGCGCCGAACACGGCTCCATTGATCGCGATCACGCGGCCCAGCCCGCGCACCGTGGTGCGCGAGGCGAGGCGGAGCGCGCCGGCGAGCGCGCCGAGTCCCGCGGCGGAGGTGAGGAAGCCGAGCGTGCTGGCGCCGCCGCCGAGCACGTCGCTGGCGAAGACGGGCAGCAGCACGACGTAGGGCATGCCGACCAGCGAGACGAGGGCGAGGACGAGCAGCACGGCGCGGATCGGGGGGAAGCCGAAGGCGTAGGCGAAGCCTTCGCGGATGTCGCGGACGACGTCGACGGTGCCGCCCGCGCGTGCGGCGGGATGCGGCCGGATCGCGAAGAGCGCGGCGAGGACGGCGACGTAGCTGAGCGCGTTCGCCATGAAGACGGTCCCCTCGCCGACGAGGCCGATCAGCAGGCCGGCGATGGCGGGTCCGACGAGGCGGGCGGCGTTGAACATGGAGGAGTTGAGGGCGATCGCGTTGGCGAGGTCGTCGCTGCCCTCGACGAGTTGGACGAGGAAGGACTGGCGGGCGGGGACGTCGAAGCCGTTGATGACGCCGAGGACGACGCCGAGCGCGAGCAGGTGCCACACGCGGATCGCGCCCGAGACGACGAGCGTGGCGAGCAGGAACGCCTGCGCCATGGATGCCGCCTGGGTGGCGATCACGATGCGGCGGCGGTCCCAGCGGTCGACGAAGACGCCGGCGAAGGGGGAGATGACGAAGCCGGGGAACTGGGTGGCGAAGCCGAGCAGGCCGAGCACGAAGGCGGAGCCGGTGAGCCGGTACACGAGCCAGCTCATCGCGACCTGCTGCATCCAGGTGCCGACGAGGGAGAGGAACTGACCGCCGAAGAAGAGGCTGAAGTCGCGGTGGCGGAAGGCGCGGAAGGCGGCGGGCACCCTGGTCAGCTCGCGGCCTCCTCGATGTCACACGCCTCGCAGGGGCAGATCTTGCGCAGCAGCTCGTAGGGGTAGATCCCCGTGTCGTGGCCGTCGCTCCATTCGATGCGGATCGCGTAGCGCCCGACGTAGTGGATCGCCAGCGGATAGACGTCCTCCGGCACCCGCGTGGGGTCGAGCCGCGGCCGCCCGGTCATCTCGTCGACGCAGTTGGCGCACCGGCACTGCAGTCTGAGATAGCGGGGCGAGTACTCGGAGCGGTGGCCATCGGCCCAGTCGACGCGCAGGCGGCTGGCGTCCTCCGTCGGACCGATCGCGGTGGGCGTGATCTCCGGCCTCGGCCCCCGCTTCCCGACCGGGTCGTCGCCGCGGTGGCCGGAGAGCGGTTCCGACTTGCGGTTGCCGCGCCAGCGCCCGTTCATCACCGTCGGGGGAAGAGGGGAAAGTCCGGCCCCGAGCGGAGCCGCCCGGGAAGGGGAGTATCGTACTGCCCGCGACCGCCCCGAACAACCCCGGCCCGCGCGACGTCCGGGGCGTCTCGGCTTGACGGCGCGGCTGCGGCCGCCGCACGATTCGCCGCCCGAGAGGCCGTGTCGCTCCACCGCCGGGCGCTCTGCCCGCCGGCCGCCGCAAGCGCGCCGATGCTTCCACGATCGCCCTGCGTAGACGATGACCGCAACCCTGCTGCTGGTGGCCCAGATCGTGGTCGCGACCGGCGCTCCCGGCGCGCCGCGCGACCCCGCCTTCTCCCCGGACGGGCGCCTGGTCGTCGCGGCGGGCGGCGATCTGTGGGCGACGCGCGCGCCGCTTCCGCCCGGCACGGACGTCCACGTTCCCGCGAGGGGCTGGGTCCGCCTGACGAGCGACCCGGCGCTCGACGTCGAGCCGGCGTGGTCCGCGGACGGGGCGGCGGTCCTCTTCGCGTCGGACCGCGCGGGCGGCTTCGCGATCTGGCGCGTGCGCGTGGGCGGGGACGGCGTGGCGGGAGAGCCGGAACGGGTGACGGCGGGCGGCTCCGATCGGGAGCCGGTGGCGGCGCCGGATGGGGGCGTCGTGTTCGTGCGTGGGAGCGGGGCGGCGGCGAGGCTCTGGGTCCGCGCGGCGTCCGGCGAGGAGCGGCGGCTGACGCGGCGGGAGGGCGCGCAGCGGTGGCCGGCGGTGGCGCCCGGCGGCGACGTCGTCGCGTACGTCGAGCAGGGCGCCCGCGGCGCCGCGCTGCGCACGGTGCGTCTCGACGGCGGCGACGAACGGGTGGTACTCGATGGCGTCGCGGCGGAGCGGCCGGCGTGGTCGCCGGACGGAGGTCGACTCGCGTTCACGGAGCGAGGGGCGCGGGCGGGCGTGTGGGTCACGGACCGCGTCGGCAGCTACCGCAACCTGGTCTCGCGCGACGCGGCGGCACCGGCGTGGTCGCCGGAGGGCGGCCGCATCGCGCTCGCGGAGCTGCCCGGTCCGGACGCGTCGTTCAACGGCGACCCATTGCGGCTGCGCGACCGCGACGAGCGGGCGCTCTTCCCCGCCGCGCATCGGCTGTGGCTGATTCGCGGCGCCGCCGGCGCCGGGCGCCGGGCTGGCGCGTCTCGACTTCGGCGCGGAAGTCGACCGGCGCACGGCGAACGCGGCGGCGTTCGAGCGCGCGTGGCGGCGCGTGCGCGACCTCTACTACGCCGACCGTCCCGGCACGCCGCGCCGCCCGGCAGAGCGGCTCGCCGAGCGTCGCGCGGAGTGGGAGCGGGTGGGCTCGCGCTACCGGGCCCGCGCCGTCGCGGCGCAGAGCGACTCCGCGCTGGAGGCGGCGATCCACGCGATGATGCTCGAGCGGCCGCCGCTGCGAGAGCCCGCGAGCGGGCGCGCCGCGGTGTCGAGCGCGAACCCGGTCGCGACGGCGGCCGGTCTCGAGATGCTGCGGCGAGGCGGCAACGTGGTCGACGCCGCCGTCGCGGTGTCCTTCGCGCTGGGCGTGGTCGAGCCGGAGGCGAGCGGGATCGGCGGCTACGGCCAGATGCTCGTGTGGCGGCCCGGCATGGCCGATCCGACGCTGTTCGAGTTCATGACGCGCACGCCACAGGACGCGACGCTGGAGAACGGCGCGCTCCTCGAGGGCGGGCGCTACCCGGACGACGGCCCGGTGCTGACGCAGGTGCCCGGCACGCTCGCGGGCATGTACCGCGCGTGGAAGGAGTACGGGACGCTGCCGTGGTCGGACCTGCTGGAGCCGGCGATCCGCGCGGCGGAGTGGGGCTTCGAAGTCTCCGACGGCCTCGCGGCCACGCTCGCCGTGGAGCGCGAGCACTTCCTGAAGTACGAGGGGAGCCGTCGCCTCTTCTTTCCGGACGGCGAGCCGCTCGCCGCGGGCGACACCCTGCGCAATCCGGACCTCGCCGCCACGTTGCGCGCGATCGCGAAGGGTGGCGCCGACGCGTTCTACCACGGCGACGTCGGCCGCCGCATGGTCGAGGATCTGCGCGCCCACGGCAGCGCGATGCGGATGCGCGACGTCGAGCGCTACTACGCCGCCGTCCGCGAGCCGGTCTCCGGCACCTACCGCGGCTTCACCGTCTACTCGAGCGCGCCGCCGTCGGCGGGCGGCGCCAGCCTCGTCGCCAAGCTCAACCTGCTCGAGAACTTCTCGCCGATGCGGCGCTACACCGACGACGCCGCGACGCTGCACGCGATGCTCGAGGCGTGGAAGCTCGAGCCGTCGGCGCGCGGACGCATCGCCGACCCCGGCCTGTGGCCGGTCGACGTGACGCCGTTCACGAGCAAGGACACCGCGGCGGCGCGCTGGCGCTGCTTCGATCCGGAGCGCGCGTCGGCCGACGACCTCTTCGGCGGCGGTGGCCCGCCGCCGTGCCAGGCCGCATCGCCGCCGGCGGGATCCACTCGCGACGAAGGGCCGGCCGGCGCGAGCGATGACGAACGGCCGGCGCCCGCCAGCCCCGACGGCGGCCCCGCGCGCTGTGCGCTGCGCGGCGACGGCGGCCACTGCCACCTGAGCGGGACGACCGCCTTCGTCGTCGCGGACGGCGACGGCAACGTGGTGTCGGTGACGCAGACGCTCGGCACGTGGGGCGGCACCTTCTACGTCTCGCCCGGGCTCGGCTTCACCTACAACGACAAGCTGACTTCCTACGCGCTCGACCCGGACGCGTACGGCGCGCGGCTGCCGAACGCGCGGCACGGCAGCACGATCAGCCCGACGATCGTCTTCCACGGCACCGGCGCGGCGAAGCGGCCGGCGTTCGCGTTCGGCACCGCCGGCAATGCGTGGATCACGGCGGGTGTCTACGAGGAGCTCGTGGGCCTCGTCGACTTCGGCCTGGACCCGCAGCAAGCGCTCGAGCTGCCGCGCTTCCTGCTCTCGTCGAGGCGCGCCGCCGGCGGCGGCCGTGAGAGCGTCGTGCTCGCCGAGGATGGCTTCGACCCCGGGGTGATCGAGCGCCTCGAGGCGATGGGGCACCGCTTCCAGTTCGTATCGCTGCGCGGTGAGCTGCGCGAGGGGTACGGCGCCGCGATCGCGATCCACGACGGCGTGGTCACCGCGGGCGCCGATCCGCGCCGCAGCGGCGCGGCGGGGGCGGTGCGGTGAGGCGTGCCGCGGGCGCGAGCGGTCGCACCCGCGGCGACGCTGCTTTCCCGCTTACATCTCGCCGCGCTTGGCGGACGGCGGGAGCAGTCCGTTCAGGCGCAGGTAGTTCGCGGCGGTGGCGTAGTGGTCTCCCCAGTCGGCGGGGAGCTCGATGATCGCTCGCGCGAGCGTCGCCTTGCGGCCGCCGAAGAACTCGACCTCGTTGCCGAGCTTCGAGTCGTCGAACGCGCCCAGCGCCGTGCGGCAGTAATCGAAGGACGCCTTCAGCGCCGCCACGATCTTCTCCTTGCCCTCGCTGTCCTTCGCCGACGTGCCGGCCGGCGCGGCGGAGCCGGCGATCTTCGAGCAGACGAAGGCGTTGGAGCCGGCGACGTGGGCCATCAGATGACCGAACGTCATCTGATCCTTCGTGGGGCTGTAGCCGTACTTGTCCGCAGGCATCTCTTCCGCCGCTCCGACCAGGTTCTTCGCCTGCCGCTCGAGCATCGCCTTGACCGTGGCCGTGACGGGGCTTGCCGGCGTCTGCATCACGCCGGCGTGAGGAGCCGTCGCGGCCGCCAGCGGAGCGGGGCGCGGCGAGGGGGCCGGCGCGGCGTCGCGGGCGGGCCGGCCGAACGCCGCCACGCTGCAGAGCAGTCCAGCGGCGATCGCGAGAGACAAAGTCCGGTTCATCGGGGATCCTCCGGGTTCGGGCAGCGGAAAGCGGACCCGCGAAGATGTGGAGGGCGCGTGCGGGGGACAAGCCGCGGCGCCGCTGGGGAGCTCCGGCGCAGCGCGGGGGCGGGAGCGAGACGAGCGGGCGCGCGCGTCAGCCGGCGGCGGCGGCGGCGCGGTGCCACTGACGCAGCACGATGAAGGCGAGGAACGCGCGCGTGGCGATGGGCAGATCGGCCGGGAGGTCGACCTCGGCGGAGAAGGATAACGGGCTCGTCGGCGTCAGCGACCCGACGGCGCGCTCGCCGTGGAGCAGCTCGTAGCGGCGGAGGAACAGGCGGGTCCGCTTCAGCGTGAAGCGGCGGTCGAGCGCGGTGACTTCGAAGCTGCCGAGGAACGCGGGCTCGGCGTGCGCCAGAGTGTGGTCACCGTCGACCAGCCGGAATTGCGGCCGCAGGAATCCGTCGCGCCGAATTGCGAACGTCCGTCCCTCCGCCTCGATCGTACCGGTGCCGCGCAGGACGGGCGGGTGCACGTCCGCGATCTCCCGGCCATCCTCGAGCAGGCGGAAGCGCGCTCCGAGCCCGGCCCGCTTGGCGACGATCATCGGTGCCTCCGTTGCATGCGGGCGGTCAACATGGCTGGCGCGGCCGCGCCGGGCAACGCGCGGCGGTAGCGCGGCCGTTCGCCGCGGCCCCGTTCGGCGCGGCCGCGCCGGGCAACGCGCGGCGGTAGCGCGGCCGTTCGGCGCGGGCGTTCGGCGCGGCCTGTTGCCCGGCCTGCGCGCATCCGGTAACCTCCTCCCGAGCGAACCCGGGCGAGGCGATGGAGGGGCGATGAACGATCGAATCATGCGTGCGCTGCGCCGCGAGCCGACGGATGCGACGCCGGTCTGGTTCATGCGCCAGGCGGGTCGCTCGTTGCCGCGATACCGGGAAGTGCGCTCGGAGCGCGGGATGTTCGACGTGATCCGCGACCCGGAGGCGGCGGCGAAGGTCACGGAGCTGCCGCTGGAGTACTTCCCGGTCGACGCGGCGATCCTCTACAACGACCTCTCGACGCCGTTTCTCGCGGCGGGCCTGGAGGTCGACCTGCGTGCCGGAGCGGGTCCGGTGGTGAGCGCGCCGATCGAGCGGCCCGCGGACGTGGACCGGCTGCGGCCGTACGACCCGCGCGAAGCGCTCGACTACACGATGCGCCAGATCCGCCTTCTGGTGGCGCGCCTGGACGTTCCGCTGCTCGCGTTCGTTGGCGCGCCGTTCACGCTGTGCACCTACCTCGTCGCGGGGCCCAAGCCGTCGAAGAACGTCGAGGAGACGAAGGCGTTCATGTTGCGGGAGCCGGAGGCGTGGGAGCGGCTCGCCGGCTTCTGGGCGGAGCACCAGGCGGAATACGCGATCGCGCAGCACGAAGCGGGCGCGGCGGCGATCCAGCTTTTCGACTCGTGGGCAGGCAGCCTCTCGCCCGCGGACTACGAGCGCTACGTCGCGCCGCACTCGAAGCGGGTGCTCGACCGGTGCCGCGACGCCGGCGTGCCGACGATCCACTTCGCGACCGGAAACCCGGCGCTGCTGCACCTGATCGCGCAGGCGGGCGGCGACGCGATCGGTCTGGACTGGCGCACGCCGATCGACGAGGCGTGGCGCGTCGTGGGGGAGGACCGCGCGGTGCAGGGCAACCTCGATCCGAGCGCGCTGCTGGCGGGGCGCGACGTCGCGCTGCGTGCCGCGCGCGACGTGCTGGACCGCGTCGGCGGCCGCGCGGGCCACATCTTCAACGGCGGGCACGGCGTGCTGCCCGGCACCGACCCGGACGTCATCCGCGCGGTCGTCGACTTCGTCCACGATTACGGAGCCGGCGCGTGAGCCGGCGCGTCGGCGTGGTCGTGATCAACTTCGGCGAGCCGGCGCGGCCGACGATGGAGGAGGTCGTGCCGTTCCTCGAGCGGATATTCTTCACGAACGCGGCGATCGAGGGAGCGGCGACGGAGGAGCAGCGGCGCGAGCGGAGCCGGCAGCTCGCGGCGCGGCGGGCGCCCGGTCTGATCGAGGAGTACGAGGCGATCGGCGGCTCCCCGCTCAACGCGCAGGCGGCGCGGCAGGCGGAGATGCTGGAAGCGGAGCTGCGGCGGCGCGGGGTCGACGCCCGTGTCTACTCCGGCATGCAGTTCACAGAGCCGTTGATCGAGGACACGGTGCGGCGGGCGCGCGTGGACGGCGTCGAGCTGCTGGTCGCGCTGCCGGTGTATCCGCTGTGCGGGCCTTCGACGACGGTGGCGGCGCTGGCGCAGGTCGCGCGCGCGGTCGAGGCGGAGGCGTGGGACGTCGCGCTGCGCGAGTTGAGCGGCTGGCACGCGCACCCGGACTACGTGGAGCTGCGGGCGGAGGGGATACGCGACATCGCCGGCGGCGAGGGGCTCGATCTGAACGGGCCGTGGCGCGTCGTCTTCTCGGCGCACGGGATCCCGCTGCGCTACATCGAGCAGGGCAGCCGCTACGAGCGCTACGTGCGGGAGAACTGCGCGGCGGTGGCGGAGCGCGCAGGCGTGCGCCGGTACACGATCGGCTACCAGAACCACACCAATCGGCCGGTCGAGTGGACGCAGCCGGGGACGGACGACGCGATTCGCGGCCTCGCCGGCGCGGTCGACGGCGTCGTCGTCGTCCCGATCTCCTTCATGCACGAGCAGTCGGAGACGCTCTCGGAGCTGGACGTCGAGATCCGCCGCGTCGCGGCGGCGGCGGGGCTCGCCTTCCGGCGCGTGCCGGTGCCGCACGACGACCCCCGATTCGCTTCGCTGCTCGCGGACCTCGTCGAGCCGCTCGCGGGCGGGCGCGGGCGGGCGGACGTGCCGCTCGTGGCGTGCCTCTGCCGGAGTACGCCGGCGACGCGCTGCACGAACGGCGGCCGTCCGGGCGCGGGCGACGCCGCGCCGCTCAGCCGGTGAGCTCGGCCGCGAGCTTGCGGGCGCGGGCGAGGCGGCCGGGGATGCCGACGCGCGACTCGTAGTTGGCGGCGAGGTGGAGGCCGGGCGGCAGATCGAGGTGATCGGTCGCGTCCCAGCTCCGGTCCCAGGCCGGCATCCGCACGCGCTCGATCGCGATCGCCTCCGCATCCGCGCCGGTCGCCGTGCGGAACTCGTTGCACGCCACCTCGCCGATCCAGTCGTCCGGCATCTCCACGAGACCGGGATTGCGGGAGCCGCCGAGGAAGGCGGTGAAGAGGCCGCCGCGACCGTTGGCGGAGCGGGTCGGGGTGCCGCGCGCGTCGGCCGCCTCCGGTCCGAAGAGGCTGGCGCTGAACGTGACGCCCCTCGTCTCGAGCGGCTCGCCGAGCGCGACCTGGTAGCCGAGGCCGCGCGCGTCCAGGCCGGAGCGCAGGTATGCGATCGCGAGGCGGTTGTAGTGCAGCCGGCGCAGCGCGTCCGCGGCGGGCGCGGCGACGGCGCGCAGCAGTCGCGACGCCGCCTCCGCTGGCGTCGTGAGCACGACGGCGCGCGCGTCGATCCGCTCGCCGCCCGCTTCGACGACGTAGCCCTCGCCGCGGCGTCGGATCGCGCGAACCGGCGTCGCGAGGCGGATCCGCGCGAGTGCCGCCTTCCCCATCGCGGCGGGGAGCGTTTCGAGGCCTCCGCGGAACGAGCACGCGTCGGCGGCGCGGCGCTTCGACGCGGAGCGGCGCAACGCCGCGAGGACGAGGCTGCGGTCCGCGAGGCCGAGGTCGTCGAGGAGCGGCCCGAGCGAGTGGCGCACCCGCATCTCGGCCGGGTCGGAGCCGTAGAGGCCGCCGAAGAGGGGGCCGAGCATGCGGGCGTACGCCTCCGGCCCGAAGCCGCGGGTGAGGAACGCCGCCACGCTCTCGTTGCGGCCGGCCGGCGACATGAGCGGCTCTGCGAGGAGGCGCAGCCGGCCGGGCCAGGAGAGCAGGTCGCCGCGGAGGAGCTGCAGCGGCGTGAACGGCACCTGGCGCAGGCGGCCCCGGCTGAAGACGAAGAGCGGGAGGTCGGCGGGCGCGAGAAGCAGCTCTGATTCGATTCCCAGCTCCTCCACGAGCTCGCGGATCGCCGGCGTGAAGCGCGTACGCTGTGGCCCCGCCTCGAGGACGGTGTCGCCGGCGCGGCGGGTGCGGATCACGCCGCCCACGCGGTCGGTCGCCTCGAGTACGATGTGCTCCGCGGCGCGGCGGGCGAGCTCGCGCGAGAGCGCGAGTCCGGTCACGCCGGCGCCCACGACGACGATCATCCGCTTGCCTGGTCCGGGGTTCGGGAGGACGGCGCGCGGTCGTCGCGGACCCGCGCCTCGGGGCCCAAGATGCCGGCCCTGCGTGGGGCGCGGCAAGGCGAGCCCCGAGCGCTGCGTCTTGCGAAAACCCCCTCCCCCCTGCAACGTGGGGGCGCCGGTGAGCCGGCACTCCCGGGCCGGGAACCACCGGCACCTATCGCCAACACACAGCGTCGGAGGTCGAGCATGGCGCAGCGCAAGCCGAATGCGGCATTCATGAAGCCGATGACTCCGAGCCCCGAGCTCGCGGCGGTCGTCGGCGACAAGCCGATGCCGCGCACCGAAGTGACGAAGCGGCTGTGGGACTACGTGAAGAAGAACAACCTGCAGGACCCGAAGGACAAGCGCACGATCGTCGCCGACGCCAAGCTGAAGCCGGTCTTCAACGGCAAGTCGCGGGTCTCGATGTTCGAGATGACAAAGCTCGCCAACCAGCACCTGAAGTAGCCGCGCCACGCCCGGTCAAGGTGGGGGGGCGAGGCGCCGTCGCAGCGGCACCTTGCCGCCCACCTCGCCGTTCCATCGGCCGCCGATCTCACGCGCCGCACCCCGCCCGCCGCCGACGCCCACCGTTCCCGCGCCGTTCACCCGCTCACCGCGCCTCGATCACAACACGCGGGTCGGCACCGCCTCCTGCATGCGGGCAGCGATCTCTTCCGCACTGAGCATGCGCGAAACGTCGAGCTCGAAGTCCGGAACGGCGGCACGCTCGAGCTTGACGGCGAGCTCGCGGATCTCACGGGCGGAGAGCCCGTGCTCTTCGAGGTGGCGCTCGTCGAGCGGCGCCGCGTCCGCGGCGGCGCCGAGGCCGTGCCCGTCGAAGCGCAGCAGCGAGCGGATCGCGTCCATCTCGGCGCGGCTGAAGCGGACGCCGCACAGGTCGTAGTCGACCCACGCCTCGAAGGAGAGCGGCGTGACGCGCTTGACGATGCCGGCGATGACGCGGGCGAACTCGCGGATCTCCCACTGCGCGTGCGGGTCGACGCGCAGCGTGAGGAAGTGGAGCAGGTTGTGGAGGTCGATCTTCCAGTACCACTGGGTGTAGGTCGAGAGCGGGAGGTCGATGCGCGCCAGCTCGCGGGCGACCTCCTTGCCGACGAGCCAGCCGTAGTCGTCCGCCGCCTCGGCGCGCAGCCGCTCCCACCGCTCGACCGCCTCGCGATAGAGGTGCGGGTCCGCCGCCTCCGCCTCCCTGCCCTGGTTGTTCGCCGCGCTCTGCAAGGCGAACTGCTCCGGCGGCGGCGTATAGAAGAGCAGCGGCATCAGCGAATAGCGGCCGCTGTACTCGTTGACGTTCGCAGTGCGGTGACGGATCCACTGCCGCGCCACGAACATCGGCATCGCGCAGTGGAGCTTCACCTCGACCATCTCGCTCGGCGTGGTGTGGTGGTGGCGGCGGAGGTAGCGGATCAGGCCCCGTGTCACGCTGGCGCGGCGCGTGCCGTAGCCGTAGGAAACGCGCGCGGCGCGCTCGACGCTGTCGTCGGTGCCCATGTAGTCGACGAGCGCGACGAAGCCGTGGTCGAGGACGGGAAAGTAGCCGCCGAGGATCTCTTCGGCCGCCGCCGCGGTGGGGCGTCTCGTTTCCATCGGCGATCTGCTGGTGTTCGGCGGAGGGGATTCCGGGACCGTCGCGTGTCCGCGGAGACTCCTTCGAATAGGCGCCGATGCGTCACGGCGCGCAAGGCTTCGTCGCCGCGCTCGCGGCGGCGGTCGCGGCGGCGCCGCTGGCGCACCTCGGCCGTGGTGCGCATCGTGCACCGGGAGCGACGGCGGACCTCCCCACTCAGGACACGCAGCGAGAAGTGACTCTGCGCGACCGCATCTCCAGGCTCTTCGTGGAGCGCTTCGGCGCCGCGCCGGCGGCGATCGTCGAGATCGCCGGCGACGGCTCGAGCCGCACGTATTTCCGGTTGATCGGCGGCGACTGGTCGACCGCCGTCGGCGCGATCGGGCCGGACCGCGAGGAGAACCGGGCGTTCCTCTCCTACTCCCGCTGCTTTCGCGGCGCCGGCCTGCGCGTCCCCAGCATCTACGGTGTGGACGAGGAGGCGGGCGTGTGGCTGGAGGAGGACCTGGGCGACACCACGCTCTTCGACGCCCTCTCGGTCGCCCGCGAGCGGGAGGGCGGCCGCTTCCCGGAATCGATCGTGCCGCACTACCTGCGCGTGGTCGAGGAGCTGCCGCGATTCCAGGTGCTCGGCGGCCGCAGCGTCGACTACGGCGTCGCCTACCCGCGCTCCGCCTTCGACCGCCAGTCGATCCAGTGGGACCTGAACTACTTCAAGTACCACTTCCTCAAGCTGGCGCACGTGCCGTTCAGCGAGGCGCGACTGGAGGAGGACTTCGAGCGCCTCACGGATTTCCTGCTCGAGGCGGACGCGGACCACTTCCTCTATCGCGACTTCCAGTCCCGCAACGTCATGCTGCGCGACGACGGTCCCTGGTTCATCGACTATCAGGGCGGTCGCCGCGGCGCGCTGCAATACGACCTCGCCTCGCTGCTCTACGACGCCAAAGCGGACATCCCGGAGGCGGTGCGCGAGCGGCTCCTGGCCCACTACCTCGACGCGCTTGCGGCCCTCCTGCCCGTCGACCGCGACCGCTTCCTCGAGCTGTACCGCGGCTTCGTCCTGATCCGCATCCTGCAGGCGATGGGCGCCTACGGCTACCGCGGCTTCTTCGAGCGCAAGCCGCGCTTCCTCGAGAGTGTCCCGTTCGCCGCGCGCAACCTCGCCGTCATGGTCGAGCACGGCCTGCCGCTGCGCCTGCCGGAGCTCGAGCGCGTCTTCGGCCGCATCGCGCGCGAGTGGGCCGGCGCCGACGCGGATGGCGGCGACGGCGGCGCCCTGACGGTGCACGTCGGCAGCTTCGCCTACGGCCGCGGCTATCCGCAGGACCGGGGCGGCCACGGCGGCGGCTTCGTCTTCGACTGCCGGGGCCTGCCGAATCCGGGGCGGCAGCTCGAATACCGCGAGTTGTGCGGCCGCGACGATGCCGTCGTCCGCTTCCTCGAGGCGGCGCCCGAGGTCGCGCGCTTCTGGGACTCCGTCACGGCCCTCGTCGACGCGCAGGTCGAGGAGTACCTCCGCCGCGGGTTCCGCTCGCTCACCGTGATGTTCGGCTGCACCGGCGGCCAGCACCGCTCCGTCTATCTCGCCGAGCGCATGCGCCGCCACCTCGAGCGCGACCTCGGTGTCGCGGCGCGCGTGACGCACCGCGAGGAGCCGACGTGGCCGGGCGCGTCGTGATGGATGCGCTCCTCTTCGCGGCGGGACTCGGCACGCGGCTGCGGCCGATCACGGACACCGTGCCGAAGGCGCTGATCGGGATCGGGCCGACGCCGATGATCGAACGCGTCGCGCGCCGCGTGGTCGCGGCGGGCGCGGACCGCATCGTGGTCAACGTCCACCGCCACGCGCTCCAGATCGAAGGCTACGTGGCCGAGCGCGACGGCTTCGGCGTGGAGGTGCTCTTCTCGCGCGAGCCGGAGCGGCCGCTCGAGACCGGCGGGGGCCTGCTGCACGCGGCGCCGCTGCTGCGGCGCGACGGACCGATCCTGCTCCACAACACGGACGTGCTGACCACCTTTCCGCTGGCACCGATGCTGGCCGCGCACGCGCGCGCCGACGCGCTCGCCACGCTCGCGGTGAACGAGCGGCGGTCGCGGCGCGTGCTGCGTTTCGACGACGCCGGTCTCTTCGGCTGGCGCGACCGGCGAAGCGGCGAGGAGCGGACGGCGCGCGAGCCGCGGGGAGCGACGCGCGAGTATGCCTTCTGCGGCGTGCACGTGGTGTCGCCGGAGCTGCTCGAGCGCATCACGGAACGCGGCGTCTTCTCGATCGTCGAAAGCTACCTTCGCCTGGCGGGCGAGGGCGCGACGATCCGGCCGCATCCGATCGGCGACGCGTTCTGGATCGACATCGGCACGCCGGAGCGCCTCGCGGAGGCGTGCCGCCGCCTGGAAGAGGTCGACGGTCCGACGGACTGAGCGGAAGACGCGGCGCGCGGCCCGGCCGTCGTCGCATTGACGCCCGCCCGCCGGCCGCGCATCCTCCTGCGACGACCGCCTCAGACGGGGAGCGCCGATGGAAGCCGCGACCGTACCCACCGTGCCGAGCCAGCCGATCTCGACCGGCGGCATCATCGCCACGCAGTTCGAGGACGCCGCCGACCTGCTCGGGCTCGACGCGTCGATGCGCATCATCCTGCGCGTGCCGTTCCGGGAGATCGCGGTGCAGGTGCCGCTGCTCATGGACGACGGCACCGTCCGCTCGTTCATGGGCTACCGCATCCAGCACAACGGCGCGCGCGGCCCGACGAAGGGGGGCATCCGCTTCCACCCCTCCGTCGATCTCGACGAGGTCCGCGGGCTGGCGGCGCTGATGACGTGGAAGACGGCGCTGCTGGACCTGCCGTTCGGCGGGGCCAAGGGAGGGATCAACGTCGACCCGCGCGCGCTCTCCGCCACCGAGCTGGAGCGGCTCACGCGCAAGTTCACCAGCCGCATCGCCATCCTGCTCGGGCCGTACCGCGACATCCCCGCACCGGACATGGGCACGAACGGCCAGACGATGGCGTGGATGATGGACGAGTACAGCGCCAGGCGCGGCTATACGCCTGCGATCGTCACCGGCAAGCCGATCGAGCTCGGCGGCTCGCTCGGCCGCGAGGCCGCCACCGGCCGTGGCGCCGCGATCGTCATGCGCGAGGCGGCGCGCGACTACGGCTTGCCGTGGAAGGGTGCGAGCGCCGTGATCCAGGGCTTCGGCAACGTCGGCAGCAATCTCGCCTCCGAGCTCCACGCCCGCGGCGTCCGCGTCCTCGCCGTCACCGACGTCGACGGCGGCGTCTATGCCGACGACGGTCTCGACATCCCCGCGCTGCTCGAGCACGCCGGCGAGGCCGGCACCGTCGCCGGCTTCGCGAGTGCGGACGCGGTCAGCAACGACCAGCTCTGGCGCATCCCGTGCGACTTCCTCGTGCCGGCGGCGCTCGGCGGCGTCATCACGAAGGAAGGCAACGTCGACGACCTCGACTGCAAGATGGTCGTCGAAGCCGCCAACGGTCCCACCACGCCGATCGCGGACAAGGTCCTCGAGGCGCGGCGCATCCCCGTTCTCCCGGACTTCCTCGCCAACGCCGGCGGCGTGGTGGTCTCCTACTTCGAATGGACGCAGAACCTGCAGCAGATCCGCTGGCCGCTCGAGCGCGTGAACGAAGCGCTCGAGCAGAAGATGGTCGAAGCGTACCGCGCCGTGACCGAGCTCGCTCGCGGCCGCTCGGTTCCGCTGCGCACCGCGGCCTACGCGATCGCGCTGCGCCGCGTCGCCGACGCCGAGCGGATGCGCGGCCACTGAGACCGCGCGCTCATTCGCCGCCCGCGGCGCTCCCGCGATCGCCGCGCCGGAAGAGCACCGCGTCCAGGCTCAACACGCCGGCGCCGCGCGCGGCGATGTAGAGGAAGCAGAAGAGGTAGAGCAGCGCCAGCTCGCCGCGGTTGGTGAGCGGCACGGCGCCGCGCGGGGCGTGCGCCAGGATGTAGGCGATGAGCATCTCGGCCGCGAGGAGGAGCGCCGCCGGCCGCGTCAGAAGGCCGAGCACGATCAGCAAACCCCCGAAGAACTCGAGCACGCCGGCCACGCCGAAGCGTGTCAGGATCGGCGCCGTGGCTCCGCCTCCACCGAGGCCGCCGAACCAGCCGAAGAGCTTCTGTCCTCCGTGCTGCATGAAGAGCGCGCCGACCGCTACCCGGAAGAGGATGAGCGCGACCTTCTCGAATTTCGTGAACCTGCCGAACATCGCCGACCTCTCCTGCCTCTCTCGAGCGCTTCGCGGCGCTTCGCCGTACTCATGCGGCGCCTCGCCGGATGAATGCGGCGCTCCGCCGTACGAACGCCGAACCCGGCCGGAGCGGCTCGGGGTTCCGCGCGGCGGACGCATCCCGCGCGCCACGGACGCGGGGGAGGGCACCGAACGGCGTCCGGACGGCGGGGTATTGTGCTGCGCCGACGGAATCCGCAAGCTACCGGAAACGGATGGGATGGAGCCCGATGCTGACGTTCACCGACGCCGCGCGTACGACGATCGTGTCGCTCTCTTCGCAGATGGAGGGGGCGGCGCTGCGCATCACGTGCGCGGGCGGCAGCCCGATCGCGCCGGAGTACGAGCTGGCGCTCGTCGACGAGAAGGAGCCCGGCGACATCGCGATCAACCAGGGCGACTTCAAGGTGTACGTCGCGGGTGAGAGCCTGCAGCTCGTGCAGGGCCGGACGATAGACTACGTCGACGGCCCCGAGGGCTCCGGCTTCCTCGTGCGCCAGCCGGAGCCGGTGCGCCAGAACGGGGCGCGGCCGCACGGCCCGCTCGCCGACCGCGTCGCCCACGTGATCGAGACGCAGATCAACCCGGGGATCGCGGCCCACGGCGGCGAGATCGCGCTGGTGGACGTCGAGGACACGACTGTCTTTCTCGAGATGAGCGGCGGCTGCCAGGGGTGCGGCATGGCGCGCGTGACGCTGCGCCAGGGCGTCGAGCGGATGCTGCGCCAGGCGGTGCCCGAGATCGGCGAGATCGTCGACATCACCGACCACGACTCCGGCGAGAACCCGTACTACCACCGGTAGGATCCGCGGCGCTCGGTGGCACCCTGACGGTCAGTCGAATGCAGCGAATCCTCGGCGCGCACACGATCGACAACGGCGGCATCGACATGGCGGCGCGCCGCGCGGCCGCCGCCGGCATGTCGGCGCTCCAGATCTTCACCGCGATCCCGAAGTTCTACGGCGACCGCTCCTCGATCCGTCCCGAGCGCGTGGAGCGGTTCCGCGCGGCGCTCGAGCAGACCGGCCTCTCGCCGGCCCACGTGATGGCGCACGCCGCGTACGTGCTGAACGTCGCGACGTCGGACGACGCCAAGTACGCGCGCGCCGCGGCCGGCCTGGCCAAGGAGCTCGAGCGCTCGACCACGCTCGGGATCGGCGCCGTCTGCTTCCACCCCGGCTCGGCGCGGGGGGGTGACACCGGCGCGGCGCTCGAGCGCGTCGCGCGCGCGATGTCCGACGCGCTCGCGGCCGTCGACGGACCGACCCGGCTGCTGGTCGAGAACACCGCCGGCGCCGGTCGCACCGTCGGCCGCACGCCGGAGGAGGTGGCGGCGATCCTCGGCGCGATCCCGGCGAAGCACCGTGCCCGCGCCGGCTACGGCCTCGACACCTGCCATCTTTATGCGTCGGGCTACGACATCGCCTCTTCGCGCGCCGCGCTCGCGGAGGTGCTCGACGCCTTCGAAGAGCAGACCGGGGAGCCGCCGTCGTTCTTCCACCTGAACGACAGCGAAGGCGATCTGGGCTCGAACCGTGACAGGCACGCGCTGATCGGCGAGGGCATGATCGGCGCCGAGCCGTTCGGCTGGCTGCTCCACGACCGCCGCGCCGCCGGGATCCCGCTCATCCTCGAGACGCCGCAGAAGGAGACCGACGTCGGCGCCGACGACCCGACCCCCGACCCGTGGGATGTCCGCATGATCGAGCTGCTCCGCTCCCTCGCCTGAGCCGAGCCCGGCGGGCGCCGACGCGCCGGCGCCGACGCGTGGATGCCGGGAGCGCGGCCGTGCGGCGTCGCTTGAAACCAGGGCGGGTCCGGGCGGGGTAGTGCAGGGCAGACGAGGAGAGCCATGGAGATCCGTACCGACATCCAGATCGACGCCCCCGCCGCGCGGGTGTGGAGCATCCTCACGGACTTCGACGCGTACCCCGCGTGGAATCCGTTCATCCGGCTCGTCGAGGGGCGCGCGGAGAAGGGATCGCAGCTGCACGTCCGGCTCGACCTGCCCCGCTTCCGCTCCATCGAGGTGCGCCCCCGCATCATCCACTTCGATCCCGGTCGCGAGTTGCGCTGGATCGGACAGCTCCTGCTGCCCGGCTTCTTCGACGGCGAACACGTCTTCGCGATCGAGCCGATCGGCGACGTCAGCGTCCGGTTCGTCCAGCGCGAGCGTTTCATCGGCATCGGCGTCCCCTTCCTCAGCGCCGTCGTCCGCCGACCGCTGATCGAGGGCTTCGAGGAGATGAACGAAGCGCTGAAGGAGCGCACGGAGGCGCTGGAGATTGCGTGAAGCCGGTCTCCGGCCGGGGAAGCTTGCCTTCGGCAAGGGGAGCCGGCCTTCGGCCGGGGAAGCTCGCTTCGCGAGGGAAGCCCGCCTTGCGGCGGGGTCCGCGTTGCGCGCGGGGGCCGGCCTTCGGCCGGGGAAGCTCGCTTCGCGAGGGAAGCCCGCCTTGCGGCGGGGTCCGCGTTGCGCGCGGGGGCCGGCCTTCGGCCGGGGAAGCTCGCTTCGCGAGGGAAGCCCGCCTTGCGGCGGGGTCCGCGTTGCGCGCGGGGGCCGGCCTTCGGCCGGGGAAGCTCGCTTCGCGAGGGAAGCCCGCCTTGCGGCGGGGTCTGCGTTGCGCGCGGGGGCCGGCCTTCGGCCGGGGAAGCTCGCTTCGCGAGGGAAGCCCGCCTTGCGGCGGGGTCCGCGTTGCGCGCGGGGGCCGGCCTTCGGCCGGGGAAGCTCGCTTCGCGAGGGAAGCCCGCCTTGCGGCGGGGTCCGCGCTGCGCGCGGGGGTCGGCCTTCGGCCGGGGAGGCTCGCTTCGCGAGGGAAGCCCCGGGCCCTGACCGCTGCCAGGCGAGCTTCCCCGCCGAAGGCGGCCCCTCGCCGCCAGGCGAGCCTCCCCGCCGGAGGCGGCCCCTCGCCGCCAGGCGAGCTTCCCCGCCGAAGGCGGCCCCTCGCCGCCAGGCGAGCCTCCCCGCCGGAGGCGGCCCCTCGCCGCCAGGCGAGCTTCCCCGCCGAAGGCGGCCCCTCGCCGCCAGGCGAGCTTCCCCGCCGAAGGCGGCCCCTCGCCGCCAGGCGAGCCTCCCCGCCGGAGGCGGCCCCTCGCCGCCAGGCGAGCTTCCCCGCCGAAGGCGGCCCCTCGCCGCCAGGCGAGCTTCCCCGCCGAAGGCGGCCCCTCGCCGCCAGGCGAGCTTCCCTTCGCCGCCAGGCGAAGCTCCCCTCGCCGCCAGGCGAGCTTCCCTCGCCGCCAGGGCGAGCTTCCCTCGCCGCCCCGGCGAGCCCCCCGGTATTGCTCTTGCACGGTTGAGACGACGGCGGCTTCGCCGCCCGGCGTTCCGCTCACGGGGCGGGACGCCGCGATTCGTGAAGCATGGGGCCGTCGCCGGTTACAGCCTGCGGCGGCTTCTTCGTTCTGGAATCCTGCCTGGAGGAAGTCACATGAAGCTGGAATCACTGAAGCAGCTCTACACCGAGCAGCTGCGCGACCTGTACGACGCCGAGAACCGCATCGTCGATGCGCTGCCGAAGATGGCTGGTGCGGCGAAGCACCCGGAGTTGCGCGAGGCGTTCAACGAGCACCTCGACCAGACGAAGGGCCACACGCGGCGTCTGGAGCAGGTTTTCGAGAAGCTCGGCGAGAAGGCGTCGCGCCAGGAGTGCGAGGCGATGAAGGGGATCATCCGCGAGGGTGAGCAGGTGCTGAAGGCGAAGGGCGACTCGGACGCGCTGGACGCGGGCCTCATCGCGGCGGCGCAGCGCGTCGAGCACTACGAGATGGCCGGCTACGGCTGCGCCCGCACGTACGCGAACACGCTCGGCTTCTCGGACCAGGCGGAGCTGTTGCAGAAGACGCTGGACGAAGAGGGTGAGACCGACCACAGGCTCACCCGACTCGCCGAGCGCGTGGTCAACCTGGACGCGGTCCGCGAGTAGCCGCGGAACGCCTCACTCCCGGTCGGCGCGGCGGTGGACGCCGCCGCGCCGCACCACGACGGCCCAGCCGACGAGCGCGATCGCGGCGAAGCTGAACCACTGGATCGCGTAGTTCAGGTGGGGGCCGTTCGACAGCTCCGGCGGCGGGCGTCGCGCGGGCAGCTCGCTCGGCGCGAGTCTCGGCCGCAGCGGCGCTTCGCCCTCCGGGGTCGCGCGCACGTAGACGGCGGGCGTCGCGTACGGCAACTGCCGCAGCATCGCCTCGTCGGCCGCGTACCAGACCCGGCGGAAGCCCGCCGCGTCGGGGGGGCCCGCGAAATCCTTGCCGTCCCCGCGTCCGCCCAGAGGCAGCACGATCCCCGTCACCTCGACCGTGCCGGTCGTGTCGTAAGGCGAGAGGTCGACGGTCGCCGCGTCCGGCGACGGCAGCCATCCCCGGTCCACCAGCACCGCCCCGGAACCGACGCGCAGCGGCGTCACCAGATCCACCCCCGGCGCGCCCTCGAAGCTGCGACCTGCGAGCACCATGGAGTGCGCCGCGTCGTATTCACCCCGCAGGGCGACGCGGCGGAAGAGCAGCCCGACGGTGTCCGACGACGGCCGCGTCAGCCGCAGCGGAGGAGCCGATATGCGCGCCGCGACCGCCGCATTCGCCGTCTTCCGCTCCGCCAGCCGGTGGAGCTGCCATATGCCGAGCCGAACGCATAGGGCCGCGACCGTGATCGCGACGACGGTGCCGACGATGCCGGCGAGGCTCAGCCGCAGTGTGGCCCGGGCCGGCGGGGACGGCCTCGGGGCTCGGCCTCGCGCGGCCTGCCGCTCAGTGGCCAACGCTCGTATCCACCGGAACGAGGTCATCGACGACGCCCGGCGGCGCGTGCGGACGGCGCGTCGAGTCGGCGGCTGCGCCGTCGCCCCCGGCGGAGCCGCCGCGCTTGCAGGCGCCAAGGGGCAGTGAAAGAAACACGGCGCACAGAAACGCGGTGGCGAGCGGCGGCGTCACGCGGGCGGGGTTGCGTTTGCGGAGGTGGCGAGCACCGGGCGTCATCCGCATAAGATCGCCCGCGGCGGAGTGCGCGTCCAGCGCCCTCCGACCGGCCGCGCCGCCCGCTCCGCCTGCCGCTCTGGACCAAGCGCTCCGGCATCGAGCAGGTCGGCGAGGTGATGGGCGAGATCGCGGCCGCGTCGGAGCGAGGGGAACGGCGCGTCGGGGATCACCCGCGCGCCGACGCCCGCGTCGGTCCGCCTGCGGGCGAAGGCGCTGGCCCGGCGTCTGCGGCGATGCTCCACTCGACGTGTACGTAACCGGAAGGAGTGTCGCATGAATGGCCTCGGGAGCAGTGGGATGTCCAGCAGGAGCAGGGAAGGGAAGATCGGCATCACGGGCGCGACCGGCCGGCTCGGCCGCATTGTCGTAGAGAAGCTGATGCGCGAGGTGAGCGCCGAAGACGTCGTCGCCCTCGTCCGCTCGCCCGGCAGGGCGGCGGATCTCGGCGTGGAGGCGCGCGAGTTCGACTACGACGAGCCCGCCGCGCTCGCGCCGGCGCTCGACGGTGTCGCCACGCTCCTCCTCATCTCGGCGAGCGAGGTGGGGGAGCGGGCGAGGCAGCACCACAATGTGATCGAAGCGGCGAAGGAGGCCGGCGTGAAGCGGGTCGTCTACACCTCGCTCCTCCACGCCGACACCTCGCCGATCGACCTCGCCGCGGAGCACCTCGCGACGGAAGGGGAAGTGAAGGCGTCCGGCATCCCGTTCACCATCCTGCGCAACGGCTGGTACACCGAGAACTACGCCGACTCGGTCCCCGCCGCGCTCGAGCACGGCGTGCTGGTCGGCAGCGCCGGCGAGGGCCGGATCGCGTCGGCCACGCGGGAGGACTTCGCGGACGCGGCCGTCGCCGTGCTGACGCGCGAGGAGGACGCCGCGGCGGGGAGGACCTACGAGCTGTCCGGCGACGTGGGTTGGACGCTCACCGACCTCGCCGCGGAGCTCTCGCGTCAGACCGGCGAGTCGATCCTGTACCGCGACCAGCCGGAGCCGGAGTACGCGAAGGCGCTGGAGGAGTCCGGTCTGCCGCGCGACGTCGCGAGGAGGGTCGCCGGCTGGGACGTCGCCGCGTCGCAGGGCGCGCTCTTCGACGGCGGGCGGCAGCTCTCGACGTTGATCGGGCGGCCGACGACGCCGATGGCCGATACGGTGGCGGAGACGCTGGAGCGGAGCGCGGCGCGGAGGTAGGTCTGCTAGGCCTCCTCCTCGAGTTCCAGCGCCATGCTCGGGTGGCCGTGGGCGCGCGCCTGCTCGACGCCGCGCCGAAACGCGGCGCGCGCCTCCTCTTCGCGGCCGAGGCGCCGCAGCGCGCGGCCGAGGCGGCCCCACGCGTTGCCCTGGTCCTCGGCGAGGTCGAGATAGGCGTGGAGCTCGGCGACGACGCTCTCCCATTCCCCCGCCTTCTCGTGCTCCGCGGCGAGGCCGAAGTGCGGGCGCGGATCGGCGGGATCGCGCGCGACCATGCGCCTCAGACTTTCGGTTCTCGGATTGGCGGGCATCTTATCCATCCGGCTGCGTCGTAACATTGGTGGAACGTATGACATGGTCCTATCGTATATAGCATAACGCGGCTTCGCCGCACCTTCCACACCTGGCCGCGTACGTCTCCCACCGGAGGTCCGCATGATCACGCCGCGCTTCGCACGCCGCGTCGCCTTCCCGGCCGCGGCCGAGCCTCGTCGTCCGCCCGAACGGAACGAAGGGTCGGCTCGGTGCGGGGCGTGTCGCGCGGCGCACGTCGGCGGCGCCGCACCGCTCGGGGCGCTGTCACTCCTGCTGGCGACGGCGCTGACGCTCACGCTCGCCGCGCTCTCGCCGCTGCCGCTCGCCGCGCAGGGCTTCCTGTTCGGCCATCCGAAGGGCGCGGTCGCGCTGCGCGGCGGCATGACGTTCCCGCGTGCGACCGGCGGCGTCTTCGACTTCACGACGCAGCACCTTACGGTGGACCGCCACGACTTCAACGCGATCACCGGTGAGCTGGACGTGTCGTTCCGGCTGAGCCCCCGCTTCGAGGCGGTGCTCGGCGCCGGTGTCTCGCGCACGAGCGTGCCTTCGGAGGACCGCCTGTACGAGGACCAGAACAACCTCCCCATCCGGCAGACGACGACGCTCACGAGCGTACCCGTCACCGCGGGCATCAAGGCGTACCTCGTGCCCACCGGCCGCTCGATCGGCCGCCTGGCGTGGGTGCCGTCGCGCGTCGCGCCGTACGTGGGCGCCGGCGTCGGGCTGCTGTGGTACCGCTTCCAGCAGCGCGGCGACTTCGTCGACTACACGGACCTGTCGATCTTCTCCAGCCGCCTCCTATCGAGCGGCGTCGGGCCGATGGGCGCCTTCTTCGCCGGCGTCGACGTCGGCATAACCCCCAGCCTCGCCCTCACCGGCGAGGCCCGCTACATTTTGTCGAGCGCCAACATGAACGCCGATTTCGCCGACCTCGACCGCATCGACATGAACGGTCTGCAGACGACGGTCGGCCTCGCCGTCCGCTTCTGAGCGAAAGGAGGATCACCATGCTGGGTCTTCAAAGGAATCCGATGTCGCTCCGGCGGGCGACGGCCTGTGCCTTCTCCGCGCTCGTGGCCGCGGCGTTGATGATAGGCGCGGCGCCCGCCGTCGTGCACGCCGCCGCTTCGCCGCTCCAGACGGCGCCGGACGCGCAATGGGCGCCGTGGGTCGGCTGCTGGCAAGGGGAGGAGGCCGCGGGCGCTCCGGGTGGGGAGGCTTCGCTCGTCTGCATCCGGGCGGGGGAGGCGGGCGTGCGCATCGCCGAGTACCGCGGTGAGCGCAAGGTCTCCGAGCGCACGATCGTCGCCGACGGCACGTCGCACCCCGTGGAGCAGGACGGCTGCACCGGCACGGGCACGGCGCGCTGGTCGGACGACGGGGCGCGCCTGTTCCTGCACTCGTCGCTCCGGTGCAGCGGCGGCAGCGCCACCGACGTCTCCGGCATTTACGCCATGCTGCCGGGCGACGAGTGGCTCGACGCGCAGGCGATCGAGGTCGACGGCCAGCCTCTCGTGCGCGTTCGCCATTACTTTCCGGCCGATCCCACGACGCTGGCGGCCGCGCGCGTCGAGGCCCCCGCCGCCAACGCCAGGATCGCGCGTACCGCGGCGACCGCGCCGCTCTCGGTGAGCGACGTCGAGGAAGCGACGACGCGGGTCTCCCCCGAATTGGTGCAGGTCCTCATCGCCGAGCGCCACGCCGGCTTCGACCTGGACGGCGACGCCCTCGTCCGCCTCGCCGACGCAGGCGTCCCCGGCAGCGTCACCGACATGATGATCGCGCTGTCGAACCCGGACCGCTTCGACGTCGACGCGAGCAACGGCACGATCGTGCGCGGCACCCGCGGCGCAGTGGCCGGGCGCGATCGCGGTGACTACGGGCGCCGCCGCCGTGGCTACACTCGAGACGACTGCGATTACTTCGGCTTCGACGCCTACTCCGGCTATCCCGGCTACTACGGCTATCCCGTCTATCCCGTCTACTACGGCTATGCGCCTTACGGTCATGCGGGCGGGTGCCGCTACAGCCCGTACGCTCCGTACGGCTATGGCTACGGCGGCAACGGCTACGGCTGGGCGCCGTGGCAATCCGGCCGCGTGATCGTGGTCGATCGCGCGAGCGACCGGAACGGCCGCGCCGTGGAGGGGGAGGGCTACACGCGCCGCGACGGCACCACCGTGCGCGGCGTTGCGCATCCGAAGGGTGGGTCCGACGGGCGCGCGACGACGAAGGGCTACGTCGGGCCGGGTCGCGATGGCGACGCCTCTTCCGGCTCCTCCAGCGGCTCGACCGCCCGCACCGCGCATCCCCGCGGCGGGAACGGCGGCAACAAGCCCGTGCGCCCCGCGAAGCCGAGCGGTGGGCACGGCCACCACTAGGTCGCGGGGCCATCCGAAAGCGAGGGATCAATGGACGTCCGATCCGCCGCCGCATGTCCGCTCCGGAAGACCCCGACCACCGGAGACGCTCCGGGACCGGTGGACGGGCCGACGCTGCTTCCGTTCCGGCGCCCCTTGTGCCTGCTTGCGCTGGTCGCCGTCGCCGCCGGTTGTGGCGGCGGCGACGGCGGCACGGGTCCCGCCGAACAGACGCTGGATCCAGCGAGCCTGGTGGCTTCCGCGGCCGCTGGCGAGCCCGGGCAACCGACCGACGTCGTGGTGAATGCCCGGGACACGGAGGGTCAGCCGTTCCTCGGACCGCTGCCGGGGCTCGAGCTGGAGATCCGGGGCACGAACCCGGGGACGGTCACCGGTGGAGTCGACAACGGAGACGGGTCGCACACGCTGTCGTACACGCCCGCGAAAATCGGCTTCGACACGCTGATCGCCAAACTGAACGGGACGACGATTGCCGGGACGCCATTCGCCTCGCGCGTTCGCATCGTCTGGGTGGCGGCGTCCGGCACGCCGACGATCGACGGCGTGGCTTCGCCGGGGGAGTGGGATGCGGCGGAGGAGTACGCTGTCTTCGGCGGACCTACGCTGACCGGGTCGACGGTGCGATTCATGGCCGACGCGACGAACCTCTACGTTCTCGTCACCTACCCGGACTCGGTGGACGGCGTCGGTGTGCGGTTCGACAATAGCCTCGATCTGGCGCTGGACGGGGATGACCTCATCGCCGGCGGGTCGTTCGGGTTCTCGGACCAGGTCTTCGACGGCGGCAACTACGTCCACGACAACGTGGCGAACGGCAACGCAGCGGTCACGCTCACGTCGAGTTCCGGCGTCCACGAGCTGAGCCATCCACTGAATTCCGGGGACCCGCAGGACATCGCGGTCGGCGCGGGTGCTCGTCTCGGCGTGTGCCTCCAGGCGGGGATCGGCGGCTCGGTCGTCGACAGCTCGGCGCCGGCTACCTGTATCCTGATCGTCACGCAGCAGGAGGTCTACGCCGAGCTCCAGCTTCCCTGAGCGCAATGCCTAGGGCGGCCGGCGACGTCGACCTCTGGAACCGGCCGAGCGGCGCCTCCGCGTCCCGAACGCCGTTAGCGGTCAGCGCGTCGCCTGCCAGGTGCCGGGCAGCAGGAACGTTTGACCGGAGCCGTCCGCGATCTGGCACGACACGTCGCCGCTCGCGCTCGTCGCCGGGTCGCCGCTCACCGTGCCGCTGTACGAGCACACGCCGTTGCCGTCGGTGAAAGTGACCGTGTTGCCGTCGATCTGGCCGCCCTGGCGCATCACCGCAGTTCCGTGAGCGCGCCCGTGCGCTGGCGCATCACCGCCGTTCCTCGCGGGGCAGCTTCGGCGTGATCCGTTCGGCGTTCTCGGAGTACACCTTGCGCAGTACCGGATCCGGCAGATCGATGCCGTACAGCTTCCAGAAGGCGTGGTAAGGTCGGTAATAGTCGAAGTACTCGTCCGCGGTCTCGAGCACGCGCCAGTAGTAGGGGTACTCCTCGGGCTGGAAGGAGTCCTTGCCGAAGAGGATGCGGTCCTGGTAGCGGACGAAGAAGTCGTGCGCGGCGCGCGGCTGCCTGCCGATGTCGTAGAGCACGGCGCCGATCTCGGTGTGGACGTTCGGCATCTCGTCGAGCAGCCGGCCGAGGCGCTGGAGGTCGTTCGCGTACCATCCCATGTGGGCCGCGACGAAGGTGGTCTTCGGGTGGGCGCGGAAGAGCGCGTCGCGCTCCTTCATCAGCTCTTCGAAGCTCGGATAGCGGTCCTGCGGATAGCGCCGGCCGGGGAAGAGGGACAGCTCGAGCCAGCGCTCGTTCGAGTAGTCGAGCGCCTCGAAGAACTCACGCGGATCCGCGGTGTGGATGAAGACCGGCACGCCGAGGCGGGCGCACTCGTCCCAGATCGGGTCCAGGTCCGGGTCGTCGATGTGGAGGCGCGTGCCGTCCGCCTTGCGGATCGACAGTCCCAGGCTCTTCGGGATCTCGCCGACGCCGACGGCGCCCGCCGCCACGTCCGCATCGAGCTGTGCCACGGCCTTCTCCGCCCAGCCGGGTCCGACGTCGCGGAAGTCGATGCCGGCGAGGACGCGCACGCGGTCCCGCATGCGCGGCGAGGCGCGGATCGCGGCGAGGCTGGCGCGCAGCCGCTCGCCCGACAGGTTGTCCGCGGCGATCATCAGCCGGACGTTCAGCCGGTCCAGCGCCGCGCCCAGGCTGTCCAACCCCGCCGCCGAACGGATCAGGCCGCCGGGGTGGCCGTGGAAGTCGATCGCCGCGTATTTCGCCCGCGGCACCAGGTGTTCGGCGGTGACCAGCGTGGAGCGCGGCCGGTAGTCGAGGATGCTCGGCGGCGCGAGTTGCGGCGCCATGCAGCGACGCGGCCGGACCTCCGTCGTGCCCGGCGGGCACGGCTCGCCCGGCTGGACCACCGTCCCGCGCCCACCCGGCCCGCCACCCGGCCGCTGCGCCACCGCCGGTCCGAAGGCGCACAGCGACGCAGCGATCGCGGCAACGACGCTCCTCCGCATGGAAGGTCCCTTTCGTGGAAATCGATGACGACGCGGCGCGGCCCGCTCACCGGGCTCGCCCACCGGCCGCGCGAGCGCCACTCTCACACGCTCGGCGGACCGGGCGAGAGTAACGGATGGAGCGCCGGGGCGCGAGCGCGGATCAAATCGCGCTTCCTCTGCCCGAGCCGGCGATGAAGACGATCGCCATCAGCACGATCAGGAGCACGCCGTACGCGGCGGCGGTGCCGAAGTCGAAGGCGCGGAGCTGCGACAGGATCTCGATCGCGATCGGGCGGGTGCGGTAGGTGTAGAGGAGGATCGACGCGACGAACTCGCCGAGTGCGGTGACGAAGGCCAGCATCGCGCCGGCGAGCAGGCCGGGCAGCACGAGCGGCAGCGCGACGCGTCGCATGGTGCGGGCCCAGCCCGCTCCCAGCGACGCGGCCGCCTCCTCGAGCGACGGGTCGAACTGCCGGAAGCTGGCGAGCGCCGCGCGCGTCACCAGCGGCGTGTTGCGGATGAAGTAGGCGAGCGGCAGGATCGCGAACGTGCCGACGAGCACGAAGCGTCCCGCCCACGGCTGGTGCGCGCTGAACGTGGTCGCAAGCGCGATGGCGAGCACCGTCCCCGGCAGCGCCCACGGCAGCACGACGAGCGCCGAAAGCAGACCCCGCCCCATGAAGCGCCGCCGCACGATCAGGTACGCCGCGACGAACGCGAGCGCGACGTTCGCGGCGGTCGCCACCGTCGCCATCTGCAGCGAGTTGAGCACCGGCCTGAGCAGCGACGCGTCGCCGAACAGGTGCCGGTAATTGACCAGCGAGTAGGAGGGGGGCAGCAGCTCCGTCGTCCAGGTCCCGGTGGGAACGAACGAGACGAGCAGCACCGTCGCGTGCGGCAGCAGCAGCACGACGACGACGCCGAGCGCGACGAAGAAGGGCGCGTTCAGCCGCCGTCCGCCGTCCTCGCCGCGCCCTCCGGCGTCCCGGGCCGCGGCGCCGGTCCACGCGGCCGTGGTCCCCTTCGCGCTCCCCGTGTAGGCGCGGCCGGCCTCGTAGCGCTGGAGCGCGGCGAGGAAGAGGAGCGACGTCGCCGCGAGGAGCACCGTCTCGACCGCGGCCATGCCGAGCTCGCCGTTCAGCTTGCTGGCGAAGATCTGCGTGGTGAGCACGCGAAAGCCGCCGCCGAAGATGTAGGGCGCGCTGAAGGAGCCCATCGACGTCATGAAGACGAGGAGCGCCGCGCCGCCGATCGCGGGCGCGAGCATCGGCAGCGTGACGCGGCGCAGCGTGGTGAGGCGGGAGGCGCCGAGCGCGGCCGCCGCCTCGGCGTGCGACCCGTCCAGCCGGGCCAGCCCCGCCGCCGTGAAGAGGTAGAAGTAGACGTACATCGTGTAGGCGTGCACGAGCAGGATCGCGCCCGGCCCGTTCAGCCGCCACGGCGGCGCGTGGAGCCCCAGCAGGAGCTGGATGCCGCGCGTGACGAAGCCGGTCTCGCCGTAGAGGAAGAGGAACGCGATGACGCCGACGAGCGGCGGCAGCAGCACCGGCAGCGAGACGAGCGCGCCGAGCACGCGTCGGCCGGGAAACTCGAAGCGGTGGAAGAGGAAGGCGAGCGGCACGCCCACCGCGCCCGCCAGAGCGACGCTCGCCGCCGAGATCCAGACGCTGTTCCACAACGCCCGCAGCTCCGCCGAGCTGTGGAAGAAGCGCGCGTAATTGTCCACGCCGATGCGCCGCCCGACGTGTAGGCTGTCCCCGAGCACGAAGACGTTCGGATAGAGGACCAGCCACGCCAGCAGCAGCACCACCGGCGCCGCCAGCCAGAGCGTGTGCCGCCCCCTCACCCGCCCGCCCCGCCGCCCGCGCCCCGGGGCGCCGCCGCGTCCTCCGCCGCGCCTTCCTCCGCCCCCTCCGCAACGCCCTCCGCCGCGCCCTCCGCCGCGAACGCCCGCAGCCCCGCCCCCGCGCCCTTCGGCCGCAGCCGGACCCGCTCCCCCACCCTCGCCGCCGCGCCGTCCGTGAACACCAGCACCTCGCCCCCCGCCGTCGCCACGCGGTACTGCGTCAGCGCTCCCGCGAACCGGCGGTCCAGCACCTCCCCCGCCACGCCGCCGCCCGCGCCGCCCGCGCTCCCGATCACCAACGCCTCCGGCCGCGCCATGACGCGCACGCGCTGCCCCACCCGCACCCCGCCCGCGGGGACGTTCCAGACGATCCCCTCGCCCACATCGCACGCCGCGGTGCCGCCGTCGTCTTCCAGGGCGACGACGGTCCCCGGCAGGAAGTTCGCACGCCCGAGGAAGCTCGCGACGAACGCGTTGGCGGGTTCGTGGTAGAGCCGTTCCGGGGTGCCGATCTGCTGCAGCCGTCCGGCCTCGAGAAGCGCGACGCGGTCGGCGAGGGCGAACGCCTCGTCCTGGTCGTGGGTGACGAAGATGGCGGTGATGCCGAGGCGCTTGAGGAGCGAGCGGAGCTCGGTGCGCGTGCGTTCGCGCAGCGTCGGGTCGAGGTTGGAGAGCGGCTCGTCGAGCAGCAGGACGGGCGGCTCGGGCGCGAGCGCGCGGGCGAGCGCGACGCGCTGCTGCTGGCCGCCGGAGAGCGCCTGCACGCGCCGCTCGCCGTAGCCGCGCAGGTCGACCAGCTCGAGCGCCCGCTCGGTCCTCTCGCGCAGGTCGCGCGGCGGCGTGCCGCGCGAGCGGAGGCCGAAAGCGACGTTCTCGAAGACGTCGAGGTGGGGGAAGAGCGCGTAATTCTGGAAGACCATGCCGATGCCGCGGCGGCGCGGCGGTTCGGCGGTGATGTCGCGGCCCTGCAGCAGGACGCGGCCGGCGGAGGGCGTCTCGAAGCCGGCGATCATGCGCAGCGTGGTCGTCTTGCCGCAGCCGCTGGGACCGAGCAGCGTGAGCAGCTCGCCCGGCTCGACGGTGAGCGAGAGGTCCGCGACGGCGGTGGTTTCGCCGAAGCGCCGGGTCAGGCTCTCGAGCCGGACCATCGACGCCTCAGCTCCGCCCCCGGATCGTCTCGTCCCAGTAGCTCATCCACCGCGGCAGCCGCGCTTCGAGCAGGCCCCAGTCGACCGGCTCGGGGACGATCGACTCGCGTGCGCGCCGCAGCCGGTCCGGCAGCGAGTCCGCCGGTATGTCCGTGCGCGCGGGAAGGCGATAGAAGCGGCGCGCGGCCGTCACCACCGCCGCCTCGCCGCCGACGTAGTCGACGAACTCCTTCGCCAGCTCCGGGTGCGGCGCGCCGCGCGGGATGGCGATGGCGTCGACGACGAGCGGCGTCCCGCTGGAGGGAAAGACGTAATCGATCGGCAGGTGCGTCTTCTCGCGCAGCACCTCGATGTCCGGCATGTCCCACAGCGTGACGAGCCCTTCGCGCCGGGCCAGCTTCTGGTAGAGCAGCGTCGGGTTGAGGACGTACTCCTTGGTCTGCGCGTCGAGGCGGCGCAGCCATTCGAAGCCGGCGGCGGTGTCGCCGGTCTGGCGCAGCGAGCGCTCGATGATCATGCCGAAGATCGTCCGCATCGTGCCGCTGGCCAGCGGGTCGCGGATCAGCACCTGCCCCTTCCAGCGCGGCTCCAGCACCGCGTCCCAGTCCTTGGGCGCGTCGGCCGCGCTCACGGCCTCGCTGTTGTAGGCGATCACCTCCGGCGTCAGGTACGTGCCGTACCACGCGCCCGCTGAATCGCGCGCGTCGGCCGGCAGCGCGTCCGCCCACGGCGGACGGAACGGCTGCAGCAGGCTGTCGCGCGCCGCCTCGACGAACATCGCCGAGGGCGCACCGAACCAGACGTCCGCCTGGGGATTGGCGCGCTCGGAGCGGATCCGGTCGAGCACCTCCTGGGAGCCCATGTCGATCCACTGCACGTCCACGTCCGGGTGCGCGCTCTCGAACCCCTGCTCGAACGCCGACAGCAGCTCGCGCCCGTGCGGCGAGTAGACGACGACAGTGCGGCGACCGTCGCCGCCGCACGCGGCGAGCAGCGCCAGCGCCAGCGCCAGCGTCGTCGTCTTCCTCAATGTTGGCCGAGCGAGACGAGGTTGGCGAGGAGCCGGTAGGCGCCCGGCACGCCGGCGGGGAGCTGGCGGAAGAAGGCGAGGCCGGTGTAGACGTAGGTCCCCTTGCCGTACGGCGCCACGAGCAGGCCGCCCTCGAGCGGTGGATCGCCCGGGTCGTGCATCGACAGCAGCGGCGTGTAGTGCGGATCCCATTCGTGCGCGAAGTAGAGCCCCTTGTCCTGGATCCACCCCTCGAAGTCCGCCGGCGTGATGCGGTTCGGCCACGACAGCGCCCGCGCGTCCGGCTTCAGTAGCGTGACCGCGGCGTCCTCGTCGGTGACGCGGTCGTGCGGGCGCGCGATGCTGAACGGATAGGGGGCGTAGCCGCCCTGCGGCAGCTCGTACTTGTTGTACTGCACGACGAGCGTGCCGCCGTTCTGCACGTAGCGCAGCAGGCGGTCGTTGTGCGATGTGAGATCGGGCCGCACCTCGAAGGCGCGGATGCCGGTGACCACCGCGTCGTACCTCGACAGGTCGCCGGCCGCGAGCGCGCGTGCGTCCAGCAGGTCGACGGACACGCCCATCTGGCGCAGCGCCTCCGGGCCGTCGTCGCCCGCGCCCATGACGTAGCCCACGCGCAGCCCGGCGGGCACCGTCACGGGGAAGACGGAGACGATCGACGTCGCGTCGTGGTAGAGCGTGCGCGGCCGGATGTGCGGGTAGTCGATCACCGTGTAGCCGCGCGCGTAGCCGCGGCCGTCGGCCGCCTCGAACCTCGCGTGGACCTCGACCTCGCCCGCGGCGGGCGACGCTGGCGGCCGCACGGTGAAGCGCGCCGCGCGCTCGTCGCCCGGCCGCTCGAACGACACCGGCACCGACGCCGGCTCGACCGTCCATCCGGCCGGCGCCGTGAGCCGTACCGTGCCGGAAAGCGGCTTCGCCGCCTCGCCGAGAAGCTGCACCGTGAACACGCGCGAGCGGTCGCTCGCCGCCCCGCCCGCGGCCGGCGCGCCGACCGGCACCACCGCGACGTCCGGGCTCACCGCGACCGACACCGCCGGCACCACGAGGATCGGCAGGCGCCGCTCGCCCTGCGCCTTGTCCACGTCGACGAAGGTGGCGTCCTCGTCGCGCGTCAGGACGACGCCGCCCACCTCGACGCTCGCCGCCGCCCGCACCCGCGCCGGCTCGAACGGCAGGCCGCGCAGCGATGGATCGTCCGGCCACGCGTACAGATCACCGTTGCGGGGGCGGCGCAGGTAGTAGGGCTCCGTCGGCCGCGCGTCGCGCGGGATCTCGACGCGGAACGCGCGGCGCGCGAGCGTCTGCGGCGGCACCACCGTGCCCTCGTCGGCGAGCGGCCGGGCGCTCCAGCCCTCGGGCAGCAGCGGCTCCAGCGCCGCGATCCGCACCGGCGTGTCGCCGCCGTTCCACAGCGTGAGCGTCAGCTCGAAGCTTTCGCCCGGCACGACGCGCTGGGCGTCGGCGGTCGCGTCGAAGACGACGTCGGAAGCCTCCCACGCCGCGTGCTGCGCCTGCGCGCGCTCGGCGGCGATGCGGAAGCGCAGCTCGGCGGCCGCGTCCGCCGGAAGCGCCGCGGCGGCGCTGTCGGCCGACGCGAGCAGCGTCACCGCCCTCAGCAGCGCGGCTCGCGTCGGCGCCTCTTCGAGCGGGTTGAAGCGCGCCTTCGCGGCGGCGACGGCGTCGCGGTAGGCGCCGAGCGTGGCCAGGACGCGCGCGCGGGCGCCGGCGGGCGCGGCGTCGACATCGCCCGCCCACTGCGTGAGCGTGGTGTCGATGCCGGTGAAGAGGGAATGCGCGCCGGCGGGGAAGCCGCCCATCTGCGGGTCGAGCGCGACGGTGCGCGGTCCGGGCGGCTGTGCCTGTCCCATGTCCTGCGAGCGGTGCCGGCTGCGGCTCGCCATCGCGACCTGGAAGTAGGAGCGGCCGAGCAGCGGGTCGTAGGCGCCCGTCTCGACGCGGAGCCGGATCTCGCCCTGCGGCCGGTAGAGCGCCTGCACCAGGTACTTCGGCTGCCACGGCCGCAGCCCCGCCCGGATCTGCTCCGGGAAGCGCGCCGGATCGGCGGCGGCGTGGAACGCCTCGCGCGCCACGATGCCGGACACCTGGTGCTGGCCGTGTCCGTCGCGCGGCGTGCCGCTGAAGACGGGGACCAGCACGTCCGGCCGGAAGCGGCGGATCACCGCCACCACGTCCGAGAGCACCGAGTCGCGCGGCCAGTGCCCGAACGACTCGTCCGCGTTCTTCGAGAAGCCGAAGTCGTAAGTGCGGGCGAAGAATTGCCGGGCGCCGTCGAGACGACGCGCCGCCAGCAGCTCCTCGGTGCGAATGAGCCCCAGCCCCTCTTCGAGCTGCGGCCCGATCAGGTCCTGGCCGCCCTCGCCGCGCGTCAGCGAGAGGTACGCCACGTCCGCGCCCTCGCCCAGCGCCAGCTCCGCCAGCAGCGCCGTGTTCTCGTCGTCCGGGTGGGCGCCCACCATCAGCACGCGCTTCGTCGTACCCAGCTTGCGCAGCGCCAGGCCGAGCGCCGCCGCGCCCTCGTGCGTCTGTCCGGGCGCCTGCGCCAGCGTGCGCGACGCCGGCGCCGCCGCCAGCGCGGCCACCGCCGTGGCCGCCGCGGCGGCCACCCTCATCGTTCTCGTCGTCATGGGGGGAATGCTACGGCGCCGACCCGTCCGCGCAAGTCCGGGCGGCGCTCGTATCCCTCGCCGCCCCCGCGGCCGTTTCGAGCTCGATGTCGAACCACCCGACCGCTCCCGCCCTCGCCTCCACCGCGCCCGTGTCCGGCCGGAACCCCGGCGCCTCGACCCGCAGCGTGGCGGCGCCCGCGGGAACGTTGCACACCACGAAGACGCCGTTCGCGCTCGTGCGCGTGGCGCGGCGGAACGGCGCCCCGCCGCCCCTCGCCGGCGCCTCGACGCGCACGGCCGCACCCGCGACCGGGCGGCCGCCTTCCCGCGCTCGCACGGTGCCGACGAGCAGCCCCGCCTCCCACGAGCGCGGCCGCTCGCCGCACAGCTCGGTGAGGTCTCCCTGCAGCCGCTTCTCGAAGTCGATCGTGCGGCCCACGCTCTCCATTGCGGCGGTCGACAGCAGCGGCACCGCGAATCGGCGCTCCACCGTGTCTCTCGCCGCGAGGGCGAAGGTGTCCGACGGCGCCGTCGCGTATCCCTCGCTCGCGAAGTAGAGGCGGTAGAGGCCGGGATGGGGAGCGCGCAGCAGGAAGCGGCCGCGGCCGTCGGCGCGCGTCGAGTCGACCGTCGTCGTCGGCCTCTCGAGCACGAGCGTCACCACGCCGCCGGCGATCGGCGTGCCCGTGTCCTCGCGCACGAGCGCGCCCCGCACGACCTGCGCGCCGAGCCGCGGCGCGGCCACCGAGAGGAGCGCCAGTGAGAGGACCGCCGCGGCGCCCGCCCGGCGCCGATCAGTCCTCGTCGTCGTGTTGCTCCGGGAGCCGTTCGTACTCGGCGCCGCCGCTGCCGGCGGAGCCGAACTTGGGCGCCGTGAGCGGCCCGGTCGTCGTGCGTGGCGGCTCGTGGCGCTCCATCTGCTCGTCCCGGATGGCGGCGCGGGCCCGCTGGCGGATCTCGGCGGGAATGGCGCCCATTCCGTGCGCGGCGCGCGCGTGCTCCGACACGCGCGACATGACTTCGTCCTCGGTGTCGCCGCGGGCAACGAACTCGCAGTCCAGCCCGACGTCGCGGCAGCGCAGCGTCTTCCTCATCATGACCTCGCTCGATTGAGGTGTCGGTCGGGGGTGCGGACCCACTGCAATACGTACACCTCGTCGCGGGAAAAGGCCACCGCGGCAGCGCCGGCACGATTCCTCCAGTGAACGGCGGCGCGGATCATGGGGTACGCTCGACCGTGAAGCCCCGCACCTCCCACGAAGGGTGGAACCATGAAGAGCCCGCGCCTCCCCCTCCGTCTCGCGGCACCGGTGCTGCTCGCCGCCTGCGCGCTCGCCGCCTGCGCGAGCGCGCCGCAGAGCGGACGGAACTCGACGCCTGCGCAGGCGGCCGCCGTGATCCAGGTCGAAAACCATAACTTCCTGGACATGGCGATCTACGTCTATCCGAGGTCCGGCGCGCGCCGCCGCCTCGGCCTCGCGCCCGGCAACGCGACCACCAGCTTCACGATCCCCGCCAGCCTGCTCTTCGGGAGCACGGCCCTGCGCTTCCTCGGCGACCCCGTGGGCGGCAACGCGACGCCGATCTCGCAGGAGATCGGCGTCGCGCCCGGCGACACCATCACGATGGTGATCCCGGCCACCTGAGCGCCGGCACGAGGCCCGCAGCCGGGGCGTCGCCTCCGCCGGCGGCACCGGCGGTCCACCGGCGCCGCGCGCCCGCTCGACCCCCGGCGGCGCCGCCCCGCCGATGCCCGCTTGCCCGTCCTGCTTCGCGTGCGAGATCAATGAGGCTCACCCGCACGCGGAGGAGCCTCGTTGAGAACGCGTTGTCGCGCCGTCCGATCCGCCGGAGCGGCGCTCGCCGTGGCGCTCGCCTGGACCGTGCCGGTGCCTGCTGCCGCCCAGGCCGACGCGGCGTCGGCGGAGCCGGCGGCGGCGGGCGCGGCGCCGCGGCCGCTGCCCCGCCTGCGCGGCGCGATCGAGCTGGACGGCAGGGGCGACGACGCCGCGTGGCGCGCGGTGCCGCCGCTGCCGCTCGCCGTCTATTCCCCCACGCACGGCGCCCCGCCGACGGAGTCGAGTGAGATCCGCGTGGCGTACGACGACCGCTACATCTACGCGCTCGGCGTGTTCGGCGAGCGGCACGTGGCGGTGCAGGCCAACTCGCTCTACCGCGACCTGTGGGACGGCGACGACACGTTCGAGCTGCTTCTCGACACGTTCGACGACAACACGACGGCGGTGCAGTTCATCACGACGCCGCTCGGGCTGAAGATCGACACGGAGGTCTACAACGACGGCGAGGCGGACGCGCGCGGCAACGGCACGAACAACGACTGGGACGCCGTGTGGGAGGTGCGCAGCGTCCGCACGGCGGACGGCTGGTCGACGGAGATGCGGATCCCGCTGTCGTCGCTGCGCTTCCAGGCGCGCGACTCCGTCGTCACGATGGGACTGCTCGTGTCGCGCTACATCGCGCGCACCAACGAGCGCCACATCTATCCCGATGTGCCGCCGCTCTGGTCGCGCGGCCAGCGCAAGCCGTCGCAGGCGGCGAAGGTCACGCTGCGCGGCGTCCACCCGCGCAACCCGGTCTACCTGACGCCGTACGCGCTCGCGCGTCGCAGCGACCCGGCGGGGGCGCCGGACGCGCCGGCGCGCGCGCTCGGCTCCGGCGACGTCGGCGGGGACCTGCGCTACGCGCTCGCCGGCAATCTCACGCTCGACCTCACCGTCAACACGGACTTCGCGCAGGCGGAGGCGGACGATCAGCAGGTGAACCTGACCCGCTTCTCGCTGTTCCAGCCGGAGAAGCGGCAGTTCTTCCAGGAGCGCGCCTCCGTTTTCGACTTCGGCCTCGGCGGCGTGAGCCGCGTCTTCCACAGCCGCCGCATCGGACTCGACCCCGCGGGCGAGCCGCTGCCGATCCTCGGCGGCGCGCGCGTGGCCGGCCGCGTCGGCGCGTGGGACGTCGGTGCGTTGACGATGCAGGTCGACGGCGCCGGCGGCCGGCGCGGCGAGAACGCCTCCGTGTTGCGCGCGCGGCGCACTATGCTGAACCCGTATTCGTACGTGGGCGCGATCACGACCAGCCGCTTCGGCCCCGGCGGCGAGCGTGGCCTCGCCTACGGCGTCGACGCGCTGCTGCGCGTGAGGGGCGACGACTACCTCTCGATCGTGTGGAGCCAGAGCTTCAACCGGAACACCGCCGCCGCCGGCGTCGCCGCCGAGGGCAGCGGCTCGCTCGCGCGCGTCGAATGGGAGCGCCGCCGCCAGGAAGGGCTCGGCTACTACGGCGGCTTCACCTACTCCGGCGCCGGCTACGACCCGGCGCTCGGCTTCCTGCGGCGGCGCGACTTCACCTGGCTCGGCGGCGGCCTGTCGCGGACGTGGCTGCACGGCGGCGCCTCCCGCTTCCGCACCAGCGGCCTCTTCACGGACCTCAGCTTCTTCCTCGACCCGGACCTCGGCCGCACCCAGACCGCCTCCGTGAGCGGCGGCGGCTTCGCCTCGCTGAAGGCGGGCACCTTCCTCCAGCTCGCGCTGCGCGAGGATGGCGACGCCCTGCCCGATACGCTCCGCCTCGGCGAAGCGCGCGTGCCGCCCGGGACGTACCGCTACGCGCACGCGGTCGTCGACGTCGTCGCGGGGCCCGGCACGCTGCTGCGTCCGACCCTCGCCATCGACGCCGGCCGCTTCTACGACGGCTGGCGCGCCTCGCTCGCGCTCGGCTCCACCTGGAACCCGTCCTCGCACCTCGCGCTCGTCGCAGACTACCAGCTCAACCGCGCCCGCTTCGCGGCGCGTGGCCAGACGTTCCGCGGCGACGTCGTCCGGCTGCGCGCGCGCGCCGCGCTCGACCTGCACGCGTCCCTCGCGACGCTGCTCCAGTACACCACCGCGACCGGCGGCATTTCCGCCAACGCCCGCCTGCGCTACAATCTGGACGACGGCCGCGACCTCTACCTGATCTACACGCGCGCGCTGAGCGGCGACGCCGCGCTGGACGCGACGCCGCAGCACACGCTCATCCTCAAGGCCAGCTACCAGCTCGCGTACTGAGCCCGGACCCCGGACGCGATTGAGCACGACGACGCCCGCCTCCGCCCCCGCCGCTCCCCCGCCGAACGGCGTCGCGTACCCCGGCCCGCCCACCGGAGACCGTCGCGCCCCGGCGGGCGGCCGCCACCTGCCGGCGCTCCTCGTGCTCGGCGGCTGGACCGTGCTCGGCCTCGCGCAGGGCGCCGAGCTCTACCTGCGCAGCGCCATGGACGGGTCGCCGATCGGCTTCGGCCGCGCGCTCGGCCTCACCATGGTCGCCTGGTACACGTGGGCCGCGCTCGCGCCCGCCATCGTCCGCGTCGCCGCCCGCATCGACGACGGCCGCCGCGGCCGCCGCGCGGTCGTCGGCCTTCACGCCATCGCCGCCGTCGCCGCCGTCGCGGCGCAGATCGCGATCTACGTCGTCGTCGTGCAGTGGGTGATCTGGCGTGATCCGCGCATCGAGGCGCTGCCCCACGCCTTCGCCAAGTACCTCACCATCAAGTCCGCGACCGGGCTGCTGACGTACGCGATGATCGTCGGCGTCCACTACGCGCTCGTCTTCCACCGCCGCTTCCGCGACCGCGACGCCGCCGCGGCGCGCCTCGCCGCGCAGGCCGCCGAGCTCCGGTCCTCGCTCGCGCAGGCGAAGCTCGACGCGCTGCACGGCCAGCTCCAGCCGCACTTCCTCTTCAACGCGCTGCACGCGGTCTCCTCGCTCGTCGTCGCGGGCGAGAGCCGCGCCGCCGAGCGCATGCTGGCGCGCCTCGGCCGCCTCCTGCGCGCGACGCTCGAGATCGATCCCGGGGCCCTCCACCCGCTCGCCGCCGAGATCGGCCTCCTCGAAGGCTACCTCGAGGTCGAGCGCACGCGATTCCCCGACCGCCTGGGCGTCGAGTACCGCATCCAGCCCGACTGCGACGACGCGCTCGTGCCGCCGCTCCTGCTGCAGCCGCTCGTCGAGAACGCCGTCCACCACGCCGTGGCCGTCGACCCGCGCGCCGGCCGCATCTCGATCGAAGCGCGCCGCGACGGCGACCGCCTCTGCCTCGCCGTCCGCGACGACGGCCCCGGGGCCGAAGCCGCCGCCGCGGACGCCGCCGCCCCGGGCGCCTCGCCGCCCGACGACGGCGACCGCCGCGCCGTCGGACTCGCCAACGTCGCCGCCCGCCTCGCCGTCGCCTACGGCGAGGACGCCGCGCTCACGCTGCGGCGTCTGCGCCCGCGCGGCACCGCTGCGGTAGTGACGCTGCCGTTCCGCGCGGCCGGTGAGCCATCCGGCGAGGGCGAGGCCGGATGAGGCCGCCCCGTGCCGCGCCGATCCGAACGGTCGTCGTCGACGACGAGCCGCTCGCGCGCAGCAACCTGCGCCTCCGCCTGGAACGCCAGCCCGGCTTCACCGTCGTCGGCGAGTTCGGCTCCGCACGCGAAGCCGCGACCGCGATCGAGGCGGCCGACCCGGACCTCCTCTTCCTCGACGTCCGCATGCCCGGCGGCGACGGCTTCGAGCTGCTGCGCCTGCTCGGCCGCCGCGAGCGCCCGCACATCGTCTTCGTCACCGCGCACGACGACTTCGCCGTCCGCGCATTCGACGTCGCCGCTCTCGACTACCTCGTGAAGCCGTTCGACGACCTCCGCTTCGCGCGCACGCTGCGCCGCGTCCGGCGCGCGCTCACGGAGGCCGGCGCCGGCGGGACGGAGCCGCCGCGCCACCTCGTCGCGCGCTCCGGCCGCCGCACCGTGCTGCTCCGCCTCGACGAGGTCGACTGGATCGAGGGCGCCGGCGACTACGCCCGCGTCCACGGGGCCGGCGGCGCGCACCTCGTGCAGCGCACACTGCAGGAGCTGGAGGAGACGCTCGCCGCCGCGGGCTTCGTCCGCATCCACCGCTCGACGATCGTCAACCTCGACCGCGTCCGCGAGCTGCACACGCGCGACGGCCGCGACTATCGCGTCCGCCTCGACGATGGCACCGAACTGCGCCTCAGCCGTACCTACAGGGAGCGGGTGGAATCTGCGCTGGGAGAATCGTTGTGAGGCGAGAGCGGGCGAAGCGAGCAGAGGCGGGATCGGGGTGGGGGGCGCCGCGCAGGCTGCTCGCGGCCTCGTGCGTCGCGGCGCGGGGATGGCGCCGGCGAACCGCGTCGGCCGCAGCGTGGACGCCGCCCTGATCCGGCGGCGGCCTCGCGCTTGCGCGTAAGACCATCCTCATGCCCGCGAAGCACCCTGATCTCCTGAAGCATCGAATCCGAGGGGGCTGAATGCAACGACACATCCCGTCGAGCGTCCTGCGGCCGGTCGCCGACCTGCTCGCCGGCAACGCGTTCTCGTCCTCCGATCCGGCGCTCCACCTTCTCGACCTGATGGTGCGCCAGGGTCTCTGGAACGACACGCTCGCGAGCGCGGTGGCGGCGTTCTTCGACGCCGCGCCGCTGAGGGCGTGGCGGCCCCGCTATCGTGTACGGAAGCGCGCTTTCCCCGCGTCCGACCCGGTCGATGTGCCGGACCTCAACGGGCCGGAGAGCGTCATCAATCAGCCCGACGCGTGGCAGGCGCCCCCCGGGGGCGGCAGCTACAATTATTTCGTGATCCTCGTCGGCGAAGGGCTGAGCGTTGATCCCGGCCGGGGCGTCGAGATCCGCTTCGATCCGCCGTCTTCGGACTACGATGAGGCGGAGCGGAGCCAGCTTCCGCTGCACCAGCCGGACGGCACGCGCGCGTTGAGCGACGAAGCGAGCATTCGCGCGGCGTCCTCCGCATTCTTCGCCGACCTGCAGGGAGCCAGCGGCTCCGCCTATCTAATGTTCAACAGCACGACGCCCGTCGCGGGCGGCGAGCGGTTCGGTACGTTCCCCGTGCCGGTGACGGCGTACATCGGCTTCCCGCCCGACGGCGTGATCGACTATCCCCGCTGGTTCACGGATGCACCGTGGTCCGACGCCGGCCACGTCGAGATCGTCGACCGCCGCCTTAAGTTCGGCGGCGGAGCCGGCGGCTTCGCGGCGTATCTGAACGCTGGCCGAACGGAGATCTCATTGCCGCCGTTCGTGCAACCGCTGTTGCGGGCGCTCGGCGCCCGCGCCGAGGTGCCCATCGAGTTGCCGGTGGTCGTCGGCGAGTTCGCGGCGAACGCCATCGACGAGAACGCTCCGCTGCCGTTCGAGGCGCTGGCACTACTCGCCCTCCCCTTCCTCGGGCTCTGGACGCTTCCGGCCGCCTTCGCACTTGGGCTCACTCAGATCGCGATCGCGCAGAATCTCGCCGTGGATCCCGCGCGCGGGATCGGGGCGCTCGATCTGCGGGTCGTGGAGCGGTCCGGCAGACCTGCGGTGGCGGCGAGCCTCACGCTCGAGTCGGTCGACGCCGGCGTGCCGGAGGTCAAGGTGATCGACGGCCCCGACATCGAGATCCACAGCCTGACCGTGACCGTCTTCTTCCTGCCACGAGTTCGCGCCAGCCGCCTCGACTGGAGCACCGATGTGGTGGTCGACGCGGATACCCGGTTCGCTGGAAGAGCAGCTCTGGAGCAGGCGGTCGCGGCGGCGGTGTCGGGTGCGATCGATCCGCAGATGTTAACGCTGCCGCTCGCAATCCTCTTCGGACTGCCGATCCTGCTCGACGACGCGGCGTTCCCGGCCACTGCCGCCGACCAGGCAGCACTCGGCGTCGGCCTCAACCTCGTGACCCGTCTCATCACGGAGGCGCGGTGGCGCGACCCGGTCCTGCCCTCGACGCTCTTGCCCATGAACCTCCTCGCTGTCCTGGACCTGCCGCGAGGGATCGACATCCAGCGCGCCGCCGACCGTTTCGTGCGCTACGGCCGGATCGCCGTGGCGCCGGACCCCGACGAACCCGGATCACTCCGCCTCGAGATTGACTTCGAGCGGCTCGCCCAGCACGGCCGCGCGGGCGCCCGGCTGAGTCACGAGGTCGTGCCGCGCGAGGGCTTCGAGTTCCGGCCGCTGCAGCTCCGGCTGAACGACCAAGAGAAGCCGTTCGCCCGCTGGATGGCGTACCTGCAGTCCGGCCTTGCGGAGGTTCTGCGGCGATTGCGCGGAGAACGACGCGAGAGTCCGGAGCTCGGGCTGCCGGTGCTTCACCTCCAGTACACGCTTTCCACCGAGCACGATGGCCTGCCCGGCGGCCCCGCGCAGGTGCTCAGCATGCAGGAGACGCGTACGCTGATCGATCTCCCCGGCCCGGCCGGCGCGCCGGGGGCGACCGAGCGCGATCACTTCGACGGTGCCACGCTGCGCCCGCCGACACACCCGCGCCCGGTGCTGCTCGAGCTCTCGTCGACGCTGCTAGGGGACACGGCCGCGCACGACGTCGACCGCGTCGGCCGGCTGCACATTGAGGGTGCCGCACGCCTCGAATACTGGCGGCCGAAGACGCCGCGCGGCTGCGGCGGCGTCCTGCTCGAAATCCTGTTCGAGGGCCTGGGCCGCGAGCGCGCGGGGCGGGCCCGCGGGCAGTCCGCCACTCCCGATGGCGAGCCGGCGGCCTACCCGCTCACGCGCGAGACCCTCGAGGCCGAGTTCCAGCTGTTCGTCCTCGATCTCGGCACCTTCGCCGCCTCGGTCCGCGTCGACGATCGGACGGGTCTGGGCCAGATGACCGCCGCGGCGAACGGCCGCCCCAACGTGGTCACCGCCACCGGCGCGATGGTGGACGTCGACTTCGTCTTCGACCGTGCCACCCTGGGCGCCGAGGACCTCGATTGGCTCGTCGTCTCCTTCGACAGCTTCGAGGTGCAGGCCGGGACCGGTTCCAAGGGCGGAGCCTCACGCGACCCCCAGTCGGATCCGCTGGCCGCGCTCGCCGATGGCCGCCGCTTCGACGTCGTCGCCCTCGTCGACGGCGGCGAAATCGGACGCGCCCCCTTCGCCCTGCGGCCGCACGCCGACCCCGCCGTCGCCGCGATCGATTCCGGCGCGGTGGTGCCTCTCGGCGGCGGTCCGTGGACCACGTCCCTGTACTTGCCGGAGTCCGCCGGCGACGACGAGAGCTTCGATGTGAGGTTCGAGGTGCACACCGCCGCTGGCCTCCTCGGAGCCGTCGAGGCGACGGTTCTTAAACGCCAGAGTGGAGACTGGGCCGACGAGCGCGAGTGGGGCATCCCGCTCGGCGTCGCCGGCACCACGCTCCGGCTGCACGACGACGACCACGCGCTCACGGCGCACGTCGGCCTGCGCAACCGGGTTGCGAGCGCCGATGTCCCCATCCAGCATGTCCCGAAACGACTCGAGGTCTCCGCCCCGCGAGTGGAAGTCTTCCGCGACTTCGATCCGGTCGGTCCAGGCGAGCTCCAGTACTGGCTCTCCGTCGACCGCCTCTCGACGGACGACTACTACACCGCCGTCGGCCGCAGGAAGATCTTCATCCAGGCCGCTGCCGGCGACCATGTCCGCCTCGACGCGCCTCCCCTCCAAGGCAGCTTCAAGCCCGACTCGCATCTTCTCCTCACCGCCGCCGGCATCGAGTTCGACAACCCCGGCTTCCCCTGGTTCAATCCGAACGACTGGCTGAGCAAGGCCTCCGTGGATGTACCGGTCGGCTTCGACGACGGTGCCGACGGGGAGCACAAGATCGCGAGCCTGAGCGAGTACGCCCTCATCGCCGATGTCCGGACGCTCAGCCCCCCGCCAGTGCCGGTGCTCCTCCTGTTCGATCCGGCGGCGATGGCGTTCGCCGAAGCGGTGTCGCTCGCGCCCCTGCAAGGGGTGACGGAGCTGCGGCTGCAGGTCACGACGTCGTGGGCCGACGAGCTCTTCCTCCGCGTCTTCGACGGCGACGCCGAGCACCCGCGCCAGCCGTGGACGCAACTCGTGCCCGCCATGCCGATAGGCCGCTACGGAAGCCTGCCGGCCGACGTGCACGTCCAGCTCTCGAGCGGCCCCGCCGCCGCCGATTTCGTCTACTACTACGTGTACCGGCCCGTCCCTGCCGCGACCACGCGCTTCCAGCTCCTGGCCAGGAACGTCGCCGGCAGCGTCGTCAGCCGCGACGCGGTGTTCTCACTGACGCCGCCCTGATCCGGCGGCCTCGCGCTTGCGCTCGGCCCCGCGCTACCGCGTCTTCGCGCTACCGCGTCTTCGCGAGCTCCCGCACCACGTCGGCCAGCGCGCGCACGCGCGGCGCGTCGCTCGCGCGCTGCGCGTCGGAGCCGAGCTCGCCGGCGAGCTTCGCGAGCGCGCCGGACCGCGCGGCGCCCCGCATCTTCTCGGCGCCGTCGAGCGCCTTCGCGATCGCGGCCGTGCGTGCGCCGGGCAGGCCGTCGTCGCGCACGAGCTGGTCGAGGTAGGCGCGCGCGACGGGGAAGGCGGCGGGCCACACGAGCTTCGGCTGGTTCTGCGGGTTGAGACGCTCGAAGCGGACGAGCTTCGCGGCGTCGATCTCGTTCTGCGTCAGGTCGGGCGTGGGCGTCAGCTCGAACACGTCGAAGCCGCGCGCGATCTCGGAGCCGTAGATGTAGCCGTTGTAGTAGTAGCCGGCCCAGTAGCCGCCGAGCACCAGCTTCGACGCGTCGATCGGCCCCTGGTCGAAGTACGCGATCTCCTTCGGGTGGTCCGGATCGGTCCAGTCGAAGACGGAGATGCCGCCCTGGTACCATCCCTGGACCATGATGTCGCGGCCCGGCACCGGGACCAGGCCGCCGTTGTGCGCGACGCAGTTCTCCTCGGGCGTCTGCGCCGCCGGCATCTTGAAGTAGCCGGCCTGCCGGAGCGATCCGCCGCGAAGGGTGAAGATCGCGTCGGCGCCCCACTCCTTCGGGTCGGTGGCGCGGCACTTCGCCTGCGTGCCGCCGCCCCATTCGTCCGTGTAGAGCAGCTTCGAGCCGTCGTTGCTGAAGGTGGCCGAGTGCCAGAAGGAGAAGTTGGAGTCGGCGACGGCGTCGAGGCGGCGCGGGTGCATGGGGTCCTGGATGTCGAGGAGCAGGCCGTATCCGGAGCACGCGCCGGCGGCCCGCCCGATGGCCGGGTAGACCGTGATGTCGTGGCACTGCGACGGGCCGCCGCGGGATCGGCCGCTGATCGCGCGGCCGCTGGCTCCCATCGCGACGAGCGAATCGCGGGCCGCCGCGACGGCCGCGTCGTCGCCGTCGCTGCTCACCCTCGCGTACAGGCGCGCCGCGCGCTCCGAGTCCGCGGCCGTCGTCGTCGGCGGCAGCCCGAGCCGGGACAGGCGGCGGCGGGCGGTGGCCAGCGCGGCGCCGTTCGCCGTGTCGGCATAGGCCACGCCGTGCGACGGCGGTGCGGTGAGGTCGTTGAAGATGCGCGGGGAGCTGACGATCGCCGCGCGTTCCGGGTGATCGAGCGGCACCCGGATGACCTCGATGCGGAAGAGCGCGGTGTTGGGATCGGTGATGTCGCCGCTCTCGCAGCCGGGCATCTCGCGGCTCGGGCGGACGCCGGCCAGCCCGGAGACGTACACGTACACGACGCCCTTGTCCGCGGGGTCGCTCACCAGCGTGTGGGTGTGCGAGCCGCGGCAGGTCTGGACGTCGGCGACCTGCCTGGGGTGGCGCGGATCGGAGATGTCGAAGATGCGGATGCCGAGCATGCGCTGATCGCTCACCCTGTCCTGCACGCCCTGCGTGCCGCAGTCGAGTCGGCTGCCGGTGTTCTCCGCCGAGACGAAGAGCAGGTTGCCGTAGACGGAGACGTCGCCCTGCTCGGTGAAGCAGACGTCCGAGTCGACCAGCTTCGGTGCGGCCGGATCGGCGATGTCCCAGATCTGCAGCCCGCTGAAGTTCCCCTGGAACGCGTAGTGGCCGCCGAAGGCGAGGTCCGAGTTGGCGTAGATCAGCCCGCCCGGATCGTCCGGGTGGAACACGTCCGGCTTGTCGCGGTGGGCCACCCGCTCCAGTCCCCGGCTGGCGACGCCCGCGTCGTGGAGGCCGGCCGTGAGCGCCGCGCGCGGATCGGTCGTGCTCGACTGGGCCCGCGCGGGGGCGGCGAGGGCGAGCGAGGCGACGAGGAGGCACAGCCCGCCACAGACGGCGGAGGCGGCGCGGAGGCGAGCGGGATCGGTCATCGTGTTCCACCCGGAGTGAGGGTTTCCAGAAGGGCCTGCATGCGGCCGATCTCGGCCCGCTGGCCCGCGTCGATGTCGGTGGCGAACGTGGAGATTTCGGGCTGCTGTCCCGCACCCGGCTGCGCGAACAGGTGGGCGACCATGTCGAGCGCCCCCTGATGGTGCTTGATCATGCCGGTGAGGTAGAGGCGGTCGAAGGCGGTGTCGCGCGCCGCGTCGAGCGCGCGCATCTCCGCGGGCGTGAGCATCCCGGCCATCATCATCGGGTGGTCGCCCATGTCCATGCCCGGCATGTGCAGCGGGCTCGTGTCGTGCACGGCGCCGGTGTCGGCGTCCAGCATGTGCAGGGGATCCGGAGCGTCCAGATGCCGGTCCCGCAGCCAGCGCTGCATCAGCGCGATCTCGTCGCGCTGCGAGAGCGCGATGCGTCGCGTGAGCACCCGCAGCGCCGGACTCGCGCCGTGCGACGGCGCCCAGTCGGACATCACGACCGCCTGCGCGTGGTGGACGATCATCCCCTGCATGAACGCGGCGTCCGCCTGCGTATGGTCGCGCGGCGGCGCGGCCGTGCGCTGCGCGGACAGCGGCGAGCTCGCGAGGGCGATGGTCGCGGCCGCGGCCAGGATCCCCGCGGCCGCGGCGAGCAACGGCCGGTGCGGGCGTGGGCGTCCGCCGGGGTGTCGGCGTGGGTGTCGCTGTCGTGCAGATGTCATGGGAGAGGCGACGCGGCTGCGGGCAACGAATGCGGACGAGTGCGTGTCTCGCACGCTGGCCGGAGCGATCTTAACGCGCGACGGGCGCACTGTCACGGCCGGGTCGCGCGCCGTCACGGCCGGGTGACGGGCCGTCATCGCCGCGGCGCGTCGTCACGTCGGCGCGGCGCGCGGTCGCCGGGTCGTCGCAGGGGACGGCCGCCGGGGGTCTTTCCCGACGGGGCATCGGCCGGATTCCGACGGCGCGCCGCCATTGCACGGGATATCGTGGAAGCAGCCGGCCACCCGCGGGGGGCACCGGTTCGACCCCGAGGGCTGCATGCGACTCTTCGCCACCGACCTGGTCCTTCTCCATCCGCCGAGCGTCTACGGCTTCCGCGAGACGGGCTCGGTGTACGGTCCGGTGAGCGACGTCGTCTTCTCGACGCCGGTCTTCGAGATGTACCCGATCGGCCTGACGAGCATCGCCCAGCACCTGGAGGAGCGGGGCTACAACGTCCGCATCCTGAACATCGCGCATCGCATGCTCGCCGATGGCGCCTACGACCCGGAAGCGGAGCTGGCCGCGCTGCACCCGGCGGTCTTCGGGATCGGGCTGCACTGGCTCCCCCACGCGCACGGCGCGATGGAGCTGGCGCGCATCCTCAAGCGCCATCATCCGGACACGCCGGTCGTCTTCGGCGGGTTGTCGTCGTCGTACTTTCACGACGAGCTGATCCGCTCGCCCTTCGTGGACTTCGTGCTGCGCGGCGACTCGACGGAGGCGCCGATGGCGATGCTGATGGGGGCGCTCGCGGCGGGCGGCGGCTTCGAGTCGATCCCGAACCTGGACTGGAAGCGCGCGGACGGCGCGCCGGTGTCGAACGCGCTCTCGCACGTTCCGGCGCGCATGGACGGGACGTCGGTGCCGGACATCTTCTACGTCATCCGCTCCGTCTTCAAGTACGGCAGCCTGTCGAGCGTGCTTCCGTTCAGCGGCTGGATGAACTATCCGATGACCGCGCTGCTGACGTCGCGAGGGTGCTCGATGAACTGCACCATCTGCGGCGGTTCGCGTTCGGCCTACCGGCTGATCTGCAACCGCTCGCGACCGGCGTTCCGCGCGCCCGAGGCGCTGGTGGCCGACGTGGGCCGGATCCAGCGGTTCAGCCGCGCGCCGATCCTGCTGTTCCACGACCTGCGGCACGGCGGCCGGGCGTACGAGCGCCGTTTCCTGGAGCTCCTGCGCGAGATGAAGCCGCGCAACGAGCTCGTCTTCGAGCTGTTCTACCCGGCCCGGGACGATTTCCTGCGGCGCGTGGGGGAGGCCGTGCCGCGATGGAGCCTGGAGATCACGCTGGAGTCCCACCAGGAGCGGATCCGGCGCGCGAACCACCGCTTCGCGTGCTCGAACGAGGCGATCGAGGAGACGCTCGAGCGGGCGCTGGAGAACGGCGTCGGGCGCGTCGACCTCTTCTTCATGGTGGGGCTGCCGGGCCAGAGTCGCGACGACGCGGTGGGATGCGTGGAGTACTGCCGTGCGCTGCTCGAGCGGTTCGGCGCAGACCGCCGCCTCTCCTTCTTCGTGGCGCCGCTGTCGCCGTTCCTGGATCCGGGCAGCCCGGCGTACGAGGAGCCGGAGCGCTTCGGCTATCGCGTGCGCTTCCGCACGCTGGAGCAGCACCGCGCCGCCCTCGCCGCGCCGAGCTGGAAGCACGTGCTCAACTACGAGACCGAGTGGATGACGCGGGACGACATCGTGGCCGCGACCTACGAGGCGATGCGCGGCCTGGCGCGGCTGCGCGCCGAATACGGCCTCACGGACCGAACGGCGTGCGACGCCGCCGTGGCGCGCATCGACGCGAGCGAGGAGGCGGTCGCGGCGGTGGACCGCGCGCTGGAGCTGCCGCAAGGCGGCGGCCGCGAGGAGGCGCTCGCCGCGGCGCGTCGAATGCTGGCGGGCCCCGCCGCCGCGCCGCGCTTCCAGAAGGACGACTTGCTCTGGCGGCTCCCGGGGAACCGCCGCTTCGCGCCGTGGCTGTCGCTCGCCGCGATCGCCGCGCTGCTGGTGGCGCGCGAAGTCCGGCTCTTCACGACGCGTCGCCTGCCGCGCTACCTCGCCGACCGCGCCGCGGCGCTGCGGCGGCGCCTCGCCGGGTGGCGCGCCGCGCCCGCCGTCGCCGCCGTGCGCGAGCTGGACTGACCCTTCAGCGCAGCGCGTCCAGCCAGCGCAGGACGGCCGCTTCGAGGGCGATCCGCGCGTCGGAATAGGAGTGGTCGGTCGCGATGTGGAGGGTGCTCACGCGATCGTTCCCTGCCGCGCGCGCGGCCTCGACGAGCCGGTCCGAGTGGCCGGCGATGCCGTCGTCGGCGGTGACGACGAGCATGGGCGTCGCCGCGAGGCCCGCGGCGACGCTCGCGAAGCGCCACGCCGCGGGCGCGGCGAGCAGCTGGTGCGCGAGATCGGCCGGGGTGACGCCCGCGAGCGACTCCATGTTCTGGCTCATGAAGGCGACGAGCGGATCGCGGCTCATCGTGCCGAGCAGCCCCATGTCCGCGGCGGAGATCAGGATCGCGCCGCGCAGATGGTGGTCGTGAGCGGCGGTGAGCGCCGTGACCCAGCCGCCCATGCTGTGGCCGGCGAGGACCAGCCGGGCCGTGTCAACGCCGAGGGCGCGGGCGTGAGCGCCGTCGCGCAGAAAGGCGAGCGCGGCGTCGGCGTCTTCGAGGTTCTGCGCGAAGCGGTAGTCGCCGGGGCTTCCCCAGGAGCCGCGGTAGTGGAAGGTGACCACGTTCCAGCCGGCCCGCCGGACGGCCTGGGCGAGGTCGAGGTTCTGCTCGTTGCCCGGGAAGCCGTGCAGCAAGAGGAGCGTGGGGTGCGCGCCGGCGCCGGCGGCGACATAGGCGACGCCGTTGATGCTCACGCCGCCGCTCGGGATGTGGAGGACCTCCATGCGCGCGGGGTTCGCGGTGTCGCGCGCGGGATCGGCCGCGATCGCGCGCGGGACCGCCTGTGCGGAGAGAGGTGGCGCGGAGAGGGTCGGCGCGGCGCCCAGGAGGGCGACGAGCGCGATGGGGGGCAGACGCATGTGCCCTCGTGCGGAGCTGGAGGAATGGTGCGCGGCCGTCGTCGGCAGTAGCGTACGCGGGTCCGCCGCCGGGTGCAAACGAGGGGGAGAGAGAGATGAGGACCACGACGATGCTCGCAGCGGGGACGCTCCCGCTCCTGTGCGCACTTCCGGCTTCGGCGCAGAAGGCGCCCGCCGCGCTCGACACCGCGTACGCGCCGGGCGAATACCGGGTGCACACGGGAGCGGGCGGGGCGGCGTCGCTGGACGACATCGCGCGCGCCATGGAGCGCGTGCAGGTGGTCTTCGTCGGGGAGACGCACGACGACCCGACGGCGCACATGCTCGAGCTGGAGCTGCTGCGGAGGGCGGTCGCCGGCGCGCGACCTGTGGCGCTGTCGCTGGAGTTCTTCGAGCGGGACGTGCAACTGCCGCTGGACGAGTACCTGGCGGGTCTCATCCCGGAGGCCTCGTTCCTCGCCGATGCGCGGCCGTGGGAGCGCTACGAGAGCGACTACCGGCCGCTGGTCGAGCTCGCGAAGGAGCGCGGCATGCCGGTGATCGCGGCGAACGCGCCGCGGCGCTACGTGACGCTGGTCGCGCGGCGGGGCCGCGAGGCGTTGACGGAGCTGAGCCCGGCGGCGCTCGCCTACCTGCCGCCGCTGCCGTACGGCCAGGCGTCGCAGGCGTACCGGGATCAGTGGATCGCGACGATCTCGGAGGTGATGGAGCAGGAGGGGATGAAGTGCGGCGTGCCGGTGGCGCACGCGTCGGCGCCCGTGGGCAGCCACGGGAACATGGGCCGTCAGCTCGACAGCCAGGTCCTGTGGGATGCGACGATGGCGCATTCGATCGCGCGCCACCTGGACGCGCACCCGGACGCCCTGGTGCTGCACGTGACGGGCGCGTTCCACGTGGAGCGCGGCACCGGGATCCCGGAACAGCTCCGGGCGTACGCCCCGAACGCGAAATCCCTGGTCGTGGCGCTGCGACCCGTGAAGGACGTGGAGACGTTCGAGCCCGCGCCGGCGGGGCAGTGGGCGGACTTCGTGATCCAGACCGACGAGGCGCGCACGCTGGAGTCGATCGAATGTCGACGTTCGCGGGCGCCGAATGACTGACGCGGGCGCCCGGCGGCTGACGCGGGCGCCGCGCGCCGTGGCCGGCGTTGACGGATCGGCGCGCAGCACGCAGAGTTCGGGCGCCGGGTCGCGGGCGCCGCAGCGGGGCGCCGGATCGAATCCGGATCGAGCTCCGTCCGCCCACCGTCGCGAGGACCACGCATGCCCGTTCGCACATCGAAGCGCTGGACCGCCGCGCTGCTGCTCGGCCTGCTGATCGCCACGCCGGCGGGGGCGTGGGATGCCACCGGGCACGAGGTGATCGCCCGCATCGCGTGGGAGCGGATGACGCCGCGGGCGCGTCGCGCCGCGCTCGCGCTCCTGAGCCAGGCGCCCGACGACTCGGGACTCCTCGATCTGCGCGCGCGGCAAGGCGCTTCCGCCGACGGCGACTGGCTCTACTTCGCGGCCGCCGCGACGTGGCCCGACGTGGTGCGCGACACCACGAAGAGGCGACGTTTCGAGAAGTACGCGCACGGCGGCTGGCACTACATCGACCACTACTTCCGCGCGACGCCGCGCGGCCCGGTGGACCTGGCCGAACCGGCGCCGGATCCCGTGAACGCGGTGAGCGAGCTGGAGCGGCTCAGCGCCGAGCTGGGCGACGAAAGCGTCTCCGCTTCGCGGCGCGCCGTCGACCTCGCCTGGATCCTCCACCTGGTCGGCGACATCCACCAGCCGCTCCACGCCGTCTCGCGCGTGACGCCCGCCCTCCCCGAAGGCGACCGCGGCGGCAACCTGTTCCGCCTCGCCGACCGCCACAACCTCCACGGCTACTGGGATTCGGGCATCTCGCGCGCGTACCCGACGCAGCCGGGGGAGCTGCAGGCGCACCGGCTGGAGCGAGCCGCCCGCGGCATCACGGCGCGCGTGACCCCGGCCGACGTCGCCGGCGAGCTGGAGCCGGGCGACTTCGCCGCGTGGGCCAACGAGAGCTACGGCATCGCGAAGACGATCTACGACACGCCGCCGGGGCGGGAGCCGGGGGCGGCGTACCGGGAGGCGGCGTTCGCGACGGCGGAGCGGCGGGCGGCGCTCGCGGGCTACCGTCTGGCGGACCTGCTGAACCGCGTGCTGGGCGGCGCCGGCGCGGCCGGTGGGGCGTCGTCGCAGGGCGAGGCGTTCGCGGCGCCGGCGCGCGCGATCCGCCGGGAGATCCCGATGACGGACATGATCCGGCGCGCGTTCGCCGCCGGCACGCGCGACTCCACGGGGCGACCCGGCCCGCGGTACTGGCAGCTGCGCACCGAGTACGCGATCGAGGCGCGCCTGGAACCGGCCACGCGCACGCTGACGGGGCGCGAGGACGTGGTGATCCACAACGAGAGCGATTCGACGCTGTCGCAGATCGTGCTGCGGCTGGACCAGAACGTCTTCCGCGCGAACGTGGCGCGCGCGGAGAAAGTGACGGAGATCACCGGCGGCCTGGAGCTGAAGCGGCTGGTGCTGAACGGTCAGGCGGTGGATCTGACGGACACCGTGCCGCCGTACGTCGGGCGCGGCGGCCGCCGCTTCGGCACGCCGATCGCCAGCGCGATCACCGAGACGTCGGCCCGCATCCCGCTGCCGACGCCGATCGCGGCGCACGGCACCGGCCGCATGCAGGCGGAGTGGAGCTTCCAGGTGCCGCGCGCGTTCAACGAGCGCGGTCTGCGCATGGGCGCCTGGGCGGACACGCTCTTCCAGGTGGCGCAGTGGTACCCGCGCGTCGCGGTCTACGACGACCTGCGTGGCTGGGACACGGACCCGTACCTCGGGACCGCCGAGTTCTACAACGACTTCGGCCGCTTCGACGTGAAGATCGACGTCCCCGCGGGCTGGCTGGTGGGGGCGACGGGCGTGCTGCAGAATCCGGAGGAGGTGCTCTCGCCCGGCGTTCGCGAGCGGCTGTCGCACGCGCTCGAGTCCGACGAACAGCGCAGCATCGTCGCCCCTGAAGGGCGCGGCGCGGAGCGCGCGACGGCGGCGGGCGGCCGGCTCGTGTGGCACTTCGTCGCGGACAGCGTGGCCGACGTCGCCTGGGCCGCCTCGGACCGCTTCGTCTGGGACGCGACGCGCGCGCCGATCCCGGGCCGCGGCTTCGTCCCGGTCGACATCCTCTACCTGCCGGGGCACGCGCAGCGCTACGCGAGCGCGGGCGCGGTGGTGCGGCACGCACTCGGCTTCTACTCGAAGCTGTGGATGCCGTACGCGTTCCCGAAGATGACCGTCGTGGACGGACCCGAGGGCGGCATGGAGTACCCGATGTTCATCATGTCGAGCACCGGCGCCGCCGACCACGAGACCGGCCACCAGTGGTGGCCGATGATGGTGGGCACCAACGAGACGTGGTACGGCTTCATGGACGAGGGGTTCAACCAGTACATGAACATCCTCTCCGCCGTCGACCGCCGCGGCGAGGCGCCGCCGCTCGACGCCGGCGGCGACATCCCCTCGCTCGACGGCCGCGGCCAGGCCTACGGCCGCACCAGCGGCGACGAGCGCGAGGCGCCGCTCATGTGGGACGGCAACTACGCCGGCCCGCTCTACGCGTTCAAGGCGTACGGCAAGGCGCCGATGATGCTGTCCATGCTCGGGGGCATCGTGGGCGACACCGCCGTCCTGCGCGCCATGAGCGACTACGCGCGCGCGTGGCGGTTCAAGCACCCCTCGCCGTGGGACTACGCCTTCTTCATGAGCCGCGCGCTGCACCGCGACCTCGGCTGGTTCTGGTACTCCTGGCTCTTCACGACGGACGCCGTGGACGGCTCCATCCAGCGCGTGGCGAGCGCCGGCGGCCGCACCACCGTCACCGTGCGCCAGGACGGACAGATGCCCGCGCCGATCGTGCTGCGCGTCGAGCTCGCGCCCACCGGCCCCGCCATCCGGCCGATGCCGAACAGCACCATGATCGATGCGACGACGGCGGAGGTCCGCTGGCCGGTGGACGTCTGGTTCGGCGGCCGCCGCACCTACGACGCGGTGCTCGACTTCGGCGGCCGCGCGGTCGAGAAGGTCACGCTCGATCCGCACGGCCGCTTTCCCGACGCCGATCCGGACGACAACGTCTGGCCGCGGCTCACCCCGAGATCTGCTGGATCAGCACGTTCGCCATGAGGTAGATGCGCGCGCGCTGGATGCGCTCTCCCTCCATGTCGTAGCAGACGCAGAGCGGGACCCGCACGTCACGGCCCGTGGCGGGGATCCCGGCGAACTCCCCCGTGTGCCTGCCGACGACGACCGCCTCGAGCACGCCCTTGCCGTCGGCGAAGATGGCGTTGACCACTTCGGCGTGCGCGTCGAGCGTGACGTGGTAGAACGCGTCGAGGTGCTCGGCGATCGCGTCGCGGCCGCGGATCTCCTCGCCGGTGGGCTGCATGACGAACACGGCATCCTCGGCGACGTGGCGGGGGTCGTGCTCGCGCCAGTACGACTCCAGCACTTCTCGCGTGCGCTCGACCGACATGAGGCTCCTCCGGCTCGGGTGGGCGATCGAAACCGTTCGGGCAGTCCTGCGGTGTGGAGTGGACCGAGTCTAGGTCCGCCGCGCGACGCCGGTCAAGGAACACGACCGCGCCCCGGCGACGCCTCCACCGCCGCTGCGCAGCGCCGGCGCGACGACGCCCGCTCGCCGGCCGCCCGCTTGCCGCCGCCGCGCCGCCGGCCTACGCTCCCCCGTTCCCGTTCGTCGTCCTACAGCCCGAAGGCCTCCATGCACAAACGGTCGAATACGGCCGCCGCGCTGCTGTTCGCCGCGGCCGCCCTGCTGGCGCCGGGCGCCGGCGCCCTCCACGCGCAGGCGGCCGCGAAGCCCGCCGCGCTCGACTCCCTCGCGATCTCCGCGCTGAAGGCGCGGGCGATCGGGCCGGCGGTGATGGGCGGTCGGGTGTCGGACATCGCGCTGGACCCGACGGATCCGCAGACGTTCTACGTGGGGCTGGGGACGGGCGGCGTGATGAAGACGACGGACGGCGGCGCGACGTTCTCGGCGATCTTCACCGGCCAGCCGGTGGCGTCGATCGGGGCGGTGGCGGTGGCGCCGTCGGACTCGAGTGTGGTGTGGGTGGGGACGGGCGAGGCGAACGACCGCAACAGCTCGCAGTGGGGGAACGGCGTCTACCGTTCGGCGGACGCGGGCGCGACGTGGACGCACGTGGGGCTGGAGGGGACGAAGAGCATCGCGCGCATCGTCGTCTCCCCCACGGACCCGAAGACGGCCTACGTGGCGGCGGTCGGTGACCTGTGGCAGGCGAGCCGCGAGCGCGGCCTGTACCGCACGACGGATGGCGGCGCGACGTGGACGAAGGTGCTCGCCGCGCCGGCGCCGTACGACGACCGCGTCGGCGCGGGCGACGTCGCCATCGATCCTCAGGACCCTTCGACCGTGTACGCGGCGCTGTACGCGCGCCGGCGCACGCCGTGGTCCTTCACCGCCGGGCCGGCCGCCACCGAGGGGAAGGACCTCGGCGGGATCTTCAAGTCGACGGACGGCGGCGCGCACTGGACGAAGCTGGGCGGCGGGCTGCCTTCCGGCACGCGCCGCATCGGACTCGCGGTCTATCCGAAGGACCCGCGCATCGTGTACGCGATCGTGGAGACGGACGCGGGCGGCCCGATCTCGATCGACGAGGTGCGGAGCAAGGAGGGCGGCGTCTTCCGTTCCGACGACGGCGGCGCGACGTGGACACGGCGGAGCGCGCTGGACGCACGCGCGTTCTACTTCAGCCAGATCCGCGTCGATCCGTCGGACCCGGACCGCGTCTACGAGCTGACGTCGATGGTGCACGTGTCGGAGAACGGCGGCCGCACGTGGCGCGAGGACCGCTTCTCCAAGGTGCACCCGGACAACCACGCGCTGGCGATCGACGCGCACGACCCGCGGCACCTGCTGCTGGGCACCGACGGCGGCATCTACCAGAGCTGGGACGGCGGCGCGCTGTGGGCGCACCTGAACCGCTTCGCGGGCGGCGAGTTCTACCGGATCTCGCTCGATTCGATGAAGCCGCACTACCGCATCTGCGGCGGCCTGCAGGACAACATCAACTGGGTGGGCCCGAGCCAGACCGACTCGCAGGAGGGGATCCGCAACTCGGACTGGAAGCCGATCGACGGCGGCGACGGCTTCTACTGCGTCTTCGGCCGGAACCCGGATCACGTCTTCACCGAGAGCCAGGGCGGCACCGTCTACCGCTACGACCTCGCCACCGGCGAGGAGAAGTTCCTGCAGCCGAGCCCGGCGGAGGGCCAACCCGCCTACCGCTTCCACTGGAACGCGCCGCTGATCGGCAGCGTGCACGACCCGGACGCGATGTACCTGGCCGGCAACCGCGTCTTCAAGCTGACGGACGACGGCGAGCGCTCGCGTCCCATCAGCCCCGACCTCTCCACGCAGAACGTCGACCGCATCACGGCGACGGGGAGCGGCGCCGAGACGTACGGCGTCGTCTACGCGCTGGCGGAGTCGCCGGTGCAGGCGGGCGAGCTGTGGGCGGGCACGGACGACGGCAAGCTGTGGATCACGCGCGACGACGGCGCGCACTGGACCGACCTCACGGCGTCGCTGCCCGCGGACGCGAAGGGGCGCTGGATCCAGCGCATCGCGCCGAGCGTGACGTCGCCCGACGTCGCCTACGTGGCCGTCTCCGCGTACCGCAGCGGCGACGACCGGCCGCTGCTCTGGCGCACGGCGGACGGCGGCAGGAGCTGGCGCTCGGTGGCGGGCGACCTGCCGGCGGACGGCCCGATCGAGGTCGTCGCCGAGGACCGCTTCAATCCCGATCTCCTCTACGTCGGCACCATGTTCGGCCTCTTCGCGAGCGGCGATGGCGGCTCCCACTGGGTCCGCTTCGGCGGGCTGCCCACGGTCGCCGTGGACGACATCGAGCTGCAGCCGGAGGAGCGGGACCTCGTGATCGCGACGCACGGCCGCTCCCTCTACATCGTCGACGACGTGCGGCCGCTCGAGGAGCTGACCGCCGCCGTGCGCGACTCGGCGGCGTACCTCTTCCAGCCGCCGGCCGCGTTCGGCACCAACCGCCAGGCCGGCTTCGCCGACTGGAACGGCGGCGCCGTCTATCGCGGCGAGAACCCGCCGGAGGGCGTGCCGCTCGACTTCTGGGTGAAGGCGTACACGGGGGCGGACGTCGCGCTGGCGATCACGGACGCCGACGGCGTCCCTGTCGCAAACCTCTCGGCGCCCGGCGTGCCGGGGCTGGGCCGCGTGTGGTGGGACCTCAAGCCGACGTCGGACGTGCTGACGGCGTATGGCGGCGAGGGGCGGCTGTTCGTGGCGGGGGGGAAGTACACCGTCACGCTCACGTACGGCGGCGTGAAGATGGAGCGCACGCTGGAGGTGACGGTCGCGAAGGGGATCGAGACGCGGTAGCGGCCGCGCCTCAGTGGCCGATCCAGTACGTCGCCTTGATCAGGAAGACGTTCGTGGGCACCGCGTCGAAGAGCGCGCCGACGTCGCGGCCGGTGTCGAAATCACCGCGGGCGACGAAAGCGCTGCGCTGCTGCTGCCACACCAGGTAGAGGGCGGAGCCCGGGCGGTACTCCCAGCGCAGGACGGCGTTGCCGCGCACGCTGCGGAGGTTGAAGTCCGGGTCGCGCAGGGTGAACGGCTGCGCGGGTCCCGGCCCGTCCGGATCGACCGTGTAGGTGTCGGAGCCGGGGTCGTGGGCGATGCTGCCGCGGTCGCCGCCGTAGACGGCGAACTCGCGCAGACCGGGGGTGGTGAACTCCTTGAAGCCGGAGTAGTCGCCGGAGGCGACGAACGGCTGGACGAACGTCTGCAGGCTGAGCGTGGTGCTGAGGGTCCAGTCGACGCGCGTCTCGAGTGAGAGCGTGGTCTGCCGGATGTCGGCGAAGACGTAGCGCCGGCCGAAGGTCGCCTCGGCGGTCGCGTCGTCGAACGCGGCCACGTACTGCGCGGTGCCGCGCGACACGTCGAGCGAGGGAGTGAAGGTGACGTGCAGCGTGCTGGTGGGCCGCGCGTCGAAGCTCAGTCCGTAGCTTCCCGCACGGTCGCCGGCGTCGTCATCGTGATGGAAGCCGAAGGCGGAGACGACGACGGGCCAGCGTGAGTCGCTGTTGACGCTGAGATTGTAGCTCCAGCCGGCGGGCTGGGTGGCGATCGGGCCGCCGCGCAGCCGCCGGTCGTCGTAGGCGGAAAGGGAGCGGGTGACGCCGCCGAAGACGCTCCACAGGTTGTTGAACGTGGCGTTGCCGCTGGCCGCGAGGCCGCGGTAGATGGGCCGGCCGCCGAAGTTCCAGGTGTCGTTCGCGTAGGCGAAGGCGCTGTAGCTGCGCAGGTGCTTGCCCGCCTTGAAGCTCTGGTACCCGACGAGGCTCGACAGCGCGCGGTAGTCGACGCGTCCCACGAAGCCGAGGTCGTTCAGCTCGAAGCCGGGGTCCAGCTCCTTGTAGGCGAGGGAGCCGAAGACGCTGCCGGACTTCTGCAGCGCGATCTCGCCCGCGTAGCCGGCGAGCGAGGTGCGCGACGGGTCGTAGGTCAGGTAGGACGCGTCCGGCCGCTGGAAGTAGTGCGTGCTGTTGCGCTGCGTGCGGCCGACCGCTTCCGGCGATCCGCTCACCCGCGTCTCCGCGAGGAATCCGCTCAGGATCCACGTGCGGCGACGCATGCCGTGCTCGAAGTCGACGCCGGCGAGGGTCGCGCCGGAGCGCAGCAGCGGCCGGAAGACGGCGTCGTCCATGCTGCGCGTGGTCGAGGTGAGCATCGCCCCGACGAAGGACGCGCCGTGGTCGAAGTCGCGCTTGGCGCGGGCCGCCAGGTAGTTGGTGAGCGGCTCGACTGGTGCCTCCGCGACGCCGCCGGACGCGAGCGCGACGCGCGCGTCCGCCTCCGTCGTGACCGCGTCGAGCACGCCGATCGTCCACGGTCCGCTTTTGCCGGTGACCTTCGCGGCGCCGGCGATCCGCGTCTGCTCCGGCGCGTCGGCGAAGCGGATGAAATCGCCGGGCGGCGCGGTGGGCCCCACCTCCGGCGCACGGCCGATGCGGCGCGAGTAGAAGAAGAACTGCTGGCCGTAGTCGTTCTGCCGCCGCACCTGACCGAAGTTGAAGACGTCTCCGCCCTCGAGGAAGAAGGGCCGCTTCTCGGGGAAGAAGGTCTCGAAGGCGGAGAGGTTGACGACGGCGGGGTCGACCTCGACCTGGCCGAAGTCCGGGTTCACGGTGCCGGTGAGGGTGAGTCCGCCGGGCAGGCCGAGGCGCACGTCCGCGCCCACCGAGGGGGACGCGTCCGTGTGATGGAAGAACGGGTTCGTCTCGTCGCCATGGGAACGGGTGACCTTCGAGCTGACGTACGGGAGGATCTCCAGTCGTTTCGGCGCCGGCACGCCGCGCAGGCCTCTCAGGTCTCCGAACGCCGAGACGAAGCCGGGGCTCTTGGGCGTCCATGGCGACCACGAGTCGCGCTCGTTGCGCCGCGCGATGTCGCGCATGACCTGGATCCCCCAGGTGCGGTCGCCGTCCGCGGGCGCCGCCCCGAAGCGGAGCTGCGAGAGCGGGATGCGGTACTCCGCCACCCAGCCGAGCGAGTCGACGCGGGCGCCCACGCTCCACACGGCGTCCCAGTTGAGGTCCTCGTTGCCGTCGTTCGACGTGTAGACGTCCTTCTCCACCCCGCGCGGGTTGACGGTGAAGCGGAATGCGGTGCGGCGGTCGTGGTAGGAGTCGACGATCAGGTGCACCCAGTCGGAGTAGATCCCGCTCGCGTCGCGGCGGGCGAGCTGCGCCGCGATCGAGTCCGGGTGCGCGTCGAACATGCGCACGCCGACGTAGAGCGCGTCGTCGTCGTAGAGCACGCGCACCTCGGTCGGATCCGGCGGCGGCGCGCCGGGGTCCGGATAGCTCTGCGTGAACCGGCCCGCGACCTCCGCGTCCCGCCACGCCGGCTCGTCCAGCCTGCCGTCGACCGCGATCGGGCCGGCGCGGCGGACGGCGCGCATGACGCGCACGCCGGGCGCGCCGCCGCCGTCGTTCCCGGCGCGCGCCGCGCGCTGCGCGGCCGCCGGCGCGGGCAGCATCGAGGCGAGCGCGGCCAGCCCCAGGAGGAGGGCCGAGCGCGCGAGCGACGGAATGGCGAAGTCGGACATGCACATCCAGGCGGCGACCGGGAACACGCGCGAGCGGGAGCGAGAGCCCTCCGCTCCTTTCGTGTGGGATGGCGCAAAGTTTCAAAAGGGTTGCCGTTGCGCCGCGACCGGCGCCCGATCATCTTGCGCCGGTGCAACCCGCCTCCGAGCCTCCGGCGATCGTCCGCCCGCCCCGCCCCGGCCGTCCCGGCGCCCTCCTCCGCGTCCTCGGCACCGCCTTCGGCCTCGCCATCACGGTAGGCGCCGCGATCGGCGGCGGCATCGCGCGCACCCCCGGCGAGGTGGCGGCGGCGCTGCCGAGCGCAGAGGATATGACAAGCTTGCGCTACTTATGGGTTGCGCAGAACGGGCGACGGGAATCGGCCGCGAACGATGCGGACAGGTGCACGGTGAAACGCCCGCAACCCGGTTTGCAAGTACCGGACGCCGACGGCAGGATGCCGTGCGGATGACGCAGCAGTATGACCTGGTGGCGCTGACGTCGAGAAGTTCGTGTATCGTCAACCACGAGGTGCAAGTTGGCAAGTCTTAAAAATGGGATTCCCGCTCGAAGCGTGGTGAGAAGGCGCCGGGTCTTTCTGGGGGCGGCATCACTCGTCGCGGCTGTTTCAACGGGAGCTTGCGATACACTAGTGGACACGTTCCCCACGCCCGGCATTGTAGTCTACGGCGTCGTTACCGATACGGGTGGAAGTCCGGTATCATCTGCAAGCGTGTCTGTCTTTGCGCTCGATGGCACGTGTATGGCGTCGTCGGACGAAACCGCCTCAAGGCCGACCGGGGTCGATGGTCGATTCAGCGTGCTATTGCGTACCTTCGAGCGACACGACTGCATAAAAGTGAGGTTCGATCCCGCGCCGGACCAGGCACTTCGCCCGGACAGCTCGATCGTTCCAGGCGTGAGCTTTCGCGTGGGCCCGCCGTGGGACAGCGTCGCCGTCGATGTGACGCTCAGGCCCATAGCCGAAGTTCGTCAGCGGGAGGGATCACGATGAGAACGGCACACGCACGAGCGCCGACCATGACGATGGTGGCGCTCGCCGCCCTCGCCCTGGTCGGCGCCCCCGCCGCGCCGCTCCGCGCCCAGACGTTCCCCACGCCGTTGCGCCGCGACCGGCGCCCGATCATCTTGCGCCGGTGCAACCCGCCTCCGAGCCTCCGGCGATCGTCCGCCCGCCCCGCCCCGGCCGCCCCGGCGCCCTCCTCCGCGTCCTCGGCACCGCCTTCGGCCTCGCCATCACGGTAGGCGCCGCGATCGGCGGCGGCATCGCGCGCACCCCCGGCGAGGTGGCGGCGGCGCTGCCGAGCGCGGCGCTCTTCATGGCCGTCTGGGTGTTCGGCGCGATCAACACGCTGCTCGGCGCCAACATCTTCGCGGAGCTGGCGACGATGATGCCGCGAGCGGGCGGGCCGTACGTCTTCGCGCGGCGCGCCTTCGGCGACGGCGTCGGCTTCTTCATCGGCTACACGGACTGGATCACGCTCTGCCTCGGCGGCGTCGCGCTGCTGCTCATCGTGGGCGAGTACGCGGGCGGCCTCCTTCCGCAGCTGCAGGGACACGCCGCCGTCGTCGGCTTCGCCACCCTGGGCGGCCTCGCCGCGCTGCAGTGGATCGGCGTCCGCACCGGCGGCCGCATCCAGGAGCTCACCACGCTCCTCAAGGCGCTCGCCCTGCTCGGCCTGGTCGTCGCCGCCTTCGTCCTGCCGCACCCCGCCGTGGCCGCGCCCCCGCTCGCGCTCCCCCACGGCCTGCCCCTGCTCGTCGCCTTCGGCGTCGCGATGCAGGGCGTCATCTTCTCCTACGAGAACTACTTCGCCGTCGTCTACTGCAGCGAGGAGATGCGCGACCCCGCCCGCGAGATCCCGCGCTCGCTGTTCCGCGGCGTCTGGGTCATCATCGCCATCTACCTCGTCGTCAACGCCGCCTACCTCGCCGTGCTCCCCGTCGCCACCATGGCCCGCGACCCCTTCGTCGGCGGCACCCTCGCCCGCGCCCTCTTCGGCGCCCGCGGCGACTTCGTCATCCGCCTCGTCATCGTCGTCTCCGTCCTCGGCACCCTCAACGCGATCCTCATCGAGATCCCGCGCCTGCTCCTCGCCATGAGCCGCGACGGCCTCTTCCTCGAGCGCGCCGCCCAGGTCAACCGCGGCGGCACGCCCGAAGTCGCCCTCGTCCTGACGCTGCTCGTCATCGCCGGCTTCCTGCTCACCGGCTCCTTCACCGTCGTCCTCGGGCTGACCGCGATCCTGATCGTCGTCCGCTACGTCTTCTGCTTCGCCGCCCTCTTCGTCCTGCGACGTCGCGAGCCCGAGGCGCCGCGCCCCTACCGCGCTCGCGGCTACCCCGCCGTCCCCGCGCTCGCCCTCGCCGTCGCGCTCGCCCTGCTCGTCACCGTCGCCGCCGGCGAGCCCGCCAACACCCTCGTCGTGCTCGCCGTCCTCGCCGCCAGCTGGCCGCTCTCGCGCGCCGTCCGCCGCGCCTCGAGCTGAGCGCCGCGCCCCGAGCCGACGGCCGCGGGCAGCCGCCCGCCCGCCGATCGCCGCCCATCGCGCCGCTCAGCTCCCGGTGACCGGCAGGCCCTTGCCGGCCAGCGCCTCCAGGCCGCCGCCGTTCTCGATGTCCTCGAAGCCCTTCCCCTTCAGCACGTCGTACGCAATGCCGGCCCGGTGGCCGGTGCGGCAGTACAGCACGATGTGCCGGCCGCGGTAGCCGTCCAGCTCGCCCGCGCGCGCCTCCATCTGGTCGTACGGGATGTTCAGTGCGCCCTCCACGTGCGACGCCGCGTACTCCTCCGGCGTCCGCACGTCGACGTAGACGACCGCCGCTGCCGTCGCGGCCGGCGCCGCCGCGCCCGGTTTCGCCCCCGCCGCGCTCGTCGCGGCCGGCGCCGCCGCAGGCTCGGCGGCGTCGGCCCCCGCCGCGCGTCCCCGGTCCGCGCGCCCGCAGCCGGCCGCGAGCGGCAGCGCCACGAGCGCGAACAGCCAGATCTTCCTCTTCATGTCTCCTCCGATCTCCGCCCCCCACCGCGCGAGGTCGGGCTCGTCGTCGAGGGCGGTCGTCGCGAACGGGGATGCGGATCACCCCCGGCTGAACAGTAGCGCGGCGGGCGTCGACGCCGCCACGGCGATCGCCGCGCCACGCCGATCGCCGCGCCCCGGACGACGGCGAGCCTCCCGGAGCCGGCACGCATGCCGGTCCCGGGAGGCTCGCGACGAGGGCCCGGCCGGCGCCGCCGGCCGGGCCCACCCGTCGCCGCGCCCGCCTCAGTTGAACGTGCCGGCCGCCACCGTCGTGCCGCCCGTCGCCACCGAGACCGTGCTGCCGCTCACCGACGCCGGCACCGCCGTCCCGTCCACGCCCGGCCCGCCGTCCGTGTTCAGGTTGATGCGCGCCTTGCCGAACTGGTTCACCGTCGCCGTGCACGCCACGCCGCCGCTGCAGATCAGCGCCGATCCGTCCAGGAAGAAGCCGACCTGGATCCCCGGCCGCAGGTTCTCCACCTCGATCTGAAGCTCCCGCTCGCCGCCGCGGTCGCGGAAGCGGGCGCGGCCCTTCGCCCGCGGGAACGCCGCGCTCGTCGCCACCAGGTTCGCCTCCTGGCGCGTGTCCACGCTGCCGCTGGTCGTGCCGACGCTGCCGTCGTCGCTGCCGCGCGACGCGGACAGCGTGGCGGCGTCCGTCGCCGGGCCGGCCGGCGAGTCGGCGCACGCCGTGAACGCGGCCACGAGCGCGAGCGCGCCGATCGTCGATGCGATGCGATTCGTCATTGGATCCTCCGGTGCTGGTGTGTGGGTCCGTGCTGCCTGTCGTCGCCCCCCATGGAAGGCAACACCGGGTCCGCAGCCGCGTTCACGCGCAAGTCGTTGATACCGCACGGCTTGCCATCCAGGGCGCCGCCCTCGCCGGCTGTCGGCCCGCGAACACCTGCATCGAAACGAGTCAATCGGGACCCACTCGCGCGCCCGCGCCGCGCCGTGCCGTGCCGTGCCCCCGGCGCGGCGGCTTGTGCGCGCCGGCGCGGCGGCTTGTGCGTGCCGGCGCGGCGGCTTGTGCGTGCCCGCGCGGCGGCTTGTGCGTGCCCGCGCGGCGGCGTAGCGTGCGGGCGTGAAACTGCGAGGCCGGGTCGGAACGGGCGACGAGATGCCGTTCCTCGAGCACCTCGAGGAGCTGCGCTGGCGCATCCTGTGGAGCCTGCTGGCGCTGGCGGCCGGCGCCGTCGTCGGCTTCGTCGTGGTGAGCCGCTTCGACGTGCTGGGGCTGCTGGTGCGGCCGATCCGCCCGCTGCTGAGCGGCGGCAAGCTGCGCTACCTCAGCCCGGCGGACCCGTTCTTCATCACGCTGCGGCTCGCCCTCATGGTGGGCGTGCTGCTCGCCTTCCCGGTGATCGTCCACCAGGTCTGGTCGTTCGTCTCGCCCGCGCTGAAGCGCGAGGAGAAGCGGGCGATCGTGCCGGCGCTCTACTTCGGGCTGGTGCTCTTCGTGGCGGGAATGGCGCTCGGCTACTTCGGCGTGCTCCCGATCGCGCTGCGCTTCCTCACCGGCTTCCAGCAGGAGAGCCTGGAACCGATGATCACGATCGGGCCGTACCTCGGCTTCGTCCTCAAGCTGCTGCTCGGCTTCGGCGTCGCGTTCGAGACGCCCGTCGTGATGCTCGTGCTCGGCGCGCTGGGCGTCGTCACGTCCGACATGCTGCGGCGCGGCCGACGCTACGCCATCGTGCTCATCTTCATCGCCGGCGCCGTGCTCACGCCTCCGGACGTCTTCTCGCAGGTGCTGATGTCGCTGCCGCTGCTGCTCCTCTACGAAGTCAGCATCTGGCTGGTGAAGTGGACGGAGCGGCGCCGCGCCGACACCCCGGACGCCGCGACCTGACCCCGCACGACGGCGGCGGCTCGGCGCCCGGACACCCCGGGCACCGCCGCGGACCCGCGCGCGATCCGCTCATGGCCCCGCCCGTGCCGTCGCGCTATGCTACGTCCACGACCAGCACACCGCCCACCTCGAGGAGGACCCAGTGAGCGACGACGCGGCGCGCCGGGCGCCGCCGCCCGTGCGCGCCTGCGTGGCGTGCGGCAGCGGTGACCTCTTCCGCTCACCGGAGCGGCTGACCCGGAAGATGATCGTCGACGTGGGCCACGTGGGCGGACTCGTGAAGCAGAAGCCGCCCGACACCGTGATCTGCGCGCAGTGCGGCTTCATCCACGCCTTCCTTCCGCGTGAGATGCTCGGCCGCCTGCGCGAAAGCTGGGAACGGGTGGTGTAGCCGCGGGGCGGGTGCGCGGACGCCGCTACCGCCCCCCGGACGAAGCGGCCGCCCCCGGATGCCGCGGCCGCCGCCCGGCCGCGGCCGCGGCCCGACGCGCCCTCACGCGTGGTGGTGGGGCACCTCGTCGCCGCCGCGGGCGGCGCCGCGCACGTGGGGGACGAGGATCTCGCCGTGGGGCAGGCCGCCGGCGCCCGCGGGGGCGGGAGCCTCCGGGAAGACCAGGACCCCTTCGTGCAGCGTCGCGCCGCGCAGCGCGACCGCGAGCGCCTCGCCCAGCTCGGAGACGGCGTGGATGCGGAGCTGCGCGCGGACTTCCTCGGGAAGGTCCTCGAGGTCCGGTTCGTTGTCGGCCGGCAGCACGATCTCCTTGACGCCGGCGCGGTGCGCGCCGAGGACCTTCTCCTTGACGCCGCCGATCGGCAGCACGCGCCCCGTCAGCGTGACCTCGCCGGTCATGGCGACGTCGTGGCGGGTGGGTCGCCCGGAGAGCGCGGAGACGATCGCGGTCGCCATGGTGATGCCGGCCGAGGGGCCGTCCTTCGGCACCGCGCCGGCGGGGACGTGGATGTGGAGCTCGGTGTCCTCGAGGCGGTCGGCGGGAATGCCGAGCTGCTCGCGGTGGGTGCGCGCGTACGTGAGCGCCGCGCGCGCGGACTCCTTCATCACGTCGCCGAGCTGGCCGGTCAGGACGAGGCCGGGCTTGCCGGGGTAGAAGCTCGCCTCGACGAACATGATGTCGCCGCCCATTGGCGTGTAGTACATGCCGGTCGCGACGCCGACGGTGTCCTCGGCGGCGGCGTGCTCGGGGTGCACGCGCGGGCGGCCGAGCAGCGGCTGCACCGCCTCCCGGTCGACGAGCACGCGCTCCGCCTCGCCGGCCGCGATGCGGCGCGCCGCCTTGCGCGCCAGCTTGCCGAGCTCGCGCTCGAGCTGGCGCACGCCCGCCTCCCGCGTGTACTCGGAGATCACGCGGCCCACCGCGTCGTCGCTCACCTCGACCTGGCCGGCGCGCAGGCCGTTCTCCTTCTCCTGGCGCGGCACGAGGTAGCGCTTCGCGATCTCCAGCTTCTCGCGCTCCGTGTAGCCCGCGAACTCGACCATCTCCATGCGGTCGAGCAGCGGCGCGGGGATGCGGTCGCGGTAGTTCGCCGTCGCGATGAAGAGCACCTCCGACAGGTCGAACGGCACGCCCAGGTAGTGGTCCGTGAACGAGTGGTTCTGCGCCGGGTCCAGCACCTCGAGCAGCGCCGCCGACGGGTCGCCCTGCAGGCTCACGCCCAGCTTGTCCACCTCGTCCAGCAGGAACACCGGGTTCTTCGTCCCCGCCTGCTTCAGCCCCTGGATGATGCGCCCCGGCATCGCCCCCACGTAGGTGCGCCGATGGCCGCGGATGTCCGCCTCGTCGCGTGCGCCGCCCAGCGCGATCCGCACGTACTTGCGGCCCAGCGCCCGCGCGATCGACTGCGCGATCGACGTCTTCCCCACGCCCGGCGGCCCCACGAAGAGCAGGATCGGGCCGTGGCCGACCGCGCGCGCCTTCGCCCGCCGCTCCGCCACGCTCCCCGCCGCCGCCGCCTCGTCCGCCGCCGCATCGCCGCCGGCCGGCGACGCGGCCGCGGCCGCCTCACCCTCGGCCGCGGCGGCCGCCTCGGCCTCGTCCGCGGCCGCCTCCGCCGCTTCCGCCTCCGCGTTCTCCATCTGCAGCTTGCGCACGGCGAGGAACTCGAGCACGCGGTCCTTCACGTCCTCGAGGCCGTAGTGGTCCTCGTCGAGGATCGTCTCGGCCTGCGTCAGGTCGATCTCGTCCTCGGTGCGCTCGTTCCACGGCAGGTCCGCCACCACGTCCAGATAGGTGCGGATCACCTGGTACTCGGCCGACTGCGGGTGCGTGCGACGCAGCCGGTTCAGCTCGCGGTCGATCTCGCGGCGCCCGTCGTCGCCGAGATCCAGCGACGCCAGCCGCTCCTCGAGGTCCGACAGGTCGCCCGTCTCCTCGTCCTCGCCCAGCTCCTTCTGGATCGCCTTCATCTGCTCGCGCAGCACCATCTCGCGCTGCTTCTCGCCCAGCTCCTCCTGAACCTTCTGCTGGATCTCCTGCTGCGCCTCCAGCCGCAGCAGGTCCCGCTCGATCGCCACCAGCACGCGCCGCATCCGCTCCTCCACCGGCAGCAGCTCCAGCAGCGCCTGCTTCTCCGACGGCGGCACCTCCAGGTAGAACGCGACCAGGTCCGCGAACGCGCCCGGCGAGCTGACGCCCCGCACCAGCTGCGTCAGCGCCTCCTCCGGGATGCCGCGCCGCCGCCCCAGCGTGAGCGCGCGGTCGCGCAGCTCGCGGTCCAGCGCCTCCAGCGCCGCGTCGTCCATTCCCACCGGCGGCACCTCGTCCACCGTCGTCACGTCCGCCCGCAGCATGTCCCCGTCCCGATGGTACGTGAGGACGCGCGCGCGCCGCTCCCCCTGGATCAGCAACTGGAACGAGTCCCGGCCCCGCTGCGCCTGCACCACCCGCACGACCACCCCCATGTCGTGCATCACCTCCGGCACCGGCTCGTCCACGTTCTCCCGCTGGCACACGGCGAACAGGCGATGGTCCCCCTTCAGCGCCTCCTCGATCGCCTCCAGCGTCCCCGGCCGCCCCGCCCCCAGCGGCACCGCCACGCCCGGAAAGACCACCGTCTCCCGCAGCGGCAGGACCGGCAGCGTCAGCTTATCCATCATCGACCTCGATTCCTCGATTCGTGGTTCGGCGCCCCGCCCGCGGGGCCCGGCGCCTCGCGACATCCACAAAGCACGTTGCTTGCCACGCACTGAATACCCCCCGGATCCCCTTGTGTTGCCTGGACTTCCGCATGTTCAAACAAGCATTGGAAATCGGGAATTCCGGTGCCACAATGGCGGGAACCGGCGGCCGCGGCGCCGGGGACTGCCGGAACGGCAGTGGCGCCGCCCCGCGGCCCCGCCTCACTTGAGGAATGGGCGGCGAGCGCGCATTCTCACGGGGGGCCGAGCGAACGGAGGAGAGCGATGTCGACGAAGGCGGGGTGGGAGGCCGAGGGGCCGGCCGAGGGGCCGGCGGCGGGGCCGGCGGAGATGGCAGGCGCGGGCGGGACGCGGGCGGCGGAGCGCTCGCGCGGCGCGCGTGCGGTGCGGGCGCCGCGGGGGCGGGAGATGACGTGTCGGGGCTGGCAGCAGGAGGCGGCGCTGCGGATGCTGATGAACAATCTGGATGCGGAGGTGGCGGAGCGGCCGGAGGAGCTGATCGTGTACGGCGGGACGGGGCGGGCGGCGCGGAGCTGGGCGGCGTACGACGCGATCGTGCGGACGCTGCGGACGCTGGCGGACGACGAGACGCTGCTGGTGCAGTCGGGCAAGCCGGTGGGGGTGTTCCGCACGCACCGGTGGGCGCCGCGGGTGCTGATCGCGAACGCGAATCTGGTGGGGCGGTGGGCGACGTGGGACCATTTCCGCGAGCTGGAGCGGCGCGGGCTGATGATGTACGGGCAGATGACGGCGGGCTCGTGGATCTACATCGGGACGCAGGGGATCCTGCAGGGGACGTACGAGACGCTGGGGGCGGTGGCGCGGCAGCGGTTCGGCGGCACGCTGAAGGGGCGGTGGGTGTTGACGGGGGGCATGGGCGGGATGGGCGGGGCGCAGCCGCTGGCGGCGACGATGAACGAGGGGTCGATCCTGGTGGTCGAGGTGGACCCGGCGCGGATCGAGCGGCGCGTCGCGACCGGCTACTGCGACCGCATGAGCGCGGACCTGGAGGAGGCGCTGGCGTGGGTGCGGGGCGCGGCGGAGCGCGGCGAGGCGGTGTCGGTGGGGCTGGTGGGCAACTGCGCGGAGGTGCTGCCGGAGATCGTGCGGCGGGGCGTGGTGCCGGACGTGCTGACGGACCAGACGTCGGCGCACGACCCGGTGAACGGCTACATCCCCGCCGGCCTCACGCTGGAGGCGGCCGCGGCGCTGCGGGAGCGGGACGCGGACGCGTACCGGCGGCGCGCGCGGGCGTCGATCGTGCGTCACTGCGAGGCGATGGTGGCGCTGATGCGGAAGGGCGCCCTCACGTTCGACTACGGCAACAACCTGCGCGGCGAGGCGGCCGAGGGCGGCTACGCGGACGCGTTCGCGTTCCCCGGCTTCGTGCCGGCGTACGTGCGGCCGCTCTTCGAGGAGGGGAAGGGGCCGTTCCGCTGGGTGGCGCTGTCGGGCGACGCGGCGGACATCGCGCGCACGGACGACCTCGTCCTCGAGCTGTTCCCGGAGGACGACCACCTGCGGCGGTGGATCGCGCACGCGCGCGAGAAAGTGAAGTTCCAGGGGCTGCCCGCGCGCATCTGCTGGCTGGGCCAGGGCGAGCGCGCGCGCTTCGGCGTCGCGATCAACGACCTCGTGGCGAGCGGCGAGGTCTCCGCGCCGGTCGTCATCGGGCGCGACCACCTCGACACCGGCTCCGTCGCCTCGCCCTACCGCGAGACGGAGGCGATGAAGGACGGCAGCGACGCGGTGGCGGACTGGCCGATCCTGAACGCGCTGCTCAACACCGCGTCCGGCGCGAGCTGGGTCAGCTTCCACCACGGCGGCGGCGTCGGGATCGGCAACTCGCTGCACGCCGGGCAGGTGCTGGTGTGCGACGGCACGCCGGAGATGCGCGAGCGCATCGAGCGCGTGCTCACGAACGACCCCGGCCTCGGCGTGGCACGTCACGCCGACGCGGGGTACGAGGGCGCGCTGGCGACGGCGCGCCGCCACGGCATCCGCCTGCCGATGCTCGAGGGTTGAGCGGCAGCGCGGCGATCACGAGACAACGCAAGGAGCCGCAAGTGGATCGGGATGCGATGAAGGACCGCAGGGTGCCGCAGGATCCGGACGAGGGCTGGGAGGAGCCGGAGGAGCGCGAGCGGCCGACCGTGGCCGCGCTGACGGACCGCGTGAAGGACCGGCTCTTCCGCTCGCGCACGCTCATCATCAGCGGCGAGGTCAACCAGAAGCTGGCGGCGGACGTGATGGGGCAGCTCCTCGCCATGTCCGCGGAGTCCGACCAGCCGATCACCATCTTCATCAACTCGCAGGGCGGCCACGTCGAGTCCGGCGACACGATCCACGACGTCATCCGCTTCATCGACGCGCCCGTCCGCATGGTCGGCACCGGCTGGGTGGCCAGCGCCGGCGCCCTCATCTTCGTCGCCGTGCCGCGCGAGCGCCGCTTCTCGCTCCCCAACACGCGCTTCCTGCTGCACCAGCCCGCCGGCGGCACCCGCGGCACCGCCGCCGACGTCGAGATCGAGGCTCGCGAGATCCTGCGCATGCGCGAGCGCCTCAACCGCCTCTTCGCCGAGCGCACCGGCCAGCCGCTCGAGAAGATCGAGGACGACACCCACCGCAACTTCTGGCTCGACGCCGCCGCCGCCCGCGACTACGGCCTCGTCGGCAAGGTCATTGAGACCGTCGCCGAGATGGACGGCGCCTGAGACGCGCCGCCACCCGCCCCCCACCACGACCGTGAGCGGCCCGCGCATCCTCGTCCCGGACCTCGTCTACACCGCCGGCGCCTTCGCCGCCGGCCTCGCCGTCGCCATCGAGGACGGCGCGATCCGCGCCGTCGCCCCCGCCGCGCCCCTGCTCGACCGCCGCGCCGCCGCGCCGCCCTTCCCCGACGCGGCCGTCGAGCGCCTCCCCGGCTGCGCCCTCGTCGCCGGCTTCGTCAACGCCCACTCCCACGCCTTCCAGCGCCTCATCCGCGGCCGCACCCAGTGGCGGCCCGCCGGCGAAGACGCCGCCGACTTCTGGAGCTGGCGCGACGCCATGTACCGCGCCGCCCTGGCGCTCTCGCCCGACGACCTCGAGACCGCCTCCCGCTTCTGCTTCCTCGAGATGCTCCACGCCGGCATCACCACCGTCGGCGAGTTCCACTACCTGCACCGCGACCCCGCCGGCGCGCCCTACGACGACCCCGTCGAGCTGGCCGCGCGCGTGATCGCCGCCGCCGAGGACGTCGGCCTCCGCATCGTGCTCCTCGACGCGTGCTACGCCACCGGCGGCTTCGACACCCCCCTCGCCGGCGCGCAGCGCAGGTTCGCCACCCCAGACCTCGACGCCTTCCTCGCCGGCGTCGACACGCTCCGCGACCGCGCGCGCGGCCGGCCCCTCGTCACCGTCGGCGTCGCGCCCCACAGCGTGCGCGCCGTCCCCCGCCCGTGGCTGCGCCCGCTCGCCGACTGGGCCCGCGCGCGCGACGCCGTCTGCCACGCCCACGCCGACGAGCAGCCCGCCGAGGTCGCCGCGTGCCTCCACGCCCACCGCCTCCGCCCCCTCCAGCTCCTCGCCGACGAGGGACTCCTCGACGCACGCTTCACCGCCGTCCACGCCACCCACGCCGACGCCGCCGAGATCCGCCTCCTCGCCAGCACCGGCGCCACCGTCTGCGCCTGCCCCTCCACCGAACGCGACCTCGGCGACGGCTTCCTCCCCGCCTCCGACCTCGTCCGCGCCGGCGTCCCCATCGCCCTCGGCAGCGACAGCCAGACCCGCATCGACCCCCTCGAGGAGATGCGCCTCGTCGAATGCCACGAGCGCCTCCGCACCCTGCGCCGCGTCGTCCTCGCCCGCCCCGAGCCCCCGCCCCACCCCGGTCGCCTCCCCCGCGCCGAGGTGGCCCCGCGCCTCCTCGAGATGGGCACCGCCGCCGGCGCCGCCGCCCTCGCCGCCGGCGCCACCGCCATCGCCGCCGGCCAGCCCGCCGACCTCGTCGCCATCGACCTCCACCACCCCACCCTCGCCGGCTGGGACCCCGACTCCCTCCCCGCCCTCCTTACCCTCTGCGCCGGCACCGACGTCGTCCGCCACGTCTGGACCGCCGGCCTCCGCCGCATCCACGACCGCCACCACCCCGCCGACCACGACGCCGCCACAGGGTACCGGGCGCTATCCCTCCGCGTCCCATAGGATGTAGGCGTCATACTACTTTGTGGCCACGGCGCTTTGGATCTGCGGAGACGCCGCCCTCGCCCGGCGCTGCCTCCGCTGACTTCCTTCGTCGGGCGGGGACAGAAGCTTGGTTCAGGCGCGCGGCCCGACAGATCCCTACGTGGGCAGCCATCGGACGTCGATGCGCCCAGCGACGGGGTGGTCACCCGGGCCGCTCGGTCCGGCCGGGATGCGCCGGTCGCAGGCGCGCGCCGGGGCTGTATCATGCTGGGCCGCGTCGCTTCCCGGCGCGGGCGACATGGTACGCGGTGGCGGGTGGGCGCTGGACATGAGCCGCCTTTCCGCAGCGAGCCTGGGGGGGGGGGAGAGGCACGGAGGGGGGGGAGAGGGGGGGGGGGGGGGGGGGGGACCGTGCTCGCCTTGCCGTTCTTTCCCTTCGCCTTCGACTCGAGGCGGCGCCTCCTCCCACCATCCTCGTGAAGAGGCGCGCCGGTGTTGCCGTTCCACAAGAATGCCCGGATGCGGCATGCGATAGTAGTTGGAAGGGTCGCCGGGGTTCCGGTCAGGTCGCGCCGTTTCTTCGGCAGGGCGAATAAAACGTCCAAGGGCAGCCTCGCAATACGCCGGCAGAAGCTCAATGCACTCCCACTCTCTCTGAAGGCGCTCCGACACTTCGCCGGTGACGCAACTTCCTGCGAACGGATCCACGACCAAGTCGCCCGGGTCTGTCAGCATCCGAATGAAATACTCTGGTAGATCCGTTGGAAACCGCGCTGGGTGGGGCTTTAGGCCGTTCTCCTCACAGTAGCGCAGATAAAAGCTGTTGCTTTCCGTGTTGGGTATGGCGATCAGGTTGGGCGGGATCGCCGCTCCATTGTTGATGCTAAATTTCTCACTGATGTCGTGCCCGGATGGGCGCTTCTTCGCCTTATAGCCTCTTTCGAGAAGATCCTGCATACTGTCGCTGTAAGGCTGTAGGACTCGCCGGTTGCTGGCCTTCGGCCAAGGCGTTTTCGATAACCACCAGATTGTGTTGATCGCATCCTTAACCCGGATGCGGCGGATATTTACCCACTCTGCTGGCGTCGGGAGCTTTGACGGATTCCACCAGTAGAAATCCTGCGCAAGATGAAACCCGAACTCCTCGCACAACATAACAAGCAGCTTGAAGTGATACAGGTTTCGGGTCGGATAGCCCCTCTTCCAGGACCCGCCGATGTCAATAACGAGGCTGCCATTATTGGTGAGGACGCGCTTGAACTCCCCCGCGAACGGGCGAAACCAGTCTATATACTGGTTGGCTTCGACGTTTCCATAGTCCTTCTTTCGCACGAGCGCGAAGGGCGGGCTGGTCATGATGAGATTAACCGAGCCTTCTGCACGGGCAGACAGCGCCTGCAAGCTATCGCCGCAGATGATTCGCCCGAACGCGGTTGTGTGGAACGGCTTAGCCCTGTTCACGCCGTTCTGCGGCATCCGTTGTTCCTTCCCTTTATAGTTCGAGCCTTTTTAGGTCCATCGCATGACGGGCCTCGCGGCTGAAGACATCGACAATTCCGGCCGGCCGTTCCTCGATTAGCTCGAGGTCGGTACCGTCCACCATGACGATGCACAGGTTAGAGTCCCGCATGATTTTGTTGGCGTAGCGGCGCGCCTCCGGGCCGACCGTCCCGGTCGAGACCATCACGATCACGTTGCTTTTCAGGAAGTGCGTGAGCCCCACTTCCTTGGCAACATCGTCCAGCGACACGCTCCGCGTGTTCTTGCATTGGATCTGCCAGCGGGAGAACACCAGACGGGCGCCTTCAAAGATCAGATCGACTTCCGCCCCTCCGGTCTGGCTGCCTCGAAGACGGGTCGCGACATAGGTGAGGTCGACGAGCCTCATGAGCTTGAAGGCGAGAGCCTCGAGGGCAAGGCCGCGTGTGTGCGCGTCCTCCTCCGTCAGCTCCTCCAAGATCTCTGAAAGCGGCTTGCGAAGCAGCGGCCGGATATCAGCCTGGATCTGGCGCTCCATCTGCGCAATGAGCGGTGCAATCAGGTCGGCATCGAGCTTCTCGGTTGCCGTCACCAAAAAAGGCTTAGCGCCGCGCCCGGGCTCTTGTGTGCCGCGTTCAAGCGCGATGTAGCCCGTCTTCTCCAGCGGATACAAAACCTGCTTGGGCAGGTTCTTCTCGTTGAACGTGATGCCGTAGGTCGCCGTGGCAAGCCGCTCGATATCGTTCGACAGATGCGGCCGGCCACCCTCCATGTTCGCGAGCGTCTTCAGAAAGGCTTTCTGCTCGCCCGAAAAGCTTGCCAGAGCCTCGAATTCCTCCACTTTAACGCCAAGGATATCGTTGAGACGGGCCTGATCCACGCGGTAGCCGCTTACGATGACACCGGCCCGGTCCAGCCAGAGCCGCAACGTGCTCATGTGCTTCCCGCCGCGCGGCACGGAAAGCCCCCGCTCCTCAAGACCACGGCGGAGGCTCAAGAGGGTGATCCTCTCGCCCGCCGCCTGCATATCGAGGAGGCACTGCACGAAGTTCATACCCTGGCAGTGCTTTAAAATGTGCTTGGCAAACGCATCTAGCAGGAGCCTCTCATCCTGATGCAAAGCGTGGAGAGCTAATCCGGCCTCCGTCAGCGTGGCATCCTTCGCGCCGATCAGGCCATAGGCGCGCAACGAGAGCTTCGCGTTATTGGCGAGCTTGTCCTTGTTGTAGTCCGACGTCTTGTAATTCTCGAAATAGCGCGCCCGTACGGCGGCCTCGAATCCTTTCCAGTCCTCGCCGTGCTGGTGCGCGAGATCCAGTAGCGTGGCCAGATCAATCTGGTCGGGCGAAAACTCGCTGCCAAAGGGGAGATCACTGCGCGGCATGTGCTCCCGGTCCTCGTTCTAAACTTCTGTTGGTCCGAAGCGGAAGGGGAAGCTGCAAAGATTCCTCGCGGTAGCGTTCCATGAATTGGCCGCCTAGCCACGCGAGTGAGACGTTGTGCTCGTCCGCGATAGCGGCCATTTCCTCGTATTCGCCGTAAGGCAGGTTGATCGCAACGCGGCGTTTGCCGGTGGGCATCTACAATTTCGACAGTCGGAACAAGGGGCGACAGCGTCTGCAAATCTCCCGCCTCCCGGGGCTCCTGTCAAGAAAGGGAAAACGCACGAACGGCTCCGGTCTCACCGCCCGGCAACGGCAGCCGCTGAAGTCGAGACGTCGATCTCGTCTGCTGTCCGGGAAGCGTCTCGACACGCTCCCTCACGCCGCGGATAAAGGCGCGGCTTCATCGACCGGACGAAGTCTCGCAACCTTGTACGTCCGCCCTGAAGTAGCACTGGCTCCGGATCCTCGTGGAGGAACGCCGTGCCGGACGATCGATCTGCACCGAGCCGCGCTCGGGCCGACCATTTGGGGACCCGTCTATTCTTCTTTGGATGAAGTACTTATAGACTGTCTGCTAGTTGACCCCCGGAGCGGCTCGACGGGAAGTACTCAATCTGAGCGGGTAAGCACTTACCACCAGCAGATAGCGTATCTTCTAGGACATTGACAACTGCTGCGCTAGGCCTATAAGAATGACTGACTCCCCAAGGACTTTGCGCCACTTCCATCGTCGGCCTCTGGGATCCATAGACTAACGTGCCCACAATTCAAGCATCCAAGTACTAGCAGGCGAATTGCACTCCCGTCCGCAAGCGGCAACTCAGCCGGCCCGCAAGTGGCGCGCTCCAAGTGATCGGAGCCACAGGAGGGACAATGTCTAGTCTGCACGGCGCCTCCTATAAGTAAGCTGAATCAGACAGCCGCTGACGCTTCAATGCGCGGGAGAACCGCTGCAGTCTTGCCCCCATGAAGCCGGAGGGTCGGCAGCATTCGTGTGAGGGATCCCCTCTCAAGCATGTTGTCCACGATTCCTGGATCAAACTGACTTCCCGCGCACCGCCTAAGCTCCGTGTGAACCTGCTCAAGAGACAGGGCAGATCGGTAAGGCCTGTCAGAAAGCATCGCGTCAATGCTATCGGAAATCTGAATTATGCGTGCCGCAAGTGGGATCTCAGAGCCGCGAAGACCATTTGGGTACCCTGAACCATCATATTTTTCGTGATGATGCCTGATACTCAGAACTATGCCGTCGCTGTACGTCCTTAGCCCGCCAACGAAGTCCGCTCCCTTTGTCGCGTGTGTTCGAATAACTTTGACTTCATCTGCGGACAAAGCGTGCGGCTTCCGAATCAACTCCGCGTATATTCCGTCGACCTTTCCAATGTCGTGCAACAGAGCAGCCGTCTCGACATCATCGAGACGTCTCCCCCGAACGCCCATGTCCTCCGCTATCGCTCGGGCTAAGAGTGATACACGGAGAGAATGACCAGACGTATAAGGGTCGCGCGTGTCAATGGCCTTGATCAATACTTTCAGGAGGGCGCGATTCGCCTGTTGGAGCTGCAGCATGGCGACGTAAGAATGGCGCAGGATGTAAAGTGGCAATACTAACAATAGTACGCCACTCAAGCCACTGCTTCGATATACGTATGATACGAGCAGAGCTAGAGGGCTAACTAGAAGGTCATAATAGAGATTGGAACCACCCGGTCCGGCAATTCGTTTGAGCGTTGGAAGAAACGGAGTCGATTGGTCTATGGAATAGAAAAAGGAGACGAGTACTGTATTTGTGATAAAGAACGTAAGCGAAAGACCTGCAAGTGCTACTACATCATAATGTAGAATCGGCAGAGTTGAAGTGGACAGATAATAGTATAACTCTGAACCAAGGCGGACAGCTAGAGCGACTTGGCAAACATTGAATATCGTCTTCCAAGCAGGGAGCTTATGGCCAAGCGTAGAGGCTGTCCCAATTATCAGCGCCGTAGCCAATACGGTCGTCGTCGGATGGAACGACAGTCCGATGACGAACATTGGGATGAAGGAGATGGACGATGACGCTTCGCGCCCTTCGACACTGTACTGAACTGGAAGGAACTCGGCCAGCACCCCCAAGACAGTCAGCGTCAACAAGCCGCCCATCGCCGTGCCGCTTAGGCGCCGCAATGTCGGCAAGCGGCAACGGCCAGAACGATGCTGCGCCGAGGACAACTACGGCAGCAAAGAGTAGGGCGATCTTCTTTGGCATGATGTCTTAAGAAAGAAAAGCCCCCTCACTCACTTAATGAATGATGGTGACACCCGCCATAAGAAGCTTCGCGAAACCAGCGAAAAGGGCGGCAAAGAAAGCCGTCAACTCAGCTCACCTCCTTTCGGGTTGCGTCAGCCCGGATCCGCTAGGGTGGGCTGCGGCGCTCCGCTGAAGGACTCCGCTGGTGGCTCCGCTCTCGCAAGCGAGGGGGCTAATCCATAGTTTCAAATAACTGTGGTCGCGCGCGCGGCACTGGTCCGGGACTGGGCGTACCCGGGTGGTACACTGCAAGCGTGCTGGCGCGCTCGGGGGAGAGGCGAGGGGCCGTCGAGCGACCGGGCCTGACCCACCGGGGCCGCGGTGCTGACGTCGCACAGCCGAACAGGATAACGGGTTGATTCTCTTTTCCGGTTGAGGCGGGTCGTCACCGCGAACGACACGCCATCGACGCTAAAGGTGAAGAGGGAGGGGCGCCATGTCAAGTAGGGATGGGATCTTCCGGCCGGCGGCGTGCCGCGGCGGGGCGGGCGCCGGTTCGGTGGCGGCCACGCCGCCCCGGGGCGGAGCGCCGGAAAGGCGGGACGCCCCCCGCGGGAGCAGGGACCGGAGGCGCCGACGCGCGGGCGCGCGCCCGTACCGTCCCCTCGCGCAGCGAGCTTCCCCTGCGAAGCAGGCCCCCCGGCGAAGCCGGCTTCCCTCGCGCAGCGAGCTTCCCCTGCGAAGCAGGCCCCCCGGCGAAGCCGGCTTCCCTCGCGCAGCGAGCTTCCCCTGCGAAGCAGGTCCCCGGCGAAGCCGGCTTCCCTCGCCCGGCGAGCTTCCCCGGCGAAGCCGGCTCCCCTCGCGCAGCGAGCTTCCCCTCGCCGAGCGAGCGAGCGTCATCGCGCGATGAGGCGTCCCCGGCGGAAGCGCGCCCGCGCGGCGGCGATGAGGGCGAGGTCGAGGAGGAGCAGCGCGGCGGCGGCGGTGGCGACGAGGGCGTGGGGGTCGAGGCGGGCGAGGCGGGCGAGGGCGGCGTGGCGGAGGTGGGCGGGGAGGGCGGGGAGGCCGAAGGCGGGGACGAAGACGAGGAGCATGGAGGCGATGCTGAGGGTCTGCTGGGCCTGGCGGACGGTGGGGGCGCGGAGGGAGACGAGGACGCCGGCGCCGGCGGCGAGGAGGGAGGTGAGGAGGCCGACACCGAGGACGCCGGCGACCATCCAGGCGGGGTAGAGGAGGGGTTTGCGGGCGGCGATGTCGACGACGGCGAGGCCGACGGCGCAGGCGAGGAGCATGACGCCCCAGCCGTAGGCGACGGCGGCGGCGATCTTGCCGGCGAGGATGGCGGTGTCGGAGAGGCGGCTGGCGAGGAGGGTTTCGAGGGTGTGTCGTTCGCGCTCGCCGGCGAAGGCGTCGGCGATGATGGCGGAGATGAGGATGAAGGGCATCCAGGCGGCCATGGCGAGGAGGACGGGGGAGGAGGTCCAGGCGGGGCCGGACTGGAGGGGGAGGACGACGCCGACGAGGGCGAGGAGGATGGCGATGCGGAACCAGCCGCTGCGGCGGCGGCCGCCCTCGGCGAAGAGCTCCTTCCACTCCTTCCAGGCGACGGTGAGGGTGTCGGTCACGGGGCGGCCTCGCCGTCCTCGGCGGTGAGTTCGAGGAAGACGTCCTCGAGGGTGGCGGTGGGGCGGCGGACCTCGTCGACGGTGGCGCCGGCGGCGACGAGGTCGACGACGAGGGGACCGGCGGTGGCGCCGTCGGCGAGGAGGAGGGAGAGGCGGCCGTGGTCGTCGGTGCGGGCGTAGCGGACGTCGGGGCGGGAGCGGAGGCGGTCGAGGACGGACTCGGAGAAGGCGGCGCCGGTGATCTCGAGGCGGTCGGCGGCGCGGCGGCGGCGGAGCTCGTCGGGGGCGCCGTGGGCGACGATGCGGCCGGCGCGGATGACGGCGATGGCGCGGCAGAGCTGCTCGGCCTCGGCGAGGTTGTGGGTGGTGAGGAGGACGGTGACGCCCTCGCGGGCGGCGAGGTCGGCGAGGTGGTGGCGGAGCTCGAAGGCGGCGCGGGGGTCGAGGCCGGCGGTGGGCTCGTCGAGGAAGACGAGGTCGGGGCGGTGGAGCAGGGCGCGGGCGACGGCGAGCTTCTGCTTCATGCCGCGGCTCCAGCCGCCGACGGGCTCGTGGCGGCGCTCGTGGAGGCCGATGCCGTCGAGCAGCTCGCGGATGCGGCGGGTGCGCTGGGCGGGGGCGAGGCGCCAGACGCGGGCGTAGAAGCGGAGGTTTTCCTCGGCGCTGAGGCGCTCGTAGAGGCCGGTGTGCTCGAGGAGCGCGCCGGCGCGTGCGCGCACGGCGGCGCCTTCGGCGACGGGGTCGCGGCCGAGCACGCGGACGGAGCCGGCGCTCGGCTCGAGGAGGCCGAGCAGCAGGCGGATCATGGTGGTCTTGCCGGCGCCGTTGGGGCCGAGCAGGCCGAAGACGACGCCGCGCGGGACGTCGAGGTCGACGTCGCGCAGCGCGAGCACGTCGCCGAAGCGGCGGGAGAGGCCGCGGGCGGCGATCGCGCTCCCGCTCACGGCGTCGCGGCGGGGAGCAGGACGCGGATCTCGGTGCCGCGGCCCGGCTCGCTGCGGACGAGGACGTCGCCGCCGGACTGCTTGACGATGCCGTAGATCATGGCCATCCCCATGCCGGTACCCTTGCCCTGCTCCTTGGTGGTGAAGAAGGGCTCGAAGAGGTGGGAGCGGGTGTGCTCGTCCATGCCGACGCCGGAGTCGCGGACGCGCAGCTCGACCCACGGCGCGCCGTCGTCGTCGTCGTCGTCCTCGGCGCGGAGGCTGGTGGCGACCTCGACGAGGCCGCCGTCGGGCATGGCGTCGCGGGCGTTGACGACGAGGTTGAGGAGGACCTGTTCGAGCTGGACGCGGTCGGCGCGGACGGGGGGCAGGCCGGCGGCGAGGAGGGTGCGCAGCTCGATGGTGGCGGGGAGCAGGCGGCGCAGCAGGCGCTCGGTGGAGGCGACGGCGGCGTTGAGGTCGAAGGTGCGGGGCTGCAGCATCTGGCGGCGGCTGAAGGCGAGGAGCTGGTGGACGAGCTCGGCGGCGCGCTCGGCGCCGGCGATGACGTCGCGGACGTCGTCGGCGGCGGGGCCGTCGGGCGGGATCGCATCGAGGGCGAAGTGGGCGCTGCCCTGGATGGCGGTGAGGATGTTGTTGAAGTCGTGGGCGATGCCGCCGGCGAGGCGGCCGACGGCCTCCATCTTGTGGGCCTGGCGGAGCTGCTCCTCGAGGGCGCGGCGCTCGGTGAGGTCCTGGGCGGTGAAGAGGATCGTGGCGGCGGCGTCGGCGGCGGCGCTCTCGGGCACGAGCGTGACGAGGAGCGAGCTGGGCTGCTCGGCGGGCCCGACGTCGAGCTCGAGGCGGACCGTCTCGCCGAGGTCGAGGGCGTCGTGGAGCGCGGCGAGGAGGCGCCGGGCGGCGTCCGGCTGGAGCGGCCACGCGTCGATGGGCGCGCCCAGGAGCCGTTCGGCGGGGAGGCCGGTGACGCGCTCGACGGTGGGATTGACGTAGATCGGGCGCAGGTCGGCGGCGAAGCGCGCGACGAGCTGCGGCGAGTTCTCGACGAGGGCCTTGAAGGCACGCTCGCGCGCCTGCGCCTCGAGCTCCGCCAGCTTGCGCTGCGTCGCGTCCCAGCCGAAGCCGAGCACGCGCACGACGCGGCCGTCCGCGTCGCGCACCGGCTGGTGGCGGCGCACGATCCAGACGCGGTCGCCGTCGCGCGTCACCACGTCCTCCTCGAACTCGATCGTCTCGCCGCTCTTCACCGCGCGCTCGATCAGCTCGTGGCGCCGGCGCCCCATCTCCGGGTCCTTCCCGCGCTCGGCGACGTACTCGATGTTCGTGTGCCCGACCAGCCACTCGCGCATGGCCGGGTCCGGGATCGAGTGCCGGTTCACGTACTGGAAGCGGCCCTCCGTGTCGAAGGCGACGATGTCGATCTCGGTGTTGTCGAGGATGTCCTCGTAGAACGCCTTCTGGCGACGCAGCTCGTCCTGCGCCGCGAGGCGGGCCGTGACGTCCTCGCAGACGGTGAGGCGCGCGGGCACGCCGCGGAAGCGGACGCCGTGGCTGGTGACGCGCACCAGCCGCTCCTCGCCCGCGCGGTTCAGGTGGCGCCACACGCCCGCGTTGTCGTGGCGCTCGCGGCGCGCGACCAGCTCCTCGAGGGCGGCGATGTCGTCCGGCGGGCGGATGTCCCGGATCGACATGGCGAGGAACTCGGCGCGGCTCCAGCCGTACTCGCGCACCGCCGCGGCGTTGACCTCGAGGAAGCGGAGGTCGTCGGCGGCGAAGACCCACATCGGGATGGGGCTCTCCTCGAAGAGGATGCGGTAGGTCTCGGCGAGCTCGGCGGGCTCGCCGGCGGTGCGGGGGCGGGGTTCCTCGCGCGGGCGTGGATGCATGACTTCTGGAGTACGGCGCGCCGGCCGGCCGCGCAAGGCGGCGGCGTCGCGGGGGGGGGGCGGGGGGTGGGCTCAGCGGGGGGCGAAGGGCGTCTCGGCGGAGGCGAGGTAGCGGGGGGGCCGGCGGGCGAGGGTCGCCTGTTCGAAGGCGTAGGCGAGGCGGATCAGGGTGGGCTCGCTCCAGGCGCGGCCGAAGAAGGAGAGGCCGACGGGCGCGCCGGCCGCGTAGCCGGCGGGGACGGTGACGTGGGGGTAGCCGGCGACGGCGGCGGGGCCGGAGGCGCCGCCGAGGTTGTGGTCGCCGTTGACGAGGTCGATGACGCTGGGCGGCTCGCCGGTGGGGGCGAGGAGGGCGTCGAGGCGGTGGGCGTCGAGGGCGGCGTCGATGCCGTCGGGGCCGGCGAGGCGGAGGCCGCGCTCGCGGGCTTGGAGGTAGGCGGGGTCGGTGAGGGGGCCGGCGGCCTGGGCGCGCAGGAAGAGCTCCTGTCCGAACCACGGCATCTCGCGCTCGGCGTGGGCCTCGTTGAAGGCGATGGCGTCGGCGAGGGAGCGGATGGGGGCGGCGGGGTGGTCGGCGAGGTAGCGGTCGAGGTCCGCCTTGAACTCGACGAGGAGGACGGTGAGCTCGTCGCGGGCGTAGTCGTCGACGTGGGGCAGCGCGATGGGGTCGACGACGACGGCGCCGGCGTCCTTCATGGCGGCGATCGCGTCGTCGACGATCCGGTCGGCCTCGGGGCTGTAGCCGAAGAGGCCCTCGCGGGGCACGCCGATGCGGGCGCCGCGGAGGCCGGCGGGGTCGAGGAACTTCGTGTAGTCGGCCGCGATGTGGCCGCGCGCGGCGGCGGTGGCGGGGTCGCGGTCGTCGGCGCCGGCGAGCGCGCCGAGCAGGATCGCGGCGTCGGCGACGGTGCGGGCCATGGGGCCGGCGGTGTCCTGCGTGTGCGAGATGGGGATCACGCCGGCGCGGCTGACGAGGCCGACGGTGGGCTTGATGCCGACGAGGGAGTCGGCGGCGGAGGGGCAGACGATCGAGCCGTCGGTCTCCGTGCCGACGCCGACGGCGCAGTAGCTGGCGGCGACGGCGGCGCCGGTGCCGGAGCTGGATCCGCAGGGGGTGCGGTCGAGGACGTAGGCGTTGCGCACCTGGCCGCCGCGGCCGCTCCAGCCGGAGGAGGAGCGGGTCGAGCGGAAGTTGGCCCACTCGCTGAGGTTGGCCTTGCCGAGGACGATGGCGCCCGCGGCGCGGAGGCGGCGCACGAGGCCGGCGTCGCGGGGCGCAATCGAGCCCTCGAGCGCGAGCGAGCCGGCCGTCGTGGTCATGCGGTCGGCGGTGTCGATGTTGTCCTTGACGAGCACGGGCAGGCCGTGCAGCGGACCGCGCGAGCGGCCGGCGCGGCGCTCGGCGTCGAGGCGGTCGGCGATGTCGAGCGCGTCCGGATTGGTCTCGAGGACGGCGCGCAGCGCGGGGCCGCGCGCGTCGGCGGCGTCGATGCGGCCGAGGTAGAGCTCGACGAGGCGGCGCGACGTCCAGCGGCCGGAGGCGAGGCCGCGGCGCAGGTCGGCGACGGTGAGCTCGGCGAGCTCGAAGTCGGGCGGCGGTGCGGTGGCGGGCGGCGCGGGTGGGGATGGCGCGGCGGGCGGCGCGTCGGCGTCGAGCGGGGCGGGCAGGCCGAGCGCGGCGGCGGCGGCGCCGAGGGAACCGGTGCGGATGAAGGCGCGGCGGTCCAGGCCGGGGGGCTCGTCGCGTGGGGGCACGGTCCGGCTCAGTGGTGGGGGAGCGGCGCGAGGCCGAAGCTCTCGCGGCCCTTGGCGAGCTGGTCCATGAAGCGGAGCGTGTAGGCGCGGATCATGGTGCCGTGGCGGAACACCTCGAGGCGGGCGATTTCGTTCGCGTGGAAGGTGCGCAGCGCGGCCAGGCCGCCGAGGAGCTTCGCCTCGTCGAGGTAGACGGACGGCTCGATCGAGCGGCCGCGGTAGTAGATGCAGCCGCCCATCTGGAGCTGGAAACTGCAGCGCGTGGGCAGGATCATGGCGCGCGTGCGCAGGTACTCCTCGGCGGTCAGGTCGGGCGCGCTGCGCATGGCCTCGCGGTCGAAGGTGAGGACCGGATAGGGGTAGTCGGCGAGCCGCTTGTCGAGCTGTCTGACGCGGACGTCCAGCCGCTCGAGCTGAATCGGCTGGGCCTTCAGCGCGATGTGCATGGCGGAGCCCTCCTCGAGCTGCACCGCCTGCTGGAAGTCCGCGTAGCCGATCCGCTCGACGCGCACCACGGTGAGGCCGGGGTGGACGCCGCGCAGCGCGAAGAGGCCCTTCCCATCCGTGAAGACGTGCACGTCCTGGTCCAGCAGGGAGACGATCGCGTCCTCGAGCGGCGCGTCGCCGCCTGCCGCGGTGATGCGGCCGACGAGGGTGAACGTCTTCTTCGCATCCTGCGCCTGCTGCGCGCGCGCCGGACGGGCGAGGGTGCTCGCTGCGAGCGCGAGGAGGAGGGTGGGGAGAAGGTCGAGGCGGGCCATAGGGCGGCGCATGCGGGCCTACGCGGTGCGGGTGTGGGCGCGGGCGATCCGGCTGCCCGGGCCATGGGGGATCTGGACCGACAATCTATCGTTCGGACGCGCCGTGCACAGGGCGCCGGTCGTGATCGGAGCGGAGGAACGCCGCTGGGGCCGGCGTGGCGCACCCGGCCCCAGCCGGGCGCCACGCCACCACGAGAGTGGTACTCTGCGCCGGGGCGGTGCGTTCCGCCGCCGCGGCGCGGCGGGATGGGGCGGGGCGAGGCGGTGACGAGGCGTCACGGGAAGGGCGCCGGCCGTCAGCGCCGCGCGGCCTGGAGCTCGCGCTGCAGCGCCTCGGTGACGGCGCGGGCGGAGTCCGGCATGCCGAGCTTTTCGTACGCGGCGGCGCGGAGGCGGCCGGCGCGGAAGCGGGTGAAGCGGTCGGCGGCGGGGGCGGCGGCGATGGAGTCGAGGGCGGCGAGGGCGGCGCGGGGCTGGTCGCGGTCCTGGATCATCGATTCGATCTCGAGGAGGCGGGTGGCGGGGTCGGCGGGCCGCAGGGCGGCGAGCTGGGCGAGCAGCGCGGCGGCGCGGGTGTGGTCGCCGGCGCGGCGGGCGACCATCGCCTCGTTGTAGAGGCCGGCGACGAGGAGGTGGCGGATATCGGCGGTGTCGCCGGAGCGGGTGCCGACGCCGCCGGCGTAGCCGTAGACGAGGTCGCCGCCGTGCTCACCGGCCTCGAAGAGGACGGCGATGCCGGCGACGCCGACGACGGCGGAGGCGGCCTTGAGGCCGGTGACGAGGCGGCGTCGCCTGTCGGGTCCGGCGGCGGCGGCGAGGAGGGCGAGGATCTCGAGGGCGGAGACGACGAGGAACGCGTCGCGGGTGCGCTCGCCCCACTCCTCGTGCTCCTGGACGGCCTGGCGCGCGCCGGGGATGCGCTCGGCGGCGCCGTGGGCGCGCTGGCCGGTGCTGACGGCGAGGACGGCGGCGGCGGTGCCGGCGAGGAGGAGCGTCGCGGCGGCGCCGTCGGTGAAGCGGAACCAGCGGCCGAGCGAGACGACGCGGAAGGCGACGCCGACGATGAGGAGCGCGATGACGAAGTGGACGATCTCCGGGTGCAGCGCGGCGTAGCTCGGAAACATGGCGGGCGTCCGGTTCGGGGGGCGCGGCGTGGGCGGGAGGCGCGGTCGGGCAAGGATGGCGGGCGGCGGGCGCGGGGACAAGAGCGGGCGCGGGAACGGGTGGCGCGGGTACGCCGCAAGGAGTAGATTCAGAGGAATTCACCGGCGCGGGGTGCGCCGGTGCGAACCGCCCGATCGACGCGGCGCCGCCGGCGCGCTCGGCGGGCGTCGTCGTGCAGGGCAGGCTCACGTGGCGCGGGGCGATCTATGGCGAAGCAGGAAGCGATTCAGGTGGAAGGCGTGGTGACGGAGGTGCTCCCGGACCAGAACTTCCGGGTCCAGCTCGACAACGGTCACATTGTTCTGGCGTACGCGAGCGGCAAGATGTCGAAGTTCAAGATCCGGGTGCTGCAGGGGGACCGGGTGGCGCTCGAGGTGTCGCCGTACGACTTCTCCCGGGGCCGCATCACGTACCGCTACAAGGGCGGCGACTCGCGCTGAGGCGCGGGATCCACGCGGAGAGCCGCGCGCCGCACGTCCCGCATCGCCGCCGACCTCCACACCGCAGATCGAGCACGTCACCATGGCCAGCAAGGGCACCATCGCCATTCTCACCGGGGGCGGTGACGTCCCCGGCCTCAATCCCGCGATCCGCGCGATCACGATCCGCGCCGCGCGCGAGGGCTACCGCGTCCTGGGGATCCGCCACGGCTGGGCGGGTCTTGTGGACCTGGTGCCGGAGGCGGGCGCGGACAACGGCGAGCACGTCCAGGAGCTGACGGAGGCGATCGTGAACCGGGCGGGGCGGACCGGCGGCACGTTCCTGCACAGTTCGCGGACGCGGCCGAGCCACCTCCCTCGCGAGCGCGTGCCGCCGCACCTCGCCGGACGCTACGGGGCGGACGTCAACGACATCACGCCGGAGATCCTGAAGAACCTCGAATTCCTGGGCGTTGACGCGCTGATCCCGATCGGCGGCGACGACACGCTGAGCTACGCGGCGCGGCTGCACGCGGCGGGCGTGCCGACGGTGGCGGTGCCGAAGACGATGGACAACGACGTGCCGGGCACCGACTACTGCATCGGGTTCAGCACGTGCGTCACGCGCACGATCGAGCTGACGCACCGGCTGCGCACGTCGGCCGGCTCGCACGAGCGCTTCCTGGTGATCGAGGTGTTCGGCCGCTACGCCGGCTTCACCGCGCTGCTGCCGACGATGGCGGGGGCGGCGGACCGCTGCGTGATTCCGGAGCACCCGTTCGACATCGAGCGCCTCACGGAGCTGCTGGTGTACGATCGCAACCGGCACCCCAGCCGCTACGCGGTGGTGCTGGTGTCGGAGGGCGCGACGATCCTGGGCGAGGCGGAGATGTCGTTCGAGAGCGAGGAGCGCGACCAGTACGGGCACCGCAAGCTGGGCGGCGTGGGCGACAAGGTGGCCGCGCTGCTGAAGGACCGCTCGCCGAAGTACAACGGCGGCCGCCGCATCGACGTCGTGAACCAGCGGCTCGGCTACCTCGTGCGCTCCGGCGACCCGGACGCGATGGACTCGATCGTGCCGATGGCGTTCGGCAACCTCGCGCTCGACCTCGTGCTCGGCGGCAACTTCGGCCGCCTCGTCAGCATCCACCACGGCCACTACGACAGCGTGCCGATCGACGCCGTCACGGGCGCCAAGAAGTACGTCCGCGTCGCGAAGTACTACAACACCGACCGGCTGCGCCCGATCTACGAGTTCAACGGCCGCCCGCTCTTCATCATGACCGGCGAGCCGTGATCGGTCGCGCGTCGGGCGGACGGCGCGCGCGGCGCGGCGCGGTGGGGCGCGGCGGCGTTCGCGGCGCGGCGGGACCCGAGACGAGGGAGAGATGCCGGCGTTGAACGCGCTGCTGGAGGAAGATTTTCCGGTCCGCTTCGACCGCATCACGGCGGCCGACGTGCGGGGCGCGGTGCGCGCGGCGGTGGCGCGGGCGGAGCGGGGGATCGGCGAGCTGGCGGGTGGCGCGGGCGGACGCACGTTCGCGCTCACGGTGGCGCGGCTCGACGAGGAGGTGTCGCGGGTCGAGCGGGTGAGCGGGATCGTCGAGCACCTGATGAACGTATGGAGCACGCCGGCGCTGCGGGCGGCGCACGCGGAGGCGCAGCCGGAGTACGAGCGGTTCTTCGCGCGGATCGACACGGATCCGGCGGTGTGGGGGGCGCTGCGCGAGTACGCGGAGACGGCGGAGGCGCGCGCGCTGGCGGAGCCGCGGCGCTTCTACCTGGAGCGGGCGCTGCGGGAGCTGCGGCACGCGGGTGCCAGCCTGCCGGCGGCGTCGCGGGAGCGGGTGGCGGCGCTGCGGGTGGAGTTGTCGGAGCTGCAGACGCGCTTCGAGAACCAGGTGCTGGACTCGCGGAACGCGTTCTCGCTGCACCTGCGCGAGGCGGCGGAGGTGGCGGGGCTGCCGGCGTCGCTGCTCTCGCTGGCGCGGCGGGAGGCGGCGGCGCGCGGGGTGGACGGCTGGGTGTTCACGCTGCACGCGCCGTCGTACGCGCCATTCCAGCGCTACGCGGAGCGGCGCGACCTGCGACGTCGCATGCACGAGGCGCACGTCTCGGTCGCCTCGCGTCCGCCGTACGACAACCGTCCGGTGATCGCGCGCATCCTGGCGGCGCGGCGGGAGCTGGCGGCGCTGCTCGGCCGGGAGAGCTTCGCGCAGTACGCGGCCGAGCTGAACATGGTCGGCTCCGCGGCGCGGGCGGAGGAGTTCGTCGCGCTGCTGACGACGAGGACGGCGCCGCACTTCCGCGCGGAGAGCGAGGCGCTGGAGGCGGCGGCGGGGCGTCAGGGCTACGCGCGGCTGGAGCCGTGGGACGTCGCCTTCCTGGCGGAGCGGCTGCGGCGCGAGCGTTTCGACATCGACGAGGAGGCGCTGCGGCCGTACTTCCCGCTGCCGCGGGTGCTCGAGGGGCTGTTCGAGATCGCGGGCCGGCTCTTCGGCGTGCAAGTGGAGGAGCGCGCCACGCAGGCGCTGTGGCACCCGGACGTGCGCTACTTCGAGCTGCGCGACGACGCCGGCGTGCACCGGGCGTCGTTCTACCTCGACCTCTTCCCGCGGCCGACGAAGCGGGGCGGCGCGTGGAAGGAGGGGCTGGTCACGGGCGGGCCGGCGGAGCGCGGCTTCGAACCGCACCTGATCGCGGTGTGCGCGAACTTCACGCCGCCGCCGGAAGGCGGGCCGCCGCTGCTCACGCACGGCGAGGTGGAGACGCTCTTCCACGAGTTCGGCCACCTGCTGCACGCGGCGCTGTCGACGGCGGAGCTGAAGACGCGCTCGGGCACGCGCGTGCCTCGCGACTTCGTCGAGCTGCCGTCGCAGATCATGGAGAACTGGTGCTGGGAGCCGGAGGCGCTGCCGCTCTTCTCCGGCCACGTCGATTCCGGCGAGCCGATCCCGGGCGAGGTGGTGGAGCGCCTGCGCCGCTCGCGCGACTTCCGCTCCGCGAGCGCGCAGATGCGGCAGCTCGGCTTCGGCGCGGTCGACCTCGACCTGCACGCGCACGCGGCGGGCGACCCGCTGGCGCGCGGGCGCGAGGTGCTCGGCCGCTACGCGGTGCGGCCGGACTTCGCCGACAACGACTTCCTGTGCGCCTTCACCCACATCTTCGGCGGCGGCTACGCGGCGGCGTACCATTCGTACAAGTGGAGCGAGATGCTGGACGCGGACGCGTTCACGCGCTTCAAGCGGGAGGGCCTGCTGAGCCGGGCGGTGGGCGAGGCGTTCGCGGAGGCGATCCTGCGGCCGGGACTGAGCGCAGAGCCGGACGCGCTCTACCGCGCCTTCATGGGCCGCGGCCCCGAGATCGGTCCGCTCCTCGCCCGCACGCTGCCCGCCGGCGCGGGCGGCGGCGCGGCGAGCTGAAGGGGAGTCGGGCGATGGACGGGAGCGAGGGAGGGCGAGTGGAGGAGCGGGCGCTGGAGACGGCGACGCTGGCGGGCGGCTGCTTCTGGTGCCTGGAAGCGGCGTTCGAGCTGATCCGCGGGGTGGAGTCGGTGGTATCCGGCTACACCGGCGGCACGGTGGCGAACCCGACGTACCGGCAGGTGTGCGGCGGCGGGACCGGGCACGCGGAGGCGGTCCAGGTGCGGTTCGACGCGGCGGTGGTGAGCTACCGCGACCTGCTCGACGTCTTCTTCACGATCCACGACCCGACGACGCCGAACCGGCAAGGGGCGGATGTCGGCACGCAGTACCGCTCGGCGATCTTCTACCACACGCCGGAGCAGCGCGAGGCGGCGGAGTCGGCGATCGCGGAGCTGGAGCGGGCGGGCACGTGGCGGGGGCCGATCGTGACGGAGGTCGCACCGCTGGAGGCGTTTTATGCGGCGGAGGCGTACCACCGCGAGTACTTCCGGCGCAACCCGGAGCAGTCGTACTGCCGGCTGGTGATCGAGCCGAAGATCGCGAAGCTGCGCAAGGCGCACTTCGCGCGGCTGGCGGGCGGCGGGTAGGCGGGGAGCGGCGCTCGCTGGGCGGCGCGTAGGGCCGCACGCCCGGCGCGTGGATTGGAGCTTGCACCGGAAGCGCCGGTGCCATGACCGCCGTACTCGCATTCGCGCTGGCCCTCTTCCTTGCCGCGATCGTCTCGGACTACTCGCGGCGGAGCATCGTCTCCTCGGCGGTGGTCTTCCTCGTGGCGGGCTGGCTGGTGGGCGGCGGCGGCTTCGGCCTGGTGCGGGTGAGGGCGGACGCCGCGTCGGTGCGCTACCTGGCGCAGATCGTCCTCTTCAGCGTCCTCTTCACGGACGGCACGCGCACCGGGCTGGACGACCTGCGGCGCGGCTGGCGGGCGCCGGGTCGCGCGCTGCTGGTCGGCATGCCGCTGACGCTGGGCCTCACGGCGCTGGCGGCGCACGTGGTGGTCGGAGTGCGCTGGCGGGAAGCGTTCCTCCTGGGCGCCGTCCTCTCGCCGACGGACCCGGTCTTCGCGGCGGCGCTCGTGCAGCGGGCGGAGGTGCCATGGCGGCTGCGCCACCTGCTGAACGTGGAGAGCGGGCTGAACGACGGCCTGGCGCTGCCGATCGTGCTCGGCATCCTGGCCACCTACGACACGAGCTCGCTCGCGTTCCGGCTCGCCGGCTCGGTCGCGGCGGGTCTCGCCGTCGGCGTCGCGATCGCGTGGTGCGCCGTGCGCGTCACCGGCTTCCGCTTCCTCGGCGTGAGCGACGCGTACCAGCGCTTCGTGGCGGTCGCGGTGGCGATGATCGTCTACGCGACGGCCGGGCTGCTGCACGCCAACGAGTTCCTGGCCGCGTTCGCGGCGGGGGCCACGCTCAGCTCGACCGGCGGTCGGTTCTCGAAGGCGTTCCGGGAGTTCGGCGAGGGGATCGCGGACCTGCTCAAGTTCGCCGGCGTGCTGCTCTTCGGGACGCTGCTCGCGGGGCGGCTCTTTCAGGGTTTCGGCCTGGCGGAGCTGGCCTTCGTGGGGCTCGCGCTGGTGGTCGCGCGGCCGCTGGCGATCGGCATTGCGCTCCTGGGCAGCCGCCTCTCGCGCAAGGAGAAGCTCGTCGCCGCGTGGTTCGGACCGAAGGGGTTCGCCTCCGTCGTCTTCGCGATCCTCGTCCTGCGCAGCGGCGCCGAGCAGGCCGGGAAGGTGTTCCAGCTCGCCGCCGTCGTGATCGCCGCGTCGATCGTCGTGCATTCCTCGACTGACGTGCTCGTCGCGCGGCGCGTGGCGGTGCCGCCCGAGGAAGCGCAGCGAGGCGAGCTGGAGGAGGAGGGGAACCCCGGGGGCGGCGGGCGGATTGCGCAGGAGGCGCGCGACGGCGGCGTGGCGTGAGGCGAGTCGCGTCTCGCGGGCGCGGTTCGCGGGTGCCGGCGAGGGCGCGTATGTTGGGCGCGGACCGAACTTTCTCGCGCGGCCGCTCGGCCGCGCGAGGGCCGAACGTCACAGGAGGAATGCGATGAGAGGGAGAGCGAAGCTGCTCGGTTGGCTGGCGGCCGGAGGCGTCGCGGCGGCGCTGGGCGCGCCGTCGCCGGCGCTGGCGCAGCAGGGCGGAGCCGCGCCGGCGAAGGTGGACGTGAAGCCGCTGCAGGCGGGCGACGTCGCGCCGGACTTCAGCATGCCGGGGGCGACGCGCTGGGGGGTGCTGGCGGAGCCGGTGCGGCTCAGCGACTACAAGGGGAAGACGGTCGTGCTGTCCTTCTTCGTGCGCGCGCGGACGAAGGGCTGAACGATCCAAATGCACGCGTACCGTGATCAGTACGCGCAGCTCTTCCACGACGGCCACGGGATCGTGCTCATCGCGATCAGCACGGACTCGCCCGCCGATCTCGCGTCGTGGGCCCGCGACGACGAGTTCCCCTTCCTCATGGCGAGCGACAGCGGCGCGGTGGTCGGCCGCGCGTACGGCGCCGTCTTCCCGCAGCGGCCGGACCTCACGAACCGCAACCTGTATGTGGTGGGGCCGGACGGGAAGATCGCCTACACGGCGACGCCGTTCCGCGAGATCGATCCGACCGCGTACAAGGAGCTGGGTGCGGCGCTCGATCGGCTCGTGCCGCCGGACAGCGCGGGCGGCGGCTGAGCGCCGTCGGTCCGGGTCCCGGGCGCGCTCGGCGGAGCGCTCGCCTCAGCCGCCGGCGACCTTCGCCAGCGCGCCCTCCAGGTCCTGGTCGCTGCCGCTGCCCGTGTAGCTGACGCGGCCGGCGCGGTCGAGCACGACGACGTAGGAGGTGGTGGGGGCGTCGAAGGCGCGCGTGGCGCGGCCGTCGACGTCCCACAGCACCGTGCCGGGCACCGGGTTCTTCGCCAGGTGGCGGCGGATCGAGCGCGGCGTCTCGTTGACGGCGACGGCGACGACGAGGAAGTCGACGCGGTCGCCGAAGCGGCGGTGGGCGGCCTCGATGCGCGGCGCGAGCGCCTTGCAGATGGGGCACCAGGTGGCCCAGAACTCGAGGAGGACGGGCCGCTTGCCGACGTAGGCGCCGAGGTCGACGGCGTTGCCCTGCAGGTCCTCGATGGTGACGGCCGGCGGGGCGGTGCCGACGTCGAGGCCGATGTCCTGGGCGCGCAGCGCGGCCGGCGCGGCGGTGAAGGCGGCGGCGAGGAGCGCGCCGAGCGCGAGGCGCGCGGCGCCGGCGAGGCGGCGCGTCGATTCGGGCGACGTCCCGATCGATTCGGGCGACGTCCCGGTCGATTCGGGCGACGTCCCGGTCGATTCGGGCCTGTCGATTCTGGATCCGATCACAGTACCATTCCCATCTGAATGAAGTAGTATTCCGCCATCCCGATCAGGACGACGCCGGCGATCCGCTTGACCCAGAGGGTCCAGCGGCCGGCGCGCGGCAGGCGCGCGAGCGAGCCGGAGAAGATGCCGGCGACGATGAGCAGCGCGGTCATCCCGAGCGAGAACACGAAGAGATACACGAATCCGAGCGCGGGGCTCCCCTGTCCGGCGACCCAGGTGAGGACGGCGGCGAACGCGGGCGCGCCGCAGGGCGCGGCGACGAGGCCGGATGTGGCGCCGAGCAGGAAGACGGCGGGGAAGGAGCCGCCGCCGAGGCGGCCGGCCCAGGCGACGAGGCGGGCGGGCGCGGCGAGGGGGAACACGTCGAGCATCGCCAGGCCGAAGAGGAGGAGCAGGTTGGCGGTGGCGAAGCGCGCCCACGGGTTGGCGCTGATGGTGCCGAAGAGGGATCCGGTCAGCCCGGCGAGCAGCCCGAGCAGCGCGTAGAGGAGCGCGAGCCCGGCGGCGTAGGTGAGCGTGAGCAGGACGGTGCGGCGGCGTGTGCGGTCCGCGGCCGCGCTCCCGCCGATGACGCCGATGGTGATCGGGATCATCGGGTAGATGCACGGCGTGAGGCTGGTCAGCACGCCGGCGCCGAAGAGCGTGCCGAGGGCCAGCAGCGGGTGCCGCTGCAGGTCGTCGGCAAGGCCGCCGGCGAGGATCGAGGCGAACGTGTGCATCGTGCCATCGCAATCGAGCGGGGAGCGATCGGGTTCCCGTGACAGCGGGACGCGGGGGAAGGTGAGCGCGGGCGCGGGCGGCGTCCAGGGGTGCAGCGTCGGAAGAGGAGGGAGCGGATGCAGGCGAGTGCCACGGCGGCGTGCGCCGCCGCCGTCGTCCTGCTGCTCGGAGTCGCGGCCGGGGCGCGCGGCCAGAGCATCCTGAACGTGGAGCGGCTGCAGTCGGACACGGTGATGGGGGCGCAGCTCGACTTCGCGGGCACGGGCAGCGTGAGCGCGGGCAACACGCGGGTGGCGCAGGCGTCGGTGAGCGCCGGGGCGGCTTACCGCGCGGCGCGTCACTGGGTGCGGCTGTTCGCGGGCGCGGACTACCTGCAGCAGCGGGGCGGCGAGCGGCTCGTGGACAACCGTTACGTGCACCTCCGCTACAGCTACTTCCTGACGCGGCGCTGGCGCACGTTCCACTTCGTGCAGGTGCAGTCGAACGCGCGGCTGCTGCTCGAGCGGCGCGTGCTGGTGGGGAGCGGCGTGCGGCGCCGGCTGGCGGCGGGGGCGGGCGGGCGCGTGGACGCGGGGGTGGGCGCGATGCTGGAGTGGGAGCGGCTGGACGCGTCGCGGCTGGCGCCGGGGGAGCGCGCGCGGGAGCGAACGACGCGGCTGGACGGCATCGTCGCGGGTACGCTCGATCTGCGGCCGGGCGTGAGCGCGACGGAGGTGCTGTACTTCCAGCCGCGGCTGCGGGCGCCGGCGGATTACCGCGTGCTGAGCGACGCGGGGCTGGACGTCGCGGTCGCGCACGGGGTGGGCGTGCAGCTCTCGCTCGAGTGGCGGCGGGACAGCCGGCCGCCCGCGGATCTGCGGCCGGACGATGCGCGGCTGCTGGCCGGCGTGACGCTGTCGCTGCGCTGAGCTCAACGTTTTGCGGGCGCCGCGCGTCGTTCAAGGCTGAGCGGCCCGGGCGGGGCCGCGTCTCCGACTCCCGCGCGGCCGAGGCGGCCGAGGCGGCCGAGCGCGGTCGCGAGCGGCCGCGCGCCGGGTCCACGTCCACACAGCGATCGAGGTCAGGATGAAGAAGCAACGCCTCCGTGGTGCCGTCTTCGCGCTGGCGGCGCTCTGCGCCGCGCCGCTGCAGGCGCAGTCGAGCGCCGCACCGGATTCGACGTTCCTCGCGGCGTTCCGCTGGCGCACGATCGGGCCGGCGAACGTGGACGGCCGCGTGACGGACATCGAGGGGATCGCGAGTCCGTCGAAGACGTATTTCGTCGCCGCCGCGGGCGGCGGGATCTGGAAGACGACGAATTCCGGGACGACGTTCCGGCCGGTGTTCGAGCACGAGCGCGTGGCGTCGATGGGTGATCTGGCGATCGCGCCGAGCGACACGATGCAGGTGTGGGCGGGGACGGGGGAGGAGGACTCGCGCAACTCGATCCTGCCGGGCGGCGGCGTCTACAAGTCGACGGACGGCGGGCTGACGTGGCAGTCGATGGGGCTGGAGGCGACGCAGCAGATCGGCCGCATCGTGGTCGATCCGCGCGATGCGGACGTCGTCTACGTGGCGGCGCTGGGTCACGCGTGGGGCGCGAACCCGGAGCGCGGCCTGTACAAGACGACGGACGGCGGCCGCACGTGGAAGAAGAGCAAGTTCGTGAGCGACAAGGCCGGCTTCGTCGACGTCGCGCTGGACCCGGCGAATCCGGACGTGGTCTTCGCCTCGAGCTGGCAGCGGGTGCGCGGGCCGTATTTCCTGAACAGCGGCGGCCCCGGCGGCGCGCTGTGGAAGTCGACGGACGCCGGCGCCACGTGGGCGGAGGTGAAGGGGGGCGGATTCCCGGAGGGGATGAAGGGCCGGATCGGGATCGCCATCGCGCCCAGCGACCGCGACGTCGTATACGCGCTGGTCGAGGCGGCGGGGAAGACGAAGGAGGCGCCGAACGAGTCGGGCCTCTACCGCTCGGGCGACGGCGGCGCGACGTGGGCGAAGATGAACGACCGGAACAACCGCCCGTTCTACTACTCGCAGGTGAGGGTCGACCCGAAGGATCCGAACCGGATCTACTGGTCGTCGACGCCGTTCCAGTTTTCCGACGACGGCGGCAAGACGGTGCGCACGGGGACGAACGGCGTGCACGTGGACGACCACGCGATGTGGATCGATCCGACGGACCCGGAGCACTTCATCGTCGGCAACGACGGCGGCGTGGCGCAGACGTTCGACCGCGGCGGCAACTACGAGTACGTGAACATCCTGCCGATCGGCCAGTTCTACGCGATCAGCTTCGACATGGGGACGCCGTACCGGGTGTGCGGCGGGCTGCAGGACAACGGCTCGTGGTGTGGGCCGAGCCGGCGGCAGCGCGGCATGCTGGACAACTACATGTGGGCGACGATCGCGGGAGGCGACGGCTTCTACACGGCGCAGGACCCGACGGACGCGAACACGGTCTACGCGGAGTCGCAGGGCGGCAACGTGGTGCGCGTGAACATGGCGAGCGGCGAGTCGAAGCGGCTGCGCAAGCCGGGGTGGGAGGACCGCTACCGCGAGTACGAGGACTCGATCGTCGTGGAGCGCGGCGATACGACGTCGCCGCCGCCGGCGGCGGTGAAGAAGCACCTGGCCGAGCTGCGCGCGCGCCAGTTCGCGGACTCGGTGGACAGCGCGCTGCGCTTCAACTGGGACACGCCGTTCTTCCTCTCGCCGCACGACCCGCACGTGCTCTACGTCGGCGCGAACAAGGTGCTGAAGTCGCCGAACCGGGGCGACACGCTGATCGTGATCTCGCCGGACCTGAGCAAGCGCGACACGGCGAAGATCCGGGTCAGCACGGCGACGACCGGCGGCATCACGCCGGACGTGACCGGCGCCGAGACGTACGCGACGATCACGGCGCTCGCGGAGTCGCCGGTGACGCGCGGCCTGCTCTACGCGGGCACCGACGACGGCAACGTCTGGCTCTCGCCGGACGACGGCGGCCACTGGACGAACCTGACGCCGCGCTTCAAGGGGCTGGTGCCGGACACCACGTGGGTGAGCCGCATCGAGCCGTCGCACTTCGACGCGAACACGTTCTACGTCACGTTCGACGGCCACACGACGAACGACTTCAAGCCGTACGTCTTCGTGACGAACGACGGCGGCAGGAGCTTCCGCTCGATCGCCGCGGGTCTGCCCACCGGCGGCCCGGACTTCGTGCTGGTGATCCGCGAGGACCCGTACAACCGCGACCTGCTCTTCGCCGGCACGGGCGTGGGCGTCTACGTGTCGACCGACCGGGGCGCGAGCTGGCGGGCGTTCATGGAGAACTTCCCGACGGTCGCCGTCTTCGACCTGAAGATCCACCCGCGCGACCACGAGCTGATCGCCGGCACGCACGGCCGCTCGCTGTGGATCGTCGGCATCGCGCCTCTCGAGCAGCTGCCGAAGGCGGACCTCGCCGGGCCGGTCCTCTTCGACCCCGACAGCGCGTTCCAGTTCGGCGACCCGCCCATCGGCGGCGAGTCGGTCGCGCAGCAGTTCTTCCAGGCGCCCAGCCCCGACTACGGCGCCACGATCTCCTACTGGCTGCCCCAGGCGCTGGCGCCGGCGGCGGCGGAGCTGTCGGGCGACGGCGCGGCCGGGGACGAGGGCGCGGCCGCGGGCGCCCAGGCGGGCGCCGCGGGTGCTCGAGCCGGTGCCGGGGCGGGCGAACGAGCCGGCGCCGGCGCTCGGGCGGGAGTCGCGGGCGCTCGGGCGGGCGCCGCGGGCGCGGGTGGATTCCGGCGGCCGCCGCGGGCGGAGCAGGTCCACATCGCGATCCTGAACGCGGCGGGCGACACGGTGCAGACGCTGACGGGCCCCGGCAGCCGCGGGCTTCACCACGTGGCGTGGGACTTCCGCAAGAAGCCGGAGCCGCGCGGGCCGCTGTCGCCTTCGGAGAAGCGGGACAGCGTGGCGAGGGTGGTGCGGCTGAAGGAGATCGGGGACTCGCTGGTGTCGTCCGGAATGGATCGGCGGATGGTGGACCGCGCGCTCGCGCAGATCGAGGGCGGCGGCCGCCGCTTCTTCGGCGGCGGCGGGCGCGGTGAAGGCGTGGTGGCGGGGGAGCCGTTCGTCGCGCGGCCGGCGGAGTCGCCGCCGCCGCGGGAACGCGGGGCTGCGGGGGCGGGTGCCGCGGCGGGTGCCGCGAGGGCGGGCGGCGCGGGGGCGGCGGGCGGCGAGGTGCCGACCGACGTGATCCGCGAGATCTTCCAGGCGCTGCGCAGCTCCGGCATCCGGGGCTTCGGCGGGTTCCGCGGCTTCGGCGGCGGGCCGGGCACCGTGGACAGCGGGGACTACACGGTGGTGCTGACGGCGGGTGGCCAGACGCTGCGGCAGACGGTGCACGTGAAGGGGCAGGGTTCGGCGGAGGACGCCGAGGGCGGGGAGGAGGGCGGGGCGGAGAGGTAGCAGGTCCGGGGGCTGCGGGTGCTGGGGCCTACGGGGGCTCCGGTGGCGCTCCCTGGAGATCGCGGGGCTCCCGGGAGAGGGCGAGGGGCTCCGGCGGATTCCGCCGGGGCCCCTCGTGTCGCGTGCGGGAATCAGGCCGGCGCCTCGCGCCTCGTGCGGGCATCAGCCCCGCCCCTCGCGCCTCGTGCGGATGGGGGGCGGGTGCGCGGCGGATGCGCGGCCGGGAGCGCGGCCGGGAGCGCGGCCCCGGGGGATGGCCGGCGGGGAGAGCCGGCGGTCTCACGGGGCTTGCGCCATCTCCCACAGCTTCTGGACGGTGCGCCAGTTCCGAGCGGTGGCGGGGACACCGACGCGCTTCTCGACGTTCGCGGCGAGTCTGGAGCGGCCGATTCCGTCGGGCGCGTGGAGGTAGAGGGCGCGGTCCGCGAGGTGGAAGCGCTCGGAGGGCGCGCGGAGCTCGGCCAGGGACTCGACGTCGGCGTTCACCGGCCGGGCGTCGAGGAAGAAGACGTGGAGTGTCCGGGGCGTGGCCTCCGCATCCGGAAACGGGTTCGACGCGATCGCGTCCGCCAGCGCCTCCTCGCTCAACAGCAGGGCGTGCGGCCTGAAGCCGCGGCGCCGCTCGATCGCGTCCGAGATCCGCCGCGACAGCGCGGGCGACGCCGGCTTCCGGTCCGCGGAAGACCGCGTTGCCGCTCTGGATGTACGTCCGCACGTCCTCGACGCCGAGCTATTCGAGCACCCGCGTGAGCTCGGCCATCGGCAGGACGTTCTTGCCCCCGACGTTGATGCCGCGTAGTAACAGGATCGACTTGACCAAGCGGTGGCACCCGGTTCGAGGCCCTCGAAAGACACGGTACGGAGCTGGACGACGATGAGCAATCCACCGATGGGACGACGCAGCTTCCTCGGGAAGGCGGCGCTGGCGGCGGCGGGCACCGGCGTCGCCGCCGCCGGCAGCGGCGTCGCGGCGGCGTGCGGCCAGGGATCGCCGGGCGCGGGCGCGTCGTCGCGAGCGACGGGCGCGGTGGCGGGCCCGAGCGTGACGTGGCGCGTCGCATCGAGCTTTCCGCGCGGCCTCGACATCCTGTACGGCAACGCGGAGACGCTGGCGGCGCGGGTGGCGCAGCTCACGGGCGGCCGTTTCACGCTGCGGGTCTATCCGGCCGGCGAGCTGGTGCCGGGGCTGCAGGTGATGGACGCGGTGCAGCAGGGGACGGTTCAGGCGGGGCACACGGCGTCGTACTACTACATCGGGAAGAACCCGGCGCTGGCGTTCGATTCCGGGGTGCCGTTCGGGTTCAACGCACGGCAGCGCGCCGCGTGGCTCTATCATGGCGGCGGCATGGAACTGCTGCGCGACGTCTTCGCCGACTTCGGCATGCTCAGCTTTCCGTGCGGCAACACCGGCTGCCAGATGGGCGGGTGGTTCCGCCGTCCGGTGGATTCGCTGGCCGATCTGAAGGGGCTGCGGATGCGGATTCCCGGGCTCGGCGGCGAGGTGATGAGCCGCCTGGGCGTGACGGTGCAGGTGCTCGCCGGCGGTGACATCTACCCCGCGCTCGAGCGCGGCGCGATCGACGCGACGGAGTGGGTCGGCCCGTACGACGACGAGAAGCTCGGCTTCGACGAGATCGCGAAGTACTACTACTACCCGGGCTGGTGGGAGCCCGGTCCGACGATCTCGCTGCAGGTGAACCAGCGCGCCTGGGACCAGCTTCCCGAAGGCTACCGGCACGTGCTCGAGAGCGCGACGCGCGAGGTCAACCAGGACATGCTCGCACGCTACGACGAGGCGAACCCGAAGGCGCTCCAGCGCCTCGTCGGCGAGAAGGGCGTCCAGCTGCGGGAGTTCCCGCGCGACGTCATGGAAGCGTCCGCCCGCGCCGCCGACAGCGTCCTCGGCGACCTCGCCGCGCAGAACCCGTCCTTCCGCAAGATCCACGACCAGTGGTCCGCCTTCCGCCGCACCGCCTTCGCCTACTTCGCCCGCCCCGAACTCTCCTATGCCTCCTTCGCCTTCCCCCGCCCCTCCCCCTGACCCCACGCCGTCCGGCGCCCCCCTCGCCGCAGGCGAGCTTCCCCCGCCGCCAGGCGGGCTTCCCTCGGCCGTCAGGCCGAGCTTCCGCGCCGCCAGGCGCCCCCCTCGCCGCAGGCGAGCTTCCCCCGCCGCCAGGCGGGCTTCCCTCGGCCGTCAGGCCGAGCTTCCCTCGCCGCCAGGCCGAGCTTCCCTCGCCGCCCGGCGAGCGCTCAAGGGTGCGCGAGCGCGATCACGACCGCGAGCAGCAGCGCCTGGATCGCGATGTACGGCACGGCGCCGCGGTAGATCGAGGTCGTGGGGATCTCGGGCGGCGTCACGCCGCGCAGGTAGAAGAGCGAGAAGCCGAAGGGCGGCGTGAGGAAGGAGGTCTGGAGGTTGAGCGCGATGACGATGCCGAGCCAGACGAGGTCGATGTGGAGCTGGGCCGCGGGCGCGACGATGAGCGGCACGATGATGAAGGCGATCTCGAAGAAGTCGATGAAGAAGCCGAGCAGGAAGATGACGAGGTTGACGGCGATGAGGAAGCCGAGCGCGCCGCCCGGCAGGCCGGTGAGCATGTCGGCGATCCAGATGTCGCCGTAGAGGCCGCGGAAGACGAGGGAGAAAGCGGTCGAGCCGATGAGCAGGAAGACGACCATGATGGTCAGCCTGGAGGTCTCGAGCATGGCGGCGCGGAGCGCGGCGCGGTCGAGGCGCCGGTTCGCCGCCGCGAGGGCCATCGCGCCGATGGCGCCGAGCGCGCCCGCCTCGGTGGGCGTGGCGAGGCCGGCGAAGATGCTGCCGAGCACGACGAGGATGAGGAAGAGCGGCGGCACGAGGGAGAAGGCGACGCGGCGGAGCAGGTCGATGCCGTGGACGTCGCGCGCGGCGGCGGGCATGGCGGGCAGCGCGTGCGGCCGCGTCGTCGCCAGCACGACGATGTAGATCGTGTAGAGGGCGGTGAGCGCGAGGCCGGGCAGGAGCGCGTGGGCGAAGAGGTCGCCGACGGAGACGCCGAGCTGGTCGCCGAGCACGATCAGCACGATGCTGGGCGGGATGATCTGGCCGAGGGTGCCGGACGCGGCGACGACGCCGAGGGCGGCTTCGCGGCGGTAGCCGTAGCGCAGCATCACGGGCAGCGAGATGAGGCCCATCGCGGTGACGGAGGCGCCGACGACGCCGGTGGCGGCCGCGAGCAGCGCGCCGACGAAGACGACGCCGAGCGCGATGCCGCCGCGGAAGCGGCCGAAGAGGATGCCGATGGTCTCGAGCAGCTGCTCGGCGAGGCGGGACTTCTGCAGGACGGTGCCCATGAAGATGAAGAAGGGCACGGCGAGGAGCGTGTAGTTGGACATGATGCCGAAGGCGCGCTCGGGCATCGCGCTGAGCAGCGCCGGGTCGAACACGCCGGCGATCGAGCCGAGCAGCGCGAAGAGCATCGCGGTGCCGGCGAGCGCGAACGCGACGGGGTAGCCGGTGAAGATGAGGGCGAGCGCCCCGACGAACATGAGGGGGCCCCAGACGTGGCCGCTCAGACGCCCTCCCCGTGGTGGTGCGCGCGGTCGATGCCCGCCTCCTCCGGCGGGGCGCCGCGCAGCACGCCGATCGTCCGGAGGATCCGCGAGAGGCCCTGGAGCAGGAGGAGCACGAAGGAGACGAGAAGGACGGTCTTGATGGGGTAGCGGGCGAGGCCGCCGGGGTCGGGCGAGGTCTCGCGTATCGCCCATGAGTTGCGCACGGCCGGCCACGACGTCCACAGCATCAGGGCGCAGAACGGCAGGAGGAAGAGCAGCGTGCCGAGGAGGTCGACCCACGCCTGCGCCCGCGGGCCGAGCCGCGCGTAGAGCACGTCGACGCGCACGTGGACGTCGTGCTTCAGGCCGTAGGCGGCGCCGAGCAGGAAGATCAGGCTGAAGAGGTACCACTGCACGTCGAAGAGCGCGTTCGACGTGAGCGGCATGCCGGCCCAGCGGCTCGCGTAACGGGCGAGCGCGTTGTAGGCGCCGACCCCCACCATCACCAGTGCCAGCCACTGGATCATGGTGCCGACGAACTCGTTGAGGCGGTCGATCCCGGCCGCGAGGCGCGGCAGCGGCACGCGTTCGTCGCTCAAGGGGCGTGTCGTGTCGGTGCGGGAAGGGGCGCGCCGCAGCGCGCGGATGTCGCGCTCAAGGTGGCGCCTGCTCGCCGCGCGGGCAACGTCCCGCTACGCCGGGCCTGGCCGGCACGCCGGCCCCGCCGGGCGCTCCTTCCGCGCCCGGGTGCCGCGCGCCCGCCGGCGCGGTGACGTCGTCGGCGGGGGCCGGCTTCGTGCCGAGGCCACCGGAGTACCACGCCCAGAACGCGACGACGGCGACGACGATGAGGACGAGCGCGAGCAGCCACGGCCACAGCTTGCGCCGGGGGCGGCGCTCGATGCCGATCTCTGCCATATCTTCGATCCCTCCTCTCCTCGATGGTCGCCGCCGCACCCGCCCCGAGGCCGGCCGGCGTTCGCCCGCGGGGGCGGCGGCGGGTGGCGGCCTCAGGTGCGCGGCCGCTTCTCGATCACGATGTCGTCGCCGCTCAGATGGATGCGGACCTCCTCGCCTTCGCCGCGCAGCTGGACCGCCTCGACGCGGCGGCGCTCATCACTCGCCGGCTCCTCGACGGCGGTCTCCTCGCGGCGCGGCGCCGCCTGCACTTCCTCCCTGCGCCGGATCGCGTCGCCAGCGCCGTCGTCCTCGAACGCCGCGCGGATGCGAGCCGCGTCCTCGCCGCGCAGCGGCAGGCCGCCGTAGACGGGGTAGTCGCGGAGGTCGCGCTCGAGGAGTCCGTCGACGACGACGCGGTGGTGGCGCGGGTCGAGGCGGACGCGCTCGACGGGGATGAGCACGTGGCGGTCGAGCGGTTCGAGCCGGAGCGTCTTCTCGTCGAGGTCGCAGTCGAGGTAGCGGACCCTGCGCTCCTCGATGTCGACGAGCAGCTCCGCCACCTTGCCGACCGGCTTCGCCTCGATGGTGACGAGCTTCCAGCCGCGCGGGTCGGCGTCGCCGCCGGCGACGCGGTACTCGTCGAGGTCGTCGAGCCGGGCGAGGCGCGCGGGGGAGTCGCCGGGGACGCCGGTGGCGGCGGGGCGGCCGGCGGGCGTGCGCGCGGCTTCGCGGCTTTCCGCGGCGCGGCGCTCGCTCGCGGCGTCGTAGGCGGCCTCGGCGCGGCGGACGTGGTCGGCGGGGACGACGTCGCCGTCGAGCGCGTATTTGGGCGCGTTCTCGAGGTCGTCGCGCGCGAGGCCGTCGACCCAGAGGATGCGGCGCTCGCCGTCCGGGCGCGTGCGGCGTGCCGGCAGCAGGCGATGGCCGTGAAGCGGCCCGAGGTCGACGTCGAGGAAGCGGGCGTCGTCGCGTTCGTCGTCGACGAGGATGTCGTCGACCGTACCGACTCTCTCGTCGTCGACCGCGGATCGGACCTCCCAGCTACGGACGTCCGGGGTGCCGGCCGGGAGCGTGTGATCGGGCCGTCGGGATATGGGGCTGATGGCCATGGCGACCTCCGTTGCGCGTCGTCAGGAGAGCCGGCGGGGCGACGCCCCGGAACGCGGCTCCGGTCGCACCTTGCGGGGCAACCGCCATGCCAGCGCGGGGCTTCAGGCGCGGCGGAGGCGGAGCGTGAAGGTGGAGCCACGGCCGAGGGTGCTCTCGGCGTGGATGTCGCCGCCCATGCCGCGCGCGAGGGCGCGGCTGATGGTGAGGCCGAGGCCGATGCCCTCGTGGGTGCGGGTGATCGACGGCTCGACCTGGACGAAGGCGTCGAAGATGTGCTCGAGCTTGGAGGCGGAGATGCCGATGCCGGAGTCGCGGATGCGGAGGTGGACCGCGTCCGCGGTCGTGTCGATCGTCACGACGATCCCGCCCTCCTCGGTGTACTTCACGGCGTTGCCGAGGAGGTTGAGCAGCACCTGCTTGAGCTTCTCGCGGTCGGCGTGGACGTGCACCTCGTCGTCGGGGCCGGTCGAGCGGAAGCCGAGGCCCCGGGCGGCGAGGAGCGGCTCGACCAGCTCGTAGGTCTCGCGGAGCACGGGGTCGAGAGGGAACGTGGAGAGGTGGTAGTCGAGCTGGCCCGCCTCGATCTTCGCCTGGTTCAGCACGGAGTTGATGATGCCGAGGAGGTGCGCGGCGGCGGTGCGCACGCGGGCCAGGTCCTGCTGCTGCTCGGGGCGCAGCGGGCCGCGGACGCCGAGCTGCAGCAGTTCCGTGAAGCCGACGATCGCGTTCAGCGGCGTGCGCAGCTCGTGGCTCATGACGGCGAGGAACTCGGACTTGGCGCGGTTGGCGGCTTCCGCCTCCGCGCGCGCGACGCGCTCGGCCTCGTAGAGTCGGACGCGCTCGAACGCCTGCGCGCACTGGCGGGTCGCGGAGAGCAGCAGATCGCGATCGGCGGCGTCGAATTCGCGGTCCTCGGTCCAGTGCAACGTGAGCGCGCCGAACGCGCGGTCCTCGACCGCTAGCGGGAGCGTCGCGCTGGCCGCGTATCCGGCGTCGCGCTCGAGTTGCGCGCTCGCGGGGAATCGGCTCTGGAGCTCGGCGGCGGAGGGCAGGAACAGGGGGCGGCCGGTGCGCACGACGACGGTCGCGGGGGTCGAGCCGTCGAGCGGGTAGCGCTCGTAGCGCCGCACCACGTCCTCGCCGAAGCCGCGCGACGCGAGCGTCACGAGGGCCGCGCCGCGCTCGTCGAGGAGCACGATCTCGCCGGCGGCCGCGCCGGCCGCGGGCATCATCTCGGAGAGAGCGACGCGTGCGATCGCGGCGGCGTCGAGGGCGCCGGAGAGCGCGGCGGTGAGCGCCTGCAGGCGCTTGCTGCGCTCGACCTCCGCTTCGGCGCGCGCGCGCGCGTCGCGCTCGGCCCGGTGCAGCCGGGCGTGCTGCACCGCGATGCCGGCGCGGCGGCCGACCTCGCGCGCCAACTCGAGGTCGCGCTCGCAGGGACCCCGGCCGGCCCCGATGCGGAGCAGCAGCACCGTGCCGAAGGTCGAAGGCGGAGCTTGGATCGGAACGCACACGAACGCGCTCACCCCCGCGGCCCGCAGCAGGGCGCGCGCGTCTTCCCGCGTGGCGAGGAGGTCGACCGGATCCGGCGTGGAGGGGCCGCTCATCTGCGGCACCGCGGTGCGGAACACGCGCGCGAGGACGCCGCTCTCTTCGACGCCGTCGACGGAACCGCCGAGGCGGGCAGCGAAGTCGTGCCGCCCGCCGCGTGCATCGGCTGCGGCGATGCGACGCATCTTGCCGTCGCCGCCGACGACGTCCACGACGCACGCGTCGCCGAGGAACGGGATCGTGAGCGAGGCGAGCCGGCGCAGCGTGTCGTCGTCGTCGACGCCGGCGGCGATCGCGTCGGCGGTCGCCGCGAGGAAGTCGTCTTCCGCCTCGCGGCGCTTCCGCTCGGTGACGTCGAGCGCGAAGATCGCGAGTCCGTCGGCGGCGGGGTAGACGCGGCACTCGACCCACGCGCGCAGGGACGGCAGCTCCTGCGTGACGCGCACCGGAACGGAGCGCGCCATGGCGTCGCGGCACTCACGCTCGAGGTCGCTGCCGACCGCGCCCACCCACAGCCGCCACAGGTTGTCGCCGACCAGGCGGGCCGCCGGGACGTCCGGCGCCGCACAGATCATGCGGGCGGCGGCCGCGTTCGCGTCGGTCACGGTCCACGCCTTGTCGACCGCGACGAACGCCACGTCGATGCGGCCCAGGATCTCCGCGATGCGACGGTCCGCCGTCGTAGCGTCGGTGAGCGGGGCCTCCTCGTGCGCGGACATGGCCGGACCGCGTGATGCGAAAAGCGGGCCGGGCCCTGGGGGCCCGGCCCGCTCCGGCGGGCGGACGCGTCGCGAAGAGCGGCGCGCGCGAGCGCCGCCGCCCGCCCCCGCGCGCCTGCGCCCTCAGCTCAGAAGCCGGCCAGGCTCGAGCAGACGGCGGTGCCGGCGTCGCACACCTTGTACTGGACCGTGCCGGTGAAGCTCCTGCCGAGCTTGTCCGAGAAGGAGCCGGTGTTGGACGTGGTGGTGAGCAGCGACGGCGTGGCGCTGTTCAGGCCGCGGTAGATGTCCACGTTCGCGGCGCTCGCGCCCGTCCAGGCCAGCTCGGCGAAGACGTTCGGCCCCTTGTTCGACTGCGTCACGCCGAGCACGATGACGTCGCCGCCGCCGGAGCCGGCGCTCACGGCGACATCGTGGCTGATGGAGCCCGTTGCGCCGCCGTTGTCGGTGACCGTGAGCGTGACGGTGTACGTGCCGCCGGAGGCGTACGTGTGCGACGGGTTCGTCGCCGCCGAGCCGACGCCATCGCCGAAGCTCCAGCTCCGCGCGGAGATCGAGCCGTCGCTGTCGCTGCTGCCGTCGGTGAAGCTGCACGTGAGGCCGCTGCAGCTCGACGTGAAGGCGGCGGTGGGCGGAGCGTTGGTCGTGCCGCCGCCGTTCACCTGGTCGGCCGCCGCCGACAGCGTCGTGTTGGTCACCGCGCGGTACGTGTTGAGGCGGCCCGCGCCGAAGTGATTGGCGTCGTGGAGGTCGTCGGCCGAGCCGAGGATGCGGGTGCGGAGCGCCGATCCGCGCAGCCCGGTCACGGAGGCGACGACGCCGGCCGCGCCGGTGACCTGCGGCGCCGCCATCGAGGTGCCCTGCAGGTAGGCGTAGCCACCGCCGAGGTAGGAGCTGTAGATGCCGCTCTCCTCGGTCGTGTTGGAGAACATCTCGCCGCCCGGCGCGGAGATGTCGAGGCCGCCGCCCCAGTTCGAATAGTAGGTGAGCGTGTCGCGCCAGTTCGTCGCCGCGACCGAGATCGCGTTCGCGTCGCACGCGGGGCAGGAGACCGTGCCGGTGCCGCCGTTGCCGGCGGAGGCGATGACGAGCACGCCGTTGTCTGTCGCGTGCTGGATCGCGTCGTGCTCCGCCTGCGACTCGCTGGCGCCGCCGAGGCTCATGTTGACGGCGACGATGTGGCTGCCGCTGGAGAGGAAGTCCGCCGCGGCGTTGATCGCGTTCACGATCGCGCTGGTCGGGCAGCCCTGCGGCCCGCACACGCGCTGCACGTAGACGCTGACGTTCGGGCCCGCGCCGGAGACGCCGGCGACGCCCACGGTGCGGCCGGCCATGGTGCCGGTCGTGTGGGTGCCGTGGCCGTCCTCGTCGGACGGGTCGTCGTCGCCGGAGTACCAGTCGCGGCCGGCGATCAGGTTTACGCCGGAGAACTCGGTGTGGTCAAACTGCACGCCCGTGTCGATGCTGCCGATGACGACCGGGGAGCCGCCGCTCGCGTAGCCCTCGATGTTGTCCTCGTCCGCGTCCGCCTTCGAGAGGTCGGACGTCACCACCTGGCCGCTGTTGCGCCCGCGCGTGAACTTGATCGTCAGGCCGCCCGGGTTGAAGTACGCCCACAGGCGGGTGTCGAACGTGCTCGTCTGGCGCAGGTAGTTCGGCTCGGCGTAAACGACGCGCGCGTCCCGCGCGAGCGCCGAAGCATTCGCGCGCTCGGCGCCGGCCGCGCCGCGCAGGACGGTGAAGGCGTCGCGGTAGCCGCTGCGTCCGAGGGCGAGGCCGTGCGCGCGCGCCACGTCGGCGGCGTTCGCGCCGTCGCGCAGCTTCACGATCACTTCGCCGGCGACGACGCGGTCGCGGCCGCTCTGCACCGCCGCCGGCGGCGCGACGTCCGCGGCGGGCCCGGTGGCGGTTCCCGGCGGCTGGGTCATGTCCTGGCATGCGGCGATGCCGAGGGCGAACAGCAGGACGAGATGGCGTCGCATCGACGAGACTCCGTGTAGCGGGTTACGCTGGGATGGCCGAAGAGGGCCGGACCAGTGCAAGCAGCGGAGCGCTGTTCGTGCGCTCGGTGCGGCTCCCGGAGCGCGGACCGGGAGACTGGGCAGGTCCACTACGGTAGGCGGTCCAGCGCGGTTCGGCAAGCGTGGTCTGCGGACCGTCCCCGCTCAGGGGCGGGTGGTCCCCCCAAGGGGGGCCGCGACGGAGGACGGTCGCGTACCCCGGCGGCTTCAGCCGTCGCGGGGCTCGCGCCGACGGGCGTAGAGCACGACGGCGGCGGCGGTGGCGAGGTTGAGGCTGGAGACGCCGGCCCGCATGGGGATCGCGACGCGGCGGTCGGCGGCATCGAGGATCCAGGCGGCGAGGCCGCGGCGCTCGGAGCCGAAGGCGAGGATCGCGCGTGCGGGCAGGCTGACGTCTTCGAGCGGATCGCCGTCCGGGTCCAGCGCGACGACGGTCCGTCCGAACGGGGGCAGCGCCGCGGCGGTTGCGACGGGGAGCTCGCCGGGCGAGGCGAAGCGGGCGGCGTCCAGGCGCGCGACCGGCAGCGCGTACTGCAGCCCGGCGCCGCCGCGGAGCGCTGCGGGGTGCCACGGGTCGTTGGGCCCGGTGGTGACGACGGCGGCGGCGCCGGCGGCGGCGGCGACGCGGACGACCGCGCCGATGTTGCCGAGATGGGTGGGGCGGTCGAGCAGCACGACGGGGGCGGAGCCGGTGTGGGCGAGGGCGGCGCGGAGGTCCTGGCGGGGGCGGTGCGCGAGCGCGAGGACGCCGGAGGTCGGCGGCGCGGGGGCGAGCTCGACGAAGACCTCCTCGGGAACGACGCGCAGCAGCGCCTCGATGCGGGGCGCGACGTCCGGCGCGAGGTCGCGGGCCAGTGCGGCGATCCGCTCCGGGTCGGGAGAGACGGCCTCGACGACCCGCGCGCCGAAGCGCAGCGCGTGCTTGAGGGGGTGGATCCCTTCCAGGACCGCGAGCGCCGGATCGCGGCGGGCGGCGCGGAATCGTTCGACGCGGGTGGGGTCCGTCAGGGATCGTTCCGGGAGCCGGGGCCGGCGGGCGGGGCCGTCACCAGACGCGGGACAGGCCGGCGGAGACCGTGTAGAAGGCGAGCTCACGGGCGCTGCCGCTGTGGCTCAGGTTGTCGTGGCGGCGCGCCTCGAGGCGCGCGCTCCAGGCGGCCCACGGCAGCCGCGAACGGACGCCCAGTCCTGCCGAGTAGCCGACGAGCTCGAGCGAGGTCGTCACGTCGCTCGTGGACGAGCGCCAGGAGTAGAGGCCGGCGCCGGCCACCGCGTACGGCCGCAGCGCCAGCGCCCCCACCTCGAGGCGCACCACGCCGCCCGCGTGCCACGCCACCTCGGGCGCGACGCCGAGCCGGTCCGGACAATCCACCACCGGGCACTCGCTCGCCACCGGCTGCCGGCCGAGCCCCGCGACGCCGACTTCCGGTCCGAACGACAGCGGGCCGAACACCGGCGTGAACGCGACCGCGAGCTCGCCGCCGCCGCCGCCACTACCGCGCGCGTGCGCCGCATAGCCGCCGGTGAGCGAGAACGCGCCGATCGCCTGCGCGCACGCCGGCGCCGGCGCGAGCGCAGGCGGCAGCGCCACGGCCACGAAGGCCGCGATCGCCGCGCCGGAGCACGCCGCCGCGCGTCGCGCGCTCATGGATAGATCCGGCGCCAGCGCGGCAGCGCCGCGCCGATCGTCGCGCCGAGCAGCGCGCCCGCGGCGCTGCCCAGCAGCGCGCCCCCGGCGGTGAAGGCGACCGTCTGCAGCGTCGAGTTGGACGGGCAGTCGGACTCGCACAACGCCGCCACGACCAGCCCCGCGAGCACGCCGCCCGCCGCGCCTCCAACGGCGCCGGTGATCGCGCCGATCTTCGCGCCGCGGCCGGTCGCACGCTCCCGCACCCACGCCGCCTCGATGCGGTCGAGCTGGATCGGGCTCGCCCCCTCCGCCGTCCGCAGCACCAGCAGCGGCGGCCGCAGCTCCACGACGGAGCCGGTGCGGCGGCCGTCGTCGCGCAGATCAATGCGGACCTGCCGGCCCGTCCCCGCCTGCGCGCGCAGGCCGGCCGCCGCCGAGTCGGCCGCGGTCGCAGGCGCGGCGGCGGGCGCCTGCGCCGCGGCGGGCGCCGGCGCGAGCAGCGTCGCCACCAGTCCGACGCCGCAGGCGGCGGCGCGCAGCGAGTTCCGGTTGAGATATGCCATGTGGGAACGATAGGGGCTGACGTCGCGGCGGCCAAGCGGAATGGGACGCGCCGTGGCCGATACCTTTTCGTTACGCGGCCGTGATCGGGAGGGGACAGGCGGCAGAAGATTACCACAGGCGCGGCCGCGGGGGAGCGGGTCCTGGGGGAGAGGGGGAGTCGAGGCCAGCCGAGCCGGAGAGGCGGATGTCGGCGGACGTGAGCGTCGAGGCGAGCGAAGACGTGGGTGCGGCGGGGCCGGCGGAGCCGCGTTTCGGCGCGGGACCGCCGGACCGTGGCGGGTGGGGCGACCGTCTGTACGATGCGACGATCACGGTGTTCGCGGCGAGCGTTCCGGTGCTGCTGCTGCTGGTGTTCGTGGTAGTGGGGATCGCGGCGTGGCCGGCGCTGCGGCAGTTCGGTCTCAGCTTTCTGGTGAGCAGCGAGTGGGACCCGGGAGCGGGCCGGTTCGGGGCGGCGGCGGCGATCTACGGCACGGTGGTGTCGTCGGTGCTGGCGCTGGTGCTGGCGACGCCGCTCGCGGTGGGGACGGCGGTGTTCCTGTCGGAGTTCGCGCCGGGGTGGCTGCGGCAGCCGGTGTCGTTCCTGGTGGATCTGCTGGCGGCGATTCCGAGCGTGGTGTACGGGCTGTGGGGGATCTTCGTGCTGATCCCGGTGCTGCGCACGGTGGTGATGCCGTTTCTGCGGGACGGACTGGGGCTGGGGGCGACGCCGTTCTTCCGGGGTGCGGCGTACGGCCCGAGCATGCTGGCGGCGGCGCTGATCCTGGCGGTGATGATCCTTCCCTATATCTCGGCGGTGTCGCGGGAGGTGCTGCTGGCGGTGCCGCGCTCGCAGCGGGAGGCGGCGCTGGCGCTGGGCGCGACGCGGTGGGAGATGATCCGGGGCGCGGTGCTGCCGAACGCGAAGTCGGGGATCATCGGCGGCGTGATCCTGGGGCTGGGGCGGGCGATCGGCGAGACGATGGCGGTGACGATGGTGATCGGCAACCGGAACGAGATCGCCGCGTCGCTCTTCGCGCCGGGCTACACGATGGCGTCGCTGATCGCGAACCAGTTCAGCGAGGCGTCGGGAGACCTGCACCTGTCGGCGCTGATGGCGGTGGGCTTCGTGCTGCTGCTGATCACGCTCGTGGTGAACGGGCTGGCGCGCTACCTGGTGTGGCGGACCGCGCGGGAGGGGGAGTGAGGGCCGACGCGCCGGCGGGCGGCTCGTGGGCGAAGCGGCGGACGTCGCCGTGGCGGCGCTTCCGCAGCGCGTTCATGATCGGGACGACGTACGCATTGGCGGCGATCGTGCTGGCGCCGCTGGCGCTGATCCTCTTCTACCTGGTCGACAAGGGTGCGCGCTCGCTCTCGCCTTCGTTCTTCACGGCGCTGCCGAAGCCGGTGGGGGAGGCGGGCGGCGGCATGGCGAACGCGATCGTCGGCACGCTCATCCTGATCGGGCTCGCGACGGCGATGGGGGTGCCGATCGGGGTGGGTGCGGGCGTCTACCTGGCGGAGAGGAAGCGCGGCCGGCTCGCCACCACGGTGCGCTTCCTCGCCGACGTCCTCAACGGCCTGCCCTCCGTGGTGATGGGGATCTTCGCGTGGGAGCTGATCGTGCGGCCGATGGGGCACTTCTCGGCGTTCGCCGGCGGCGTCGCGCTGGCGGCGATGATGGTCCCGACGGTGACGCGCACGACGGAGGAGATCGTGCGCGTCGTACCGAACTCGCTGCGGGAGGCGGCGCTGGCGCTGGCGTATCCGCGCTGGCGCGCGTCGCTGCGGGTCGTGCTGCCGGCGGCGGCGGGCGGCATTGTCACGGGCGTCATGGTGGCGATGGCGCGGATCGCGGGCGAGACGGCGCCGCTGCTCTTCACCGCGTTCGGCAACCAGTTCTGGTCGGTCTCGCTGAACCGCCCGATCGCCGCGCTCCCGCTCCAGATCTTCAACTACGCGATCAGCGCCTACGACGAGTGGCACGCACTCGCGTGGGCGGGTGCGCTCGTGCTGATCATGGTGATCCTGCTGATCGGGATGGCCGCGCGCTTCGCCACCCGGCGGCGTTACGGCGCGGGGGAGTGAGCCGTGGCGACGGCGGCGGGCGACGCTCGGGCGCGCATGCGTACGCACCAGCTCGACGCGTACTTCGGCGCGGTGCACGCGATCCGGTCGGTGACGCTGCCGCTCGCGGACCGGCAGGTCACGGCGATCATCGGCCCGTCCGGCTGCGGCAAGTCCACGTTCCTGCGCTGCCTCAACCGGATGCACGAGACGGTGCCCGGCGCGCGGGCGGAGGGCGAGGTGCTGCTCGACGGGCGCGACATCTACGCGTCCGACGTCGACCCGGTGAGCGTGCGGCGGCACGTCGGCATGGTCTTCCAGCGGCCGACGCCCTTCCCCACGATGTCGATCGCGGACAACGTGGCGGCCGGCCTCAAGGTGCTGCCGCGCGGCGGAGAGCGCCGCGGTGAGACGGTCGAGCGCGCGCTGCGCGAGGCGGCGCTGTGGGACGAGGTCAGGGACCGTCTCGACGAGAGCGCGACCGCGCTTTCCGGCGGCCAGCAGCAGCGGCTCTGCATCGCGCGGGCTCTCGCGATGCGGCCCGCCGTGCTGCTCCTCGACGAGCCGACGGCATCCCTCGACCCGGTGAGCACCGAGCGCGTCGAGGCACTCCTGGACGAGCTCCGCGCCTCGATGACGATCGTCATCGTGACGCACAGCATGCAGCAGGCGGCGCGCATCTCCGACCATACGGCCTTCCTGCTCTCCGGCGCGCTGATCGAGTTCTCGCCGACCGACCTGCTCTTCACGCGGCCGCGCGACGAGCGCACGGAGGCGTACATCACCGGCCGCTTCGGCTGAGCCGCGGCCCCGGCGGGACGCACCGCCGCGTCCGCTCGGCGCGCGTGACGGCGCCGTTACGCCGGTGGTGGCGGGACCGTGACGAAAGCGTTCGAGCTTGCAGCCGTTCCCGTCGCCGTCCGGCGACGGAACGATCCTGGCGATCGGCGGGCGGCGACGCCGGCAACGCAAGCGGGAGAAAGGACGAACGATGAGACGTTGGTTGACCGTGACGGCCATGCTGGCGCTCGCGGCGTGCGGCGGCGGCGAGCGGCAGCCCGAGGCGCAGGCGGGAGCCGGCGGCAGCGCCGGCGGGGGGGGCGCGGCGGCGAAGCTGACCGGCGCCGGGTCCTCCTTCGCGTACCCGATCTACTCGAAATGGTCCTCCGTGTACGCGCGGGAGCGCGGCACTCAGGTGAACTACCAGTCGGTCGGGTCGGGCGCGGGGATCCGCCAGTTCTCGAGCGGGATCGTCGACTTCGGCGGCACGGACGCGCCGATGACGGACGAGGAGCTCGGCAAGGCGGAGTGCAAGGACGTGCTGCAGATCCCGACGGTGCTCGGCGCCGTCGCGGTGATCTACAATCTGCCGGAGGTCACGCAGCCGTTGAAGCTGACGGGCGACGTGCTGGCGGAGATCTTCCTGGGGCGCGTCACGAAGTGGGACGCGCCCGCGATCCGCGCGCTCAACCGGGGCGTGAGCCTGCCGTCGAGGGACATCCTGGTGGTGCACCGGAGCGACGGCAGCGGCACGACCTTCATCTTCACGGACTATCTGTCGGCGACGAGCGCGGCGTGGAAGGCGGGGCCGGGCAAGGGCAAGGACGTGGCGTGGCCGGTGGGGCTGGGCGGCAAGGGGAACGAGGGCGTCGCAGGCCAGGTGAAGCAGGTGCCGGGGGCGGTCGGCTACGTCGAACTGGCGTACGCGACGCAGAACCAGTTGCCGTTCGCGGTGCTGCGGAACGCGGCCGGGAACTACGTGCAGCCATCACTGGAGGGCGCGACGGCCGCGGCCGCGGGCGTGGCCGGCAGCGTCTCGGCCGGGACCGACTTCCGCCTCTCCGTGGTGAACGCGCCCGGGGCCCAGGCGTATCCGATCTCCTCCTTCACGTGGATGCTGCTGTGCGGCGATCAGCCGGACACGCCGAAGGGTCACGCCCTCGTCGATTTCGTGCGCTGGGGCGTGCACGACGGACAGCAGTACGCGCCGCCGCTGCAGTACGCACCGCTGCCGGACACGCTCGTCGCTCTGATCGAGCGGCGGCTCGCCGGCGTGCGGTTCGGCGCGGCGCAGTAACGGCCGGCGCGGGCCGGCGCGCGACCGCGGTCTCGGGCGCCGGCGTCCCTCGCGGGCGCGACGGCGGGCGCGGCGCCACCGGCTATCAGGCGCGGCGGTAGAGGGTGACGGCGGTGTCGCCGTGGCGCCGCTGCTCGCCGCCGGGAGGCAGCACGTGGTCGGCGGCGTGCTCGGCGACGAGGAGCGTGGCGAAGCCGCGGCGCCGCCACGTCTCGACGAGGCGGTCGAGCATGCGAGAGCGGTAGGGCGGGTCGGCGAAGGCGATGTCGTAGGCGCCGGCATCGAGCGACGCCGCGAACGGCAGCGCGTCGCGCTTGAAGACGCGGGTGCGGCGCCGCACCCGCAGCGCGGCGATGTTGGCGCGCAGCGCGTGCAGGCTGGAGGGGCGCGTCTCGACGAAGTCGGCGTCGCGCGCGCCGCGGGAGAGCGCCTCGAGGCCGAGCGCGCCGGTGCCGGCGAAGAGGTCGAGGACGCGGGCGCCGTCGATCGCCGGCGCGATGCGTTCGAAGATCGCGGCGCGGACCGCCTCGGCGGTGGCGCGTACGCGGCGGTCGGGCGGCGAGACGAGGTCGCGGCCGGCCCAGCGCCCCGCGACGATCCTCAACGGCGCACCTCCGTCGAACGGTGAGAAGACGCTGAAGCGGCCTGGCAAGATGCGGGCGTGCGGGGCGCGCTCGCAACAGGGCCGGCGGAGGCGGAGCGGAGGGGCTCGCGGGGGGTGACGTTTGCAGGCGTGACGGCGTGTCCCTTACTCTTGGCGGTCGCCGCCGCCCGGAGCGGCGAGGGGGAGCTCAGGAAGAGGCGCACGTGGACACAGAGGCAGCGGGGAGTCGCGGCGTGCCCCACGCTCGGGCCGGCGGGCGGCGCCGCGCGCGCGCGGCGATCGGGGCCGCCGGCGCCGCGTGGCGCGCGGCGCTCGCGCTCGGGGCGGGCGGGCTCGCGGCGGGTTGCGGCGGGGTGGTCCCCGGGACGCCGCTTCCGACCACGGTGGGGGAGCCGGTGGTCGCGTCGACGCCGGTGACGGGGATCGGCTATCAGGACGAGCCGTCGATCGCGATCAACCCGTACAATCCGGCGAACGTGGTGGTCGCCTACCAGGTTCCGGCGACGGTGGCGTCGTCGGTGGACGACGGCGACACGTGGGTGCGGCAGCCGCTTCCGGGCGGGGAGGAGTGGGACCTGTCCGGCGATCCGTCGGTCGAGTTCGACGCGGACGGGCGGGCGTACGCGCTCTACATCGCGTTCCACCGGCCGGAGAGCTACGACACGCTGGGGGCGCGCGCGCACCACAACGGCATCTTCCTGAACCGATCGGACAGTGGCGGGCTCACGTGGTGGGAGTATCCGACGCCGGTGATCGAGCGGATGGAGCGGCCGGGGATCCCGTTCGAGGACAAGCCGATGATGGGGATCGACCGCAGCGACGACCCGGCGCGCCGGGGCCGCATCTACGTGGCGTGGACGGAGTTTCGGCGCACGGAATCGGTGATCCTCTTCAGCCGTTCGGCGGACCGGGGGAAGAGCTTCTCGCCGCCGATCGAGATCAGCGACCGCGCCGGAAGCCCGAAGGACAGCGTGGGCGCGGACGAGGGAACGGACGTGGCGGTGGGGCCGGACGGCACGGTGTACGTCGTGTGGAGCGACTCGACCGGGATCCGGCTCGATCGTTCGAGGGACCGCGGGGCGACGTTCGGTCCGGACGTGCTGGTGGCGCGCACGCCGGACATCGTCTTCGGCGTGCCGGGGATCGACCGCGCGCAGGGCTACCCGTCGCTGGATGTCGACGCGCGCACGGGTCGGCTGTACGTCGAGTGGGCGGACGGCCGGCTCGGGGCGACGGCGGTCTTCCTCTCGACGTCCGACGACGGCGGCGCCACCTGGTCTGCGCCGATCCCGGTCAGCGCCAACTCGGCGTCCGACGCGCGGGACCGGTTCTTCGCGTGGATGGCGGTCGACGCGGCGACGGGGCTGGTCGTCGTCGGCTACTACAGGCAGGAGCCGGATCACGCCCTGCGCTACATGCTCGCGTGGTCGGCGGACGGCGGGCGGACGTTCCGGCGCCGGCCGTGGAGCGAGCGCGCGTTCCAGCCGGGCGGCGAGTTCCTGGGCGACTACACCGGCGTCTCGATCCACGCGGGACGCGCGTTCGCGGCGTGGACGGAGGCGGTACCCGGGGCCGCGGCGGGCGGGAAGCGCGCGCACTCGACGCGCATCGTCGTGGGACGGGCGGTCTTCCCCGTGCGCTGAGGGCGGTGGCTCGCGGCGGCGCGGCTCAGCGCTCGCTGCGCGCGCCGGCGTGCGCGGGCGGGGTGCCGCCGTCGCCGTTCGGTGCCGCGGCGGGCTCCCCCGTGCGCTCGACGAAGAGCGTCTGCGTGGGGTAGGCGAACTCGATCCCTTCCTCTTCGAAGCGGCTGAAGAGCGCGAGGTTGATGCGCTGCTGCACGTCCATGTACGCGTTGTAGTCCGGGACGAGCATGTAGTAGACGACCTCGAAATCGAGCGACGACGCGCCGAACGCCTTGAAGTGGACGCGGTCGAGACGCGTCTGCTCGATCCCTTCGACGATCTCCTTCACCATCCCCGGAATGCGCTCGAGCGTGTCGCGCGGCGTCTGGTAGACCACGCCGAAGGAAAAGAGGATGCGTCGCTCGTTCATCCGCTTGTAGTTGCGGATGCGGCTCGACAGGAGGTCGGTGTTGCCGAAGACGAGCTGCTCACCGCCGAGGCTGCGCAGGCGCGTCGTCTTGAGGCCGATGTGCTCGACCGTCCCCATCAGGTCGTCGACGAGTATGAAGTCGCCCAGGACGAACGGCTTGTCGAGCACGATCGAGAGGGAGGCGAACAGGTCGCCGAGGATCTTCTGCACGGCGAGCGCGATCGCCACGCCGCCCACGCCCATGCCGGCGACCAGCGCGGTGATGTCGACGCCGAGGTTGCTGAGGGCGAGCAGGACGAGGACGCTCCACAGCAGGAGACGCCCGATGAAGCCGAGGGCGGAGAGGGTCGTCTCGGCGGCGGGGTCGTCGCCGATCGAGGTGAGGTGGACGCCGATGAAGAAGGCGATGACGCGGTTGCCCCAGGCGCCGGCCTGCAGCACGACGGCGACGACGACGGCGACGCGGAGCACCTGCGTGGCGCCGGATCCGAGGACGAGGAACCGGGTGGCGGCGTAGACGGCGAGGGCGGCGAGGAAGAAGAAGCGGGTGCGGTCGATCAGCTCTACGATCAGGTCGTCGTAGGAGCCGGTGGTCCACTTCGCGAAGCGGGCGAGCCCGCGCATGAGCAGGCGGCGGAGTCCCGCGAGGAAGAGGTAGGCGAGGAGCGCGAGCAGGATCGCGGTTCCCCAGGCACTGAGCGGGTTCCCGAAGAACCCGTAGTCGAGCAGTTCCATCGCGGCTCCTTCCACGGCCGGTCACGCTTCGCCGGGCCGGGGCGCGGCCGGCGGTCTGGAACGTGTCACGATGGGGCAAGCGGGGCCGCGAGACAAACCCGGCGGCGGGGGGGCGACGTCAGCGGAGAGCGCTCGCGGCGTCCTCGTCGTCGTCGGGATAGATGGCGGCGTAGATGCGGGCGTTCTGCTGCACGGTGCGGACGTATTCACGCGTCTCGGGGAAGGGGATGCGCTCGACGAAGAGCTCCGCGTCGTCGTGCTCCGGCTGGGCGCGCCAGCGGTCGAGGCGGCCGCTGCCGGCGTTGTAGGCGGAGAGCATCTCGGCGAGGCTGCCGCCGTAGCTGCCCAGAAGGTCGGCGACGAAGCGGGTGCCGAGGCGGATGTTGACGTCCGGCTCGCGCAGCATCGACCGCGAGAAGGGGCGGATCCCCTCGCTGCGCGCCAGGGCGCGGCCGGTGCTCGGCAGGATCTGCATGAGGCCGACCGCGCCGGCCGAGCTGACCGCGCGCGGGTTGAAGAGCGATTCCTGCCGGATCAGGCCGGCGACGAGCGCGGGGTCGAGGCCGTGCCGGCGCGCTTCCGCCACCACGGTCGAGCGGAGCGGGAAGGGGTAGACGATGCGCAGCAGCCGCTCGTCCCAGGCGTCGCGATCGCGCCGGATGTCGCGGCCGAGGCGGACGGCGAGCGCGATCTCGCCGCGGTCGCGCAGCGCTTCGGCGAGGGCGTAGGCGCCGCCCTCGCGGCCGGCGAGGTGGGTGCGCAGGCGCGCGATCTCGAGGCGGGCGCCGTCGTCCAGGCCGAGCGCGCGCAGCACGTCGAGCCGGCGCAGCCCCGCCACCACGTGCGGCCCCACGCCGGGCGCGGTGGCGGGCGCCGGCGCGAGCGCGGAGCGCCACTCGACGTCCGGCAGGTGGTCGGCGGCGCGCATCGCGTGGAACGAGATCGGGTCGGCGCGAAGCGCTTCACGGAAGCGGTCGGCGGCGCGCGCCGTGTCGTCCGCGCGCAGGTAGGCGCGTCCGGCCCAGTAGCTGGCGCGCGCGTAGTAGTCGCCGGTGCGGTGCGTGCGGCGGCAGGCGTCGAAGGCGCGCGCGGCGCGCGCCGCGTCGCCGCTCACGAGCGCGAGGCCGCCCAGGCGCATCGCGGCCTCGCCTGCGACGTCGCTCGTCGAGTCGACGGCGATCGTGCGGTCGTAGAGGCCGCGCGCCTCGTCGATGCGGCCGGCGTCGTGCGCGAAGTCCCCGAGAAAGAAGAGGGCTTCGGCGGTCGCGGGCTCGCGCGGGAAGCGGCGCGCGGCGTCGCGGAACACGGCCCGTGCCGCGGTGGCCTGGCCGTGGCGGTAGCGGGCGCGTCCGGCGAGGACGAGCGCACGGGCGCCGAGGGCGGGGGATGCGGGCCCGGCGGCGACCGCGAGGGCGCCCTTGACGGCGCGGCGGTAGTCGCCGTCGGCGAGGCGGGCGTCGGCCAGGTCGAGCCGGGCACGCTGGCGCTCGACCGGGTCGCGGCCGGGCCGGTCGAGGTAGGCGAGGAGCCCCTCGATGCCGCGCCTGCGATTGCCGTTGGCGAGGTAGAGCCGCGCGATGCGGAGGCCGTCATCGGCCGTCGCGGAGCGCAGCCCGGCCAGCGCGCGCGCCGCCTCGGCGCCCTCGCCCGCGCGCGGCGCCAGACGCATTGCGAGCCGCAGCGAGGCGGTTGCGGAGGCGGTGTCGCCGAGGACGAGCGCGAGGCTCGCGGTGCGCAGCAGCGCGGCGGCGTGGCGCACGGGGTCGCGCGCCAGGAGGGCGGCGCGCTCGGCGGTGGCGCGGGCGCCGACCGGGTCGCGGGCGCGGCGCTGCGCCCGCACCAGCACCTCCCAGCCGCGCGCCGCGGCGAGGCCGGGCTCGGTCGCGGCGAGTGCGGCGTGCACGCCCGCCACATCGCCGGCGTCGGCCGCGGCCTCGGCGGCGAGGAACGCGGCCCAGTCGCGCAGGCCGGGCAGCCTGCGGCCGGCGGAGTCGAAGGCGGCGGCCGCGGCGGCGGCCTCGCCGCGGGCGCGCAGCGCGATGCCGCGGGCGAGGAACCCGATTCCGGCGCTGTCGAAGGGGGAGGCGGCGGCGTCCAGGTAGGGCGCGAGGCCGCCCGTGTCGGCAGCGACCGTCTCGGCGGCGGCGTCGTCGACGCGGTCGACGGGCGTGGCGACCGACAGCGCGGCCGCGGCGGCCGCGGCGGCGATGCCAAGGGCGAGGGTGAAGCGTCGATGCACGGTGGGTTCTCCAGACCCGCGCCGGACGGGGGACCGGCGGCGGTCGGCGAGCGACGGTGCTCCGGTCGGTGCTCGGGCGGGGCGACCGACTCGCTGACAAGGAAAGGTAGGGGGAAGCGTCGGATCGCGGAAGCGGTGCCTTCGTCCCGGGCCCCGCTCCGCTCGGCCCGGCCCGCTTGACAGGGCGAAGGGGGCGGGAGCACAATGGCCCTGCTTCAAGGGGCCCAACTCCGCGCTCCGCCAGACGTCGGCTTCGCCGGCGCGCATCACGCAGGTCTCGCGCGGCCGCGACTCGCGTCCGCACGCTCGACAATCCCGCAGCAGCCGGACCGCGGTTCAGCATGAGAGCCGCCGAACCCTCTCCCCGGGAAAGGGACTCCCATGATTGGAAGATGCTCCATCCGAGCGACGGCGCTGGCGACGGCGCTGTTCGCGACCGCCGCGTGCGGCGGCGATTCCGGGCCGTCGGGCCCGCCCCCGGTCGGCAGCGTGGAGGTCACGCCGGCGACCGCGAGCCTGGGCGTCGGCGATACGCAGCAGCTCACGGCGACGGTGCGTGACGAGGCGGGCAACACGCTCACCGGCCGCACCGTGACGTGGTCGTCGAGCGCGGCCGCGATCGCGTCGGTGGACGCGGCCGGCCTGGCAACGGCGGTGGGCCCGGGCACGGCGACGATCACCGCGACCGCGGGCGGCAAGAGCGGCAGCGCCGAGGTCACGGTCGCGCCCGTCGCCTTCAATCCCACGGCGGACACGAACGTCGAGGGGTCGAAGAGCTACGCCAGCATCACGATCCCCGCGGGCGTGACGGTGACCGTCACCGGCCAGGCGACGCTGAGCTCGAGCGGGCCGATCGACATCGAGGGCGACCTGAAGGGCGACTGCGTCGAGCTGTCGCTGGTCGGCGAAGGCGACGTGACGATCGCCGGCGACGTGAGCAACGCGTGCAGCGGCGACGCGGGCGACAGCCCGCCGGAGCTGAAGATCGTCGGCGACGGCAACCTCACGCTCGGCGCCGGCACGCTCGCCAGCTCGGGGGACGTCGAGATCCAGAACGACCCGACGCTGGGCGACGCCGACTTCCCGACGGTCGCGGGCGCGCCGATCTTCGCGGCGGGGATCGAGCCGCAGGCGAACGGCGCGCTCTGCATCGTGGCGGGTCGCTCGTTCATGGCGGACCCGCCGCGCGACGGATCGGACGGCCAGGACGGCACGGCCGGCAAGGACGGCCGCACGTGGACGCTGTCGTGCCGCGGCAGCCTGGACGTGCAGGGCGCCGTCGCGGTCGTCGGGCAGGGCGGCGGCAACGGCGGCGACGGCAGCCACACCAGCGCCTCGTCCGCCCAGGCGAAGGGGGGCGACGGCGGCGACGGCGGCCGCATCCGCGTCCGCGCGACCGGCGACATCAGCTTCTCCGGCGGCGGCAACAGCATCGCGTCCGGCGACGGCGGCGACGGCGGCAGCGCGGTCGCCACGGCGACGAGCGATGCGACGGCCGCGAAGGCGCCCCCGGCCGCGGCGACCGGCGGCGATGGCGGCCGGCCCGGCCTCATCGAGGTACGCGCCAACGGCTCGATCTCGATCGACGCCGGCTCGCTCACGCTGCGCGTGGGCCACGGCGGCGCGGGCGGTGCCGCCACGGCGACGGGCGCCGACGGCGTCGACGCCGCCGCGCGGGGCGACGCCGCGCAGGGCGGCGGCGACGCGACCGCGACGGCGGGCGCGGGCGGCGGCACGCCGGACAAGCAGCTCGCCTCGAGCGGCGCCGTCACCGGGCTCGCCGGCGTGAGCGTGCAGGGCGGCGACGCGGGCGCCGGCGGCAAGGCGACGGCGCACGTCGGGAACGGCGGCGACGGCGACGACGCGCACCCGCCGGGCGCGGCCGCGGGCGCGATCGCGGCGCACGGCGGCGACGGCGGCACGGCCGACCTGCGCGACCAGAACGACGCCCTCATCGGCGCGGGCGGCGCGGGCGGCGACGCGGTGTTCGAGAGCGGCACCGGCGGCAACGGCGCGCCGCGCTGCCCCGACGACCCGGGCGGCGACGGCGGCAAGGGCGCGAGCGCGAGCGGCGGTCCGGGCAGCGGCGGCGGCGGCGCTCCGGCGGGCGCCGATGGCGCTCAGACGGTGAGCGCCGTGGGCAACGGCGGGAACGGCGGCGACGGCAAGGGTCCGGGCGCCGCGGGCGCTGCGGGCGCGGATGGCATCGTGCCCGCCGCCGCCCACGCGGGCAGCTTCACCCCCGGCGCGCCGGGCAACGCGTGCGCTCCGCCGCCGCAGAACGGGACGTACGACGTGCAGATCACGGTGCAGAGTGATCCCAGCAACCACGAGCCCTTCATCGGCATGCCGACGGTGCAGACGCTCGACATCGTGGTGGCCGGCGACCAGATCACCGTCACCGGCCCGTCGCCGTGGGTGCCGCTCACCGGCATGTTCGATCCCGCGACCGGCGCGTTCACGGCGACCGGGACCGGCACTTTCGCCGGCGGCCAGTACCCGGACATCCATCTCATGCAGACCGGCACGATCATGTGCCCGAGCGGGCCGGGCAGCTGCACGCTCACCGACGCGATGACCGGCACGAACTTCCCGCCGGAGTTCCCCCAGGACATCGTGTACCGGATCATGGGGACGCAGCGGCCCGTGAACTGACGCCACCGGCATCCCGGGGCCTCGTCGTGGCGGCGTCATCGGCGGATCCCGCGCACATGGTGGCGGTGGGGAAAACCTTGACAGCGGGCGCCAGGCGCGGGAGAATGGCTGTGTGGGCAGCGGCGCCCACGGCCTCGCGCGGTACCCTCCTCCCCACCGCCCGGTCTCCCCGAGGACGATGCATCCCGTCCCGGGATGCCGTCACGCCAATCCCGACACGATGGGACCTTCGAACTGGAAGCTGCGACGGCGCCTCGCGGTGCTGATCGCGACGCTGCTCCTGGCTGTGCTCGCGGCGTTCTCCTGGATGGCGTATCGGGAGCTGACGCGGGTGCTGACGCAGACGGCGGTAGCCCGCTCCCGCGCCGTCGCCCAGCAGATCTCGGGGCTGCTGGAGACCGGTGTGGTCGGCGTCCGGGACGAGACGCGTCGCGTCGCGCGGGAGGCGGCGATCGTCGCGTACGCGAGCGGCGCCGCCGCCGATGATGCGGCCGCGCGGGCGGCGGCCCGCAGCGCGCTCGAGGCCGCGGCGCGGGGGGGCGCGCTCGTCGTGGGCCTCCGTCTCGAGACGCCGGGCGCGCCGCCGCTGGAGCTGGCGGGCGCGGCGGCGGGGTCGAGCGACTCGGCGGCGATCGAGGGTGGGCGGGCCGCGGCGGCCGCGGGTGGCGGGGCCGCGGCGGCCGCGGGCGCCGGCGCCGCGGCCCGGCGCGCGTCGAGCGTCGTGCCGGGGATCGGGCCGATCGAAGCGGACGAGAGCGGTGCCCGATACACGGTGGTCGTTCCGGTCGGGGACTCCGCGTCCGGGGCGCGGCTGATCGCGTCGCGCCGGCTGTCGACGGTCGAGGGCGCACGTCGCCTGGGTCAACTGCTGGGCGCCGACATGTATCTGCGGCTGGGCAACCGGGACGGCGGCGTGTGGACGGACCTCACGAAACGGGTCCCGGGCCCCGGAGCGGCCGAGCTCGAGGCCGCGGCGGCCGGCGCCGATGCGGCCGCGACGACGACAGCCCTCGCCGCGATCGAAGCGGTCCCCGGCACGCCGTGGGCGGTGTGGACCGGAATGCCGAGGGCGGCGGCGCTGGCCCCGGCCCGTGCGACGCTCGGGCGCCTGTCGCTGGTGGCCCTTCTGGTGCTGCTCGCGGGCGTCGTCGCGGCGTTCGTCTCGGCCGGTCGGATGACGCGGCCGCTGACGGCGTTGACGAGCGCGGCGGAAGGGATCAGCCGCATGGACTACTCGGAGCGGGTGCCGGTGCGCGGTGGGGACGAGGTCGCGGTGCTGGGGCGGGCGTTCAACCGGATGGCGGAGAAGGTCGAGGCCTCGCAGCGGGGACTCGAGGAGCAGGTCCGCCATCGGACGCGAGAGCTGGAGAGGGCGCTGCGCGAGCTGGAGTCGACGCAGGACCAGCTCGTGGCGAACGAGAAGCTCGCGATCATCGGCCAGCTTGCGAGCGGCGTGGGACACGAGCTGCGCAACCCGCTCGGCGTGATGACGAACGCGCTCTACTATCTGGACGCCCGGCTGACCGACGTACCCTCGGACGTCCGCGAATATCTGGACATCCTGCGCACGCAGGTGACCCTCTCGGGCCGGATCGTGTCGGATCTGCTGGACTTCGCGCGGGTCCGGGATCCGGAGCGGCGAGCGATCGCGGTGGAAGCGCTCGTCGACTCGCAGCTCGATCCCCTGGGCGTTCACGACGGCATACGGGTGGAACGCAGCTTTCCGGACGACCTGCCGGCGGTCCTGGTCGATCCGGTGCAGGTCGGCCAGGTCGTGCTGAACCTTCTGACGAACGCGGTCCAGGCGATGGACGGCGAGGGTACGCTCCGCCTCTCGGCCGAGCGCGTCAGCGACGAGGCGATCGAGCTCCGCGTCGCCGACACCGGCCCGGGGGTCGCGCCGGAGGACGCGGATCGGATCTTCGAGCCACTCTACACGACGAAGGCACGCGGCATCGGCCTCGGCCTCGCCGTGTCACGGCGGCTGATCCGCGCGAACGACGGTGAGCTGACGGTGGCGACAGGCGAAGGCGGAGCGGGCGCGGAGTTCCGGCTCCGGATGCCCGCGCACGGCAAGGCGGACGCATGAGCGGGCGCATCCTCGTGGTGGACGACGACCGGCAGATGGTTCGAACGCTGTGCGACCTGCTGCGGCTGCGGGGCTGGGAGAGCGAGGGGGTGCACAGCGGCGAGGCGGCGCTCGAGGCGGTGCGGGCCTCGGATTTCTCCGTCGTGCTGATGGACATCAAGATGGGCGGGATCAACGGCGTGGAGGCGCTGAAGCGGATGCGCGAGCTGCGCCCGGGCATCCGCGTGATCCTGATGACCGCCTACACGGCGGCCGAGCTGCTGGCGGAGGCGGAGCGGTGCGGCGTGCTTCGCGTCCTGCCGAAGCCGGTCGCGATTCCGCAGCTGCTGAAGCTGCTGGAGGAGGTCGGTCCCGATCCGCGGCCGATCCTGGTGGTGGACGACGACCCGCAGTTCCTTTCGACGCTCGCCGACATCGTGCGGCGCCGCGGCCACCCCGTCCTTCAGGCGACCGACATCCGCGATGCGGTGCAGAAGATGGAGCGGGCGGCGCCGGCGATCGTGGTGCTCGACCTTCGGCTGGACGGCCTCGATCCGCGGCGCGGGATCCTCGCCATCCGGAGCGTCGACCCGTCCGTCGTGCTCATCCTCTACAGCGGCCACCCGGTGCTGCTGCGGGAGACCGCGACCGCGCTCCCGCCGGACTGGATCCACGGCAAACTGGAGAAGCCGTTCGCGCCCGACCGCCTGCTGGAGATGATCGATGCCGCCCATGTCGACTGACGCGCTCGGACAGCTCGACGTCCTCATCGTCGACGACGACAGCGCGCTGCTGAGAACGCTCACCGACATCCTGCGCCTGCGCGGCTACCGCGCTCGGACCGCGACGTCGGGGCGGGAAGGGATCGAAGTCGCGAGCCATCTCGGCGATCCGCCGCTCATCGCGCTCGTCGACCTGCGCCTCCCGGACATGGACGGCATGGAGCTCGTCGCCATGCTGCGCGCCGCATCGCGCCAGACGGAAGTGGTCATCCTCACCGGCAACGCGACCGTCGACAGCGCGATCCGCGCCCTTCGCGAGCAGAGCTTCGACTATCTCCTGAAGCCGGTCGAGCCGGAGACCTTGTTCAAGACCCTTGAGAAGGCGGCCGAACGCAGAAGCCGCCGCATCGCCGAGACGGCGCTGCAGCAGAGCGAAGAGCAGCTCCGACGACTCTTTGACGCCGTCGCCGACGGAGTCCTGGTGACGGGGCCGGACGGCGTCGCGCAACGGTGCAATCGAGCCGGGCTCGAGATCCTGAGACGGGTCGAGTCCGCCGTCCTGGGGCGGCCGCTCCGCGATCTGCTGCCGACCGCGCCGGCCGCCGACCAGGCGCCGGCCGAGGCGACGGATTCGCCGCGCGAAGTCGCGCTTCGCTTCGACGACGGCGTGGAGCGCCTCGTCGAGGTGCGCTCGACCGGCTTCAGCGCCGACCGGCACGTCCACATGCTGCGCGACATCACCGAGCAACGGAAGCTGGAGGAGCGCGTCCGGCACTCGGATCGGATCGAGGCCGTGGGTCGACTCGCGGGCGGCGTCGCGCACGACTTCAACAACATCCTGACGGCGATCGACGGCTACGTCTCGATGCTCCTCGCCGACGACCCGACGCCCTCCACCCGCGAGGCCGCCACGGAGATCCAGCTCGCCGCTTCGCGCGCCGCCAACCTCACCCGGCAGCTCCTCGCCTTCAGCCGCCGTCAGGTGGTCCAGCTCCGCAATTTCGACCTCGTCGCCCTGGCCCGCGGGATGGAGAGCATGCTGCGACGGCTCGTGCGAGAGGACATTGAGTTCCGCACCCGTTACGAGGACGACGGCGCAACCGTGCGCGCCGACCCCGCCCAGATCGAGCAGATCGTGATGAATCTGGTGGTGAACGCGCGCGACGCGATGTCGAAGGGAGGCGTGCTGTCGCTCGCCGTGGTCGCACGCGACGTCGCGCCCGGCGAGATCCGCGGGCTGCGCGCGCCGCTGCCGCCGGGACGCTACGTCGAGGTGGCCGTGACCGACACCGGCCACGGCATCGATGCCGAAACATTGCAGCACATCTTCGAGCCGTTCTTCACCACGAAGCGGGCGGGGGCGGGAACCGGCCTCGGGCTCGCCAGCACGCTCGCCGTCGTCCAGAAGCTGCAGGGCGAAGTGGTGGTCGAGAGCCGCGTCGGAGAGGGCACGACCTTCCGCGTGTTCCTGCCCCACGTGGACGCCGAGGCCGAGCCGGAAGCGGCCACCCCCTCGAACCGCCGATCCCTCGCGGGCGCCGGCGAGCGCGTCATGATCGTGGAGGACGACGCGGGCGTCCGCTCCATCGCCGCGCGCATCCTGCGGAACGCCGGCTACGAGGTGACGACGGCGGCCAGGGGGAGCGAGGCGCTCGCCCACATCGACGTGACGCCGGATTCGCTCCCGGCCGTGGTCCTGACCGACGTGGTGATGCCGGAGATGACCGGGCTGGAACTGGCGCGGCGGCTCGTCGCGCGAAATTCGGACCTGCGGGTGCTGTTCATGTCCGGCTATCCGGACGACGTGATCGAAGCGGCCGACCTCGCCTCGCCCGCGACCGCCTACCTGCAGAAGCCGTTCAGCACGCCGGAGCTGCTCGCCGCGGTGCGCGCCATCTTGGATGCGCCGGCGGGAGACGCGGCGGACTGAGGCGCCGCGCCCGGCCCGCGGCAACCCGTACGCCACCCGCGACGTCCGCGACGGCAGGACGCGCGCTCCGCAGATTCGGCGTCGTTCCGCTCAGCGGCGCGGCTGCGGCGGCGGCTCGCCGCCGCCATCGGTCCGCTGCGCGGTTGCGGTGCCGCCCCAGCGCTCGAACCAGGTGCGCAGGTAGAGCTGCGTGCGCAGGAAGTTGGAGGGCTTCGACGTCGTCCCGTGGTACTCGCCGTTCATGCGGACCATGACGGTGGGCACCTTGCGCAGCTTGAGCGCGCGGTAGAACTCCTCGGTCTGCGGGATCGGCGTGCGCAGGTCGAGGACGCCGGTCATCAGCATGGTGGGCGTGCTGACGTGGCCGGCGTACATGAGCGGCGAGCGGCGGAGGTGCTCGCTCGGGTCCTCCCAAGGCAGCTTGGCGAAGTTGTAGTACCAGCCGGGGCCGTCCGTTTCACCGACGAAGCTGACCCAGTCGATGACGGGGCAGAGGGAGGCGGCGGCGGCGAAGCGGTCGGTGTGGCCGACGGTCCACGCGGTGAGCACGCCGCCGCCGCTGCAGCCGTAGACGAACATGCGGTGCGTGTCGACGTAGCCGCGCGCGATCACGGTGTCGACGGCGGTCATCAGGTCGGCGAAGTCGTCGCCCGGATAGGCGTTCTTGATGGCGTTGCCGAACGCGCTGCCGTAGCCCGTGCTGCCGCGCGGATTGACGTACAGGACGACGTAGTCGTTCGCGGCCCACTCCTGCCAGGCGAAGTTGAAGCCGACGCCGTACATCGCGTGCGGTCCGCCGTGGATGGTGAGGATGAGCGGGTACCTGCGCGCGGGGTCGAAGTGCGGCGGCTTGAGGATCCAGCCCTGGATGGAGAGGCCGCCCTTGGAGGGGTAGCGGATCTCCTCGAGATCGCCGAGCCGCTTGCCGGCGAGGATGTCGGCGTTGACGTCGACGAGCGGCGTGAGCGCGCCGGACTTCAGGTCCACGGCGACGAGGCGGTCCGGCGAGCGCGGCGTGCTGACGGTGCCGACGCCGACGCCGCGGCCGACGTCGCTCACGGCGAGGATCTGCGCACCGCGGGTGAGGGGCCGCGGCGCGCCGCCGCGCAGCGGCACGAAGTAGAGGTTGCGGGAGCCGGCGTCGTCGACGTCGAAGTAGAGGCCGGCGCCGTCGGCGGCCCAGCGCACGTCGGCGGGAGAGCGGTCGAGGCCGGTGGTGAGCGTGCGTCGTCCCGTGCCGTCGGCGCTCATGACGTAGAGGTCGGCGTCCTGCCACGTCGCGTCCGTGCTGTCGAAGCCCGTGAAGGCGACGAAGCGCCCGTCCGGCGACACTACCGGACCGCGGTCCGGCCCCGGGTGGTGCGTCAGGCGGCGCACGGCGCCGCCGGCGGGATCGACGGCGTAGATCTCGGACTCGCGCCAGGCGTACTCGGCGTCCGGCTCGCGCAGGCCGGAGAAGAAGATCGCGGCGCCGTCGCCCGCCCACTCGGGCGCGCCGTCGTCGAACTCGCCATCGGTGATCTGGCGCGGCGTGCCGCCGTCGGCGGAGACGACGAAGACGTGGTGGTAGCCGTCGCGCAGGTAGCCGACGCGGTCCTGGCGGTAGCGGAGGCGATCGACGATGCGCGGCGCGTCGGTCCATTTCGCGCCGGCCGGCCGCAGCGCGGAGACCGCGCCCTCCGCCTTCCAGGCGTTCTTCTGCGGCACCAGCATGCGGAAGGCGATCGCCTTGCCGTCGGGCGCCCACGCGATGTCGGACGGCGACTCCGTCAGCCGCGTGACCTGCGTGCGGGCGCCTTCGGCGTCCATCCAGCGCACGAAGACCTGCGTCCCGGACGGCTCGCCTTCCGCCAGGTAGGCGATGCGCGTTCCGTCCGGCGACCAGTGCGCGTCGCTGCCGTCGACGAGGAAGCGGTTGCGGCCGCCGTCCGCGTCCACGATCCAGAGCGAGGACTCGCGGCGGTCGTTCTCCCTGTCGATCCACCGCCGCGTGTAGACGATCCGGCGGCCGTCGGGTGAGAGCCGCGGCTGGGATATGCCCTCGAGATCGAGGTACTGCGCGAGCTGGAGGCGGTCGCCCGAGCTCGGGGCGCTCCGCTCCTGGGCGCGCACGGCGGGCGCGACGACGGCGAGCAGCAGCAGCGGGGCTGCGATGCGGAACGTGTTCATCGGCTCCTCGCGGGTTCGGTCGGCATGGCACGGGTGGGAGCGGCACGATACGCGGGCGGAGACGATGTCGGCAAGGGACGCCGAGCGCCGAACGCGCCGGCACGGCGGCCCGGCGGGGGTCCGGATCGTGCACGCCGGTCGCGCGGAAACAGGAGCGAGACCGGAGGAGGGGAGGCAGCGATGCCGCATCTGGAGGTGATCGTCGCCAGCACGCGCGAGGGGCGGCAGGGACCGCTCGTCGCGGACTGGTTCATGGAACGCGCGCGGCTGCACGGCGGCTTCGACGTCGAACGGGTCGACCTCGCCGTGGTCGATCTGCCGCTCTTCGACGAGCCGCGCCACCCGCGGCTGCGGCGCTACGAACACGCGCACACGCGGGCGTGGAGCGAGGTGGTGGACCGCGCCGACGCCTTCGTAGTCGTCACGCCGGAGTACGACTACGGCCCGCCCGCCGCGATCATCAACGCGCTGCACTACCTCGTGCACGAGTGGGCGTACAAGGCGATGGGCTTCGTCAGCTACGGCGGCGTCTCCGGCGGCACGCGCTCGGTCCAGATGATCAAGATGATCGCGACGACACTCAAGATCGTGCCCATGTTCGAGGCGGTGTCGGTGCCGTTCTTCGCCAAGCTGATCGACGCCGGGAGCGGGGAGTTTCGGCCGGGCGAGGTGCAGGAGAAGGCGGCGCGGGCGATGCTGGATGAGATGGTTCGATGGACGGGTGCGCTGGCGGGGCTGAGGGAGGAGAGGCGGGCGGAGGGGGCGGGGGGCTAGGGGGGTGGGTGGGTTCTGCGATCGGCTGCGGTTCGATCGGTCTGGGGTCTGCGGAGGGGGTCTGCGGGGGGTCTGGGGTACGGGGGTCTGGGGGTCCCGGCTCGCGTTCCTCAGAAGGTGGCGTCGAGCATCAGGTAGACGAACGCGAAGTCGCGGGCGGGGCCGCCGACGGCGGGGAGCGCGGGGCCGTGGGCGACGCCGGAGACGCCGGCGGAGAGGGCGAGGGGCGGACGCCAGCGCCAGGCGGCCGTCACGTCGAGCTCCTCGCCGTAGCGGGAGGAGGGCAGGCCGGCGGAGGCCGCGGCGCGGAAGGCGTGCAGGTCGGCGCCGAGCGTGAGCGCGGGCGCCGGCCGCAGCGACGTCTTCAGCGCGATGTCCTGGAGGCCGTGGCCGGCGGTCTGCGCCGGTATCGCCGTGAAGAGGTCGGCGTAGCCGTAGAACTTGTGGTTGGTGGCGAAGAGCGTGTCGAAGACGCGCTCGGTGTCGTCGGCGGGATCGGCGTCGCCGGAGAGGTAGTCGTACCACAGCGTGACGGCGGCGCGGCCGCCTACGGCGTGGCCCACGCGCGCCGCGACGAGGTAGGCGGCGACGTCGCGGTCGGCGTGGCGGCCGGTCTGGTACGCGCCCTCGAGGCGGTAGGGGAAGCCTGCGACGTCGCCGGCGGCGCGGGCGCCGAGCGTGGCGCGATCGGTGCCTGCCCCGGCGCGGTCGTTCAGGACGTACGCCTGCGCCGCGAGCGAGGCGGCGGACGGCAGGGCGACGACGGCGCCGAGCAGCGACGCGTCGGCCGTCTGCGGTGCCGCCGCGGACTCCGCGAGCTGGAAGGCGAACGCGTCGAGCGCGAAACCGGCGGCGAGGGGAGTGCGGAGGCGGAGCCCGTCGAAGGCGCGGCCCTGCTGCGCCCAGTCCACGGCGCCGACGAGCCGCTGCCCTCCCAGCGAGGCCTCCTGGCGGCCGACGCGGAGCACGGTGCTCGTGCCCAGGTCGACGTACGCCTGGTGCAGGTCGAAGGCGTCGGCGGTGAAGTCCGTCAGCGTGTTCGTCTCGCCGCCCCAGAACCGGACGTCCTGTACCTGGACGAAGAGCTTCGCGACGTCCGCGAGAGCGACGGCGGCGTGGATGCGCGTCCGCATGGACGTGAAGGCGGCGGCGCCGGGCGCGTTCGAGCGGCTCTCGAAGCGCGGGCGGAGCTGCCCGCCCAGCTCGATCGCTCCGGCCGCCGCGGAGTCGCCCGCCGGCAGTCTCGCCTCCGCCGGCGGTCTCGCCCGGGCGGGCGGGGTCGTCTGTGCCCGAGCGGGCGCGGCGGCGAGGACGAGGAGGGCGGCCGCGCAGCGCGCGGCGCGCCTCGTCGCATGGAGGCTCACTGTCCGACCGCGGCCTTGCCGGGATTGTAGATCGACGCCACGGCGGGACCCTCCACCTTGAGCTGGGCGAGCGCGCCCTTGTGCATCGCCCGGAAGATCGAGTGGTCGACGAGCAGGAAGGTGCCGGGCACGTCCGCGCGGAACTCGGTGATCGCGGCGCCGCCCGCGGGGATCAGCGTGGTCTGCACGTCGTGGTTGACGAGGGTGCCGCCCTCGACGTGGACGTTGTCGAACATCTCGCCGATCACATGGAAGCTCGAGACGAGGTTCGGCCCGGCGTTGGCGACGAAGAGCCGGACGCGGTCGCCCACGTTCGCCTGCAGCGCGGCGTCGCCGGTGAGCGCGCCGACCGCGCCGTTGAAGAGGACGTAGGTCGGGTTCTCGTCGAGCGCCTTCTGGAAGTCGAAGTGCTCGAGCCCCGGCGTGCCGAACGGCTCCTTCGTGTAGACCTCGCCCTGCATCACGAAGTACTCGCGGTCGACCGGCGCGAGGCCCGCCTTCGGCTCGACCAGGATCGCGCCGTACATGCCGTTGGCGAGGTGCGTGGCGACCATGCCCGGGATCGCGCAGTGGTAGACCCAGAGGCCCGGCTTCAGCGCGCGGAACGTGACCACGCTCTCCTGCCCCGGCTGCGTCACCGTCGCGACCGCGCCGCCGCCCGGCCCGGTCACGGCGTGCATGTCGATGTTGTGCGGCATGGTGCTGGTGGACGCGTTCTTCAGGTGCAGCTCGACCAGGTCCCCCTCGCGAACCCGGATCATCGGGCCGGGCACGGTGCCGCCGAACGTCCAGAACGCGTACTCGGCGCCGTCCGCCAGACGCATCGTCTTCTCGACCGTCTCCAGGTTCACCACCACCTTCGTGGCGTAGTCGCGGTCGATCGGGGCCGGCACCGCCGGCGGCGCCGCAAGCTGCTCCACCACCTCACCCTTCACCTCCGGCAGCGACGGCGCCGCGAGCCACGCCTCACCCGCGCCCGCGGAGCCGACGCTCTTCGCCGCGGCATAGCCGCCCACCAGGACCGCCATCGTCACGGCCGCTCCGAAAATCCGCATCTTGCGACTCATCGTCGTCCCCTCTCTCGTTCGTTCAGTTCGCCGCGGCCAGCAGGTCCGCGATCGTCGTTCGCCGGAACGGCTCCGCCGCCTCCCGCCGCGCCGCCTCCCACCGCACGTGCGCGGCGCACGGCGCGACGCCGGAGCACCGCTGGTCGCCCAGCAGGCACATCCCCGATCCCTTCGGCTCCTCCACCACGCCGATCACGTCCGCGACCGTCATGGCGTCGGCCGCCCGCGCCAGGCGGAACCCGCCGCCCGGCCCGCGCTGGCTGTCCAGCACCCCCGCCGACGCCAGCGTCTGCAGCGTCTTGCCGAGGTAGTTCGCGGGCGCGTCCAGCGCGGTCGCGATCGCCGCGACCGGCACCGGCCGTCCTCCCTGGTGTCGTGCCAGGAAGAGCGTGGCGCGGAGCGCGTGTTCAGCCGTTCGTGAGATCATGGGTCGTCCCTTGTCCGATATGTGCACAGGGATATGCTAAATGATGAGAGGGGGTGGATCTGTGGGAGGAAGCCGGAAATGTGGGTGGGGAAAGAGGGTGGTGGTTGTAGGGGGGTGCCCGACTGCGTGGGTGCATCCACGTGGCGCGGTTGGGTTTAGGGGTCTGGGGTCTGCGGAGGGGGTCTGGGGGTGGGTCTGGGGTTCGGGGGTCTGGGGGGGCGCGCGCCTTTGGGGCGCGGCGCGGGTCTGGGGTCAGGGGTCAGGGGGGGCGCGCGCCTTGGGGCGCGGCGCGGGTCTGGGGTTTGGGGTCTGGGGTCTGGGGTCTGGGGTCAGGGGTCTGGGGGGGCGGCGGGTTTGACGGCGCGTCCGCCGGCTTCGCTCAGGGCGCGCTCGAGGATGGGGTCGTAGTGGCGGGTGAAGTCTGCGGGTGTCCAGGGGACGACCTCGTCGGGGGCGATGCCGTTCCACTCGATGATCTGCTTGTCGGCGGTGTAGCCGATCCAGCGGGAGACGGCGTACTGCCAGCCCTCGCCGAGGTCGTAGAAGGCGGGGTTGGCGGTGGCGCCGACGGTCGTGTCGCCGAGGATGCGCACGTTCGGGAGCTCGCGCATGGCGGAGATGAAGCCCTCGCTGCTGCTGGCGTCGCCGCGGCCGACGAGCAGGAAGACCGGCTTGAGGTACTGCCAGGGGCCGCGCGGCAAGATCGTCTCGGGCGTGAGCGGGCCGAGGTCGCCATGGGCCGGGCCGTTCCTGTACTGGACGTACATGCCGGTCCACGCCGTCGCCGAGAAGCGGGCGGCGACCGCGAAGGCGATGGAGCTGTTGCCGCCGGGATTGGGGCGGATGTCGATGATGATCGCGCGGTTGTCGCGCAGGCTGTCGAGCGCGACGTCGACGGCCGTCGCCTGCACGTGCGCGTCGCTCCAGTCGCCGATGACGATGTAGCCGACGTCGCCGAAGCGGCCCCAGCCCCAGGTCGAGCCGGAGGCCTGGTGCCAGCGGGTCGTGCCGATGTAGCTCAGCCAGGTGTCGTGGTCCCAGTTGATCGCGACGTCCGGCCGGTAGGTCGGCATCTGAGCGCCGTCCGGGCGGAACAGGTTGACGTGGAGGTCGCGCAGCGGGGCGAGCATGTCGAGGAGCACGCCGACGAGCTCCTGCTGCGACGTCGCCGCCTCCGCCCGCGCCGCGTACTCCGCGTGCGCCGCGTCCCAGTCGATGTTCTTGTACTCGAAATACGGATAGGTCTCGTCGAAGCGGCGCCAGACGCTCTCGAAACGACTCGCGTAGACGCTGTCCTGGGGGGCGGTCGCGTCGCTGCAACCGCCGCCGACCAGCAGCAGCGGCAGGAGCAGCCGCAGCATCGACGCCGCACGACCGGCTCGTGAGCCGAGCATGTTCCTCCCCCTGCGAGAGTGTCCCGACCTACCTACGCTGCGGCGGGGCGGGTGGAGTTGCTGTCGGAGAGGTGCCGTGGCGGGATGAGAAAAACCCCCACGGTGCGTGGGGCGGATCCCTACGGAACGGCGCGGTCGCTTGCGGTGTCCGCCATGACCGACGCGGGCAGGACTACCAGTGCAGGTCGGCGAAAGATCCTTGACCGGCGGGGCGCGCCGGCGGCATGGTAGGCGTCCTGCCCCTGCCCACGTTATCCGCCGCGGCGATCGCCCGCCACGCCGCTCATACGCGCGGTCCACCCGAAGGGAGGCGCCATGACCCCGCTGACGCTCGCTGCGGCGAAGCCGGTCGACGTCGAGATCTCGCTGGACTCGCCGCAGGCGGTGTCGTACGTGCTCTGGCAGAAGCCGCCGGGCGGCTCCTGGACCCCGTTCGCGAGGGGGACGGACGAAGAGGACGTGCACGCCACCGCGCACCGCTACCGGCTGGGGCCGGTGCCGGCCGGGACGGCGGTCCGATACCGGATGATCTTCGCCGGCAACCCGGACACGCCGATCAAGGCGTCGGTCGCGTTCTCACAGGATGGCGACACGCTGACTGGCGGCCGCTTCGAGGAGCGCGGCAGGACGGACGAGGACGGCGTGGCCCTCCGCAGCCGGGAGGTCGAGCTCGATGACGACGAATAGGGGCGCCGCGCTCGGCATGCTCGGGCCGATCGGCGCGCTCGGCATGCTCGGCGCGCTCGGGCCGCTCGGCGGGCTCTGCCTGCTCGGCGCGCTCGGCGCGCTCGCGTTCCCGGCCGCGGCGGCGGCGCAGCAGGCGTACGCGGTGCCGCAGTCGCCGGCGTTCACCTACCTCGACGTCTCACCGACGAAGGTGGAGCGGCCCACGACGGCGCGCGAGTTCGGGGTGGGCCTGCTGAACGGGATCGACGCGGAGGGGCGCTTCCGGCAGGGCTTCGCGGTGGAGGCGGCGCCGTGGCCGTGGATCCCGGGTGTCTCGATCCCGGCGTCGCAGTACGGTCACACGCTGAAGTACATGCTGGCGAACCTGTCGGTGTCGGCGGCGTCGGCGCGCGCGTCGGGCGACAGCGCTTCGACGGACCTGGCGTTCGGGCTGCGGACGACGATCCTGGACCGCAGCGACCCGATGGCGGACCGCGCCTTCCGCGATTCGCTGCGCGCCGTGCTCGTGGCGTGCAACATGGCGAGCGCGGAGGCGACGGACGCTTCGGTGCGGGCGTGCGCCGCGGGCGGCAACGCGGAGCTGCGCCGCAGGTGGCTGGACCGCCACTGGAACGGGAGCAGCCTCTCCGTCGCGCTCGCGTCCGGCGTGCGGCTGAGGGAGTCGGTGCTGAGCGCCGGCGCGTGGAGCGGCATCAGCGGCTGGGCCGCGCTCGCGCTGCCGCTCACGGCGGACGGTCAGCTCATGGTGCAGACGCGGCTCGACCACCGCGCGGGGATCGACACGGTCGACGCGGCGACGGCGTGGCGGACCGGCGCGCGCGCCGTCTTCGGCAGCGCCGTCGTCAACGCCTTCCTCGAGCTGGAGCACAACAGCGATCCCGTGGGCGGCGCCGCGCCGACGACGGGCTGGACCGGCGGCGTCGAGTTCCGCGCGGCGGACGAGCTGTGGATCTCGACCGGCTTCGGGAAGGGCTACGACGCGCTGCGCGCCGACCACGTGGTGCTGCTCGCGAACATCCGCTGGCGGGTGAACGGTGGCCCGCGGCTGGGCACGGGCCACTGATCATCGCGCTCCGGCCGGGCCGTCCGGGTGCTCGAGAGCGAGAGGGCCGTGTACGAGAGCACGTGGCGAAGCCGCCGCCCGTGCGCAGCGCGACCTCCTTCACAACGACCGACGCACCCCTTGACTCCGTGGTATGGTACGGGGTCTATCTTACGGCATGACGGTCCACGCGTGCGGGCGTGCGCCGCGAACGAGCAGACACGCGCGTACCCGATCCTCGACAGCCTGTCCGACGGACGCAGCGAATCATGGGAGCGATCATGGGCAATCGCACGGTCGAGCTGGTGTACTTCGACGGCTGTCCCAACGCCGACAAGGCGCGGGCCAACCTGCGGGCGGCGACGGGCGCTTCGGGAGCGGACGACGCCTGGCAGGAGTGGAACCTCTCCGAGGAAAGCACGCCCGAGCGGTTCCGTCGATTCGGGTCCCCGACGGTCCTTGTGGACGGGGAGGATGTCACGGGGGCGGACGGAGCCAGCATGGCCATGGCCTGCCGGGCGGACGGCGCCCCCACCGTCGCGGTGATCCGTGCGGCTCTGTCCCGGTGCGGCAGCGGCTGAAGGCCGCGGCCCCCGCGGCGGGCGGATGGCGCCGTCGCGTTTCCGCCGCCCGCCCCGCTTTCGGGCCGCCGGCAGGCAGTGGAGGGGCTGGGCTGCGCCGCCGAGGCCCGGCAGATCGAGGCGAAGCGGGCGATCGCGTCGCTGGGGGTGACGGCGCGGCGCGTGGACGCTCCGCGCGGGGAGGCGTCCTGGTGGAAGCGGCGTGGCCGGCTCGTGCTCGCGGGGTGGATGGCCGGTGCCCGGACGGCATTGACCGCCGCCTGGATTAGGACACGCCGCTCTCAACGACCTCCGGGCTTGTCGCAAGACGCATGTCCTGCAGCCGCGCCATGGCCACGATCCCGAACACCGGCCCGATTGCCAGCAGGCTGAACGCGG